>NZ_CP034835.1:1498750-2997500 GCF_004014715.1 Pseudoalteromonas sp. R3
AAGTCAAAAACCGTGAACTTAAGCTAAAACTTAGATTAAAACTTACCTAAGATCACTTCTTGCACAAAGCGACTGCCAAAATAGGCTAAGGTAACAATACCTGACGCACCTAACACTGCAAATACCACAGATTTGCCCCGCCAGCCAAACTGATGGTGGCCAATGGTGACGGCACTGAACATACACCAGGCAACCAGTGACAATACGGTTTTGTGCAAAAACTCTTTGGCAAACATGCCTTCAAGGAACACAAAACCAGAGAGCAGCGCCAAGGTTAATAAGCCCGTACCTACAGTCAGTAGTTGATAAAGTTGTGATTCAACCTGCATTAGCGGTGGTAGGTGGCTGTGCATGATGGCCAGATCTTTTTCTTTAAGTCTGCGATCAATGAAATAAAACTGTACTGCATAAAGCGTGGCAATAATCAGTACGCAGTAAGCCAGTAAAGACAGGGAAATATGCACCACCAAGCCAATATCTACGTCCAGCGACTTCATAACAATGTGATGCGGGACAAATAGACTGGCTATCAGGAGTATCGAGGCGAAGCCATAGACAACAGGTAATAACAATGTGGCCGGAAACTTCAGGGAAACCGTTGTTACCGACACCACAATGACCCAACAGGTAAGCAGCGCCACATTAATGGTGCTGAGATCTTGGCCATCCTGCGTAAACACGGAGTTTACCAGTACCAGCATATGGCTGAGGATCGCCACTGTGCTGAAAATAATGGTCAGCTTTTGACTAGGGCCTTCCTTATGGAATAGGCGCGACAGTACATGCCCGGTGGCAAGTACATAAAACAGACTGGCAAACAAAGATAAACTGATGATCAACATGAATGGCTTTCTACTTACATGCTCCTTTTGTAGGCTATTGTATTTTAAGCTCGGGTTCTTGCATAGGGGCATGGAAAAAGTTTCTTAACTGACTTGAATACTGTATTAGTGACGCGCATATCAGTATAATGCTGGGCAATTACGACATACTGGAAGCGATAAATGTTTGAGAACCTCCAAGAACGCTTAGGAAAAACGCTTAAAAACATCAGCGGCCGCGGCCGATTAACCGAAGATAATATTAAGGAAACGCTCCGAGAAGTGCGCATGGCGTTGCTTGAAGCGGATGTGGCTTTACCTGTCGTCAGAGACTTTGTGAAGCAGGTCAAAGAGCGTGCGGTTGGTGTTGAAGTGACTAAGAGCCTGAGCCCGGGCCAGGTTTTCATCAAGATCGTGCGTGAAGAACTCGAAAAAGCCATGGGTGAGGCCAACGAGGAGCTCAACCTGGCTGCGCAGCCACCTGCGGTTGTTATGATGGCCGGCCTGCAAGGTGCGGGTAAAACTACCAGTGTGGGTAAACTGGCTAAATTCTTAAAAGAACGTAAGAAAAAATCTGTACTGGTGGTCAGTGCCGACGTATACCGGCCTGCGGCAATCAAACAGCTTGAAACACTGGCAACAGAAGTCGATGTTGAATTTTTCCCCAGTGATATTTCGCAAAAACCGGTCGATATTGCTACTAATGCTATCTCGCACGCGAAGAAAAAATTCATCGATGTGGTATTGGTAGATACCGCTGGTCGTTTGCACGTCGACAATGAGATGATGGGTGAGATCAAAGAGCTGCACGCAGCTATCTCTCCGATTGAAACTCTGTTCGTTGTAGACTCCATGACAGGTCAGGATGCCGCAAATACAGCTAAGGCCTTCGACGAAGCTTTGCCACTGACAGGTGTGATCCTGACCAAGACCGATGGTGATGCACGTGGTGGTGCGGCCCTATCTATTCGTCATATTACAGGTAAACCCATTAAATTCATCGGTGTTGGTGAGCGTACTGATGCGCTGGAGCCATTCCACCCTGACCGTGTTGCATCACGCATCCTTGGCATGGGTGACGTTCTGTCACTGATTGAAGAGGTTGAGTCTAAGGTCGATAAAGACAAAGCGGCTAAAGTCGCTGAGAAAGTCTTTAAAGGCGATGGCTTCACGCTGGAAGACTTTGCTGAACAACTACGCCAGATGAAAAATATGGGCGGCATGATGTCAATGCTGGATAAGCTGCCAGGTATGTCAAATCTGCCGGATGCCGTTAAAGGTCAGGTTAACGATAAGACGTTTAACCAGATGGAAGCCATCATTAACTCCATGACACCGCATGAGCGCGCGCGTCCGGAAGTAATCAAAGGCTCACGTAAGAAACGGATTGCGGCCGGCTCAGGTACCCAGGTCCAGGATATCAATAAACTCCTCAAGCAATTTACCCAGATGCAGAAAATGATGAAAAAGATGAAGGGTAAGGGCGGCATGATGAAAATGATGAAGAACATGAAAGGCATGATGCCACCGGGCATGTTCGGTGGTGGTGGTCCGAAGTTTTAATTCAGGGCTAAGCCAGACTAAAAAAGGACAGACTGATGCGAATCACTCTGTCCTTTTTTAATGGTTAGCTTTCTACGGCTTCACCGAATTGTGCGCGGGCCGCTTTGGTAAGGCGCACCAGTTCTTTGCGTACAGCGGTTGCGTCTTCGCAGCGCTCTTCGAAAGGTACGTAGTATGATTTGTCATTGGCTCTGAAATAACAGCCTTCATTGAGTAGTGTGGTCATAGTCACTTCTGTGGCGTCAACATTGTGCACCAGTTTGAGGATCAACTGATTGGCATCCTGGTGATCGTCATTCATATGTTCCACCATATGCGCTTCACCTGCCAGGTCCCAATTTGCAGCAGGCTGTGCCCACTCGTCAGCCTCCAGCCAGAATATCTGCCCAAAGCCGGCGATATACCGCACGCGTTTTATTTCCATGCGCCAGAGTTTGAAATCATGGGCCTTGCGATAGCTGAGCGCCTCTGGAAAATGACGCTCGTAACGCAGCAGTAGGTCGGCTGCCTCTTCATCTGCAACCGGCGCAGCGTCGCCGACGATGGTGACGCGGGCATGTTCGTTCTGGTCTCCGCTTTGCGCAGCATCAAAAATTGTTGCGCACACTCTGCTGTCTTCTGTCAGGTTGCGCGAATGTTGCGCAATACCAGCAATGTAAAAAACCAGCCGACCCTGATCGTCACTCATAAACGGCGTGACTGAGCCAAACGGGTAGCCCGCCAGATTTTTAGAGAGTGTGGACATCACACAGACGGTCGATTGTCTGAGCAGCTGGCGCGCTTCAAAAACGGCTTGTTCACGCATTGGGAGCTCCTGTTAGCGGTTCTGAGAATATCATAGGTATATTATATCTGGGATGCAGGTTAATCTGCATGCCTGTTTGGTAAATGGGTAGCAATACTTCGTGTCTGAGAACATCTTGCGGCGGGCCATCGCTGCGGATCTGACCATTGTCCAGCAAGAGGATCCGGTCGGCATAAAGCGACGCGAGATTTAAATCATGTAACACGGCAATTACCGTATTGCCCTGACGGGCAAAGCGTTGCGCGGCACTGAGTACCCGATGCTGGTGGTGCAGATCCAGTGCCGAGGTCGGTTCATCCAGCAACATCAGCTTGTTTCGGGTGCCCGGGTCGTGTGCATTTAGCTGGGCCAGGCATCGGGCAAACTGGGCACGCTGAAATTCACCACCCGACAACTGGGTAATTTCCCGTTTCGCGAGTTTTTCAAGTGCCAGTTGTGTGGTGAGTTTATCAACCACTGCCGCCTGCTCAGCGCTGCTTTCCTGATACGGGTAGCGACCCATAGCGATTAACTCGGTGGTACAGAAGGCAAAATTAACACGGTTGTGCTGTAATAGCACGGCTCGCTGAGTAGCTAAAGTGAGCGGGTCGAGTTTATCCATGGCACACCCGTGCAACAGGATCTGGCCACTATAGGGGATATCATCACAAATCGCGCTTAATAATGTGGATTTCCCTGCACCATTTTCACCCAGCAGGACAATAAACTGACCGGTTTCTAGCGTCAATGACACCTCAGTCAGTATAGGCTTGCCGCCACGGGTCACTGTCAGGTTACGACATTCAAGCATGTGCACCTCGTTTTTGTTGGATCAATAAATAGACGAAAAACGGACTGCCGAACAGGGCGGTGATCACACCAATGGGTAGCTCTGAAGGGGTAACAACCAGACGTGCTAGCCAGTCGGCCGTGAGCAATACCACACAGCCAAGTAACATACTCAAAGGCAGCATGCGGCGCAGATCAGGACCAACCAGCAATCGTGCCAGGTGAGGCACCAGCAGGCCGACAAAGCCAATCATGCCCGACATAGCAACCGCCCCGCCGACACCCAGTGCAATCAGAAAAATCACCTCCTTTTTGAGTCGGCTGACATTGACGCCCAGATGTCTGGCATCACGTTCTCCGAGCATCAGCGCATTGATCTGTTTTCGACGCACAACCAGCATCACGATGCAAATAAGAATGAGCGGCGCGCCATATTGCATGGCGGACCAGCTGGCGCCGGCGAGCGCGCCCATCTGCCAGTAGGTCATCAGGCGCAAAGAAGTATCATCGGCAAAAAAGCTGAGCAGTCCGATCAACGCCATGGCCACGGCATTGATCGCCACCCCGGCAAGCAGCAGTATAGTGATCTGGACCTGGCCGTTGTGGCTGGCAATACGATACAGCAAGGAAGTGATGGCCAGTGCGCCTAAAAAAGCCGCCGGTGCGACCATGGCTTCGTTAATAAAGGCTACTTTTGGGGAAAGTGCTATCACTGCAATGGCTGCAACGGCCGCACCACCGGTGACTCCCATCAGGCTGGGATCGGCCAATGGGTTGCGACACAGTGCCTGACTGGCAGCGCCACTGCAGGCAAGTACACAACCCACCAACAGGGCCAGTAACAGCCTTGGCAGACGGATCTGAGTAACTACGGTTATATGCAGCTCAGTAATATCTTGTGTAAGTTGATCAGGTAACAGGGCAACCACAGGCATGCGCCAGTCCCAGCCTACCGGACCGCTACTTATAGATAACCAGGTCAGCGCAAGCAATGCAGTACTGCTTAACCATAACCAGGTAGTGTGATGACGTGATGTTAAAATCGAGTGCGTCGGAGTCATAGTGTGGATTGTTCCCGATATGCGGCAAGTTGAGCTATGGCTTCAGGTAGTCGGGTGGTCATCCCCATTGACATCAAAGAATCCATCACCAGCAGTTTGCATTGCTGAGCGGCTGGTAGCAAAGCCAGGGCACTTTGCTGACAAAATTGCTCCGGGCCACCGAGGCTGTGAACAACATGGCTAGGAGCAACCAGAAAGTCTGGCGAGCTGACTAACATAGCTTCACGGTTGAAGGGTTTGTAGCCGGGCTCCGTTGCCAGATTACGCACACCCGTATAGCCGAAGAGCAGATCAGGCACCGTTTCTGGGCCTGCTACTGTGATGCCTCGATCGCCGGCAGAGAGAATAAAGAGCGCACTGAGGGAGGATGGTGGTGCTTTGGGCGGTAAGGCTTGCTTCAGTTTATTTATAAGTCTTTGTGCCTGACTTGGCTGGTTTAGATCTTGGCCAAGCTGGGCTATCAGGTTAAATAGCTCATTGATATTAGTCGGCTTATCATACAGGTTGAGTTGCACTCCGGTGCTGCGCAACTGAGTCAAAACTTCGGGTCTGCCGCTGCCTTGCAAAGCAAGGATCAAATCTGGGTGTTGCGACAGCACGCCTTCAGCTGCCAGATCTCGATAGTAGCCTACCTTGGGCAATTTCGTCGCAGCAACCGGTGAGGTACTGGAGGAATCTACAGCCACGACATTTTTTCCTGCCCCCAGAGCAAATACTATGTCTGTTATGGAGCCTCCCGCGATAACTATGCGCTGTGCGGCGACGCCTTGGTGACTGAGCATTGATATCAAAATCAGAAACATTAGTTTATGCATGGTTTATCTCGTTTAATACAATTATTTTTGGTTCCCCTGTATTTTTTGTCACAATATTTTAATTCACATGTCACGCAGAAATAGAGGGTGCTCACCTTATCAGGTACCGATTCTACTGAATAAAGCCACCCAAATCTACATAAATATAAAAATGAAAACCATTATCATTTGCAAATGAGTTTCAGGGACATTATAGTGCACAACAAAATAGTTCTGTTTAAATTCCTGAATGAGGTTTCTAATGACTTTAAAGCACAGCAGTATTGCGCTTGGTGTAGTAGCAGCACTCCTTGGTACGACCGATGCCAAGGCCGATGAATTTGAAAAGTCTGCAGAGGTTATTGTGGTTAGTGGTTCACGGGTCGAGCAAAAGCTGTCGGATGTGACTGGCAGTGTCAGCGTCGTGACTGAACAGACTCTGGAGCAGGAAGTGAGTATCGACCTGGCCTCGGCGTTTCGTTATAAAACCGGTATTACCACACAGGGTAGTGCAGGTAATGCACAGGCGATCACTGTGCGAGGTATTGGCGGTAACCGCGTGGTCTATATCAAAGACGGCAGACGTTTGAACGATGCCTACGAAGGTGGGCAGGGGTTGTTAATTGGTCGGGGCTATTTGGATATCGAAGGCGTCAGACAAATTGAAATAGCCAAAGGGGCCGCTTCCTCACTTTACGGCTCAGATGCACTCGGTGGCATAGTAGTAATATCCACTAAATCACCCTCTGATTATTTAGCAAGTAGCAAAGCGTATGCTCATCTCAGTGCTGGTTATCATGGTGCCAGTGACGAGCAGAGCATCAGTGGCGTGTTTGCAAAGCGCATTGGCGAGCATGCAGCGTCACTTCAGTTAACTCGCCGCGAGGGGAGTGAAACACAGAATTATGACGAATCCTTGCCTGAATATGACTACACCTCCACGGCTGCTGTACTAAAAGGTGAACTGGCCCTGGGGGCGCAGTCTAGCCTGTTAACTACTTTGGATTATTACACTCAGGAAACAGAGCAGGTACTGGCAGAACAGAGCAACGAGACAAAGGAAGTGAACGATAGCCTGTCAGTGTCCGTACTATATAAAAGCAGTGCGGCAACGGCCCTGTACGATAACCTGCAAGCACAGGCATACTTTAGCGATTACGAGCAACGCAGCGATCAAATCCGCGCCGGTGCTGACCGTTCAGGGCCTTACGTTGATACCAATGACTATCGCTTTGAGCAGCAGATTGTTGGCACCCGGTTGGTACTGGACAAACAGTTAGACGTTGGTGCCGTTGCACACCAATTCGTATATGGGCTGGACTTCGACAGGTATGACACACAGCGTCCGCGCTACAAGTCACGGCGCACCCTGCAAGGCGCTTTGGTTAAAGACAACGAGGCACAAAAAGCGTTTCCCGGAGCGGATACGACGTTAATCGGGTTATTTATCCAGGATAATGTAACGCTACTGCCCGACTCTTTGACTGTGAATGCAGGTCTGAGACTGGACAGTTACCAGATGGATCCCAAGCACGATACATTATATGCCAGTGGCGCATTTGAAAAAATTGATGAGACGGCGCTGTCACCTAAACTGGGTGTGGTGTACAGTATTTCGGATGGCCTGAGCCTGGTGGGCCAGTATGCGCGTGGGTTTAAGATCCCGCCCACGATCAGGCTTATCAGAGTCACGGTGTTGAGCCTTTTTACCAGATCATCCCAAATTCAGATCTGGATCCGGAATACAGTGATAGCCTTGAACTCGGTTTAAAAGGCAGTTTTGATAGCAGTCAGTTTTCTCTTGGTGTATTCCACTCTACCTTTGACGACTTTATTGCTAATCAGCTGGTCCGCACTGAGCCTACCTTCATCCCTAATGTCAGTAAACAGGTCTATCAGTATCAGAATATTGAGGAAGTAAAAATCAAAGGGTTTGAAGCCAATATGACCTTGTGGCTGAACGATCAGATTGCCATCGACAGCGGCCTGACCTACCTGCATGGTAAAAATTCACAGACCGATGACTACATAGAATCGCTGAGCCCGCTTAATGGCTTTGTTAAAGCGCGTTATGAGTCTGAGCAGTGGTCGCTGACAACGGCGTTGCGTGCTGCCAGTCATATGGATAAAGCCCCCTCTGATGCGGCAATTAAAACCGCTGGCTGGGCCACGGTTGATGTGTTTGCAGATTATCATTGGCACAACTGGCAGCTGAATATGGGTATCTTCAATCTACTGGATAAGGAATACGTCAACTACGAACGGGTCGCAGGCAGCGCTGCTGATATCAGCTTGTCTCAGTATACAATGCCGGGACGTTATCTGGCGGCCAAAGTTAAAGTCACCTTCTAGTCGCCACAGTTAAAGTAACACGTATCACGTATATTAAAGAAGGGTGTCTGTTTTGCGGTCCTTCTTTTATACTTATGCCCTCAGATGCGATATGACCCAGGCTGGCCATCGCATTCACACAATTTAGGCGTCATCTTCTGTCAATTACCGAGCATCTTCATCATTTGGTAATAAAATGGATTTCACACTTGCAATGCGTGAAAAAAGACGTACAATTCCCCAGCTTCCCAAAGTGGGAAGCAAATCTTATTAATGAAAACAGTCAATCTATGTAGAGGACGGTATGGTAACTATTCGTTTGCAACGTGGCGGCGCTAAAAAGCGTCCATTCTATCAAATCGTGGTTGCGGATAGCCGTTTCTCGCGTGACGGTCGTTTCATCGAGAAAGTAGGTTTCTTTAACCCAATCGCTGCTGGTCAAGAAGAAAAACTTCGTCTAGACCTTGCCCGTGTTGATCACTGGGTAGGTCAGGGCGCTGGTCTTTCTGATCGCGTAGCTAAACTGGTTAAAGACGCTCGTAAAGCGGCTTAATAGGCGTAAGTGTAACCATGAGTCAAGAAAAAACCTCGACAATCGTTGTTGGTAAACTTGGTGCTCCTTATGGCATCAAAGGTTGGCTTAAGGTGCATTCATTTACTGATGATCCCCAAGGGATCTTCGATTTCAGCCCATGGTTGATAGGTCAACAAGGTAAATGGCAAACCCTTGAAGTGAGTGACTGGCGTCGTCACAGCAAGGGCTTTATCGCCAAGTTTGCGAACATCAACGACAGAGACGAAGCAATGGCACTGACCAATGCAGAAATCTCAGTAGATGTAGAGCAGCTCCCTGAATTACCAGAAGGGGAGTTTTATTGGCGAGATCTCATCGGTATGACAGTCGTTACGACAAAAGGGTATAACCTGGGTCATGTTGATGACTTGATGGAGACTGGATCAAATGACGTTTTGGTTGTGAAAGCAAACAAAAAAGATGCATTTGGTCAGTCTGAGCGCTTAATTCCATTCCTGACAGATTCTGTTGTGATTGAAGTTAAGCACGAAGAACGAGAAATTACTGTAGACTGGGATCCGGCGTTTTAATGAGTGAACAGCAAAAACTGTGGGTTGGGGTGATCTCACTCTTTCCTGAAATGTTTGACGCGGTAACTCAGCAAGGTGTCACCGGTCGGGCCGTAAAAAACGGGCTGATCGACTTTCACTGCTGGAATCCGAGAGACTATGCACTGGATAAGCACAGAACTGTTGACGACCGACCTTATGGTGGTGGTCCGGGCATGCTGATGATGGTCGAGCCTCTCAAACAAGCCATTCTTGATGCCAAACAGGCAGCAGGGGAAGGCGCTAAAGTAATTTATATGTCTCCACAAGGGCGGAAGTTAGATCAACAAGGTGCGGCCGAACTGGCTCAATCCGAAAAGTTGATTTTAGTCGCTGGTCGCTACGAAGGTATAGACGAGCGGATCATCGAGTCGTATGTCGACGAAGAATGGTCCATCGGGGATTTTATTTTAAGTGGGGGTGAACTGCCCGCCATGACGTTAATCGACGCAGTCGCGCGATTGGTGCCAGGTGTGTTAGGCCACAACCAGTCTGCAGAACAAGATTCGTTCTCAGACGGCTTATTAGATTGTCCACACTATACTCGGCCAGAAACGTTGGATGGAAAACAGGTGCCTGCTGTATTGCTCAGTGGAAACCACCAAGCGATAGCCGAGTGGCGCTTAAAGCAGTCACTGGGAAGAACTTGGCTACGCCGTCCAGACTTGTTGCGTAACCTAGCTCTGACTGAGGAGCAAGCGCGTTTGCTTGCTGAATTTCAGCAAGAACATGAAGCTTGTGGCTAGAAGACAGTTACTCCTAGGAATGTGAGAAATAAAATGGCAAAAGTAAACCAAAATATTATTAAAGAGCTTGAAGCTGAACAGCTTAAGCAAGACGTACCTGCTTTCGGCGCTGGTGACACAGTAGTTGTTCAGGTTCGCGTTAAAGAAGGCGAGAAAGAGCGTCTACAGGCCTTTGAAGGTGTTGTAATCGCTAAGCGTAATCGTGGTCTTCACTCTGCATTCACAGTTCGTAAAATCTCGAACGGTGAAGGTGTAGAGCGTGTATTCCAAACGCACAGCCCTCTTGTTAGCAGCATTGCAGTGAAGCGTCGTGGTGCAGTTCGCCGCGCGAAACTTTACTATCTGCGTGAGCGTTCTGGTAAGTCTGCACGTATTAAAGAAAAACTTAATTAATACGTCGCATTTACCAATGCTTAAAAACGGGCCACTCTTTGAGTGGCCCGTTTTGGTTTTAGGCCCGAATCGTCTTACTTCCTCAATTGCCTGCCTATACGTCTACTTTTAGCTTTAATTCAATGATCAATCTGCTTTTGTATGGACTATGATGAGATTTAATCGCGGCAAAAGAGCTTGCTAATCTAAGCGAGTTGGCATTAGACTGGTGTACCTTTTGGTTTACTAAAGTAAATAATAGTTTACAGTATGGGAATGAGTCAAACATCTGAACTAACTTTGCTCAGGGAAAAAATTGACGCCTGCGACAGTGCGTTGGTTGACCTGCTGGCGCAGCGGCGAGAACTCACTGAGCAGGTTGGAAAAATCAAGCAAGTCACTGGGGCACCGCTGCATGTACCACAAAGGGAGGCAGACCTGATTGAGGCAAGGCGAGCGCAGGCCGATGAAAAGGGCGTCAATCCGGATCTCGTTGAAGATATATTGCGTCGAATGATGCGTGAAGCCTATGAGAATCAGCAAAGTGAGCTGGCTTGCGCAGCCCCTCAGTTATCTCCTGTTGTGATTGTTGGTGGCGCAGGTGCTATGGGTCAATTGTTTACCCGCCAGTTAGAGCGCTCAGGGTACGAAGTGCGTATTTTGGATAAAGCACAGCAAGCAGATCAAGCGACGATACTCTCGGGTGCTAAGCTGGTGCTACTAAGTGTCCCGATTAATGCGCTGGAGCAGGTGATCAGTGAATTACCTCCACTTCCTGACGATTGCGTGCTGGCAGATATTACCTCTGTCAAACAAGCACCCTTGCAAGCGATGATGAAAAAGCACCCCGGGCCTGTGGTGGGGTTGCACCCAATGTTTGGGCCAGATATTTCACATTGGGTGAAGCAAACCGTAGTGGTGTGTGACGGGCGCAATAGCGAGGTGTATCAGGGATTGCTTGAACAGCTTAAGATCTGGGGGTGTCATTTGGCTAATATGGCGGCCAAAAAGCACGATCAGGCTATGCAGATCATCCAGGTTATGCGCCACCTTACGACTTTTGTTTATGGCCAATTTCTGGCTCGTCAGTGTCATACGCTGGAAGAGCTAAAAGGATGTTCATCACCGATTTATCAGCTTGAGCTCATGATGGTTGGCCGCCTGTTTGCGCAGTCCGGGGAGCTGTACACAGATATCATGTTGGCACAGTTTGATGAAGTGGAAGGGCTGCTGGCAAGCTACCAGGATACCTTTGAACAGACACTGAGCCGTTTGCAATCAGGTGACAAAGCGGCACTTATGGCCGCCTTTGATGAGGCAAAAAGCTACTTCTCGGACAGTGCACAAACCTTTTTACGTCAAAGCCGTGGTCTGCTCAATAAGGCCAACGACGCTAAGGTCATTTCTTAGTTATCATGGCAGAGCGAGGCAAGCCTCGCTCTCATTCTTTTATACCAATTTACTTAATTAAGTGTTCTATTTTGAGGCGAGAAAATATCGTCGATAACACCGCTCTCGCGTCCTGCTATCGCTGAGGCACCTACATCCATATAGGCGAGGCAAAAATTTCGTTATTTAGTTGCTCTAAATGAGAAATTTTTAACACCGTTAGCGGCATATTTGCTCCTTCAAATTGAACAGGTATGAAGTGAAACTGGTATTATACCACTTCTACTGCCTGTAGTGATTCGCTTTGGTAACAACCCAGAATACGTACATACTGGGTATGCTCTTTCAAAGATTCCAGGGCGCTTTGCACTTGTTTATCCGCGACATTAGCCTGCAGATCAACATAAAACACTTCTTCCCATGGGTTACCTGGCACAGGGCGTGATTCCAGCTTGGTCATATTGATATTGTGTTCTTTGAACACCATCAAGGCATCGGCAAGAGAGCCGACTTTTTGCTTAGTTGCCATGATCAGGCTGGTTTTGGTAGGGATCTGAGTTGATACTTGTAGTGGCTGACGTGCAACAACAATGAAACGACTGTGATTTTCCGCTTGATTAGCCAGACCACTTTTAAGCACTTCTAAACCGAATCCCTTACCTGCCTGTGCTGAACCAATCGCTGCACTGTTTGGTGTGTCTGCGGCCAGTTTCAGTGCGCTGGACGTGGAGTCGCAGGTTTCTTGTGTCAGATCGCCAAGTCCTTCGAGGAAGCGGCTACATTGTGCGAAAGGTTGGTGATGAGCGAAAATCTTATTGATGTCCTTGAGGGTAGTGCCTTCTTGTGCCAGCAAACAGTGTTCAACACTATGTGTTACCTCACCAATAATAGAAACCTGAGCATGCTGGAGTAAATCAAAGACTTCATTGATACTCCCTGAGCTGGTATTTTCAATCGGTAGTATACCGTAGTCAGCCTGGCCTTTTTCAACAGACTGGGTGATGTCCGAAAACGTCTGACACCCCAGCTCAACCAGTGTACCCGGGCGACGGCTGAAATACTTGTGACAGGCAAGCTGGCTATAAGAACCTTGCCCACCCAGATAAGCAACTTTATGAGTATCACTCAGAGACTCCGGATTCAGACTTTTCTGTAGTAGCGCTTGTTGATTCAATACTGAGTCTTCCAGGATCACCTGAAAAACGTTGTTGATATAAAAAGGGTCTAGTCCGAGTGATTTGCCGTAACTAATGAGTTTTTCCAGCAGCGCCAGCTCACGAGCCTCGTCTCTGATAGGCTTGTTATTGGTGATCTTATATTCCAGTACGCTGTGGCTCAATCTGCGGCGCTTTGCCAGCAGGATCAGCAGTTCTGAATCAATTTCATTGATGTCCTTACGTAGCGCATCCAAAGTATCTTGTGTCATAGGTCCTCACTCCCATTTTGCCAAAAAAAAGCCTCCCGGTGTGGGAGGCTTAGCTATCTGATTTTTACACGCAAACAGTTAAGCCTCTTCACCTAAAGAAGCTAAAAAGAAAAAGTAGTTGCGTGTCGTTAAAGTCATAAATCTGTCTAAAATGTGGTTCTTAATCTAATTAACGCTATTATTACCACAGATCATTTTAACTATACAAGCCCGAATTGAGACATATCTGGCAAAGTGTTTGGCGAGGTTCTCCGTGATCTGGTATATTCTGGCCATATACTCTTGAAAAACGACAACTAGCTAAAAGGTTTATCGTGGGCTATCGACGACCTGTGTCTCGCTTTGGTTTTAACTCACTCAGTGTCAAACTCCCGGTGTTAACGGCAGCCGTTTGTTTGATTGCCGGCGTTATTGCTGCCGCACTGATGTTGAAAACCGAAGAAAAGCAACTTGTGCATGAAGAATTTCATGAGTTAAAGCAAAAAAGCGAGCAAACGCTCATACACTTTTCCGAATTCTTAACGTTGAAGAAAAAATTGGCGCAGCAAGCCAATATGGTTGTCGGCAGAACACTCTTCTCTGATCAAAGTGAGCAACGTGCATCATATCCTCAGGTGCAAATAAATCGTACAGATGGGCGTGTTAACAGCATTGCAGCTAACGGTATTTCGGCGGCTTATCTACCTGAAAAAAACCTAAATGAACAAAATCAGGCGTTGCTCAACGAATCTGAATATGTCTGGAATTCATTATCTCCTTTGCTCCTTCAGGACTTTTTTAATTTTTACCTTTATACCACCGACGATTTTGTACGGATATCGCCACCAAACTCATTATTGATTGATGGTAAAGGGAGTAATCATTTCAGCATTCATGCCTTACCGCTATTGAGGGAAGAACTGAATCCGACTCGTCAGGCACTATGGTCGGGGATCCACTTCGATGAAGTCTGGAGCAAGTGGGTAGTCAGCGTGCTTGTCCCTCTGTATGTAGATGACATATATCAGGGCTATACAGGCAGCGATTTAGAGTTAGATGTGCTGTTGAGGCGCCTTCCTGAGAGTTCAGATACCCTTAGTTATATAGTGTTTGATAAGCAGGGAAGAGTCTTGTCCGCACCAAATATGGGTATTATTGCGCACAATAATGAACTGGCAGATAAGTCTTCATTGCCGGTAGCGTTCCAGGAGATGATAGACAGCACGTTACGGGTTAACTTACCCAGCCTGCAAAGTGAGTTTGGATATAATCAGGAATCTTATCTCGCTAATGTGGTCCATTTGATGGAGTTAGACTGGTATGTCGGCTATTACAAAAAACGTGACACCGCATTATCTGCTCTCAATAATCTCAAATGGAAATTCTCTGGTTTATTTATCCTTTACGGTCTCTTTGTTTCCTTATTACTACATCAGGTTATTTATCATCTGATTTTAAAACGTGTCAATCAGTCTGTGAATGCGCTGATCTCGTTTGGCAAAGGTCAGCTTGAATCCCCAGAATTACCTGATGCCAACGATGAGTTAGGTGTGCTGAATGCGTCAATTAATGATATGAGCAGCGAAACCCGTAAGCTGATCCATGGCCTCAATACTCGAGTATTGGAACGAGAGTCTGCTCAAAAACAAGCGAACCGCCTGGGTAAAGCTGTTGAATTTTCCGGGACCGGAGTGCTTATCACCAATGATAGGTTTAAAATTGAATACGTGAACCCCAAAATGCTGGAGATGACCGGCTTTAATGAAGCGCATTTTATTGGTGCGCCTTTGCTTGGGATTGTTTCGAAAGAAATGGCGATTATCGTTGACGACATAGATTTTGACCTACGCAGTCGGAACTACTGGCGAGGCGATACACTGCTACAAGGTGTTTCTGATGAGCAAATCTGGGTGAGCCTGAGCATATCCCCTATTCGCGAGGAAAGTGGCAGGATCTCAAGCTATGTTGCATCAGCGCAGGATATCTCCTTTGTTAAAGAAAGCCAGCGTAAAATGGAAGAACTGGCCTACTTTGACACGCTGACCGGGCTGGCAAATCGTACCTTTTTCCGAATGCAGTTGCGCAAATCAATGGCACTTGCCGAACGCGGACATTATGCTTTTGCGTTGTTTTACTTCGACCTCGATGAGTTCAAGCGTATCAATGACACCCTGGGTCACGATGCCGGGGACCGATTATTGGTTGAAGTCGCCGAACGCTTAAAGCAGCGGTTGCGAGCTGAAGATACGATAGCACGTCTGGGCGGTGATGAGTTCGCTGTGCTCCTCAGTGGCATAGAAAGTCGAGATAATGCCATGGATGTGGCCCACACAATTCAACGAACACTCGCTAAACCAATCCGACTTGGTAACAACGAGGTCATTGTCAGCGCCAGCATAGGCATCACATTGGCACCTTTTGACAGCAAAGAGGAAGAGCAGCTATTAAAGCATGCTGATCTTGCCATGTACGAAGCAAAGGCTAAGGGAAGAAATACCTTTCACTTTTATTCTCAGGAACTGGACGCGGCTGCCAACGAGCGTTTGTATATTGAGAACGAGCTCCGCCAGGCGATCAAAGAGGGCCAGTTCAGCCTGCGTTATCAGCCTCAGATTGACAGTACTACAGAACAAGTCGTCGGGTATGAGGCACTGGTTCGCTGGTATCACCCTGAAAAAGGGTTTATTGCGCCAACTAAATTTATTCCTATTGCTGAAGCGACAGGTATGATTGTTGAACTGGGCGCCTGGGTATTGCGAGAAGCCTGTCAATTTTCCGCGAGGTTGCGCCGCAGTGGCCGCACTGCGGATATTTCCATCAACCTGTCTGCACGGCAATTCAAGGATGCAGAGTTGATTGAGTATATTTCAACTACGTTGAAAGAAACCGGCCTGTCTCCCGATATGTTGCACCTTGAGTTAACAGAAAGCATGTTGATGGGGGATGTGGAGGCGGCGATAGAACAACTGCTGGAAATGAAAAAGTTGGGTGTGTCCTTGTCTATTGATGACTTTGGCACGGGTTACTCTTCGCTCAGTTACCTGAAGCGCTTTCCGGTCGATGTGCTCAAAGTGGACCGCTCATTCGTTAAGGACATTCCTCAAGATTCGAATGACATGGAGATCACGGCGGCAATCATAGCGATGGCACAGAAGTTGAGCATGAAAGTGATTGCTGAAGGCGTAGAGACTCAGGAGCAGGTGGCATTTTTACAAAGAAATAACTGCTTTATTGTACAAGGTTACTACTACAGTGCGCCTTTAACTGAACACGAAATTCTGATGCAAAGTCAACACCCTGATATAGGACAGGGCAAACAGGCGCATTAAGCCAGTTAGGCGAGCTCGAAGGTATCAGGCTCGCCCTTCGGCTGAGCTCAGCCTCCCGCGATTTTAACTTTGAAACCTTGTGCTTCTAGCAGCGCTTTAAGCTTATTACGGTCATCACCTTGGATTTCTATCACATTATCTTTGAGTGCGCCGCCCTGACCCATTTTACTTTTTAAAGTTTTCGCCAGTTTTTTCATATCGTGTTCTGCCGGGTCAATACCAACAACCAGCATGACGCCCTTGCCCTTGCGACCTTTCGTTTGGCGTTCGATTCGTACCACGCCATCTTTAAACAGTTTTGCTTGCGGCTCTGGCTTGGATTCAGTGTGTTTTATGCGGCCAGACTCGGTTGAGTAAACTAAACGGCTCTCTGACATTTTGACTCTCCTGTTTGAGGCTGAATGCGGCCATGGTAACAAAAAGCGTTTTGAAGCGAGATAATTTTTTGGCTAATTTCACTTATCGGTTTATATTTAAAACAACATCATGGATACCAAAATTCAACTAAAGTAGGAGCTTGCGATGAGCCTGAGCAAAAATGCTTCAGCGGACGGAAAAACTTTAACGATACAAATCAAAGGAAAGTTTGATTTTAACTTGGTCCAATCTTTTCGTCAGGCCTATGCAGAAGTAGGCAATCAAACTGAGAAAGTCGTCGTTGATTTGCGTGACACGGACTATATGGATAGTTCAGCGTTAGGTATGTTGCTCAATATGAAAAAAACTCTGGGTGACTCGGTATCAAGCATACAGATCAGCAATTGCAGACCCCAGCTGAAAAAGATTTTGCAGATTTCAAGATTCGATAAGAAATTCGATATTGATTGAAGCACTAGGGATTAGTGTATGCTAATTTTGGTTGTGGATGATCAGCCACTCAACTGTCGATTGCTACAAACCATGCTCGAACACCAGCAGTATGAGGTGTTAGTTGCTAATAATGGGCAGGAAGCGTTGGACTTGCTGCAAGACCATGATGTAGACATCGTATTGCTGGACGTGATGATGCCTGTGATGGATGGCTTTGAAACTGCGCCCAAAATCAAAGAGCATGCAGGAGACGTCTACTTACCTGTTATCTTCATCACTGCATTGGAAGACCACGCCAGCTTTGAAAAATGCCTTCATGTTGGAGGCGACGACTTCATTCATAAACCCTTCGACAGGATCATACTATCAGCCAAGATCCGAGCACACGCTCGAACAAGAAAACTGAGTAAAGAGGCTTACGAGCAAAAAAAACAGCTTGAATATCACTACAATCAGATTGAGCGCGAGCACGAGATTGTAGAACATATTTTCCGTAATGCATTGTCGGGTCAGGATGACTTTGCCGACCTGTGTGACTACCATTTGTCACCCGCATCTATGTTTAACGGCGATATGTTCTTAATGGCCAAAAGCCCCATCGGTGGTTTTTATTGTTTGCTTGGGGATTTTACGGGGCACGGGTTAGCGGCTGCGGTGGGTGCACTGCCAGCATCAAAGATATTTTATACTATGGTGCAAAAAGGCATGGCGGTGAATGATATTGCAGCCGAACTTAACAGTTCACTGAACACCTTGCTGCCCGGGCATATGTTCTGCGCAGCAGCCATTGTCGAAATTAGCAGCTCAGGCAGAAACGTGTCAGCCTGGCTTGGCGGTTTTCCGGATATTTATCTGATTGACAGTGACGGGCAGGTGCTCAAGACCATTGAATCTCAGCATATGTCGCTGGGGATCCTGGACGAGGATGAGTTTGAGCGTAACACTTTGCACTTTGAAGTCGATGTGGGTACCCGCATTGTCATGGCGACGGATGGCATTATCGAGAGCGAGGATCCTGAAGGGGAGCTATTTGGTGAACAACGGCTGATTGACGTATTAAGCTGTAAAGTGGATATTTCTACAAAGGATATTATCCAGCAGGTTAGGGAGTACAGCGGCCATAAAGAGCAACAAGACGATTTAAGCATTGCCATCATAAACTGCCTGCCTGACCAGTCTACGGAAGCGTTACCGCCAGAATACTCCACATTACCTTTTAATATCAGCATTTCACTTAATGCAGAGCAGATGCGATACACAGACCCCGTACTGGAGTTAGTTGATATCCTATCTAAAGTAGAGGGGCTGCATGCGCACAGATCCAATGTCTTCTTGCTGTTGTCGGAAGCCTATAATAATTCTCTGGACCACGGTGTACTGGGATTAAAATCCGATCTGAAAAACCAGGATGATGGCTTTATAGAATATTATCATCAAAGGGCACGTGCACTGGAAAACCTCAAAGATGCTTTGATCATTATAAATGTGCGCTTTAGCCCGGAAGAGTACCGTCTTATTTTTAATATTTGTGACTCGGGTAATGGGTTCGACCACAATACGACCGCGTTGCATCAATCTCAGCAGGAACATGGCAGGGGGGTGGAGTTGCTCTCTGAAATTGCGCAAAGTGTGACATACAATCAGGTCGGTAATGAAGTTGAACTCATTTACTCTCTTCGCTAACAACGTGTTCTTCTATGATGTGTCTAGCTTAAAATAAAATATTCCGATAAGACTCTGGCATAGCACTGCCTTCCGTGTTAAATTCAATGGATATTTAGATGTTTGGATGGCCAAATGATTTCAGCTTATCTATCTCATAGTAATTTATCCATTAGTGAAAGCACTGTAGCGGGTCAGCTTGCGGAACTGGACGCGTTTATTGAAAACCATACTCTTGATGCAATATGGGCGTATCAAATCCCTGAACTGGGCGAGGGAGGCAGTTGCAGCCTGTTTGGCCATTTGCAGGAGGCACCTTTTTTACTTGCTCAATATATCAGCCAGAATAGCGAAAGTGAGCACAATTTATCCCGGTTACAGGCTATTGCTGAATACGTTAAAACTGCCACAGGGGTAGACTGGTTCGGTATTTATCAAGCCAGAGAGGCCGATGGTTTACAGCAGCTACTGAAGCTGGCTTATTATGGTGCGCCGAGCCGACCTTTGTTCCCCATTACCGATGCGTTTGCTGCAACGTCAAATAACATTCAGACCTTCTTATCTGAGAAAGCTCGAGTGATCAATAATATTCCAGATTATGTCGCGAATGGCGGTGAATATTACACCTGCGATCCAAAAGTGCAGGCTGAGGTGTGTTTACCCTTATTAGACGCGCAAGGTCGGTGTCTTGGGATCATTGATGCAGAAGCTTTTGAGCAAGAGTGCTTTGATGAATACAAACTGGCAGTTTTAGTTGCCGCTTGCCTTCGTGCGATTGAGTATCTTCCAAGTTAAGCAGGCTCGTCTTCGTAACAACTTATGTTAATATGAGCCCAGAGTTAACCCCGTGACAAACGAGCCAGAAAACCTCGTTTACGTTAATTAGGAAAAGAGAGAACCATGTTTTCAGAACTAAAACCACTTCCGACGGATCCAATCCTGGGCCTGATGGCCGCCTATAAAAAAGATACTAACCCAAATAAGATTGACCTAGGGGTTGGGGTGTATAAAGACGAACAGGGTCATACCCCGGTTCTGAAGGCGGTAAAAAAGGCTGAAGCGTTTCGTCTGGAAAATGAAACAACTAAATCTTACATTGGTTTAGCGGGTAACCTGGATTACTGCGACAAAATGGAAAAGTTGCTACTGGGTAATGATCACCCTGCATTGCTGGCAAACCGAGTCAGAACAGCACAGGCGCCGGGCGGCACTGGTGCTTTGCGTGTTGCGGCTGAATTTATCAAGCGTTGTAATACCAATGCGACGGTATGGGTGACAACCCCTACCTGGGCAAACCACATTAGTTTGTTCGAGGCCGCTGGCCTGCAGGTTAAAGAGTACCCATATTATGATTATGAGAACAAAGGGTTATTGTTCGATGAAATGATAGATGCACTGAAGCAAGTACCGAAAGGGGATGTGGTGCTACTTCATGCATGTTGTCATAATCCAAGTGGTATGGATTTAAACGCAGAGCAATGGAAGACTGTCGCAGAGCTGGCCAAAGAAGTAGGCTTTACCCCACTGATTGATATCGCCTATCAAGGGTTTGGTAGCGGTCTGGAAGAAGATGCTCAGGGACTGCGCCTGTTGGCGGCAACCGTAGATGAACTGTTGATCTGTTCTTCATGTTCTAAGAACTTTGGTTTGTACCGTGAGCGTATTGGCGCCTGCTCATTTATCGCTAAAGATGCTGCGGTTGCGGATGTGTCTAACTCAGTGTTGCTGAGTGTTGTACGTAGTATTTACTCTATGCCACCTGCACATGGTGCAGACATTGTGAATACCATCCTGGGTAGTGAGGAGTTGACGCAGGAGTGGCACCAGGAACTGGCTGAAATGCGTGATCGAATTAACGGTCTACGCAGCTTGATCAAAGATAACCTGAATGCAAAGGGCACAGCGCAGGATTTCTCTTTCATTGAGCGCCAAAATGGTATGTTCTCATTCCTTGGTATAGATAAAGCACAAATAGACAGACTACGTGAAGAGTATTCAATTTATATTGTAGGCTCAAGTCGTGTAAACGTTGCAGGTGTGAGTAAAGACAACATCGATTATTTTGCAGATGCTGTGGCAACCGTGCTTAAATAAATTCAACTGAATTTAAAAAGCCAGTACTCTGTGAGAATACTGGCTTTTTTTGTGACCGAATTAAGTCATTTGGTGTCAGGCTTGTTTGATTGCCGTGACCTTATCGTTATCACCTTTTTACCGGCTGGCTTTTCTTCGTTGTCTTTCTTTGACGGCACTTTAGTGCCTTTTAGAATAGCCATAAAGTCGTCTTTTTGTTTGGCAATTTCAAGTGCCAGCGATTCAACTTGCTGCTCACTGAGCGGAACATCGACTTTTTCTAACATGCCTTCAAGCGCTTCTGCAACATCCAGCATTTTATCATAAGCATCAGCCTCTTTTTTGCTGGTAAATGTCATACGCTCTACTCCATTTCTTTCTACCACATACTTTACGATAACCGCCATGATCACTCTCCACGAACACTGTTTTTATATACAGTAACTTGTCTCGTTAATAATTACAACTAATAAAGCACTATTATGCATGAGTATGGCCCATCTGTACCTAGGCATCCTTCATTTACATCTTTTCGTTAAAGGTAAAAATACTCACTCGCAAGAGGCTGCCAGCTAAGGATTCGTGCTCACCCGGAAGCTGAGTTTCCAGTTTTGGTTCTGTATGAAAAAAAAGCAACTGAAAAATACAGACATAATTTTGACATAATTACTGATGTTTACTTTATTTTAACTGTGCATATACATTGATGTGAATGCACAAAGAAATGGAATCTGAAATTGAGGGATCTTATTATGAATATCAAAACACTTTTAGCTACGTTAGCACTGTCTGCCGCACTGCCAGTTATGGCTCAACCAGAGCAAGCCCCTACAGAGGCACAGCAAGTTGCTGATGCTGTGGTGAATGTCAACCGCGCCAGTGTTGAGGAGTTGATACGGTTACCAGGTATTGGCCAGAAAAAAGCCGAAGCCATTGTTCGCTCGCGTGAAGAAGCTGGGGACTTTCCGGATATGGATGCGCTTTTACGGGTTAACGGGATCGGTGTAAACATGCTCACGAAGTTAAAAGGAAAAGTCGCATTTTAGCACGGACTCAGTATTGTTTGTTCATCTCCAGGAGCGGCTAAGGCTGCTCTTTTTATTGTCCATTATTTTGTGTCACCTGATAATTAGCAAGCGCCTTTGCTATCTGTTGTGCTATTTGCTCTTTAAAATAACCTCTTTCCGCGTTTGGTAAGTAACGCAGGTGTAACGCTAAGAAGCGCTCTTGTTGGTACAGCTGACTTAGTGCTTCATTAACAGTTTTAAGGAATTGCCGGGACTCTGGGGTGTCTGAGCATGCTATGTGGCCAAGAACAAACGGCGGGTTATTGGCGATCTCCAGGCTGTGCACCTGATTGAGCGTCAGTTGGCTGGCATAGCGTTGAATCGTTGTCGGGTAAGTAAGAATAAAACTGGCTCTGCCTCGTTCAAACATAGTGACAGTTGCTTTATAGCTGTCTCCGCCTGGACGTTGGATCAATTGTGCTTTGTTAATATGACTCAGTTGCACATCCAGATAATCTCCGTAAGAGCGTTGAGCCTCTGTCAGTAAGGTGGTTCTTGGATGAGCTTCTAAGAGTGCAGTGAGATCAGTTAGTTGTCCCTGAGCATTGAGAAAAGGGGATAATTCAATGTTTAGTGGCAAAAAATACAGTCTGTGGCTCGGGTAAAGGTGTACAGGTAAACTGAACAGGTACTGCTTTGCTCTGCGCTGTGTTTTTATCCGGTTTAGCGCACAAAAAGGCAAGGTGCTTTGTAGCAATTGATCAATACGAGTACCGGGGGCCAGTAATAAAGGTGGGCGGGTAAACCCCGGAATGTTTTTAGCAAGGTAATCAAAAACCAGGTTATTGGAGTCGGTTGAGATATCCAGAACCTGGCCTGAAAACACCATCTTGATGTCCAGTGGATCATCACTGAGCAACTGGAGCTGAGCTGCTGCCGAAAAGCACAAGCTGATGTGTAAGGACATCACGAAGATAAGCAGAAACGATTTAGTGTGTGTCATCATAATATTCGGTCTTTAAAACTCGTATTTCAGGGAAAGGCCCCACTCCCTGGGCGGGGCCAGATAATGCTCAGCGACACCAAAAACTTCAGTGAAGTCATTGCCGCCAATGAGTATGCGCTTATCCGTGAGATTACGAACAAACAGGGCAATCTCCAGCTGCTCGGTGAGTGCATGGCTGATGCGTGCATTAACTAAAGCAAAGCTACCCTGTGCACCAAGTTCGGTGTTAAAGACATCGTTATAGGTTTTACTGCGAAATGCCCAGTCGAGACCAATTTTAATCGGAGCATTAAGATTAGCGTTCGACCAGTGATAACGCATTCCCAATGCGGCTGTCCAGCGAGGTGAACGCATGAGTTTACTGTCAGTTGTAACTTGTGTAGCCGTGCCTACTGAGTCAAACTGCGCATCGGTATAAGACAGATTACCTGAAATATGCCAGTCGTGTGTGGGGAGCGCCTCAAAACTGGTTTCAATGCCCTGAATACTGGTTTCGCCGACATTATCGATGAAGATCTCAAGCCCCGCGTCGGTAGATTGCCCTCCACGCAGCTGCATGGCTTTATGCTGCATATCAAACGCCGCCAGGCTGAGTTGTAAGGAGCCATCAAACAGGGTTGCTTTATACCCCAGTTCATAAGCGGTAAGGTATTCGGGGTCAAAGGGCTGAGCTGAGGTAGGCGAGCTGGGAATGCCGTTAAAGCCACCTGATTTGAACCCCCGTGAAGCGCTAAGATAGATGAATTGTTTGTCATCAAGATGATACTCTACTCCGCCTTGTGGAGAAAAAACCCGCCAGCTTTTTGTGATCGGCCCGCCATTTTTTTGCCCTTCGGTCCGATACGTTCTGTCGATCAAAATAACACCAGCATTATCAGCATCACTCTGGACCTGTTGCATCTTGTCTTCAAATGTCAGTCTGCCACCGAGATGAAAGGACCAGTGACGTGTCAATGCGTATTTGGCATGCGTAAAAATTGCAGTGCTTTGGATTTCTACCTGATTATCAAAGCCACTGTCTATGTCCAGTCCAATGTTGAGCGGGTTACCCGGGCCACCTATGCTGGTGGGGTTGTCAAGCGGTGAACCATCCAGCGGGCCCGGCACACTTTCCAGCGCCTGATAAAGGCCCCCGATGAATACCAAATCAGTCAGGTGCTTTATGGATTCATCAAAATGGAATAAGCCCACTAACCACTGAATCCGGTCGTCTAAGGTACTGCCGCTTATATGCAGCTCCTGACTAAATTGAAACTGACGTTGAAAGTCTTGAGTATCGCCTATGACTGCGGGGTTGTTATCAAAGTCTCGACCATACGTTGCATAAAACTCCCTGTAGGCTGTCAGAGATTTAAGCTGCCAGTGTTGCGGTGTTTGCCACTCAACAGAAAGCAGTGCACCCGATTGTTCCAAGGTATTAAAGTTTGTGCCCAGAGCAGCGCTTTGGTATGAACCATCAAATATCTGCAAAGCAGGGTAGGGTTCAGTGATGCCACTTTGGGTGACTAAATCATTGTATAGCACCAGCAAGTCGGCCTGATCGTTTTTGGCGGCGAGTATGGAGGGCGCTGACCCTGAATTAATCCGGCGTTGGTCCAGAGATAACTGAGCCGTTAATTTAGGATTGAGCTGGTAGCGAAACTTAGCAGTTGCTGCCCACTCATCCTGTCCTCCCTCAAGTTCACCATTCGCGCGTTTGACAAAACCATCACGATTTAGGTGGGTAAAAGTGAAGCGACTGGTCAGCGACTCGTTTAATGCAACATTAGCACGCAGACGGATATCTTGGCGTTGAAACGCGCCGAAAGTAACCTCTCCATCAGCAAATGTTCGAGAAACGGGGTCGTGGGTGTAAATTGTGACGGCACCACCTATGGTGTTTTTACCGAAAATAGCACCCTGTGGCCCTCTTAACACTTCTATCTGGCGGACATCATACAGATCAAAAATTCCGCCAGGTGAGCGAGCGTAATAGACACCGTCTAGGTAGAGGCCCACACTGGGGTCGACCGTGGGTAAAGGGTCCACCTGACCTATTCCACGGATCGTGATGTTTGCGCAGTGTGTACAGCCGGAGTTTTCTCCTACTGTGGTGACATCAATATTAGGAATAAAATAAGCGGCCTCAAGCAGGGAGTTCAGATTGCGCTCCTGCAAAAATTTCTCCGACATCACAGAAATCGAAACCGGAATGGTCAGTGCGTTTTCTTTAACTTTACGCGCTTCAACGGTCACTTCCATTAGCTCGTCAATTGACAGCGCGAATACATCATTGTCACTGCCTGGTGTCGTGTGAGCATCCGAGGCTGCGCCAAACAGTGCACAGAAGCTTACGATATAAGGGAGTTTATTTTTCATTGAGTACCCAAACGATAGCGGTTATTCCAACTCCCTGGAGGAACAAGCAGCTCTGGTGACCCGAACGAGTAGGTCATTGCACTTGAGTATAGCAGCAATAAAGTGGCTCGTTGGACCGTTTGACAAATTGAATACCCGAGGAAGCTCTGTCAATTGCAATAATGTGAAACGGATATGTCAGCAGCATCACTTTGTAACATTTGTCTGTTTTTTGAGCTTGCGGCTCACGAAAGCTTTGTGATTTTATGGTGTTGAAACAATAACCAAGAAGGAAGCGGAATAATGAAACTACAATTAAAAACCAGCAAACTAAAACGCCTTAATGAACAACATCAACAGTTGGCGCAGGCCAATACTCCACAAGTGGGTGGTGGATATACAACAAAACCCTGGACGGTCTGGTGTGAAGAGCTAAGCAAAGGACCGGATTGCCGCGCTTAATCTGTATGACTGAGGAATAGAGAAGTGGTGCAGTGCACCACTTTTTTTATGCCTGCCCCTTCTTAAACTCTGCAATCGCCTGAGGCAGGTAGGGCTTGGCAAACTGGATCTCCAGCGGTACGGTAAGCAGCGGATAAGCTAGCCCACACAGGAGTAAGACGGGTAACAATAGCCAGCCATGGATAAATGCCAGTGCCATAAATAGTGGGGTGAGTAACATCAGCTTAGCAATGTTGAGCAGGACCTTTTGCGAAGAGGGTAACTGCGCCAGTGCCAACGCTTTAATACGTTGTTTGTCACGTAGTGCAAAGCCATCTAATTCGGCAAGTTTACTCAGTCTGAAAACCATTTACTTCTCATCTTTTAGCAATAAATACGGCGGCAAACGCGATAAAGCTGATGCTGTAAAGTGCAAAAATCACTTCCATCCAGCCAGGCATCGACAGACCCGCAAAAAACCAGTCAATGTTACCACAATCCCCAGTCGCCGCGAAGAAGGCCGGCAGCCATTCATGCAATGGCATAAAGCTTGGGAAGTTCGGTACAAAGTCACAGGTAAACGCAAACGGATCTGTGGTGGTTTGCATCGCGATGTGTTCTTTGGCTAACAGCCAGCCCCATATGGCCGACACACCCCAACAGCTCATGGCCAGGAGTCTCACTGGCAGGCTGGTCGGTGATGCCAGACCGATAAGGCCCGCTGCAACAATACCCAGTACCGCTGTGCGCTGGTAAATACACATAATGCAAGGTTCCAGCCCCATTGCATATTGGAAATACAAGGCAATCACTTCAAGCACGAAAGCCGAGAAAAACAGTGCACCCCAGGCAACTCGGGTGCGAGAAAATTCAGCAAGTTTATTTAACATAGGTGTTCCTTTTTTTGCCCACCATTATGGCTATGTCAATGCGTCTGGGCAACTGGTTTCAGATTAGTTGAGCGGTTTGACTGCTGAATAGGATAGAAGTTTCAGCACTACGCGCGTTTTGGGCACAAAGTGTGGTATCTTCACGCCAGTCAAATAGTAAGGGAGAAAGTAATGCAATCAGTTGTGCGTGTCGGTGTCGCCGTAGTGATTAAACGTCAGGATAAAATTTTACTGGGTGAACGCATCGGGTCGCACGGGGCTCATACCTGGGCAACACCGGGCGGTCACCTTGAAATGGGAGAAAGCGTAGAGCAGTGTGCGCGCCGAGAAGTATTAGAAGAAACTGGCCTGACGTTGACCCAGGTGACTAAGCTTGATTACACCAATGATGTATTTGAGTCTGATGGCAAACATTATATCACCCTGTTTGTGACAGGAGAGTGCTTAAATGAAGAGCCGCAATTGCTGGAGCCGAACAAATGTCTGCAGTGGCGCTGGTTTTCTCCGGATGCATTGCCTGAGCCGCTGTTTTTGTCATTGCAAAATCTGTTACGTGATAATCCAGACAGCTTTGAGCGTGCATAATATTTAGGAGTGTAGGTTAATATCGCAAAGGTTCGTGTCTGTGCTCAGGGTAAGTATCGCCTGCCAGGATAATAGGTGCCACTATTCCCAGTTGTGATTGCTTTACCTAAGTCCCTTAGTATTGAGGGATATTACGCAGAGCGTTAGCCCGATGGAAACTGTACCGGAGTCACCAACAGGTATATTATTTATGTCATTCGCAACTGCCAGTCGGGGAGGGGAAGATGCTTCTGCATGAGTTAGTACTGGTGAGTAGTGCGACAACCAGTTTGTTATTCGTCTTTATCTCGTTGTCCTTACCCTTTAAGCAGCGTAACAGCACCCACTACTTGTTGGGTTATTTTGCGTTAATAGGGGTGGTGCAGCTGGTGGATATTGCCACGGGTCCCGGTGACACCTTACATCAGTTTATTGTGCCACTGGCGCTGATGCTTGGTCCGCTCTTCTACCTTTATGTGAAGGCTCAGAGAAAAGACGAATATTCATCAGCAAAGTGTTTCTGGATTGTGTCATAGTGACATCTTTTATGAATAAGCAATGCCACAACGCTACCACGGCTTGTTGTGTCAGCTGCCTAATCTGACCGGAATTGACAATTTTTAATACCAGTGTGCTGCATATTTTTACGCTACTTGTTGATAATAAAGATAAGATAATTCTTTTGCTTTGCGTTTAGACTCCTCTGTAAAGGTACTAAAGCTTACTCTGTTGCGGTTTCAGGCGTTTACCTGCCAGCTTAAGCAAGCGCTGAAAGGTTGGGCAGGCAAGGTGGTTAGGGGCCGGGCAATTCGCTGCGTGGTGCAGACCTTCTCTGATGGCTTGCATCGTCGCTATTTGCTTATCCATTTCGGCGGTTTTTTGGCGCAGCAGGGCTCGGTCTACGTCCACTCCGTTTGGCAGCAGCATATGGCTAATTTCATCCAGAGAAAGACCAACATAGCGTCCGAGATTAATCAGCGCTAATCTCTCCAGCACCGCAGTATCGTAGTAACGGCGCAGCCCATGGCGTCCGGCACTGCGGATCAACCCTTTTTGTTCATAGTATCTGAGGGTGGAAGGTTTGAGCCCGGAGGCCCTGGCAACTTGTGCGATATCCATGTGGTTCTCTTGTGTGTGAATTCATTTGATTATTGGGTCTTGACCTAAAGTCGACTTTAAGTTGTAGCATGGTTCGTATCACTTGACGAGAGGAGACTGTGATGAATTTTGATCCTATGTGGGACACGCGTTTTGCTGAATCTGACTACGCTTATGGTACAGAGCCAAACGATTTTCTGAAGGCACAGGTAAAACAACTGAAAGGCAAGCGGGTACTGAGTCTGGCCGAAGGAGAGGGTCGTAATGCGGTTTATCTGGCAGAATTGGGTTTGACGTAACGGCGGTGGATGCCTCGGTCAAGGGTATAGAAAAAGCGCAACAATTAGCCCACTCTACGGGCGTGTCTGTAGAGTTTATTCAGGCGGACCTGGCAAATTTTGACCTCGGTCGCGAACAATGGGACAGCATCATCGCAATTTTTGCGCCGTTTGGTCAGGCATTGCGTGCGAAACTGCACCAGCGAGTCGTGCAGGCTCTGGTACCGGGTGGGGTGTTTTTGACAGAAGCTTATTCACCTGCGCAAATTCAATTTGGTACGGGCGGTGGAAACGACATTGATACCATGCTCACTAAGGTTCAACTGGCCCAGGAGGTAAAAGGAGTAAAGTGGACTCACCTTGAGCAACTACAACGTTCAGTGGTGGAAGGGCGCTATCATACGGGGCTTGCCGCTGTGGTTCAGGGGGTAGGCATTAAGCAATAATACACGGTAAAAAGTATGGTTAATTACCATCGTGTGTCCCCTTCTTCGGGCTTTTTCTTCATGTTGCTCTAAGAGGTTACACAGCGACACAGATATGCCTTGTTAGTTGCAAATCATCTGGTACAATCAGTGGATTATTGAGTTGCAGAAGCCTGTTGGTGTGCTACGCACAGAAGCACAGGCTTGTCGACGTACCTTATGTTGTCAAAAGTGGTGCTAAATGAGAATCTTTAAAGCCAAGAGCCCAGCAGGTTTTGCTGAGGAGTACATTGTAGAGTCGATTTGGAATGGCGAATTTCCTCCGGGCTCCATTTTGCCAGCTGAGCGCGAGCTGTCAGAGCTTATTGGTGTCACTCGCACCACGTTACGAGAAGTTTTACAACGTCTGGCGCGTGATGGTTGGTTAACTATCCAGCATGGTAAACCAACCCGGGTTAATAACTTCTGGGAAACCTCTGGTCTGAATATTCTTGAGACCTTGGCGCGTCTGGATGAAGACAAGGTGCCCGAATTAACGGACCAGTTATTGTCTGCACGTACAAACATTAGTGCAATTTATACTCGTGCCGCGATTAAGTTTAATCCACAGTCGGTGATTGATATTCTGTCTAAGCATGCAGAAGTGGCTGATACGGCTGAAGCTTTTGCTGAATATGATTATCGGGTTCATCATCAACTGGCCAGTGCCGGCAATAACAAAATCTATGTATTGATCCTCAATGGGTTTAAAGGTTTGTACTCTAAGATTGGTTGCCACTATTTCTCCGATCCGCGCACTCGTGAACTGGCACGCGAGTTTTACGCTGACCTGACAGCACTAGCTGAAAAAGGCGAGCATGATGGTGCTATTGCACTGATGCGTCGTTACGGTCATCGCTCAGGTGAGATATGGCAGCAACTGCGTGGTGATATGCCCGACGATATTATGGACTAAGTTGGCTGGTCCGATGATAAAAAGCACCTCAGGGTGCTTTTTTTGTGCGTGTAAGGGCGGCATATCGGCTATTTACTGCACCATCAATTTATTAGATGGCTGCTATCGGATAATTCGATTGTATCCTTTTGAAGGAACAGCATAAACTGAGCGCCAAATAATACCATCTGGTATAGGGGTTGTTTTTTTATAAAACGCCTCAATAATAAGTGACAATTCGCAGTGATACAGAAATGCATAACCTGACAGGGGACGTAGCTTTGTGTGATTGTGAGACTTTGGAACTCAAACTAACTATTTGGAGATAACAATGGGTGTATTAGTAGGCCGCAAGGCACCTGACTTTACAGCAGCTGCAGTTTTAGGTAACGGTGAAATCGTAGATGGTTACAATCTACATGAGCGTATCAAAGGTAAGAAAGCGGTTATTTTCTTCTACCCACTAGACTTCACTTTCGTTTGTCCTTCTGAGCTAATCGCATTTGACAAGCGTTACGAAGAATTCCAAAAGCGTGGTGTTGAAGTGATCGGTGTATCTATCGACTCTCAGTTCTCTCACAACGCATGGCGTAACACCCCAGTAAACGAAGGTGGTATCGGTCCGGTTAAATATGACCTGGTTGCTGACGTGAAGCACGAAATCTGTCAGGCATATGACGTTGAGCACCCAGAAGCAGGTGTTGCTTTCCGTGGTTCTTTCCTGATTGACTCTGAAGGTAACGTACGCCACCAGGTAGTAAACGATCTACCTCTTGGCCGTAACATCGATGAAATGCTGCGCATGGTTGACGCGCTGGCGTTCCACGAAGAGCACGGTGAAGTATGTCCAGCTGGTTGGACTGAAGGTAAAAAAGGTATGGACGCAAGCCCTGAAGGTGTTGCTAAGTTCCTGTCTGAAAACGAAGGCGACCTGTAAGTCCAGCGTTGTTTAGTTAAGAAACCCGCCTTGTGCGGGTTTTTTTACGTCACTCCGCTTGTTCATGCCGCCCTTGTAGAGGCAAGGTAATGTCATGGATAGGAAAGCAAAGTATTTGCTATTGCACAGTGCTGAGCGAGTGACCTTCAAAATCGTTGGTGGTTGTGTCAATCCACAAGCCAGGTCATGAGTTACTGTAGGTTGATACAATACCCAGTCTCGCTCAATCATGATGCACGCCCTATCGACCACTTGTGGTTGAGAAGTCTAATCAATTCAACCGAACCATATGCCAGTACTAAACTGATAACGGGTGTAACCAGCAAGCTCAACAGTGTTATTTCATTCAGCATCTTATTGTCCTTTATCTTGACGTGTTTCTTTGTGCTCTGGCGTGAAAGACTTTATCAGTGTGGCTTTGGTGCTTTCTTTAAGCTCAATCAGGTTTGCCTTAATCGCTTTGCTGACATGAGATTTAATGTCGCTGAGTACTTCCTGAGTGACTGAGCCACTGTCTGTGCTTACAGTCGCCATAGAGCTAAGGCTGGCTGCAGTACTGGCGTTGACACTTGCTGTGACGCTGGTGTTGCCCGCTGCAAATGAACTGGTGCTCATGCCAAGAGTAAAAACTAGGATGCTAAGTTGGGTGGCAGTTTTCATGGTCTGGTTCCTTTTGGGTTAGTAACGATACTTTAATGAGTTAGTCGTTCTAACTATTACAAAGGTTGTGCCAGCTTCGGAAATTATTTTATAGTGTTGAATGTTAAGGGTTTTTATTTTCCTGAGGTGTACTGGTCAAAATGTAAATTGCAATTTTGACCAGTGGAGTGGTTATCTTAACTAACTTTTGGTTAATTTTGTTCAAGCAACTGATAGATCAATTGTTTCACGACCTGGGGCTCGAACGGCTTGTCGCATAATGCATTCACTCCGGATTGCGCGATATTGGCAAGGTGGGTTTCATTCGCTTCTGAAGAGACCATCAGTATGGGCACATGATTGTGTTCATTCGAGTTACGAATGGCCTCCGCGAGCTCCTGACCATTAACCTCTGGCATGTTGTAGTCTGTGATGATCAAGTCAAACATAGTATCTTCAAGGATGGACAGGGCTTCTGCGCCATGTTCTGCTTCGCTGATCCGCGTCGCGCCCAGGTTGTTGAGTACCCGGCGGATGTGATTACGTGCCAGGCGTGAATCATCTACGACCAGGATCCGCAACTCCTGAATGTCATACAAGTCCAGCTCAAGTTCTTCCGGAGATAAAATATCCAAAGTGGCATTGATGGCTTTACCCAGGTGAGTTTTGTTAAATGGCTTGGGCAGAATCGCAACCACCCCGGACTGCTTGAATGCTTCCAGTTGTAGCCTGCGGGTTTCACTGGATACCAGCATAAAGGGCAAATGGTGGTCAGACAGAGTCGTTTGGATATGCTGCAATAACGTCAGAGCTTCGCCATCAGGCAGATACAAAGCACTGATCACCAAATCAGGTTTACTGTTATTCAGGCTTTCCATGGCAGCTGCAAGTGTATCAACACACTCGATATTTTGGATCCCTTCTTCCTGAAGTTCGTTACTGATGATCCGTCTTTGTGTCTGGGACGGCTCCAGGAGTAGGATGCTCAAATCTGAGCTTAAAAGTTCATTCATGGTATGAGAGTAAATGTTGCAATATAAATAGTCAGATTAACTGGCAATATAACGTATTTGTTACCGTGTCGCTAGCTTGGTGAGCAGGGTGTTAAAACAAACTATAGGTAGTGCGTTTTGTCGAATGGGTTATGCAGCTGGAGGAAGGGCGCGCTCAGAACACGGATGGTGCAGGGGAATGCCAATACCGCTATCAGCGATAGATTCGATGCAATGGGCAGTGGCGTGTCTGTGGCCTGGCTGCCCTTATTGCGATTAACGGCGAAACTCCATACTTTGTGGCAGGTCCACCAGTATTAGTACAGCGCCTTTGCCGCCATACTCAAGCGGGGCCTGATGCATAGCCAGTATATCCGGGTGCTGGACCAGGTACTGAGGCACTTTGTGTTTTAGTATACGCTCACCGATACCATGTACCACGCAGGCGCAGGCAACATGCTGTTTTTTACAGGCATGGATCAAGGCTGCCAGCTCATCTTTCGCCGTTTCTTTGTTCATACCATGCATATCAAGAATAAGCTCAGGCGCATAATCACCACGGCGCAATTGCTTGGCGAGGTACTTGTCAGCGCCCGGACGCACGTAATTTACCGTGCCATGGGTGTCTATGTCCGGGACATATTCGTCCGAAAAGTAGAATTCGGCCTGATGCTGCTTCTTTTGCTCGGCGATTACTTCACCCTTGAAGCGTGTCTGGCGTCTTGCTTGGCGCACTGTATCTTGTTTGAACTGACTGGTGCCTGATATTGCTTCTCGAAACAGAGCAAAATCGTCGTCTGGCAGTTGTGAGTTTGGTTTATCTGTGTTCATGGCGACATTTTAAAGAAAAAAAGCGTAAAAACCTAGCTTAAAAACCGTTACAATGCCGCCATGCAATTAGTAGTGAGAACAACTCATGAGTGACTCTGTTATTTCTCAGGCGATGGCTGAAGAAGCCTATCAGGATTTAGTAACCATTCAGGATTGGTTACGCTGGACGGCCAGTCAGTTTGCTGGCAATGGTGTGTTTTTTGGCCATGGTACCGACAACCCGTGGGATGAAGCGGTAAGTTTGGTATTACCTTTGCTCAATTTGCCCGTTGACGCGCCTAAAGAGCTCACCAGTGCACGGCTCACGCACAGCGAAAAAGTCAGGCTGGTAGAGTACCTTCGACTGCGTATCGATGAGCGGATCCCCGTTGCTTACCTGACAAATCAGGCGTGGTTTTCTGGGCTGCCTTTTTACGTCGACGAGCGCGTACTGGTGCCACGTTCGCCTTTTGCTGAACTGATCGAAGCTCAGTTCAGGCCCTGGCTTGCGTCGCCGGAAAAAGTCACTCGTATTTTGGACATGTGTACTGGCTCCGGGTGTATTGCAATTGCACTTGCAAAAGCATTTGAACAGGCTCAGGTTGACGCGGTGGACATTTCTTTTGATGCCTTGGCCGTTGCAGAAATAAACATCAATGATCATCAGGTTCAGGATCAGGTATTTGCCATTCAGTCCGATGTATTTAGTGGTGTGCCTGGTCAACAGTATGACCTGATTGTCGCAAACCCGCCTTATGTTGATGCCGAAGATATGGCCGACCTGCCTGAAGAGTTTCATCATGAACCAGAGTTGGGTCTGGCTTCTGGAGAAGATGGCCTGGATGTGACACGTACCTTGTTGCAAGAGGCGGCTGCACACCTTACCGAGGAAGGCCTGTTATTTGTCGAGGTGGGTAATTCTATGGTACATATGGAAGCGCTTTATCCCGGTGCGCCGTTTACCTGGCTGGAATTCGAACGCGGCGGACTGGGCGTGTTTGTGATCAGTAAAAAACAATTACTGGATTACTTCAACGACTAAGCGTTTTCCTGTGAGCAGGGAAGCGCAATGGTGTTTTTTTTGGAATGAGGAAAATCAATGGCAGGCAATAGCATAGGCCAACTATTCAGGGTAACGACCTTTGGAGAAAGCCACGGCGTCGCATTGGGCGGCGTTGTGGATGGTGTCCCGGCAGGGCTTGAGCTGGACGAAGCGGATTTACAGGTTGACCTGGACAGGCGCAAACCGGGGCAGAGCCGTTATACGACTCAACGCCGCGAGGGAGATGAAATCAAAATACTCTCAGGGGTGTTTGAAGGGAAAACAACCGGAACCAGTATTGGTTTGTTGATTGAGAATACCGATCAACGTTCTAAAGATTACAGTAAAATCAAAGATGTTTTCCGCCCTGGTCATGGTGACTATAGCTACTGGCATAAATATGGTCATCGTGATTATCGCGGTGGCGGACGTTCTTCTGCCAGAGAGACGGCGATCCGCGTCGCGGCGGGAGGCATTGCCAAAAAATACCTGAAGCAAGTGCATGGTGTTGAGATCCATGCCTGTCTTTCTCAATTAGGGCCAATTAAAGCTGAGCAATTTGACTGGCAGCAAGTTGAACAAAACCCGTTCTTTTTCCCTGATGTCTCTAAACTGGACGCGCTGGATGAATATATGCGTGACCTTAAAAAACAGGGGGACTCTGTGGGTGCGAAAGTGAAAGTGGTTGCAAAAGGCGTCCCTGTTGGTCTGGGCGAACCGGTTTTCGACAGGCTGGATGCGGAGCTTGCACATTCACTGATGAGTATCAATGCCGTAAAAGGCGTGGAGATTGGTGACGGGTTTGATGTGGTTGAGCAGAAGGGCTCTGAGCACCGTGATGAGCTAACCCCCGAGGGCTTTACCAGTAATCACGCTGGGGGGGTGCTGGCGGGTATATCAACCGGGCAGGATATCATTGCCTCCATCGCACTTAAGCCGACCTCAAGTATCACTATTGCGGGTCAGAGCATTAATACCCAGAATGAGTCGGTCGAAATGATCACTAAAGGCCGTCACGATCCTTGTGTTGGGATCCGCGCGATTCCTATTGCAGAAGCCATGATGGCAATCACCTTGATGGATCACCTGCTCAGGCAACGCGGGCAGAACCCGCATGTTGATTTGTCGCATGGGCCAATTGCGGCGCAAAAACCTTAACTGCGCCACCGGTAAAAAAGCCAGCGTTCTTACGTTGGCTTTTTTGTCTGTGTGATTTATTCAACGGCGGCGATAAAGCGGCGTTCCACTTCCTGCCAGTAGATCACCTTATAAAATGCTTCAATATACTCAGGTCTGCGGTTTTGATATTTCAGATAATAAGCGTGCTCCCAGACATCCAAGCCTAAAATGGGCGTCAGTCCGTCCATGAACGGACTGTCCTGATTCAGTGAACTGGTTACCTCCAGGCGCTTCTGATCGTTAACCACCAACCAGGCCCAGCCACTGCCAAAGCGGCTTACAGCGGCTTGTGTAAACTGGGCTTTAAAGGCCTCAAAGTCACCAAATGCATGGTTAATCGCGTCGGATAGCGTGCCCTGATGCAAGTGTCCGCCCTGTGGTGACATGATCTCCCAGAATAAAGAGTGGTTATTGTGGCCACCAACGTGGTCACGCACGGCGCCGCGCAATGCTTCGGGCAGATCGCGAATATGGGTGAGCAATTCGATACTTGTTTGATCCTCAAACTCGCTCCCTGCGAGTGCAGCATTGGCTTTGTTGACATACGTCTGGTGATGCAAGGTATGATGAATTTCCATCGTTTTACTATCGATATGCGGTTCGAGTGCCTCATAGGCATAAGGTAATGCAGGCAGAGTAAACGCCATACTTCTCTCCTTTTGGTTAATGAAAATGAGTCGTTGAATGTGGTGCATCCAGCACCTGAGTAGCCCAGCTAACCAAGGTGGTGTTTGCTTCATGGGAATTAATAAACCGTATTAGCTCCTCGCGTGTTCTCAGACTATGACGCATCGCAGTCATCGCTATCTGGGGATTAGCATGGTCGCAAAGCTGGGTGAGACAGAGGTGCACATTGATAAGCTGTTCACAAGCTTTGTGTGGTTCTGAGAGGGCGAGATAGCAGTCGGCCAGATTATGTGCAGCCACAACAAAAGCTGGACAGCAATGTGCTAATGCTTCTTCCTGAAGCTGGCTATCGTATTGATGAGTAAAATACTCGATTAAATTGCTGACCAGATAGAGGGCACTGTGATACTGATCTCTTGCTAAATAAAATGACTGGCTTTCAAAAGCGTGGTTGCCTTTGGTGATTGCTGTTTGCCATGGGGCGAGTGCATTTTCAAGCAAGCTGGTGGTGTCATTCAATACAGGATAAGATTGCAGCATTAAGGGCTCCTCGTCAGTAACATAGGGTACGGGCACAGGCATCGGTATCTAATCTATACATAAAAACACAAATAAAAATTATTGTCATTTATATTTGTGGGTTGTCACGTACTTTGAGGGGTTGCTCTTATCACATTGAGCGTGAGGTGTCGGAGCACTCGGAGAAAGGAATGGCAAGGCGATAAAAAGGCAAGGGAGCGGGACGCGCGCTTGCCCTGAAAGGACCTGTTTACTGATTCAGTACAGCGTCAATATCTGCTGCACTGTGGCGCTCGGGGAGTTGCTCCTGTGGTTCGCCAAAGGTCCGGTTGACTATCCTGCCACGTTGTACGGCCGGGCGAGATTCAATCTGTTTAGCCCAGCGTACCACATGCGTATACTGCTCAACCTGTAAAAATTCACCGGCATCATAGAGTTTGCCCAGGGCCAGATTGCCATACCAGGGCCAGATAGCCATATCGGCAATACTGTAGTGATCGCCTGCAACATATTGGTGGTGTGCCAGCCGTTTGTCTAATACATCCAGCTGGCGCTTGGCTTCCATAGCAAAGCGGTTGATGGGGTATTCTTGTTTGTCGTCCGCATAGGCGTAAAAGTGGCCAAACCCGCCTCCCAAAAATGGGGCTGAGCCTTGTGCCCAGAATAACCAGTTCAGGGTGTCTGTTCTTTGTACTCCAGAAGACGGGAGAAACTGACCAAACTTTTCGGCCAAATAAACGAGAATAGACGCAGATTCAAAGACATTGACCTTTGTTTCACCTGATTTATCGACCAGGGCAGGAATTTTAGAGTTTGGATTGACGGCAACAAAACCAGACGAGAATTGTTCAGCTTCTCCAATATTGATCAGGTGTGCATCGTATTCGGCTTCGGCTACCCCAAGGGCCAGCAATTCTTCCAGCAAAATAGTCACCTTTTGGCCGTTTGGTGTACCAAGCGAGTAAAGCTGCAAAGGGTGTGTGCCGACGGGCAGTGCCTGTTCATATCTGGCACCTGATTCAGGGCTATTAATATTGGCCCATTTATTATCGCTACTGGGCTGGTGTGTCCACACCTTAGGAGGCGTATAGGTGTTGTTACTCATGTGATCTCCTTGAATATAATGGGTGTTAACCGGATAACCCTCACCTTAGCGCTAATTCTGCTAATCTGCCAGCAGCAAAATGCCAAGAAAAACAACGAGAGAAGGGTAACGGGCAGGAGGTCGCCGTTACCCTGTGGTCAGGTGTTTATCGACCCTGATTCATTTCGGTGAGTTTGTTACCAACAGGTACTGAGAAGTTGTAGCCATCGAATTTATCCCAGTTGATAGACCAGGTCATAACACCCCCAAAAGCAGGGTAGTTATGACTGGGCACTATGGTACCGCATTGGGTGCCCTTGGTGAGGCAATCCAGCGCCGCGATGATATTGGCAATGGGAGCCTGACCAGAGTTGGCGGATTGCGGGCCGGATGGCAGGCCAATGGCAACTTGGTCATCCCTAAGCGGCATAAAGCGGCTACCATCGGCCAGGTCGAACCCTTCAATCAGCATTTTGGCGTGTGCGACCATCATATTGACTGAGCCTTCCGGTGCGCTGCCTGGCTCGTATGGGTTGGGCAGTCCACCATTGTTGTAGAGCTGCACATGCAGTAAGTCCAGCGTGTCTCTGAGTTCGTTGATCAATGGAATGTATGCGCCCCAAATGCCGGAGTAGGCTATCATACCGCCATGAACGTAAGGATGTTCCGGCGCCATGGTGAGCACCATATCACCACCGATATTCTGCTCTATCTGCTTAATTGCTCTGGGCAGGCGGGCTTGTATTTGTGAGCCATGCAACAAATTAGAGCCACTTTCCAGGTCAATATCCAGACCATCAAATCCCCACTCCTGAATGATTGCAGTAAGAGTGCTTACAAAATTTGCTTCATCAGCATCTGTGTTCAGCGTAATGGTGCCTTCAGCGCCACCCAGGCTGAGCACAAAAATTTTGCCCTGGGCCTGTAGTGCCTGCATATCGGTTTTGAATTTAGCGGGATCGATGGGTGGGCAGTTAGAGCGAATGTCCTTTTCAAAGGGCTTGAAGTGAACCGTACCATTAGAGGAACGATCGTTTTCTGCAAAGGCAATGTCAATGATGTCCCAGGCGTCGGAGATCTGATCCAATGGAATAGGGCAGCCAGCCGGATTTACAAAGTTGTGCCAGTAGCCTATGAGTTTATGGGTTTTGCCAACCGGTGGCGTAATGACAGTGACAGTAGCGGCCGGGCTGCTTGCTGTATCTCCCGATGTGCTGGTCGCGGTTGCATAGATGCTGTGTTGTCCAACTGTTGCTGGCGCGTAGTTAAACTCATAAGGTGCCTGGGTATCACTGCCAACTTTTACCCCGTTGGCATAAAAATCGACTATCGAGATCTGACCGCTGAGCGCCTGAGCATTGGCTTTGATGGTGATTGTATTACCCAGTACATATTGAGTTCCCGCAGTTGGGGCGGTTAAATCAACGACCAGTGGCTGATCGGTAACCGTGACCTGGATAGTTTGTTGGCTCTGATTGCTCTCGTTATCGATTGCAACGGCACTGAGAGTAACGGGCCCGGTGTTGCCTGGGGTCCACTCAACAGTCAGTGTATTTTGTACGGTGCTGCCAAGTAAGGTTTGATCAGCAAATAATTCTAATTGCGAGATAGTCCCATCGGCATCGGAGGCACTGACAGCAATCTGTGTAGGCTGGTTACGCAGTAAAGTGGCATTATCGTTAGGCTGAGTAAAGCTAATTTCGGGCGCGATCGCGCAGATCCCCAAATCGCTCCAGGCGTCCTGCCAGTGTTGACCTGTGCCGGGCTCGTAGGCCCATGCCGCACTGGAACTGCACCAGCCAGCGATGTCGCAGCGATATTTGCGATTATTGTGTGCTACCAGCTCACCACTTTGATAGCTTTGACCGGCTCGATAAGTGCTCAGACCTGCGCAGCCACCTGAGCTTGCAGCGCTCACCTCAATGGTCACACTGGCTTCAGCGGTTGCGCCTTTGTCGTCTTGTGCAATGACTCTGAGCTGTTTGTTGCCGGGACTCACGGTCACAAAATCATGGCGAAAAGGTGGGCTACTGAGTGTTGTCAGACGCTGAGCATCTCGCCACATTTCGACCTGCACAACCTGGCCATCAGTGTCAGTGGCCTGCACAGCAAGGCTAACGGTATCGCCAACTTTAAATGTTTGGTTATTTGTCGGTGTATCAATGGTGAGAGCGGGTGGTACATTGCCGTTGTCATCTCGCACCGTAATGCCTGCTGTTGCAGGTGTACTGAGGTTTCCTTTAGCGTCTACTGCCACTGCGCTCACTGTGTGCATGCCCAGCTGTGCAAACCAGGTAAGCTGATAAGGAGGCTGGCTGAGTATACCGACGCTGATGTCGTTGACAAAAAACTCAACCTGGGCGAGATCGCCATCCTGATCACTGGCATTTGCAGCAAAAACAGCGCTGTCATTTTTGTTCAACACAGCACCATCCTGGGGGCTTACCAGGGTAACCACGGGGGCGTTGCCGCTGATGCACTGGCCAAGTTGTCGCCATACGTCAAAGGTATCGGAATTATTCGCGGGTCGCTCATTTTGATTGAACCATTTTGCCTCATAAGCTTGAGCCTGAGCACGCACCTGATCCCCTTTGCGGTACACCGTTGAACTGGACCATTCGGCGAGCGCGCTGCAGTCATAGTTGGCGGTATCGGCCTGAGCCCAGCTGTGTACTGCAATGAGTTGCAGGCCTGCGGCACAGCATAGCCTTACTAATTTTTTGTGTTCATAAATCACTCCGTTTTACATGTTGTATGTTTTGTAAACAAAACATTGACAGCATAGAGTGAAAAACAACCAGGATCAATCGGCAGAAGCAGGCTTTTCTTTTAGCGTGACAACCCGCTGCGGGAACGGAATTTCTATGTCAGCAGCCTGGATCGCGGCATAAATGGCGCCATTGATGGCTAGTTTATGTTCGATTATCTGTGTCGTGGGCACCCAGTAGCGGTAGCTAATGATAACGGCACTGTCGCCAAACGCTTCTATGCCAACCTGAGCTTGTGGGGTGTCGGCCACGGCGTCATTATCTGACAAAATCTCATTGATGATGGCGATGGCTCTGTCTGCGCTGGCACTATAAGCGATGCCTATTTCTCCTTTGACCAGGGAGTGAGCAAAGGAGTTTTGCATTATTTCACCAATAATATGTTTATTGGGAATGGTGATCTCGACCTTTTCTTCATTGATCAGGATTGTGTGGCCTAGCTCGATACTTTTAACCTGGCCGCAAACCCCTTTGACGGCAATGGTGTCACCCACTACAAACGGACGGGTGGCAATAATTGCTAATCCAGAACCATAGTTAGATAACATACCCTGAACGGCCAGGCCGGCACCGAGTGAGGCAGCACCAATTGCAGCAACAAACGGGGTAACACTGATGCCAATTTTACCCAGCGCAATGATAGTGAACATCATAATAATCAGGACTTTGACCACATTGCTGACAAAGTTTGTCAGGGTTACGTCGATATTGTGTCTGAGCATCAGGTTCTCTGTGCCTTTAGCCACTTTCTTAGCAAGCCATAATCCAAGGATCAGGATCACCAAGGCACCTAACAATTGCATACTATAAGTCACCAGGTAATTCCTGATCAGCACGTAGTAGTGTTCGATCTGTGCTATTTCTTGTTCTATCATGCTGTGCTCCTGCATTGCTGAAACGGGGCGGGCATTTCAGCTTATTTTTTGATGATTGATATTATTTTTCTCAGTTTAGCTGATTATGCCTTGTAACAGTGTAAAAAGCATTGGCACCCAGCTCGCGGTGATGACTGCACTGATAATCATCGCGGCAGATGCAAAGGCTCCTGCTGCCGGGTGATGTTCCATGGCTGCGGCGGTACCAATTGCATGGCAGGCCACACCCAGTGCTATGCCTTTGGACTGAGGCTTGGTTACACCTGCAAGGGTAAGCAACGACAAGCCGAATACGCCCCCCAGTACACCAATCAGGATCACCATGATGGCGGCTATTCCGGGCAGTCCTGCGAGTGAATCGGTTACGATAAGCGTGATAGGTGTGGTCACAGACAGGGCCATCAAAGACGCAGTGAGTGTACTGGGGGCGCTAAACAACTGACAAAGCCAAAAGGCAATCAATGTTGCGCAGGTGATCCCAATGAAGCTACTGAGACTGATGAGTAACAGGTATGGTCGTATGGCGTGCAGTTGTTGATAAAGGGGCAGGGCAAGTGCAACGACCGCAACTTCAAGAAATAAGCTGATAGGCTGTGTGGCATTACGGTAGTCAATGTAGTCAATATCGCTAATTAGCAGCGTCGTGCTGATAATTATAATGCATAACAACACGGGATTAAGCAGGGGCGAATGCCACCTTTGGTTTACCCGTCGCATAAAGGCAAATAACACCAGGGTGAAGGTGCAACCCACCAGTAGATTAATCATGATACCTGCCCAGATTTGCCAGTTTACCTGTCAGTACGAGACCCAATACGGGTACCAAAATCAGAACGCTCATCAACAGCCAGGCATTATGGCTAAACACCTCTAAATAGCTGACTAACCCGACTCCAGCAGGGATGAAAAATAACGCCATGTATTTTAATATCGGACCACAAGAAGGAAGTAAATGTTTACTATTAATTATACCCGATTGCAGTAAGCCAAATAACATCAACATGCCCAGCAGGGGAGCTGGCAAGCTCAAAGCTAAGGCCGCAGTGATTAGCCTGGCAGCCCAGAGGCACCCGATTAGAATGCTAAGGGATGCGATAAATCGCAAAGTTATCATCATAATGGACACTCAAGTGATCAAATCTGATGTTATTCTCGGTGGCTAATGGATTGCTTACAATGAGACCTTCTTACCATTTTTTCCGTGGCTTAAAAGGCTTAGGTTGCTCCGTATGGCGACCATTGTGCATAGCCACTCGAGTGTTTTTTGACAACAACAGTTTGATCTGAAACCAGGTCTCCTGCCACAGCAGCTTTCTGCGCTGGGGGTGATAGGCAGTGTTATATAAATGCTTGACGGCAGCCAGGGCATCCGGAGAAATAGCGGTTACCCGGGTGAGGCGTTCTTGAATGGCAAACAAAGGGTCGTCGCTGACTTGTGTGATTAACCCCAACTCGCGGGCTTGCTTGGCATCAATGCGTTGTGGGTTAGAAGCCAGCCAAAGCGCCTGATCATGATTTAATATACCCGGCAGCAGTATGCTAGTACTCATATCAGGACACAGTCCCCAGCGTGATTCCATAATGGCAAATTGGGCATCTGGCGCTGCAATGCGATAGTCTGCTCCGAGCGCGATATGTAAGCCCCCTCCCAGACAATTTCCCCGTACCAGGGCAAACACAGGAACAGGTAATGTGCGCCAGCCCAGTGCGACCCGCTGTACGAGATTGGCATTGCCTGGTAACCATTTAAATAACAGCGATACAATGTTAGCTGGCTTTTTCATGACTGCACCTACATCCAGCCCAGAACAAAAATGCGGCCCCTGACCTTGCAGCACAACAGCACGTAGCTGGCGATTGCGTTTGAGCTTGTGGATGATGTTATCCAACTGTTTAAACATGTCGTAGGATAAAGCATTTTGCTTTTCGGGCCTGTCGAGGGTAACCCAGGCGATACCATCAATTGTCTCTAACTGGACCATGTGTTTTTCCTTCTTTGGCACATCATTATTATTCTGATAGTTTGCAGGGCAAGCATAGAGTAATTACTTTAATGGTGCCAGTGGTAATTAGCGCACAAACTGGATGGCAAATTTACTATTTTCATGTAACTGAGCGGTATTTTTGTTAAAACTAACTAAAAGCCGTAGCATTGCAAATTTGCTATTTGCTACTATACCACTCAATTTTGACAGACGAGGTGATGTAATGTCTGCACGTTTAAGTTCCATCGAAGAAGTGAGCCAGCAGGCCTATGATATTTTCTTAGAGCTTGCCCCTGACAATCTTACCATTGAGGACATTGAGCTATTCAATGCCCACAGCGAAGAGCTGGGATACATTGAAGACAGCGTTCCAGACGAGAGCTGGGCTTCGCTGGTTGCCTATGAACAGGAGACCGAAGCGGAATATTTTGTTCAGGTGACCATAGGTTTGGAAACAGAGCAAGGTGACCTGATGTTTGCCAAAGTTCTGATCAGCCGTGATTTAGATGCCCCGTTTTGCCACATAATTTGGAAGCAGTAAGAGAAATCAGCTCAGTGAAGTACACCGTTTTTTTCCTATACTGCGCAGGACTCTTGTTCAGCGTGAAAGCACTTGCTGTTGATCCATTCGAAGATTTTCATGAATATGGTGAGCTGTCAGATGAAGAGATCCATGCTCTTCACGAGGGTGAATTTTTATATGGTGATGTGGAATTTGGTGTGTTGCTCAATCGCGGTAATACCAGTAATACCGCGTTTAAACTTAAAAGCAATCTGTATCAGGACTTTAAATACTGGCGGAACCAGTTTAAATTCGACGGCGCTTACCGCCGTGAAGTTGACCCGGATACCAACATTGAAGACGAAACGGCTTCTCGCTACTTCCTGTCAGCGCAGGGCAACTATAAAATAGGACAGAAGAACACCTCCCTATTTGTCTACGGAGATTACGAGGTCGACAAATTCAATGGTCGGGAATACACCACAACGTTTGTTGTTGGTTACGGTAATCGCATATTTGAGGGACGAAAGAACACCGTAGATGTGGATATCGGGCCAGGATTGTCTATGTACCGACGTGAAGACGAGACTGAGCTGGAGCTGGGTCAAGAACGGGTTGAAAGAGGCCACTTGTTGCGTGCTGCATTACAATGGGAACGAACTGTATCTAAGCGTACCCGTTTTAATCAGGATGTCAGCTACGAAAGATCACTGTCAGGCCTCGGTGCGCGCATTCTATCTGAAACGGCACTGATTAGTCAGGTAATGGGCGGGGTGTCCATGAAGGTGGCCTATACCTATCGATATCACTCTCAACCAGAAGAAGACAAAGAGAAAGTGGATAGCGAGATTGGTGTCACACTGGTTTATAGCTTTAATTAAGGTGTTTTAGCAGATGTACAAAAAGACCCAATGGTCCTGGATAATTTGGATGTTTCTTACGTGGTTTGCCACTTTTGTTGCACTCGCCATATTTTTATTGGGCCACAATGCACTGTTGTATGGTTTCATCGGCATACTGGTCCTGATCGGCTACTTGTTCTATGGGTTAACGCTTGAAGTTGATAAAGATAAGCGAACGGTAAGCTGGTGGTTTGGTCCTGGGGTATTGAAAAAAACAGTCAAGGTGGACGAGCTACAATCATATTGTGCTGTAACCAATTCGTTTCGTCACGGCATCGGTGTCAAGATCACCCACGATGGTTGGGTTTACGCTGCACATGGTTTTAAAGCCATTGAATTCGAACTGGACGATGGCTCTAAATATCGCATAGGTACAAACGATCAAAGTGGCGTATTGGCTGCCATTGAAGAAATTGAAAAAAGCGCCAAATAGGCGCTTTTTTGTAAGCTTATATCAATTTACTTAATATAAGTGTTCCTTCAAATTGAACACGCGTTAAGCTCAGTAGATATTAATGCTGGTGGCCGCAGCCGCCCTCACTGTGAACATGGCCATGGGCCAGTTCTTCTGATGTCGCTTCACGCACTTCCAGAATTTCCACATCAAAGTTCAGTGTGATACCTGCAAGGGGGTGGTTACCATCAACGATGACGTCTTCACCTTCAATACCAATCACAATGACCGTTTGCTCGCCTTCGTCTGTGGTAGCACGAAACTGCATACCTACTTCAACTTCCATATCCTCAAACATGCTTTTTGGTACCGCTTGCATCAGGTTATCGTGGCGTTCGCCGTAGCCATTTTGTGGCTCAACGGTAACGCTGAATTTGTCACCCGCTTGTTTATTGATAAGGGCATCTTCCAGACCCGAGATTAAGTAACCCGTACCGATGATAAACTCGAGTGGTTCATCATCGAAGGTGTTGTCTATGCTATTGTCATCGTTGTCCAGCACCGCATAATGCATTTTTACAACGGTATTTGGGGCAATTTTCATAATCTATCCGCTTAATTGTCTTCTAAAGAGTAAGGAAGTGGCAGCAGTGTCAGCTGCACTTCCGGGTGCGTTTTAGCACGCAAAACTGATGATTCAGTTAAATCATTAGCCATCACTGCCAGCGCATAATAGTCCTGGCTTACACTGTCGTAGGCCTGATGAAGCACTTTGCCTGCACGGCGCCAGTTTTCTCCGTCCAATTGTATTTCTAGCTCAGACTCTTGTGGGTGAGCTTCAGCCTGACCTTTGACAATGTACAAAGCACGTTTGTTTTTGCCCAAATAACGCATCCGGGCGACTGTCTCCTGCCCAGTATAGCAGCCTTTTTTGAAGCTGATTGCGCCCAGTGCCTGGAGGTTAACCATTTGCGGTACATACTCATCAATACTGGCTTCGCTCAGTTGAGGCTCACCGGCCAGAATTGAAGCAGCCTCAAATGGAGTTGGATCTGTGTGCAGGGCAACACCTTGTGGCAACGCATAGCCGTGCTCAACGATCAGGATTAAACGCCGGTCGTCCAGTTTCAACGCCTTATTTTTACCATCAAACGTACAAGCATTAGCGTGTTGCGCAAACGTTAGCCCTAGCAGCTCACAGGTTTCGGTCATCTCATCAGTTAACACGCCAATGACTTGATGGTGCGTAATATCAATATCAACTTTCGCGAACACACCGTATTTTTTAAGCTCCCGGCAGGATGCTTCGGTTTCCGCTTTTGAACCCAACAGCAGATATTGGTCATCTAACTGACTCAGCCTGAGTGTCGCCCATAATTTGCCTTTAGGACTACAGTGCCCGGCCCACAGGAAGTTGTCATCCGTCAGCAGATTGAGATCCTGGGTGACCTGACCGTGCAGGTAGCTCAACTTTTCGGCGCCGCTCACAGAGATCAATTGTAGAGAAAGAGGATATGCATTTGCTTGTGCCATCTTATTGATCCTTGTTGAAGAAATTACCTAATGTTACCGTAAATATCGCATCCGAGATAGGCGAGATAGACACGATTATTGTTTATTCGAACAGTTAACGGGCACCTCAGGATACGTTATAATTGCCGTGACATAATAAAATTTAGGGGTATGTGGAAATTATGGCTGAGTTGTATTCAAAGGCCCGCACAAAATGGGCATGTCGCCGTGGCATGCTGGAGCTGGATATTTTGCTGGAGCCTTTTGTTGATGAGGCGTATGACCAGCTGTCTGAACAGGATAAGCTGGTTTTTCAACGGTTATTGGAAGTTGAAGACCCCGACTTGTTCGCCTGGTTTATGGGTCATGAAGCGTGTCCGTATCCCGAGCTGGATGCTATGGTGAAATTCGTTCTTGACCGAGTCCGCGCTTAGCTTTTATTTCGAACATAATACACCTGACCACAAAGTCTCAGTGGTCTTTTTTTGCTGTTTGGCGCTGGCATTGATTGTAATCGTGCCAACACTGTGGTGGTGGCATATCGGAACTTGCTTGTTCGGGTATGCCCTCGCCAGACAACGTACACACCAATATTTCATTGTAACCGGCCACTTAGGGTTGTTACCGGAGCACATGACAGTGATAGTGTCTGGACGCCAGTATCAATGGCAAGGGCAGCTAACAGCTGCGCAAGTCTATTTTCATTGCGTGCTATTATTAACCGTCAAGACTGAGCAACGAACCCGGCATATTGGTATTATGCGCCATGCAATGAAGGAAGAGCAATGGCGACACTTGTGCCGCCATGTATTTGAGATGACCGAGTCATAAGCGTAAGGCGATATCCTCAGGCATCAATATCAACGTTTGATTTTACTGGGAGTCAATATCGTTGGTTTGGTTGTTTCTGCGCTTTGCGGATAATCCAGTGTGTAATGCAGCCCACGGCTTTCTTTTCTGTTCAGTGCACTGCGAATAATTAACTCTGCTACCTGCACCAGATTACGAAGCTCTAGCAGGTTATTACTGACTCTGAAGTGGGAGTAGTACTCCTGGATTTCCTGTTGTAATAATTCCACTCTGCGAAGTGCACGTTCCAGTCGCTTGGTCGAGCGTACAATGCCGACATAATCCCACATAAACAGTCTAAGTTCGTGCCAGTTATGGGTGATCACCACTTCTTCGTCTGAATCGCTGACCTGACTTTCATCCCAGTCTGGCTGTGCAGGCGGTAACGGTTGTGTATCCAGCTTGGCAAGGATATCTTTCGCTGCTGCATGGGCAAATACAATGCACTCCAGCAATGAATTGCTCGCCATACGATTGGCACCATGTAGCCCCGTGTAAGCCACCTCCCCGATAGCGTAGAGGTTGCTAATGTCCGTCAGCCCGTTAAAGTCGGTCATGACGCCACCGCAGGTGTAATGTGCGGCTGGAACGACAGGGATCGGCTCTTTGGTGATATCCAGCCCTACACTGAGGCACTTGGCGTATATGGTCGGAAAGTGTTCAATGATAAAGTCTTTGTCTTTATGAGAGATATCCAAATAGACGCAGTTGGCCCCCAGACGCTTCATTTCATAGTCGATGGCTCGGGCAACAACATCACGAGGGGCCAGTTCTTCTCTGTCATCGAAATCCGGCATAAAGCGTGTGCCATCAGGACGTCTCAGCAATGCTCCCTCGCCACGCATAGCTTCGGTGATTAGGAAGTTTTGCAATTCTGGGTGATAAAGACTGGTTGGATGAAATTGGTTAAATTCCATATTGGCAACTCGGCAGCCCGCTCGCCATGCCATGGCAATGCCATCCCCACTGGAAACGTCTGGATTTGACGTATAAAGATACACTTTACTGGCACCGCCCGTGGCAAGGGCGACAAACTTTGCGGTAACGGTTTCGACCTGGTTTGCTCGACGATTGTATACATAAAGTCCATGAGCGACTTTTTGCTCTTGTGCGCCATGCGTGATCAGGTCAATTGCATTGTATTGTTCCAGCAAGAGTATATTGGGGTGCTCCTGGACGCGTTCGATCAGTGTCGACTGTACTGCTTTACCCGTTGCATCTGCGGCGTGGAGGATGCGGCGGTGGCTGTGACCGCCTTCACGTGTCAGGTGGAAGCGTTCACGTCCTTTACTATCGAACTCCATATCAAATGGAACGCCTTGCTCTATCAACCACTTCAGACACTGCTTTGCATTTGAAGCGGTGTAATGAACGGCTTCTCTGTCACACAGACCCGCGCCCGCAGCCAGGGTGTCTTCAACGTGAGATTCTATACTGTCATTTTTCTTATCAAACACCGCAGCAATGCCACCCTGAGCATACAAGGTTGAACCTTCACGCAGGTCGCCCTTACTGAGCACTGTGACGCGGCAGGTGTTTGCCAAAGACAGAGCCAGGCTTAGCCCGGCTGCGCCGCTACCGACAATAATGACATCTGTTTGGTGTTGAACTTGTTCTTTCATGTTAGTGGGTCTTAGCTAATTAAACCTTTTATTCTGCGTGATCTGATAAGTCTGCTATGCTTAGCGCAGGATCGCAGGTACTTGGTATATTCCACACTGAATACGTTTATGACGTGTCAATACGGGGTATTTTAAAAAAAATATCAAAAAAACAGAACTTTTTATTCATCACTTAGTCAGAGTAGCTGTAAAAGATGGCAACAATGCGCGACAATGTGTGTGAAAAACAAGTAATAACAAAGAGGAGTACCGGCTCGAATGAGCGAGCAGGATTTAGATTTAGAAATAGTTCGGCGTGTTCAGCAAGGAGATAAAAATGCGTTCAATTTGTTGGTTGCCAAATATCAGAACAAAGTAGCCGCGTTAATCTCGAGATATGTGTCTAATTCAGGCGATGTGGCCGATGTGGCGCAAGAAGCGTTTATTAAGGCATACCGTGCTTTGCCCAATTTTCGCGGAGACAGTGCTTTTTACACTTGGCTCTATCGGATAGCGGTTAACTGCTCTAAGAACTATTTAGTAGCTCAGGGGCGTAAGCCACCGGCAAATGATGTTGATGCTGAAGAGGCCGAATTTTACGACGGAGCTGATCAGCTCAGGTCCAATGCTTCTCCGGAGAGCTTATTGCTTAGCGATGAGATCAAAGCGGTAATTTTCAGGACCATCGAGTCGTTACCCGATGATCTAAAAACCGCGATCACATTACGAGAGATCGAAGGTATGAGCTATGAAGAAATTGCAGTCGTGATGGATTGTCCGGTAGGGACGGTCAGATCGCGGATTTTCAGGGCACGAGAAGCCATTGACAATAATATAAACCCACTCATAGGTAATAAGTAGATGACGCAATCAAACTTTAATGTCAAAGACGGGCAAGTGACATCCAGTATACTCGATTCCGAGCAGGCTCTGGATAATGCCAGTCAGGCGCAGTTCGATGCAGAAAAGTTTGCTCGTTATGCTCTGATTGGCGACGCCATGCGTAGTCAGCAAAATCAGGCGCCTTGTATTGATATCACTGCCAGTCTGGCGGATGCACTCGCAGATGAGCCCACCTATGGCGCTCAGGCGTCAGAGCAGAAACCCCAGCAGGCAGGCGCAGAGAATAAGGTCGTTGCGTTGTCAAGTTGGCGTAAGCCTCTGGCGCAAGTGGCGATTGCAGCCAGTGTATCTTTAGTCGCTGTTCTGGGCGTAAGTAACTATAGCCCACAGGAACAAGCCATCAGTGATTTTCCTGTGTTACAATCAACGCCATTAACTGGCTCAGTTTCGCCGGTTAGTCTGTCATCAGAGCCTGCATTGGAAAGTGCAGAAAAAGGCCTCAGAGAACTGCAACAGCAACGTATTGGTGCTTTGGTGCTTGAGCATCAGCGACAGTCCAGAATGGCTCATGCTTTGGCCCAACAAGCACAAGAAGTGAAAGAGGAACAAGAAAAGTAGATGAAGTGGCTTGCGTTACTACTTGGAGTGGGCTTAAGTGCCCAAGTTGTTGCCAGCGATATTATTAATGCAAAGCAGCTGCTCACAGATATGTCTTCTGCTATCCAGGAGCGTAATTTTGATGCATCATTTGTGGTGGTTAAAGGCAAAGGTATGGAACCGTACCGCTGGCTCCATGGTAAGGTTGACAACAGCGAACTTGAAATTCTGAGCCGACAAAATGGTGCAGGTCTTGAAGTTGTGCGCGTTGACAACAAAGTCACCTACTTTGAGCCTCAAACCCAACCCTATTCGATAGAGACAGATGCAATTGCCGGACCCATTCCAGAAATTCTGTTTGGTGAAGTGGGTACATTAGCCAGCAGCTATGATTTTGTCCTGGGTGGCAAAGAGCGTATTGCTGACAGAGCGGCACAGCTGGTTCGCCTGGTCTCTAAGGATGAGCACAAATATAACTATTGGCTGTGGATTGATATTCAATCTGCATTGCTGTTAAAAGCTGCCTACGTTACTCAACAAGGTGAAGTACTTGAACAGCTTCAGCTGACACACATCAGCGTGACAGAGCAACCTGCTCAGCCGCTTGTCGAGCTTAGCAGTAAAGATTTTCCGATGCCTCTGGCTTCTCTGGCTCAAAATGACACCGCACAAAAACTGCAAAATAATTGGCGGATTGGTTGGTTGCCTGACGGCTTCAAGCTACTGAAGTCAGATCGGCACAAGCTTGATTTGAACAATGAATTAGCAGACTACTTTTTGTTTTCTGATGGCCTGGTAGAGTTTTCGGTATTCGTGCAAAGGCCTCTGTCTGGGCAAAGAGCAAGCGGTGCACTAAGCTCGGGCGCCACAACGATATATGTACATAATTCAGGTGCATTTGATGTGTCGGTGGTTGGTAAAATCCCAACGATGACAGCAAAGGCCATTGCTGAGTCAGTAACCCGACCATTATGATAGAACAAACACTCACCGTTTCCCGTATTGAGCGCGGTACAGTCTGGCTGGTTGCTGAGGAAAAACCGGCCTGTGCTGGCTGCAATGGCAAATGCGGCTCGCAAGTTTTTAGTAAACTATTTGGCAGTAACAAAAAGGCATTGCCGATAGAGTGCGGTGAATCGGTTCAGGTAGGGCAAAAAATGACCCTGGCACTGGACGATAGCAAAGTGGTCCAGAACGCACTTTGGGTTTATTTGTTACCTCTGGTAATGGCGTTTATTGCTATGTTTACCACACACCTTGCATTGGGCGCATCAGAGCCCTGGCAGATCTTGTCAGCTGTGATTGGCGGTTTGTTCGGCTTTAAATTTGCTAAACAACGCACCAAAGCATTGCGTCACGACATCAAAGTGATAAAAATTTATCCAATTAGCCTTCCCCTAACGCAAATAGATGGTGATTGCGCCAAATAAATTGTAAAATCGGCGTTTAATCTCTATTTGTGAAAAACAGAAGTTTAGAATCCAGTATATGAAGCACATCCGTAACTTTTCAATTATTGCCCACATCGATCACGGGAAATCGACCCTTTCGGACCGCTTAATCCAGGTATGCGGCGGCTTAACAGATCGCGAGATGCAGCAGCAGGTGCTGGATTCGATGGACCTTGAGCGAGAGCGTGGGATCACCATCAAAGCGCAGAGCGTGACACTGAACTACAAAGCCAATGATGGTGAAACCTATCAGCTTAACTTTATCGATACCCCGGGACACGTTGACTTCAGCTACGAAGTATCACGTTCTCTGGCTGCCTGTGAGGGCGCTTTGCTGGTTGTCGATGCCGGTCAGGGCGTAGAAGCTCAGACGCTGGCAAACTGTTACACCGCGATTGAGATGGACCTGGAAGTCCTGCCGGTGTTGAACAAAATCGACTTGCCACAGGCCGATCCTTTGCGCGTTGCCGAAGAGATCGAAGAAATTGTCGGTATTGAAGCACTTGAAGCGGTGCAGTGTAGTGCTAAAACCGGTATCGGTATCGATGAGGTACTGGAAATGATCGTGCGCGACGTGCCGCCACCAGTAGGTGAGCCGGAGCAGCCACTGCAGGCCCTGATCATCGACTCCTGGTTTGACTCATACCAGGGCGTTGTGTCTTTGGTACGTATTAAGCACGGTGAGCTGCGTCGTGGTGACAAGATTAAGATTATGTCGACAGATCAAACTCATATTGCTGATAAAGTCGGTATTTTCACACCAAAACAAACAGAAACCGGGGTACTGAAAACCGGTGAAGTAGGCTTCGTTATTGCGGGTATCAAGGATATTCATGGTGCGCCTGTGGGTGACACTATTACCCTTACCAAAGAGCCAGCGAAAGAACGCTTACCAGGCTTTAAGCGCGTTAAGCCTCAGGTTTATGCGGGTATGTTCCCAATCTCCTCTGATGATTATGAGAACTTCCGTGATGCATTGAATAAGCTGAGCCTTAATGATGCGTCTTTGTTCTTCGAGCCGGAGAACTCAACTGCACTGGGCTTTGGTTTCCGTTGTGGCTTCCTGGGCATGCTTCACATGGAGATTATTCAGGAACGTCTGGAACGTGAATATGATATGGATCTGATCACAACGGCTCCGACGGTTGTCTACGAGGTAGAAACGAAAGACGGTGTGATCCAAATTGATAACCCGTCAGATCTACCACCAGTCAATGATATCATTGAAATTCGCGAGCCGATTGTAGAAGCCAATATTCTGGTACCACAAGAATATCTGGGCAATGTCATTACTCTGTGTGTTGAAAAGCGCGGCGTGCAGACCAAGATGAGCTACCACGGTAAACAAGTTGCGGTGACGTATGAGTTGCCAATGGCAGAAGTGGTGATGGACTTCTTTGATAAGCTTAAGTCGACCAGCCGCGGGTTTGCTTCTTTGGACTACAACTTTAAGCGCTTCCAGACATCCGACATGGTCCGTGTAGACATTCTGATCAATGGCGACCGGGTTGACGCACTGGCAATTATTGCACACCGAGAGAATTCTCAAGGTCGTGGACGCCAGTTAGCTGACGCACTACGCGAGCTTATCCCACGTCAAATGTTTGATATTGCGATTCAGGCTGCGATTGGTAACCACGTGATCGCGCGTACAACCGTGAAACAGTTACGTAAAAACGTCATCGCGAAGTGTTATGGTGGTGATGTCAGTCGTAAGAAGAAACTACTGCAAAAGCAAAAAGAAGGTAAGAAACGTATGAAGCAGCTGGGTAACGTTGAAGTGCCACAAGATGCTTTCCTTGCGATTCTTAAAGTAGGTAAGTAACAGGAATTATTATGGCAGGTTATTTTTCAGTATTTTTGGTGTTGTTGACGCTGGGTTCAGGTCTCATATGGTTAATCGATCATTTGCTTTACGCACCAAAGCGTAAAGAGCGTATCGCATTAGCACAGGGCGCATCTGAGCAGCCGCTTGATCAGGAAGTCATCGAGCAGATAGCACCTGTGCCTGCCATCACTGAAAGCGCAAAATCTATCTTTCCGATGATTGCTGCGATCACAGTGTTCCGTTCATTTATTTTTGAACCCTTCCAGATCCCGTCCGGTTCAATGATGCCGACACTGCTGGATGGTGACTTCATATTAGTACAGAAATACGCGTACGGTATTAAAGACCCGGTCTGGCGCAGTCAGCTGGTAGAAGTGAATGATCCCCAGCGTGGTGACATCGCGGTCTTTAAGTTTCCGCTGGATGAGCGTATCGACTTTATTAAGCGGATTGTTGGCTTACCTGGAGATCGCATCGTTTATCGCGACCGTCAGCTTTATATCAAGCCTCACTGCAATGATGGCGAGCAGCAACGCGATGGTCTGGCATGTGGCGAATTCAACAAAATTAATCTTGATATTGTTAATCGCGATGAGTTCAAACATGGCGCAATGCAAATGGTACGTCTGACAGAGAGTCTGCCGGGTGTCACGCATGATGTACTTGTGACGCCGCAATTGCCTGAACTGACGGAGCGCTATTATCAGCAGCCAGGTACGCGACGTGATGAATGGGTTGTACCAGAGGGCAGTTACTTTGCTATGGGTGACAACCGTAATAACAGTCAGGACAGCCGTATGTGGGGCTTTGTGCCAAAAGAAAACCTGGTTGGTAAAGCCGTATTTATTTGGATGAGTTTCGATTTTGAAAATGGCCCGAACAGCATTCTGCCTGGTTGGGTTCCAACAGGAGTTCGTTTTGAACGCCTAGGTAATATTCAGTAGCATGAAAAAAAACGTCACAGAATTATATAAAAAGATTGGTTACGAATTTTCCGATCAAAGCCTGCTTGAGCAGGCAATGACACATCGTAGCCACAAAGGGCAGCACAATGAACGTCTGGAGTTTTTAGGCGACTCAATCCTGAGCTTTGTTATTGCCAATGCCTTGTATAAGCAGTTTCCTAAAGCGCGTGAAGGTGATCTTAGCCGGATGCGTTCTACGCTGGTACGAGGACAGACTCTGGCAGAGTTCGGTGTTGAGTTTGGCTTAGGTGACTATCTCAGATTAGGTCCAGGTGAATTGAAAAGCGGTGGTTATCGTCGTGAGTCAACCCTGGCAGATGCGGTCGAAGCGATTATTGGCGCGGTGTTTTTAGATTCAGACATCGAGACCTGTAAGACGCTGGTATTAAAATGGTACGACACGCGTTTGGCTGCGATTTCTCCTGGTCACAACCAGAAAGACCCAAAAACCCTGTTGCAAGAGTACTTGCAGGCACGCAAATTGCCCTTACCCGGTTATACTGTAATAGATACCAAGGGACAGGCACACAATCAGACCTTTACGGTTGAGTGTATTGTGGAAGGGATGGAAAGTATTATCTCAGTAGGCAGCTCTCGTCGTAAGGCTGAGCAAAAAGCCGCTGAAAAAGCACTAAAGATTTTAAAGAATGACTCCTAATACCCATTGTGGCATGGTCGCGATTGTCGGGCGACCCAACGTTGGTAAATCCACGTTACTGAATAAGCTGGTTGAACAAAAGGTCAGTATCACTTCACGTAAACCACAAACTACCCGGCACCGTATCATGGGTATCCACACTGAGGATAACTATCAGGCGGTCTACGTCGATACACCAGGACTTCACAGTGAGGAAAAGCGTGCCATTAACCGGTTGATGAACCGTGCAGCGTCCAGCTCCATTGGTGACGTTGAATTGGTAATTTTCGTTGTTGAGGGCACTTTGTGGACCAAAGATGATGAAATGGTGCTGAACAAGGTTAAGGACAGTGGCCGTCCGGTTTTGGTTGTGATCAATAAAAGTGATCAGGTCAAAGACAAAAGTGAAGCCCTGATGCCGCATCTTCAATGGCTTTCGGAGCAAGGTCAGTTTGTTGGGATCATTCCAATTTCGGCTAAGCAAAATCGTAATGTCGATATGGTCAAAGCAGAAGTACATAAGCATCTGCCGGCATGCGAGTTTTTCTTCCCGGATGACTATGTGACAGACAGGTCAATGCGTTTTCTGGCGGCAGAAATTGTGCGTGAGAAACTCATGCGCTTTATGGGTGATGAACTTCCCTATTCAGTGACCGTGGAAATCGAGCAGTTCAAGTGGCTCGACAATGGCGTATGGCAGATCAATGCCCTGATCCTGGTAGAACGCGAATCGCAAAAGCGTATGGTGATTGGTAACAAGGGCGAAAAGCTCAAGGTGATCGGTCGCGAAGCACGTCGTGATTTGGAAGAGATGCTGGACAATAAAGTATTTCTGGAATGCTGGGTAAAAGTGAAGTCTGGCTGGGCAGATGATGAGAGGGCACTGCGTAGTCTTGGCTACGGAGAAGACTAATTGAACAACGACTTTCGACAAGCCTATTTGTTGCATCGCAGACCACATAGTGATTCTCAGGTGATGCTTAATATGCTAGTCGAAGGGGTGGGCCAGCTGATGATGCTGGCCCGTATAAAGGGCCGTCAGGCACTCAGGCACAACGCACATCTTCAACCCTTCAGTCTGCTTTTGGTCCGTTATAGCGGCCGTCATGATTTAAAATACCTCAATGATATAGAGTTGCATACTCAGCCTTTAGCAATGAAAGGGCAAGTTTTGTATTGCGGCTTTTATCTCAACGAACTCAGCACCCGGGTTATTCCGGTCAATGAGCCGCTTGATGAGATATTTTCGTTGTATCATCATCATCTGCAGCAATTGAGCGAGCAGGCCAAAGAGACGAGTAGCAGCGTATTTGAGCTCACGCTGCGCAGTTTTGAGTTCCAGTTGCTGGAGCAGTTGGGGTTCGGTGTCGAGTTTGAATATGATGCCGATGGCGACGCGATTGTCGAGGGTGCATATTACCAATATATTCGGGAATTGGGGTTTGTCAGAACAGATGAGCGGCATATTGGCTTTTCAGGCCGAGTGCTTCACCAGATTGCCCAGCGCGATTTTTCTGATGATCAGGTACGACGTCAGGCAAAGGGTCTTAGCAGATATTTATTCAGGCCATTACTTGGCCATAAACCGCTGAAAAGCAGAGAGCTATTTCAATCAAGGTAATAACAATGAAAGAGATATTATTGGGCGTAAACGTCGATCATATTGCCACATTACGCCAGGCGAGAGGCACTAGCTATCCGGATCCAGCACATGCTGCCGCTGTTGCTGAACATGCCGGGGCTGATGGTATTACTATCCACTTACGTGAAGATCGGCGTCATATTCAGGACCGCGATGTGTACGTGATGGCGAAGACCATTCAGACACGTATGAATCTGGAAATTGCCGTGACAGACGAGATGCTGGACATTGCCTGTGAAGTAAAGCCTGCATACGTTTGCCTGGTGCCAGAGAAACGCGAAGAGTTGACTACTGAAGGTGGTCTGGACGTGGTTGCGAACAAAGCAAAGGTTACTCAGGCCGTGACTCGGCTGGCAAATGCAGGCATTAAGGTGTCTTTATTTATCGACGCAGATCCTCTGCAAATCGAAGCTGCCAAAGACACTGGCGCACCTTATATCGAGATCCACACCGGCGCTTACGCTGATGCAGAATCAGATGCTGAGATGCAAGCTGAACTGGAACGGATCCGCACAGGTGTAAAATATGCGCATGGCCTGGGAATTGTTGTCAACGCAGGCCATGGTCTGCATTACCATAATGTAAAACCCATTGCTGAGATGCCGGAAATTTATGAGCTCAACATTGGCCATGCGATTATTGCCAGAGCCGCTATTGATGGGCTGGAGAAGGCAGTAAGAGATATGAAGCGTTTGATGCTGGATGCCCGCAGCTAATATGGCGTGAAAGAATCAAAAAGGGGCTGAATTCAGCCCCTTTTTGTATTGACTCGCATGCCAGATGCGAACCTACATTATTGTGCAGCCAGGTAATCGATAACGACCTGGTGGTGCTCTTTGGTCTTAAACTTGTTGAAAACATGTTTAACGGTGCCATCTTGGCCTATCAGGAAGCTGATACGGTGGATCCCGTCATATTCTTTACCCATGAACTTTTTCAATCCCCACACACCAAATGCGTCAGCAATAGCGTGGTCTTCATCGGATAGCAGATCAAAGTTCAGCTCTTTTTTGGTTTCGAAGTTTTTTAACTTTTTGACCGGATCCGGGCTGATCCCCACTGCCACAGTATTATATTGCGCTAACTGCTCTTTGTGGTCTCTGAGTTGCTCTGCCTGTACTGTGCAACCTGGTGTCAGTGCTTTTGGATAGAAATACACCAGTACCTGGTTAGATTCCAAAAGAGTGCTGAGTGAAATACTTTCACCATCTTGATTTTCTAGGGTAAATTGCGGGGCCTGAGCGCCTGCTTGTAGCGTATTCATAGGATGCTCCTTAACGAATGCGTCGAAAAATATAATCCAGATTTAGTGAGTTTGAGAGATGCTCGAACTGTATTTTAAATGCGTCTGCATCAACTTCAATGGGGATATTGACTTCGATTTCACAGCGCATATGCAAAGCGTCCCCTCTTCATAAGTATCAGATTTCAATGAACAGATACTGATGTTTTGCTCTGCAAAAAAGCGTGTGACTTTACTCAGGGTACCAGGCGCGTCGAGTCCATTGTATTCGAGTGTATATCCGGCGCTGAACTCATTCTGCTGATGGCTGGCTGTACGTTTCATCATTGTAAGCAGGCCCAGCTCCATCCCTTTTGTAGGTAGGGTATGCTCGACCCGGCTAATGGCTGCCATGTCGCCCGATAGCAACATAATGAAAGTAAATTCATTACCGAGTATCGCGATGCGGCTATCAATAATGTTGCAATTACATTCACTGACCAGCTTTGTCAGTTCGCTGACGATCCCGAGCGATCTTCTCCGATTGCGGTCAAAACCAATTGTTGGTTGGTAAATGTGGTCATTCAAGAGCACCCTATACGCTGAGAATAATGGTAATGCCTGACGGCAAGTTTTAGATGTATAGCCGTAAATACTAACATAAGTTAGTTAGTTGGGATACTGGCAGAGGGTCGCTTTGCTACTTTGCCTTAACCTGATATTGGTGTCAGGCAGCTCACAGCTTGTGTTTACTGGGCGAGGCAAGTAACATAGGGCAAATTTTGCAAGTTGTTTAGGCTCGCCGGGCGAATATAAAAAGTTTCTCCGGCAGTGAACCAAATCGGCAATCCTCACTCATATAAAGACGATATTCGTTTACCGTAAATAAATATAACAGGGTTTGCTAAGGAGTTTTATTCGTGCAGTATTGGGTTCCAAAAGCACTAACTTTAGGTGTTTTACTTGGTTTAACGGGATGTAGTGTATTTCCAAATGATGCACATGACAGCAAAAACTATCGCGTTAATGAAGGCATTAGCGTGCCATCTGGGCTTGAGCAGCCTTATCAGGATCCTGAATATAAGATGGCTGTTGCTGTTTATGACAACAACCCGGATGGAGAAGATAAACTATATCGACCACCGCAGCAGGTTCTTACACTCGCTCAGGGTAGCTGGGCTGAAAATAAAGACAAGGTCGCTCGTGTCTACTTTGATAAAAATGACGGTATTGAAGACCTGTCGGCATTTATCTGGCAGTCGCTTGATGGAGTAATGGCGAACCACAACACTCAGGTTGCCAAAGATGCGCGTCAACAAGGCACAGTGGAAACAGGTTGGTACTCGTTGATCAAGAAGGACGAAGGCTGGTTCTGGGAGGACATTGTTGAGGTATCGCGTCAGCGCTTTGAGTTTACCATTGAACAAAAAGAGCACCAGAGAACGGCTTCCCTAAGTGCTAAACTACTTGATTATCAAAGTGATCAGGCGCCTCTGAATGACATGCTAAAGCAGCAGTTAGAAGTACGTGCATTGAACGAGGTGATTGCTGAGTTTGATTATCGATACAGGTTGTTAGCCGTTGAGTTGCGTAAGCAGCAGGGCTTATTGTCTCTCGAGGGTGGGTTTGACAGTGACGGCAACGCTGCAATGCTGACACTGGTTGAGAAAAGTGCAGTAATGGATCGTCTGTCCAACTTCCTTGAACGCGTCAACTTTACTGTGATCCGATTAGACAGAGATAACGAGCAGGTGAAAGTTCGTTATGAAGCACCTGAGCAAAGCGTCTGGGATTCTATTTGGGGTGAAGAGGCCACTATATTACCGATTGCCAACGGTGATTATATGGTTAAAGTATCGACAACCGATGACGGTCAGACGGCGTTGACCTGGCTGGATGGTGAGGAACAAGTGCTGGATGCACAGACTATGGAGCTATTGTTGCAATCTCTGCTTGAGGTCTTGCGCAGTCGAGGTCTGCAAATATAATATTTTAAATAAATCAAAATATTAAAATAAAAACAATGAGTTGAAGTAACACGAAAAAGAGCCTTACGCTCTTTTTCTTTTTAGTGGGTAATCATATGATGTCAGAATCTACGGGCTCAGCGTCGCTTAACTGGCGCACGCTCTTTGCGTTTATCGTGCCTTCCCTGATCGGGGTGTTTTTGTTTATGACACCTGTCGCAATCGGGGAAGCAATGACTATTCCTATCGCTGTTATGGCTAAGGCACTGCAAGGTTGGATAGCACCCTTCGCACAGGCCATGATAGTCGCCATAGTGTGTATCACCGGGGTGATGAGTGCATTTGTTGCGCTGGTTAAGCCAAGGCAGCTGCTAAAAAACCATTTATTCAGACACTTGTTTTCCGTGAGTCCAATCTGGCTGATTACTCGCCTTGCTGGTATGGCCTTTATTCTGATGACCTACTTTAAAGTAGGGCCAGAAGCAATTCACTCTGCACATACGGGATCACTGGTGCTCAATGATTTATTACCTGTGCTGTTTTCTGTTTTTGTCTTAGCCGGTCTGCTACTGCCATTGTTGCTGAATTTTGGCCTGTTGGAACTGGTAGGTACTTTACTGACTAAAGTGATGCGTCCCTTGTTCGGCGTACCCGGTCGAAGTGCTGTAAACTGCGTTGCATCCTGGCTGGGAGATGGCAGTGTGGGCATTTTGATGACATCTCGTCAGTACGAAGATAAGCACTATACACAGAGAGAAGCTGCGATTATAGGTACAACTTTTTCAGCGGTTTCTATTACCTTCTGTCTGGTTGTGATTGGTCAGGTTAAATTGGAGCATTTGTTCGCGCCATTTTACTTAACCGTATGTGCTGCGGGGATTGCTGCTGCGATTATTGTACCGCGTTTGCCGCCTCTGCGATGGAAAAAAGACTGTTATGTCGACGGCAGTGATGCCAACCCCGGTGCTGAGCTGGTGCCTGAAGGTAAAACGTTGTTTGGTCATGCGTTGGATGTTGCTCTTGCAAAAGCGGAAAAAGCACCGGGTGTAAAAGGGACATTGAAAGAAGGCGTGCACAATGCGCTGGACATGGTATTTGCTGTCTTACCTGTAGTCATGGCAGTCGGTACGTTTGCGCTCATCATTGCAGAACATACGCCAGTGTTTCAGATCCTTGGTAAGCCGTTTGTGCCTTACCTCGAATTACTTCAGGTGCCCGAAGCTGCAAAAGCAGCTGAAACGATAGTGGTTGGTTTCGCGGATATGTTTATCCCGTCAATTTTGGCAGCAGGAAACATAGAAAGTGATGTGACACGCTTTATCGTGGCAGCATTGAGTGTGACTCAGCTGATTTACATGTCTGAGGTAGGCGCGCTGTTGCTGGGCAGCAAAATACCGGTCAATTTGTTCGAGCTATTCTGTATTTTTATTCTGCGCACTCTGGTCACGCTACCTGTGATTGCATTGATGGCGCATTGGTTGTTAGGTTAATCTCTGAGGTAGGGCAGGTGCGTGCCAGCCCTACTTTTCTTCCTCTTCTTCTTTCTTGGCCTCTGAGTCTGGCTTAGTTTGTTTATCTAGCTTGCCTTTGACATCAAATCGGGTCATATATTTCAACAGCATAATATTGCTGATAATGAACCCAAGTACCATCACAATAATCAGTATTACGTGCCAGGTGGGTAAGGTATTTTCCATCTTGACTTGCTCCCTATCACAGGGCCTTCATTGGACGTTCACTTCTATTGTATATCTTAATCGTTCATGACCTCAAGCCCAGAGCTGAGTAACTTAATCGACGACCCTGAGTCGTTCTATGGCACTGTGGATCGGTGCACAATGAGCATATCGATTTTGGCTCATTGCGGATTTGTTTTCATATTAGGTAAAGTGATGTGATTCTTGAGATCAGCAGCAGCTTTTTCATGATGCAATTGGTATCATTCCGCTAACAGCACTGCGACAATATCTATGGCATTAAGTGCACGATATGACAAATAAGGTGGTTAATTCTTTAATGGAGCATGTTTTAATTTGGCCGGCTCAGTACCCTCTGCTACTCAAGGGGCTGGTTGAAAACAATGGGGCTTTTATTCTGGATGCACTCGAGGCTTGGCCTGAGTGTGAAACCGTGACAGATCAGCAAGGTGTACGTTCGTCGGTCTTACCGCCGTTGATGTATATTTTATGGCTGAAACCCCTGGAACCGTTCGAATCTTGTCGCTACCAGCATATTGATGACTACGATCAAGCACATCAGACATACTGCGATGACTTATTACTTCATATTGGCGCCGCGGGTATCAGTCAGGATGAGTTGATTGCTAAGTTATTAGGGGTATTCTCCCATTATGCCGATATCAAGACACAGCTTACCTACCAGACTGAAACCACTCCCGCTTCGCTTTTATTGAGTAAGTCTTATACCCGCTCTTTGGGTGTATTATTGCAATATGGTTTAACGTTAACGGCAGAGGAAGCGTGTGACTTATGGGACATTGCTGACCAGGAAATGCAATTGGACTTGGGTGGCATGCTCGAAGTGGTGCTACAAGATAAGGTTGAGACTTTGCAACTGGCGGTTGAGCGTTTGCAGGGGGATGATACTTATGTAGGGCTGTTGAAGCATCTGTGCAGCGGTGAAGAGGTTGAGCGCTTGCTAGATCAGGCTTTGCTGGCCCATTTAATGTCTAAAAATGCTAAGCAATCTATCGCCCTGAAGCTGATTGAGCAAGGGGCAACTGGTCAGAGCAAAGACCCTGCAGGGAAATCTGCCATGATGTGGCTGGTCGAGCAGGGCTTTGTCAGTGCAGTTCAGGCATTGACTGAGTATCATTGTCACCAGTCTCTGGATGACTTAGGCCGGAATTTAATGCATTACGCGGTTATGTCCAATTCAACGGCGATGCTCGAATTGGTTGAGTCTATGAATGTAGACCCGAGACTGGCAGATGTCACTGGCACGACTCCGTATCGCCTTGCCAATCAGGCACAGGCGGTTGCAGCAAAGAAGTTTTTGGAACAGCGTGGGATTATTGAACTGTCTTTTGCAGCAAAATATGAAAAAGTAGCACGCGTTTATAGCTTGTATGCACTGGTCGCAATTCTGATGCCCGTACAGTTAAACTTCTTCTTTAATGAGACACACAGCAATAAGCTTTCTGCAACGATTATGATCTCTAGCCTGACGTTGCTGTTTTTTGCCTTGGCTCGGTGGCAAAAACGCAGTCCACTCTACCCCCAGGATTCGTCTCCATGGAGTTTAATAGGGGTAAACGTACTCGCCTGGCTTAGCATGTCGCTCCAGGTGCTATTTAGTGTCGTGGTTTTAATTGCAGTGATGGGGAGTTAAAGCAGAACCGAGGCTCTGCTTTAACTGAAACGCTGAAGACTAAGCTTATTCTGACAGTGGCGTATTGAAATCTGAAGGTTTATCAAAGTCTCCAGATATATCGCTCAGGTTATCATCTTTGAAATAAACAACTAACTCTCGGCGTTGCTCTGAGTCTCGGCCCAGATTGAACACATATGAGTAATGCCAGATCTCACTGTTAAATGCGTCTTTAGCCACCGGGGTGCCCAATACATATAAAACTTGCTCTTTTGTCATAGCGATTCTGAGCTTATCGACATCGGACTGTTCCAGGAAGTTACCCTGAGGGACGTTTATCCGGTATACCCAGCTGGAACAAGCGGATAGCATGGTCGTCGCAAGAATAATACTAAGCCAAACAAAAAGGCGCTTTTTTAACTGCATGTATGTGTATCCTTATTTTTGGTTGTATGAATGATACAGAATGGATAAAGAAGGTAAAGTAGAATTATTGGTAAGTTTCGACCATTCGCAGTTAAAATAGTTCCATTCGTTCTAATGAGTAGTTATGGTCATGGGTAATGCACAGCCACCATGGTACCTGTATGTGATTGAAAATAGATTTGGCCACTGGTATACCGGGATCACCAACGATGTGACAAAGCGCTTTTCGGCGCATGTTGCCGGTAAAGGGGCTAAAAGCTTGCGAGGAAAGGGGCCGCTTAAACTGGTATACACGCTGGCTGTTGAAGATAAACGCGCTGCTGCCAGGCTGGAATGGAGGTTTAAGCGGTTATCAAAGGCTCGTAAAATCGCATTAGTTCAGGGTGCTGCCGACACTGACAATGCAGAAATAAAAGCGTTAATATGCGCCGAAACCTGAGTTAGCTTAGGGATGTCCACTTTATCAAACTGGTCCTTATATGTGTGATGCAGAGGATCTGTACCAACTCCAAAGTACGTAAAAGGGATCCCGACTTTATGAAAAGCGTAGTGGTCGCTGGCTCTTAACCAGTCAACTCGTGGCGTATCCAGGCGACGTGACATACGCGTTGTGGATGTAAAGACCTGAGCACGTATCTCCTTGTTAAATGCCTGCGCAATATCTTTTGTGTATGCGCTTGCTTGTTTTGAAGCCAGAACATACAGACGATTTCTGCTATTAACTGCAAGCATGTCCAGGTTGATATTCAAAGCGACACGCTCGGGGTCAAGCGTTGCAGCAAAGAAGTGCGCCCCGTACAGGCCTTTTTCTTCCGCATCGGTTGCGACAAAAATAATTTCCCTGTGTCGTACTTGTGTCATCAACTGGCGCGCAATATCTATCATAACAACAACCCCTGAGGCATTATCATTGGCACCAGGGTAGTAACGAGTTCCTTTGCTTCCCAAATGATCATAGTGCGCACTAATGACTAATGCCGCAGAACAGGGCGTCACATTACATGGTAAGGTTGCGACAACATTGTGTCCGTAAGCAAGTTTTCCGAACCCATGGCGAAATCGGAACGACTGGTAATAGACATCTATTCCGGTTTCAACAAAGCGCGAATAGATGTAACGTGCACTTTTGTTGATGTCAGCATGGCCAGAACCCCGGCCCGCATATGCCTCACTGGTTAGTGTTCTCAGGTCGACTTCAATTTTATTTGCAGCCTGTGCAACCGAAATAATGCAACTCAGCCACAGTAGGCTAATTCCTGGCAGTTGCACTCAGCCACTCCAGTTTGTTGCGGTAACGCTTTTTATCATGATTAAAATTGGCGTGATTCAGTGCTCGGTTTAAAAATGTTCTGCTCAGTTCCAACTCTCCCTGAATGTAATAGACTTTAGCTAACCCAAAGTAACCCTCGTGTAGTGAACTGGATAACTTGTTTGCTGCGCGGTAGTGTCTCAGTGCCTTGTCATAGTCTTCATTTGCAAATGCCTCATCACCGAGTGCTATTTGGTAGTAAGGGTTATCTTTGCGTAAGGCATGGAGTTGAGCTCTGATATCCTTTGCTTGCTGCTGTCTGTCTGTCAGTTCATATAATAGAGCCAAATTACCCAGGGCTGTTTTATTTTCGCCATTGATCAGTAAAGCTTGCCGATAAAGCGCTTCGGCTTGGTTAACGTGATCATTGATACGAAATAGCACGGCTAAATTTCCCCACGCTGCGGAGTAGAGCGGATCGATCTCTATAGCGGCCTTAAAATAGCTATATGCCAAGTCCATTTCCTTATTTATCATATGCATCGCGCCTTTATTGCTGTAAAACATTGCGGTGATACGATCTTTGCTGATTTTAGAGGTTGCGAACTTCTGCGCACGGCTATTAGGGTCAAAATCGATAATTACACGTGCCGGGCGGGTGTATAAAACTTCACGGTGATCACTATTTTTTTTGGTATTCATGTTAGTTTGCGTTACGACCACATTTACATGGCCGGTCAATAAGCTGTAACCTTTTGTTTGAGCCCAGTATTCAGGGATATGAACACGCTGGAACTGGCCTTTAAAGCCTAAGTGCTCTGACAAGCTAAATGCCAGAATCGACAGAGAAAGGCAGTTTGCATTGAGGTCATAAAATGTCTCTGTCGCACTGAGGTTCGCACCACGCATATAAGACAAACTCGAATCGCCATTTTCTACCAGAAACTGGAGCAGCTGATCTGCAACCTTGATATTGGAGCCATCATGTCGAGCTAGGTAGCGATCTAAAGTTGCCCGAATATTCGCATCCAATGCAAAGATGGACTGCTGAGACTCAACTGAATGTTGTTTGAAAGGGGCGTTATCAAGAAGCTGCATTTCTATTTCTGGCTGGACCTGAGTCGATTCACATCCACTGAGTAACAAAGTGGAAACAGTCAGAATAGGGCAAAGATAACGTCGAGCGAAGCGCTTGAAACACAGCATAGGGGCATTCCTAAATTCTACAGCTTTCTTTCAGTGTAGCTATTTTGACCGGTTAAGGAAGCAAAAATTGTTACAATCCATTGCAGATGAATGAATGTGAGTACGCCCCAAAGGGCGAGCACAATAAAGTGCAAATAGGGTTCAGACAGAAGGGAATAAGCGGCCAAACGCTGTCAGCCGCTTTGTTTGTACTAGAAACTGGCAACCAGTTTATCGAGTGCTTTGGCCGAATTGGCCAGTTGCTGAATCGCTTGTTCTGTATCGAGTTGTTCACTCATTACGCCATCACTGATCACGCTGATCTGCTCGATACTGCGGCCAACATCCGCAACAACATTACTTTGCTGCTCCGTTGCTGTGGCTATCAAGGTCGTCATGTCATTTATCTGATCTGCTGTTTCCGTGATGGTATTCATCAGCTCTACAGATGTTTGCATATTGTCGACACTTTGTTGCGCTTGCTCAGAAGACAAAGCAATTTGTGTCACGATTGAATCAGACGCAGCTGTGAGCTCTTGAATGGTTGCCTGGATTTCATCCGTCGACTGAGAGGTCCTGCTTGCAAGCGCTCTAACTTCATCGGCAACGACAGCAAAACCCCGCCCGTGTTCACCAGCACGAGCTGACTCAATGGCTGCATTGAGTGCCAGCAAGTTGGTTTGTTCTGATATGCCCCGAATTACATCTAGAATACTGGCGATTGACTGGGTCTTGCTGGCCAAAGTGGCCACTTGATCTGCCATTTGCTGAATATCCAGTGCAAGTTGGTGTAAAGTCCCCTGGCTTTGCTGCACACAGCTGTGGCTGTGTTTAGTGTGTTCGCGGCTTTCGTCGGTGAGTTTTGCGGTATTGTTAGCACTTCCGGCGATTTCTTGCACCGTGGCAGCCATCTGATTGATAGCTGCGGCCACAGACAAGGTCTGGGATTTTTGTTCATCCAGAGACGATGAGTTTTTCTTTGCCTGAGCAAAGACATGCTCACTGGCAACGCGTATATCACTACTTTCTTTTGCGACATTGCAAATAGCAGCTTCAATTTTTTCGATAAATTGATTAAACCCCTGACCCAGCGCTTGCAATTCTGGCTGCTCTGCATTGGGAACGCGATAATTCAGCTTTGCGTCACCGCTGCCAAGTTGACGAAATACGTCGGCCATTTTCAGTAACGGCGCACTGAGGTTGCGTGCCATAAGCATACTGGCAATACATACCACAGCGACCACAATTAGCGCCCAGAAGATAATTTGCCATTGTAACGAAGACACCTGAGCAAATACTTCGGCTTTAGGTACCTGTGCAATAACCAACAGCTCTGTGCCCTCGATAGGACTGGCTGCAACCAATGAAGGAGCGCCATCGGCTTCCAAATCCAGTACCACAAAGTCGCGGCTATTACGCAACTGACCAGCAGCTGTTACGCCGTAAAGGTCCGCGAGCTTTGTTTTGGCGACTTTGCTGGCATCGGGGTGAAGTTGCACAACACCTTGTGATTTTTCAACTACAAACACAAATCCACTTTGTTCAATTTTCATATTTGCCAGCATGGTTTGCATCGCATCGATACTTTTTGCCAGGCCCGCCAAGCCAATGCCATTGGTCTGTTGATGATTGACGAACATCTTTACATCACCAGGTGCTTCCTGATAGATGCTGATGGAGTATTCTTCGCTACTTTGGGTAAACTGGAAAAACCAGCCATCTTGTTGTTGATTGAGTACCCGCAAGAACCCATTTTGATTCCAGTATTGTCGCGTTTCTCTGTTGGCCCAGGAAGCGGTGACCAACGCGTATTGATTTTGTACGCGGGTCAACTCCGTGAGCAAAACCTGCTCATCTAGTTGACCTTTATTGACCGAATCAAGCAAAAACTGATTGCTTGAAAGTTGCTTCGCCGCACTCTTAAGCTGGCCAATTTGTTGGCTAATCGACTTGTTGATGCTCTCAACCTTGCTGGGCAACTCAGATCCCAGCATGCGGGTTTCGATCATAGACTTGGCCTGATAGGTAGAAATAAAGCCGATCAGACAAGCGACAACAACCGCGATTAAACTGCCCAGCAGAGTAATTCGTTGTGTAATTGTTAAACCAGTGTTATGCATTAATCTCACTACTTTTTGATCCCGTGACTCATAATTTTAGCATGGTCAATAATTAACACCTATAGGTATAACGTTACTGTCATAATAGTGTCATGTTTTTAATAGCAAAAAAGCCCACTGCATCGCAGGTGGGCCTTGGTTTCTAACAAGCGAACTAAAATGGCAAATTTGCTTGGGGTAAAGCCTTTAATTACTTTAAAGGCTTTACCTATCAGATGGTTATATTATTTTCTTCATCGCAGACATATAGCCGCGTAAGGTATTGCCAACCACTTCAACAGGGTGATTTCGTATAGCGGCATTGACGTTGATCAGCGTTTGGTTATCCACTTCATTAGAGCTTTGTGAAAGCCCTTTACCAATAACGTCTGTACCGATTTTCTCCATAAACGGTTTGAGTAACGGTAAGCAGGCATGGTTGTACAGATAGCAACCGTATTCCGCTGTGTCTGAAATGGTGCGGTTCATTTCGAATAGCTTTTTACGTGCTATGGTATTGGCAATTAAAGGCGTTTCATGCAGAGACTCATAATAGGCGGACTCTTCGATAATACCGGCCGCTGTCATGGTTTCAAATGCCAGCTCTACACCCGCTTTGACCATAGCAACCATCAAAATACCATTGTCAAAAAACTCCTGCTCTGCAATTTCTTGCTCACAATTGGCTTGTTTTTCAAACGCCGTTTCGGCAGTCTCGGCACGCCAGCTTAGCAGTTTTGCATCGTCTTCATGCCAGTCTGCCATCATGCCCTGTGAAAACTCACCACTGATAATGTCATCCATATGTTTGTTGTATAGTGGGCGCATAATGGCCTTGAGCTCTTCGCTCAATTCAAATGCTTTGATTTTGCCCGGATTCGACAGGCGGTCCATCATATTAGTGATACCACCATGCTTAAGCGCCTCAGTGATCACCTCCCAGCCGTACTGGATGAGTTTTGAGGCATAACCAGGTTCAACACTTTGTTCAACCATTTTGTCAAAGCACAACAAAGAGCCAGTTTGTAGCATGCCGCACAAAATGGTTTGCTCGCCCATCAAATCTGACTTAACTTCAGCGATAAAAGATGAATGTAGTACACCCGCACGATGTCCGCCTGTGCCAGCTGCATAGGCTTTTGCCTGAGCCAGACCATGTCCCTGAGGGTCGTTTTCAGGGTGGACCGCGATAAGCGTTGGCACACCAAAACCACGCTTATACTCTTCTCGAACTTCAGTGCCAGGACATTTGGGAGCGACCATGATAACAGTGATATCATCTCGGACCTGCATTCCCTCTTCGACGATATTAAAGCCATGAGAATACGCCAGTGTGGCGCCTTGCTTCATTAGCGGCATGACAGCTTCGACAACCGCAGAATGCTGTTTGTCAGGGGTCAGGTTTAGTACCACATCAGCCTGTGGGATCAGGGTCTCATAGGTTCCGACCTCAAAGCCATTGTCGCTGGCGTTAAGGAATGACTGACGCTTTTCATCAATAGCTGATTGACGTAACGCATAGCTGACATCCAGACCAGAATCACGTAAGTTAAGACCCTGATTAAGGCCCTGGGCGCCACAGCCGACGATCACCAGCTTTTTACCAAGCAGAACGTTCACGCCGTCCTCGAATTCTTTGGGATCCATAAAGTGGCATTGAGCCAGTTGGGCAAGCTGCTCTCGTAGTGGCAGTGAATTGAAATAGTTCGCCATGATTTGTCCTGTTTGATTCTTCTGGAATAAGGTATAGGGTGTAGCCTAGTAGCAAGTTGAAGTTGCGTAAAATGATATATTTAAATTATTGTATTTCACATAATGAAACACTCCGAGTGTAATCACGATGGATCATAAACAGTTGAAGTATTTCCTGGCACTGGCGGATACCTTACATTTTTCCCGAGCCAGTGAACGTTGCTACATTAGCCCGCCTACGCTAAGCCGCCAGATAAAGCAGTTGGAAGAGGAGGTTGGGGCGCCTTTGTTTATTCGTGACAATCGCAGTGTCGCGCTAACCCCGCAAGGGCAGGCATTCATTCAATACGCACAAGCTACATTGACAAGTTGGCGGCAGTTCAAAAGTGAATGTCTGGATGAAGACAAGCCTTTGAGCGGGGAGCTGAGCCTGTTTTGCTCGGTAACGGCATCTTACAGCTTCATTTATGATTTGTTTGCGCGTTATCGTCAGGATTTTCCGCAGGTTGAACTCAATTTACTGACAGGAGATCCGGCAAATTCCATTGCACAGGTGCAAGGAGAAGTTGTGGATGTAGCGGTCGCCGTTAGGCCTCGCAATCTTCCTCAGGGACTTGAGTATCTGAGTATTGGCCGTTCCCGGTTGTTGTTTATTGCCCCAACGATGAAATGCCCGTTGAGCGATTTGATTGAGCAACATCGGGGGGAGTTGCCCTGGGAGCAGGTACCTTTCATAGTACCAGAGCACGGCGTATTGAAAGAGCGCCTGGATGTGTTTTTTAAGAAAAAAGTGCTGCAGCCAAAAATTTATGCGCATGTTTCTGGGCATGAAGCGATGGTGGCGTTGACCAGTCTGGGGTTTGGCGTTGCCTATGTCCCCGAAGTTGTGTTGGAACAAAGCCCGTTCAGAAATCAGGTGCAGACATTGGGCTTGCAGAGTGAAGAAATTGAAATCGGCCTGGTATGCAAAAAGAAACGGCTGCAGGACCCTGTCGTGAGTGCCTTGTTTCGTGTTGCAGAGCGTTTGTTTGCTGTGTAAAGCGTTTGTTCAGCTAGCGTCACTAGACTAACCGTCACACATAGTTCGAACGAGGCTTTTTCGTGTCAACGGTATTAATCGCACAAGATGAAAAAGGACACAGCATCGCGCCTTTCGAGGCACTACAACAGCATGGTTTCACCATGCGGTTTATCAATATTCATGATGCAACCAGGCAAGGTAATGCCAATTTGCAGGTAGACAGTATTGTGATCGGCCAGACGCTGGCTACCAGTGCACAATATGACACCATTAATACACTCAAATCGTGCTTTGATGCGCCTCTTATGGTGTCTCTTGATGAAGATAATGAGGACTTGCAAAGCCTCATGCTGGAACTGGGGGCGGATGACGTTATCCCATGTATGGCTAAGCCCAGGCTGTGGCGTGCCCGTCTGGATGCGCTGGCCCGCAAGCACCCGGTTCCTCCTGTGCCCTGCGCAGGCATGCCACATGAACTCCACTTTGGAGAACTGAGTTTAAACTTTAATGAGCGCAGCGTATCACTGGCACAGCAGCCGGTTAATTTAACCAGCCATGAATTTGAGCTGCTATGGTTGCTGGCCTCGCGAGCGCCGGAAGTGGTCAGTCGTGAAGAGATTTATAAAAAGGTTGTCGGGCAACACTATCAGGCGAACAGCCGGACAGTGGATGTACGTGTGTCATGCCTACGTAGAAAGCTGGGGATACCGCTGTAGGTGCTGAAAAAATTAAAACGGTTTGGCGTAAGGGTTATCTTTTTGTAAAAGAGGCGTGGACCTCCTTAAATTAAAGTCATACTTTGGCGAAACTTCCATATTGGATAGTTCCAATTATTCGAACTATCCATTCGCTCTCAATTGTACATACCTTTTAGCCTGTAACCCTTTCATATATCCGAAATTTCATTTAAACCTATATATATCAATGGTTTGTATGTGTCCTTGTATTGCCGGGTCTATATCTCGAAGCCTTTACAGGTGAAATAACTTGCATGTTCCTTGATCTAAATCGTGCATTTAGCAACGTAAATAGAATTGATTGCTATTTAAAGCGGTGTATACTTAACGCGACTAAGAATAATTTTTAACATTGCTTTATTAAGGAATGCTCAATGATTTTTAAAAAATCTCTGCTTGCTACTTCTATTATTGTTGCGACTTTGGGTCTAACTGCCTGTGGTGGTTCAAGCTCGAATGACAACAAGGTTCAGACGCCAGATACGACTACACCACCTGCACCAACAGTAAACGAAGCGCCCACAGCGCTGACACTAAAAAGTACAGATGCTGATGTCACTGAAGTGACTGTGACTGAAAACATGGTTGCAGTAGAGATTGGTACTCTAGTAGTAACTGACGGTGATGATGATACCCATACTTTTTCTGTGTCTGACGAGCGTTTTGAAGTTGTAAATGGTGTTTTGAAATTAAAAGCCGGTGAGCACCTGAACTATGAACTGGAGCAGGAAGTTAAACTAACTGTTACTGTAGTAGATGGTTCTGATAATGAAGAAAGCTTTGATATCGTATTCAAAGTACTTGATGAAATGGACTATGACTTCATCAGCCGCTTTGAAGAAGGTAAGTCTAGCGTTGCATATTCGGGCCAGATTGCTCGTCATGTGTTGATTAAAGAGTTGTATAACTACATCGGCAGTGATCAATTTGTTAACGATGCAAAAGATACCAACGCGACAAAAGAAACCTTGTTAGCCGCGATAAACAGCTTCTATGCTGTTTCTGAAGAAGAATACAGCGATGTTTGGGGAAAGCGCGACCTGACAATCGTCACTGATCCTGCTGCGCAAACTAAATTGACTGACATTTCTTCATCGCACAAAGACCTCAGTGGTAAAATTGCGGGCAATGATGCTAAAGGCCAGTACAAAGATTGGACTGAAGATGGCAGCTTTACAGGCTGGACGGCGATTGCAGCAGACGGTGAAACACCTATCCCTGAGCTGTTTGTGAAGCAATTATTTGACCAGTTAGCCGAGCGCGCACTTGCCGAGGCTCCATTAGATCCTAGCGGTAACGATATTGACACTATTTATGTTGCTGAAAATGGCGTTGATCTCAACCAGTTAATTCAGAAGTTCTTATACGGCGCTGTAGCGTTCTCGCAAGCGGCAGATGATTACCTGGATTACGACACAGATGGTAAAGGTCTGACGACTGATAACACTGTCGCTGTTGAAGGTAAAGCTTACACTAACCTTGAGCACCAGTGGGACGAAGGTTTTGGTTACTTCGGTGCAGCACGTAACTACATGAGCTACACGGATGACGAAATTGCCGGTAAAGGTGGCCGAGATGCATTCAAGGCAGGTTACAACGATGCAAATGCTGACGGTAAAATTGACTTCAACTCGGAGTACAACTTTGGCAACTCAACCAATGCAGCCAAACGTGACCGTGGTACTGTAAACAATACAAATCCAACAGATTTGAGCAAAGAGGCTTTTGAGGCTTTCTATAATGGTCGTAAGCTGATTAACTCGACAAACGGTGCGTTAAGCGAAACACAAATGGAGACCCTGAAAGGTCATGCGAAAGACGCATTGCTGGCATGGGAAAAAGCCATTGCCGCGACAGTTGTTCATTATATCAACGATACTCAAAAAGATTTAGACTTGTTGGCGGCCGAATTGGCAGGTACTGCTGAGGAAGAGTACACTTCTTCTGACTTTGCTACACTGGCTAAGCACTGGTCAGAAATGAAAGGCTTTGCGCTAAACTTCCAGTTTAACCGTTTCTCACCTTTCTATGCAGAAGCTAACGTTGGCAAGTTTGAGCAAATGCATACTTTGATGGGTACTCAGCCTGCGATTACTGCAGATGCAATCGCAGCCTATAAAGTTGATTTGAAAGCGGCTCGTGACATCCTTGAGGAAGTATACGGCTTTGATGCAGAGAACGTTGCCAACTGGTAATTTTTTAACGATTCTTTGAACTTTAAAAAGGTTAGCAAATTTTGCTAGCCTTTTGCGTATCTAGACTATTCATTTGAGGCACATAATGAGAATACACTCCAGACCTATTTTATTGGCAGTGGCCATTGGTTTGGCATTAAGCGGGTGTGGCGAAAGTACGTCAAGCTCTGCAGGCCCTGGCTATAAACAAGCTACTAACACAGATGATAACCAAGACACTGGTAATGATAACCAAGATACAGGTAATGATAATCAGGACTCATCCAATGGTGGCTCTGATACACCTGATTCGGGTCAGGATAATAACCAGGGAACTTTCAGCCAGCAAAAGTTAATTGCAAACCTAACTGATAATGTGTTCACCCCAACTTTCCAACAATTTGCTAACAAAGCAAGTGCACAACCAGACATAGTTAAAGCGTACTGTGATTTGGAAACTGCGTTTGATCCTACTCTGAGCGATGAGGCTGCAAAAGCGGCACGAGATGAAGCTCTGCTTGCAGCCCAGAACAGCTGGAAAGAGACAATGGTGAGCTGGCAACATGCTGAGCTCATGATAGTGGGCCCTTTGTTGGCCGATGACAAAGCACTTCGTAAAGATATTTATTCGTGGCCAGATACCAATTACTGTAATGTTGATCAGGACGTTGCTTACTTTGCGCAGGGTAATATTAACGGTGTGCCCTATGATATCAGTAAGCGTAGCGATAAGCGTCGAGGTTTAGATGCATTGGAGTACTTGCTATTTAACAATAACTTAGACCACAGCTGTTCAGCTGCTGCTGCAGGAAATATCCTGGCACAGTGGAATACTCAGGATGAACAGCAGCGTCGCTCAATGCGCTGCCAATATGCCGTAGAAGCGTCGAAAGACCTCAAAGAAACCGCAGAACGCCTGATGTTTGAGTGGGCTGGCGATCAAGGTTATGCCGCCAAATTGAAAAATGCCGGCGCATCGGGCAGTGAGTTTGCCACCGTTACTGAAGCTGTAAACCGTATTTCTGATGCTCTGTTCTACATGACGGAAGAGTTAAAGGATTACAAATTGGCGACCCCGCTGGGATTATTTGCCAACCAGTGTGGCACAGAAGTGTGCCCAGAAGCCGTTGAGTCACGTTATGCCAAGCATTCTATCGAGAACATTCAGGCGAATATTGCTGCGTTTGAGCAGATCTTCCTTGGGCAGGGTACGGACAGTGAAGACACAATCGGTTTTGATGATTTCCTGGATAATCAATCTGCCAGTCAAACCAAAGACGTTATGATCCAGGGTATCGCAAATGCGAAAGCCGCGACAGCAGCACTGAATGATAACTTACAGCAAGCGTTGAACGAAGATACTGCGGGAGTGACGAATACACACGCAAAGGTTAAAGATGTCACTGATCAGCTTAAGAACGACTTCATCCAAAAACTGGCTCTGGAACTTCCAAAAACATCGGCAGGTGACAATGACTAAAGGACCCATGATGAAAAGATCTGTGTTGGCCATGGCTGTGGCGCTGGCTGCACCTCAGGTACTGGCAAATGATGATGCAAAGAATGACGACATGGAACACATTCAGATCCTGAGTCATTATGACAAGCTTCGCACTGAAGCTGGCTCCGCAACTTTGTTAAGCGAAGAGCAGTTGTCTGAATTTGAATACGATGACATTCATCGTATCTTGTCTTCGGTACCCGGCGTGAATATCCGAGAGGAAGATGGCTATGGTCTGCGCCCAAACATCGGTTTTCGGGGGGTAACACCTGAACGAAGCAAAAAAATCACCATAATGGAAGATGGGGTGTTGATTGGTCCTGCGCCATACTCAGCCCCAGCGGCTTATTATTTTCCAGTCACAACTCGCATGACGGCTGTTGAAGTTTTTAAAGGGCCTGCGGCCATTAAACATGGTCCTCAGTCTGTTGCAGGTGCACTGAATCTGGTGACTCGTGCCGTACCTGAGTTTTCGGAAGGCGCTATAGATTTAGCTACGGGCAGTGATGGTTACACCAAAGCACACGCGTATTTTGGGTCAGTAGTGAATAATGTTGGCTTTTTGCTCGAAGGTGTTAATTTGCAAGCGGACGGGTTCAAAGACCTGGATGGTGGGGCTGACACAGGATTTGAGAAAAACGACTTACTCGCTAAGTTTAACTATAAGATGCAACAAGGCGAGTTTGAGCACACGTTTGGGCTGAAACTCAGCTATGCTGATGAACTGTCGAACGAAACCTATCTGGGGCTGACTGATGCGGATTTTGATGCCACCCCTTATCGTCGTTACGCTGCGTCTCAGCCTGATAATATGGATACCAAACACAGTCAGGTGATGTTTTCACACCACCTTAAATATCAGGATGTTAGCCTTACTTCGCGGGTGTACCGTAATGACTATGAACGTGCCTGGCTGAAACTAAATGGCTTGACGAACACAGATGCAACTTTGCCGGAGATACTGGCAAACCCCGAAGATGAAAAGTATCAGCGTTTGTACCTGGTTCTCAGTGGAGAAGAAGACTCAATCCCCTTTAGCGGGCGGCCGAACTTTCTGACTATGGGCACCAATGACCGTGAGTATTTCTCTCAGGGCATTCAGGTTGATGGCTCTGCCAAGTTTAATCTCGCTGGTTATAAGAATACCCTGTCGTTTGGCGTGCGCTTTCATGAAGATGAGATTGAGCGTAAACACTTTACTGAAACCTACGGCATGAAAGAGGGAAGTGCGTTTAATCTGGGGCTGGACAAAGTCTATACCGATCAAAACACCGAAAATACCAAAGCCTGGTCTGTTTATGTCGAGGACAAAGTGACGATTGATGCGTTGACGCTTGGCCTGGGGATCCGTGGTGAGCTCATGGATATGGCATACCAGAACACGGTGGATGCGGATGACTGGCAGAACAAAACGACTCGTATCTGGCTGCCTGGTATGAGTGGTTTCTATCAACTGTCTGAAGATTCAGGCATTCTGTTTGGTGTACATCAAGGTTTCTCGCCCGCTTCACCTCAGCAGTCGGTTGACATCGAAATTGAGAAAAGCACCAATTATGAATTTGGTGGCCGCTTTAACGACGGTGTGACTCAGCTGGAAGTGGTCAGTTTCTTCAATGACTACAGTAACCTGAAAGAAAGCTGCGGTCAGTCAAACTGCGGTGCGCTGGAAGTGGGCAAAGAGTTCAATGGCGGCGAGGCGCACGTATATGGACTGGAAGCTCAGTTTAGTCAGCGTTATCCATTGAACCTGCAAATTGATATCCCTTATGGCTTTGTTTACACCTACACCAAAGGGGAGTTCAAAAATGACAGGTACACCAACTTCGCACAATGGGGTCATGTAAAAAGCGGCGATGAACTCCCGTATTTACCTGAGCATCAGGCCAGTTTTAATATAGGTGTTTCTGCCCCTGACTGGCGTGTATCTTTGGCGGTGAAGTACGTCGGCTCTATGTCAGAAGCTGCGGGTCGCAGTTGGGACAGCAGCACAGATCCCAATGCCCCCACTGGCAGCTATGATCTGATACTCGAGGGTAAAGAAGTGTCTGCGATTACAACCGTCGACTTGTCTGCCGTCTATGAATTGGGCAAATACGGTCAGGTGTATGCTAAGGTTGATAACCTGCTGGATGAGACCAAGATCGTGAGTCGTCGCCCTTATGGAGCTCGACCTGGCAAGCCTCGTCAGTTTACATTGGGCTATAAATATTCTTTCTGAACCATGTAAACCAATCACAGGTGCGTAATCAGCTGCGCATCTGATGTATTTTAGTATACTTACAAGGCCGCTAATCAGTGGCCTTTTTTAAAGGAGTCGGTCCACTTTATGATAGAAACGCTTTGGCAAAGTCTATCTTCTTTGCCCGGTTATTTACTGGATGCGAATAAACGAATCTATTGGCTGTATCTTCTCAGTGCCGTCGCGATGGCGGGCCTGGTATACAGCAAACTACATGGCCCGCGTTCGCTCAAAGGGTTCCTGGGGTTTTTGTTCCCGCGTGACGTCTGGCTATCTGACAGTGCAAAACTGGATTACGGATTGTTTATTGCCAACAAATTAATCAAAGCACTCACCTTTGCTCCCATAGTATTGACTATGGTGCCGGTTGCTATTGCTATTTCTGATGGTCTTGAGTGGCTGTTTGGCGCGCCCTTACATCTTGCCTGGGATGACTCAGTGGTCATTTTTTTGTTTACGTTGATGCTGTTTCTGGTTGATGATTTTACCCGGTATTTGTTGCACCTGGCGCTTCATAAAATTCCATTTTTGTGGGAGTTTCACAAAGTACACCATTCTGCAAAAGTGCTGACTCCGTTTACTATCTATCGTTCACACCCGGTAGAAAGCTACTTGTACGCTTGCCGTATGGCTTTAACGCAAGGTTTAGTGGTGGGGTTAGGGTATTTCCTGTTTGGTACGGCGTTGAGTATGTTCGATATCCTTGGAGCTAATGCTTTCGTTTTCTTATTTAATATTTTTGGCTCAAACTTACGCCATTCTCATATCTGGTTTAGCTGGGGAGATAAGGTTGAAAACTGGTTTATTAGCCCAGCACAACACCAAATTCACCACAGCGCAGATCCAGCTCACTTTGATACCAATTTGGGCTCCGCATTAGCAATATGGGACAGGTTAGGGCGCTCTTTGATCCGCGCATCACAAGTTGAGAAAATAGAAATAGGAGTTGGCCGTTACGATGCCGGACATGACAGCTTGGCCGCTATTTATTTTAAGCCACTCAAAGAAGCCACTCGCTGTTTACTGCCTAAGCGAATAAATACTGCTATAAGGAGAGAGAAATAGGCTGGCGACGGGCATTGCCAGCCTATGAGGGAGAGTAGGCTCCCATAAAACGGTATCTTAGTGCACCTGGCCTTGTGCGGTGCGATAAAACCCAAGTGCATTTAATTGTTCAATAATTGCCGGGTCATCAAGTCTGTCAGGCGTATCCTGATCGCGTAAAAAATGCTTCTTAGGAACAGAATGCATATCTAGCATTTTTTGGAAAAGGATGTCCCTAATTGTCAACGCTGTCATTCCTGAATCTTGAATAGCATCAAGTTGCGCTTGCAATTTTGCGAGCGGGCCTGCATTTACATCATCCACCGCTGCAGGAAAGTAAGAAGCTGATTTATTTTTTAACATGCTTGCCCTCTCGAATAATTAGAGTGCCCACTCAATGTTCCTGATTGAGGGGTATAAGTGTCAGATTTAAATTAAGAAAATAGATTAGTGCAACTAACCTACTGAAGCCAGTTTACTTCGAATTGAGGGGCAATTACCAACGATGATGTAAAGCTTTGTAAATCGTATAGTTACAAAGATGCCACGATTATGTGCCTGATATTTAGACGTCTAGATGTAAGTGTATGATGCGGAATTAGAAATAATTCTCAGTACCCCTTTTGATACTGAGAATTATTTTGCAGATTATGAAAATAATTTTTCTTTGACGTGTTCAGCAAAGCCACTACCGGCTTCTAAATAGAAGTTATAGGTAGAGTGTACGCCCAAATCTTCCAGCTCTTTTTGTTGATCCGGGTAGTTTGCAATGGCAGTAACCTGGCCTGAGAACCCAGATGCCTTGAGCTGTTCAAGGGCATAGATATTCTGCATGTGCTTGGGCATTGCCAGCATAACCATGTCAACATTAGAATGATTTACTCTTTGCCAGAAGTCGGGGTCAGTTGCATCGGCGAGCAGCACCCGGCGCTCAAGACTGATGTGTTTTTCGACTACTTCAGGCTTGATATCTACTCCGGCAACAGCGCCTGGGTGAGAAGCATGAATGGTCTCATAGGCACCGGTTCCAATCCGACCCATACCAAATATCACGATCCGTGTGTCGGTCAGGTTAACTGGTAATTCTTCTTCAAGCCGTTTATCACTTTCAAATTTAACGAGCAGCGGCTCAAGCTTAACGTATATTTCATTTGCTTTTTTATTCAAGGGGGTGGCCAGCACAAAAGTGACTGACACAGCCAGTGCAACTACAGCAAGCCAGTCGGTGGTGATCATGCCACTGCTCGCGGCTACCGCACAGACGATCAGACCAAACTCACTGTAGTTGGACAAGGTAAATGCACTAAGCAGGGACGTCCGGGCACGTAGTCTGAACATGTTGGTATAGAGGTAGTAAATGAAAACTTTGACAGGCAGTACAATTGCAAGTAACACGGCAATAAGCACGGCTTCGAGAGAGATGTTGGCGTTGAGGCCAATGTTAAGGAAAAAGCCAACCAATAAAATATCTTTGACGTTGAGTAGTGCTTTAGACAGTTCACCTGCTTTTTTATGCGGCGCAAATATCATTCCGATGATCAGGGCGCCTAAATCACCTTTCAGACCCGCCAGTTCGAACCCGTGGTAGCCAAGTACGAGGGCAAAGAAAAAACCGAATAATGGCAGGAGTTCGCCATGTTTTGAGCGGTTAAGTACCCAGAACAACATTGGCCGTAATAGAGGTAAACCAATAAGCAGAGCAAGTGCCCATATGTTAGGCGACTTACCAGTGCTGATGGCGAGGAAGATCACTGCAAAAATATCCTGCATAACCAGGATCCCGATAGAAATTTTACCGTGCAGGCTGGCCATCTCTCCTCTTTCTTCCAGGACCTTTACCGCAAATACGGTACTGGAAAAACTGAATGCGAAGCCAACCAGACAAGCACTTTGCCAGGATAAGTCGACAAATAAAGGTAACCCAAATGCGCCTAACATTAGTAATAAGGAGGCGAAAAAGGCGATACTGGTGACCAAATGCAGACTTGCTGGTGCCCAAACCTGAGGCTTAACCAGGTTGGATACTTTCAGTTTTAAGCCAATACTGAACAACAGTAGAGTAACACCCAAATCAGCCAGTTGGGTGAGTAAGTCGGTACTGCTGTGCCCTAACAAATTGAGGACAAAGCCCGCCAGCAAAAAGCCAATTAATGGTGGGAGTTTGAGTTGATAGACGGAAAAGCCACAGGCAAAGGCAACGGCGAAGTACAGTAATTCCATAGTGATTCAGTCAAGTCGAAGGTGTTAGCAGTGTAACAAAACAAACTGATTTATAAATGAAAAATTAGCACATTGATTAACTAATATAAGCCTCACAGGGGACATTTTAAGATTTGATGTCAACTATTTATCTGATCGCTATAAATTTTCGCTGACAAACCTGAAAAAATGTGGTTAAGATGCGGATAAGGGGACATCCTCGAGAGGAGATAAGATGTTTAAAAAGCTCTTGGCATCCGTAGGTATTGGTGCCGCGAAAGTAGATACAATTTTAGAAACAGAACATTTGCATCCAGGTCAAAAATTCCAGGCGCAGATAGTTGTGTTGGGTGGCGATGTAGAGCAAGAAGTAAGTGGCCTTGAGCTGGCGTTGATGACAAAAGTGAAGGTTGAGGGTGACAGTGGCGAGTACTATGCAAATCAGGTAATCGAGAAATGGCGTATTGGTAACAAATTCACAATTGCGCCGGGCGAGAAAAAGGTGATCCCATTTGAGGCCCGCTTGCACTCTGAAACCCCGATTACTGAAATTAACGCACCATATAATCACAGCTACGTATGGCTGGAAACAGGGCTGGACATCGATTTGGCCATGGACCCGAGTGACAAAGATTTGCTACATATCTATCCTAATGAGGCCGTCAAAAATTGTCTGATGGCCATGGATAAACTAGGGTTTAGAATGGTGAAGGCGGATGTTGAACGAGGCTACCTCAAGGCATCTAACTTTCAGTCTGTATCGGGGTGTTACCAGGAGATCGAATATCGTCCGGCTAACACATCTTTGTTTGGTCTTCAGGAAGTCGAGCTATCTTTTGTCCCTGAAGCACATCGAACGCATGTACTAATTGAGCTGGACAGGGCGTTTCGCGGCGATGGCTATGTTGACTTGACTATTGAGCATGATCAGGTGAACTTATCTCAGTTATGTGACCAACTGGAAAGGCTATTCGCCTAAATCATTATGACGCCTCGCTAGGGGCGTATCTTTTCAAGTGATAAACCCATGCAAGTTAAAACCTTTTACGAACTTTCTCACGAAGAGCTGTTTAGTATTTTTCAGACACGTATTGCTGTGTTTGTTGTAGAGCAAGCCTGTGCTTATCAGGAAATTGATGAGACAGATAAAAAGTCAGATACCTTGCATGTTTTTTTAATCGAGCAAGGCGAGTTACAGGCTTATGCAAGATGCTATAAATCAGCGTTGGGTTGCAGTGCCATCGGTCGTGTTCTTGTTTCACAAGCCTGTCGCGGTAAAGGTATAGCTCAGACTTTGATGACCAGAGCGATAGAAGTCTGCCGCACACAGTATGGCGTGCAACCCATACACATCTCGGCACAAACTTATTTGACTCAATTTTACCAGTCTTTAGGGTTTGAAATATGCAGCCAGGCTTACCTGGAAGACGGTATTGAACACATAGATATGGTGCTTTCATAGCATAGCGAACGGTGCATAGATGTGAAAGTAACCCTATACTTGCATCTGTACACCGTCAAAAATGGATTAAAGCTTTGGGAATTAAAGTTGTTTTAACGCCTCAATTGCGCCCTGATAATTGGGTTCACTGGCTAGATTGCTAACAAGTTGCTTATAAACTACCTTGTGATCTTTGTCTAATACCAGTACAGCTCGGCTTAGCAGGCCCATATCCTTAATGTAAAGGCCGTATTTGGCTCCGAAATCGCGCCATACTGAATCCGATAATGTATCAATCTGATCAATGTTCTCCGTTTTGCAGAAGCGCTTTTGAGCAAAGGGGAGGTCAGCGCTGATGGTAAGCATCGCGACATCGGAAAACTCTTTGGCCACCTTTTCGTTAAAGTACTTGGTCTGCAAAGAGCAGATCCCGGTGTCAAGGCTGGGCACGACGCTTATCAACACGGGTTTACCCACGTAATTGGCTAATGTAACTGGCACAAAGCTGCCATCAACAACTTTAAAATCGGGGGCTGAGTCGCCGACTTTAATGCCTTGTCCTAGCAGAGTGACAGGCTTGCCCTGTGCACTGACTTTTCCTGCGTCAACTTGGTTTTCTTGCAGCTCGTTGGCACAGACTGGGTTTGTCAAAGTCAACAGTGATGCCGTAAGCAAGGATATGATTCGCATAACGTATTCCCTTTTTAATTTTTCGCAATTCCCGTCAGTGTATTATACTGGAATTATATAACCAACCTTTGCAGTAAATTGGATTGTAAATCGGTTAAGCTTTGATTACCATGTAAGTCCTAAAATGCTGCTATGTCATAACTATAAATAGAAAATTTTTGGCTGATCACAACCAGTTAGCTGAAAATGCGAAGAGAGCTTTTATGTCAACACCTGTCCTGATATGCGATGATTCAAAATTGGCACGCCGGCAACTGGCGCGATCATTGCCAGACGACTGGGATATTAAAGTGGAATTTGCAGAACATGGCTTGGATTGCATTGAAAAAATAAAAGCGGTCTCACCCGAGATTTTGTTTTTAGATCTAAATATGCCTCACATGGATGGATATGAGGTGTTACAAGCAATAAACGAACAAGGATTGAATGTTTTGACAGTTGTCGTCTCTGGAGATATCCAGCCAAATGCGCACCAAAGAGTAATGGAATTAGGTGCGATCGATTTTATACGTAAGCCCTGTGATGCTGCAAAGCTAGAAGAAATCATTACGCATCATGGGATCAAAGATAAGGCTATTCGTGCCAATCTGGTGCATAAGCTCGGTGAGCAACTTGAGCCTGAGATCCGAGATATTTATCAAGAAATTACGAATGTCGCAATGGGGCAGGCAGGTGACTTGCTCGCTCGGTTACTTAATGTATTCGTTGAATTACCTATTCCAAATGTAAACGTGCTAGAGGTCAATGAACTGCACATGGCGTTGCAAGCGATTGATGCGAGCGCCACGACGTCGGGTGTATGTCAGGGGTTTATTGGAGGTGGAGTATCGGGAGAAGCCTTGCTTCTGCTTAATGACTCCAGCTTCAAGGAAATTGCATCATTGATGAGCTATACGGGTGAACTCAATCAAAAAGTAGAACTTGAGCTACTGATGGACATTAGCAATATCCTGATTGGTGCCATCCTGACTGGTTTATCAAAACAGTTAGACATGCCATTTAGTCAGGGGCACCCGGTCGTGCTTGGACAACATTGTGAAGTTTCAGAGCTCGTAAAAGCGAACAAAGACCGCTGGCAACGTACACTAGCGATAGAAATAAGTTACGGAATTGAAGACCACGACATCAACTGCGATTTAATGTTGTTGTTTACTGAAGACTCACTTAAAACACTCAAATATAAAGTTGAGTACCTGTTAGAAGATTAGAATTATGCCTGCATCTGATTTTGACATGAATGAGATCCATTGGTTAATGGATATGTTTAACACAGTTGATGTCGGCCTGGTCGTTTTGGACAGGAACTATCGAGTGTGTGTCTGGAACGGGTTTATGGAAAACCACTCAGGTCTGTTGCCAAGCGCGGTAAAAGACAAAGATGTTTTTGACCTGTTTCCCAGCATTGATGAGGCCTGGTTTAAAAGCAAGTCAGAACCTGTATTTGTACTCAAAAACCGGTCTTTCACGATTTGGGAACAGCAGCCTTATATTTTTCGCTTTAAAAATTATCGGCCTATCACAGGAAAGGCTGATTATATGTATCAGAACGCAACCTTTATACCACTGACGACGGTCACAGGTGAAGTGGCACATATTTGTGTGATTATTTACGATGTGACTGATGAGGCAATGAACAAGCTTGAGCTCGAGAAGGTGAATAAAACGCTGGAAAAAATGAGCCGCACAGATAGCCTCACTAAGCTTGCGAATCGTGGTTATTGGGAGCAAAGTTTAAGAACGGAGTTCAAACGTTTACAGCGAAGCCATGGAAGCAGCAGTTTGTTAATGTTCGATATCGACTTTTTTAAGCGCATCAATGATGCCTATGGTCATAGTGGCGGTGATGAGGCCATTCGCCATATCTCGGATCTGTTACAAAAGACACTGCGTGAAACCGATGTCGCGGGGCGCTATGGTGGTGAAGAGTTTGCCGTAACTTTGGTCGATACCGATGCAGAAGGCGCAAAAGTGTTTGCTGAAAGACTGCGTAGTCTGATTGAAAACTCAGTAATCTACTACGATGACAAAGAGATTAAGCTGACTGTAAGTCTGGGTATTGCCTGCTGTGATGACAATTTTGAAAAGTATGAGCAATGGATTGAGGCCGCCGATACCGCGCTTTACCACTCTAAAGAAAATGGCCGGAACATAGTCACGGTGTATGATCCTTCTATGGCACACTAAGCAGTATCAATCTTTGCTACATACGTTAATATAGTAAGGCTGTTAAATCATGTGCGTTTAAGTTGGTGCAAAGGAGCCGAAGACTGTCACTTTGCACCAAAACTTTCATGTAGGTATTAATACTTTCGCCGCGTCATTCATTGGTCGCAGGGGGATTCAATCTGCCAATAACAGTGCTAAAAGTTTATCATTTAGAACAACTGTAACTTCTCGCCTTAAGAGTGATTATTTATGTGGTTCGATGTGAAATCTCAGCTTGTTCGAGGCGAATTCGTGTCCGGTTTCATTTAAAAAACAGCACTATAACAGCTTTGCTTATCCAGTTAGGTGTTATTCCTGAAGAATAAAAAGCCCTTTCATAAGGGCTTTTTGCTAAATGGAGTCATCTTTATTTTCCTGCGGACACTGACCCAGAATGTTCACCGTGCCATCATCCTGCAGCTCTTCGAGTTTAACTGGAAATCCCCATAGCCGGTAAAGGTGCTTTAGCACTTCTTTCTTTGAATCAGCAAGGGGTACCTTGTTATGGGGAACGTACCTTAATGTAAGCGAGCGATCGCCTCGTATATCCACATTGTACACCTGAATATTGGGTTCGTGATTACTCAGGTTATAATGCGCAGACAAACTATTTCTGACCTTCTGATAGCCAGACTCGTCGTGGATGGCGCCCACTTCCAGGTGAGGTGATTTCTCCTGATCTATAATAGTAAATAACTTGAAATCTCTCATGATCTTAGGTGACAGAAACTGGCTAACAAAGCTTTCATCTTTGAAGTTTTCCATGGCAAAATGGAGGGTATCGAGCCAATCCTTGCCAGCAAATTCTGGAAACCAGTATTTATCTTCGTCAGTTGGGTTTTCACAGATCCTGCGAATATCTACCATCATATTAAAACCCAGTGCATACGGGTTTATACCAGAGTAAAACTTACTGTTGTAAGGTGGTTGATAGACGACATTAGTATGGCTTTGTAAAAACTCTAACATAAAAGCGTCGCTCAACTTACCTTCGTCATACAAGTGATTCAATATTGTATAGTGCCAAAACGTCGCCCAGCCTTCATTCATCACCTGCGTCTGTCTTTGCGGATAAAAGTACTGAGATACCTTGCGCACTATTCGAATTATCTCTCTTTGCCAGGATTCGAGTAACGGGGCATTCTTCTCAATAAAGTACAAGATATTTTCCTGAGGTTCAGATGGAAACTTAACATCTTCTCTTTCATCCTGCTGTTTCCCTTTGGGGATGGTTCGCCAGAGCTCATTGACCTGAGACTGGAGATAGTCTTCTCGCTCTTTTTGGCGTTTTTGTTCCTCGTACATAGAGATTTGTTGCGGGCGTTTGTAGCGATCTACTCCATAATTCATCAATGCATGGCAGGAGTCGAGCAGGTTTTCGACCTCATCTATGCCGTATTTTTGTTCACACTTGGCGACATAGTTCTTCGCAAAGACCAGATAGTCGATAATAGACGAAGCATCCGTCCACGCTCTGAAAAGATAATTTCCTTTAAAAAACGAATTATGACCGTAGCAGGCATGTGCCATGACCAATGCCTGCATTGGCATGGTATTTTCTTCCATCAGATAGGCGATACACGGATCTGAGTTGATCACAATTTCGTAAGCTAGGCCCATTTGACCCCGTTTATAGGTTTGCTCCGTTTGGATGAACTTCTTACCGTAAGACCAGTGTGCATAACCAATGGGCATGCCTACGCTGGAGTAGGCATCCATCATCTGTTCCGCGGTGATCACCTCAATCTGATTCGGATAGGTATCCAGTCTGTAGTGGGCCGCCACTCGAGCAATCTCAGCCTGATATTCTTCAAGCAAGTCGAACGTCCAGTCCGGGCCATCATTTAGCGGGTTATATGTCATAGGCACTCCCCCTGTTAGGCTGCGTTTTGTTGTCGGTTTTTCTTAAACAACTCTCTGAATATCGGATAGATATCTTCGACAGAACGAATGTGTTGCATAGCAAAGTTGTCAAATGTATCTGCAATGCCTTGATACTCACGCCAAAGACTTTGATGGGCGCGTGTTGTGATTTCGATATAGGCATAGTACCGCACTACTTTTAGCAGCTTGTTCGTTAGTATGTCTGTACAATGTGGTGAGTCATCTGCCCAGTTGTCACCATCAGATGCCTGTGCGGCATAGATGTTCCAGTCTCCCTGCGCATATCTGTCAGCAATGATCTCATCCATTAGTTTCAGTGCACTGGACACTATGGTGCCACCGGTCTCCTGAGAATAGAAAAACTCCTGCTCATCGACTTCTTTCGCTTGAGTGTGGTGTCGGATATAGACGACTTCGATATCTTTGTAAGTACGTGTTAAAAACTGATAGAGCAAAATATAGAAACGCTTGGCCATATCTTTGGTTGCCTGATCCATTGAGCCAGATACATCCATCAGGCAAAACATGACAGCTTTACTTGTAGGATGTGGGCGCTTTTCATAATTTCTGAATCGCAGATCATAGTTATCAATGAACGGGACTGCATCGATCTTGCGCTTAAGCTCTGATATTTCTCGCTCAAGTTGCTGGATTTGCGTTTGCTTTGGTACAGGCTCTTCAAGCAAAGCCGCTAATTGCTCTTCTAGCTCTTTAAGCTGTTTTCTTTTGCTTGCAGTCATAGCAATGCGTCTGGCCACTGAGCCCTTTAACGATCTCACTATATCCAAGTTACTTGGCATACCATCGTTACAAAAGCCAGCTCTGTGCGTTTTCATTTGCACTAACTTGTCGAGCTGACTTTTTTGCAGGTTTGGCAACTCCAGGTCTTCGAACAAGAGATCCAGATATTCATCCTTTGAAATAGAAAATACAAAATCGTCCTGCCCTTCGCCTTGATCACTGGCATTGCCTTCCCCAGCACCGCCACCCTGACCAGAGGGGGGGCGCTGAATTTTGTCTCCCGTCGTGAATTGATCATTGCCGGGATGAATGTGTTCTCGATTACCCCCTTTCCCTTGGTGGAAAATAGGTTCACTGATATCTCTTTGCGGTATAGAAATACTCTCTCCACTGGAGACATCAGTAACACTTCTTTTGTTAATGGCATCCGAAACCGCTTCTTTTATCTGCTTTTTATAGCGTCTGATAAAACGTTGCCGGTTCAACGTACTTTTATTCTTGCCATTCAGTCGACGATCGATGAAATGTGCCATAGAACACCCTCCAACCGCTAAAGTTATTGAGATTTTCTAACCCGTAAATACCACTCTGATAGTAAGCGGACTTGTTTCTGGGTATAGCCTTTTTCCATCATTCGATTGACAAAGTCTTCGTGTTTCTTCTGATCTTCGGCTGAGGTTTTCGCATTGAAAGAAATGACCGGTAGCAGCTCTTCCGTGTTCGAGAACATTTTCTTCTCTATCACAGTTCTGAGTTTTTCATAACTGGTCCAGACTGGGTTTGCGCCGTTATGATGAGCGCGTGCTCTCAATACGAAGTTGACGATCTCATTACGGAAATCCTTGGGATTTGAGATGCCAGCTGGCTTCTCTATTTTCTCAAGTTCAGCGTTGAGTGCTGCTCTGTCGAATAACTGGCCAGTATCTGGATCCCGATACTCTTGATCCTGAATCCAAAAGTCGGCATAAGTGACATAACGGTCGAATATATTTTGCCCGTACTCTGAATAAGATTCGAGGTATGCAGTTTGTAGTTCCTTGCCAATAAATTCAACATACTGCGGGATCAAATAGCCTTTAAGGTGGCTTAGGTAGCGCTCCTGAATTTCTGCACTGAACTGCTCACGTTCAATTTGCTGCTCAAGCACATAGAATAAATGCACTGGGTTTGCCGCGACTTCAGCGTGGTCAAAGTTGAAGACCCGAGACAATATCTTGAAGGCAAAACGGGTAGAGAGACCAGTCATTCCCTCATCCACACCAGCATAATCTCTGTATTCCTGGTATGACTTCGCCTTTGGATCTGTGTCTTTGAGACTTTCACCATCATAAACGCGCATTTTTGAGTAGATGCTGGAGTTTTCAGGCTCATTGATACGCGACAACGTAGAAAATTTCGCGAGTGTTTCAAGCGTACCAGGTGCGCATGGTGCAGTTCTTAGCTCACTGTTCTCAATTAATTTCTTGTAGATTTTGACTTCTTCAGAAACACGTAAGCAATAAGGTACTTTAACAATAAAAACACGATCCAAAAATGCTTCGTTGTTTTTGTTGTTCTTGAATGACTGCCATTCTGATTCATTGGAGTGAGCAAGAATGATGCCGTTAAAGGGCAGGGCGGAAATACCTTCGGTGCCGTTATAATTTCCTTCCTGTGTTGCAGTGAGCAAAGGATGCAGGACTTTAATGGGCGCCTTAAACATCTCCACGAATTCCATCAACCCCTGGTTGGCCAGGCATAAAGCCCCTGAATAAGAATAGGCGTCTGGATCATTTTGGGCATAATGCTCTAATTTTCGAATATCGACTTTACCAACCAGGGCTGAAATATCCTGATTGTTCTCATCACCCGGTTCTGTCTTAGCGATGGCAGTCTGATCCAAAATAGAAGGGTACCGCTTTACGACCCGAAATTTAGAAATATCGCCGTTGAATTCATGTAATCGTTTGGTCGCCCAGGGAGACATCACGGTACGTAAGTAACGGCTGTTTATCCCGTACTCTTTGTCCAGTAACTCACCGTCTTCAAGAGGGTTAAACAGGCTCAGAGGATGGTCGTTTACGGGTGAGCCTTTGATCGCATAAATAGGCACCTGCTGCATCAAATATTTGAGCTTTTCCGCAATGGATGACTTACCGCCCCCAACAGGACCCAGCAGATAGAGGACTTGCTTATATTCTTCAAGGCCCTGTGCGGCGTGTTTGAGATAAGACACTATCTGTTCAATGGCGTCTTCCATACCGTAAAATTCATGAAATGCAGGGTAGCGAGCAATGACTCGGTTTGAAAACAGGCGACTAAGCCGAGCATCCGTTGAAGTATCGACCATTTCTGGTTCACCAATTGCCATCAGCAAACGCTCCGGTGCACTGGCGTACGCTGCTTTGTCTTCTTTACATATTTCCAAATATTCCGCTATGGTGAACTCTTCTTCTTGGGACGCTTCGTATCTGGACTGGTAATGCTCAAATATACTCATAATGAACTCCAATAACCTGTTGATGATGCGGTCTCTTAATGCAAGGCTATTTAAAGTTTAGTAGGGATATTTAAAATTTGCCCAAAAATTCCAGTAATTTAATGTTCACTAAGCTTGCTGTGTAGGTGTGAAATTTTCTCATCAATTGATCTTTACAGTGCATTTAATCGAGTTTTTCAAACAAATGGTCAAATTAGGAGCACAAAGTCGCTTTCTATAAGCTAAATAGTGCACTCTGAATGTAGTTTTTAATCGCTATTTAGCCTGATACAAGCGGTCGTTCGGGCACCGCAGGCGATACAACAAAATGCATGGTTTGCAGGCACTGACTATGTGGATATTTGTATAGTGGTTTTTAGCAGTAAAGAAACAAACAAACGACAGCAATATGTGCCTCAGGAGAGAGACTAGGAGGCAAAGGCACTAAAAAAGGCGCTCTGAAGAGCGCCCTTTTATACAGTCTGAAATTAAGCAAGGTTCTCGTTAGCGAAATCCCAGTTAACCAGTGCCCAGAAGCCTTTCAGGTAGTCTGGACGCACATTGCGGTAATCAATGTAGTAAGCGTGTTCCCACAAATCTACAGTAATGATCGGCGTTACACCTTCTTCTGTCAAAGGTGTTGCTGCATTAGACGTATTGACGATATCCAAAGAACCGTCAGCAAGCTGCACTAACCAAGTCCAGCTAGAGCCGAAGTTGTTCACTGCTTTATCGTTGAATGCTTCCTGGAATGCTGCGAATGAGCCCCACTTCGCATTGATCAGGTCTGCAACTTTACCAGTTGGCTCGCCGCCGCCATTTGGTGCCAGGCTGTGCCAGTAGAAAGTGTGGTTCCAGATCTGTGCTGCGTTGTTGAATACGCCGCCTTCAGAGTTACATACGATTTCTTCTAAAGATTTGTTTTCAAGGTCTGTGCCTTGGATAAGGCCGTTCAGTTTTACAACGTACGTGTTGTGATGTTTACCGTGGTGGAACTCAAGCGTTTCCTGAGAAATATGCGGCTCAAGCGCGTTGATAGCATAAGGAAGTGACGGTAGTTCAAAAGCCATGTTAATCTCCATTTCGTTGTTAAATTGCCAAAGCAAATAGAAGCAATCTCTATCTTAGCTTACATTTCTATACGATTTGACGGCATATAGTGATACTATAATTCCTGAGTATTTTACTCAAGTTTTGGCAAACAGCAATGGCAATAGCCAAGACTTGTAGAATGAATGGCTTAGATTGCATTCATTTTGTACGGGCTAACTGACAAAAGAAGAGGTTGACTGGCAAAGTGGATGATATGCTGAGCTATGCTATCGTCATTTTGAGGTAAATAATGGAAACCATTGAAAAGATTAAACAGCAAATCGCAGAAAATCCGATCATCCTATATATGAAGGGATCGCCCAAGTTACCTAACTGCGGTTTCTCTTCGCAGGCATCTCAAGCGCTGATGGCGTGTGGCGAGCAATTTGCTTACGTCGATATTCTGCTTAACCCAGACATTCGTGCTGAGCTGCCTCATTATGCCAACTGGCCAACATTTCCGCAGCTTTGGGTCGAAGGAGAGTTGATTGGTGGATGTGACATCATCATTGAAATGTTTCAAAAAGGTGAGTTGCAACCGCTGATTGCAGAAACGGCTGCAAAATACAAAGAAGACGACGCTGAAACAGCAGAGTAATTCTGTTTTAAGTCGTTTTAGGGCATGTCAACGTCAGTTGCATGCCCTTTTTTATGCGCCTTTGTTTTGTAAATTTATCGACCTATATCTGCGAACACCGCTTCCTATCATTGAGAACTTTTCGTTAATTTCACGCCCCATTTCTTCTTTTGCAACACTAAGTTTACGCATACGTCAAGCATCAACCCTGCATAGACTCAGGGGTTGCCAAATTCATTCTCGAAATATTGAATATTTATGCATTGTTATGTTGGGTGTTACGTTGACGTAAACTTCCCTTTTGTAGCGCGGTTTTTGTCATTTTTTTGATTTGATACCGGTGTCATTTTGTGTTTTTCTACGAGTGTTGAAATATTTGTAAGGTTACAAGTCGTTATCTAAGTACCTTTTTTATGAGAAATATTCATGTATATGAATAACTATTCTTTATTGTATTGACTCGAATACTAATCAGGGCTAGCTTTGATTATCTGCCAGTAATTCGTCTGAAATTACCGGCTGGCAGTTGTAGCAAGGGGAGGAGTCCATGTTATATGACTCAGCATTAGAAAAAGAAAACTGTGGTTTTGGTTTGATCGCACACACACAAGGTCAGGCCAGCCACAAGTTAATCCGCACGGCAATTACCGGCCTGGACAGAATGCAGCACCGCGGGGGCATAGCTGCGGATGGGAAGACTGGGGATGGGTGTGGTTTATTATTACAAAAGCCAGACAGCTTTTTCAGAGCTGTTGCGGCTGAGAACGAGTGGCATCTGGGTAAAAATTATGCGGTTGGTATGGTGTTCCTTAGCCAAGATCCATCGCTTGCCAAAGAAGCTCGTGACATCATTAACAAAGAATTAGAAAAGAAACACTGACATTGGTGGGCTGGCGCACTGTCCCCACCGACCCAGGTATGCTTGGTCCTATCGCAACGGAGCAACTCCCCCTGTTTGAACAGGTCTTCGTGTCTGCACCGGAGGGATGGCGTCCAAAAGACCTGGAACGTCGGCTTTATATTGCACGTCGTCGTATTGAGAAGCAGCTGGAGTCAGATCCTGACTTTTATATTGCGAGTTTGTCGGGTCTGGTAACCATCTATAAAGGTCTGATGATGCCAGCAGATCTGCCTAATTTCTATTTGGACCTCGCTGACATCCGTATGACCAGTGCTATTTGTGTGTTTCACCAGCGTTTTTCGACTAATACACAACCGCGTTGGCCACTGGCTCAGCCATTTCGTTACCTGGCACACAATGGCGAGATAAACACCATTACCGGAAACCGGCAGTGGGCCAAAGCGCGCGCGTACAAGTTTGCTTCGCCTTTGCTGCCTGATTTACAACATGCTGCGCCATTTGTAAACGAGAGCGGTTCAGACTCTTCCAGTCTGGATAACATGCTGGAGCTATTTCTTGCAGGTGGCATGGATATCTTTCGTGCCATGCGTATGCTGGTGCCGCCTGCCTGGCAGAAAAACCGTGCAATGGATGATGAACTCAGGGCATTCTACGACTTTAACTCGATGCACATGGAACCCTGGGATGGACCGGCGGGCATCGTTATGTCTGATGGTCGCTTTGCGGCCTGCAATCTCGACAGAAATGGCCTACGTCCGGCACGCTATGTCATTACACAAGACGGATTTATCACTCTGGCTTCCGAAGTAGGTATATGGGATTACGAACCTGATGAAGTGGTTGAAAAAGGGCGTGTTGGCCCGGGTGAGTTGCTGGTAGTGGATACATTGCACGGAAAGATTTGGCAGTCTGACGAAATTGATGAAGATCTGAAAGCAAGGCATCCATACAAGACCTGGCTAGAACAAAACGTCAAACGGCTAACGCCATTTGAAGCGCTTAATGAAGCGGATGCGGGTCAGCGTGATTTTGATGATGAGACATTGCTCGTTTATCAAAAGCTGTTTGCCTATAGTAACGAAGAAGTCGATCAGGTGATCCGTGTGATGGGCCAAAATGGTCAGGAAGCCACCGGCTCTATGGGAGACGACACGCCTTTCGCTGTGCTCTCCGAAGGAGTACGCTCACTGTACGATTACTTCAGACAAAAATTCGCTCAGGTAACTAACCCGCCTATCGATCCCTTGCGCGAGAATCACGTGATGTCGCTTGCAACCTGTATTGGTCGTGAGCAGAACGTGTTTAACGAGACAACAGGCCATGCCAAGCGTTTGCAATTTGATTCGCCTGTCCTGACCTTCTCTGATATTCAACAGCTGTTGGCAGCAGATGATGATCATTACAGTGTGTGTCGCATATCACTGAATTACAACCCACAGGTGGAAAGCCTGAAAAGCGCCATTGAACGGGTCTGTGACGAAGCTCAGCAAAAAGCCGCATCAGGATGCGTCATGTTGTTGTTAAGTGATCGTGATATCACTCAAGACACTATGCCCATACCTGCGGCAATGGCAGTAGGGGCTGTACAACATAGACTGGTGAATACTAACCTGCGCTGCGATTCCAACATCATAATTGAAACCGGCAGTGCACGCGATCCGCATCAATTTGCGGTACTACTCGGATTCGGCGCAACAGCGATATACCCTTACCTGGCTTACGAGACTTTGGTTGCGCTGTGTGACAGCAAAGTGATTGAAAAAACTTATCGCGAAGTAACGTTGGCGTATCGTAATGCGATTAATAAAGGCTTGTACAAGATCATGTCCAAGATGGGGATCAGTACCGTTGCCTCTTATCGCTGCTCGATGTTGTTTGAAGCTGTGGGCTTGTCTGATGAAATTGTTGAACTGTGCTTTAACGGGGTCAGTAGTCGTATCCAGGGAGCGGGTTTTGCTGAGTTCGAAGCGGATGGTTCACAGTTGCACAAGCTGGCATATAGTAAGCGCAAGCTGCTCTCTCACGGTGGTCTGCTTAAATTTGTTCATGGTGGTGAGTATCACGCCTATAACCCGGACGTAGTGCAGTCGTTGCAAGTTGCCGTACGATCAGGAAACTACGAGGACTATCAAAAGTACGCCAATCTTGTGAACAATCGGCCCGTGACAAATTTACGAGATCTGCTGGCGCTAAAAGCGGATTGTACAGCCATTAATATTGATGAGGTAGAACCTGCAACTGAGTTGTACAAGCGTTTCGACTCTGCAGCGATGAGTATTGGTGCTTTATCACCGGAAGCGCATGAAGCACTAGCGATTGCTATGAACCGCTTGGGTGGCTGCTCTAATTCCGGTGAAGGGGGAGAAGATAAGTTACGGTTTGGTACTGAGAAAAATTCACGTATCAAGCAGGTCGCCTCCGGCCGATTTGGCGTAACTCCCCATTATTTGCAAAGTGCGGATGTGATCCAGATAAAAGTTGCGCAAGGCGCCAAGCCTGGTGAAGGTGGTCAGTTGCCGGGTGAAAAGGTGACACCTTACATCGCCAAACTGAGATATTCTGTGCCTGGAGTTACTTTGATTTCGCCACCGCCACATCACGATATTTATTCGATTGAGGACCTGGCGCAGTTGATCTTTGATCTTAAGCAGGTCAATCCCAAGGCAATGATTTCCGTCAAGCTGGTGTCTGAACCTGGTGTAGGCACCATTGCAACGGGTGTTGCGAAAGCCTATGCGGATTTGATCACGATCGCCGGTTACGATGGCGGTACGGGAGCAAGTCCGCTCACTTCAGTGAAGTATGCTGGTAGCCCGTGGGAGCTTGGTCTGGCTGAGACACAGCAGGCATTGGTAGAAAATGGCCTGCGCCACCGTATCCGGTTGCAAACTGACGGTGGTCTCAAGACCGGTCTGGACATTATTAAGGCTGCGATTCTGGGCGCAGAAAGCTTTGGATTCGGAACAGGGCCTATGGTTGCACTGGGATGTAAATATCTGCGTATTTGTCACCTGAATAACTGTGCGACAGGTGTCGCTACTCAGGATGAGACGCTACGGCAGAAGCACTATCATGGCTTGCCAGAAATGGCGATGAACTACTTTCGCTTTATTGCTCAGGAAGCGCGCGAGATCATGGCGTCGCTGGGCATAAACAAGTTGACCGATTTAATCGGGCGTACGGACTTACTCGAGGTGCTGGATGGAACAACCGCAAGACAGCAAAAGCTTGATCTACAACCTCTGCTGGCAAAACCGGCGAATCCGTCGGGCGAAACACTCTATTGCAGTGCGCCGAACACGTCGCACTATCAGGGTCAACTCAATGAGAGCTTGCTTGAGAAAGCGAAGCAAGCGATAGACGACAAAACGGGTACCTCTTTGGTGAGTCGTATTAAAAATACTGACCGCTCTGTGGGTGCAATGTTGTCTGGATATATAGCTTCTCGTCACGGTAACCAAGGTATGGCTGCTGATCCTGTGGTGATCGAATTGCACGGAACCGCAGGGCAGGCATTTGGTGTGTGGAATGCCGGTGGTCTTGAGATGACACTGGTTGGAGATGCCAACGACTACGTGGGTAAGGGCATGGCTGGTGGCAAGTTAGTGATACGGCCACCTGTAGGCTCTAGTTTCCTGACTCACCAGGCTACCATTGCTGGTAACACCTGTTTGTATGGAGCAACCGGTGGCAAGTTGTTTGCTGCCGGGCGCGCCGGAGAGCGATTCGCCGTACGTAACTCAGGAGTTCAAGCGATTGTTGAAGGATTAGGTGATAACGGCTGCGAATATATGACAGGTGGCGTTGTCTGTGTGTTAGGTCAGGTTGGCGTTAACTTTGGCGCCGGGATGACTGGCGGTTTTGCCTATGTACTGGACGAAGCCGGAGATTTCGACAAGCGCTATAACCCTGAGCTGGTTGAAGTGCTCTCTTTGGAAGGGTTAGCAACCATGCAGGAGCATTTACGAGGCTTGATTGCTGAGCATCTGGAGAACACAGCCTCTTGCAGAGCGGAGCAGATCCTGGCCAACTTTGAGTTATATGTGCCTATGTTCAGGCTGATCAAACCAAAATCAAGCGATGTAAAGAGCTTGCTGGGGCACCGTGCACGCAGCAGTGCTGAATTGCGCGTTCAGGCACAATAGGGGGAAGTATGAGCGAAAATGTCTATCAGTTTATCGATGTACAGCGCATCGACCCGAGAAAGAAGCCTATCACGACACGCAAGAGCTCTTTCGTTGAAATTTACGAACCGTTTTCAAAACAGCAGGTCAGCTCTCAGGCCGATCGCTGCTTGGATTGTGGTAACCCTTATTGCGAGTGGAAGTGTCCGGTGCACAATTATATTCCGCAGTGGCTAAAGTTGATCCGTACGGGCAGGATCCTTGAGGCTGCGGAATTGTCGCACCGGACCAATAGTCTGCCAGAAGTGTGTGGTCGGGTTTGCCCACAGGACAGGCTGTGTGAAGGCTCTTGCACACTTAATGACGAGTTTGGTGCCGTGACGATTGGTAATATTGAAAAGTACATCACGGATACCGCATTTGCACAGGGCTGGAAGCCCGATATGTCTTATGTCACCTGGACTGACAAAAAGGTGGCCATTATCGGCGCGGGTCCTGCCGGGCTTGGTTGTGCGGATATTTTGGTGCGTAATGGGGTTAAACCTGTGGTGTTTGATCGTAATCCGGAGATTGGGGGATTACTGACGTTTGGCATCCCGTCATTCAAGCTGGAAAAATCGGTGATGGAGAAGCGTCGCGAGATCTTTTCGGAAATGGGTGTCGAGTTTTGCCTTAATACGGAGATTGGCAAAGATATCAGTATGGACGAGCTACTCGCACAATATGACGCCGTATTTATCGGGGTCGGTACGTACCAATACATGCGCGCCGGACTGGACAATGAAGATGCAGAGCATGTGTATGATGCGCTTCCCTTTTTGATTGGTAACACCAATCGAGTCATGGGTTATGACGAAAGCAAACAGGCGTACATAGATATGGCCGGTAAACGCGTTGTGGTGCTGGGCGGCGGTGATACTGCAATGGACTGTGTGCGCACCTCAGTGCGTCAGGGCGCACAGTCTGTAACCTGTGCGTACCGCCGGGACGAAGCCAATATGCCGGGGTCACGTCGTGAGGTTAAGAATGCCAAAGAGGAGGGCGTTAAATTTAGCTTCAATGTTCAGCCTAAAGGCATTGAACTCGATCAACATGGTCAGGTTGCGGGCGTCCGTATGGTTCGGACTGAGTTGGGTGAGCCTGATGAAAATGGTCGCAGACGTGCGCAAGAGGTGCCTGGGTCTGAGCACTTGATTGAAGCCGATGCCGTTATCATGGCGTTTGGCTTTAAACCCCACAATCTTGACTGGCTGGCAGCCTACGACGTTGCCATCAACGAATGGGGCGGTATTGTTGCGCCTGAAAAGGGTGCGTTTACACACCAAACCAGCAACGAAAAAATCTTCGCCGGCGGTGACGCTGTTCGCGGCTCGGATTTGGTGGTCACCGCCATCTTCGAAGGCCGTAATGCCGCCGAAGGGATCATGGACTATCTTGGGGTGTAAAGTCGCTCACTTCGCAGAGTATGGTTTCACCATAAAAAGCCTGCTGTTAACCATTCAGGTTAACAGCAGGCTTTTTGCTTTTTGGACACTCCAACTTGTTCAGCACTTGGATTAAATCACTAACTGGGGTAGGCTCGGGTTAAGCATGGAGTTTGGTTATATTTGAAGGAATTATGAACTATATTGCCGTCCTAATTGCTTTGGCAACTTTGCCAGTTTTTGCAGATGTTAATCAGGTATTTAAAAATATCGCGTTAAAGTCTGATCTCCTTATTGTTGATGAGCACACAGAGTTTCAGTTTCTCGGTTCGCTGAATAATGAAGACAAGATATTTAATTATCGTCGTTATTTTAACGCCGGACTGAGGGCGGCTACGCGCTTAGTCGTAATAGATACACAGCATAATTTAGTGGGCATGTATGCTGTGAACGATTGGGCAACGCATGTCGATGAAGAGTGTGTATATTTTGCGTACCCGGCTTCAGAAGGAAACTCGATTTGTCTTGAGAGCGGTCAGCTGCCGACACAGGCGTGGGTAGACGGTTCACTACCCTCACTATATAGATAGGCTATATGGACAGACAGGCGTTATGGAATTACTTGGGAACAACTGATGGAATGAATACCCAATTAAAAATTGTGTCAAGGACAGGACTTGTTCTTATCTGCCTGTGTTCTACCATCACAGTGCACGCGGCATGTGCGGTGATTGATACGTCCTGCTCTATTATTCAGCCGAGTCAAAAACACCACTTTACTTGTGAAGCATTTATTTGTGGGAATATCCATGAGCAGTCTGCGGGCTGGGAATATGAGAATGGGATACGAGTATCCAAGGTAATTAACGGAAAAAATACCAAGATCACAGTTAATGGAGTATCAGGATTTGAAGTGCCGCCTGTCGACAACTATAACGGGGTTTGCGTTGCAAATAGGACAGAAAAAATGGTTTATTGTGTGAAAGGGTTATCGGGGTGGGATCAATCGAGCAAATGAACAAATAGTCTACCGACCGAAGTATAATGAAACGCTTATGATAGAGTAAGCAGCTTATAGAGGTGGTGTAGAGTGAAAATCGCGGGTATGGGTTAAGAATTAAAGACTGTATCTGTGCGATCTCATAAGTCCGTTTCTCATAGCATACGAAACCCCACAAGGTTAGATAGCATTAAGGCGCAGAATCTGCCGTAGTAAGAGCAGCCACTTTGGGTTACGAAGTCAAATACCGGTCATATTTTAAGTGTTGTGTGTGCTTTTGACATCAGGCCCGCTCACACCAGTGTATCGGTACTGAGCGGGTAACCAACCCTTAAACAACTATTACCTAAGTATTAACAACATTAAATACGAGCGAAGGCTCCTGCAAACAGGTATGCTTTATTAAGCCGGCCCCGCCTGATGTTATGCCCCCTGCACCTCAAGCAGCTCCTTAGCGCTGGCTCGTGTGGTGCTGCTGACTTTGTCACCGCCAAGTAAGCGAGCGATTTCGTCAACACGTTGTTCCTGCACCAATGGCAGCATAGATGTAAAGGTTTCACCGCCTTCTACACGTTTGGAAACAAAGAATTGATGATGGCCACTGCAGGCAACCTGAGGCAAGTGAGTTACACAGATCACTTGAGTTGAATTACCAAGCTGGCGAAGCTGTTTACCCACCTGAGAGGCTGTGGGACCTGAAATACCAACGTCTACTTCATCAAATATCAGAGTAGGGGTAGTAACTCGGTTCGCGATAATCACCTGAATAGCCAGGCTGATCCGTGACAGTTCACCACCCGATGCGACTTTCGCCAGGGCTTGTAGAGGCTGACCCGGGTTGGTCGAAACCAGAAACTCGATTTTATCCATGCCCAGCTCGTTGGGGCGTCTGTCTTCATGCTGGTTAAGCTCAATAGCAAACTGGCCATTTTCCATCGACAGCTCATGCATGCTCTCACTGATTAAATCATTCAAAGTCAGTGCAGCCTGAGCACGGCTTTCACTCAGTTGTGCCGCTGATATTTGATAGGCATGAAGCGCTTCAGCTATTTCGTGCTGTAGATCTTCGATGCGCTCATTGTTAGAGCAGATAGATGCCAGCTCTTCGTGCAACTGTTGATGATGCTGATGCAGCAACTCGGGGCTGATCTGGTGTTTACGTGATAAGGTCATTGCTTGCGCCAGCCTGTCTTCGACAGCCTGCAGACGCTCTGGGTCTTGCTCGATGTTTTCACCATAGGCACGCAGTTCTCGGCAGCCTTCTTCGAGCTGCACTGCAGCCTCCCCCAGCAGTTGGCTGATTTCCTGCAGTTTAGGGTCATAATTGCTCAGTTCAATGAAGGTTTGTACACTGTGCTGAAGCTGCCCTAAAACAGTCTGGTCATCTTGCTCAGACAGACACATCAGTTCGCGCTGACAACTTTCAGCTAGCGTCTGGCTATGACTCAATCGTGTATGCTCAGTTTCAATATGCTCATATTCACCTTCTTCCAGCGCAAACTCATCCAGTTCCTGAACTTGATATTCGAGCAGTTGCTTTTTGGCTGCCTGCGCCTGTTGTTGTTTGATGAGCTCTGAGTGTTCTTTTTGCAATGTGTGATAATGCTGATACTGAGCACGCACAGCGTGTAACAGGTTATCGTGACCAGCGTAGGCATCCAGCAAACCCAGCTGATGTTCGGGTTTAAGTAACAGCTGGTGGGCATGCTGACCATGAATGGCAATGAGTCGCTGGCCGAGTTCTTTTAATTGCGCAGCCGTTACAGAGTTACCATTAATGAAGCTTTTACTGCGGCCATTTTGCATAACAACACGGCGTAAAATGCAGTTTTGTTCTTCATCATCTAACATGAGTTTGTTTAAAAACTGCTGAGCGTTGGGGAGCTGCCTGATATCAAATTGAGCGGTTATCTCTGCTTTTGCGGCACCAGGGCGGATACTGGCAACGTCTGCCCGTTCACCCAGGCACAGAGAGAGGGCATCGATTGCAATGGATTTACCAGCACCGGTTTCACCGGTGATGGCAGTCATACCTGAGCGCCAGTCAATGGTTAATTCGTTAACAATGGCAAAGTTTTTGATTTGCAGACTAAGAAGCATGCTGTATATCCAAACAGTACAATTACTGTTAATTTATACAGCATTTATTGGAAATGCAACTTGAAATTGCGTTTTACTACCAGGGTTTTTACAGGGCCGCGGCTTTTCGTTGCTGTACCGAGGGGTCGTTGTTCTCGGTTTGAGCTGGGGCTTCTTCCTCACTCTGCCCTGTTTCCGGCGTGTCAGTTTGTACAGGTGTATCAGGTGTCTGGATCCGTGAAATCAGTGCTGGCAGAATTTCACTGTAAAATGCTTTGTTATAGGCTATCCCGGCAGAGGGCAGCTCACTGACAAACATAAACAATTGATCGGCCAATAGCTCCATATTGCCATTTTCACGACACTTATTTAGTTCAGTACCAATTGTGGCGAGCAAATGATCAGTCACACGCTCGAGTGCTTCCAGGTTTTCGTCATTGTGGGCTTGAACAACAAAGAAGTTGCCGACAATGGCATTAAATTGAGGCGCGTGCTTTGGGCGGATCAGCTTATAACTTACGAATTCACTAATTTTGCTTTTGAAGTGACTGCTGATTTCTTTCAGACGTTCATTGAACACCCGCTTTTCGGCTTCGCGTGCTTTTTTACGGTTATTCTCAATCACCACATAAACCCCCAAAATGGTGATCAATAAGGTAATAGATACGAAAACAACGTAGCTCATGTTGGTTTACTTTTCCCTAAAATAGAAAATAAATTTTACTTATTTTGCTGAACTTCGTTCGCTTAGTAAAGCCTGCTACCCCAATTTAATTTCTGTCTCAGAACATTGTAGTAGGAATAACTGACAGGGTGGATCAAACGGAGTTTTTTTTCTGCTTTTTTTATGACCACTTCGTCACCCGGAAGCAATGCGAGCACGACGTGACTGTCACAACTTACCTGCAAGCTTGCGGTGTTTTCTGGGCTGAGCTTCAGTTTGACTTGTTTATTTGCGTCAACAACCAGGGGTCTGCTGGATAATGTATGCGGAAACATTGGGACAAGGGCCATCGCGTTTAGCTCAGGCGTTAAAATAGGGCCACCACCGGACAATGAATAAGCCGTTGAGCCGGTTGGAGTCGTGACGATTAGCCCATCAGAACGCTGAGAAAAGACAAACTGTTCGTCAATGAAGGCCTCAAACTCGATCATATGGGCGACTTTGTCAGCGTGTAGCACAGCTTCATTTACTGCCAGGTTGGCACTTTTAAGTTCTGCATGACGGAACACTTCGACTTCAAGCAAAAAGCGTTGTTCTTCTACGAATTTTCCGCTGAGGACTTGCTCCAGTTCTGCCTCAAAGCCATCGGGGTCTAAGTCGGTCAGAAACCCTAAATTACCACGGTTAACGCCTATCACGGCAACGTCAAACCGGGCCAGTACACGAGCTGCACCCAGCATATTACCATCACCGCCGACCACTACAGCCAGGTCACAGCGCTCTCCCAGAGCCACAACATCGAGTATGTTTGACTCGGGCAATTCAGCGATTTGTTTGCCAACTCGTTGCTCAACAAAAACTTCATAGCCAAGTGCTTGCAAAAATGTATACAAGCGTTGTAATGTCAGTGCGGCGCCATCATGGTTTGGTTTACCAATCAGGCCGATGGTTTTAAATGGTGCGCTCATTCAGTGAGTTTCCTTGGCAAAATTTCTGTTGCCAAGATTATCTTAAAATGAATTCGCTTGAAACTCGCAAATTTAACCTTATTTATGATGTTATGAAACTTAGTGCACGTGACAAACAAGTCTTCTCTGCTGTGATGAGTCTTTACTGTAACGGTGAAGGCCATCCCGTAGCATCGAGCAAGATAGCAAAACTAAAAGGTATGGCGGTGTGCTCTGCAACGGTACGCAATGCTATGGCTCGCCTGGAAAACCAGGGGCTGCTTTTTTCACCTCACACTTCGGCCGGGCGGGTTCCCTCTGATCTGGGAATTAAGTACTGGTTGCAGGAGTATTTTGGCTTAGAAGACATCGCCCCTTACTGGGAGCCAGAGCGAGAGGAGCTGACTGGTTTTGCACATACTCTCAGCCAGAAATATCAGGTATGCTGTATCGTTGGCTTACCTCAGGTTAGTGAACAAACCATATTTCGGGTCGAAGTACTAGATTTTGATCGCAAACATTGGCTGGTATTACTGATTGATAGAACCGGGCAGTCCAATAATATCCTTATTAATAAACCAGAATCGAATTCCGATCAGGTAAGGTATCAGTTCGCGGCTTGGATGAACACTGTATTCAGTGCGCAAACGCTAAAAGAGGGGTTGCACCGAATGCGGGCTATGGCGAAAAGTGCGATGGCAGATTGCCGTGGCTCTTTGATGCAATGGAGTCGCGAGCTAAGCTTGCAGTTGGGTACCGACAATAGCATAGTAGTCGGAGAGCGTTATCTGTATAACCGCCTTGAAGGGAATAATGAACTCAACCTGGGGGTGAGCTTCTTACACCAGGTGGAAGATCAGTTAGCGCTAAAGAATGGCCTGTCGGTGTTACTGGGCAGTGAGTTGAGTTATCTGAATCTGGAGCGATTTGTGGTCTTGAGTGTACCTTACTTTACGTCGAGCGAGTACCAGAGTCGTTTTTGCGTGATTTGTCCTGCTGATGCGCCAATTGAAGCAATAATCAGCGAATTTACACAAATCCCAAAAAAAGAAGCTTGAATAACAAATTTGAATCCCCATAATTACGGCAGTTGTAAAGAATCGGAGAGAATTTTTCATGTCTGAGCAGACAAAAGCCCAAGAGCAGGAACAAGAGTTAGTGCAAGAAGACCTACAGGAAAGTGCTGTAGAGCAAGCAGAACAAGCGCAAGAGAGTGCACAGACTGAGCAAGCTGAGTTGAGCCCAGAAGAAGAGATTGCAGGCCTGTATGCAGAACTGGAAGCGGCTAAGCAAACAATTGAAGGTCAGAAAGACAGCGTGATCCGTGCAGCGGCAGATGCCGAAAATGTACGTCGTCGCGCAGCACAAGATGTTGAGAAAGCACAGAAATTTGCATTAGAAAAGTTTTCTAACGAGCTGCTACCTGTGGTTGACAATCTAGAGCGCGCAATTGAGTTTGCTGATAAAGAAAACGAAGCAACCAAATCGATCCTTGAAGGTATTGAGATGACACTGAAGTCATTCAACGACGCACTGGCTAAATTCGGTGTTGAGGCTGTGAGCCCACAAGGTGAAGCGTTCAACCCAGAGTTACACCAGGCAATGTCAATGCAACCGAGCAACGATGTATCACCAAATACCGTTTTAGCAGTTATGCAAAAAGGGTATACCCTGAATGGTCGTTTATTACGCCCCGCAATGGTTATGGTATCAAAAGCTGCTGAATAAGTTGTAACTACCTGATTTATAAGCCCGCGATTGCGGGCTTTTTTGATCTGATTTGCATCAGATCGCGTCACCTTTTAAAATAGAAAAGTGAATTCACTCTAGGCATAAGTCCATGAACAAAAAACTACTTGCTATTGCTGCTATGGCCATCACCCTCGCTGGTTGTAAAACCTCTCCCACCGGACGTACCCAAATAGCCCTATATTCAGAACAACAAATGGATAAGATGGGTGTCGCCAGCTTCGAGCAAATGAAGCAGGAGCAGACGATAGAAAACGATGCCAAGATCAACGGCTATGTAAAATGCATAGCAGATGCCCTGATTGCGCAACTACCGGCACAGTATGCACAACAGCAATGGGAAGTCGTGGTATTTAAAGAGCCCAGTGCAAACGCCTTTGCTTTGCCTGGTGGCAAGATTGGAGTGCATACCGGTCTGCTGAAGGTGGCACAAAACCAGCATCAACTTGCTGCTGTTATGGGACATGAAGTGGGACACGTTATCGCAGAACATGCTAACGAGCGGGTGTCTCAAAATAGCTTGTTACAGCTTGGCCTGCAAGCTGGCAATGCGGCACTTGAAATGGGTAATGTGCAGTATCGTAATGCCATTATGCAAGGCTTAGGGCTTGGGGCACAGTATGGAATTGCACTACCATTTAGCCGTAGCCATGAAAGTGAAGCGGATGTCATTGGGCTCGACTTAATGGCTAAAGCGGGCTTTAAACCGCAGGGGGCTGTAGAGTTGTGGCAAAATATGGAAAAAGCAGGGGGAGAACGCCCTATGGAGTTTTTATCGACTCATCCGTCTCCAGAAAACCGCATTGCGTTGCTACAAAGCAAAATGGCGCAGGCAAATACTTTAGCAGAGGACGCTAACAAACAGGGCCGTAGCCCAGCTTGCCGATAAACTTAATCTGGCTGGGCTGAATTGTCGTAGAAGCTGACGCCTAGCTTATTGAGCACAATAAACAGCCTGAGGTCCAATTCCAGCTGATGGTACTCAGGCTCCATATGGCAACAGAGCTGATAAAAGGCCTTGTTGTGATCCAGCTCTTTAAAGTGCGCTAGCTCATGAACAACCAATGCACGCAAAATGGCTTCAGGCGCATATTTTAGCTGCTGGGACAGCGTAATCTCATAGCGGGTTTTTACTTTTCCGCCGTGCTGTTTACGTGTTTGGCTATGATGCCCTAATGTCCCCGCCATCAGATCTCGACCTTTTGCATAGCTTACCTTATGCAGACGAGGCACATTCTTCAGATACTTGTTTTTATAGCTATTGCAGTAATCATAAAGCGCTTGTGTATTTTGTAGCTGATGACCTTGCGGATATTTACCTTTGAAATATGCTGCAAGTTTATCCGGTTCCAGTAAGCTTTTAATCTGGGACTGCAACGCAGCAGGGTAGTGCTGAAAATACTGCAAATAGTTCATGATGACGGTAGTAATCCTGATACGGAAATTCTAAGCTAGTGTACTGAAGATCATAACAGGAATAACAATAAATGTATCAGGCAAGTTGTTTATGCGGTGCGGTTAAGCTTGCACTGCAAGGCGCTATTTCTAGCATCATCCATTGCCACTGTTCCTTATGTCGCAAGTCGTCTGGCACCGCTTATGCGACCAATGGATTTATCAATCGGAATGAATTAAAAGTGATTGCCGGAGAGGAGCATATACGTCACTACGCGTTTAAACCCGGCAGGTTACGTCACTTCTGTGGAGTTTGTGCATCTCCTTTATATAGCTCTAACCAAGATAGCCCTGAAAAACTCAGGATTCGACTCGGTATTCTCGACACTGATATAGCGGAGCGGCCAATGTCACATAATTACGTGACTTCAAAAGCAAATTGGGAAGAGTTAGACGCCAAGCTTCCTCGCTATGAAGGTAAAGAGCCGGGCAGGGAGTGAGAGACAGGGGATATCTTGGCCCCAGCTCTCTTTAGGTATACAGATTAGAGGTATTAATCTGTCATCGCACAGCAATCAGACGCGCGTGAGTTACCACCGCTTTTCTGAATTTCTGCTCTGCCGGCGCCAACAGCACGAGTTGCTTTGGCTGGTAATGCACTGTGGTCATCTGAGAGCTGTTTTACAGGTTTTTTATTGAGTTTTAATAACATGGTATTTTCCTTATTGTTGTTTTGTTCGCTTTCTAACATCCTGCAAAATTTGAAAACTGTCAAGTGGTTAAATTAATGTTTGTTGCAGTGGCTGGCGCTCAGCCGGGAAGGGAGCGAGCACCTGATGAGAAACACCTAAGTCCTGGATGAACTGCCTGGCGAGCAAAGGCGCATCATAGTTGTCGGCAGTATGAAAGAATACATAAGGGGTACGTCCATCGTTCAACCAGTCACGAATTTTGTTAAGCCAGGGCGCGTAAAATGACCGGTTTGCTGCTAAATCTGAACACCCGACAAAGCGCAACATAGGTGCCTGAGCGGTGGCAATGACATTGACCGGCACGCGAGGTTTCTTTTGCTGGGCATCAATGATGGCTGGAGTACTCGGCGGCTCACTAAAAAGAGGGCGCGTATCCATCATGATACGATTCACTTTGGTTTTCATCAGCAGCTGGTTAAAACGCTTCTCAGCGTCGCCTTTGGCAAAGAATTCCCTGTGTCTGACTTCAATGCCCAGTGTCAGCTCTTCAGGTAATTGTGAGATAAAATCGGCTATCCGGCCAAGATATTGCGGGCTACAGCTAGCAGGCAGTTGCAGCAGCACCATTCCCAGTCGTGAAAATAAAGGAGAAAACAGTTCGAGCCATTGCTTGAGCTCTTGCTGACAATGATTTAATGCCAGCTCATGAGAAATCCTTTTGGGTATCTTGAAGGTAAAGCGAAAAGTATCAGGCACCGCGTTTGACCAGGCTGTGATGGTTTCTGGTTTAGGGCTCGCGTAAAAGCTTGTATTGCCCTCAACACTGTTAAAAATCTGTGCATACTCGCTCAACATATCAACGGTTTTGCAGTCACTACTGAAAAATCGACCCTTCCAGTGTGCAGAGCCCCATTGAGGACACCCCAAATACAGCATGAAATTTGCTCCCTGATTGACTTGAAGTGCAGTCTAACAAAGTCCAGATCGAGAAAAAATCGTAACAGCGAAAGAATCCCTGCTTTGTGGGATGACAAAGCGTGGCAATTTTATATAATTGGCGATTAAATTTATCATTCATTATGCCCTTTAGAGTTAGTAGGCAAATAGGATTATTATGCGCTCAATATACTGCGGAAAATTAAACAAGGACCATGTAGGTCAGGAAGTGGAGCTATGTGGTTGGATCAACAAACGTCGTGATCTGGGTGGCCTGATCTTCATTGATCTGCGAGATCGCGAAGGTTTGGTCCAGGTCGTGTTTGATCCTGAAGTAGAAGGCCTGATGGATGTTGCAAACACTTTACGCCAAGAGTTCTGCGTTCAGGTTACAGGTACTGTTCGTGCGCGTCCAGAGAGCCAAATCAATCAGGATATGGCTACTGGCGAAGTTGAGATCCTGGGCACTGGCCTGACAATCATCAACCGTGCAGAGCCTTTGCCTTTGGACTTTAACCAGGAAAATTCGGAAGAGCGTCGCCTGACTTATCGCTACCTTGACTTACGTCGTCTGGAAATGAGCGACCGCATTAAACTACGCGCTAAAGCATCCAGCTTTGTTCGTCGCTTCTTAGATAGCAATGATTTCCTGGATATCGAAACGCCGGTACTGACGAAAGCAACCCCAGAAGGTGCGCGTGACTATCTGGTTCCAAGCCGTGTACATAAAGGCAGCTTCTACGCGTTGCCACAGTCTCCTCAGCTGTTTAAACAGTTGCTGATGATGTCTGGTTTTGACCGTTACTACCAGATTGTTAAGTGTTTCCGTGATGAAGACTTACGTGCTGACCGTCAGCCTGAATTCACCCAAATCGATTTAGAAACCTCATTCATGACATCTACACAGGTGCGCGACATCACTGAACGCTTGATCCGTGAAATGTGGCAAGAGTTGCTTGACGTTGATCTGGGCCAGTTCCCTGTCATGAGCTACGAAGAAGCTATGCGTCGTTACGGTTCAGACAAGCCGGACTTACGTAACCCGCTTGAGCTGATTGATGTTGCTGATCTGGTTAAGGACGTTGAGTTTAAAGTACTTGCGGGCCCTGCTAATGACGAGAAAGGCCGAGTGGCGGTGTTGACTGTACCAGGTGGTGCATCACTATCTCGTAAGCAAATTGATGAATACACTAAGTTTGTTGGCATCTATGGCGCAAAAGGTCTGGCCTGGATGAAGGTCAATGATCTGGACGCTGGCCTTGAAGGTATTCAGTCACCAATTGCTAAGTTCCTGAACGAAGAAGTGATCAAAGGTATTCTTGCACGCACTAATGCACAGACTGGCGACATCATTTTGTTCGGTGCTGATAAGCGTAACGTGGTAAACGAAGCAATGGGTGCATTACGTCTGAAAGTAGGTCTGGACCTTGAACTGACTAATCTTGGCCAGTGGGCACCGCTTTGGGTTGTTGACTTCCCAATGTTTGAGGAAGACGACGAGGGGAATCTGCACGCAGTACATCACCCATTCACGGCACCAAAAGGCATTTCAGCAGCAGAGCTTGAAGCCAATCCTGCCGGCGCAATTTCAGACGCGTATGACATGGTACTGAACGGCTACGAAGTAGGTGGGGGCTCGGTGCGGATCCACAACAACGATATGCAGCAAGCCGCTTTCCGTATTCTGGGTATTGATGAACAAGAGCAGCAAGATAAGTTTGGCTTCCTGCTGGATGCTCTGAAATATGGTACGCCACCACACGCGGGTTTGGCATTTGGCCTTGACCGTCTGGTGATGTTGCTGTGTGGCACAGACAACATTCGTGATGTGATTGCCTTCCCGAAAACTACACAGGCATCGTGTCTGATGACCAATGCACCGAGCGTTGCCAATCCAGATGCATTAAAGGAGCTTGCAGTAACAGTCACTGCGCAGCAAAAAGACGCTGAATAACGACAGCTAAAGGAATAAGAAAGCGGCGATTGCGCCGCTTTTTTTATTCTGCAAACCCTAGGTAACTGGAAATCCATACAGTATTTTGGCATGATAGCGAAAAAACAACGAGAGTATGCGCCTTGGCAGTAATTTTAGGCATAGATCCAGGCTCAAGGCTGACCGGGTATGGTGTAGTTAAGCGTCAGGGGAGTCAGTTTCAGTATCTGGGCAGTGGTTGTATTCGACTTGGTGATAAGCCATTTCCACAACGACTGCAGATGATTTATCAGGGTGTTAGCCAGATCATCGAGCAGTTTAACCCGCAGGGGTTTGCGATAGAGCAAGTCTTTATGGCGCACAATCCAGATTCAGCTTTAAAACTTGGTCAAGCACGCGGGGCAGCCATCGTCGCTGCCACAATGAAAGAGATTGAGGTGTTTGAATATTCAGCCCGGCAGGTTAAACAAGCGGTTGTTGGCACCGGCGGGGCGAATAAGTCGCAGGTTCAGGAAATGGTCAAGCGACTGTTAAAACTCCCGGGTACTCCCCAGGCCGATGCTGCCGATGCGCTGGCCATTGCAATTTGCCATGCACACTCCGAGCAAAACCTGATCAAGCTGGCAGGCAATGCGAAAAAAACCGTACGAGGAAGATTGAGGTAATTATGATAGGCAGACTCAAAGGTATACTAGTAGAAAAACAGCCACCAGAGATCCTGTTAGATGTCAGTGGCATCGGTTATGAAGTACAAATGCCGATGACGTGTTTTTATGAGTTACCTCAGGCGGGTAATGAGGCAACAATCTATACTCATTTTGTGGTGCGAGAAGATGCACAATTATTGTTTGGTTTTAACCATAAAACCGAGCGAGCATTATTTCGCGAGTTAATTAAGGCTAATGGCGTTGGTCCCAAGCTAGCACTGGCCATTTTGTCGGGTATGTCGGCAGAGCAGTTTGTTCACTGTGTCAATCAGGGCGACTCATCTACCTTGGTGAAAATTCCAGGTGTAGGCAAGAAAACCGCTGAGCGTTTGGTGCTTGAGATGAAGGATAAATTGAAAAACTTTGGCCATGATCTGCTGACTCCATTCAGCGATGATGCCATTTTGGCACCTCAGGAAGATCCCACCGTGGCGAATACGCCTGAAGATGATGCGTTGGCTGCGCTGCTTGCGTTAGGCTATAAACCCGCACAAGCACAAAAAGCATTGAAAGCGGTGAGCAAACCAGGCATGGATACCGAAGGGCTGATCAAAGAAGCCCTGAGATCTATGATGTAAATAAGACTGATTAAGTAATTATGATAGAAGCAGACAGACTTATTGAGCCAGAAGTGCAGGGCAGTGAAGAGGCCGTAGACAGAGCGATACGGCCTAAACTACTGTCGGACTATACCGGTCAGCAGCATGTGAAGCAGCAGATGGAAATCTTCATTGAAGCGGCGCGCAGCCGTGAAGAAGCACTGGACCATTTGCTGATATTCGGACCGCCGGGGTTAGGTAAAACGACACTGGCAAATATCGTGGCGAATGAGCTGGGTGTAAATATAAAAACCACCTCAGGTCCTGTGCTTGAAAAAGCCGGCGACCTGGCCGCAATGCTGACAAATCTGGAGCAGGGAGATGTGTTGTTTATTGATGAAATACATCGCCTGAGCCCCCAGGTTGAAGAGATCCTCTACCCAGCGATGGAAGATTACCAGCTCGATATTATGATCGGTGAAGGACCGGCAGCGCGTTCAATTAAACTAGACTTGCCACCTTTTACTCTGGTGGGGGCCACGACCCGCGCAGGCTCTTTGACTTCACCACTGAGAGACCGTTTCGGTATTGTGCAACGTCTGGAGTTTTATTCTGTGGCTGAGTTGGCATCGATTGTGTCTCGCTCTGCGCATTTTTTGAATCTTGAGATCAGTGACGTCGGGGCGATTGAAGTGGCGAAACGTGCACGAGGTACGCCGCGTATTGCCAACCGTTTGCTCAGGCGGGTTCGGGACTTCGCTCAGGTAAAAGGGGATGGTAGCGTAGATGAGATGATCGCCAGTCAGGCATTGGATATGGTTGACGTCGACAAGTGTGGCTTTGATTATATGGATCGTAAGTACTTACTTGCAATTATTGAAAAGTTCACCGGGGGGCCTGTTGGTTTGGATAATCTGGCGGCTGCAATTGGTGAAGAGCGAGAGACCATAGAAGATGTTATCGAACCTTACCTGATCCAGCAGGGGTTTATCCAACGGACTCCGAGGGGGCGGATCGTTTCTGACAGAGCCTATCTGCACTTTGATTTAACTAAACCATCGGCATGAAGATAGCCTTCAGGCATTTATACTGAATCAGATTGAAGCGCTACTACAGCGCTTCTTTGCTTTATACACTATACACTTCTTCTATTCATCCAACGCTCATTCCACTTCCTTTATGTTAGCGCAAGAACTTGTATCTCCTTTTAGGGAGAGAGAACCAGATATGAGTAAACAGCAGGCAAAAAAAAGCCCGCACAGTGTGCGGGCGAAAACAACAAGTTGAAGGAAGTAATCCAGGGAACTGATGAGTCCGTTGAGGTGTTATCCAAAAGTTTCTCATCATGACTGCAGAATAAATCAGACTTCTGCGGCCTTAGTAACTGTGCATTTGCATTGAGAGATGCTGCTCGCTCAGTACGGGGAGTATAATAAGGTGAGTCGGGTATTTAATCAAACTAGAAAAATTACAGTTTTGCTATAAAAAAAACTAATCCGAAGAGTTGGTGTTGAATTACATTGTGTGAATCATAACCATAGGGTTGGTTGTAAGTTCATGTAAAATATGGGGTTGTCTTTATTATGCGCAATTTGTGAATATTAGATTATTTGTTGTTAATTGGTATTACCAATATTGTTTTGAGGGTTTATTCTATCAGAGTGAATAAAACATCGTTTTTATGCAGGTTGAATAAATAAATAAACATAATGAAGACTTGACTGCTCCGACCACATTAAATTTCTGTCACAAATACGCTCTAGGCTGTATGTTTCATCGCAATCTAAATGTAGGCACAGAGCGTTTTTAGGGTATAAAAGAGCAATTTAGGCTGGATATTAGGTGAAACCAATTCTCTACTCATATCCAGCTGGGCTTGCGGAGCGAGTCAGAACTAGGGGTCAAGTAGCTTAATGTGCGAATTATCGGCATTTAAGTGAATTTTACGGCATTGAGATTGTAAGCCCTTATTAGTGTGGTTAAACTACCTGAACCTTTTTGCTGGCTTACAGTCAATACGGTGAAGGCTGCCTTGGCCGAGAACACAATTATTTTCTAGGAGTATAACAACGTGGAATCGGGACTTAATTTCATAGATCTCATTTTAGAAGCCAGTATCCTTGTACAACTTGTTATGTTGACTTTGGTCGGCATGTCGGTTGCTTCTTGGGCGATTATCTTTCAGCGCCGCAGCATACTGGCGCAGTCTCTGGCAGATGCGAAAAAATTTGAACAGAAGTTCTGGTCGGGAATGGATTTAGGCAAGTTATACAATGAAATTACCGCTAGAGCGGGTAGTTCAAGCGGCTTAGAGGCTTTGTTTGTATCCGGTTTTAAAGAATTTGCACGTCACAAGAAGCAAAACACGGGTTCGGCGAGCATGATCATAGAAGGTACACACCGCTCTATGCGTGTTGCCTTATCTCGTGAAGTTGAGAAAGTCGAGTCTGGGTTGTCTTTCTTGGCAACGGTTGGCTCTATCAGTCCTTACATTGGTCTGTTTGGTACTGTCTGGGGGATCATGAATGCATTTATCGCCCTCGGTGAAGTCAAGCAGGCAACACTGCAAATGGTTGCGCCTGGTATCGCTGAAGCCCTGATCGCAACGGCAATGGGTTTGTTTGCGGCGATTCCGGCAGTTATGGCATACAACCGTTTTGCTAAAAATGTAGAAAAGCTGGAATCAAACTACATCAACTTTATGGAAGAGTTTGCCAATATCTTGCATCGACAGGCTGCCAGCTTAACTGAGGCTAAGCAAAATGTATCAGCATAAGAGACGCCGCCCTGTCGCAGAGATCAATGTAGTGCCATACATTGATGTTATGTTGGTGCTGTTAATCATCTTTATGGCAACCGCTCCGTTGATTACCCATGGAGTTAAAGTCGACTTACCACAAATGGAAGAGTCGGATTTGGTCGAGACTAAAGACGCGCCGCCGATTATCGCCAGTATTGATGCTGAGGGTCGTTACTACGTATCTGTAGGTACCGATCCGGAAGCGCCAATGGATGCGGTAGAAGTGGCTGCGGTCATCAAGCTTAAGTTACAGCAAAATCCCGATACCCCTGTAATGATAAAAGGGTCTGGTCGTGTGTCATATCAGGAAGTTCTGTTATTGATGGACTTTTTGAAAAATGCGGGCGTACCGTCTGTCGGGTTAATGACAAAATCGTTTGAGGACAGTTGATGGATGCTTTAACCAGCGGAATATTAAAGTCGTTTTTACTCCATTTCGCTATTGCCGGACTACTATTCGCGACTGCCAACTTTCAGTTTTCCAGTCCTACTGTTATGGAAGTTCAGCTGAATCCTGCCATTAACGAAATTGAAGAAGTAAAAGCGGTATCTGCCATCTCGGTTGACCAGCAGGCTGTTGAGCGAAAAATTGCACAGCTACGCGAAAAAGAGGCGCAGCAGAAGCGTGCAGAAGAGCAAAGGATACGTGATTTAGAGCGCCGAGCAGTGCAGGCCCGCAAGGATCGTGAAGCTGAAGCCAGACGGATCAAAAAGCTGGAACAACAACGTCTTGCTAAGCTGGAAGAAAAACGTAAAGCGGAAGCGCAAGCCAAACGCGCACAAGAAATTCAAAACAAAGAGCGTCAGCAAGCTGAAAAAGCGCGCCAGGAAGCCCTAGCTGCTGAAAAGGCTGCTAAAGCAGCAGCGCAAAAACGTAAAGCAGAAGAGGACAGGCTGAGGCAGGCTGAAGCGAAACGTAAACAGCAAGAGGAAGAAGCTAAGCGCAAAGCACAAGCCGCTGAAGAGGCACGCCAGAAAGCCTTGCAAGAGCAACTTCTTCAGGAGCAACTGGCACAGGAACAAGCGGCGAGAGCGAAAATCCGGCAGCAGCAGGTCCTGACCGAAGTGGACAAGTATAAGGCGCTGATTATGCAGCGGATCCAATCTAACTTGTTAATAGATGAAAAAATGAAAGGCAAGCAATGTCGCCTTAATATTCGCCTGGGCTTTAATGGCCTGGTGACACAAGCGGAATCACTGGGTGGTGATAAGCTGGTGTGTGAAGCCGCTTTGCGTGCTGTGCGAATGGCAGATACCTTACCTGTTTCTGAAAATAAAGATGTGTTCGAACAGCTTAAGAACATTAACTTGACGATAAAACCAACTCTATAAAGGAAGACCATGTACAACCATTTAAGAAATTTACTCTTGGTTCTGGCTTTCGCTGCGCAAGGGGTCGCTTACGCAGCACTGGAGATCGTGATAACCGAAGGGGTCGACAGTGCCAGGCCTATTGCGATAGCTCCATTCAAATACATTGGCAACGGCGAAGCACCAGCTGAAATAAGCTCTGTGATTGCTGCGGACTTGATCCGCAGTGGTAAGTTTAAGCCGGTAGCAGAAGAGCAAATGCCCCAGCTACCCACAACCGATGAAGAAGTGGATTACGATGCCTGGGTTGAGCTGGGCGTGGAAGCGGTTGTTGTAGGGACCATTACCCAGCAGCCTGCAAATCGTTATCTTGTTAAATATGAGTTGATTGATGTCATTCGTGCGCAGATCACCGGTGGTGAGACCCGTATGATGACTAACGGCAAGCTGATGAAGAGTCAGGATCATGTTTTGGAAGCACGTCAAAGTGTGATTGATGCCCAAAGTTTTCGCTACTATGCACATCAGATCAGTGATGTAGTCTACGAAGCTCTGACGGGTGAAAAAGGCGCGTTCCGCACCAAAATTGCGTATGTGATTGTGCGTGAAGAGCAGGACAAGCCTTATCAGCTGGTTGTAGCTGACTATGATGGTTATAACGAGCAGGTTTTATTGCGCTCTAAAGAACCGCTAATGTCTCCGGCCTGGTCACCTGATGGTAACAAGCTGGCGTATGTGACGTTCGAAAATCGACAGTCACAGATTTATATTCAGGACATTTACACGGGTAAGCGTGAGATCCTGACCAGTTACCCTGGGATCAATGGCGCTCCGCAATTTTCGCCGGATGGTACACAGATGCTGATTGTATTATCTAAAGATAAAGGCGGTGCAACGGAAGTGTATTTAATTGACCTGGAAACGCGTAAAGAGAGGCGTTTGACTAAGCACCGTAGTATAGATACTGAGCCAACCTGGCACCCAAATGGTAAAGAAATAGTCTATACCTCTGAAAGGGGTGGTAATGCCCAGATTTATAAGTTAAATTTAGATACAGGAAGATCACGGCGTGTAACTTTCGACGGCGACATGAACTTAGCCGGGTCAATCACGCCAGATGGTAAACAATTGGTAATGGTAAATCGCACTTTAGGTCGTTACCATATTGCCAAGAAAGAATTGGATTCTGGGCTGTTTCAGGTATTAACGCGCACCAGACTCGATGAATCACCGAGTATTGCGCCGAACGGCTCTATGATTATTTATAGTACCTTGCATAATAATAAGCAGGTACTGGCGTTGGTGTCGATGGATGGCCGCTTTAAGGCCCGCCTGCCGGTGTTAGACGGACAGGTTAAGGCACCAGCTTGGTCGCCATTTTTACAGTAATTTTGCTGGTAAGACTTATAAAAGATATAGGAATATACTCGATGCAACTTAACAAAACTCTCAAGGCCCTTTTGGTCGCGTTGCCTGTGATGACGCTGGCTGCATGTAGCTCTTCATCGGGCACTGATGCAGGCGCTGGCAGCGAAACAAATGCAGCAACTGCGAACAATAGCAGCAACGTTGATGTGAACACAGCTACACGTCAGAAAACAGCTGAAGAGCTACTGAAAGAAAAGTATGAAGCGTTGCGTCAAGAGCAAATCGTATACTTCGATTTCGACAAATCTACTGTTCGTAGCGAGTTCGTAGAGCTTCTGCAAGCACACGCTGACTTTCTGGTTAAAAACCCAAGTGTTAAGGTACTGATTGAAGGCCATGCCGATGAGCGTGGTACGCCTGAGTACAATATCGCACTGGGTGAAAGCCGTGGTAAAGCGGTTGCTAAGTATCTGCAGAGCCTGGGCGTGTCTGACAGCCAAATGTCTGTTGTAAGCTATGGTGAAGAAAAGCCAATGGACAAAGCGCGCACTGAAGAAGCCTTTGCTAAGAACCGCCGCGCGGTACTGGTATACTAATCGTTAAAGAGATGCTATGAAGCCGAATACTTTTTTGGCAGCCATCATCTTAGTCAGCGGGAGCTCCCAACTGTGGGCAGCTCCCGCTGCTGTATCTGATGCTGCTGGTTCTAACCAAACTATTGAACAACGTTTGACTCAGCTCGAGAGTTTGATGCGAAACCGCAATCTGATCCAGGCAGAGCTACAAACGCAACTTGACCAACTGCAGGACGAAGTGAGTCAGATCCGTGGCGTAACGGAAGAGCAAAGTTATAAGCTCGAAAAAGTGCTACAGCGCCAGCGTGAGCTTTATCAGGAAATAGAAACACGAGTCACTCAGGTCTATGAGCAAAGCAAGCAGCTGCAGCCAGCAGTGACTCCTGATAGCGCAACAGCTCAGGCCGTGAGTTCAGACTTGTCGGAAAATGAGGCGTATGACAGAGCCGTAGCGTTGATTATGAAAGATAAGCGCTATGACGCGGCTATTCCTGAATTTGAAGGCTTCCTCAAGCAGTTTCCAAATTCCGTCTATATACCGAATGCGCACTACTGGCTGGGTCAGTTACAGTCGATAAAGAATCAGGACAATCAGGCCATGGTTCACTTCCGTACTGTGGTTGATCAGTTCGCTGATTCTAATAAGCGCCCAGATGCGATGTTAAAGCTGGGAACTTTGCTCCAGAAGACAGGACAATCTGCACAAGCAAAAACCTTATTCGAAAATCTCATCAAAGAATATCCCAGCACAACGGCTGCAAAATTGGCAACAGAGCGGCTGAGCAAAATATAAATGGCTGATATTTTCTCAGAATGATTTAAAATTAGGCGCTTAGACGCGAAATTTGAAAAAAACAGGCAATTTCGGTTGCACAAGATTTTTAAATAAGTATTATAAGCGCCCGCAGCAGCCGATAGTGTTACACACATCTTGCAGCGAACAATTTAGTGGGTCATTAGCTCAGTTGGTAGAGCAGTGGACTTTTAATCCATTGGTCGATGGTTCGAGTCCATCATGACCCACCATTCAAATTTGTTATTTTTACTTTAAGTAAAGCCAGAGCGGGTCATTAGCTCAGTTGGTAGAGCAGTGGACTTTTAATCCATTGGTCGATGGTTCGAGTCCATCATGACCCACCATTCAAATTTGGTGTACTATTTAAGTAATTTCGAGCGGGTCATTAGCTCAGTTGGTAGAGCAGTGGACTTTTAATCCATTGGTCGATGGTTCGAGTCCATCATGACCCACCATTCAAATTTGGTGTATTATTTAAATAATTTAGAGCGGGTCATTAGCTCAGTTGGTAGAGCAGTGGACTTTTAATCCATTGGTCGATGGTTCGAGTCCATCATGACCCACCATTTAAATTTGGTATATTATTTAAGTATCTTTCGAGCGGGTCATTAGCTCAGTTGGTAGAGCAGTGGACTTTTAATCCATTGGTCGATGGTTCGAGTCCATCATGACCCACCATTCAAATTTGGTGTATTACTTAAGTATTTTTCGAGCGGGTCATTAGCTCAGTTGAGTGAGAAAAACGAAGCACCGCTTCGCAGTTTTCGAACGCGAGTCAGGACGACGACGCTAACCGGTAGCCGGAACCAAGCGTCAGGACGACTTAATGGCACTTTAACACCGAGCGGGTCATTAGCTCAGTTGGTAGAGCAGTGGACTTTTAATCCATTGGTCGATGGTTCGAGTCCATCATGACCCACCATTCAAATTTGGTGTATTACTTAAGTATCTTTCGAGCGGGTCATTAGCTCAGTTGGGTGAGAAAAACGAAGCACCGCTTCGCAGTTTTCGAGCGCGAGTCAGGACGACGAGCCGGAACCAAGCGTCAGGACGACTTAATGGCACTTTAACACCGAGCGGGTCATTAGCTCAGTTGGTAGAGCAGTGGACTTTTAATCCATTGGTCGATGGTTCGAGTCCATCATGACCCACCATTCAAATTTGGTGTATCACTTAAGTATCTTTCGAGCGGGTCATTAGCTCAGTTGGGTGAGAAAAACGAAGCACCGCTTCGCAGTTTTCGAGCGCGAGTCAGGACGACGAGCCGGAACCAAGCGTCAGGACGACTTAATGGCACTTTAACACCGAGCGGGTCATTAGCTCAGTTGGTAGAGCAGTGGACTTTTAATCCATTGGTCGATGGTTCGAGTCCATCATGACCCACCATTCAAATTTGGCGTATCTCTTAAGTAACTCTCGAGCGAGTCATTAGTTCAGTTGGGTGAGAAAAACGAAGCACCGCTTCGCAGTTTTCGAACGCGAGTCAGGACGACTTAATGGCACTTTAACACCGAGCGGGTCATTAGCTCAGTTGGTAGAGCAGTGGACTTTTAATCCATTGGTCGATGGTTCGAGTCCATCATGACCCACCATTCTTGCACAACCTCCTCTTGTTCATAATCTCTTAAATATTCCTTCAAAACTCCGACTTAAACTAGGATTATTGCCCCGATTTTCGTATAATTCGCGGATATTCCGTCATGTGGACTAGTGGTCGAGAGAATGAGTCTAGCAGAACAAATTATGCCGGAGGATTATATTTTTCCTCCAAAGCCTGCGCCTTTAACTAAGCAGGAACAAGCTGAATATAAAACCAGAATTAAAGCGTTGCTAAAAGAAAAGAACGCAGTCCTGGTTGCGCATTATTACACAGATCCAGAGATCCAAGCCCTGGCTGAGGAAACCGGCGGATGCGTTGCGGATTCACTGGAAATGGCGCGCTTTGGTGCCAAGCAACAAGATGCTGATATGATCATTGTTGCCGGTGTACGCTTTATGGGTGAAACGGCAAAAATCCTGACACCAGAAAAAACCGTTGTTATGCCCACTCTGGCAGCAACCTGTTCATTGGATGTAGGGTGTCCTATTGATGCGTTTTCTGCGTTTTGTGATCAACACCCGGACCGAAAGGTTGTTGTATATGCAAATACATCCACTGCTGTGAAAGCACGTGCCGACTGGATTGTGACTTCATCATGCGCACTTGAGATTGTTGAGCATCTGGATTCGGAAGGTGAGAAGATTATTTGGGGTCCAGACAAACACCTGGGTTCTTACATCCAAAAGAAAACTGGTGCCGATATGATCATGTGGAACGGTGCCTGTATCGTCCACGATGAGTTTAAAACCAAAGCGCTGAAAGACATGAAAGCCTTGCACCCCGATGCGGCGGTATTGGTGCACCCTGAGTCGCCTGCGGAGATCGTTGACTTGGCAGACGCAGTGGGTTCAACAAGCCAGCTGATTAAAGCGGCGCAGGAAATGCCTAATCAGAAATTTATCGTTGCGACTGATCGCGGCATCTTTTATAAAATGCAGCAATTATGTCCTGAGAAAGAATTCTTTGAAGCGCCAACAGCGGGTGAAGGCGCAACCTGTAAAAGCTGTGCCCATTGCCCATGGATGGCCATGAATGGCCTTAAAGCCATTGAAGAAGCTTTGATAGACCCAAGCGGAAAAGAAGTCTTCGTTGATATGGAGTTACGTGAAGGTGCACTGCGTTCGCTTAACCGTATGTTAGATTTCTCTGCAAGCTTACAAAAATAAGCTAAGTTGCATAGTTACTAAGCACTTAGGCGTGTTTTTACAAAAAATGCTTGCTAAATTGCAACACTTTTCATAGTATTAGCGCCGCACTCAAGTGGTGCTACAGCGCGGAGAGATGGCTGAGTGGCTTAAGGCGCACGACTGGAACTCGTGTATACGTTTATAGCGTATCGAGGGTTCGACTCCCTCTCTCTCCGCCATTCCTTATTTTGAAAAGGCGTCCAATCGGACGCCTTTTTGCTTTTTACTATGCCTTAATTCAACTTCACGAGTGCGCTATGTTGCTAAACTTGGTAGTACACACTTGGATAAAAAGCCGTTACTATATCCGGCATAAGTCGAGTCTGTGAGTTTCGAATGCAAGAAGAGCTACTCAATTCAGTAATTAAAATAACTAAAACAAGAGACATTGATTCACTCGAATACAGCCTGCTGTCTACAATTCAGGAGCTGGTAGGGTGTAAGCACTTATGTGTCTATAAAAATTTTAACACCCAAGAAGATCTCGCTGTTGAACGTAGTATTGGCTTGACTATGCACGGCGAGCGAGAATTTGAATGGCTTGACAGGCAAGTCATTGAAAAGCCTCAATCTGAATTGATTTCTTGTTTGCAGTCTTCCTGTACTATTACGGTACAAAGTGCTGATGGCATAGAAAAACGCTGGTTGCCTATCAATATCCATGAGACACCTGTTGGCGCGATTGAAGTACACTCCGGCGGCCTCGATAGTAATGAACAGGTATTGCTCAATGCCTTTGTACGAATCTACGAAAACTATCTGACCATATTGCACGAAAATGAGCGGGATAAACTCACAGGCTTATTGAATCGTCAAACCTTTGAGAAAAAGCTTAAGCAGTTGCTTGAGAAACAAGTCATCAAGCAAAATCGCCATATCCGTGATGACCAGGACCCACGGACTTTCCATCAGGGGGCAACATCCTGGCTTGCTATGATAGACATAGATCATTTCAAACAGGTCAACGACAACTATGGTCATGTTTGTGGGGATGAGGTGTTGTTGCTGGTTGCGCAAAAAATGCAGCAGTTTTTCCGTTCCACGGATCTATTATTTCGATTTGGTGGCGAAGAATTTGTGTTGGTGTTTGAGCCAACAGATCACGCGTCTATTGAGGTAAAACTGGAAAGATTCTTAGCACTTATACGTGAAACGCACTTCCCGTTTGTTAAAAAGCTCACTGTAAGCGCCGGACTTGCTCGGATCAGCCCTTATGATTTTCCAATTAATGTGTTAGAAAATGCAGACAGAGCATTATATTACGCAAAGGAAAACGGCCGTGATCAGGTCGCATTTTTCGAAACTCTGCTCAATACCAAAAAGCTTGAGCGTCACGACGAAGGCTCTGGGATCGATTTGTTCTGAGCTGAATAAGTAATCTGCGGTAACTGGAGCAGTTACCGTATTTCTGTTCCATAGACTACCTCTGGTAGCTGATTTGTCCGGCTCGTTGCTATTCACCAGTAAAATCTCTTACACTGTCTTAAGCCCTAAATCCGCCTAAAAAGCCCGAGACATCATTATGTTGCACATAATCCAATCAAATCGAATGGAAGCCCTTCAATCTCAGTTCACGACTTTGCTGAAGCAGGCGCCCCTGAAAGACCCCTTTGCCAACGAAGTTGTACTGGTTCAGTCTCCGGGTATGTCTCAGTGGCTTAAGAATGGCTTGAGTCGCGATATTGGTTATGCGGCCCAGGTAGAATTCCCGCTGCCACTGAGTTTCATCTGGCGCCTTTATCAGCAATTTCTGCCCGACGTGCCAAAAGAGTCCCCTTTTAACAAAAGCAATATGAGCTGGAAGCTTTTTACGCTATTACCTCAGAAGCTTGGACTCCCTGTATATGAGCCTCTGCGAGCATATCTGGAAGACACAAATGATAGTCCCCAGGCTGAGCTTAAGCGTTTTGCATTGTGTGAAAAAATTGCGGATGTTTATGACCAATATCTGATGTACAGGCCCAATTGGCTTGAACAATGGGAGCAGGGGGTAGATCCCCTGGATGATGTAGATGTTAGTATCGCCCCCTGGCAGCCTGATTTATGGCGGGCACTGGTCTCGCATACACACAGTTTGGGACAAAGCCCTTACAACCGGGCGAATATGCATCAGCTGCTGCTCACAAAACTCTCTGATGCGGATCCCTCTACTTTGCCAGAGCGGATCAGTATTTTTGGTCTCTCTGCGATGGCCACCAACCAGTTAGAAATATTTAATGCGTTAGCACAGAAGATTGATGTGCTGTTGTTTTTTTTCAATCCCAGTGAGCATTACTGGGGAGATCTGGTTGATGAGAAAACTCAGGCAAAGATCCTTGCAAAATACCAGGTTAAACCCACATTGGATGCTCAGTTACAAAAACAGGCAGGAGAGAACAGCTACTACAATACCGGTAACCCTTTATTATCTTCCTGGGGCAAGTTAGGCCGAGATTACCTTGAGCAGTTGCTTCAAACTGATGCTCGTTGGCTGGACGGCTTTGATGATCATTTTGGTAGTAGTTTACTGACTCAGTTGCAGCAGGAGATCTATCAGCTGGCTTTTAAAGGTGAGTCTTTAGTTGCCGATCCTCACTGGTATGTCAGCTCTGAGGGACGACAGGTTATCGACGAGAATGACAGGTCGGTGCTGCTCAGTGATTGTCACACACCTTTACGTGAGGTTGAGTTACTGCATGATCATCTGCTGAGTTTATTTCACGAAGACCCAACACTGACACCCAAGGATATCATTGTAATGATGCCTGATGTGGGCAATTACAGCCCCTATATTGAAGCGGTGTTTGGTAGTGCCTCGGGACCCAGAAGTATTCCGTTCGCACTCGCTGATATGAGCATAGAGCAGGAAAAGCCGGTATTAAATTCCTTTGTGACATTAGTTGGATTGCCATTTAACCGTTTTAGTGTGTCAGATGTGCTCGATTTGTTGGGTGTGGAACCAATCAGCAGACGTTTCGGTGTTGAGGCAAGTGAGTTTGTTCAGATCCAAACCTGGCTTGAGCAGGTCGCGGTTAAGTGGGGATTAAATGGGCAGCATAAGCGCGATTATGGATTACCAGAAATTTCTCTGAACACCTGGCGGCACGGGTTACAGCGGCTCCTGTTAGGAATTGCCAGTGCCGATGAGCTAACGTCCTATGATGAGATTTACCCTGCTGACGCCGTAGAAGGTATGGCGGTCAATACGCTGAGCAAACTGATTGCCTTTATTGAAACGCTGGAGCAGACTCGTAATGAATTGATACTTGCGACACCGCTGGACGAAAAAAGCACGGTATTGAGAAAAGTACTGGCTGATTTTTATGATCAGGAAGCGGAACAAAGTTGGGACCTATTACAATTACACAAGGTTATCGACGAGCTGGAAAAACACCATGAAAATGGAGACTATGCGGGCCCGGTCGATGCTAGAATTGTGTTGCATCAGGTGCGTCAGGGGATCAAAGATAAAGGTGTGGGGCAGCGCTTTTTGGCCGGCGCGGTGAATTTTTGTACCCTGATGCCGATGCGGGCAGTGCCTTTTAAGGTCGTGTGTTTATTGGGGATGAATGATACCGACTATCCGCGACAGGTGCAGCCAATCGGCTTTGACCTGGTGCCATATTCGCGACGTAGAAAAGGGGATCGCTCACGTAAGCTTGATGACCGTTATCTGTTTTTGGAAGCGCTGCTCAGCGCGCGCCAGCATTTGTACATCAGTTATTTAGGGCGCTCTTGCTACAATAACGAGCCACAGATGCCATCGATCCTGGTCAGTGAATTATGTGAGTACCTGGATCGTGCTTTTTGTTATCAGGATGATGCACTGCAACCCAGTAAGCAAATTTACCAGCAAGCCCCATTGCAGCCGTTTAGCCGAGAACATTATCAGAGCGGTCCATTACACAGCTTTAATCCTAATTGGTGCCCATATCAGAGCGAAGCTCAGACAGATGTGACGGAATCGAATTCTGAAAAGGTCATTGACGTTAGCCCACCTGATGAGTTGGAGCTGGCAGAGTTCCTGCGTGCCTGCCTTGCGCCACAGCGCTGGTTTTATCAATTTACTCTGGGGGTTCGCCTGGTTTCGCTGGAAGAGGAGTTATCAGATAGTGAACCCTTTGCGTTAGACCCATTGACGCGCTATCAGTATCTCGACGAAATTTTGCATAGTGAACTGAACGCGACTCCTTTGCCTGAAACGCAACTCTTGCAGCGTGCACAGTTGCCTCAGGCCAATGTTGGCGTGGTGGAGCTGCAAAAGCTAAAAGGGCGTATTGCTGGTTTATCAGCGCGCCTCAAAGGTGTGATTACTGAACCGTCAGAACCTGTTGAAGTTGCATTACAAATAGGCCCGACGCGTTTGCAGGGTTGGCTGAGTAATTTGTACCTGGGGCGCCAAGTATTTTATCGCACAGCCAGTATAAAAGGTAAAGACAGGATCCGCGGCTACCTTATGCACTTAGTTGCCAACTGCGTAATGCAGGAGGTAGAAACCCATATATATGGGCTTGACGAGCAAGTGCTTTTCCCCCGATAAGCCGTGATGATGCGTATGGGCAGCTGTCAAAGTGGCTGGCGTTTTATGGTAAATTGATCACTTGTGCGGTGCCTTTTTTCCCGGCTACCAGCTACGAATATTGTAAAACACAGAATATGAGCAAAGCGTTAAGTAAGTTCCAGGGAGGCCAATATGTTGGGTTTGGAGACAGTGAAGACCCTTATGTCGCTTTGAGCTTTCCATCATTACAGGCCTGCGAAACTGAATTTACGCAACTGAGTCGAGATATGCTGACATCGCTTATCGACCTTGCTCAGGAGTCCCGCTATGAAACGGCTTGATCCACAAACTATGCCTTTATCAGGCCACAATCTGATCGAGGCCAGTGCCGGAACCGGTAAAACCTATACCATTACCGGCCTTTATTTACGTTACCTGTTGGGATTAGTTGACTCAAAAACACAATCGACTCCCTTTAGTGTCGAACAGATCCTGGTGGTGACCTTTACAGAAGCGGCTACTCAGGAGATCAAAGACCGGGTGCGCAGGCGAATTGTACAGGCAAGGGATGCTTTGCTCGGTGATGAGTGCAAGGATACCTTGATTAACGAACTGCTGGCGCAGGTTGAAGACCAGGAAAGTGCTTATCATTTACTTGATGCGGCGGCTAAGTCAATGGATGAAGCGGCGATTTTTACTATTCATGGTTTTTGTCAGCGTATGCTCAAGCAACACGCATTTGAATCTAACCTGAGCTTTAATCTGGAGTTTATTCTGGATGACAGCGAGCTCTTCAATGCGGCTGTGGAGGACCACTGGAGACGATTCGTTTATCCCCTAGACTCGGATAAGACTGAGCTGGTGTTATCACATTTTTCACATCCACAGGCTTTAGCGAAACGCCTCTACCCGATACTCAAACGCGCAGATGCGCAGCTTAAGCCAGAGCTCGACCTGGCAAGTATTCTGGATCTGAGAACACAGTATCAAAACCAGGCTGTACAGTTTAAACAAAAGCTTCTGAACTCTGATTTTTTCCAGGTGTTGCGTGATGCCGGACTGGCTAAAAATAAAGCCCCTGGGCGGCCTGCGAATATTCAGGCGCTGATCGATTATTGCATGGGGGAGGACTGGTTTTTTGAATTTGGTACCAGTAAGCATTCGTTTGCATTATGGGGTGAGGCCCAGCTGAGTGACCCTAAAAACTATACAAAAACGGGTCAGCCTGTTATTCATCCAGCCGTGTCGTGGTTCGATGAGATGGCACAATTACACCAGAGTGTGTCTAAGGGTTTGCCAATCGCTTTGCTACAGCATGCGTTGAAAGAAGTCCGCACACTGATGAGTCGTTCTAAGCTGGAGCATAGCCTCATCTCTCCGGACGATTTACTGCACGATTTACATCAGGCATTACTGGGTACGCAAGGTAAGGTGTTGGCAGACAAAATAGCACAGCTTTATCCAGTAGCCATGATTGATGAGTTCCAGGACACAGATCCAACCCAGTTTGGCATATTCTCATGCATTTATGGTAGCGAAAATGGTCAGGGGCTGACCATGATTGGCGATCCTAAACAGGCTATTTATGGGTTTCGTGGTGCGGATATTTTCACCTACATCGGTGCTAAGCACCAGGTTGATCAGACACGACAGTTCACTTTGGATAAAAACTACCGGTCATCTCGGCGTGTGGTGTCAGCCGTCAACACCATTTTTACAACGCAGCCGGATAGCTTTATTTTCAATCGTGATATTCCGTTTATTGAAGTGGATGCTGCGGGCAAAGATGCTGACAATACCTTTACCCTGGATGGTATCGAACCACCTGCATTGCAGTTCAATGTGTTTGAAGATGATGAGGAACCCGTAACTTCCAAAGCCAAAGCTTATCCTATACTGGCGCAGGGCTTTGCCGCGCAAATTGCACAGCTTTTGACTTTGGCGCAGCAGGGGCGAGCCTGCATCGGTCAGCGCGCGGTACTGGCAGCAGATATTTGTGTGCTGGTCCGTGACAGAAACGAAGCGCGCGAAATCAAACAGGCTTTGCAGTCAGCTGGAGTGAGTAGCGTCTACCTGGCTCGTGACAGTGTTTTCTCGCAGCCCGTTGCCCAAGCCGTCTGGCAGTTACTCCATGTTGTGCATGGCAGTTATGATGAAGCTGCATTACGTGGGGTTCTGGCAGGGCCGTTGTTTGCACTGAATGAGCAGCAGATTTATACACTGCGCACTCAGGAAGGGCAATGGCAGCGCTATCTTATGCAATTCGCCCAGCTTAAGCAATTATGGTATCAGCAAGGGGCGATGGCCACACTGGAGTCTTTACTGGTTGATAATCAACTTGTATTACTTTGGCAGCAGGCGGGTTTTGAGGTTGAGCGCTGGCTCACTGACTACCGGCATCTGGCTGAATTGTTACAACATAAACAAATTGAGCTGGAAGGCACACAGCGAGTAATGCGCTGGTTGCAGTCTCAATGTGTCAACCCCAACTATGAAGGCACTCAGCTGCGACTGGAAAGTGATGCTGATCTGGTTAAGATCGTGACCATGCATGCTTCCAAAGGGCTTGAATATCCGCTGGTCTACATGCCTTTTGCCAGTGCTTACAGGGGATTAGATGACGCGATTTATCATGAAAACGGCGAGCTGGTACTCAATCTGGATGCTGACGAACATGCGCAACAGAGCGCTGAACAGGAGCGCCTGGCTGAGGATATCCGTCTGCTTTATGTTGCTCTGACTCGGGCAATTCACTATTGCAGTCTTGGTTTGTACAACCTGCCTCTGGGTCGCAGTAAAAAGCCGGGGATCCAGCAAAGTGCCTTGGGGTATGTGCTATTTGGTAATGAAAAAGTAACGCAAGCAACACAATGGCACGAGCAACTCAGGCAGTTGTGTGCAGGTAATGCAGAAATGGCTTACCAGACATTAGAAACAGTACCTTGTTTTTATCAGCCAACCCTCACTGAACAAACTCAGAATACACACACCCGGCCCGTCGAGGTTACCATTGAGCATAACTGGCGCATGACGAGTTTCAGCCAGCTTAGCTATCATGAGGCCAGTGCTGAGCGGCCCGTAGGGGCGCAAGATGAGAACCATAAAATTGACTTGCCTGAGCCGAGTGTGATTAAACGTCATACACCATACACTTTTGTCAAAGGCGCAAGAGCTGGTAGTTGTTTGCACGAGATATTTGAGCAAATTGACTTTACTTCTCCACATGCCCCTGCCTCGCCAGACAAGCTGACTTTAGCCGAAGCAACCTTAGCCTGTCTTGAGAAATATCATCTCGATACAGTGTGGCAGGAAACCGTGGAGCACTGGATCCTGGGATGTCTGAATGCGCCATTAAACCCGATCCCAGAGCTGTCACTCAGCCAGCTAGCCGTTGTGGATTGCCTGGTAGAGATGGAGTTTCAGTTACCGCTTAAGCGTTTGTCTTATACCAGGCTCAATAAGTTGATTGCGCAAATCACAGGTGCGCCCAGTCACTTGCGCTTCGATGAGGTGCAGGGCATGCTCAAAGGATTTATTGACCTGATTTTTGTCTGGCAGGGGCGATATTTTATCCTCGATTATAAATCAAATTATCTGGGAGATACCTCGGCCGATTATCAGGCTGATAATCTCGCACTGGCAATGAATTCCCATCAGTACCACCTTCAGTATTTGATTTACTCCGTTGCCTTACATCGGCTGTTAAAGCACCGCCTTGCCGACTATAGCCCACAGCGTCATCTGGGTGGCGTTTATTATTTGTTCCTGCGGGCACTACCCGATGGTGCCGGATGTTTCTTTACACAACTTGATGAAAGTACTTTGCTGCAACTGGATGCCTTGTTCGAGGCGGGAGAAGAATAATGACACAGAGTATGTTTGAATTCCCGGCCGACAATCTGGACCATCAGGCTTACATTGCACTGTTAATCCACGCCCGGCGCGTGCGTGTTGCAGATGTAGCACTGGCAAAGCTGCTGTGTCAGGAAAGATTTGACGCGGTATTTTATCTTGTTTTATTACTGCAACGCGCCGAGCAAAGTCAGCATACCTGTTTGTTGCTCACAGATATAGACTGGCAGAACCCGTTTTCGTTAAGCGCAGACGATATAAGTGCGTTTTCTGGCATGTCGGGTTTGGTGACTACATTACCCTATACCCCGTTTGATGATCCTGAAGTGGCATTGGCGGCACTGAGTGAACATCCTGCGGTAGGAGAAGGCAAGCCGTTGAGGCTGTTCGCAGGCCGACTATATTTGGGACGGCTGGCAGAATATGAAGCGTATCTTAGTACCCGTTTTCAATCGATGGCACAGCAATCCATCAGTCTGAATGAATCGCAGTTGAGCGATTTGTTGGACTATTACTTTCCTGACAATAATGCTCAGGGAGTTGACTGGCAAAAGGTCGCCTGCGCGATGGCAGCATCCAGCGGGTTTTGCGTGATTACGGGTGGCCCCGGGACTGGTAAAACGACCACAGTGACTAAGCTGCTAGCGATTTTACAATCGCTGTATGCCGATGTACCGCTGGGTATAAAGCTGGTGGCGCCAACAGGTAAAGCTGCTGCAAGGCTCAGCGAGTCAATAATCGGTGCTAAGGGGCGGCTTGCACTGGCCCCTGAGTTGGCTGCGAAGATCCCCGAGCAGGCCCAAACCATTCATCGTTTGCTTGGGGTCATCCCTAATACCAATCGGTTCATCCATCACGAGCAGAATTTACTGCATCTCGACTTGCTGATAGTAGATGAAGCTTCCATGGTTGACTTGGCTTTGATGAGCAAGTTGGTGAAGGCATTGCCACCTCATGCCAGACTGATTTTGCTGGGTGATAAGGACCAGCTAGCTTCAGTTGATACAGGGAGCATCTTGAGCGACTTGTGTGGACATCTGGTATTAGGATCTCAACCTGTATATACGGTCAACCGGGCTGCGTTTTTAAATCAAATGTGTTTCGCAGGTCGTGCAGTACTAAAAGGCAAAGCGACTCGTTATGTACTGGCTGATACCACTGCATTTTTGCAGCAAAGTCATCGCTTTAAAAGTGACAGTGGGATTGGGCAACTGGCAAGTGCTGTTAACCATAATCAGCCAGAGCGTTTGCAGCAGATTATAAATCACGGGTTTAGCGACCTGAGCTTTTATGGTCTCGGCGTGGAGCAATATAATGCCTTGCTTGAGCGTGCAGCAGATCATTACAGTGCGTATCTGAATGCCATTGAAGACAATCGTGATGTTGCAGATGTGCATACTCTGTTTGGCCAGTATCAGCTTCTGGCTGCGGTCAGAGAAGGTCCTTATGGTGTGTCAGAGCTGAATAAGCGGATTGAACAGAAACTCGCACAGCGCAGGCTGATTGTACCGTACAGTCGATTTTATGCTGGTATGCCAATTATGATTACGCAAAATGATTACCAGCTTAAGCTCTTTAATGGTGATATTGGTATCGTATTACCTGATGACGATGGTCAGCTTTATGCAACCTTCATCGATGAACAAAACACGGTAAGATACTATTACCCGGCGAGGCTCCCCAGTTTTGAGCTGGTTTATGCCATGACCATTCACAAATCGCAGGGCTCTGAGTTCGATTATACAGCGTTGATTCTGCCGCCAATCCAGCGAGCAGGAAAGGGGGTTAATCGTCAGTTGGTATACACGGGGATCACTCGTGCAAAACGACACCTGGAATTGAATTGCCAGCCACAGGTGTTGCAATTATCGATGCAGACACAGGCAGGACGGCATTCTGGAATGAGTGAAAGGTTACGTTTGGGTTAAATTTATGTTTTTATCTTGTTTGTTTATCTGATTGGTCTACAGTAGTAAATAACGGAGATGACAAACCGTGTTCATTACCGTTAATAACCCAGTGATTTATGCCGCCAGAAACCTGGCGGCATTTTTATTTAAGAGATGGGTGGTCTGATATTGGGACAGTGTTGACTTTTTCCGCGGATTACGGCTTTATAAAATAAAGTAATTACTCAAAAGAATAAGAACGATGAAATCACTTGAACAGCACCTTATCAATTATGCACTTTATCACAGAGATAAGCGCAATATTGCAACACATTTTGTTGGTGTCCCCCTGATCGTGTTCGCGGTTGTTTGGATGACATTTCTGCCATTTGGCATGTTTAATCTGGCCCAGGTAACCTTGTCTGCCTGTTTGATTCTAATTGTCAGCATTTACTACTTATACCTGTCACCTACACTTGGCAGTTGGATGATAGGGTTTTTGTTACTTTGTCAGGTAGCAGCCAATTATGCATTTGAGACAGTGGCTCAGGCGGGCATTGGCGTTATCTGGTTCTATATGACGGGACTTGCTTTATTTGTCGTTGGCTGGGTGATCCAGTTTATCGGGCATTATTTTGAAGGAAAGAAGCCGGCTTTTGCGGATGATCTAATGGGGTTATTGATAGGCCCCTTGTTTGTAATGATGGAATTATTAAATAAGGTCGGCTGTTTCAGAGCGCTTGAGCAGCGGATAAACAGCGAGGCCGGTCCATACCGGCCCTGAGATACAATGGCTAGATAGAAATCCGAGTTTCTAACTGGCACCCTTTAACAATGGTAATATTCTGACAATTAAGACGAATTTTACCATTGTTGGTTTCCAACACATAAGCCAACTCCGGTGCTCTGTCACCGCCAGCCTCAGTCAGCTGCTTACGGGCACGATGTACCATAATATTCATATGATTGGTTTGTACTCCCAGTGCTTTGGCGAGATCTTCTCGGTAAAGCCACCCCTGGGACTCTGTGTCCATACCATTTTGTTTATCATCAATACGTGTTCTGGCTAACAACAGCATAAGATAATGGTGTGTGCGGCAACCTAAGTCAATTTCCTGACCTTCCAGTTCCAGTGTCAAGTCCGTCTTTTCTTCATCCTGACTGACGCTGAAATTAAGGGCGATTGGTTTTACCACAGGCTGGTTGTCCAAGTGCTTGGTCATTGTTGATGTATTGGCACAGTAGAATAGCCATTGCTGGCCAAATAGAGAAACAACACCGCCATCGATCAGGGCTTGCCTATCTGAGGTATTGAGGTCTTCAAGGAACCAGTAGTTGAGTAACGCATCAAAATATACGATATGGCTGGCTTCTTCATCGTTGGGAAGCAAGATTTGGTTTTCGAGCTCAATAACCTGGTTTGGGTTACTTTGTGAAACCAGATACTGACAATTGGCATTTAAGTTAGCCACAACATAAGAGTTTTGGCCGGGTGCGGCAAAGTCTATTTTATCGTGCTCCGAGAGCTGATAAGGAAGGTTTTTATCGATCTTTTTGTCGTTGATCCAGATCCCGTTAGTACTGACATCACGGATCAACCAAGTGTCATTGGCGTGCTCGATAATGGCATGGTGCCTGGAAATGCCGGGCTTATCGACGAACGTATCTACATTAAACTTGTAGCGCCCAAAAGTGTGATAACTTTTCAGGTAAATTTTTTCTAGTTTCTGTTCATCGATTAAATAAGCCATAAATTTTTCCTAACTTTCCGTATAAGTGACGCACACGAATTTGAATTTCGGTGGAGATTCTACCTTGTTGAAGGGACTATTTCCTTAGTTACCTTCAGTTTATAAAAAGAACCCGCCGAAACGGGTACTGTTATTTCAGGAAATATTCACAATAATAAGGCCTGACTCATCAGGTCATTATTTGTGTCCGGGCAAAGACAATTGCGAACCTTAACATTGTAATCAGTTAGCTTTGATTATGCCATTACAGAGGATTACACCGAGTGATTTGTTGTCTTGCATAAAATGCAACTATGTTCCATATTTTCCTTAGAGTGCGGCCATAGTTAGGCAGCGGAGGAAATATGAGTGAGTACAAATCGCTACAAACGCTAAAGCTAGAAGGGGTCTATCAGTTTTGTGATTACTATGATGCAGAAGCGCTGAGCTTATCGAGTCCGGCAACTAAGGTAATTACTGATTTTGCAAGACGTCAGCCACAGATGATCCAAAAGGATGTAGACATAGATCATGCAGTTTACATGATGCTAAATGGTCACGTACGGTCAAAATTAGTTGTGGATCATGATGATACCTTCTTGGGGGTGGTAAACTCAAAGGACTTGTCGGGACGGCGAGTCTTATCAATCGCACAGAAACGACAAGTAGCGCGCAGTGACTTAACTGTTGAAGATGTGATGACGAAAAAGCAGGACTTGCATGCCATGCGCTTTACGACCGTTGCAAACGCTAAGATAGGTGATGTGTTACAGACGCTCAGAGAGCTTGGACAGCAGCATGTTCTATTAATGGATGAAAAAGGTGGTTTAAGAGGAATGATTTCTTCGTCTGATATTGCCAGGGCTTTGCATATGCCCGTAAATATCTTTCAAAAAGCTCATTCATTTAGAGACATTTTCGAGATTATTCACGAGCACGGAGAGTTAATGGCGTGATCTACATGATGCTGTCGAGGTAGCTAATAGCGCCTTCAACAGAAGCGACCTGTCCGTCAATACAATTCTGCGGTGTTGTATTCGGGCTGTCGGGGTAAACTTCAGTGGTTGTAACGTACGGTGCGTTTGTCATGCCCATGCACAGACCTAGTTTGGTGGCATCGTAATTAATGACACCAAACTGCTCTACAGGGACGCCAATCAGGGCATTATGTTCATCTGCTTCGGCAATGTGAGTGACTTTCTTTACAGTGCTGATTATGTGTCGCTGAAATTCTGCTTCAGGCTTTTGGCTGTGTCCAACCAGATAAAACCCATCCGGAATATTCCAGTTATGATTGACTTTGCCGTCGCGAGCCGCAAGCGCCGGACGGAATTCACTATTGTCCGTATCCGTAGTCTCATGTAAGTCGATATGAAGAATAATTCGCTCCTGGCAATCATTGACGTAGTCCATGGCGAGTCCGGACTCTTCAGCCGGACTCTGTGAATAGAAAGAGCGGTTAGGGTCTACAGCCTGAGGGTTCCAGCGGTTAATCGTTTCATAGCCCCATGGGCTAATACACGGTAGCACAACTAGATTAAATTTACCCTGATAAGTCTGGGTGTGCTTTTTTGCAAATGCCAGCGCTCCCAGCACGCCACTAGTTTCATAACCATGTACACCACCAGTTACCAGTACAATGGGTAGATCAGTTCGCCATGGCATAGATTTGAGCGCATACACTGGGTAGTGGCTGTCGTATTTTAGTACGCCATACTGCTCAACATTAAAGTGCTTTTTAAGTGCGTTGATAGCAGGCACTATGTCTTCAAAATAATCACGCTTTTTGGTTTGCTGTAGCAACCATTGTTGCTTCTCTTTCTGGCCCCAAGGTTTGCCAGCTTGTCCGATTGAATACTGTGCTGTCATAACATGTCTCTATTTCGTTGATATTTGCATGCTAATCACAATAGGTACCCGGAGCAAGTTATCTACGCCAGATAGCCCATATTTTTAAGACGTTGCTGTTGCTCTTTACGCACTCTAAAGGCAAGAAGCTTAATTACACCAGTTTGAGTTTTGACTTTTGTAATGGTCAAACCTACGTAATTAACGAACTCGATAGATTGAATGTTTTCAGCGGGTACGTAATGTCGACGACCAGTCAGGCTAAAAAACGACAGTCCCTGATTGCACAATGTCACCCGTTTACGGCCTGCCAGGCTCATCAAAAAGTTTATTGCAAATGCAATGGTTACAACACTGGCTAAGGTGATCTGGAGTCTAGCCAGAAAAGACAGATTGAGTTCGGTGAAAAGTCCAGCCAGTGCTAGCAGTGCAATAACGAAAGCGCCAACGACGCAGTAAAAAGTAGTGTTCACTTCCAGTTTTAGTTCATTCATTATTTGTTCCTAATATGACAGATTCCCGAGAGGCTGGAAATTTAGGAGAAGAAAATGGAAGAATTATGAATACCCAAAATTAAAACTGATAATTGCGATTTTAGGGTTAAAGAGTGTGCCATTCATCAACCAAAGGGTTGATGAAACCGCACTGGCGATAAGCCTGATAGATAAAGTTACTTGCTTTTAATTTTGCCAAGCCTACCTTTAGCGCATCATAGGCCTGCTGACCAAGAGGGTGGTGCCTGGAAACTATAAAATGACGGCTATCCTGAAGGGCGACCTTTACTCCCTCAATAGCTTCTATCCTATAGCCCGTTCCTTCGTAGAAAAACGGGCGAGTATTGTTGAAGGAGACCAACATGACATCAACCCAGCCATTACTGACCAACTTAGCCATTGTGATCCAGTCATCCTCATGATGAAGCTGCTGAGGTGACAATGCTTTGAGTGTAACCCAGTCGACTAACCAGGCTTTGCTACTAACAACACTCACTTTGCTCAGATCTGTGGAAATTTTATTCCGAATAAGAGTTTTATTGGTATGTGATGTGTAGATCCCAGCAAAGTATCTTCCTTTTTCGATTATCGGCTCTGAAATTAATACATCATTGGCAATCATCTTGGCTTGAGTAAGCCAGATTGTATCAAAACTCATAAGCAGTAAGCCTGACTCCAATAACTTCAGGTTTCTGGCATCGTAATTGCCCAACGTAAAGTTAAAAGAGTGTTTAAATCCTCCTTCTTGTAGCGCACGTTGTGCGATGAGAAATTCAACCACGTCACGTTGGCATTTTGGGTGGTTGAATATTTCTGTGGTGAAGTCTGAAATGGACTGTCCCGCCAGAATTTCCTTCGCGTATTGATAAATATCTTCCTCTATAGAAATTGAGACACGAGCATGAGCAGACAGTGATAAGCCTAAAATAAGTAATATTTTCAGAACTAAGACTGTAAATAAGGGCATAGCGACTCCGGTGTTTTCTAAGAAAGTCTAGCTCAGGGGGCGTGAGTTGACGATTTTTAAAGTGACAACCTGGCATTTGTAGAATATGTTTGAATGCTAGATGTGATTATATGTCGACATTGGCAAGCAAGTGTCGAATGGATTAAATCCTGGTATCAGGTACCCTGATAACAGGATCATTGCTGACACTGGTAAAGGTCATCTCAATTACAAGGAACTAATTATTATGAAATTTGAACAACTATTGAACCACTTTGATATGGGAATATGTGTGGAGCAATTACAAAAAGAGTCCTTGTTGGATATTGCTCTGTTGTTTGTCAGTATTGATGGAAAAATTGAAACTGAGGAAATGAATATTGTCCGGGATTGGGCGAAAACTTTGCGCTGGAATTCAGCTATCTCATTACAAGATTACATGGATGATGCATTAGGTAAGTGCCTGGTAGCCATTAAACAAGAGCAGACTGAAAGCTACATTCAGCACAGGTTGAGTCATATTGTAGATAAACCAATGCGCGAATTAGCCGTATCAATTGCCCACAAAATCAGTGAAGCAAACGGTGAAGTGTGTGACAGTGAGAAGCGCGCATTGGCTATGCTGGAGAACGAGATATAGGGGAACCCCTATATCTATTGCAGCGCTGGGCGCTATTTTAATGCCTCAGCGACTTCCGCTATTTTTTGCCTTAACCAGATATGGCTGGCATCACGATGTAAAAGTGGGCTCCAAATCATATCTAACTCAAATGGCGGAATAGGGAAGGGGGGCTCAAGGATCGCCAGATTGGGATCGTCTCGGTATATATTGGCTGCTTTTGATGGCAAGGTCGCAATTAAGTTTTGCTCTTTTGCCAGGTGGATTGCAACGTGGTAATTACGTGTAAATGTTGCGATGTTGCGATGCTTTCCGAAGTGAGCCAGGGCTTCATCCACCCAACCCAGTTTTTGAACGTCAGCCGGATCCATACCGACCCCAACACCAAAGCCAGTCTTACTCACCCAGATGTGTCGTGCCTTTAAGTAGGCATCCAGATTGAAGTCTGCCCTTATTGGGTTGTCTGATTTGATCAAGCAACAAAAGCTATCTTTCCAAATGCGTTTGTGATGAAAAGACTGGGGCAGGTTTTCAAATCGGTTTATCGCCATATCGACCTTGCCATTCTCCACGTCATGGAAAGTAACATCACTGGGGGTGAGAATGTCGAGTGTGGTATCTGGGGCTTCCATGTGGAGTTTATTTAGCAGCTTAGGAGCCAGAGTGCTGGCTGCGTAGTCACTGGCCATAATCCGAAAGACCCGTTTACTTTGCCCGGGTTCAAACTCTCGATTTGGCGCCAGTGTCTCTTCTAATGTCATTAAAATGCCACGGATAACAGGCTGGAGCTCCAGTGCGCGCTCTGTGGGCACCATGCCTTCACTTGTCCGAACAAGAATGGGATCGTTAAACAAATTTCGAAGCCGCTTCAGGCCATTGCTCATTGCAGGTTGAGTAATGCTTAACTGGTTTGCTGCCCGAGTTACATTACATTCTCGTAATAGCGTATCCAGATAAACCAATAGGTTCAGATCAATTTTACTTATGTTCACTGTGTTCCTTTATTATTCTATATGTTGGTAGAAGCGTTGTGCGGCGGGGTAGGGATATATTTGTTTCACAACATGTGTTTTTACGTCCCGCTGAGCTTGCTGCCAATAATTCACCTTAAGCAATGATTCATGAGCGCTCTCAAACACCGCTCTGAGTTTAGGGTCTGTCAGTACAAATGTACACAATTGTTCGGGAAATACGTCATTTGGTGCTGCTGAAGGCTCTGATATGCCACTATATAAGTCTTCCAGTGAAGGTTTAGGCATAGATCTAAAATTCATATCGGTCAGGTATTGCACTTCGTCGTAATCATAAAATATCACTCTGTGGTGTTTGGTCACACCAAAGTTTTTCAGGAGCATGTCTCCCGGGAATATATTTACACTAAGCATTTCCTTGATAGCATGACCATAGTCTTCGATAACCTGTTTGGCGGTTTGCTCATCGGCCGTTTGCAGAAAAAGGTTCAGTGGTGTCATACGCCGCTCGATGTATAAATGCTTAATGACTACATAATCTCCTTCATCTCTCAAATTGTTAGCTATTGTTGCTTTGAGTTGATTCAGTAGTTCCGGAGAAAACTTCCTTTTAGGGATCACCACTTCTGAGTATTCGATGGTATCGGCCATGCGACCAACCCGGTCATGACTTTTAACCAATTGGTAGCGTGCCAGTACAGTATCCCTGCCGAAGGGTTTACTCTCAGAAAACACATCTTTTATTACTTTAAAGACAAAGGGAAAGTTGGGAAGGGTAAACACCATCATGACCATTCCTGGCGTGCCTGGCGCTACGGTAAAGATATCCTCGCTATGCTGAAGATGAAAGAGAAAGTCGCGATAGAACTCGGTCTTTCCCTGTTTGTGAAATCCAATGGCATTATATAGCTCCGCGGTTGTTTTGTTTGGCATTAGCTGCTGTAAAAATCCAACCATTGCAGACGGTGCCTGGGTTTCAACCAGAAAATATGCACGCGCAAAACCAAAAATGACACGCATTTGGGCACTTTTGGTCAACAGCGCATCGATATATATGCCACCTTGTGGGTGATGTAACAGCGCAATGATGAATGGCTGAACACCAGACTTTGAAACAACCCGACCAACGATATAAGCCCCTTTGTTACGATAAAAAGGCGCGGTGAGAATATCAAAGCGCAGCCCATGGTGACTGTGGTGGGTGCTCGGTGCCTGTTTAATGAAGGCTTTTACCAGCAGTCTAATATCTTGTTCCAGATCGCGAAAACCACACTGTAAATCCATATGCGAAATCATGCTGCGGATTGTGGGTTTGAGTCCGGAAACCACAGGAAAATAACTTCGGAATTCGGCTTCAATGGGTAAGGTTGTGGGCTTTTCAAGTGTGGTTGCGACAAAAATAAAGTCGTTTTTATAGTATCGACGATGAAACAATCTACAAAACACAGAGTTGTAAAATGTTTCAGCTAGTTCAGCCTGAGGGTGAAAGGAAAGTAACGCCGCATAGTACAGTTTTATCTGATGCCAGAGTGACTCGTCAGGGGGGCCTTGCGTGATTTGCTTTTTCAGTGCTTCGACTGTGTCGTTGACTCGGGTGTCGTATAAACTGATCCGCTGTTTACTGATCTGTTCAATCTCTCCCCATCTTTGTTGTGCAAATGCAGCAGGAGCTCGCGCCGTAATTTTTTGAAATAGCGCAAAGTGAGCATGGAACCCTGACAGAATGTATTCTGCAATTATTTGAACTTGGCAACTCATCGGACCTCCTAATCTGCGAGTTACTGTAGCGCACAAATGTCGCTCTCTCAAGTTCGAATGCTGTTGGGGTTGTACCAATTTGCTTCTTCAAATCGGACGAGTATTCAGTGAAACTGGTATTGCTTTTTCCGGGTGTAATACCAATCTATCCCTTCAAATTAAACATGTATTAAGTAAAATTAGTATGAGATGCAAGGGGTTACTCTAAACGTTTAAGGCGCTTTTCCAGTCTCGTAATTTCCTTATTTAGAATTTTGACTTCTTTAAGATATGCCGTGTTTATAGACTTTATATTGCGCTTTACTTCATTTAGTGTTTTAGCCCGTTCACCTTTTTCCATCATGCGCGAAACGCGTCTTTGCTCGTCCCGGGTTGCTTCATCCCTTTTTCTGCCCAATACAGCGGCTTGTTGTTTTTTAGCTCGCAGTGTTTTCTTCAACCTGAGAATAAGCTGTTGGCGTTCTATATTGTTGAGTGTCTTTGTATACTGGCCATCGGGAGGCGGAGCTTCAGGATTAGAATGGCTTAAAGTATGTTGTGTAGCGTTGGCTGCACACGGATGTTGACTGTATACAGTCGTTTCTCCCGTGACACACTTATAGTAGCTGAATGTTGTTTTGGCCGAGCTTATCATTGGCAACAATAGCCAAGACAAAATCATTAGTATCCTCATAGTGAAAGCTTCCCTGAAACCTGCAGTTACATTTCAAGATAGTAAAACTGTTCAATATCGCAAGTACTCGAATTGACGCCGTGCTAGTTTCCTGCCGGCGTCTGATTGAATTGCTTAAGCCGCTTAATACTCTGAATTAAAAAGGGCACGTCTAGCTTTTGATCTAAAGTGAATCCTTCTTTGGCAGATATTTGCTTGTAGCTGCCATCCTGTGCGATGAGAGTGATGCGATCTTTCTTGTACGCAATGAGCACGCCGCGAGAGTAGTTCACACCTTCATTAAGTGTATCTGTAGCAACATTGTTGCCCAACATACTCGCTGTCGCGAGCGTGTGACATTGAAAGTGTTCTGCGATTATCGTGGTCATCACGTCACTTAGTTGAATTAGTTCTGAGTGTCCGAAAAAAGCGGGAATATTGGTAATAAAACGTGTTGTTGTAACAATGTCTGAGCTGTCAGGTTCGACAACGACTATTGTTGCAGGAACATCTTCTGACAACTTAAAGTCTTGTTCTGCAAATGATATGTTCAGGTTTGCGTCACTGGGCTTACCAATAAATTCGAATTGGGGTATTCCCGTCACCGATAAAGTGAGGCGCGAGGACCAAACAGGGGGCTGCTCGTCAGCCCTGAGCGGCTTTTTGTAGTATGCAGGAAGGCCATAGATTAGGTTAAACCTGAAATCGTCAATGTTTGTAGGTGCCAGTAATTGATCTGAATGGTACCAGGTTGGATGCGCCAATAACTGTTCAGTGTGCACATTCAGTGCCTTCGCAATCACAATATTGACAGGAGGGCTTTGCGTAGGGCAAACATCCAATGAAGTTGGTGGATGATAGGTCACTTCATTGGGCACGACATTGAGCGATCTCGCCTGATTGTATTCTTGCATATCGAGTAGTTCATGCCTGGCAAGCAAAGTCTTGGCAGTGGTAGGGTAAGACAAGGGCAGTACATTGTCTTGCATTGTGATGTCGAAGTAACTATTTGCGTCCGCCCAGATGTGCATAATGTGACTGGTTGCAAAACAGGTGACCAGAATTGAGCTGGCCACTTTGGGGAAGGAGTAACCCTTCAGACGTTCAAGGTGACGCCACGCATGGTTACCGACAATAAGCTCAAAACCTAAGATCGAAGCAATAATAGCGATAACAATCAGGCTATTGATAGCCGGTGAGCCACTGATGGTTTTCCAGATAAGTGACAGTATCTCGGGTAACGCTTGAAGATTAAGGTGATAACCAAGTTGGAAATAAACAAAAGCATCAATGCACAGTACCGAGATCCCCAGTGTTGCAACACAGGCTGCCATACCCCGAATGTGTCTTGGGTAAGGGAAAATCAGGCTGAGGGGGAATATACTCAGTACAAATACACAGAAGGTGATAAAGCTGGTATGACTGAGCCAGGTGACCAACATATAGAGCCAGCCCAACGCCGTAGAAGGCGCTTTGTCTGCGGCCAGATAGCTTAAGGTAATGATTAATACTAAACCAATGTTGGCAAAGGTAAACCAGTGCCCCCAGCTCAACAGCTGACTGGCCTTTGACGAAAAAGGGCTGTGCGAAGAAAGGTTCATTCAGTTACTTTACCGACTGAGTCAACGCCTTGGCAAAATTTTCAGCAACCGCTTGTCTTTTCTGTTCTGGCACATGCTCTTTGATGATGTGCGTGATAGAATTTCCTAAACACATTAAGCTTAAATCGACGGTTGCCTGATTCTCTGTCAGTACGTTTAACAGTTGGTCGACAATTTGTTCTACTTGTTGGTTGGAATATTTTGACTGGATAGGCATCGGTTGGTTCAAATAAAAAGAGTTATAATTCTTTCTATTCTAACACCAGAGGCGTTAAAAACAAAGATGAGCATTGAGGTGAACAAGCTTGTTGTACACTATGTAGACAAGCAAGACGAAGAAACACAAATTCATTTGCGCGAAGATGAGATGCAGGTTAATGATCGGGTCGCGGTATTCATAGAGCAACTCCACCATGCTTATAATGGCAAACCTGGAAAGGGCTTCTGTGCCTTTGATCCCGACAAAGACAGCCGTGTTGCGTCGGCAATGCAAAGCTACCGTAATAACGAGCTGGCTTTTTGGCATCTGACGCAGCAGGCAACTGAAGTTCTTAAAGAAGAGCTGAACAAATATGCATTCAATGAAACCGGCTACCTGGTGTTTTGTCACTATCAGTATGTTGCCAGCGATTACTTATTGATAGCTATGATCAATATCAAAGAGCATTACTCGATTACCTCTGAGCTGGACCTGGCTGCATCAAGACATTTAGATATTTCGCGTATGCAGCTGGCTGCACGTGTAGACCTGACAGCCTGGGATACGCAAGCGGATGAAAATCGTTATATCTCGTTCATTAAAGGTCGTGCGGGCAGAAAGGTAGCGGATTTCTTTCTTGATTTTCTGGGCTGCGCCGAAGGCATTGATCCAAAACAGCAGTCGCAGACTATGCTGCATGCAGTAGAAGATTACCTGGCTGAACAACAGTTTGGGAAGGAAGAAAAAGACGCGATCCGCAAGGAGGTCTTTGATTATTGTAATGACTGTATCAACAGCGGCGAAGATGCTGATGTAGAGTCTTTGTCAGATACAGTGTCTAAGTCTTCGGATGTTCAGTTTGAGGACTTTTATAAGCAGCAGGGCTATGAACTGGAAGAGTCTTTTCCGCTAGATAAAAAAACCGTCACCACTATGGTTAAATTCTCTGGTCTTGGTGGTGGCGTCAGCGTGGGGTTCGAACGTAAGCACTTAGGAGAGCGAGTATTGTATGATCCGCAAAGTGATACTTTGACAATTAAAGGCGTGCCGCCGAACCTCAAAGATCAGCTGGAAAAGTTCTATCAGCAAGAAAGTGAGTAATAAGAAAGAGGGTTAACTCGTGTTAGCCCTCTTTAACATGTAGGAAATTTAGAGGCTGATATGTTTAGGATTTACCAGTGACAACAAACTGTGCCAGTTGAGTACCTAACTTGCCAGCTAGTTTGGTCATTGCATTACTTTTGGCGGTCTCTTTATAGCTTGAAGCTGCTTTTACTTTAGTATTAAAGTGTGCCTGCTCTTCACCGTCTTCCAGCACTACCAGATAGCTTTCCGCTACGCTGTAAAAGGTGCCGGTTTTTTCCATATTTTGCCAGTCTATAGTAAATTTGAGAGCAAAGTCGGCATCACCTGTGGTCACTTTTATTCCCTGTGAACTCAGTGCTTTTGCCAAAATATCGCGAACCTTGCGATGTGCCTGGCTATCGCCCTCAATGCTAAAGCTGATGTCGTTGATGATTGCATCCGCTTCAGCTTGCTTGTCCCGAACTGCTTCTGGCAAAGCAAGTGGTGCGGCTTGCAACTGCGTCAAATAGCGATTTTGCTTGCTGCGCTTGACCAAAAGTTCTTTAAGCGCCGCGGCCTGCTTTAATTGCTGGGATTTACTTCCTGTGGCTGCCAACCTGAACTGTGCAATGTCTCCATCGAGTGCGCGAATAGCAAGCTCCGTTTGCATTGCAGCTTCGGTGCGGTTGAAGGCGGCTAACGCAAAAACGGTTTGTCGATCTGCACTGACATATTCATCTTCAATTTTAACACCTTGCAAATGAATATCCGGCACCTTCGAATTGATAAGTTCATCAACATGAAACTGCATTGACTTTTCAGTTGCTGATTGTTCGATGCGTGTAGTGGCAGAAATTGTGACATTGAGCTGTTTTGCCAAAGCCAGTCGGGCTGCCTCCTGCGCCGCCAGTTTTGCCTGCTGCAAATCGCCTGTGTTTTGCGCGTTGCCAACACCGTAGATCATATAGCTTGAGCTTGGCATGGATGTGATCCATGCTGGCTTGGTGTCAACAGGGGGCTGGTTAGCATTATTCGCTCCACAGCCACTGATAATGGCTGTTGCTAGCAAGGTTGCGAGCAGGGGTTTAGAAGCCAAAGCGTGAGCGCTCTTGAAGCTTCTGAATTTTCTTCTGTCCATTCCATACCTCACGGTTTGTGGTCATATCAATCAATCTCAGGTCGACCTGATAGAAAGTCACGCGATCGCCGCCTTGCTGGTCAACGAAAGAGTTGATAGTGCCAGACAGGGCGTAATCAGCACCTTGCTCCTGGCCCATTTCATTTTGCGTCTCAAGGCTGGCGTTCAGCTCCTGGTCCTTCCTTTCGTCTCGGATCTCACGGCGAACATCTTTGTTAGCTACAAAGTCAGCCTGGCCGCTACGTAAAATTGAACGTTTTAAATCATTTAAAAAGGTATCAACTGCAATATGCTGATGCGATTTATTGCGGACTGACTGGATTATAATAGCAGGACGCGACCCTTCTTTTTGTAAGTGATCGTTAACCCATGGAAAGCTCAACATATCATTGATCATAGCCTCTGCAACCAATTGCGAGTCCTTGCCGTTCCACTTGTCAGAAAGGGCAACCTCTTGATTTGCATCTACTCTTTGCACTTTGGTTGAAGAGCAGCCTGTGACGGCTAAACTACATGCAACAACCAAAGGAGTTAGCTTTAAAAGTGTGGTTTTACAGTTCATAACAATTATTCCATTGTAAACAGGTTTGATGGTGCCGCGGGTTTTGCACTATCAATGAAAGTGCGAGTATGCCACAGCGTCATATTTTCGTTGATTTCTAATGTGTCAGATTGCTCAATGACTCTGCCGGAGCGCAGCTTCGTTTTGAGCGTAATATTGACTGTACCTTGTGTTACAGGCACTTGTGCCAGCTTAATATGTGATGGAAGTGACTGCCATTGTCGTAAGTCAGCACCTGCTGTCACTGCGTTGACAACGCTGGTTGCTAACTTAGCAAAGCCATCGAACGCTTGAAGACCTGTGCTCTGGATTGCTTTATGGGCGGTCATAGCTTTTACAACTTCTCTCGTTAGTGCTATCTGCATCTCTGTATTGGCATTTTTTAGTGCACTTTGTAAGGTCAGCAGGCTAACAGAGTGATAAGTGTCAAGCTCTGTTACTTTTTTGCCATCAAGCCAAAGCTCAGTTTTCTCTATTTTTTGTTCAAACGGCTCCAGGTATGTCACAGCAATGCGACTGCCGTGCTCCAGGGCATCAATTAAGCCAGCTGTCTTGGCGCTTTGCCAGAGTGAGTCGCCTAATGGCAGACGCTTAGTTAAAGCACCCATTGCAACATCACCCAAGTCACCGGTAGCATAATTTTGCATCATGTCGAATAAGCTGGTATCTGCATATAGCATCTGGAACCACCACATCTGCGCTCGTCGCTCAGCAGGCGTACCCCATAGTATTGGTGTCACAACGAGTGCCTTGGCACTGTGATCTGCTTTTAATAACAAATTAAACTCTTTGCGCTGCGGACCAATCCCCGCATTTTGCACCACAGTAAGGAGAGGGCCAGATTTCTTTGTTTTGCTAATGCTGTTTCCCCACTTTTTTTCAAGTGCGTTAAGCTCATTGCCATAACCACCCGCCTTACGCATGACTCGAGCCAGATCAGAATAAGCCTGCAGTGTTACGGTGTTGTTTAAGTCGTACTGTTCAACAAAGCCTTGCTCAAAAGCTGTGGCGGCTCTTTGATACTGGATGCGGGCAGCATCTAACTCGTTACTGCTTTCGTACAGAATGCCACTGATATAGTGAGCAAAAGCATCATCTTTGTAGTCAATGTTTTTTAGCAAGTCGTTCGGTGCCAGAAGCGGCTGTAAAATACGCATGACGCTGTCGGTGAGCCCGTCACCGCTTGGCTCGCCATCATAGCCACCCGTTTCGTCGGTTAGTGTCGACAAATAGGTATCGAGTTGGCGCATTTCAACCAAAGCAGCGTCCAAATAGTATTGTCTCTGAGTTGGATGCTTGTTTGCCAGAGCATTGTAGTTTAACGCTTTAAACACGTTAATCATCGGACGATGGAATTCTTTGCCTGCAAACGTGGTGTAAGTCGGTCCGCTCAGTAGCGCCAACGCTTGCTCAGAGACGCTAACAGTATATTGCTCTTCGATGATGGCTTTGGCTTTGTCGAGGTTGTCATTGCTCAGCTCATATTGTTGCTCGAGGTGATACAATGTTCCCAATTCCAGATAGCGTAACAGCTTGTTTTTGCCTGTTGCTGAGTAGGTCGTTTCAATTGTCGTTTTGGCTTGACCAAATTGACCATTCTGAGCAAGAAGTATTGCATTTTTGTTGGCGGGTGTTGAATTACATCCTGTCAGAACCACTATCAGGGTCACTGTTAACCAAGCTCGATAATGCAGGGGACGGAGAAGTGATAGCATTACGCTTCCTTTGCTTGTCATAAAGTTTACGGTGACTATACCAAAAAAGTTGGATATATTTGCACTAACTTAAAGATTATTTTGCTTTTTTTGAAGCTGAATATTGTAAGAAATCGTTCTTACAATTTATTACTGTAAAGCAGTCAGGCTTTTGTTAAATTTAAATCATCGCTTAGGCAATCAATAGCTCGAAGGACAATATCATGAAGATCAAACCGCTTATTACTACTATGCTCGTTGCAGGGATGTTAACAGCCTGTAGCTCGACTGGAGAAAAAACTGCTTCCGAGTCGAAGATTAATATACCCGACTGGGTATTAAACCCTGCCGTTGAAAATGGCATTGCTGCTGCGGATTGCGTTAAGTTTTCTGGCAATATCTCGATTGACCAGAAAATGGCTGTTGCGAATGCAAGGCTTGCTTTAGCTCAACAAATTGAAACACGTATTGAGGGGCTAGACAAAACCTTCTCTAATCGCACTGATGCCAATGACGAAACGACTGTTGGTGCAACTTTTAGCTCTGTTTCCAAGCAACTTACTAAGCAAACTCTAAACGGTTCACGCGTTATTAAAGCTGATGTTGTAGAGATTGGTGGCAAAGACTACTTTTGCGCGCTAACGACACTCTCACCGGCTCTGACAAAAAGCTTGTTTAAAGATCTGGTAAAAGAAAGTAAGAAGCAGATTAATCCACAGGATGAACAATTCTTGTATCAAGAATTTAAAGCGTTTAAAGCTGAAAAAGATCTGGAAAAAGAAATCGCCAGATTAACAAACTAATAGAGAGCGCGCCTGCTGGCGCGCTATTCATTGACAGGAGTTGGGCTGTGAAAAACATACTTGCATTGACGATTGCATCTCAGTTTGCAGCCGCGGCAGCGGTCGCTAGTACATCTAGTTTGTTTAATGAACTGGAAGCGGCAATGCAAACCTATGACACCAGCGCCCAGGAGCAAACGGAATTTGAGCGTTACAAGGCGCAGCACTTGCAAGAGTTCAACGACTATGTTGAGCAACATTTTGCGGAGTTTGATGCGTTTCGCGACAAGCTGATCCAGCAGTGGGGTGAGGCTAAAGTTTCCAGTCAAAGCCAGTTTGTCAGTTACTCTGACGATAACCGCGAGCGGTTAGAAGTAGACTTTGAGAATGATGAAATAATTCTCAGTGTTCGCCACCATGCGGGCACTCATGTGTCAGAGCAGGAGATTTCTCGGGCCATAGAAAGGTTTCGTCAATCCGAAGGGATGCTGTTTCAGTCTTTTCTCAGCGGTGAATCATTGACAGATGGTGTGACTCACAGAGAGCAAGTCGCTATAGATAATGGACTGCGTGTAAAATCTATCATTGCGGCTAAAGCACAGATCAAGCAACAAACACAGGAACAGAAACAATTAGCAGAGCAGCAGGCCGATGCAGCTCTGGCATTGCAGTCTGAACCACAATTGGTGGAGGCCGCAAGTAAAGAGTTAGCGACAAAAAAAGCCGAACTTGATGAACTGGCCACTAAGCGCATAAAAAACCTAACAAAATCTGTCAGACAGATCTCAAAGACTGAGCCTCAGCAAGTGACTCAGGTGCGGATCAAAATGCCGAAAAACGGCTTGGCACACAAACGTGCATCAGACTATCAAGGTCAAATAGCAAAACAAAGCGAACGCTTTGAAATCGATACCAGCCTGGTGCTGGCTGTCATGCATACCGAGAGCCATTTTAATCCTCTGGCGAAATCACATATACCGGCATTTGGTTTAATGCAGATAGTGCCTACCAGCGCAGGCGTAGACGTCAATCGCTATTTGTACAAGTTAGACGAGCCAATGAGCCCGCCTTATCTCTATATTGTGGACAATAACATTGAAGCAGGCACGGCTTATTTACATCTTCTGAATAATCGTTATCTTAGCGCCATCAAAGATCCATTAAGCCGTAAGTATTGTATGATTGCAGCCTACAATACGGGAGCAGGGAACGTCGCCAGTGTATTTAATGCTGATGGCTCGCGCAATATTAAGCGCGCAGCAAGAGTGATTAACTCTTTGTCCCCAGAGCGTGTGCTGGAAGCGCTACAGCAAGGTTTACCTTACAGTGAAACTCGTCGCTATCTGAAAAAAGTCTTGGCGACGGAAAAACTATATATTTAACTCAAAAGACGAAGTACCAGAATAAACTGCTCTGGTATTTCGTTATATTGAAAAGCTTCCCTTTTTATCACTATCGCCTCCTTTAAGCCCAACTACGGAAACTGTTTCCTGTCTTAAGATACAGTCGCCTCTGTGTTTATAAAGCTTTCTATTCCTGGTCATGTATCACGATGCACAATCTCTATATGATGGCCACTCTACAAATTAGGCGGTACTCCCTATGAGAGTGTGTACCGGACCTGTATTTGATATGTCCTTTAGTGCTATATCCCTCTATATGTGGAGGGCGTCGCAGGATTTGCTATCCGGTGTGTCGAGATTTGCTTACTTTGGACTAAGGTTTCAAGTAGCTACGTTTCATCGTAATCTATAAGCATATTTCTGCTGAACGATGAGAGTTACAGACATTAAAAAGGGCCGCACAGGCGACCCTTTTTTCGTGTAGCTAACGCTTATTCATAGCTAGCTGGCGACGCCATTGCTGAACTTGCACGCGCTGTAGGAGACTTGGAACCGGAGCCCTGGCCGCTGTCACTTACCTTTTCGCGCATAGAGTCAGGCATAGCCGTTACTGAAATGCTGATATCGGCACTATCATCAGCCGTCGCTTTTGTCATTGGTGCTTCGGCGACGTATTGATAACGAGAGCGGACAGCTTTTGTCTGCGCTGTAGCTTGTTTAGCTTGCACTTCAGTAGCAGGGGCTTGTTCAGCCTGTACTTCAGCCGGTGCTTCAGTCGCAGGGGCTTGTTCAGCCTCTACTTCAGCCGGTGCTTCAGTTGCAGGAGCTTGTTCAGCCTGTACTTCAGCCGGTGCTTCAGTAGCAGGAGCTTGTTCAGCCTGTACTTCAGCCGGTACTTCAGTAGCAGGAGCTTGTTCAGCCTGTACTTCAGCCGGTGCTTCAGTAGCAGGAGCTTGTTCAGCCTGTACTTCAGCCGGTGCTTCAGTAGCAGGAGCTTGTTCAGCCTGTACTTCAGCCGGTGCTTCAGTAGCAGGAGCTTGTTCAGCCTGTACTTCAGCCGGTGCTTCAGTAGCAGGAGCTTGTTCAGCCTGAACTTCAGCCGGTGTTTCAGTAGCAGGAGCTTGTTCAGCCTGCACTTCAGCCGGAGCTTCAGTTACAGGAGCTTGTTCAGCCTGCACTTCAGCCGGAGCTTCAGTTACAGGAGCTTGTTCAGCCTGCACTTCAGCCGGAGCTTCAGTTACAGGAGCTTGTTCAGCCTGCACTTCAGCCGATGCTTCAGTAGCAGGGGCTTGTTGAATTTCCTCAGAAACTGCAACTTGTGCCTTTGCTGTAGCGCTCATCTCGGCTTCGAACTCAGCGGCGGCTTGATCCGCAACAGGTACAAATGCAGGTGTTGCATCCTTAGCTTCATTGCGCTTGCGCTTTTGACCGGCAGCTCTCAGGTGGCGCGGAGAGCGACGAGAGCGAGTGCGAGGTTGTTCACGTTGCTCTTTATCTTCTTCGCTTGACTCCTCAACTTTTTCGTTGTGTTGAGTTTGCTCAATTACTTCTTCCGCAATTTTTTTGTCAGCTTGTACCTTAGCTTCCATCTCTTGAGCTGCAGCATCTTCAGCGGCATTTGTTGTACCTTGATCCAAAGCTTGCTCAGGCTTCTGCACAGAGTTATCAGCGACTACAGGTTGTGCATCAGTGGTCTGAGTGTTGACTTGCTCACCCTCTACACGCACTTTCTTTTTCAAGTTACGACGTTGGCGACGTGGCTTAACCGATTTTTCCTGGCTTGCCTGTTCTGCGTTGTCCTGTTTTTGCTCGGTATTTTGCTCATGGCTTTGCTTTGCTTTATCCGAGTCATTACGACGACGCTGGTTCTGGCGGCGACGCTTATTACGGCCTTCGCTACGCTCCTGATTATCGTTCTGCTCATCTTTGCGTGTTTTAGCATCGCTGTTGTCTTGTTCAGCCTTACGATTATCATTGCGTTCGTCGTTACGGCGGTCATTACGGTTGCGATTCTTACGGCGCTGTTGATTACGACGGCGATTATCCTGACGCTGACGAGGTTGTTGCTTAGGCTGCTCTTCTTTTTGCTCTTCTTCAGAGCCAAACAAGCCTTTGAGCCATTTACCGATACGACTCAACAAGCCAGCTTCTTCCTCAACTTGCTTTTGTACTTGAGGTTGTTTAGCTGCTTCGGCTGGTTGTGGGGCAGGTGCCGGCGCAGTGGGCATGGCAACGCCTTTTAGAACCGGTTCTTCTTTGGCCACAGGCGCGGCAATTGGTGTTGCGACAACTTCAACTTCTGGCGTTACAACCTGATCGTAGCTAACACTCTCAGGCACATCATCCTTACGCAGGCGTACCACGTCATAATGCGGCGTTTCCATGTGTTGGTTAGGGATGATCACAACGTCACAGTTGTGGCGTTTTTCAATGCGTTGTACAGCTCGGCGCTTTTCATTCAACAGATAAGAGCCTACTTTAACTGGCACTTGTGCATTGACCTGTGCTGTATTCTCTTTTATCGCTTCTTCTTCAATCAGGCGAAGAATAGAGAGCGCAATCGATTCGTTCGAGCGAATAGTCCCTTGCCCATCACAACGTGGACATGTGTGTTGACTCGCTTCACCCAATGAAGGGCGCAAGCGCTGGCGTGACATTTCGAGCAAACCGAATCGCGAAATTTTGCCAATCTGCACACGAGCGCGGTCTGCGCGTACCGCATCTTTCAGGCGGTTCTCTACTTCGCGTTGATGACGCGGAGGCGTCATATCTATGAAGTCGATAACAATCAGACCACCTAGGTCACGTAAACGCAATTGACGGGCAATTTCGTCTGCGGCTTCCAGGTTAGTGTTTAACGCTGTTTCCTCAATATCGCCACCTTTGGTTGCCTTTGAGGAGTTGATATCAATAGAAGTAAGCGCTTCGGTTGGGTCAATGACAATCGAACCGCCAGAAGGCAAACGTACTTCACGTTGGAAAGCTGATTCAATCTGGCTCTCTATTTGATAGTGCGTGAACAGCGGAACATCATTTTGATAGAGTTTAACACGATTGATGAAGTCAGGGCGGAAGCGCTCAATGTGAGCTTTCGCTTCTTCAAATACGCGCGCTTTATCTATCAGGATCTCACCGATATCGCGGCGCAAATAATCACGGATGGCGCGGAAGATAACGTTACTTTCCTGATGGATTAAGAACGGTGCCTTACCACTGTCTGCGGCATTCTGGATTGCTTCCCAGTGTACTAGCAACGCTTTCAGGTCATATTCGAGTTCTTCAAAAGATTTACCTACGCCTGCTGTACGCACAATCAGGCCCATGCCTTTTGGCAGATTTAGGCGGCTCAACGCTTCTTTCAGTTCGATACGCTCATCGCCTTCGATACGGCGAGAAATACCGCCTGCACGAGGGTTATTTGGCATCAGTACCAGGTAGCTGCCGGCGACACTGATAAAGGTGGTCAGTGCTGCGCCTTTTTGGCCTCGTTCCTCTTTATCAACCTGAACAATGACTTCCTGACCTTCTTTGATCACATCTTTGATGTTTGGGCGACCGTTGAACGTGTAGCCTGAAGGAAAGTAAGTTTTGGCAATTTCTTTGAGAGGAAGGAAACCATGGCGCTCAGCACCATAATCAACAAAAGCGGCTTCTAGGGAAGGTTCTATACGGGTGATTTTACCTTTATAAATATTGGCTTTTTTCTGTTCATGACCAGGGCTCTCGATGTCTAAATCGTACAGTCGCTGGCCGTCAACCAGTGCAACGCGCATTTCTTCTTGCTGCGTCGCATTGATCAGCATACGTTTCATATTTTTACTCTACTTAATTTTTACACTTTGCCTGTGCTTGTTAGTTCAGGGGTTCAGTGTTCCTATTTTTATAATGCAGTCTCACGACTGGGAGACGGGAACAATCATTTACTTCCGCATATAACGCTTATGCCGCACTGCTTTATAAGTGGCGGGTTACTGAGTTCTTCACTCAATTGCGGATGTCGCACGGGCCTGAACCTATCCCGACTAAATTACACAAGACATTAATAATTATTGCTTTTAATTTCGGTTATTTAGCTGTGTTTAATCAGTACCATGAACTATTACACGCTTCATTTCAGATTAAACGCACGTATTTGTCACTGGGCTGGGTCGATAAAGCTGTGGAAATCTCAGCTCTAATCTGTATGATCCTCCACCCAAGATGTGCATCACAGCGGCATCAATGCGATAAAAAGCACGCTCGCAAAGATAGGCGGGCCGATTATCCCACTAATACCGGCGTGATAGCAACTAAATTATTACTCAATTCAGTGATTAGGCAATGTCAGAAAAAACCGGCTTAAAGGTAAGTTTTGTAACCATAACAGAAGACCAACTCGGTCAGCGCATAGATAATTTTTTGCTTACCCACCTTAAAGGGGTACCAAAGAGTGCAATCTACAAAATTCTTCGCAAAGGGGAGGTCAGGGTTAACAAAAAACGGATCAAGCCAGTTTACAAGCTACAGCTGAATGATGAAGTGCGTATTCCGCCGGTAAAAGTCGCTGAGAAGTCAGAATTTGTGCCAAAAAACCTGGATAAAGTCGCAGGGTTGGAAGACGCGATTCTATATGAAGATAAATACCTGATTGTAATGAATAAGCCATCAGGTATGGCGGTCCATGGCGGGAGTGGTTTGAGCTATGGGCTAATTGAGGCTATCCGGGCCTTACGCCCTGAAGAAAGGAACCTGGAGTTAGTACACAGACTGGATCGTGATACGTCTGGCTGTTTGTTAATCTCAAAGCGTCGCGCAATCTTAAAAGGCCTACACGAGCAGCTCAGAGAAAAAACCATGGAAAAGAATTACTGGGCACTGGTGTGTGGTGAGTGGTCTGCAAAGCATAAAAATGTCACAGAACCTTTGCGTAAAAATACCCTGCAATCTGGCGAGCGGGTGGTACGAGTTGATCACGAAGAAGGCAAGGCCTCACATACGCGCTTTCGGGTACTGGAACGTTTTGAGGGGGCGACGTTAGTGCAGGCATCACCTGTCACGGGGCGTACTCACCAGATCCGAGTACATACGCAATGCAAAGGCCATCCAATCGCCTGCGATGATAAATATGGTGACCAGGTGTTCGACAGCAGAATGCGCCAGATGGGCTTAGGGCGGTTATTCCTGCATGCCCGGGAGCTTAGGTTTATTCATCCAAAGCATGAAACAACACTGCACGTTGAAGCGCCATTAGACAAAGCGCTGGAGCACTGCTTGAATAAGCTAAGGGGTAATAATGACGCGTAAGCTGGTTATATTCGACTGGGATGGTACTGTGATGGACACAGTACCAAAAATTGTTAATACCATACGCAAAGTGGCGATAGCCCACGGCCTTGAACCTATCTCTGATGAAGCGTCCAAGTCAATAATCGGCTTGTCGTTAGAAAAGGCCATGGCCACTTTGTTCCCAGAACAACAAGATAACTCTGCTGACTTAGCACTGACTTATAAACGTTTATATAAAGAAGACACAACCCCGGCAGTGGTCTTTACAGGAGTCGAGGCATTGCTGGCTGCGCTCAAAAATGACGGGTATTTACTGGCTGTCGCGACTGGAAAGAGTCGGGTTGGCCTGGATAACTTACTGGCACAAAGTGGTTTGCGTGGTTATTTTAATATTACCAAAACGGCGGATGACGCAAACTCGAAGCCAGATCCGGACATGCTGCAACAGATTTTACGTGAGCTCGATATCAGCCCAGAGCAGGCCATCATGATTGGCGATACCGCAATTGATATGCAGTTGGCCAAAAATGCGAATGTACCTGCCGTCGCAGTAACGCTCGGCGCAGCCAGTGCAGCGCAACTTGAGAAATACGCGCCGCTGGCAGTGTGCGAAAGCTATGCTCAGCTTCAGGCGTTTTTATTGCCCGAGCACGTCAACGCCGAATTCTGCCAATGACTTGGTCAGTTCAATCAGAGGGAGTCCAATTAATGTATTGGGATCGTCTCCCTCAAGCTTATCGAACAGGCATATCCCCAGTCCTTCACTTTTAAAGCTGCCTGCACAATTGAGCGGTTGCTCTTTTGCTACATAGTGCGCAATCTGAGCGTCTGTTAATTGTCGAAAATGGACTTTAAACGGCACGACTTTAGTAACAGATCTCTGTGTCTCAAGCTCATAGACGCACAATCCGGTGAGAAACGTGACCACCTGGCCGCTGAATTGTTTAAGCTGTGCGTGGGCATTTTCCTCGGTGTGAGGTTTGCCGAGGATCTTGCCGTCAAATAAAGCGACCTGATCTGAGCCAATCACTAATCCACTGCTATAATGTTGATGCGCGACGCGCGCTTTACTGTCGCTTAATCTGGCAACCAGCTCAGCAGGCGCTTCTGCAGGCAAACTTGATTCATCAATGTCAGGCGAGAAACTCTCAAATGGCAGGCATAATTTTGCTAAGATTTGCTGCCTAAATGGCGAGCTGGAAGCTAATATAAGTGGTGATTTCATAAGTACTGTCACTGCGTTGTAGAAAATTCTCCATAGGATAATCACAACGTGGTTAAAAACAATATGAAAGTTTAATTTTGCTTTGACTAAAGCACTAACTATCTATATGATGCAGCCCCTATGCAAAAGGTGAAAATTCCCATCACCATTGATCCTTGCAAAGCGGCACAGCGCCGGGCCAGTTATGACGGTGTGATAGCGCTTGAAGAACTTTCTCGTTTGCAGCAAGTTGTGCAAGATCAAGTAGGTGAAATAGCGGTAACTATTCGTTGTGAAACAGACCAGCAAGGTTTGGTTGTGGTACGTGGAAACGTACAAGCCAAAGTCACCGTGTTGTGTCAGCGTTGCAACGATGAATTAGGGTTGGATTTGGAACAAGACTTTGCGTATTCGCCAGTCGGATTAGGTGCAGAGTCGGAAGAACTCCCTGAGTGCTATGATGTTGTGGAGTTGGATGAAGAAGGTGAGATTAATCTGCGGCAAATTGTCGAAGATGAGTTGATACTGGCGATTCCTATCGTTCCTAAGCATACAGAAGCATCCTGTTCTTTTTCTGATAAGCCAGTTAGCTTTGGTGATATAGAAGAACAAGAGAGCAAACCAAATCCATTTGAAATTTTAAAACAACTTAAGAAAGATTCTTAGGAGATAGGCTAATGGCGGTACAAAAAAGTAAAGTGTCACGTTCACGTCGTGGCATGCGTCGTTCACACGATGCTATTAACGGTCCTACACTAACAGTAGATCAAGTTTCTGGTGAGACTCACCGTCGTCACCACGTAACTGCTGACGGTTACTACAAAGGCGAAAAAGTAATTTCTAAGTAAGAGATTACTTATGCACGCTGATCTAACCATAGCGTTAGATATGATGGGGGGCGATTACGGCCCCCGTTCATCAATTCCTGCTGCAATCGCTGCAGTTGAAAAACATCCTCGCTTAATCCTGCTATTATGTGGCAATCGCTCCGTTTTGGAAGATGCGCTCGAAAAAGCTAATGCGCTTTCTCACCCACGTCTGATCGTTAAACACTGTGATGAAGTGGTGACCAATACTTGTGATCCTGCTCAGGCTCTACGTAATAAACGAAACTCTTCTATGCGAGTTGCATTGGACCTGGTCAAAGCCGGTCAGGCACAAGCTTGTGTGAGCTCGGGTAATACGGGCGCGTTATTATCGATGGCGCACTATGTATTGAAAATGCTTCCAGGTATAAAGCGACCTGCACTGATCACCTCAGTACCCACTGAAAAGAAACAACCCGTGTATCTGCTGGATCTTGGTGCCAATGTACAATGTGATCCTGAAACGCTGTTACAGTTTGCCATTATGGGGTCGATTGTTGCAGGCGCCGCACTTAAACTCGACAAGCCCAAAGTCCACTTGCTCAACATCGGCCTCGAAGATATAAAAGGTCATGATGGTATTAAACAAGCCGCTAAGCTTATGCAAGGTTGCAAAGTGATCAATTATCAGGGGTATTGCGAGGGGAGTGATATATTTTCAGGGAAATCAGACGTCATTGTATGTGAGGGTTTTGTTGGCAATGTCGCATTGAAAACTTGTGAAGGAATTGCCAAACTTATCATGTTTAAGTTCACAAAAGCGTTGAAAAAACATCTTTTTTACCGGTGTCTGGCGTTTTTACTCAGGCCCGTCATAAAAAAACTGTATAAACGTGTGAACCCCGACCAGTATAACGGCGCAAGTCTGGTAGGATTGCGCGGTATTGTAGTGAAAAGTCACGGAAATGCGTCGAAGAAGGCATTTATGGCAGCGATTGAAGAAGCGGCCAGAGAGATCGATAGACGTATTCCAGATAAAATCCAGGCGACCTTTGAAGAAATGGCGCCGGTTGAAGAGACATCTGCCAGATCCTAGTTTCATCCAAATAGTGTGGCTAAGGAAAAGGCAGAATATAGAAATCAAAAGAGCACACTATGTCACAAAAGATTGCTTTACTATTCCCAGGCCAGGGCTCTCAGAGCGTAGGCATGTTGTCGGAATTATTAGAAACTTCTCAAGTTGTTCAGGATACATTTGCAGAAGCTTCTGCTGCTTTGGGGTATGACCTGGCAAAGTTAGTATTAGACGGCCCTGAAAGCGAATTAAATGAAACACATCGTACCCAGCCTGCATTGCTTACTGCCAGTGTGGCAATTTTCCGTCACTGGCAGAGCGAGCAGGTCGATGCAGAGTTAGTCCTAGCTGGGCACAGTCTGGGCGAATACTCAGCCCTGGTATGTGCAGGCGTATTAGATCTGTCTACAGCCGTTAAATTGGTTGAGAAGCGCGGTCTGTATATGCAACAAGCGGTACCGGCAGGTACGGGATCTATGGCTGCAATCATCGGCCTGGATGACGATACAATTGCGAAGATTTGTGAGGAGCAATCGGAGCAACAGGTCGTAGCACCGGTCAATTTCAACTCACCGGGCCAGGTGGTCATTGCTGGTCATAAAGAAGCAGTAGAACGTGCCTCCGAAGCTTGTAAAGAGGCGGGAGCAAAACGCGCGTTGCCGCTGGCAGTTAGTGTACCTTCTCACTGTGCGTTAATGAAACCGGCTGCCGATCAACTGGCAGCGGATCTTGCAAAAATCGAGTTCTCAGCACCAAACTTTTCAGTGATTAATAATGTTGACGTTGTGGCACAAGAAAGTGGCGAAGCGATTAAAGACGCGCTTATTCGCCAATTATATAGCCCAGTTCGCTGGACAGAGACGGTTCAGCAATTAGCAAAAGATGGGGTCACGCAAGCTTATGAGTTTGGCCCGGGTAAAGTACTGACCGGTCTGACTAAGCGAATTGATAAATCTGTTGCATGTAGCGCAGTGAACGACGTTGCTTCTCTGACATCTGCAAAGTAAATAACGGAAATTAAGATGACAAACTTATTTGATTTAACAGGTAAAGTAGTACTTGTTACAGGCGCAAGCCGTGGTATCGGTAAAGCCATTGCAAATGCTATGGTTGCACAAGGCGCAAAGGTAGCGGGCACCGCAACAAGTGAGTCAGGTGCAGAAAAAATTTCTGATTACCTGGGCGAAAATGGCAAAGGGTACAAGCTGAATGTAACCGACGCGGATTCTATTGAAGCTACTCTGCAGGCAATTAAGCAAGATTTGGGCGATGTGGATGTTTTGGTTAACAACGCGGGCATTACCCGTGACAACCTGTTGATGCGCATGAAGGACCAGGAATGGGATGATATCCTCGATACAAACCTGAGCTCAATTTTCCGTTTGTCTAAGGCGGTTTTGCGTCCTATGATGAAGAAAAAATCGGGCCGTATCATTAATATCGGTTCTGTTGTTGGCACTATGGGTAATGCTGGCCAGGCAAACTATGCAGCCGCTAAAGCGGGCGTGATTGGCTTTTCGAAGTCCATGGCACGCGAGGTCGCATCACGTGGTATCACCGTGAATGTTATCGCACCTGGTTTTATCCAAACAGACATGACTGATGAGCTAACTGACGAGCAAAAGGCGGCAACGCTCGCGAACGTGCCGGCAGGACGCCTTGGAAAGCCAGAAGAGATCGCAGCGGCGGCAGTTTACCTTGCATCAGACGCTGGTGCTTATGTTTCAGGCGAAACTTTGCACGTAAATGGCGCTATGTACATGGTGTAACAATTGTGCGCAAGGTTGAAGTTTTTGTGATCTTGCGGCAATCTGACTTGAAATTGCTATTAAAATAGGCGATAAAAGTACAAAATATTTAGTAACAGGTTTGACCAGAAAAAAAAGTCATGGTCAATCCTTGAATCACAGTATGATGCGCCGTAAACTACGCCGCAATCTGAAATTAACGCGATAGCGTTTAAATAAAGGAAAGAAGAATGAGCGACATCCAAGAACGCGTAAAAAAAATCATCGTTGAGCAACTAGGTGTTAAAGAAGAAGAAGTAAAATCAGAAGCGTCTTTCGTAGACGATCTGGGTGCTGACTCTCTTGACACTGTTGAGCTGGTAATGGCTCTGGAAGAAGAGTTCGACACTGAAATCCCTGATGAAGAAGCTGAGAAAATCACTACTGTTCAGGCAGCGATCGACTACGTTACTGCTCACGCTGAGTAATTAGCGACTTTAAATTAGGGCAGCGTTCGCTGCCCTGATTCTTTATCCCCCCATCATTTCGAAAATCCCTTTTGGAGGAAACCGTGGCTAAACGTCGAGTCGTAGTAACTGGCTTAGGTATGTTGACGCCGCTAGGTAATGACGTAGAGTCAACCTGGCAGGGCTTGTTAGAAGGCCGAAGTGGTATTCGCAATATCACACACTTTGACACTACTCAGTTCGGTACCAAATTTGCGGGTCTGGTCAATGATTTTGACGAGACTCAATACATGTCAAAGAAAGATGCCAAGAAAATGGACTTGTTCATTCAGTACGGTATCGCGGCGGGCGTACAGGCGCTTAAAGATTCCGGGTTGGAAATCACAGAAGAAAATGCCAAACGCGTTGGTGTCGCTGTGGGGTCTGGGATCGGGGGCCTGACGCTGATTGAAGAAAACCATGTGAAGCTGCTCAACAGTGGCCCACGTAAGCTGTCTCCTTTTTATGTACCTTCGACCATCATTAATATGATCTCGGGTCACTTGTCTATCATGCACGGCCTGCAAGGTCCGAATATTTCTATCGTAACAGCATGTACGACAGGCCTGCACAACATCGGCCATGCGGCACGTATGATTGCCTACGGTGATGCGGATGCTATGGTTGCCGGTGGAGCAGAGAAAGCGTCGACGCCAATTGGTATGGGTGGCTTTAGTGCAGCGCGTGCTTTATCGACACGCAATGATGATCCACAAGCGGCGTCGCGCCCTTGGGATAAAGATCGTGATGGCTTCGTCCTGGCCGATGGTGCAGGTGTGATTGTGCTGGAAGAGTACGAACACGCGAAAGCACGTGGCGCAAAAATCTATGCTGAACTAGTTGGTTTTGGCATGAGTGGTGATGCATATCATATGACATCACCGCCTGAAGATGGCGCGGGTGCTGCGCTGGCGATGGAAAATGCCCTGCAAGATGCGGGTGTAAACGCTGAACAGGTCGGTTACATTAATGCCCATGGTACGTCTACATCGGCGGGCGACAAGGCAGAAACTTCGGCAGTGAAATCTATCTTCGGAGATGCTGCGAAAGATGTGATGGTCAGCTCATCTAAGTCGATGATGGGTCATCTGTTGGGTGCAGCGGGTTCTGTAGAGTCTATCATTAGTATCTTGTCACTACAGCACCAAAAGGTCACGCCAACTATTAACCTGGATAACCCGGATGAAGGGTGCGATCTGGATTACGTACCACATACGGCACGTGATGCTAAGTTAGACTATGCGCTATGTAACTCATTTGGGTTTGGCGGCACAAACGGCTCTTTGCTGTTTAAGAAAGTCTGATAGCTAACTCAGTGTAGAAACCCGGCATTGCCGGGTTTTTTTATGCCCATATGGCACCGTCTGAACAGTGGATATGATACAGTTGGGTCAATCTATTTGGTGTGGTAAAAAGTAATGCAGCAGGTAAGCAGTCGGGATCGTGGCCTGAATTATGGCGATGGCTTTTTTACAACGGTCAAGATTTCAGCAGGTCAACTGGAGCGATGGGAAGGCCATTTAAAACGCCTTGCGCAGTGCGCAAGCGCTTTATACTTCCCTGAGTTAGACCTCAGGGCGCTGACAGAGCAGTGCGAGTGTGCAGCCCGGGATACTAATGAGGGCGTGCTTAAAGTGGTCATAACCCGCGGAGAAGGCGGTAGGGGCTATGGACTGCCAGAAGAGCCTCAGATAACAATTGTGGTGTCGTTAACAGCCTATCCTGCTCATTATAACCGCTGGCGTGAAGACGGGATTTCGCTGGCTAAATCTGACGTGCGTCTTGGCCACCAGCCTATATTAGCCGGACTGAAAACCCTGAACCGCCTGGAGCAGGTGCTGATCAAGCAAAATGCTGCCAGCAAAACTACGGATGATGTACTTGTTATGGACTTACAGGGTATGGTCATCGAGAGTTCTGCAGCCAATATTCTGATCTGTAAAGACAAGCACTGGTATACGCCCGATTTGTCTCTGTGTGGGATCCAGGGCGTGTATCTTTCAAGCTTGCAACAGTATAACCCCATTACAACGACTTCCCTGAGTCTTGAATCTGTTTATGCAGCTGATGCTGTATATTTGTGTAATAGCCTGATGGGTCTGGTGCCAGTGCACCAGATTGATACCTATCATTACTGCATAGACAAAGCCAAGGCTCTGGCCGGGGAGCTAATGGTTACATTATGATCAAAAAGCTGATTTTACTTCTGTTGTCGGGAATGCTCATCAGTGTACTGGCAGCTGCGTATTTCATTTCAGAGTATAACGAGGCGCCACTTCGCAGCGATACCCGCTATTTTGAAGTTAAGCGGGGCGACAGCTTTGTAGCAATTTGCCAGCGCTGGCAGCGTCAGGGCTGGATTGAAAGCTGTTTACCGTACCAGGTTTACGGCAAAATATTTCCCGAGCGGGTAAAAGTCAAAGCCGGTGTCTACGAATTGCAAGGGTTAGGTGTACTTGAGGCGTTGTCAAAGTTGAGCACCGGGGTGCAGGCCGACTTCATGTTTACTATAATCGAAGGGCAAACTTTTAAGCAGGTGCTGGCAAACCTAAAAGAAGCGCCATTTATCCATTTTGACCTGAGCGAAACGGATATGGCGAAGTACATTCAGGTTGATACAGAGGAGCTGTCTGAAGAAAGAGCTTTTCATCCAGAAGGGTGGTTATACCCCGAGACTTATCATTATCACGCTCACAGCAAAGCGTCAGCCCTGATTAAACGTGCCAGCGAGCGTATGCAACTGCAACTGACACTTGCATGGCAACAACGGTTAGGGGACCTGCCTATCAATTCAGCATACGAGGCACTGATCCTGGCATCCATCATCGAAAAGGAAACTGGCAAGGCGGAGGAGCGTCCGGTTATTGCCTCTGTATTTGTAAACCGCTTGAACCGGAAGATGCGATTGCAAACGGATCCGACAGTCATTTATGGGTTGGGTGAGCGTTTTGACGGTGACATCAAGCGTCGCGATTTGCGTGAATATACGCCCTATAATACCTATAGAATAAATGGGTTACCGCCTACTCCTATTGCCATGCCGTCATTGGATGCTATCAAGGCTGCAACTCAGCCAGCGCGAACAGATTATCTGTATTTTGTATCCAAAGGCGATGGCAGCCATTATTTCTCAAAGTCCTTACGAGAGCACAACCAGGCGGTACAACGTTACATCCTGAACAAACAAAGTGGCTGAGTAAGCCAAAAAAGCAGCGATTCTCAAAGAGTGGTCGCAAGCGGCTGTATATTGTAGGCAAATATGATATACCAGCATCATAACACTACACGTATAATAAAAACTGGAGCTCTGTAATGAATAAGTTGAACGCGCTCACACTCGCAGTAGCGATCGCTCTGTCGGGGTGTGCTCAGGAAAGTCGGATCAATCACACCGACTCAGAGAAAACGACTACCGCCTCTTTGTCACGTGCTGACATCGATAAGCAAGTTGATACATATACACAAACTTTCATTAATCATCAGCCTGCACTGGCAACTTCGTTAAAGTTATCCGCAGATCAATACGGCAGCTATGCCGACAGGCTACCTGATTACTCTGCATCAGGTATGCAGGCACTGCAAATTGATATGAATAATGCCGCAGAAAAATTAAAACGCCTGCAGTCGCAAAAAATGAGCGAAGATGATCGCCTACACTTGCGTGTGAACGAAGTACTGGCGCGTTACTACGCTGGTGATGCGCAATTTAGTGGCGGTTATATAGATACCTGGGGCGGCCATTTACCTTATATTGTCAATCAGCTTTCCGGGCCGTTAGTCGATATTCCAAACCTGCTGAAAGATCAGCACAATGTTGAAAATCTGCAGGATGCGCAAAACTATCTGACCAGGCTGGAAGCGTTTGCAACACTGACAGATCAAGTAAGAGATAAGTTAGCAGATGATGCTAAGAAAGGCATTATTTTGCCTAAAGTCCTGTTTCCAAATACCTTTGGTTATTTGAATAACTTTACTGCGCATTCCGGTGAAAAACACCCATTGGTTACTTCATTTGACGCCAAGTTATCAAAAGTTGAGTCAATACCGAAAGCACAGCGTACCGAGCTCGTTAATGCGGCTACAATATTGGTTGACCAAAAGATTTATCCTGCATACCGCCGTGTGATTGCCGACCTTAAAGTGTTACAAGAAAAAGCACCAGAAAAAGTCGGGATCTGGGCTCAACCCGGTGGTGAAGCCTTCTACCAGCATGAAATTACCTACCTCGCTGATTCAGATCTAAGTGCACAGCAGATCCATGATATCGGGCTTGCTGAAGTCAAACGGATCACTGAGCGAATGGACGAGATCTTACGCGAAAATGGTTACACCACGGGCTCCGTGGGTGATCGTATGAAGCAGCTAAATGATGAACCACGCTTTTTATACGAAGACAGTGATACGGGTCGTGAGGCATTGCTGACTTTCTTGCGTGGAGAAATTGAGACCATCAATAAAAAAGCACCGCAATACTTTTCAACTTTGCCGCCCCAAAAAGTAGAAGTGCGCCGAATTCCACAAGAAGTCGAAGCGGGTGCACCAGGAGGCTATTACAGCGGACCGTCACTGGATGGCAGTCGTCCAGGGGTGTTTGCCATCAACCTCAAAGATATGAAAGCTGTACCAAGCTTTGGTATGAAAACACTGACTTATCACGAGGCAGTACCAGGACACCACTTCCAGATTGCGCTGAACATGCTGCAGACAGACATAGGCCTGATGCGTCAGAACGCCTCGTTCAATGGATATATTGAGGGCTGGGCGCTGTATTCTGAACTCGTCGCCTATGAAATGGGAATGTACGAGAACGACCCGTTTGGTGATTTGGGTCGCTTACAGGCGGAAGCCTATCGTGCTGCTCGCCTTGTGGTCGACACCGGGCTTCACTATAAACAGTGGACGCGTCAGCAGGCGATTGAATACTTCGCTGAGGCGACTGGGTCTGCTATGAGTGATGTGACGGCTGCCATCGACCGTTATATTGCCTGGCCAGGACAAGCGCTGGGCTATAAGTTGGGTATGATTAAGCTGGTAGAGCTGCGCGATAAAGCCCGCAAGGCGCTGGGTGATAAGTTTGATATCAAAGCCTTCCATGATGTGATCCTACTGAAAGGTGCCAGACCTCTGGCAATTGTGGAAGACGATGTCGACCGCTGGGTCGCATCACAAAGTTAAATGTTAGAGGTGGTTATTTGTCACCTGATAGTTTGGTGAAAAGGGAATTTTCACCTTATTAATCTATTCATAAACTAATGGTCTTTTGGTTTTTCTGTTTACTTAAATATTAACTTTGTTTACAGTGATCTCGAGTTAATTAAAAGGAGACTTAAAAATGAAACTTAACTTAAAGAAAAAGCCAGTAAAAAAACTAGCGACTGAAAACAAAGGGTTGGAGAAGAATTTGACGCCAAATGTGGCGGGAGGACTAGCATTCACAAACTCCGATGCTGAGTGTCATGGTGCTGAAGGACACGAGCATTAATAAAGACTACCCATTGATTTAAGCTTCAACCAGCACTGCTATTTTTGAACAGTGTTGGTTGTTTACTGACAAACTTTCACTTTCATCAAAGTTACAAGTACCCATCTGAATTTTCAAATTGAATACCCATTAGATACTTCAAAAATTATTACTACAAAGCAATAATACCCCTCAGTATTAGTTTACTGAGCCGGTACAAACACAGAACTTACTATTAGACACATAGTAGCTTTCCAATTCTAGTCGTTGCTTTAATTACTCAAGTACTTCCCAATACTCGTTATCACAGAATTCGAGTTGTGAAACGGATCACAGTTTCTGTAGTCGACTCTTAGCCAGGTCTTGTATTTGGTTAGTTTCTGTTGAGCTGCATAGTAGAAAATATTGAGATGACAAGCTTTATATTTTGGAATAAAAAATATTGTATACAATATAAATTCATTGTAGGGTGATTAGGTCTGTTACAGGCACAACATCAATGGGAACTCAACAGGAATTAAAAATGCGTAACAATAAAAATAATACGCAGGTGATCCGTCGAACGCTGGCTGCGAGTGCAATCGCACTGGCCTTAGGTGGCGCGGTACCTGCATTTGCTGCAGATGGCAACAGTTTGGTCAGAGGTAGTATCGTCAGTGTTCAGGGCAATGACCTGAGTGATGTGGAGCTCATCTTTACACACAAAGCAAAAGGACTGACATTTAGCGTCAGAACCAATGCACAGGGTGAATACATTCTACGTAATTTACCTGTCGGTCAATATCGGGTATCGATCAGTAAAGAGGGGTTTGAAACTGTGCTCGAAGAGCAGGTTCAGGTCAGCATCGGTCAGTCAGTATTACTGGATGCGCAGCTTAATCGCATCGGCGCGTCGGGTATCGAGCGCATCGCAGTATCAGGTACAGCCATTCGCCGCGTTGATATGGCATCTTCCACAGCGGGCGTCACATACACAGATGATGAAATCAAAGCTATGCCCGTAAATACTGGCTTTGAGAGTATCGCGCTATTGGCGCCCGGAACTGCTGAACCCGGTGGCTCCGAGTTCAAGGGTGCATCTAGCTTCGGAGGCTCATCCTCGGCAGAGAATGGCTACTATTTTAACGGATTGAATGTTACCAGTATTCGTACCGGTCTGGGTTCCATTCGCCTTCCCTGGGAAGCGATTTCGCAAACTCAAATTAAAACTGGTGGAGTTAGCCCTGAGTTTGGAGGTGCACTTGGTGGCATCGTTAATGCAGTCTCTAAGTCCGGTGACAACGATTTTAAATTGGGGGTTGAAATGCGTTATGATCCCAATAGCTTAAGAGACCAGCACGATTCTATATATCAAAGTAATGGAGTTGTGGGGCATGACACCAACACAAAGCAATCAGGCGAAACGTTTAAAGAGCTTCAGGTGTGGGCAAGTGGTGCACTGATTGAAGACTCCTTATTCTTTTATGGCTTGCTTGCACCGCGCAGAGAAAATCATACCTGGGCAAGGCAAACCGTTTACAACGACCGAGATCGTGAAGAAGATCGCTGGTTTGCCAAACTGGACTGGTTTATCAATGAAAACCATTCCGTAGGTTTTTCTGCCATGAATAACAAGCGCACCTGGGAAAGACAATCCTACACCTATGACGGAGAAAGTAATGTGATTGGTGATCCCCGGGGCGTAGCCGCCCCAGGGGAGGACGGGGGTAAAGTCTACAGCTTAAATTACAATGGTTATCTTACAGACTTCTTTTCGATATCCGCTGTGTTAGGTCGGGTGTCGGAAAATGTGGAAAACGTTGTGGCTTCAACCGATCCTGGTGTCTGGGATGAGCGCGATGGTTTTGTGACTGTTTCATCGCACACCGCCAGCGGTATCACAGAAGAAGAGTTTATCCGTGATCAGTTTAAGCTGGACTTTACTTGGGATCTGGAACTGCACTCGATATCTTTTGGCCTGGACTACGCCAAGATTAAGGTCGATTACTATGAAGGCCAGAATGGTATCGGCGAAGCGCAAGGCTGGTGGACGGTTATGACAGCTTCTGAGGGCGACTTATCTAGTGCGCCTCAGGGGAGCGATTACATTGAACATCGGGTACGTACCCGTGAAGTAGACTCAGATTCAACTGCTTTGGCGTTTTATATCAATGACAGCTGGCAGGCCACGGATAACTTGGTGCTGAACTTAGGGCTGAGATATAGCGAGTTTGAAAACACTGTACCGGGTGGTCGCCCCTATGTGGATATGAAAAATCAAATCGCGCCAAGACTACAGGCCATTTATGATCTGCACGGTGACGGCAGCGCTAAAATTTTTGCCACCTATGGTCGTTACTTTCAACCCGTATCGGCAAATATGAACGTGACACTCGGTTCCGCTTCAATCGAGTGGTATGACTATTATGCGTTGGATCAGGTTGATGCCAATGGATCGCCTGTTCTTGGGGCCGATGGTTCACCTAGCCGAGGGGCTAAGTTTCGTGACCGCTACTGGACTCAACGTGGGATCACGGAGCCAGGTCTCATTGCATCTTCCAATCTGAAGCCGATGTATTCTGATGAGTTTACATTAGGTTATCAGCAGGAGGTATTTGGTGACATGGCGTTGGGGATCCGTGCAATTTACCGGGATTTAGGGCGTAGCGTCGAAGATACTAATGTTGCACCTGTATTGGCTAAAAAGCTGGCTGAGTTGGGGATCACGGATAACGTGGGGCAAAGTTCCTACTATGTGCTGAACAATCCCGGTGAAGCCATTACCCTGAGCTATGACTTCGACGGTGATGGGCAGGTCGATGATATTACGCTCAGTGCGAGGAACTTGCATTGCAGCAGGCTAAACGCAGGTATCTGGCACTGGAGCTCACCTTGGAGGGTAACCTTACTGATCGCTTCAGGATCAATTCCTCTTACACCTGGTCACACAGTTATGGCAACACTGAAGGGTTAGTAAAAACCGACAATAATCAGGCTGATCCTGGCTGGACGACGTCTTATGACTATGCCGATCTGATGGATCACGGTTACGGTGACTTACCCAATGATCACCGTCATGCCTTCAAGTTTTCTGGTGCCTATGAACTGACCGACGAATTTACCTTAGGCATGGTTGCCCGTGCTATTTCGGGTCGTCCTACGAACTATTTGTCATTACACCCGAGTGATGTGGACAGCTGTAAGAAGGGCAGTCCCTGGATAAGTGTGTGAGTCGCGGTTATGGTCATGTCAGTCACTACGATGAAAACGGCAATCCGGCACCGCGAGGCAGTATTGATAACCTTCCATGGTTGACAAATCTCGATATGTCATTGACTTACAACACTGAGATCTCAGGTCATGACCTGATGCTTAAGGCTACTGTCTACAACCTGCTTAATAATGATGCCGCCTTAGATATCACCGAAACCAGAACTCGCAGCAGCTCTGTAGAAGGGCAGGAACTGGAGCTTAACCCAGATTATGGGTTGGTGACACGCCGACAGGAGGAACGCTACGTTTCTTTGGTTGCGCGTTTTACTTTTTAATCGAACTTTTTCCCTAGTCAGTCGGGCTTTATGCCCGGCTTTTCGTTATGGAGACAAGATGAAATCAGACTTAATTCAGTGGCAGATACCGTCGCACTGGCAACAAGTTCAGGCATTGGACATGCACACGGCGGGTGAGCCACTTCGTATCATACTGACAGGCTGGCCTGAACCACAGGGAAAAAGCTTGGTAGAGAAACGTTTGTACTGCCAGAGCAACTTTGAAGAGTTACGCAGGGCATTAATGTTTGAGCCTCGCGGACATGCCGATATGTATGGTGCACTGATGACTGAGCCAGAGAGGGATAATAGCGCATTTGGTGTGTTATTCATGCACAACGAAGGTTACTCGACAATGTGCGGTCATGCGGTGATAGCGCTAACTGAGTTAGCCAGAACGCTGGGACCAAGAGTCGCAGAAAAACAGGTGATTAACATGGATACCCAGCGGGGCAAATTAGCGCATTTTATTACTCTGATAGTAAGGTAGTGGGCTTTGAAAATGTGCCTTCATTTGTATGTGATCTGAACGTATCAGTGACATTGACACCGCAACTCACTGTTCATTGCGATATTGCATTTGGTGGTGCTTATTACGCTTATGTGAATGCTGAGCAGCTGGATTTGGAACTTATCGAACAAAACCATGAAGAAATCATTTCTCTGGGCAGAAAAATAAAACGCGCTCTGATTGGTCAGATTGAACTCGAACATCCTGAAGAGCCCTCTCTCGGTTTTTTGTATGGTGTGGTGTTCTATTCAAATTCACAAGTTTGTGGTGCAAGTAGTCATAGCCGTCATGTCTGTATTTTTGCTGATGGCTCGTTGGATCGCAGCCCAACTGGAACAGGTGTGAGTGGCAGGGCTGCGTTGTTGGCAGCGCAGGGAAAACTTGACCCGGGTGAAGTTATTCATATTGAGGGGCTTCTGGGTTGTGGTTTTGGCACCAGCATTGGTGAGACTTTTCAGTACCACGGACATCAGGCGGTTCGTCCAAAAGTGATGGGCGAGGCGTATGTGACCGGAAAACATATATTTTGTCTGGATCCCAGTGATCCACTAAAACATGGATTTATTCTACGATGAGTCATTATTTACAACGACAAACGAGGTTGCGCAGTCAGCTCCTTACATCTGATCACGAAGCAATGTTGGTCTTTGGTTATGAGAACATTCGCTATTTGTGCGGATTCAGCGGTCATGCTGCCACATTATTGATCAGTCACGAACAGTGTTTACTTATCACTGATTATCGTTATTTTGAGCGTGCCAGTGAAGAGGCTGAACAGGCTGAAGTCGTGCTCAGGCATCGGGATACTGAAAGCCTGGGTCAGTGTTTGAATCGCTTGTCTGGACAGTTAAAGACACTGGCGTTTGATGCAGCTCATATTGATGTTGGTCAGTGGCACCAGATCAGTGGCGAGCTCTCAGGACGAGTTTTAACGCCAACGCTTGGACTGGTTGAGCAATTACGACAAATTAAAACGTCATATGAGATTACCCGCATTCGCCAGGCTGCACAGATTGCTGATCAGGCACTGGCAGATACCTTACCTTTAATAAAGGAGGGGTGAGTGAGCGTGATTTAGCATTGGAGTTAGATTATCGGATGCAAAAGTTAGGGTCTGAAGGGGTTTCGTTCGACACCATACTCTTGTTTGGGGCACGTAGTGCCTTACCACACGGCAGTCCTTCAACGCAGAAACTCCAACATGGCGACTTAATACTGGTTGATTTCGGAGCCGTTGTCGACGGCTATCGATCGGACATGACACGGACCTATGTGTATGGCACTCCAAATACAAGACAACGGGCAATGTTTGATACGGTTCAAAAAGCTCAGCAGGCAGCGCTGGTGCAAGCATGTTCTGGGGTCGATTGTCAGGAGTTGAATGAGGCTGCTCACGCGGTGCTGCTGAATAGTGATTTTGCACAGTATGCCGGAGAAGGCCTTGGTCATGGCCTGGGACTTTTTTACATGAGCAGCCTTTCATTAAACCAGGTGTTAATTATCAACTGGAGCCGGGTAATGTGATCACCATTGAACCAGGTATTATATCCCTGGCTATGGCGGGGTCAGGCTGGAAGAAGATATTGCTATCACTGAATCTGGCTATGAGCTCCTAACTCATTCTCCACAACGTTTCGAACTCTAAGGAGAGGCTATGAAAATCATTGACCGTGAACAGGTACATCAGGCGCTCTCATTTCCAAATTTGATTGCAGCGCTTCAACTCGGATTTGCCAGCGAGCATGCTATGCCTAAGCGCAGTGTTTTTGAATTGGATACAAATACAGATAATCATGATGCATTCGCTGTTTTACCGGCGTGGAATGACACTGTTATTGGTGTAAAGGCTTTCACCTATTTCCCCGACAACGAAGCCCAAGGCAAAGCCAGCCTATACTCTAAGATTATGTTGTTTGACCGTGTGCACGGTGAACCTTTGGCACTGGTGGATGGCACTCAAGTGACATTGTGGCGCACTGCAGCTGTTTCTGCATTGGCAGCATCATACCTCGCCAGGGAAGATGCAAAACACTTGGTGATATTTGGTTCTGGCAAACTTGCTCCTTACATGGTTCGCGCACACTTGGCTGTAAGAGGCTATGAAAAGGTCACGTTGATCGCCAGAAATCCAGACAAAGCAGAAAGCCTTCAGGCTTCATTGCTGACTATGTTTCCAGAGGTCAGTTTTGAGCTGGGTCAAAGTCGAGCTGACGTGATTGGTTCGGCAGATGTTATCTGCACTGCGACAGGCAGTCATAGTCCACTATTTGACGGGCGCTGGTGAAACCAGGTACACACATTGATGTGATAGGTAATCACCACAAGAATGCAAGGGAAATAGATACTGCGACCTTACTAGCCAGTCGTGTGTTTGTGGACAGCAGAGCTAACGTTTTTGAACGAAGCTGGAGAGCTTCTAATCCCGATAGAACAAGGTGTATTTAAGGCTGAACAGATTGAGGGGGAATTGGCTGATATGGCTCGGGAAAATCGCTACCTGCGCAGCCATTACCGTGAAATTACATTGTTTAAATCTGTAGGCACAGCACTGAGTGATCTGGTTGCTGCCAATCTGGTAATGGAGCATTATTAATATGTGGCGCCTTTCAAGGAAAGAGAAACCGTATTATCGTCAGTGCCCGGTCATTGATTTAGTGCTTGTCAGCGATAAGCGTCTGATAAATCCGCTGGTATGTCATCAGGCGCATATGCTGGTGACCTACCAATACGCTGATCAGAGAATGAGTGATACGATTTTATTCGACCATGCATTGTATGAACGTTTCAAATCTGGGCAGCCATGCAAGATATTAGCGGCGAGCGACGGCGTGATGCAGAGATAACATTTTTCAACATTCTCTCACTGAATGCCACGGTGATACTCAATATACTCTGTCTCAATAAATACATATTAGTCAGGGTAAACATCATGAAAAACTGGATAGCATTCTCTTGGTCGCCATCTTTGCAAGTGGCTGCGCACATCACAACAACGTTCGTCCTTCAGCAGATGGCAAGCACTATGTAAACTTGACCGCAGAGACCAGAGAGGCAGCAGGCAAGGAAGCACTGGATCAGGCCAATCATTATTGTGATGAGCAAGGTGGTGGTCATGCTTACATTCAAAATGAAAACATTACATATATGGGCTCAATGCCAGAGCAGGAATACTTGCAAAAACGCAATATAGCAACGGCAGTTGAAGCGGCTGGTACCGCAATGTGGATCTTAGGTGAGAATGCAGTTGATGATGTTGGCGCTGCCATGAGTATTGGTGGTGGCATAGCCGAAGATTCTATGGGCGAACCGTATCAGATCACTTTGGCATTTAGTTGTAAGTAACTACCAAGAGGGCTCAAAGACTGTGCCTGATATTCAGCACCCTTTGAGCTAGATGCAGCGTCTTAATGGCATGAAGGTGATTGTTTTTTAGGGTGATTTGGTTACACTGTTAACAAGTAGGCAGTTACCGGACCAGATACCTGCATGATCCATCGTGTTGCTCAGATATCACTTCTTTTTGTCACGCTTGTGTGCTTTCAGGCTGTAGCCTCTGGCGTCTATGATGCTGCCACATCTATCAATATTGCCGTAGTTGGAAAGACCAAAAACGATAGCTTTTACCAACAATCGCACAAAGGGTGTGTGCACTTTGCACGAGACTATCCCAATGTTGCTTGTATCTACGACGGAGCTGACGACTATCAGGATGTCAGGACACAGGTTCTGATAGTCAAAGAGCTGATCAAAAAAGGTGTCGACGGCCTGCTCATTTCAACCACAGATTCAAAGTTCCTTGTCGATGGTGCGCTCAAACTAGCTGCTAAGAAAGGCATCCCGGTCATTACCTTTGACTCCGATTTACTTAAAGAACATGAGGCATACCGCCTGGCGTATGTCGGGACTAATAATTTTGATTTTGGGAAGGCGCTGGGAGAAGAGGCAAAACGTTTTAAAACTGAGCCGGTACAATATATCTGCTTGCAGTCTGGGCATCAGACAACTCCTAATCTAAACCAACGTATCGCTGGTGTGCGATTTGCATTGTCCGGACAAAGCAAAACCAGAATGTCTGGTGAAAATGGCTGGATCGAGCACTACCGTTGTCCACTCTTTACGATGGGAAGACGAGCTGATGCGTTGGATCAACTAGTTACAATGATGAAGTACCCCAATCCCCCATATTTCTAGCAGTCGCTGGGTTTGCGCAATTTAACCCAGACTACATAACCCGGATGGCGCAGTTTAAAGCGTTAATAGCTAAAAAGAATCGGGTGATAATCTCTGCTGATACGGAAAATACGCAGCTCAAAGCACTGCAACGAGGCTTATCTGTAACCAATATTGGACAGAAGCCTTTTGAAATGGGACGCCTGGGGGCTGAGTTACTGTACCATTTTATCACCCAGGACAAGAAGCCTGCTCAATCACACTACTACCTGGATTATCACTATTGCAATAGTGGCAATGTTGCAACTTGTACAACCAACCATTGATATTTGCCCTAGTGATACTAAAATAATCGAATAAACATTACCTTAAAAGCTCGGTAAGCCAATGAAGAAGTTCCTGTTATTGTTGCTATTGTGGAGCAACAACGTGTTTGCTGGGCCCTTACAGTTTGTATCAATTAACTATCTGATTGAGCAGGAAGTAGGGCGCTTGGTCTTACCTGAGGTGTACCGCAAACTTAATGTATCGATTGTGATAACGCCTTACCCGGGCAAGCGGGCACAGCAGCTGGTGCGCAGCGGAAAGCGGCATGGCGAAATCATGCGCATTTACAGCTATGGCGATGAAAATCCGCATACTATTCGTGTTCCAACCCCTTATTACACACTAGAGACCATGGCCTTTGTTCGCAGTGATAGTCATGTCGATCTCCAAAGTGAACAGGATTTGAGTAACTATAAAATTGCAAAAGTGCGCGGTGTAAAACACACCAATAACATCACTAAAGGGATGTCCGAAGTAGAGGACACAGACACCACAATACAGGCATTGAATCTCGTTTCTAAGGGATTAGCCGACGTTGCACTGACCAATCGTATCGACGGCTTAGTCAAGCTGGCTCAGGCTGGAATTGAGAATGTTGTACCACATCAGAGTAGTTTTCGAGTGTTGGAGCTATATCATTATGTCCACAAAGATCAACAGCATTGGGTTAACAAAGTCGATGACGTTTTACGGCGCATGACGCAAAGTGGTGAGCTGACTGTACTGATAAAAAAAGCCGAGAATCAGGTGATTTCACAGCACTGTCGGCAAAGTGCAGTCGTAACTGAACTATGCCGACAGTATTTGTCTCAAGAAGAAGACTGAGCAGTACGATTGGCTCGCCATTGACGTATTTTGTTACCAAGGCTTAGTTTTAAGCACCAGTAAACAATAACCAGCAAGATAAAGGGCTCAGGGATTGCTAACAGACCTGAGTCTATAAGTGCCTGCGGCACGACTTTTACTGCGCCTTGTGACAAGAATGAGCCAACTGATATAAATAAAGCAAAACACATTCTCCATAAATGGCGTATCAGTCGTGGTGCTGAGTTCAGGCCTTTGGAGTACACAAGTCGTACGTCACCAATAAAAGACAGACTGGCGAGCAACACAAAAAAGTAGTAATCATAAGCGCTTATGCCATGTTTAATTTCAGCCGGGCTGGAGCCTGCCTGAGCACTATAGTACATACCGGCGATGATGATCAGCAGTGAACACACAGGGAATGCGTAATCGAACTTTCCTCGAGTATTCGGCGCTGACTTGACTGCCTGCCACGCGGAAATGACCAGGTAAGCAGTGTAGATGCCTGCGATAGCAGTGATAATCATGGGCTGTAATATCGCAATTAAGGTGCCGCTGAGCGCCATTGTGAGCATAGTGTAGACAAACCAAGTACCTGCCGTGGCATGTAAGGATTTGCCTTTTGCAACCGCCATGGCGATAACCCCTGCAATTATGGCAAAGGTTCCTGTGATTATATGTATCAGCATAGTCAATGTAATCTGTTCCATCTTGTTATTCCTGTTTATTGCGATGTGTTGGTAATGCACTTTATACTGGCAGTCATAGGCTGTCGTCCAATACTGAAGGTTAGGACAGTATTGATATTTATAAGTATAAAAATCATAAGGTTGAATTTTTGTTTGTTGCTGAATTTACGTTTGTCTATACCTTTTTACTCGGGGCATTAGGGCTTGCATTGACAATACTGGCTGGCAGAGTGCAACGTTGGCATTGTTACCGGGCACTGGCACTGTTTCTATTTTCTTTGTTTGTGATCTTATCTGGCCCACTTATCTTCGCTCAGTTTCCCGCAGCGCGTTATGTTTATATTGCAGCGATTGTTCCGGCCTGGTTGTTACTTTTTCCTTGTTTTTACCTCTATACGCGAGGGTTGACTTCACAAGTCCCCTGGCGCTTTTCCCGCCAAAGCCTGTGGCATTTTGTTCCGGCCTGTGTCTCCTGTGTGTTGTCAGTCAGTCTGTTACGGCTTTCTGATAGCACCTTGTTTAGTATCTTTTTCGCCGAAGGTGACGTGGAACTGGCAAGCGACGCGCGCCTTACTGTTTGGTTGATCATAACGGTTATGTTGTTCTGGCCGTTGCAAAGCCTGGTTTATGTAGTTAAAACCTGGCGTAATTTACTGACTTATCGGCGGCAGTTACACGCGGTATTTGCAAGTACCAAAGAGCGTGAACTAGGCTGGCTAGGTGTTGTGCTAACCCTGATGTTTTTTAACTGGGGCTGGCTGGCGCTGACCCTTATTCAGGATTTAAGTGCACAGCCTGCGTTTTTGCGTGAGGGGGAGTCGCGACATTGACCTCTGTGACTATCTGGCTGTTGCTCTACTGGTCCTTGAGGCAGAAGCCTGGGTTCGACAAAATCTACCATCTTACTGAACAGCCGGAAAGGTCAAACGTGCTAAGCGACAAGGCTGCAGAACGGTCGACTTCAGCCAAATACCAGCATTCGGCGTTGAGTGATGAACAGGCAAATCGCATTGCCAGGAAAATACACAATGCTGTGGTCACAGAGAAGCTCTATTTGGAGCCGGATCTGACCCTCTACAAACTGGCGGAATATTTGAAAGTATCAGCAAACTATGTGTCACAAACTCTAAATCAGACATTGGGACAGTCATTTTTTGACTATGTTAATAAAGCCCGGATTGACGCCGCAACGGAGCTACTGCGCGCGAACGATAAAACCGTGCTGGATATAGCGATGGCAGTAGGCTTTAACGCGCGATCTTCTTTTTATAAGGCATTTAAAACCCACACAGGCATGACGCCTGGGGAATATAAGAAGGGCGCATGTGTCGACAGGTAAAATGGCAAAAGGCTTTCATATTTTGCTCTAGCCGCGTCGTACGTTATGCCTGACAAATGAGCAGCTCAATCGCAGTAACATCATTTGCTGTGATTGAGCGCTACTGAAATATTTTGTCTGTAAATCTCAGCTTAATATAATTCTACTAGCGGCACTTTGATACTGCTGGTTTGCACCGATTTACCTGCTAAAAATGTTTTAATCACTTGCGTCACCTGTGGCGAGCACATAAACAGGTTATGCCCTGCATTTTCGACGATGACGTGGATCACATCGCTAAAATTCCGGACGGCGTCCAGCTGACTGTGTGGGTAGGTGCGGCCATCCAATGAGCCCGACAGCACTAATGTGGGCACGTCGGATACTGGGGCTTTGCGAAATGTATCACCTAGGTCTAGCCCGCCAATGATCCCCTGCAATTGTGGCATAGGGAAGTTTAAATAGGCGCCAAGCAGGGCTGTTTTGCTTTGCTGGTTAACCTGTGCCAATCTTTGTTGGGTGATACCTGAGGCTATGTCCATGACTAATGGCATGAGTCTGAAACTAATCTGATTATCGCTAAAATAACCTCTGTTTGCGATGTGCTGAAGCGGTTCAACGATCCCTATATCCAAAGCCCGATAAAGTGCCAACAAGCGTTTCAGGCCTCGGTGCGGGTCGGCTATCATTGAGGATGCCAGGCGCTGCATATGCCAGCGTTGAAACAAGAAATCTATTTTCTTCCCATCAGTATCAATTGCTTGTATTTTTATTGGGGATATTTCTAGGCGTTCATGTACGCGACGGATCAGTGCGGCAATATCGGGATACAGCGCCTTTGCTTTAGGCTGAGTGTTAATAGCCTGCTGCACCCGGGCAAAGTAGGCATTTGTCCGAGCCGGCAGTTTGACTGTTTGCTCCAGCCCTTCAACACTTGCCAGCACCAGTTTGTCCAGCTTATTGGGCATCAGTTTGGTCACAGCCAGCGCCAGATGAGTGCCATAACTGATCCCCCAGAGAGTCAGCTTTTCGGCTTTGAGGTGGCGTCTGAGGTCATCCAGGTCTTTTGCACTTTGCTCGGTTGTATACCCTTTGATATCAATACCTTTTGCCTGCCAGAATGCGGCACACTTGAGTGCGGCATGCTGATATAGACGCGCAATTTCCTGATCGGTTTGTGGCGTATCTGTGCTGGTGTACATGCCTGACTGACAAGAGGGAAGCTGATCGGATTTACCCGTACCGCGTTGATCCAGTGCTATCACATCACCAAATTCGCGCAGGGCCATAAACAAAGGAAAGCGAAAATTGGCATATTCAGCTGTTTTGATTCCAGACCCTCCCGGGCCGCCGGCCAGATAAACAATGGGGCTGCCGGGTTGCTTAGTGGTGGCAGGAAATCGTACATAGTGAACACGAATAGTGCGGCTGTTTGCCTGAGTGCGATTCTCTGGCACGGTAATAAAACCCGAAAAGGCAGCAACTTGTTGGTTATCCTGAGTCTTAAATGTGATTGCCTGTTCATTCTCATACACTGATAGGTGTTGCTCCTGACTGATTGTACCAAAGGGTATGATTAAGATGAGGAGCAGCAGTACGCGCAGCACAGAGCTGTCAAAGTTGTTATAGCGGATGTCTTTCATAATGATGATCTTGTTGGTTGGAGGTGCAGCCAGTTAAGCTTGTTCGAGACCAAATATCATGCGATATTCTATCGAATGTATTGATTTTAATAGTAATATCGACGAACGGTTGAATTCAGCCGACCAGCGGTCGAAATAGGAGAAGGTGTGCGATTTCGTGACAGTAGATTATTGCGAACAGTACTCTGTGCACTGCTGTTGGTGTCTGGCAATGTGTTAGCACTAGATTGGACACACATAAACTATCATCAGGTTTGGGTGTGCCCGGGCGGTGGGCCGATACCAACTTTTGAAGAACCAACTTGTAAGACGCAGTCATTTTTTAATGGCGATCCACAGGGGCAGGCTATCTGGTTAAAGGCATCATTGCATTTACCTAAGCATTGGCAAGAAGGCTCAGGCCCTTATGCATTTTATCTGTTCGCGAAGGCCTCCAGTGAGGTTTATCTCAATGGTAGATTGCTTGGCACGAATGGCCGTGTTGCTCAAGATGGTGAGCAAGAACTTGCCGGGCGCATGGATACCCGGTTTTATGTCCCTCCCGATGTCATCAAAGAAGGTGAAAACTGGGTGGTCATGCATCTGTCTTCCCATCAGAGCCTGTTACGATTATCTTCACCATTACATTTGGCTGCACTGGGTAAGTACCAGAGTAGCACCGAGTACTTTGGGATAGAACCGCATATTCAACTGAGTGTATTGTGTGTGCTTGTACTCGGGGTGCTGTATTTACTGGGCCTGAGATTAAGCCCTTTGAGGGCCCAGATCCCGACAGGATTGCTTTGGTTGTTTGGCATTGCTGCCGTCCAACTGGCGCTAGAGCAGTTGCGCGGTTGGATAAGTTATCCTTACCCTATGCATGACGTCAGGCTCATTTTAATCTTACTGTGTGCATTGGGTTTTGGCTGCGGATTACTCGCATACTTGCTACGTTCTTGTCAGGTCTTTATTAAAACCCGGCTGACGATCCTGGCTCTGAGTACGAGCCTCACCTTGCTTGTGGTATTTTTTAGCCCTGGATTTGACCAAAAGACAACGCTGGCAGTGGCTCTTCCGGTACTTATCGGGATATTGGTATCTGGCCGGTATTATTATCAGGCCCGTACCAGTAAAGCTCTGGTACTCGTTGCGATGCTGTGTGCGTTTCTGCTGGCGGCTATACTGAGCGTGCAGTCATTTCACAGCCTGTTGTTCTACATCATGGTCACTGCACTGCTTGGGGGTTTTTTGGGATTGCATATTCGTCATCTGGGTGAGCTTCAGACCCAGAGCATTATCGACCAACAGGCCATTGCTAAATTACAGGTAAAACTGGCGCAACTAAATCAAGCAGATGAAAAACAGTATCTCAATCTCACTTATGGCAGCTCAACGGAGCGTATCGATGTTAGACAGTTGATATGGTGCCGCGCAGCTGGAGATTATGTTGAGCTAAATCTGGAAGGCGGCGGTGAGCGATTGTATTCAGGTTCACTGAAGAGTTTGTTAGACAAACTGCCGGCTACATTTATGCAGGTACACAGATCTTATCTTGTTGATTTGGACAAAGTCAGAAAGGTTACATTGAATAAGGATAAAGCAGTCGCTGGCTATGCGTTTTTATACCTTTGTGAGGGTGAGCGGGTGCCCGTCAGCCGACGCTTGTTTGCTCAGGTAAGGGAGTCAATTGAATGAAACTGTGCTACCGGCAAAGTCACTCTGGTAGCACAGACGTCGATTTAGTCGATCAGATCTTCCACACCGACAATAACCCAAGGCGCATCGCCCTGTGTTTTTCTTTCCAGGTGCCAGATCTCGTGGATTGGTTCTTCCTGCTTATCGCCAAGATCACGGTATTTACCCTTGAACATGACGCTCACTTCCCAAGCCACAGGTGAGGTTTCTGCACGCACTAACTGCGCATCAACAAACATCACTTCTGTTGCGACATCGCCATGTTGCGCACGGTCTTGTTTAAACTCTTCGACCAGTTCAGGGCTCAGGTACTCAGCCAGAGTGGCAAAATCGGCCTGGTTCCAGGCGGTTTGTACGGTATGATAATGCTCTCGGGCGCCTTGTAAGAAGCCGTTCACATCAAAGTCAGCTGGCAAATTAAATGGTACTTGCTCCTGCTGCTGACCAAAGCCACCGCTCGTGGTGGTTGATTGGGCTTGCTGACGGAACTGAGCGCTCTGGTTTTGACCCTGACCCGCATTATTCTGGCCAAAGTTACCACCACCAAAGTTACCACCTTGAGGCATTCCCGCCATATGTGGTTGCTGGCGTTTAGTCATGAAGGATTTAATGACTTTGAATAGTACGAATGCCAGAATCGCAAACAAGATCATTTCCATAAACTGGAAACCCTCGAAGTCATCGCCCATCATTGCAGCGATAAGGCCACCTGCCAACAGGCCGCCTAATACGCCAGCCATAATGCCTTTTTTGTTTGATTTAGGCTTTGCGGCAGTATTCGGTGCCAGTGTTTTGGTGTCCACTTGTTTTTTCTGTGCCGTGGTGCTCGTTGCGTGGGTTTTACCCGCACTTTTTTTGCTGCCGAACTTTTTCCGTGCTTCTGCACTGAAACTGGTTGATACCAAAACGGCAATTAATGTCATTAAAACAATGAATTGTTTCATGGTGTTCCTCTGAGTTTTAGATCTGAACGCATTGTAATTAATCAATGTGGTGAAGCGAAGCGATTTCAATAGTGGGTTCAGGTTACGTTGCACAAGATGGGGGTTAAATATTTGAAATAATTGAATTTTTATGGTTTTTTTGTTCAGGTCGAAATAATCTTTCTGATTGTTCGTAAATAGCTGATAGTTACTTCTTTTTCATCAGCTATTTGTTTTAAGTGATGGGGCGGGTACACAGTAATACAACAACACCGGGTTAAAACCCGGTGTTGTTGTATATAAAGAGAGTAAAATTTACAACCAGCGTAATGATGCTGTCACAGCCGTTTCGTAACGCTCCAACGGGGTATTCAGATCAGCCACTAAAATAGTGTCTGCTCTTTCTCCTGGCTTGATGCTTCCGCTGAAACGTGCATCTGCAAACTGCTCGTCTGTGCCTGTGGCTTCATTCCTGTCGGTGGGCACAATAAACACAGTTACCGGGCCATGCTCCGACTGAAATATCAAATGCAGACTGCGCTGCCCTTTAAAGTTACAAAACGTTGCATAGGTCACTTTACCCGGCATGGATTCCAGTTTGCCACCAAACATAGCAAGCTTCTCGTTGACAACCTGCAACTGAACTTCATCTGTTAACGCCAGGGCTTCTGCTTCGTAATATACGTGTTCTAACGCGTGTTCGCCCGCATGTAATGGCGCCTGAACTGAGGTTGCAAAGTACAAGGAGACAGCCAATAAGGCTGAAGCAGCCGTGGCCAGTGGCGCTTTAAAGCGACGGTACCAGGCCAGCTGCTTTACTTCGGCACTTTGTTTGTTGGAAGTCTCTGTATCTGCTTGCTGCTTTGCAAGGATTTTTTGTGCCAGGTCATCAGGCACTGAAATATCCAGCGCACTGTGAAGCGTTGCATCAAAATCCTGCATCTCTTTGACGAGACGTTGTTTGGCCGGATCTGTGTCTGCCTGTGCAATTACATCCTTATCATTGGGATCGGCAAACAAGCGGCGGCGAAATTCAAGTTCATCCATCAGTTTGATGCCCCTTTTGCTGTTTCGGTCACTTGTGTTAAAGCCTCTTTCAATTGGTTTCTGGCACGATATAGTCTGGTCATCACGGTATTTTTGTTGAGTTCCAGGATCTGTGCTATTTCTTCGCCGGAGCAGCCCATCACAACCTGTAACAGCAGCGGCTCACGATATTCCGGTGACAATAAACTAATCTGTCTTTGGACCATCATTTGCTCTGTCTGCGAGTCGGGTGAGGCGCTGGTTGCATCAATCAGCGTGTCCTGCTCTACGTCGGCATAATCAAATTGTTTGCGTTCAAAGCGGCGCGCATTTTCTCGCCGCAAAATGGTTAATAACCAGGATTTGGCTGCGCTGTCATCTTGCAGGGCGTCCAGTGACCGCCAGGCGCGTAAAAAAGTTTCCTGTACCAAATCTTCAGCAATGGTCGGATCCTGGCACAACCAGTAAGCAAAGCGATAAAGCTCCTTGTTGTATACCTGGACCAGACTTTCGTAACGTTTTTGTTTTGTGGTCATGCTAATAAGACCTTGTCTCTAGCAACATTATTTCATCTTACCGAAGAAAATTTAGTACAACGGCTCAAGATGCTGTTTTTTCGCGTTTTTAACCTGCTTATGATGTGCGGCAATCAATTGATATAGCACGCTCAGGTCAACGTTCTCTTGTTTGGCACTATAGAGCGCCCCTTGCAACTTTGCAATTTCGTTTTGCAACTCATGGCTGAGCTGATGACGCCAGGCATGGATATGCTCATAGCCTTGTGCGCGCGCAAGTGCTTTAAGAGCCTGATAGCATTGTCCCGGGTCTGAGTGTTGAGTGGCGTGTTTAATTTGTTTAATTGCTTGCGCTTCGTTTGGCACAAAGGGTGTGTTATCGCTCTGCGTTGGCGCTACCCTGGACGATTGGCGAGTCAAAAACCAAACTAACAAGGTGATAAGCCACAGTACATAGCCAGATGCAATAAGCGCCCAGTCCAGCCAGGTTTTATCCGCTGGTTGGATCACAATGTGTGGCTCAGCCTGAGCTGTTGTTTGTTGTGGCGTATTGGCGACGGGCGCAGGGGCGACCGATACCTGATTCGGATCGGCTTTTACCTCAATGGTTCTGGATGGCAAGGTGGCATACTGTACTTTGTTGATGACGGTATTGAACCAAGGCACTTTAATTTCTGGCAATGTATAAGTGCCAGGTGTCTGAGGCAACAAAGCATAAGAGGCTATCAGCTGAGAAATCACCCGGCCGTCGCGCGTCATCTGTTTTCGATCTGTTTCATCCGGGTAAGTTCTGAAGCCGTCGACATCAGGCACTTGTATATCGGGCAGTTGCTCTTTGGTGATCCCCAGAGCTGTTAATGTCAGGGTGCGGGTGATTGGTGTCCCAACAGTGACGGTCTGCTCATTTGGTTGCCACTCTTCGCTTAGGTTGACTAACTCACTGGGCAACCAGGCACCTGAATAGGTATCCGGAATAGGTTTCACCTCAACTTCAAGACTTTCACCTATCGCTGAGACTGCCATCCGACGGTAGCCTTCGCGGATCTGGCCATTAAAGATAGGTGGCTCGAGTGTAAAGGTGCCGCTTTTTTGCGGCTGTACCAGATATTCTCGGGTCACGACCATATAACGACGGCCGTTGACTATCTCATAGTCCTCACTTTGTTTTCCCAGCTGGGCAATTTGTGCATCCTGCATTTGTGGCGCGCTGAGCTGACCATCCAGCAGATCCTGGCCAAGATACAGCTTAACAGTGAACAGCGCAGCCTGCTGAACATGCAATGTATCTGGTTTTAGCTCGGTTTTAATAAAGATATTTTGCTGCGTTTCGCCATCCTGTTCGCGGGCAAGCACCTTGAGCTTGATAGGGCGAGACTGATGACCTGCAACCTCAAAACTGGGGATGGTAAATTCCCCGGCTTTGCGAGACAGCAGCTGCATTTGCCAGCTGGTGGTACTGCTCATGCTGCCATTAATGATACTGGTGCGGGAGCTGGTACTGACAGGGCTGGTGACAAACTGAGCGCTCAGGGCACTGGTGTCAGGCATCTGTCCAGATACTTTGCCGTTAGCTTCTATGGTCAGGGTAAAATACTCTCCAACCAGCACCGGGTTTTTGTCGACACTGGCGCTGAGCTGGTCTACCGCCCAGGCAGGCATCATTGTAATAAGTAAGATCACGGATCCCAGTAATCGCGTTACCATGATTTTTCTTCTCCTCGCGGGCGTCGCTGACGTACCCGTTGTTGTGATTCCAATAACATTTTGTTGCGCAGCAAGATGGCAGGGTCGTCTGGCACTTTACGAAGTAACTGATCGAGTTGCTGTGCTTTTTCTTTTTCTTCTGGTGTCAGTGGGCGACTTTGCATCATTTGCTGTGTCCCCTCAGGTTGACTTTCATCGTCAGGAGAATGTTGCTGTGCCTGCTGCATTTGTTGGGCTGTTTGTTCAGCTTGCTGTTCCTGCTCCTGTTCGTTTTGTTGTTCAGATTGTGCAAGCTCGGGTGCGTTGTCATTGTCTGATTGTGACGGATCCTGAGACTCAGCACTTTGCTGGTTCTGTGTGTCACTTTGCGATGCGTCAGATTGCTGTTCAGGATCAGATTGCGAAGACGATTGCTGGTCCTGTTGCTCGCCTGATTGTTGCCCGCTCTGCTGTTCACCTTCTTGCTGTTGGTCACTTTGCTGCTTTTCTTGCTGGTCGCCGGATTGCTCCTGATCATCAGACTGGTCGCCATTTTGTTGCTGGGACTGCTGTTGCTGTTCCCTGAGATTTTCGACCAGCTGCTTATTTGCTTTCGCTTGTTCTAAATCAGGGTCCAGTTGCAGGGCCTGCTCATAGGCCGCAATGGCTTGATCCAGTTGTCCGGACTTCGCCAGCGCATTACCATAGTTATATTGCCCGGTGGCAGATGTGGTGTGTTTGAGCTGTTCCGCTGCCTGTTCATACTCTCCGGCTTTGTATAATGCGGTGCCTTTGAGCAACGGATCCTGAGCGCTCTGCGCCTGCTCAAAGTTGCCTTGCTGATAGGATTCCAGTGCCTGCTGGTCCTGATTTTTAAACCAGTTGGTCCAGTCTGCAGTATATCCAGTCTGGGGCTGTAACAACGCCACAACGAATAAACCCAGAGTAAGTGGCTGGGTGCGCATCAACCACAACGCAAGCGGGACAATCACAAACAGCAGATACTTACCTGCGTCCAGGTGCCACAGGGTTTCACTTGGCTGCTCATCGCTGTTCAGAGTGGTTAACTTACTTGGCGCAAAGGTTTTTATGTCGTTGTCGCTGGGTGTATAGGTTGCATAGCGACCACCCAGGCGAGAGGCGAGGGCAGATAATCGCTCCGGATACAGTTTAGGGACCACAATCTGTCCATAGCGGTCTTTCAAAAAACCGCCTTCAGGCAGACCAATTGGCGCACCGTCTAGCGTGCCAATACCATAAACGTGTAGTCGGTAACCCGTGCCATTTAACAAGTCTGCGATATCTGCCAGCTCGTCCTGTTCCACCTCGTCACTGATGAGGATGATTTCCCCTTCACTATATCCAGCTTGATCCAGCAAAGTTTTGGCCTGATCCAGCCCCGCTAACACGTTGGCACCTTTACTGGGCATGATTTCAGGGCTCAGACTGGGTACCAGGTTTTCCAGCGTTTTGACATCATCGGTTAAAGGAGAGACGACAAATGCGTCTCCAGCATAGGCAACCAGCGCGGTGTCGCCCTCAGTAAACTGGCCAATCATATCCAGGGTTTTAAAGCGCGCCTGAGTGAGCCGGTTAGGCTGAATGTCAGTGGCATACATGGAGTAAGACATATCCATGACCAGCACCCGGGCTTGTTTGCTTTTGAATACTGGCACAGTGTGCTTTTCAAAGCTGGGTCCGGCTGCGGCCAGAATGCTCAATAACAGGAGCAGACTGACCAGCCAGGGCGTGCTTTTGCGCTGCTTGCGAGGGCCGTCCTCTAGTACTATTTGTGCAAGGTGAGGTGCGATCAGCGCCTCGTCTGTACTACGGTGACGCCTTAGCCATTGCATGCCCGTTAGCAGTAGCCAGGGTATAAGTAACCATAACAAAGTAGGGCGAATAAATATAAACTCGGTCATAGTGGTTTAACTCGCAATTGTTTGACTGCTTTACTGAGCAGAGTCAGGCTCCATAGCGCCAGTGCAATAAGCAGCGGCACATAAAAGAGTGACAGGCGGGGTCTGAAAGTCTGGTTCTCATCGGCAATGGGTTCCAGTTTGTCCAGTTCAGCGTAGATTTGTTGCAAGCCTTTCACATCTTTGGCGCGGAAATAGGCACCACCGGTTTCTGAGGCAATGTGTTTCAGGGTATTTTCATCTATGCTGCTGCCTGTCATTCCGCCCATGCCAAACAGGCTGAAACCGCCACGGCCATCCGAGCCGACGCCGACGGTGTAAATTTTAATGCCTTCTTCACGGGCCAGGATCAGGGCTTCTTCCGGGCTCAGGTTGCCTGCGGTATTCTGACCGTCGGTCAGGAGGATCAGAATGCGGCTGCTTTGCTCTTTTTGGTTGAAGCGTTTAACCGACAAGCCTATGGCATCGCCAATAGCGGTTGCCCGGCCCACCAGGCCGATTTGTGCTTCGAGCAGCATTTGGCTCACGGTTTGCAGGTCGCGGGTCAGCGGGGTCTGCAAAAATGCGGTGTCACCAAACAAAATCAGACCGAGACGATCCCCTTGACGCTCGACAATGAAGTCAGACAGCACGGCTTTGACCACCGACAGGCGATCAACATATTTGCCCTGGTAGGCCATGTCCTGCTCGGTCATTGAGCCCGATAGATCCACGGCCAGCATGATATCGCGTCCTTCATTGGGCAAGGTGATTGGATCATCGAGCCAGCTGGGGCCACTGAGCGCCACAACCAGGCACAGCCAGATCAAGGCTTCGATCAGGTTTACACTGCGCTTTGGACGTTCAAGGCTTTGCCCGCTTGCACTTTGCTGTTGGTAGCCTGGCATCCGCAGGCGGACCTGAGTTTGTGCCGCAGTTGGTTTAAATCGGGCAATCAGCCAGGGCAGGGGTAACAGTAGTAAGGCCAGTGGCCAGTCAAGTTCAAACATGCACGGCCTCTTTGGTTTTAAAGGTTTTAATAGCCGCCATCAGTTTGCTGCAATCAATCGTGGGTTGACTGCTGTAAAGCGAACTGAGGTCCTGCTGGCTAAACTGCTGACGAGTGAGTTTGTTTAACAACCGCAACCACTGTGCTGTCGGTTGAGCGGCCTGTTCAGTGCCGTAGTAATGTCGGGTCAGCCGTTTGAGTATGCCATGCAGCGCCAGGGCATCTTGAGTATGCTGCTGACTCAGTTTAATGGCTTCTCGTTTCGCCGCATTATGCTGCCAGTGTCTGACTGCCAGCCAGATACCGGCACTCACGAGGAGCAGCGCGATAAGGATCACAGCCCAGCTGGCCGGGGTCAGCGGCCACCAGCTCACCTGCTCGGGCGGGATCACATCATGGAGTGCATCTAGTGGGTTTTGCATCATCACTTACCTGGAGATCTGTGTTTCTATTGGTGCTGAGGCACAAAACGTTTGCATACTCATACCGGCGCGTTGTAAGCGGGCCAAGCGGGTCTGGAAAGCCTGTTCGGCCTGCTCGGCAAATCGGGTTCTGAATTGTTTATCCGCCAGTGGCAGCGTCCAGCTACCTGAAGCCGAACTGACTTCAATCGCATCTTTATAGGCGGGCAGGGTATGCTCGAACGGATCGCTGATTTGGCAGCCAATCAGTTCGCAGTGCCGGCTGAGATGCTCAAGCTGTTTAAAGCTGGCCTCGTTAAGTTGGCTGAAATCGGAGATCAGATAAATAAGACTGCCGGGTTTGGCCAGATGCGACAAACGTTTCAGGTTATTATCAAACGTCGAGGCCAGATTTTCGCTGCGCTGAGCCAGGCTTTGCGTGTGGATATCACACAGCTGGTGGCAAAATGCCAGCACGCCTTTGTCGCGTGCCGTGGGCTTAAGCTCATGATGGCCTAGCTCACTGAATACCACACCACCGAGCCGGTCACCGCGGGCGCATGCGGACCAGGCAACCAGGGCACTCAGATGTGCAGCCTGAACAGACTTGAGCAACAGACGACTGCCGAACAGCAAAGAACTGGAAAGATCGCAGAAGATAAACACCGGACGTTCTTTTTCTTCCTGGTACAGCTTGGTATGGGCCTCACCAGTACGCGCCGTAACACGCCAGTCGATAGCGCGAATATCATCGCCATACTGGTACTGACGTACCTCGGCAAATTCCATTCCCCGGCCTTTGTGTGGTGCCAGATATTGCCCGGCCTGATCACTGCGGATGGCGCGCTTGGGCTTGAGATCCAGCAAGCGCGCTTTGCTCTTATAATAAAGCAGCTCTTTGAGTGTCAGTTCAACACCATTGCTATGGCTTTGTGCCAGCCACTGGGTGTGATCGGTGTGTTGCATTGAATGCTTCATCATCGCGACCACTTATGGCACAGGGACCAGTTCCAGAATACGGCTGATCACCTGATCTTTGCTGATCCCGTCCGCCTGCGCTTCATAACTGAGAATAATACGATGACGCAATACATTGTGCAGCACAGCCTGAATATCATCCGGTGTCACAAAGTCCTGACCCTGCAACCAAGCGTGAGCACGTGCACACTTGTCTAGTGCAATGGTTGCCCGCGGACTGGCGCCGTACTCAATCCAGGCACCCAGTTGCTGATCCAGCTTAGCGGCTTCACGGGTGGCAATGATTAACTGCACCAGATAGTGCTCAAGCGGTTCAGCCAGATGCAGTGACAGCACTTTTTTACGTGCTTCAAATAAGGTTTGCTGCGAAATCGGCGTAAACTGCGCAGTCTGTTCTGACAGCGCCTCGCCACGTGTTAAACGCAAGATCTCCAGCTCAGTGCTCGCCTGCGGGTAATCAATATTAAGGTGTAGCAGAAAACGGTCTAGCTGCGCTTCCGGCAGTGGGTAAGTTCCTTCCTGCTCAAGTGGATTCTGCGTTGCCATTACCATAAACAGCTCTGGCAGCGGGTAAGTTGTTTTACCTACCGTGATCTGCCGCTCTGCCATTGCTTCCAGTAGGGCTGACTGAACCTTAGCCGGCGCGCGGTTAATTTCGTCCGCCAAAATCAGGTGATGGAATAAAGGGCCTTTTTCAAACACAAACTCGCTGGTTTGCTGGCGATAGATGTCGGTGCCGGTAATATCGGCGGGCAACAAGTCAGGGGTAAACTGAACGCGTTGAAAGCTGCCCTCAATGCCTTTGGCCAGCGCGTTTACAGCACGGGTTTTAGCCAGTCCTGGCGGGCCTTCTACCAGCAAGTGGCCATCAGCCAGCAGAGCAATGAGAAGCGCTTCTGTCAGTGCGCTTTGACCTAGTATTTGAGAGTCGAGGTAGTTTTTCAGTTCACTAAATGCGTTTACTGCCATGGTGCTTTGTCCTTGTTGTGACAAATTTTTTGCTTATTTATAAGGATTAAGGCGCAAAACTCAAGGTTTTGCGGGCGATTTTTTGTAACTTGATTAGACACTGAAGCAGGTGAAAGTTCCCCAAACTTCATTTATTTTTCAGTGACTTTTTGAATTGAGCAAAAATCAGGCTAGATTTAAAAGCGGCGTTTAGATGGACCATCTCAGTCATGCTCGAATGATAAGATTTTCCAATTTGCTATTGGCATTAAGGATTCGGTTGTTTAGAATCAAACGACAATAACAGGTCAGACCTGTCAGCGGGAGAGCAAAATTCATGTCTGAACAACACATTCTAAAAACAACAAAAGGGGACCGCATCGCCATTGTATCTGGTCTGCGTACACCCTTTGCGAAGCAGGCTACGGCCTATCACCACGTACCGGCACTGGACCTGGGTAAGGTCGTTGTCAATGAAATGCTGGAACGCCTCAACATAGATAAAAACGAAATCGACCAGCTGGTTTTTGGCCAGGTCGTGCAAATGCCAGAAGCGCCAAACATTGCGCGTGAAATCGTACTAGGTACTGGCATGCCGGTATCCGTCGATGCTTATTCCGTATCTCGTGCCTGTGCCACCAGTTTTCAGGCGGTAGCGAACGTTGCCGAGTCTATTATCGCAGGTCACACGGCGGTGGGTATCGCCGGTGGTGCGGACTCATCGTCTGTACTCCCTATTGGTGTGAGCAAAAAGCTGGCAGGTAGCCTGGTTGATTTAAACAAGGCGCGTACTTTGTCGCAACGCCTGAAGATTTTCTCAAAGCTCAGACTGAAAGATTTGATGCCAGTACCGCCGGCCGTTGCTGAATACTCAACGGGCCTGTCGATGGGTCAGACGGCAGAGCAAATGGCCAAAACTCATGCCATCAGCCGTGCCGATCAGGATGCTTTGGCGCACCGCTCGCACACCTTGGCTGCCAAAGCCTGGGATGCTGGTTTGCTTAAAGACGAAGTCATGACGGCACATGTTGAGCCGTACAAAGGCTTTATCGACAAAGATAACAACATTCGTGCGAACTCGTCTTTGGAAGGCTACGCCAAATTGCGTCCGGTCTTTGACCGTAAACATGGCTCGGTCACTGCGGCAAACGCAACGCCACTCACTGATGGTGCCGCTGCAGTACTGATGATGAGCGAAAGTAAAGCCAAAGCATTGGGTTACGAGATCCTGGGCTATGTGCGTAACTACGCGTTTACTGCCATTGGCGTGCACGAAGACATGCTGATGGGTCCGGCTCACTCTACGCCACTGGCACTGGAACGCGCTGGTCTGACTCTACAAGATTTAGATTTGATTGAGATGCACGAAGCTTTTGCAGCGCAAACTCTGGCTAACATGAAGATGTTTGCATCGGATAAGTTTGCTCAGGAGAAGCTGGGTCGCAGCAAAGCCCTGGGTGAAATCGATATGGATAAATTCAACGTAAACGGTGGCTCTTTGGCCTATGGACACCCGTTTGCGGCAACAGGCGCGCGTTTGATCACGCAAACCCTAAATGAACTGAAACGTCGCGGTGGTGGACTAGCGCTGACTACGGCTTGTGCGGCTGGTGGTCTGGGTGCAGCCTTTGTATTGGAGAGTGCATAATGTCAGTATTTAGTTATGAATTAAACAGCCACCGCGTGGCCATCGTCACCATCGATGTGCCGGGCGAGAAGATGAATACGCTGCGCGACAGCTTTGCCGATGAACTGCTAACTATCCTGGAGCAGGGTCGCAGCGATGATGTAACTGGCATGGTGTTTGTCAGCGGTAAAGACGATAACTTTATCGCCGGTGCCGACATCAAAATGCTGGATCAGGCAAAAACTCGCGAAGATGCGCTGCGTTTATCTGAAATGTGCCAGCAGGCATTTTTCAAAATGCAGAAACTGCCATTCCCAACGGTTGCGGCCATTCACGGTGCGGCACTGGGTGGCGGTCTTGAATTCGCGTTGGCGTGTGATTATCGCGTATGTAGTGATGACGACAAGACCAAGCTGGGCTTGCCAGAAGTGCAATTAGGCCTGTTACCAGGCGGTGGCGGCACACAACGTCTGCCAAAGCTGGTGGGTATTCAAAAAGCATTAGAATGGATGCTGACGGGCAAGCAAGTGCGTGCCAAGCAGGCTAAAAAAGCCGGTCTGGTAGATGACAGCGTGCCGCACAGTATTTTACTGGATGTGGCTATTAAACTGGCCCGTGGCAGCAAGCCTAAAGCACGTAAACCTAAGCTGGATAAGCTTAGCCAGCTGCTGGAATCAAATCCGTTTGGTCGCAACATCATCTTCAAAAAGGCGCAGGAAAACGTTGAGAAGAAAACCGGTGGCCACTATCCGGCACCACTGGCCATTATCAAGGCCGTGCGTGCTTCGGTTGAATTAGGTGAACTGAAAGCCTACAAAACAGAAGCTGAAGGTTTTGCCGACTTGGTGATGACCGAAGTGTCGCAGTCTTTGCGTGGCATTTTCTTCGCGACCACAGAGATGAAAAAAGAGTGGCAAAGCGACGACGCACCAAAAATCAACCGCGCGGCGGTATTGGGTGGCGGTTTGATGGGGGCGGTATTGCTCACGTGAGCGCAGTAAAAGCCGGTGTGCCTGTGCGCATTAAAGATGTGGCGCATCAGGGGATCAGCAATGCCCTAAGTTATAGCTACAAGATCCTGTCTAAAAAACAGAAAAAACGTATTTTGTCTAAGGCCGATCTGCAACTGGCGATGAACCGCATCACAGGTACTACCGATTACACCGGCATGCGTCACACTGATATCGTGATTGAAGCGGTATTTGAAGACTTGGCTCTGAAACAAAGCATGGTGGCCGACATCGAGCGCGAATGTACAGAGCAAACCATTTTTGCCAGTAACACGTCGTCCTTACCGATTGCGCAGATCGCTGAAAAAGCTGCACGTCCTGAAAACGTGATTGGCCTGCATTACTTCTCGCCGGTCGAGAAAATGCCACTGGTTGAGATCATCCCGCATGAGGGTACATCACAGGAGGCCATCGCTCGTACTGTTAATTTTGCGCGCAAGCAGGGCAAGACGCCTATCGTGGTTAAAGATAAAGCGGGCTTCTATGTAAACCGTATTCTGGCGCCTTACGTTAATGAAGCGGCCAACCTGCTATTAGCGGGTGAGCCAATTGAAAAGATTGACCAGGCCCTGGTTGAGTTTGGCTTCCCGGTTGGGCCTTTGGCACTGCTGGACGAAGTGGGTGTGGACATCGGCTCTAAGATTGCGCCTATCCTTGAAAAAGAACTGGGTGAGCGCTTTAAAGCACCGGATGCCTTTGCCCGCATGATCGACAGCAAGCGTCTGGGTCGTAAGACCGGCAAAGGCTTCTACAAATATGAAGCCAAAGGCAAGAAAGTGGACGAGTCTGTCTATGACTTGCTGGGAATTACACCGGCCCCACGTCTGAACAAGCAAGAAATTGCCAGCCGCTGTGTGGCGCAAATGCTCAATGAAGCTGCGCGCTGCCTGGATGAAGGTATCATCGACAGTGCCCGTGATGGTGACATCGGTGCCATCTTTGGTATTGGCTTCCCGCCATTCTTAGGTGGGCCGTTCAGCTATATGGACAAACGTGGTCTGAATAAAGTGTGTTCAGAGCTGTCTACCTATGCCACCGACAACGCGGTGTTTACACCAGCGGAACCGCTACTGGCTAAGGCCGAAGCGGGTGAAGCTTACTACAGCTAAGCATTTGTCTGAGCATTAGAAAAAGCCGCATTGATGCGGCTTTTTTATTTTCGGCTAAAATTAGTCAGATACTCTGTGTATTGCGATGTAAAAGCGATGAAAAAACCGCTTTTTTTAATTGTTCTGGCTGTTTTATTGGTGCTGACGATTTCAGCCAATGTGGTGCTGTATTTGATCAGCGATGATGTCAATGACATGATCCAGACATTTGAGCGGCAGTGGCAGGAGCAGGCGGATATTGTCTTGCAGGAATCCAGGCTGCTGGATGATCTGGAACATCAGCTCAGCCAGGCCAAAGCCATACATCAGGTGCGTGATTATCACCACCCAGAGCCGGACGCCGAGCCATCGGCAGACGAGTATATGGTTCGCCTGTATCGCACTTTGGCGCAGCTGAGTGAGCTTGATCTGCAAGCAGGTGAAACCGAAGCGTTAGCTGTGGTGACACATTATGCGGGCCTCTACCAGAAACAGTTAACTGAGGCTGACAGCGAAGGTATTCAAAACCAAGGCACTGCTGCACTTTCTGAGCAACTCAAAAGCCAGCATGAACATTTAGACGAAGCCTTGCGCTCACTAAGGCAAGGTCTTGAAACGCGCTTCTCGCGCACTCGTGAAGCTCACCAGCTGACATTACAAGACATTATTTACCGGGATAGTCTTGAAGGACTATTGTTGTTGATATTGATAGTCATGATGCTGCTCGTCAGTTTTATGATGCTCAGGATGCAGTTTAGGGCTGCAAAAGAGCGTGATTGTCTGTTCGATGCCATCCCGGATGCACTGCTTTACTGTGATTCTGAGGGTCGTATCACCCAGGTGAATCACTCATGCTCCGAGCTATTTGGCTACTCTGCGAAAGAGTTAGTCAATATGCAACTCGAAGCCTTAATGCCTGAGCGCTTCAGGGAGTTGCATGCCAAGCACAGAGCATCTTTCTATGGGCGCGCAAAAATGCGCCGTAAAGGGGTGAATGGACTGAATATCATTGGCTTGCATAAACTTGGTCACGAAATACCTCTGGACATAGCAATTGCCCGAACAACCTTTGGACAGGAAACCTACTATGTGGCCGTGATCCGGGATCTGCGCCCCGAATTGCAACTACAGCAACGCGCTGAATTAGACTTCCTGACCCAGGCCTTTAACAGAGGCCAGATTGAGCGAATACTGGGCGATGAGCTGACACGCGCTGTGCGTTATAGTAGGGCGTTGTCAGTCATGATGGTCGACCTGGATCACTTCAAGACCCTCAATGACACCATGGGTCACCAGGTTGGAGATGCAGCGCTAACTGAGCTCAGTGCCTTTTTAAAACGCTCTATCAGGCCCAGCGACTGTCTTGGCCGCTGGGGAGGCGATGAGTTTGTCATTGTATGCCCGGAAATCGCCTCAGAAGAGGCGTTGTTGATGGCGCAAAGGCTGGTGAGTCAGTACCGGCAAATGAATCAGTATGATCTTGAAATGAGTATCGGCGTAACCAGTCGCGCTAATATGTCGTCGGGCGTGGAGTGTGCTCAGTTAATTGGCGAGGCCGATGATGCCCTATACCAGGCTAAAGCGGCGGGTCGGGGCAGAGCGATACTGTTCAGTGATCACTAGCACGAGTTTTTACTTTCCCCCTAAAAATCCGTACAATCTGCGGCCATAAACCGATTAGAGGACCGCCTGCGAGTTGTATGCACCACATTGACGATCTGATCTCGATATTTAACGCCTTATTTTATCCAACACACAATACCAAACTGGTCGCAGGTAAGGATGAGCCCATTTATCTGCCCGCGGATACACAGTGCGATTATCACCGCATTGTTTTTGCACACGGCTTTTATGCCAGTGCGATGCACGAAATTGCGCACTGGCTGGTGGCTGGTAAAGCGCGGCGGGAGCTCGAAGACTATGGCTATTGGTACTGCCCGGACGGACGCAGTAAAGATCAGCAACTGGCATTTGAGCAAGTGGAAGTTAAGCCTCAGGCCATTGAGTGGGCACTGAGCGCAGCAGCCGGGTTTGCCTTTAATGTCTCTGTTGACAATCTAAATGGCGAGCCGACCTGTCGGTTTGCTTTTCAGCGTCGTGTTCATACACAGGTGCTGGAAATGTTAACCGACGGGTTTAATGCCCGAACCGAAGCGCTGTTAGAAGCGTTATCTCAGTTTTACTCGACCCCCTGGCCACTCAGTGCTGGCCAGTTTGAATGGCATTGCCCACAGGAGTTTGCAGATGCAGTTTAAACTTGGATTAATCGTGAACCCGGTTGCCGGGTTAGGTGGTACTGTGGCACTCAAGGGCAGTGATGGCAGTGAAACCGCCGAGCTTGCCCGCTCGCTTGGGGCTGAACCGAAGGCACACAGTCGTACGGCACAGGCCCTGGCGCTATTACAGCCTTATCGGGACATCATTGAAGTTTATACCGTGAGCGGTGATATGGGAGAAGACCTGGCCATTGAGCACGGTTTTTCTACTCAGGTTGTGATGACCTGTGGCACACCCAGTACCCCAGAAGATACAGAGCAGGCAGCCAAACTGTTGGCCGATGCTAAAGTCGATCTGTTGCTGTTTGCCGGTGGAGATGGTACCGCACGAAACATCTGCGCAGCCATTGGCAGCGAAGCCCCGGTGCTGGGTGTACCAGCCGGTTGTAAGATCCACAGTGGCGTGTATGCAATTACCCCTAAAGCGGCTGGTCGGGTGGTAGAAATGCTTATTAAAGGGGAGCTGGTGACCATAGACGACGCCGACGTGATGGACATAGATGAAAGTGCTTTTCGGGCAGGCACGGTGCGCGCCAAGCGCTATGGTGAAATGCAGGTGCCCAGTGAGCTGCGTTATGTGCAAAGCGTAAAAAATGGCGGCAAAGAAAGCGATGAACTGGTACTGGCGGACATCGCTGCGTATGTGATTTCAGAAATGGAAGAGCATGAGCAGTATATTATGGGCTCGGGCTCAACGGTGGCCGCTATTATGGAAGAGCTGGGCCTGGAAAACACCTTACTGGGGGTTGATTTGATCCGCGACCACGCTCTGCTGGGCAGTGACCTGACGGCGCAACAGCTGCTGGATGCTGCTTCACAGGCTCCAACAAAATTGGTGATCACCCTGATAGGTGGGCAGGGCCATATATTTGGCCGTGGCAATCAGCAGCTCAGCCCGGCTTTGATCCGTCAGATTGGCAAAGACAATATCATAGTGGTTGCGACCAAAACCAAGTTGCAGGCTCTCAATGGTCGCCCTCTTATAGCAGATACGGGCGATCAGGAACTGGACAATGAACTGAGTGGCTACATCAAAGTAGTGACAGGGTATAATGACCATGTAATGTATGCCGTCGGGCATCAGGATTTAATTTAGGAGACAGAATGTCACTTCAAGCGTATATAGAAGCTGCGCAGCAGTTTTTTGATGAATTAGTAGATAGAGCAAGCGATGACGAGCTGTTTGCTGGTGGCTACTTACGCGGTCATTTCGACCTGGCGGTTGGTTATGCTCAGGTTGAGGAGCTGGCGCTGTCAGTGGATGAGCTGAATGCTAAAGTCGAGGCAAGCCTGGTGAAAGCGTATCGTGATGGCGAGCTTAACGAAGAAGACAAGCACCATGTGGTAACCATTTGGGAACGCCTTAAGCAGTTAGGGGCTTAATTTCACTTCGAAAAAGGCGGTTTTACACCGCCTTTTGTCATTTACAGTATCCAGCGCCACACCACAAATAGTACCGCAAAGGCAATCAAATAGCTCAGGCCTGCCCAGGTCAGCAGTTGCACCGGCTTACTTTGCTGCGCAAACTGCGCTTTCGAGAGCAATGAGAAGTTCAGCCAGGCAAAAAACGGCGTAGTTAAAAACGCCAGCGTCATGGCAAACATCAGCATGTCTTTCAGGTTGGCTTTAAAGAACAACACCAGCACCATCCCGAAGATGGCCTGCACGGTAATGAAAATCGACAAGCTGGCCTTATTTTGGTGCGGTTTGATCTGCTTGAGCGCATCGTCCAGGGTTCTGGCGTAGCCGTCCAGCACCGTGATTGTGGTACCAAACATACACAAAAAGGCGATGGTAGCGATTAACCAGCGGGCCCATTCACCTAAGGTCAGTGCATACATATCAATCAGCTGTTTAGAAAAAGCCACGCCGGCGAGTTCTATTTTCTGGCTCTGCCCATATTGCAGTAACACGCCCAGAGAAAAGAATACTACTGCCAGAAATAAAGTCAGAAAGTAGCCCATATTAAAGTCAAACAAACCCTGCGCTTTGCTGAGCGACTGGGTGCGAGTTTTGGCTTTAAGCCACAATGAATTGATGGCTGATATTTCAATGGGGGCCGGCATCCAGCCCATCAGAGCCACCATAAAGCCCAGTAATGCAAGTGAATAGGGAGAAGGGGCCGGTTGTGGTGATGGATGCGCCTGACCTTGTGACACGGCTACCAGCAGCGCAGCCAGAGTTGTGATACACAACACCGCCATGATCCCTTTACTGGCTTTGTCGAGCAATTTGTAATGACCAAACAATAAAATTCCCAGACACACAAACAGCAGCGCATAACACAAGGTTGTCAGCGATAGGCTCCATGGCAGGGCATACTGCAGCAATGCGGCCGTGAGTAAGAGTACACCCGCGGTATTCACCACTGCAGCGATAATATTAAGGGCAACAAAAAGATAAAACAGAGCCCGGTTTTTATTATGATAACCTGTGACCAGGCTATTGCCTGTGTGCAGTGTATATTCCACACCAAAGCGAAAGAACGGATACTTAAGCAAATTAACCGCTACCACTAGCCACAGCAGCTGCCAGCCGAACAGGGCACCGGCCTGCGTAGCGGCGACGAGATGTGAACCGCCAACTGCAGCAGTGGCCATCAGGATCCCAGGTCCCAGGTTCCGGAGTTTAGCAAACATTGATTCCAACACGACTTTCCTATTTTTTGCCACTCATGTTAACGATTTGAAAGCGTTTGCCAAGTGGAAAATGACTGGGCTAATGAGGTTGGGTGTTCAAAAGCCCTGTCAGGACGTGAAGTCGGTTAGCTGGTAAAGTATTCTTCAGTGTCGTCTTTTAGGTCCTGATAATCGTCCTCATCCAGGTTCAGGGCATCCAGTACGCTTTGCTTCATAATCGGCCAGTCTGGCGCAGCCACAAAACGCTTATTAACATGGACCAGGTTTTCAGCCATTTTCAGCGTGGAAAATGTGAGCATTTCTTCGTCGGTGCGTTTTTCCTGAAGGTAAGTCACATCATGATGGCGAAGAATGAGTTGGCAAATGGGTTTGGGCAAGTTCCAGCTGTTGGCCAGGTAGTAGCCAATGACGGCATGATTGGTCTGGTAGCGCTGCTCTTCGAACTCTACCAGCATTTTATCGTAATTACTGTTTGCAGCGCCCAGTACTTCGACATAATCCGTATAGTTAAAAGCCATGGCCGGAATACCTGCATCATGAAACAGGCCTAGCATATAGAGGTTTTCGACTGGGACTTTGCTTTTTATCTTATTGCCTATCAGGGTTGCGACATCGGCGATTTCCTGGGCACTGTCCCAGAATCGCTCCAGTTTGATGCAGCATTTTGATTGGTCAAAAGCCTGTTTGAGCAGGTATCCCGTCACCAGCATGGTAATGCTGTTGAGGCCGAGAAACATCACCGCCTGACGAATATCAGTAATGGTGCGTGAAAAACCATAGCTGGAGGAATTAATGACTTTGAGTACAGCGGCGGAAGTTGCTACGTCTGTTGCTATCAGAGCGGCGATTTCGCCAAGTTCCGGCTCTGGCTGTTGTAAAACCTGATGCAAGCTTTGCAACAGTTCTGGCTTTGCTGGCAGGCAAAAGCCATGATTCATATCCTTAAGCACGGCGTTGTCTATTTCGATCATAGCGGTCTCATTGAGAAAATACTAAAAAACACAATTAGCCCGTTGAGGTTCAGGCCATTTTGCCAAGTATAGTAGCTGAGTCGGATTACGCATTCTTTGCGTCAACGCAAAACAACGCATAAATAATGTCCACGTAATGGATAAAGGAACAAATGAATTGGCATTGTTACGGTTGTTAAGTTAAAGTTGGCTAATTTTCTTTTTAGGGATTAACTATGGAACAAGCGAAAAACGCAAATAACGACGCCAGCTTCGTTATGCGATTCCTCAATAATATAGAAAGGGTAGGTAACAAGCTGCCCGACCCGGCCATGATTTTCCTTGGTGCTATGATGCTTATCTGGCTGTTATCCTGGATGTTTTCAGGTGTCAGCTTTGATGCTATCGATCCGCGTACCGGCGAGGCGATTGTTGTTCACAACTTGCTCAGTGGTGACGCTCTGGCGGGCTTTTTAGCCTCAATGGTTAAAACCTTTACCGGCTTCGCTCCTCTGGGTGTAGTGCTGGTCGCTATGCTGGGTGTTGGTGTTGCAGAACATTCTGGTTTCATTAACGCTGGCCTTAAGCTCATGCTTAAACGCACGCCTCAGGCACTGCTTACTCCCTCTATTATTCTGATTGCAATTGTTAGCCATACAGCTACAGATGCTGGCTATGTACTGGTGATCCCACTGGCTGGCGTTATATTCTATGCCATGGGTCGTCACCCGCTTGCAGGTATCGCGGCTGCGTTTGCGGGTGTGAGTGGGGGCTTTAGTGCCAACTTTATCCCGTCTGGTATTGACCCGTTGCTACAAAGCTTTACGCAAAGTGCTGCGCAAATTATCGACCCGGATATCGCCGTTAATCCGCTGAACAACTGGTTCTTTACCTCAGCTTCTAGCGTCTTTATTATTCTACTGGGCTGGTATATTACTGATAAAATCATTGAACCACGACTTGCTTCTACTAAAGTCGATGGCGACACTGACGACCTGCCTGAGTTTAACGAAGTGACCAGCAAAGAACGTTCGGCTTTTTACACTGCCTCTGCGGTTATGCTGGCGGGTATTGGGCTGCTTATCTTCGCCGCTAGTGGTGAAGACTCGGCACTGCGCAGTAAAAGTGGTGCTCTGACGGATTTTAGTGCCCCTCTGATGCAGTCGATTGTACCGCTGATCTTCTTATTATTCTGGATCCCTGGTGCAGTATTTGGCTTTATGGTGGGTACCTTTAAGTCGTCAAAAGACATGATAAATGCGATGAGTAAGTCGATGAACTCGATGTCTTATTACATTGTTATGGCGTTTTTCTGTGCACTGTTTATCGCAGCATTCACCCAGTCAAACTTGGGCGCGTTGCTGGCCATTGAAGGGGCTGAGATCTTAAAAGCAATGGCACTGCCAAGCTCAGTGACCGTGATTGGTATTATTTTCTTGACTGCCTTTGTAAACTTATTTGTTGGTTCCAGCTCGGCAAAATGGGCACTGCTAGGCCCAATTTTTGTCCCTATGCTAATGCAGCTGGGTATTTCTCCGGACTTGTCTCAGGCGGCATATCGGGTTGGTGATTCCAGCTCAAACATCATTACTCCGCTAATGCCTTACTTCCCATTGGTGGTGGTGTACTGTCAGAAGTATGTAAAAGACACAGGTATTGGTACATTGCTGGCACTGATGCTGCCATATTCAATAGCCTTTTTGATTGGTTGGAGTTTGTTCTTGCTGGCATATTGGGGCCTGAGCATTCCATTGGGCCTGCAATCTAGCTATATCTATCCGGCGGGTTAATTACCTTTCAGGAAAAACCTGCTTACCTCTGGGTGGGGCCGCTGTGCCTCATCCGTCTCTCACCCCCTAATTCAAACCGATATTATATTTTGCAGTCGCAAAGAAAAAAGCCGACGTCCGCCGGCTACGTGGATTTGCTATTGGTTGGGCCAAAAGCACCAAGGGAAACTGTACTGCCTCCGTGCAGTAAATATTCAAGGGAGGCTCAAAAATCAAAGTAACCAAAATGCGTACAGATTGGTTAAGAGCGAGCGCATCATACCCTTAATAAATGACTAAATTATGACAGCCTAAGTCTGTTTAAGGGTTTAATTTTGCATGGTCTATTCAGTTGTGTGCTAACTATGCTGAAGTGGCATACAGTGCGCGTTGATAGAGAAAAGTACTTGAATAGATTAGAATAGTTGCAGGCAAAGGGCCTGTAAGGCCAAATGACGAGGAAGGTGAGATGTTACGAGTCACGCTTGAGCAGTGGCGCATGCTTCGCGCGGTGGTAGAACATGGCGGTTTTAATCAGGCTGCCAAAGTTATCCATAAGAGCCAGTCGAGCATTCATACAGCAGTGCAGAAAATAGAAACGGCCCTGTCAGTTAAGCTATTTCAGGTGGAAGGGCGCAAAACCCGGCTGACCGAAGCGGGCGAAATGATGCTGCGCCGAGCCAATTACCTGTTAGATGAGGCCGAGAAAGTCGAAGCCGTTGGTCAGACCCTGGCCAAAGGGGTAGAAAGCCACTTGCGCATTGCGGTTGATGAAATATTTCCTCAAACATTGCTTTATAAGGTACTGGAGGCGACTTCTCAGGCATACCCCTTACTTCGCATAGAACTGGTTGAATCTATCCTCTCTGGCTCGTTTGAGGCGCTACAGCATGCTAAGGTCGATATTGCTATTTCACCTATGGTATTGAGCGATGGATTCAGCGAGCAGTTGTGCCAGGTTGAGTTTGTGGCTGTTGCTCACCCTGAACATGCCTTACATCAGTTGGGCCGTGCACTCACTTTGGAAGACCTAAAGTCTTTTAGGCAGATAGTGGTCAGAGATTCTGCGCTGGGTAAAGGCACAGACAGTGGCTGGCTGGGGGCTGATCAGCGTTGGACGGTTAGCCATTTGCGCACTATGGTGGATATGGTAACGCAGGGACTGGGCTTTGCCTGGCTACCCAGAAGTGCTATAGCACAGCAACTCAGTAGTGGCACACTGCTGCCATTAAAACTGATGCACAATCGTACGCGTTTGGCGCAGCTTAATCTGATCTTTAAAGACGGAGACACACTGGGACCTGCAGCCCGGGCATTTATCGGTGAACTCAGATACCAGTGTATGGCGCTTGAAGCGCAGGAAAAGACTTAAAGCTCCTGCATTTGATGTGTTTTTGCGAGTACCTGCTCAACTGCAACAGGACGGCTAAACCAGTAGCCCTGAAACTCTTTAACACCCAGCTCGAGCAGCTTATTTAGTTGCTCCTGAGTTTCAACCCCTTCTGCCAGCGCAGCAATCCCCAGGTTATCACACATAGTGAGGATCCCAAGCAGCAGTGCTTGTTGCTTTTGATCTGAGGTGATTTGAGTCACCAAAGAGCGATCCAGTTTGAGGCGTTTTATAGGCGAAGCCAGAACCCGGGCGATGTTAGAATATCCTATCCCAAAGTCATCGATACTGAGACTGAACCCCATTTTATCCAGCGCTTCCATGATCTGATTGTGATCGTCCGCAAAACTATATTCGGTCAGTTCAAATTCAAACATGCGCGGACTCAAGCCGTAACTATGTACAATGGCGAGCGTTTTGCGAGCAAATTGCTCACAGGCAATATCCCGGGAACTGATATTGATGGCAATTGGCACGTGAATATCCGGGTGGCTCTGAAGTGTAAAACAAACCTTGTGCAAAATACGTTGTGTCAGCTGATTGACCAGGCCAAACTCTTCGGCAATAGGTACAAACTCACCGGGAGACACCCATCCCAGCAGCGGACTGTGCCAGCGCGCGAGTGCTTCATAGCCAATCACCGAGTGGGTATTATCGTGCTTACTTTGCAGCACAATTTGCAATTCGTCATGTTCCAGTGCTTTTTCCAGCAGCAGAGCCATTTCATGGCGGGCAAGTGTCTGACGTCGGGTGCCGTGATCAAAAATGGCCAGGTCATCGCCTGGGCTGCGTAATTCGCACGCCTGCTGTGCATTCTTTAACAGGCGCTCTGGAATGTAGCCATGCTCGGGGTAGGTTGCAATGCCAACGGCGTAGCGCGCATGAAACTGGTGCTGACCCAGCTTAAGCCAGAAATCCAGGTGCTGATGCCAGCGCTGTGCGACTTCCAGCACGGGGGCGTCGGGCTCAATGATAATCGCTAGTCGGCCTGCACCGATATATGCTATCTGGTCGAGCAAGCTGGGGTCGTGTTCAGCAACCTGATTAATATGACCATACAAATGTTTATGGAGCTCACCATCAATCAGGTAGTCCAGTACATGTTTGTTGAGGTTTTCGGCGATGAGCAGAGCAAATGGCCGCCCACGGTCAATATGCACTTGTAGCTGCTCAGTGAGCCAGGTTTTATTTGGCAAATTGGTTCTGGCATCAAAGTATTTAGCTTGCTGGTGCGCAACATCCAGTGCCAGCAGATCCTGCTGAAGCTGGTGCTGATCGGAGACATCGTTCAGGTACCAGGCACACAGCTGCTCGGAGTGGTATTCCCGCGAGGCCAGTTCAATGGTTCGCTCGTCAACGCGAAAGACATTCAAATCAGCATCAAATAGATCGTTATTAATGAGCAGGCTACTCAGATCGTCCTGCGTGACACGGGCAAAATTACAGGGCAGGGGTTGAGTTTGGATCCCCAGTAAACTGCGTGCCTTCTCATTGGCTTCTACAATATTTAAGTCCTGGTCAACTAAAGCGATTGCGTGGAAAGATTTTTGAAAGAAGCGTTGGTAGATTTGTTTCTGAGAGGCAAGCAGTTCGTTGTTGCTGGCCATGTGCAGGTTAAGTCGGCTGGCCGCCAAACTGGTGCGCCACACAGCCAGTGGCACGGTACAATTGAAAAAGAAGAACAGCAAAAAGTGAATATAGATGTCGCCATCGACCAGCATGCGCTCACCCGGCGGGATCAGCGAGACATTCACGTGTTGCACTATCATCAGAAACGGCGCGATATTCAAAATGGCATAAAAAATTGCGGTGCGCTTACCCAGTAACAACAAAGCAAGGATAGGCGTAATATAAACAAAAATAGACCCTAACTGGGCAAGTGGTAGCAGAGGAATAAATAACTTGATGGCCACCCCTGCGGCCACAATCGCAATCATCAGCAGGTGCGCGCACAGTTGATAGGCACTTCGGCTCAATGTAAGCAGCACACCTATGGTGAGCGTAAATCCGGATGTCAGCGCCAGCACATAGTCGAGTTCAAATGCCAACGCAGCAGGCAAGCTGTTGACGAAGATCCCAAGACATAATAAAAGACCGGTCACCAAAATAATGCGCAGCGCACTTACACGCCAGTTAGGCACCTGATCTGGTGATTGGGTTTCTTCCTCAAGTAAGAAAAAGCGGCTTAAAGAACTCAAAACGTTACAGTTATTATTATTGTTTTTCCCGATACTAAGGCCATAAGGGTCGCAATTCAATGGGTAGAGACAGTAAAACCTGCGCTAAATCAGCTTAACTGCGGTTTTTTTCAACATAGTGGAGGGGAATTAGACAAACAACCTCGTAATTTCATTAACAATCTTGTCATCTCGGACGTGTGTGAGCTGAGATCTAGCCAAATGCAACGCAGCTGTATCTTGTTGCAGTGAACGTGACATACGCCCTCGTCGTATCAAGCACAATGCCATCATCTCACGTACCCCTGCGTCATCCCGGACGCGTGCGAGCTGGGAACTACCTAAGTACAACGTAGTTGTATCTTGTTGCAGTGAACGTGACATACGTCCTCGTCGTATCAAGCACAATGCCAACATATCATGTTCCCCTTCGTCATCCCTGACGCGTGCGAGCAGGGATCCATCAAAACACGGTGCGAAAGCGCCACCAGACTATGTCTATCTGATGTACTGAGTATAATCACTAAGTTTCAGGGACTGGGTAAACTAGAACTGTTACCTCTTAAAACGGCAAATGACACTCAAAAAGCAAGTGTTGCCAAGTGTATGGTTCAGTTTCCATGGAGTCGCTTTGGCTTGAGCAAAGCATATTATGATGGTAGGTTTTTGTTCTTTACAATAATAAATGCACGAAAATGATGGCATTTTAGAGAAAGCGTTGAGTGGCTATTGCATGTTTAAATTAAGTTCTTTAATTTTGGTTCTAATAAGTTTTAACAGTATGGGCCTTCCTTATGGAGGGTACTGGAAACCTGAGTTTAAAAAGTCTGCGTGTATTCTATGGCAAAATTCAAATGTTGAGGTTTCACCGGAACTAAATGTAGATATCTATTCCAGCTTCTCTTTTAAAGGGAAAGGGTACGAATTGTCTGAATTACAAAAAAGCAATGGTTTCCAAAAGGGTCACCACACTTTGGGTTTCTTTATTTCTGGGGTGTACAACACTTCACTCGCTAAAGTTGACTATCCATTCGAGCTCTATGTTAATGGAGACGAGCTGAATAGATTAGAGAGCAAAGACGGACAGTACTTTTATTTAACAGGAAAAAAAGTGTCTGATATCTTGACGCGAGCAGAGAAAGGAGATGATTTTGTTGTAGCGTTAAAGTCAGCCTCCGATGAAGTTTTTACGGTAAAATTTAATAATGAGCAATTTCCTCTGGGTACAAAAATGTATTTTACTTGTTCTGAAAACATCACATAGAAAGGGTGAAAATTTGCTGGGGGAGCTTTCATAATTGAGGTCTTCAAGCAAATGTATCTAGCATATAAATTTGTACTTGCTTCGTTGCCAGTACTAATGCATTGAAGCGTTTTTAGTATGATTTTGAAGACACCCCAGAGATGGGTGTTGGTAATCTTTGGTATGAGCAAAATAGTAGCACTCTCTATATTCCTACTGAGCTTTTCGGCAAATGCTGAAACTTGGATTCAATACGATGAAAAAATTGAATGTCCCGATGTGTTAGAGTTAAGTGGTAATAACTTTATCATTTTTAATGACTGCTACGGTTTGGACCCAAAAGAACCAATAATCGAAACTGGGAAAGTTGAAATAGGTAACAACTATTTCTTTTTCTCGGATCGTAAGATTAAGCAGCAATCTTTTTTGCAAGAGAATACCAAACGGCAGAAGCTAAAGGTTTTACTAAAAACTAAAGATGAGCTGAAGCTTCAAAGTGGTACAAAAGTATTCATGTTTAAACGTATCAAGTTGCCAAACTAAACAACTAGCATGGCAACGTAAGCGCTTCCTTTGATTGCGGCACTGGTGCAGCCCCCATATAAAAAGTCCCTCAAGTATATGTTATTATGGGGACAATACGAGTGCTTCTTTAGCTTGGAACAAATCGACGCAAAATTGTTGGCTAACACGTTTGTTATTTATAGCGGCAATCTCCGATATCCCTTTGTCAGTTAGATAAGTGAAAGTCGGTAGACGAAATTAATGTCTATCAGGCAAAGCTTCAGTTGTCTGTACCAATGAATTAAGGCGTCTGGCATAAATCTGACGGCAGCCTTTACTAAGCATGGCTTATAGGACTGTGGCTTCTCGCATAGTATTGTAATTTGGTCAGTGTTTGGCATATTAAATGGTATTGAACAATACCATGTGCGCTTATCACGCTGCCTTGAAATATAGATATCATAGGACGCCCAGAAGCAAGCGATGTATGCCATTTTAGATATGAGAAAAATTTTATTATTTTTATTGTATTAAGCTTCAATACGTTTTCTGGCACAGTGCCGAATTGTTCTGAAAATGAACTGTTCGGTGGTAAACTGTTTGAGCTGGAAGTCGTAACCTCTTTTCATGGCAGCTATAACTTCAAGTTCTGCTTTGATGAAACGAGCTACGTTGTGTCACAATATATAGAGCCGGTATCAACTCGCGGTCCTTTAAAAACTACGATTACACATGAATCATTGGCCAGGTTAGACGTCAAGACCTCCCTGTATATCAAGGATCTTTACAGAGCCGTTCAAGCTACACTAGTAACCGATAGTGTGCGTGGCATGGACGGTTCAACATGGTGCTTTAAACCTAAAAGTGGAAGCTCATATTCTGAAACCTGTCTTTGGACACCTAACGCTGCTTGGGAAAGAAGGAATCTCGGTAAGCTAGTTGAGCTTGGTGATAAACTTTTTGAAATATCAAATTTTGCTAGTTTAGAACATAGCGATTAGGAATATAACAAGACACTATAGCGTTAACAGCTAGGTTTCTGTATTTGCCGCTTTTTCTCATTTTTCAGGTTTATGTATGGCTACAGATAATGGCTCCCCACCAAAGGGGGGTTCACAAGAGGATTGGACTGCTTACCTTAATCACAAAAAAGAGTGGGCTGCAATGCTCAGGCAGAGATATGGCGATGAGTTAAAGAATTCGCCACCAATACCGCCTTGGAAGAAATATCCTGAGTACGAGCCGGGTAGTCTTTTTTGGCGGATGGGTATTGGAGAAGGGTACTTAACGGACTATATCGATGTGTACTTTGAGCACTCCTCGCAAGCAGAAATTAACGCTTATAAATTAAAATACCCTGAGCAACCAGATTGGGCTGGCTGGTATAAAGATCGATAAGCTAACTTAAGTAGTGAATGTAACACACCAGACTAACGCGACTCCGACACTTAGTTGAGTCCGGTTTGTTGCTTTTTTATAAAGGAGTTCTGGGTGGAAAAAGTATTAATTAGTTCGTGTTTGGTTGGAAATAAAGTTCGATACAATGCCAGCTGTTTGTCTCTTCCTGAATCTGATTGGCACTGGTTGCAGGCAAACGTGGAGTTGGTGGTCTTTTGCCCAGAAGTATCCGCTGGCCTGCCCACTCCTCGGCCGCCGGCTGAAATCATTGCAGGCAAAGGTGTTGATGTACTCAGAGGGTCATCCCGAGTCGTCGGAGATGACGGTATCGACGTCACTACGCAGTTTGTCGCGGGTGCCCAAAACGCCCTGGCACTTTGTCAACGGCAACAAATAAAGTACGCAGTGCTCACGCAGAGCAGCCCTTCCTGTGGTAGTACCAATATTTATGATGGTACGTTCAGTGGGACCAAAGTTAATGGTTCGGGTGTCACTGCGGCACTGTTAGAAGAGCTGGGCATTAAGGTGTTTAGTCAGCATACAATATTAGAGCTCAAGCGTGAGCTAGCCAAACGATGAGCATCATTGTGTCTTTGGCATTACTACTCACAATATGTTCTTGCAAGGCATGCTCGGGTTCTTATTAACCAGCTTTGTTGCTCACAGGGGGCACAGGTCGATGCATAAGTTTGACTTGCTGTGGCGTGTTTTTCATCAGTTGCATCACAAACAAAACTATGGCTTAGCTTACTGGGATTTGTTGTTTGGCACACTCTCAAATCCACAAGGGTATATACAAAAGGTGGGCTTTGATGAAACACGTGAGAACAGAGTTTACGACATGCTCAAGACCAAAGATGTCTATAAGTCCTGATCCGTGATCGACAGAGTCAATTAACTCAGTGATTCATCGCGGTTGATTGAGCACGAGCCGAGCATGCTTTTTCGCCCCGTTTTTCCATTCCCATTTTCATACCGCATCGCATATTGCAACAACACTAATCAGAAAAAGAAAAGGCTTTTAAAATCAGGTGCATAAAGTTGGTATTGTGCTTGCAATCTATCTAACAGCAATTTAAGCGTTGGAGAGTCACATGAAAAAGTTATTGCTCGGAGCCTGTGCGTTTTCCGCAGGACTATCAGCCGCACCATTCGACACATGCCCGTCAAAAGCCTTTTTGGTGCAGGGCAACACAGCAACTATGTACGGCGTTAATCTGGTCTCGGGGTCGTACACTACTTTCGCTGAAAACGTTGGTACCAATAATAAGCTCAATGGGATTGGGTTCAGTGTTCACGACCGTTACATTTATGGTTGGGATTACAGCAATAAAGACATTGGTCGATTGGGAAAAGACTATGTGCTTGAACCTATTATGACGTCGGGATTTCCTGATACCAACTTTTATGTAGGTGACGTTGCCATTCACGAAAATGCATTTTACGTTTACAAAAAGGGTAGCAGTTTAGGTTTGTATCGTGTATCTCTCGACGCAAATAGCGACGACTATTTGCAAGCAGAGCGTATCATTGATGGCAGTGCACTGAATCTGAATATTTTTGATATGGCGTTCGCTCCCAACGAAAATGCCAGTTTGGCTTACAGTGTGGATAGCAATGGAAATTTGCATCGCATTGATGTTTCTAACGGAACCAGTACCAACCTCGGCAACGTAGGACAATCAGGCACATTCGGTGCAGTCTATTTTGATGTTGAAAATAATTTCTATATCAGCCGTAATCAGGACGGCCATGTTTATAAAATAGACATAAATAATCCAGCTAATACCCAGCTTTTCGCTTACGGCCCAGTCTCAAATACCAATGACGGGGCGCGCTGCGCGACAGCCCCCATTATTGATGATACAGAAGACCCAACCATCGACTATGGTGATGCACCCAACAGCTATGGTACATCGCTCAATGCCAATGGTGCCCGTCATAATGTGGGTGACCTATTCTTTGGTCAAAGTGTCAGTGCGGAATACGTACCCAAAGCCACAGATGACGATGATGGTATTAGCTTTTTGACCAACCTAGAAACAGGGTACGACACACTGATTTCCTTCTCCTTATCAAAATCAGGGTATGTAAATGCCTGGATCGACTGGAACGGTGATGGTCAGTTTCAGCAGGCGGAGCGAGTGATCAGTGAGTATCAGGGGGTTGCCGGTGAAAATCGTGTACTTATCCCTGTTCCTGTTGATGCCGTTGAAGGTAGTACCTGGGCCAGGTTCCGGGTATCCGACAACAGTGATATTGCACCTCAGGGTGGAGTTGATAACGGTGAAGTAGAGGACTTAAATATCTCCATCGTCGCCAGTAGTCTGATCCAAAATTCGACTTCCTGGAAAACAGCGGCGTTTGAAGATCTGTGGCCGCAAAAAGGCGATTACGATTTTAACGACGTGGTGGTTCGATATCGTGTGACGACCAGCCAAATTGGCAACCAGGTTGTGCGATATCACATTGAAGGGGCACTGATAGCAGTCGGGGCTGGCTATCACAATGCCTTTGCGATTCGTTTAAAAGACATCGCTCGAAAGGATGTTGATGAGGGCCAGATTGAACTGACTATTGATGGTACGCCGCAGATGAGTAGTCCGCTGGAAGCCAACAGAAACGAAGCCATAGTCGTTGTGTTTGCAGATACCAGAGAGATGGTACCGGTTCAGCCAGGCTGTAAATTCTTCAGAACAGAAACCGGCTGTAGTGATATCCAACGAGCGCCTTACCCGTTTGAAATCTCTATTCCGCTAGCAACCAGCTACAACGCCAATATCGCGACAAACAGTCAGGTTGACCCGTTTATCTTTGCGGTAAATGGCCACTACCACGGACCTTTTGTAGACCAAAATAACGGACGCGGCTGGGAAGTTCACCTTAAAAATCATGAGCCAACCGAAGCGTTTGATAGCAGCTATCTGGATCAGGGAGATGATACTTCATCAATCAATGGCTACTTCCAAACGTCTACAGGTCTGCCCTGGGCACTCATCATTAACTCTCAGTGGGACCATCCTATGGAGCGCGTTGATATGTCAGCAGCTTACCCGGATTTTGCCGCGTTTGCAGAGTCGGCAGGTGCTAACAATGCAACCTGGTTTGAAAACCCAGTACCTGGCAACCAGTACACCATCAGCAACTCAGCGCAAAACTAGGAGAGCATCATGAAAAAATTAATCGTAACTCTAATCTCATTATTATTAACAGCATGCGGTGGTGGTTCTGGTGACTCACAAGGGCAAGCACGGATAAATAGTACCACTGTGAGCACAGCGAGTGACAAGGGGCAAAACAGTTCGGTCAATGCTGCGCAGGCACAAGGTAATAACGATACTGAAGCGGGTAGCGATAACGAATCGCAAGAGGGTTCTGCACAGCAAAGCGAGGATATGCAACCTGAGCAAGACAACGGCAGTTTAGAAGGCATGGAGGCTGTAGTTGTTGATGAGGCGTTCGATTTTCGTACAGACGTACCCGTGGCTGTGTCAATTGCGCCGGGTGTTGTGAACAATCGAGCATTTATTAACATTTGCCCTCAGGAGGCAACATTGACAAATGACGATACGTGTTTCTTGAGAGCGCCCATCGACAATAACGGACTATTTGTTCAAATAGTATTACCGCATTCCGAGCAAAAGCTGAAAGCAGAGATCTGGTACTACAGTACTGATGTGGACCCTTTGGTGTACAGCTGGGAGTTCGATGGAGCCCAACAACAGCAAATATGGGAATTAAATTAAAATATTGTGGTGACTCACAATAGTCCAACGCAAAGCATATCCCTACTCAGAGATATGCTTTTTTCTTTAGTTGTGAACTCCCGGGTAGCAGCCATATGTATCAAAAAGCTCATTACTCACCATCGAATGGGGGCATGAAGAATCAACTATCGGATGGTCGTTCTGTTGTTCAGGTAATGTTTGCTCAGGCAGTGTTAGTCAGTAATATGTATACGCTTTTTAACCTCGCTGCAGCTATTCACGATAGTGTTTTAATGCCGTTGGCTTAGTGGTTTACGATACGTATTTCGAGACTCAGAGCGAGTGTCGATGCCTGATACCAGCCCAACCAATTCAAGGTCCTAAGATGCCCTGGCAGTAGCAGGTCGGGTAAGTGATTCTGGCGCATGGTTTTCTCAAACTGTTTTTAGACGGTGTACATCGCGTTGACGCTATTCCAGCATAGAAAATTTAATCAAATAAAGGAGTTTCTCGGATGAAACAGGTGTTTTTTATCATTGTTTTCTTTTTACTTTTGCCATTGTTTAATCAGGCGAGTGCCGCTTCCGGAGATAGCTCCGGCGTGATTAAAACTATTTTATGGTACGAAGGTCACACTGGGGTGCTGATCAAGCAAACCGGTATGTCAGATTTAGGCAAATGTGGCCGTGCAGACTACTATATTTTGGATGATCATCACCCTTTCTTTCAGGAAATATATTCTCTGCTCCTTGCTGCGCATATGGCTTCGCAGCCACTTTCGTTGCATTTAGATGGATGTGTTCAGGGCATTTCGAGAATCAAACACGTCACGAGTAATAAGTAAATAGTGAGGTTGGACATGGTACCTATGATGGTACGAAATTCTGTGTAAATTAGGTAAGTGCATCATGGAATTAAAGGGGAGTGCAAAACTCTGTGGCGTTACAGTACTGGCCTCACTATTCTTAGCCGGGCTTGTAATGCCCGAGCTTATCGATAAAACGGTTTGTAAACGTGACCTCAGCCAGCTGCATTTTCGACAATTGGGTGATGCATTAAGCATGTATAAGTTAAAAACAGGTCAATACCCAAATAATAAGGAAGGGCTTGCGCATCTAACCTCTGCACACATCCATGAACATCAGGGGAAATTTATATCTACACTGCCCCAGAATAGGTGGGGGAACGACTATTATTACTTTAACTTTGAAGAGCACGTTACTTTACTTTGGGACCTTGGTTCTGACTCCTTACCTGGTGGTGCAGAAGGAGGTCAGGATGTGTGCTACCTCGTAAATCAGCATGCAGATAACTCGGAGTTAACCAACCATATTGAGGTCGTTTTAACTAAGCTACCTAAAGAAGTTGCACCTGTTTGCACCAAAATTTACTCAGACGCTAACCGTCACTATAGACAACAGCGCTTATTGTAATCTGGACAATGTAATCAGTACTGACGAGTATTGCCACCTGTACTGGTATCGCGCCTAAGTCATTTATCTTTGCAAACAAGGGGGCAAATAAAATTGATCAGCCCCCCAGGTCTATTTACAGTTTAAAGCTTTCCACCAGTTTAATGGGCTCCCCATCTACGTTCAATACGGCAACTATCTTCAGTACCCCGTTTTTGAGTTTTTCAGGTTGGCGCAAGCGCGGTTGCCAGCGCTTTTTCTCATAGGGAGAAATGGTGATGTCCTGCTGCCAAAGTGCGCTCTGAGCTGCCGGGCTTTGGTAGGGAAGGAACTGTACCGACAGTTTACCATGGGTGTTTCCGGAATATGGCCCGGTCAGACTGATCTGTAGATCTGAGTTGCCTTTGCTGAACTGGGCATTTAAATACACGCCATCAAAGTGCTGATTTTCCAATGTAATCTGGCCCGTTTGTGTTAAGCCTTGCCAATTCAGGGTATAGTCTGCGTGGTTCTGAGTTACCGACAACGGTAGTTTGTGCCTACCCGGCGCTAAAGAGTAGGACTTGCCATCTTCAAGCGTTATTTTGGCAGTTTGCTGACTGGGGTTATGTGCTGAAATAAAAGGGTTATCACCGTCAAAGCGTAACACCAGTTCGATGCCGCTGAGCGAATACAATGCATCATCAGAGAGCTGTTGTTGCCAACTTTCTAGTATACTTTGTAAATTCGTGCTCAGTGCTGAGTGCAGACTCAGATCGGATTGTTTTGCCAGCTGAGTATCCAGTGTTGCCATACAATCCGGGAGCTGCGACGAATACGCGACACAGGTATTAAAGGCTCTGTGTACCAGATCTGCATCTGCAAAATACCAGGGGTTTGCTGTGGCTGTGTTCAGCTCTGGTACCTCATAGGTATGGCTATACAGATAAGGGGTAACCATGTGATTCATATTGCGGCCCAGCAGGGCGACTTGCTGGAAGTCGATTGCACTCAAAACCTTGTCAGGGACTGTAAAGGCAACAGTTTGCGTGCTGTTAGCTGATTTTATCTCAACTTCCAGCCCTGAACCGGTCGCTCGCAGATTAAGACCCAGTTGTGAGGTTTGCTCTAAGCTTCTCAAAACTGCTGGCGTCAGTGCAACCTCCTGTGTGGTGCCGTTGGTTGTGTCAATGACTGACAATCGCGTGCCATCGGTAAGTAGCACTTGTAGCATTTGATCCTGAGCAAAGTCAGCTTTTTCAGTCAATCCGGTGCGTTTGGCAAGGCTGTCCTGGCTCAGTTTGGTGAGCAGAGCAATGCCAATTTCACCACGGGTCTTTTGCTCTGGTTGTAGTGTCAATAAGGCCGCGAATGAATCTTTGCTGACAGGGTTAATTGCAGGGTGTGGCTGAGGTGCGGGAAAATCCAGTACGGGGTGGCTGGTATTGTGCATCGGTGTAATATCTAAGCGTTGCAACGCTTTTTCATCGTTGCTGCGTAGCCAATAACCAGAGCCATTTTGTTCCCAGGGACCCTGTACAATGTAAAAGCTCGGTTTTGCTGATTGAACAAATTCGGCAAAGTCGCGTTCCAGCTGTGGCCAGTCTGCAAAGGTGGTTTTCAATAAGGCATTGGCCGTTGGTAAGGTTGCGTCAGAGTCGGGATTGAGAGCCATCAGGTTGCGCAGGTAGCGTTTGAAATACTGGTAGCGCATTGGGTCACTTAACAGAAAATGCACAATAAAAAAGTTAAGGCCACGGCGCAGTTGGGGATCATCATTGATCTGTTCAAAGCTGGGTTGTCCATTTTTATGATACTGCGCCAGTCCCATGGTCTGGTAGTTCATGGGGGCGCGGTCAAATACCATGACTCTGAGCTGTTTTTTGTCACTGTCATAGGTATGGCTGGCGATAGCGTCGGCCATTCCTTCGGTGATCCAGTTTGGCGCCCAGGTAGAGTGACCATTGAGCGCCATATGAAAAGCGTGCATAGTTTCGTGGATCACAATATAGCGCTGATGGTGATGCCGGTGGCTGGGAAAGCTGTATCCGGCACGGTTGTAATACATGGTTTCACCTCCCGCAGTTTTGTGTACGCCACGTAAAAAACCGTCGTCCAGCATGGCTTCACGTACGCGCTCACGGGAGCTGCCGTATACGACAGCAATACGCTGATTATCAATGTTCGCAGGCGCCATGCCAAACAGCTCGACATAGTGAGGGTAGGACATTTCCAGTAACTCGAGATAAAGGCGGACTTTCTCCTCACTCAGATCGCTTTTGAGCGCAAAATGTTTACTGACCCACCAGTTATAGCCACGACTGTTGGCTATTTTTCCGTCGCTGTAAGTGCGTGGTATTTGTTTACCAACATAAGCAATATCGATGTGATTCAGTGTGCTGGTCCTGCCCGCGACTTCAATATCCACACGCATCTGAGTTGGACTCGGTATTGTCTGTTCTATCTGGCTAGCAACTCGGGTTTCCTGGTTCTGAAGCGGACTTTCTACCGACTGGCAGCCGCTTAGGAGTGCCAACGCAATTAAACTCAATCGTAACATTTTGACTTTCTCTTATTTGTGCTTTATGTATATTGTATACAATAATAATCAATAGGATCCAAGTCAATGTCGATAAATACACCAGCAGGTCAGTCAGATGCAGGGACACAGACAGCAGATGATTCCAGTTCGGGATTTAGCCGTACTTTTTATGTCGCTAACCTCATGGAAATATTTGAGCGGTTAGCCTGGTATGGTTTTTTTGCAGTGTCTTCTGTGTATATGACCACGCCCAGCGCTCAGGGCGGGGTTGGTTTTACCGATCTTGAACGCGGTGCTGTGCAGGGGATAATCCCATTTTTTCTCTATCTTTTACCTGTACTGACTGGCGCATTGGGCGATCAGCTTGGCTATCGAAAAATGTTTTTGCTGTCATTCTCCATTATGGCTCCGGGATATTTTTTACTGGGTCAGGCGCAAAGTTTTTGGCCGTTTTTTGCCGCACTAAGCCTGGTCGCCCTGGGGGCTGCTTGCTTCAAGCCTGTGGTAGTCGGCACTATTTCTCACAGCACCAATGACAGTAATCGCGGTCTGGGATTCGGTATTTTCTATACCATGGTCAATATTGGCGGTTTTCTAGGGCCTTTGCTTGCTGGGGCGTTCAGAGCGATAAGCTGGGATGCCGTATTTATGATGTCGGCATGTTGGATCTTGTTGAATTTTATTCCAGTTTTGTGGTTTTACCGTGATCCGCCAAGCCTTAAGCGACAGAGCGCGTCGCTTCATGATGTGTTTCGGCAAGCTCAATCAGTACTAGGTAATGGCCGTTTTGCGCTGACGTTGTTGGTTGCTGTGGTGCTACTGATGTGTTCAGGAATTGAATTACTCAGCTATGTTGAGGCGTTTTCACTGATCGGGCTCTGGCTGGTTATTAATTTGATTTGGGATAGAATCGCCCAAAGAGTCACGCAGGCGAAAGCAGGCTGGTGGGCTCAGCCAATGAAGATTAGTAATGTGCGGTTTGCAGTGTATCTGGCCATTCTCTCTGGATTTTGGACAGTTTACAACCAGTTGTTCTATACCTTACCTTTGTTTATCCGTGACTATGTAGATACCCGAGACTTGCTGAATTTTATTGCCTATTTTGGTGAGGATGCCGTCGCTTTCTTTGCATATGTAGATAGTGCACAGCTACAAAGTGCAGTTCAGGTATTGCATACACAATTGCAAACGGGCACTGTACCTGCCGCTGAAGCCCTGCGCCAGGAGTGGGTTCACCTTAAAGTAAATGTACCAGCATCAGAGTTGACCACCCTGATGGCTGATTTGACAGCGTCTGAGACACTCTCGAGTGTACAGTTGCAACAGATAACGCATTCTCTTTTGGAATATAGGCAAATAAATCCCGAGTATTTAATCAATCTGGATTTTGCTGCCATTGTCTTGCTCCAGATCCTGGTTAGCTATATGTGCCAGCGGATAAAGCCGTTCTATGTGCTAACGGCCGGACTGGTTGTCATGTTTGGGGCCTTTTCACTCATGACTGTAGAGCTTACATCAACGAATGGAGCATTGATGGTGACAGTTATTTTACTAATCGCGCTGGGGGAAATGCTGACCTCACCTAAAAGCCAGGAGTACGTAGCTAGCATCGCACCGCCTTCTCAGGCCGCGTTGTATATGGGCTACTATTTTGTGTCTATGGCTCTGGGATTTTTGTTTGCCGGGTTCTTATCAGGATGGAGTTATGCCACCTTGGTCCAGCAAGATGGCCGACCAGATTTGATGTGGGGGTTATTTGGTGCATTGGCACTGGTGACGGCTGTTGCTTTATACCTTTTCAACCGCTTCCTGATTCAAACGCCTTTTCAGCGGGTTTCTGTAGAGGAACAAACCGCACTATAGCGCTGTTTGTTCCGATGTTCGGCGAAGTTGGTCGCACTTAAGTTGCCTTTGTCGTCTTGCCATGGCTAGACTGAGTCGACTAATTACTACAAAAAAGAAGCTAATATGTTGAAAACAACTCTGATCAGTGCCGCAGTGCTTATGGCCTGTGGCAATGCCTTTGCTGATACATTGGTACTTAATGCCGATGCCGCGCTGGATGTTAACACAGGAAAACTCATCCGGCCCGCCACTGTGGTGGTCGAAGACAACACCATCGTGTCGGTATCGCGAAGCAACCGTAAAGCCTACCCAGAAGATGCCACTGTAATAGACCTTAAAGGCCATACTCTGTTGCCAGGGTTGTTTGATATGCATGTGCACCTGACCGGTGATGCACAGGTACATGGTTACAAGCGCTTGCAGCGTACTGCACCGCGCTCGGCAATCACAGGAGTGCGTAACGCCAAGCGTACGCTTGCAGCTGGGTTTACGTCTGTGCGTAACCTGGGCGCTGGCGGCTATGCTGATCTGGCGCTGCGTGATGCTATCTATGATGGCGATGTACCTGGGCCTCGTATCTTCGCATCGGGTCCGGCACTTGGCATTACGGGCGGTCACTGCGACAATAACCTGTTTACTCACGAACACAAGGTGGTAGCAGAAGGGGTGGCCGATGGCCCCTGGGCAGTCAGACAAAAGGTACGTGAAAACATCAAATATGGTGTCGACGTTATTAAGTTCTGTGCAACCGGTGGTGTGTTATCCAAAGGTACTAAAGTGGGTGCACAGCAGTATTCGTTTGAGGAAATGCAGGCGCTGGTAGCAGAAGTGCATTTACGTGGCCTAACCGTGGCTGCTCATGCGCATGGAACAGATGGCATTAAGTCAGCTATCCGTGCTGGGGTGGATTCAGTTGAACATGTTAGTTTTTTGGATGATGAAGCTATCAAGCTTGCTAAGCAGCACGGTACATACTTCTCAATGGATATTTACAATACCGAATATATTCTGAGTGAGGGAGAAAAAGCCGGTATTTTACCCGAAAGTCTGGATAAAGAACGTAAAGTTGGCGGCACTCAACGGGCCAGTTTTACAAAAGCCGTTAAGGCAGGTGTGAACATGGTGTTTGGCTCGGACGGCGGGGTTTATCCTCATGGTCAAAACGGCAAGCAGTTCAGCCGTATGGTTAAATTTGGTATGAATGAGCTTCAGGCGCTTCAGGCCGCGACTATCAATTCTGCGACCTTGTTAAAGATGCAGGACAAGCTCGGCTCTTTGGAGGCGGGTAAGCTGGCTGATATCATTGCTGTGCCGGGTAATCCGTTACAAGACATCCAGGTGATGGAAACCGTGACCCTGGTAATTAAAGACGGTAAGGTGGAAGTGGATAAACGTCAGTAATTCTAATTACGCTTAATTGAAGTGGCCTGTGGCAGTTTTACCCGCAGGCCGCTTGGCCTTACTCCAAATGGGCGAATTAACAAATTAAGACGCTGAGGTGTGAGGCTGTTTTTTTGTTTTGAGTGGATACAAGGTGAGCAATGGTAGCATGAGTGCCAGCATCCACAGGTAAGCGCCAATATGCAACTGCAACAAGACCACACTTACAGAAGAGCCAATAATGGCAACGGGGTGAGCGAAAAACACCACCACGATCACGGCAGTACAGAGCCCCGCAATGCGACCCAGTTTTTCCTTATAAGTGACCAGGCTTATCAGCCAACTGATATTTGCCAGCCAGGGTAACATCAGCAGTAGTCCGAGCCCGGGCATTTGAGGCAACATAACCAATCCAAATAAAACCTGTACAGGTCCCAGTATGAGTGTTTCATAGCCATCGGTGAGATGTTCTGCTGAATATTCCAAAGGAGAAATTGCAGGCAGGCACAGAGAAATAATGTAAATGGCGATAGAAAGTTTTAGTGTTAGTTTCATAGAATCCTTTGTGATTTAAGGTGGTAAAACATCACTTTTCCACCACTCACTGATTATCCTATATCTAATCTAATACTATGTAAAATATACACTTTCATAGTTTTTAATTCGCCTTGAACAACATGGCGTCTACTCTTGCTCGCTGGTTGCACCCCTTAGCTGTTTCCAATATGCTACCATTTGTCTTTTGTATGTTTTTGAGAGAGCTGAAATGAGTGTGTTAGGCACGCTGATCTATTCTAGTATGCTGGGTATGCTGTTACTGGCGTTGTTACAGGCGGTTAATAAACCCCGACAGAGACAAACGACTTATCTGATAGCGTTACTCGCCTTACTGATAGTTCATGTGTGCGGTGAACTGGTGGTGTATTCCGGTGCATATCGTTACGTGCCCTGGCTGGTGGGAGCGCAGTTTCCTGTCCGTGTACTGTTAGGCCCGGCACTGTATTTTTACGCCTGTGCGACCATGTCTCCTAATCCTGAATTTTCGAAACGGACTTATGCATGGGCTCTGTCTGGCCCGATTTTGGTGATGGCTGTGATGGCTCCGTTTGTGTCCGGCCTGACCTCTGCTGAGAAACTGGCACTGGCGGACCCGGCAACCCGAGATCCTCAGCATTACAAGCTGGCTTTATTCTCTTGTTTTGCCTCAACGCAGATCTTTGTTTTGTACACAGCGGTTTATTTTATTAGCGCTTTAAAACTTCATACCCGTCACCGGCAGCAATTAATGGAACGTTTTTCTGACATTGAGTCGCGTTCAATCAGTTGGTTTGCCATCATCTTATTGCTGTGGGGCTTGGTTTGGCTGTGCTATGCCACTGGTTACATTTCGGTGTTCTTAGGTTGGCGCTGGTTTGGGCAGGGGGTGATACTACCCATTTTTGAGGCTTGCGTACTACTTGCCTTCGCCTATCTGGCACTCAAACAACCAATTTTGACTCCGGCTGACAAAGGTGAGCCGAGAGCCCGGCAGCCTCGTACATCGACAGTGAGCCTGGACAGAATGCAGCGCATTTCGGCTAAACTGGAAAAAGCGATGGAAGAAGATCAACTGTTTATGGAAGAGGATTTGTCTTTGAATAAACTTTCCAGTGCAATTGGCGTAAGCGAAAATCACATTTCAGAAACTCTGTCTCAATTAATGCAGACCAACTTCTTCCAGTTTGTAAATCGCTATCGAATATCACAAGCTGAAAAATTACTCAAAGAAACAGACATGCAGGTGTCGAGCATTCAGTTTGAAGTGGGTTTTAACTCTAAGTCGACCTTTAACACCGCGTTTAAGAAAGCCACGGGATTGACTCCTTCGTTATATCGTAAGCAACAGCATAACTGATTAGAACAGCTGAAATAAATGCCACTAAGCAAACTCTGGTGCTTTTGAATTGCCAGCTTTGCGCCTGACCGATTCTGTATAGGATTAACCCTGTGATAATCACAGTCGGCTCATAGAAATATCTGGGCGGTAAATCAAACGGGAAGAAAAACAGACCATGGATCAGGCGACCAAGTCCCGGAGGCAGCAGCATCACAGACGCAAGCAGCACCCAGTGTGCATGTTTGAGCGAAGAGCCAGGGCTGAAAATGGCCCGATACATAAAGAATATGAAGAGCGGGAAAAGAGCGATATCAAGGCTCAACACCAACCTGAATATAACGCTGGTGGTGATACGTTCCTGGTATACGGTGATGTATAAAACCACCGTTGAGATAATAAAAGCCAGTAAGACAAAAGTCAGGCAGTATCCAAGTGTTCGGTGCGGTATCAAGCGTTTTTGGTAAATCAGCGTTGCCTGGCTGATCATACCGGCCACCCAGGCAAAGGACAAAGCGCCGTGCCAGTGATGCATCCTAGTCAGTGATGAAAACTGCAGAATATAGCTGGGGATAAACCCCAGCAAAATTATCAACCCAATGGCCCAAAGCCAGGTTATATAGAATGCAAAGGGTAAGTCAGAGGCCTGCGCCTGTGACGTAAACTTATAATCGATTATGGAACCCATTAGTTGTTTTGCTGTGTAAGGATGTTAACGGTTACTTTACCATCCAATGCATTGATCTTGCATTGTCCGCCAATGGGAATGGTGAAGATAGGCGTTGTATGACCAAAGTCGAGATTGCACACAACCGGGCAATGCGTCAGTTGCTCAAAGCTACTCAAGAGTTCTATCAAGTCGTTCAGGTCGACTCTGCTGTTGGCCTGAAAGCGGCCGACCACAAGTCCAGCGATATGCTCAGCGCCCTGATGAGACAACAAAGATTGCAAATTGCGTTCAAATTCCGCCAGGGTCAAGTCGCCCAGCAGGTTATCTTCTTCGATAAACAAAACCGCCCCAGTTAAATCTGGCATGTATCGGGTGCCTTGCAATAAATTGAATGAGCAAAGGTTGCCACCTAAAATGATGCCTTCACAAGTCCCCTTGTTCACAATAACGGGGCCAGTGTTAGGTATAAAAGAACGGTTTGCTTGATCGATAAACCAAAGATCATCTGACCAAAATTCGCTGACGCCAAGCTCATAGTTTGTACCGCTCAGTAAGGCGTGTTCAAAATGTCTGAGGGTAAATTCCAGACCTTGTTGCATGCCAAAAGAGGAAAAGTGCGGGCCCAGATAGGTGATCTGGCCTGTAATGGCGTAGATAGCGTTGAGTAGTACGGTTATGTCGGAGTATCCGCACAGAGGCTTTGGGTTGGCCTGGATCATGTCCCAGTGTAGATGGTCGAGTGTCCTGTTTGCGTTGTGACCGCCAATAGTACTTAAAATGAGTGTAACTTCTGGGTCTGCAAAGGCGTCATTCAAATCTTTTGCCTTATCGAGTATCAACTGGGCTGTTGTAACCTCTCGGTGTATGTAATGCGCGGAAAAGTCGCACTGGATACCCAGCCCAGCAAGCGTTTCAATGGCAATGGCTGTTGTTTCTTGGGACAAGATCTCTGCCGATCTGCTAGGCGATACAATGCGAGCCTGTTTTTTATGTTTGTGCATATGTTTCCTTATATCTGCTTACAGAATGTGCCACTGGTTGCTGAATTCCGTATTGAGCAGGTTACTCGGCATGCAAGGCGATACAGTTCCCTTCAGAATCTTCAAACTCTGCAACCCAGCCAAATCCGCAAATTGATGTTTTGGGGTAGAGGGTTTTACCTCCCAGTGAAAGCACCTTGGCCAGCGTAGCATCGATGTCATCAGTATGAAAATATAGCCGTGCGCCTGCTTTAGATGGCACATAACTGTCTCCTGTAACCAACGCACCGGTTATGCCGGTTGCCTGATCATTCGATGGGAATAGTGCCATATCATGCCCATCGATGACGGCATGTTCGAACTGAAAACCAAATACGGCGTGGTAAAACGCCATCGCGCGATCCAGATCTGTGACTGGAATTTCAAAATATCCAACAGGGTTGTTTTGAGGCATTTCTTTTTCCATTTTTTAAAGGTCAATTAAGTATGGCACGTTTATCCTAAGTGATTTGAACACATACTTAGCTGTTTTCTCGTCAGACATATCATTGCGTCATATGTACCTGAGCGTTACTTTAATTTGGCAGTGTTATTTTACTTTTTGGTGAATATCCGGGCGGTAATTAAGCTATTACTCCCTTATGGCGTCTGCCTGAAAAACGAACTGACCTTTGTTATTGTTAAACCCAATTGATTCGTAAAAGCGATGTGCATCTTTTCTTAACATGTTGCACCTAACTCTGACTGTTCCCCGGTGTTGCGTACGCACATGGTTAACCAGCTTTCGGCCTATTCCTTGCCCCTGGGCGTCAGGAGACACAATTAGCCCTCCGATTTCATAGAAGCCGGCTGATGCCAATCTCCGAGCGTAGAACACATGTATCCAGCCCACGATTAGGCCATTGCGCTGTGCAACGTAGAGCTTGTCCTGAGGAGAGTTGAGTAGTGCATGCAGGTTTTCGTATGCCTCTGAGGGAGATAATTCGGTATAACCCAGATGGCGAGAGACTTGGTGAATTGCCTCTGAGTCTGATGCTTGCGGTTCCCTGATAATTACGGTCATATGGTTTTCCTTAAAGTCTCGATTTCACAGTGTGATACCTGCCGTAACAGCTGCATGTTTTTATCGAGTATTTAAACATTGAGTGCGGGTAACAGGTTGAACAAGGCATAGTTAAGGGTGAACTGCCGCGCCTCCAAAGGTTTCAGCCAGATAATTAATGATTGCTTCAGGTTGTGTGAGCGTTTTTTTATTGTCCATAATAAGCACAGGTAACCACTGATTGTCTTCGCCTAGTAGTTCAACTACCGCTTTTCTTGGTTTTGCAAAATCAATACGACGTACATCCACCTTATCTGCCCAGTGGTGGTTTACAGCCAGTGCGCCTTCAATCATGGCACAGTGGGAACATACCCACATTTTTCCGGGCCCATCTTCGAAGGGCATGTTGAGTACAAACAAAATGGGTTTCACCTAAACTCCTTACTAAAGGTCCTGTTTTGTGGGATAGAGTACATCAACTAATGCCAAAAGTGTCTGTTTATTCGACGAATGACGAGTTAAGGCACTGTATCCATGAGTCATTATGTAGTGCTCAAACCATTGATCTAGGCGAGCAATTTATCAAGCACGACCTGCTCGCCAGTCTTGCCGTGTTAATGAGGGGTCAGTTAAATGGCGTCCGTTAGCTTCTGAGTTTATCCAGTAAGGTCGCAACCGTTTTGTGGTTTCTGGTGGTGGCTCTGACTTTAAGTTTGCGCTCAAAAAAATTGGTGTGTATTTTGGTTCTGCCATATCCGTTGGGGCAATAGACGTAAACCATAGTGCCACAGATTCGATATTGGTCTGGCAAGAAGGCTTGGTCGTCCATCTGCTCAGTCAGGGTGGTATCAGGTGTGTCATTGAGGAAGGTGAAGTGGCTTTTGCTTTCATCCTGATCAGAATCAAATGTAGGCATCTCATCGTAAATGGCTTGCAGTGCATCAAAGGTAAACAGGAACAGATCGACATCCTGATAGTCGTAGGCATCACCAAGCAATTGTGTGATAGTAGCTTTGATCTCTGAACTGGTCAGCAAGGTGTCAAAGAGCAGATTACCAGATTGCAGATAATAGCTGACATTATCCATCCCAAGTTCAGCGAGTTGCGTACAGAGCGTTTTCATGTTTACTTTTCGCTGGCCGCTAACGTTAATTCCACGCATCAGGCACACATATTTCATACGATTGGTCCTTTTTTACTTATTGTTTTTAAATGACATACCCCTATGCGTGCTAACCCCGTGCATCCCTGGAGTAAATAGCCGCTTCCGATGCTGTGAAGTTAGTCTTAAATGTAAAGGCATAGGGAGTATCTCCTTCTTGTCGCAAGTGTATCAGACGCGCCAATGCTTCTTCTTGCGTCGGTATATGGTCATCTTCAATCCACCACAGCACATAGGTATCTTCGGCCAGGCGATGAAACCATTCGCTTTTTCTGCGCATAAATTCACGATGATGGGTTCGGAACATAAAGTTTTTAAGTGCATCAACAGACTCCCACACCGACATATTGACGATAATACTGGGGTCGTCAAACATCTGAATGTGTGTTGCATCGCCCGATTCGTCTTGCAGTCGCCAGACAAATCCCTCACTGTCTTCAGCAATACCATTTACCAGCTCTAAGTTGTCGACAAAGTCTTTTATCTCGGGGGCATCCAGCGGGTATTTTGCTTTAGCTATATTTAACTGGGCCAATTTCATGTGTGCGCTCCTTGAGGTTCCTGTAAGTCTTGATATGGCAATTGATGTTTTTTTATTCACTACCAATAGAGGATATAAGGTTGTTTTTCAGGAACACAAGGGCGAATCTTTTGGGGCCATACCAATACTGTTTTTGTAGGATTGTTAAGCAAGACAATAAAGTGGGTTGTATTTGGCCGACGAACTCTTCGGGAACAGCACCGTTCAAATGCGCCAATGTTCTCGTTTATTGCATTCAGTATAGTCTGCAGTTGCTGGTTTATTATGTGAATTCAAAAACAAAGAGCTGGAGGGCACTTGGGTCTAACTGGCAAAAGCACCATTATTTATTCCTGCTTTATATAGATCTGAGGCGAGTTGTTTTATATCAGAGGCCATTGTAATGGATTCTCGCCAATCTACTGGAATACCATTGAATCCATAAAATGCGCCGGCAATTTGACCACATATGGCCGCTGTTGTGTCGGCATCATTGCCAATATTTGCGGCAAGTAATATGGACTCCTTAAAAGTATTGCTGTGATAAAAGCACCAAAGAGCGGATATCAGGCTATCGATAACATACCCACTGCCTGTCAGCACCGAGTAATCCAGCTCCTTAAAGTTAAAAGTGGTAACCGGATCCAGTTCGCTACAGAAATGACCGGGGATCTGTTCAAAGATGTCATTTTTACACTGAGACGTGAACGCTTTGCGGATAAGGTAGCTTAATAAACGGCATGCGTCCAAACATAGTGGAGAGCCATGCGTTGTGCGAGAGCTTTCTTGTGCATATAGCATGCAAGCATTGATATCTGAGAAGTAGTAAATAGGAATGGGTGCCAATCTCATGATTGAACCATTACCTGAAGAGTATTTGTCTGTGGTGCCACTGAACGGGATGTTAGTGATCTGGTACTGTCGTAAGGCACGGGATACTGTTATACCAATATCAAAACACCTGCCAGTGCTGCTCATGTAGCCATGGTTATGCCATTTGCAGTAGCGCTCCATTTGATCTTTTGCATCAAATCCTTGTTTTTCCAGAAGGCTGTGGGCGAGACACAGTGCCATTGATGTATCGTCAGTCCATTGCCCTTTATTTAGGTTAAAGGGGCCACCACCAATCATATCTGTTAATGGTTTAAATGTTCCCTTTGTTGCAAATTCCAATGTAGTCCCTACAGCATCGCCGCACGCTAGACCGACTAGTGAGCCAATTACTCTATCTTGTAAGTTATCTCTTTGTCCCTGCATCAAATTTACTTCCAACCAACGCGAACCTCCTAATCTATATGGGGTTATATCCAAAAATACCTAGGCCTTAGCCTCGTCTATTTAATGCCGTTGTAAAATAACCTTTTAGCAAAGTCTTGTGTGGTAAGTGGCAAGCTTTGCGCCAACATAGCGATAAAAAGTGGCGGACGTAGGTCAATACCTTCACTGATAGGTGCATGGTAAATCAAAAAAATCCCGGCTCTGTGGCCGGGATGAGAGTATTGCTGCTTATTTGACTTTGGGTATCACTTTATAGATCCCGCTGCCATCTATTCCCAGGTAAAGATCACCGTTGGGGTGGGTCGCTATGCTGCGCACACGGCCGGCGCCCTCGAAGAGTTTACTGTGGCCAACCACTTTATTGCCGTCAAGTTCAACCAGCACCAGATGGGCGAATTTCATTGAACCGACAACCAGATGGCCTTGCCATTGTGGGTATTTGTCGCTGGTAATAAATTCCATACCAGATGGTGCGATAGAAGGAACCCATACCCAGTTAGGTTGTTGCATTCCATCTCGGGTGGTTTCGTCGGTGATCTTTGTTCCGTTATAGTTAATTCCGTAGGTGATCACAGGCCAGCCGTAGTTCAGGCCCGGCTTGATGATATTGATCTCATCGCCACCCCGAGGGCCATGCTCATGGGTCCAAATCTCGCCCGTTTTGGGGTGCATAGCCATACCTTGCGGGTTGCGGTGGCCGTAGGAGTACACACTTTTACGCGCATCCTTTTGTTTTGCAAATGGGTTAGTATCGGGGATAGTGCCGTCGGCATTGATACGATGAATTTTACCTGCATCATGATCTAAGCGCTGCGGGTGCACGTCCCGGTTACCCCTGTCTCCAATCGAAAAGTACAGATAGCCATCTTTGTCGAACTCAATGCGAGAGCCGAAATGAAAAGAAGGCTTGGTATTTGGAAAACCATCAAATATTAACTGCTTATCAACCAGCTTCATATCTTTGAGGCGTGCACGCATAATAGACGTATTGCTGCCTTTTTCTTCGCCTTCAAAGCCGGAATAAGAAAAATAGATCCAACCGTTTTTGCTATAGTCAGGGTCTATCTCGATATCCAGCAGGCCACCCTGGCGCTCAGCGTGTACCTCTGGCACACCTTCGATCGGTTTGTCGACCAGCTTGCCCTCTTTGATAAGGCGAAGTTGCCCCGATCTGTCGGTGACCAGCAGCTCTTTGTCGTTTAGCCACACCATTCCCCAGGGGATCTGAATACCCCTCGCAACCAGTTCCAGCTGATAGTTATCAGCGCTCTTTGCAACAGGGATAGTTTGAGGCTCAACCGCCTGGACGCTCTGGGCAGAGATAAAAAATAAGCTTAATGCAATGTTGTTTAATGTTTTCTTCATGCTTGCTCAACTTAAGTCGACAGAAAGAGGCTCACAGATTAGCGTGTTTTGGTCAAAAATGTCACTGGGTGCGGTAAGCGGCAGGTTGCCAGCGATCAGAGCGGGTGAAAATTGCTCGAACAATTCTTCTGGGCTAAAAATGGCTCAGAATTGCCAATAAACCGCTTACTGGTAACTATTCGCTAACTTTAATGAAGGCGATATCTCAAGGGGACTATATAAGTAATTGATAATTAAATTTATTATTCTTGGTTCTCTTGATGTTTTAGGTAAGAAGATAAAACAGCATAACTGCATTTTCACTACAGAATTTACAAACTGAAACCTCCATTGCACAGTGTTTTACATCCCTTACATTCGGGTGAAATTCTTTAATTTGAACGTGTCAGCGTTGTCATATAGGCTTGCGCGAATTTTTTAGCTTTACCCCGGAATGTGTCTTTATGTCATTTAGTTCCCGACATACTATTTTGCTTTCGAGCTCCCTGATCATTGGCTCTGCCTCCTTTAATATTAATGCGACTGAGTTAGGTACGCTTAAACGTGAACTTGCTCATTTGCAGCAAAAAGTGGTACAGCTTGAAACACAACAAGAAGCAGATAATAAACCTGCTGAGCAGGGTGTAAAGGTAGGCGGAGCTATTCGGTTTAACTATGGTATGAACTCCTACGATCAGGACAGTGAGCGTCGTGGTGGTGACATCGACTTTGATCTGGCTCGTATTAATTTGTCAGGTAAGGTTGCGGATATTGGTATCAATGCGGAAGTGCGATTTCATGACTACATGCGCGTTGTGAAGTTTGCTTACCTGGACTACGACATCACACCTCACTGGCTGGCTCAGCTCGGCCTGGCTCCTGTACCATTTGGTAATACGCCGGTTGCATCACACAGCTACTTTATGACACCCAATTATTTCGTTGGTCTGGAGGAGGATTATGATTTAGGTCTGGTGTTTAAACGCACTATGCAGGATAACTGGCAACTGGAGCTGGCCTTTTTCAAAAACGACGACCACGGGGGGATAGATGGTGCGGCTGAAGATCGCAAAGACCGTTATTCGGTGGACATCGTTGGTCTGCGCGCTGCAGGTGAGGGGGTTTACGATACACCTGAACAAAAGCTGGCTGAGTATGACACTCTGGCAGGGCGGTTTGCCTACCAGCTGGATCATGCCTTTGGTACTACCCAGCTCGGATTCTCTGCGCTGCATGGCGGTCTGGACAATGGAATCTCCCGGGCCGGCGATTATCAGGCCTGGGCTGTGCATGCGTCTAATCGATATCACCAGTGGTATGTCCATTTTCAACACACCGAGTACGACTATCAGGTCGATGAATTTACTCAGATTGCGGTTGCTGCGAATGCGATGTACGACACCATCGCGGCACAGGCTGCGTCGACGACTATGGGCGTATCTTATGACTGGCAGGTTGAGTTTGGGCCGCTAACCGAGCTGACCGTTTATAATGACTTTGGCTTAATGCATGGTAAGTCTGATGACAGCGCAAACACCTGGATGAATATCACAGGTATGGCTGTGGCGGCAGGCCCTGTATTTGCCTATATCGATTTGGTACATGCCAAAAATCAACCCTTCGTTGGCGGGACACTGGTCGGTGACAGCGATGACGTTGAGCGCCGTTTCAATGTAAACATCGGCTACTATTTCTGAAGCAAGTTACTAGTTTTGGAGTCCTGAACTTTATCAACCACCTCTGTGCCTGGTGCTCAGAGGTGGCTGGCTAATGACTACTGTGGGCAAACCACCAATGAGCATTCGCCTGAGCAATTCACCAGTGATGTGATCTCACACAAAATGCCTGCTGAGATTGAGGCGCCCTGGTGGCCACCCGCAATCTGTGGAGTCGCCTGTTGTGGCAGGGTATTTTGCTTGTTAGATAAGCGCTTTAGCTGGGTTTTTTTAACCGTTAGTTTCATATTTATTCCTTGTTGATATGGGTATTTAATTGTATTTGGCAGCGTCTTTTTTGGGTTGGAGTAATGCGCTGCCTGAGTTATAGCAATCCGCAATAATGCATAACCAATTGGAGAGGTTAAATCTGTCGATAACAGTGTTAAAAATTTCTCATTTAGAACACCTGTATAGAAAAATTCTTGCCTCGTTATCGCCGAGATTAACTCGTCTTAAGATTGGCAACAGAACTATGCGGATTGGTATTATTAAATCGTATAAAAATTAATTAATCAAACATTTTTACTAAATAAAAATATATCCAGTAATTACAGGTTATTACGTAGTTTTTCTGACACTGTTTTGATGGCGCGGGGAGGTTGATGTCGTGCGTGCAACTCAGAGTTTGGGTTAACTATGGGTCTGATGCTGTTTGACGTATGAGCGAGTTGCTTTATTTGCCAAGAGTATCAAAACGGAGTTGTTCCTCGTAAGCTGAGGATAGCGCTGCGAGTCACGCAGCGCCGGACAGTGGTTAGCTATCAAGACCGAATGGATCATCAATTGTGTGTGCAGGTTCGGTAAACCACTTTGGCCCGTCTGGTGTCATATAAAAATGATCTTCCAGTCGAATACCAAACTCCCCCGGTAGTACCAACATTGGCTCATTAGAGAAACACATACCCGGTGCCAGAGGCTCTGGATTGTCCTTCACCAGATAAGGCCATTCATGAATGTCCAGGCCAATACCGTGTCCGGTTCGGTGTGGACAACCCGGCAACTGATAATCTGGTCCCAGTCCTTGTGCGGCAAGATAGCTGCGAGCGGCTAAATCGACATCACCACATGGGGAGCCTGGCTGAGCCGCTTCAAACGCAGCAAGCTGCGCATTTTTCTCGTGCTGCCACATAGTGCGCTGGCGCTCAGTCGCTTCACCAAACACGTAAGTGCGGGTGATATCGCTCAGGTAACCCTGTAATTTACAGCCAGTATCTATCAACACAACATCGCCCTGTTTGAGCGTCTGCGGATCTTTTACGCCATGCGGAAAAGACGTGGCTGTGCCAAACAATACAATGCAAAAATAGCTGCCGGTTGCTCCGACTTTACGGTGCGCTTCATTGATAAAGGTTTCCACCTCAGTGGTGGTGATCCCTTCATGGAGTATTGAGGCTGCGGCTTTGTGCACTGCGAGCGTCATGTCCATGGCTCGCTGGATAAGGGCCAGTTCTGAGTCAGACTTATGCATGCGACAATGGGCCGTGACGCATTTGGCGTTGATCAGGTTGAGCGCAGGCCCGGCCCGACGAATGCCATCAGCGATGAAAAAAGCGGCGCTTTCATCAATGCCCAGCGTCGCATCCGGTGCAATGCCCAGCTCGGTCAGTACCTTGGTTAGCAGGCTATAGGGGGACTGCTCTTCCTGCCAGGTATGCATTGGGCCTTCAATTACCTGATAGTCCTTTATGGAACCGACTTCAAAAAACGGTACTATAAATTGTATTTCGCCTTGCGCTGGCAAAATGGCGCCGACCATACGCTCGCTCGGATACCACTGTAAACCCGTAAAATACTTTAAATTGGTGCCAGCATTCAGATAAATAGCTGCTATTTTGTGCTGACGCATATAGGCTTGCGCTGTTTCTATGCGATGCAAATACTCCTCGGGTTTAATCGCAACCACATCCTGCGTCATATCTGTCAGTGCGGCCAGTGCGGCTTCACGATTTTGGTAACCTATGCCTTTCATAATGATTCCTGTTTGTTTTTCGTTATTGAAAACGCGCAATACTGTAGGGGCCAATATCCAGCGTTGTTGGTTGATTTGCAATGCTCTGTGCGATGAGCTCACTGGTGATTGCGGCCTGAGTCAGACCCAGATGCTGATGTCCCAGGGCAAAGTAAATGTTTGGATGATCTGGTGCTTGCCCTATTACCGGCAAAGAGTCAGGCAGTGAGGGCCGCGGCCCCATCCAGTGTTCGCCCTGTTGCAAGGCGTCGTTGTCCTTGAGTATGGCTCGTGCATGAGTCAGTAACATCTCTGCGCGTTCATAGTTAGGGCGGGTGTCCAGGCCTGCAAACTCCACGGTGCCTGCCAGGCGCAGACCATTTTGCATGGGGGTCATTATAAACTGGCGATCGGCAGAGGCCACGGGACGGCTCAGGCCACTGATGACAGGCAGCATATTATGATAACCACGCTCTGCCTCTATAGGCAGTTTATAACCAAGCTGAGCACACAGCGTTTTGCTCCAGGCTCCGGTGGCCAATACAAGCCGGTCAAAGGTGCGACAACTGTGTGTCTGTGTGGTTAGTTTTACCTGAGCCTGGTCAGGACTGTTTGAACCATTTTCCAAAGGAGTGATAGCACACACTTCCGCCTTTACAAATCTTCCTCCCAGCGCTGTAAACTGCTCAAATAAAGCCTGACTTAGCTGATAAGGGTCGGAGGTATGGCCCACTTCAGTAAAGTAAAGCGCGTAGTGAATACTGCGGCTCAGACCTGGCTCCAGCGCAAAGAGTTGCGTGCGGTCCAGCAACTCAACGGCAACCCCTTGTTGCTGGTATTTATGCTGTATGGCGCAGATCTCTTTGATTCTGTCATGTTCAAAGGTCAGCAGGCTGCCACGCAGGTTGATATTGCTCTCAAAGTCCTCCTGCAAAAGCCGCCTGAACGCGGCTAAGGCGGCTTCATTGAGTGCCCGCAAAGCCCGGGTATGACGCTTAAACCGGCCCGGCAGCATATTCAGGCAAAAGCGGCTCAGCCAGGGAAACGCTTTAACAAAGTATTTGTGATCAATGCGCAAAGGACTGAGCTTATCGAGCAGCATTATAGGTAAACGTGGCAGCAGGGCTTTGTCAGCCAGCGGAAATACCTGTTCTGTTGCGAAATGGCCGGCATTACCTCGCGAACACTGCTCACCAATACCAGCCGGGTCATACAGCGTGACGCTGTGTCCCTGACGGGCGAGTTGTAAGGCATTACACAAGCCAATTACACCAGCTCCCACAACTGCAATTTGAAGTGAATGTGTCATTGTTATTCTCGTTTGTCAGATTGCATGTTATCAACCAGATGCCACTGCAAAGCTAACCAAAAAATAAACCATATTATTTTCATTGATTTACCAATTTGTTTGCCTCGATTTTTGACGTTCTGGCAATTTTCTTAAATTTGGATATTGATTATTGTATACAATATACCTATGATGGCAAGCACAAACTAAGCAGAGGACTTATCATGAAAGTAGATTGGCAGGGTGTTTATCCCGCAGTAACGACCCAGTTTAATGACGACGAAAGCATCAACTTTGACACCACCAAAGCGATGATCAACACCCTGATTGAAGAAGGGGTGCACGGTATTATTGTATTAGGCACAGTGGGTGAAAACTGCTCGCTACGTGCTGAGGAAAAACGCGATGTATTGCGTGCAGCAAAAGAAGTGGTTGCAGGACGAGTACCGGTGATTTCGGGTGTGGCCGAAACGACCACAGCACTGGCTGTTGAGTTTGTGCGCGACGCTGAAGAAATCGGTGTTGACGGTTACATGGTACTGCCCGGCATGGTTTATCGCTCTACAGAGCGAGAGGCTATCCACCATTATCAGCAGGTTGCACGCAACACCAACTTGCCTGTCATGATATACAACAACCCGGTGACCTATGGCGTGGATGTCTCAATTGAAGGCATGAAAGTCCTTGCTGAAGAAGCCAATATTGTATCAGTGAAGGAAGCAACAGAAGATACACGCCGGATCAGCGAATTATTTTCGGCCTTTGGCGATCGCTATGTGGTGTTCGGCGGGGTAGATGATATCGCACTGGAAAGTTTAATGCTGGGTGCTACCGGGTGGATCTCTGGTCTGACAAATGTATTTCCCCGTGAATCTGTTGCTATCTACAAGCTGGCTCAGCAGGGCCGTTACGAAGAAGCGCGTGAGCTGTGGCGCTGGTTCTTACCTTTGCTACGTCTGGACACTATCCCAACTTTGGTACAGTGCATCAAATATGCAGAGCAACTGGCCGGGCGCGGCAGTGAAGTGACGCGCTCTCCGCGTTTACCGCTGACCCAAGATGAGAAAGCCTATGTACGTCGTTTGTATGATGAGGCACTGACTAACCGGATTGATTTAAGTAAGTTTAATCTGGATTAAGCCTATGAATAAGGGAACATTTTTCTGCATTGACGGGCACACCTGCGGCAACCCGGTACGGCTGGTAACCAGTGGACATCCACAGCTCCAAGGCGCGACCATGAGCGATAAACGCCAGCACTTTTTGGCCGAATATGACTGGATCCGCCGTGCACTGATGTTTGAGCCCAGAGGGCACGACATGATGTCGGGGTCATTCTTGTATCCACCTACCACAGCAGACGGTGATGTAGCTATTTTATTCATCGAAACCTCTGGCTGTTTGCCCATGTGCGGGCACGGCACCATAGGTACCGTGACATTTGCGTTGCAGCAGGGGCTGGTAACACCAAAAGAACCCGGACGCCTCAGGTTAGATACCCCAGCCGGGCGGGTCGACGCATATTACTCGATGCGCGATGGCAAGGTGGAATGGGTCAAGCTGTTTAATGTTCCCGCATTCTTGGCACACCGGAATGAGGTGATCTCAGTTCCCGGAATTGGGGAGCTGCAGGTCGACATTGCCTACGGGGGGAATTTTTACATTATTGTTGAACCTCAGGGCAATTTTAAAGGCACACATGCGACGAGCGCTGCTGAGTTGCTGGCGATGAGCCCTAAAGTCCGTGATGCCGTCAACGCACAGATTGCCTGTGTACATCCACTCGATCCGACTGTATGCGGTGCCTCTCATGTGTTGTGGACAGGTGAGCCCAATCAGCCTGATTCCAGTGCCGCCAACGCGGTGTTTTATGGTGACAAAGCGATAGACCGCTCTCCGTGTGGCACCGGTACCAGTGCGCGCATGGCTCAGCTGTTTGCAAAAGGCGCACTGCAAAGTGGCGAGGACTTTATTCACGAAAGCTACATTGGCAGCCAGTTTATTGGTCGCATAGAGGGCACCACAGAAATCGCCGGTCACAGTGCCATATTGCCCAGCATTCAGGGTTGGGCCCGTGTGACAGGGCATAACTGTATTACCGTGGATGACGACGACCCATACGCATTCGGGTTTCAGGTGCTTTAACCGTGAACAGGCTGAAGTCAGCCTGTTCACACCATTTGTCTTAAGGAGACAGCCATGACTTTGACAGGACAGAGTTTTATTGCCGGGCAATGGTGCGGCAATGCAGGCAATGGGCAGTTTTTTGCGTTTTGCCCGCAAACTAATGAAAGACATCATCAGCCATTTTTTAATGCCGATCATGCGCAGCTGAACGACGCAATTTCCAAAGCGCAAACCGCATTTAAAACCTATCGCCGTATCGCGTATGCACAGCGTGCAGCCTTTTTACGTAAAATTGGCGAAGAGGTCCTTGCGCTGGGTGATGGTCTGATTGAAACCACAATGCTGGAAACTGGGCTACCCAGAGCCAGACTGGAAGGCGAGCGGATGCGCACGGTAAATCAACTCAACGCATTTGCAGCAGCGCTTGAACAGGACCTGGCACCACTGGCACTGACACGTCAGGACCCCGCAGATCCAGACCGAGCACCCTTACCTAAACCTGCCACTGAGTTGCGTTATTTGCCTGTCGGCGTGGTGGCGGTTTTTGGTGCATCTAACTTTCCTTACGCTTTTTCAACATTAGGTGGTGATACGGCCGCTGCACTGGCCGCGGGTTGTCCAGTGATTGTGAAAAGCCATACCGCACACCCGGGTACCAGCGAGTTAATGACGCGCGCCATTGAGCGTGCCATTCACGAGTGCCAAATGCCAGATGGCGTGTTTTCGATGATCCAGGGCGCAGACTATGCACTCTCCCATCAACTGGTTGGTGCTGCAGCGGTTAAAGCGGTCGGTTTTACCGGATCGCTGAATGTAGCTAAGGCTTTGCTAGAGACCATTCATCAGCGTGAAGAAGTGATCCCCTGTATGGCGAATTAGGCAGCGTTAATCCACAACTGATTTTGCCTGAGTATGCACAAGCGCAGGGCACAACACTGGCCACAGCATTAGTACAGTCTTTGCTGATGGGTAATGGTCAGTTCTGCACTAGTCCAGGCCTGTGGCTTGTTCCTCATGGACAAGAACAGTTTGAAGCGACGGCCGCAAGGGCAATTGAAGCCGCACCATCGGATACTTTGTTGACGCCCAGAATTTTGAGTAGTTTTGACAAAGCCATGGATGAATTGAAGCGCAACCCTCATGTCAGCACACTGGCCTGTGCCCAGCAGAGCCAGCCTTTTCACGCCAACGCACATTTGTTTGCCTGTGAGGCGGAAGATTTCATCAAGGATGCCAGCTTGCACGAAGAAGTATTTGGTCCTAGTGCCCTCATTGTTCGATATCGTGATGAAGCTCAGCTGCTAAGTGTTGTAGAGCAACTGCAAGGCCAGTTAACAGCCAGTGTGCATGCCACTAATGCAGAAGTTGCGGTGCAGGAAACACTTTTGGATGAATTAAGCTACAAAGTGGGTCGTCTCATCTTTGGCCAGATGCCAACCGGTGTTGAGGTGTGTGGGTCGATGAATCATGGCGGGCCTTATCCGTCATCGACGGATGTCCGTTCGACCTCAGTCGGGATACAAGCGATGACGCGGTTCTTACGTCCATTATGTGTACAGAGTTAGGCAATCACAGAAGATAGAACGTCTGTAACCCCCGTGGAGTGCGGTTGCATAAGCTTGTTCCTTAGCTTGTGCAACCGCCTATTTGATCATGATATCATCTCATAGAGCGCGAACTAAGTGCCTCACAGCGTGCAATTTATAGCAATGCACGTATAATGTATCCCAATGATAATAATTAATTAACCCTATGGCGATTGTACATAAAACCCGAACTCAACTGGTTGCGGAAGCGATCCGAGAAAAAATCCTCTGTGGCGAGATTAAAGCCGGAGAACCTTTACGTCAGGCTGCACTGGCCGATGAACTGAATGTCAGCCGGATCCCTGTCAGAGAAGCGCTGCTGCAACTGGAAGCGGAAGGTTTGGTAAACTTTGAAGCACACAAAGGGGCCACCGTAACCCGATTGAGCGCTGAGCAAATTGATGAGATTTTCGATTTGCGCGCGATTTTGGAAGCGGAATTACTGAGCCATTCAATTGAAAATCTGACTAAACGCGACCTGCTTGAAGCAGAAGCGATTTTGGCTGACTTGGAAGAGGCAACCGACGCCGGTGATACGCAGCTGGCAACAGGTAAACTCAATGCCGAATTTCACAGCAAACTGTATAGCCGAGCAGAACGCCCTCAGACTCGTGAGCTGGTTGACGTGTACAGTAAAAACTCAGAGCGCTATGTTCGCATGCACATATTGCTTGCTGGTGGTTTGAAAACGGCGCCAGAAGAGCATCGTACCTTGCTTAAGTTGTGTCACGAAAAAGACAAAGCCGGTGCCTGCGAATTTCTGAAAAAGCATATCACAGGTGCCAAAGACGACATTAAAGCACTGCTGCTGCGCCTTGAGCAGGAAGCGAAGTAAGCTCACAGACATTTAACCCAGCACTTAGCGGGTAAGTAAAAGATACACACTAGCCAGAGCACAATGCACGCTGGCTAGTCTTCTATTCAAGTCAGAACAATATCCCTTGTTCATTAAGCAATGCCTTGGCTGCGTCGGTATGAGGCGCAAAGCGTTTCCAGCGCCCGATAGCGCGGCGGTTGAGTGGCTCTCGCACTTGTACTTTACTGGCGGTCGATACCGGCGCATCGTTAAGATGAAAGTGCATGCAGCTGTCTTGCCAGGAGAGCTCACAATAAGCCAGTAGCTTTGATATTTCTTGCTCCGGATTATCCACCAGCGATTCATACTGCATCATATAAAACTGCTCGCCATGGAGCTGTTTCCAGTGCTGCATTAAATGATAAAAGCGGGCATAGAATCGTGCCGTATCCATGAGATCCAATGAGTAGGCGTAATAGGGGTTATTGATGGTAAAAAGCTGGCGGAAATTACCAATACAGGTGTCCATAGGGTCACGCATCAGACAGACTATTTTGGCGTTAGGCAGCGCCCGGCGGATCAAGTCAACATAGAAAAAATTAAAGGGTAACTTGTCGACAAAATGGGCGTGGCTACCTGTGACTACCCGGGTCGCATCCAGGTAAGTTTGCCCGAGTTGCTGCGCATTGCACTGATAGGCCTGTTCAAGGGTAGTGGGGTCCAGCACAGTCTGGCTGGTGGTCTGAGCCAGACGTTTCACACTGATCCCAAAATCTTGCAGCTCACCGGCTGACATCACGTCACTGTGACTGGATAAGATCCGCTCAACCAGGGTGGTGCCGGAGCGTGGCATACCCAGTACAAAGATGGGCTCACGGCTTGAGTGGCCGCCGTGCTGATCATAGGGCTCAGCCTGACTGAGACTCTGAATGCGCTCAAAGAGTGCTTCACTGCCTGTGTGGTCAAATGGGCGCGCCGCATGTAATGCCGCTTTACCCTGCTGCAGTGCTTGGTATGCATCATTAAATTTGCCAAGATCCTGATACTCTTTGGCCAGAGCATGACCCAGGTGCAACCTGGATTCAGGAGAGCTTGCCCGCTCGAAGGCCCCTTGTAAACGTCCAATATGATGTGCATCAGGGGTCGCTTTTTTTAGATCTGACAGCGCAAAGTGCGCTCTGTGGTGATCAGCGTCTAGTGCGAGTGCCTGCTCAAACGCTTGCTCAGCCTCATTAAACTGCCCAACAAATTTCGCACTGACGCCAAAGTTATAATAATACTGGGGGTTATTGCGGGTCAGTTGCAGAGCCTGGCGGAAAAAGGCCAGTGCATTCTCGTGCAATCCCACATGGCTGAGTGCCACGCCAAAGGTGTCGGCGTCAAGTGCCCGGGTGAGTGAACCCGGGTTGGTTTGTTCTGCGGTTTGGCGGGCCAGCGCCAGCTCACCCTGCAAGGCATAGCATTTGGTTAATTGCGCGCGGTACTCATCGCTGCTGTGCAACCCCAGAGCTTTTTCAAACAGTCTGACGGCCTTTTTTAACTGTCCGACCTGAAGGTTGATCACACCAAGCAGAAAGTAGCCATCGGCGTAGTCGGGCGCATCGCGCAACAGGTGTACAAGGTGCTGATGGGCCGTTTCTAGCTGGCCCTGATTCAGAGCTGCCACGGCGTTTTTATGTCGTTGCTGGATTGATATCATCCTGATTGGTCACTTTTAATAACATAAAGGCTCATCACTATGGATGAGCCTGGGAGTGGGAGAGTTAAATTTACTAAAGTTCAAATTGATAGTCGAACTTAATCCCGACCGTCAGAGGCTTATTGAGGTAATGACCATAGTTGCGTTGGATCTCAGCACCATTGGCGGTGGTGATATCCCGAACGTCCCGGCGCACAGAGGTAAACGCATACTTATTGAATAAGTTGTTTACGTAAAAAGTGGCAGACCACATATCGCCAGTCAGCTTGGCTGAGAGATTGCTGATCCCATAACCAGACAAGGTTTCGCCGCTATCGCGCAAGCCTACTTTGGAAATGATATCGCTTTGTGCGGTTAAACCATAATTGATATCTAAGGTTTTATCGCCCATCACTTCTGTTGAATAGTTTACGCCCAGCGAGAACTGATGTTCCGGAGAACCAGGCAGCCTGTCGCCATCTTTGGCGCCATCTGTGCCGTCTGCATTAAACAAGAATGGGGCATCTGACGTCAGCTCAGCTTTGGTGTAGGCATACGTAGCATATGTGCTGATATGATCGGTGAGGATGGCGCGTGTCGATATTTCGATCCCTTTGGCGTTGGCCGTACCCGCATTAGAAGTATAAGGGATCTGACCGACCACAGTTGCACCCGCGATTTGCGCATCTTCCCAGTCCACATTGAATATGGCTGCGTTGAAATGCAGTTTGTTTTTCAGCCAGGTACTCTTTAGGCCAAGCTCATAGTTGGTTGTAGTATCCGCTGTGTACAATAGTTCATCAGGCATACCACAGCCGATCTGCTTGTCGGGCAATGGATCCGGACAAGGAGCCAGACCGTTTGAACCACCGATACGGAATCCTTCACTGGCTGTGATATAGGCCATGACAGAGTCGGTAAACTGATAGTTGGCATTGAACTTAAACAGGTTACCGTCGTCTTCGGCGTTACTCTCTTTAAAATCCAGCGTGATATCGTTTGGTCCTGCGCCACTGTATAGCGTATTTGCCAGCGGGAAGTCGACGGCAGACTCTGCTTTTACTTCATATTCATAAAAACGGGCGCCCAGAGTGATGGTCAGTTTGTCGGAAACCTGATAACCAACTTCACCAAACAGTGCCTGTTCGGTTACCTCACTGCGATCGACCGAGAAATATTCAAGATTGTCGGGGCGCGATTGCTCACCACCAAAGTTGGCAACGGCAAACTCACCAAAACCTGGGGTAAATTCTTTACTGCTGCCATCACTTTCAAATTTGTTGTAGAAACCGCCAACAATCCAGTTCCAGTCGGAGTCGCCCTGCGATACAAGGCGGATTTCCTGAGTGAAGGTATCTTCCTCTTCTTCTTCACGGGTGAATGCCGAGAAAGAGGGGAATTCTTCATAGCCGTAATCAAGGCGGATCAGCAAGTCAGTTTGATCGCGTTGGCCGTCGGCTTCAAAGCTCGACCAGCCTGATGCCGAGACCAGCTCTGCAAAGCCCAGATCGGCTTTCAGCTCCAGGCTTAGCAGATCGTCTTCTTTGTCTCTGGGCTCTTCATAACGATAGCCAGATTCGTACTTACCGATACGATCATTCAGCCCGTTTGCTGAATTGAGCGCCTGATAATGTACAATAGAGCGGCCTTCACTTTCTTGTTTCTGATAAAAGTAGTTGAGCGTGCCGTCAAACCAGTCGTTTGGTTTCCAGCGCACAGAGATGCGACCTGTGGTGGTGGTTTCACCGTTCGCGTCGGTAATTTGTCGAAGGTTGTTATCGACCGCATTTTGATCTGACCAGTCGGGATCGGCTTTTGACACACCGGGTTCGCGCACCACATAGTTGTAATCAATAAACCCAGGATCTTTATAGTGATTCAGGCTGGCACGCAGCGCCAGTTCATCTTCGATGATAGGGGCATTAAAGACAAAACCGCCTTCGCCACCCACGGAGTCGCTTTCTTTGTTCTGGAACATGTCACCATAGAGCTGAACCGTGGTGATATCTAACTCAGGGGCCTTAAGCATGTAGCGAATGGCACCACCTAAGGTGCCTGCGCCATACAGAGTACCCTGAGGGCCAATCAAGACTTCTACTCGTTCTACATCAGTCAGGCGCATATCAAGCGAAACCGGAATTTCATTGATATAAGTAGCAACTGTGCCGCCATCAGAGCCGGGGCCTGAAGAGTTGGTGTTGAGACCCCTTACTATGATAGGTGAGCCTGAGCGACCACCCTGATCCGTCACTGTCAGCCCCGGCACCCAGCGTGCAACATCGGCCAGCTCGCCAATATTTTGATCTTTCATAACGTCCGCATCTAACGCAGTAATGTTGAGCGGAGCTTCTTGTACAGAGCCGCTGCGTCGGGTTGCAGTGATCTGAATAACTTCGAGAGATTTTTCTTGTGCACCGGCTTCGTCGGCATTTACTGCTGATGACAGCAGCAGTGAGCCTGGCAGAGCACCGGCGATGGCCAGAGAAATGAGTTTAGGTTTTAGCATTGTAGCGCATCCTGAAATGTACTGGTTGTTGTTTTTATGCAAACTAAGAAAGCATAAAGTGAATCAGGTAACAAGATCATTGAAAAAGGTACGTGAATTAATATTTATTATATTTGCAAATATATTCACTATCAACGGGTTTTTAGGTGAATTTGTGCATGAAATTTCAATAAAAAAATTTTCACGATAATGTGTGGTTTTATAGGTTTGTTTATCTTTTATCTGGTCTTTCTATGCAGTTATTTGAATTAATTATGCGGTTTATGTTTTGGTTTTTTGTTGTTCAGTATTTCTGGTGACGGAAAAGTATGCACTGAGTGTAAAGCCTCATTGGAGCATGAGTATCGTCGAAAGGCTTGCTATATTGGTAAGGGAGTACAAGAATTGGCTGCTAGCCTGAGTGAGTAGTTTTAATTGAAAGGTGAATAAGTATGCCGGTGAGCACTTCGGCGTGAGTATTATTGCTGAATAGGATTGCAAAACGACTACACACGTTAGGATGATTTGGGAGGCAAGGTTGTATTCAGCTGACTTTGTTCCTCTGATGTCAGTGTATCGCGCACATGGGCACTGTCGTAAAAAGAGTGGATCTGACTGATTGTCCCCTTTTTAACCGTCAGCCAGTCACAAGAAGGAATAACCCCCGCTGGAGTGTGGTTCTCGAACCAGATGGCAGACTTATCTGGTCCGGCAATCACCGAAACTATGGTCAGCTTTTGCACACTTTTAGCCGCAAGAGGTGCCACTGTGTTCAGGTAGTGATCGCGACCAGCTAACCGGCCAAATGGACTAATATGCAGAAAGTCTGGAGCAAGATAGGTGTTCAACCACGCCATATCCTGGTCTATCCAGGCTTGTATCCAGCCGCGCGCTAATTGCTCGGATGTAAGCGTGTGTGCCATAGCATGTGCTTATTGTGATTGTGTTCGAAAGTGGTGTCCCAAGTATAGTCGGGTTTTAACGGCCTGCAGCAAGTGAGCATGCGAATAACACGACAAAGACTTGGTTGTATTGATATTTGGCGGCATACTGAAAATCCATGTTTCTATTGATGATCTTACTATGCGATGTCTATTTTTATGTTTGCTCATTGTCTGTTCCTTTCATATAAAAAGCGCCGAGCTTTACTCAGGGGCACCCGCTGCGGCCAGCGATTACGCGTTTTTGATAGGTCACTGGCAGTGCCGGTATGAGCAGCTCGACCCGCAAGGCAAAACACTGTTCTCAGCGCCATGTCGCTGGCAAGCCGAATATGCCTTTGACCATAAAATGGTGGTCGACGATTTCAGTCTGCTCGACGAGCAGGGCAAGGTAACCTATGCAGGCAGAACACTCAGAACCTTTTCACTCCAGGACAAACGCTGGCATCAGGTGTTCTTACCGGTACAAATGAATGCGACGTTAAACCCGTTTACCGCACACAGAGACAAAGAGGGCGTTCACCTTGAGGTTGAACAGCGCCTGCCAAACGGCGAGCTGCAACCCGCACGCTTTCGCTTTAGCCAGATTAGCAACAGGGGGTTTGTCTGGGTGAGTAGCAAGCAACTTGAAGGTGGTGGGAAGTGGTATGTTGATATGCGGATCAGGGCTACGCGGGATGGGGAGTGAGTGGATGTTTTTGTTGGAACGCTTGAGTGTGATTTGAATTAGTTTTATTTGGCAGATATGACCCATTGCTTAACTACTTTTTGAACGGTTCAAAGGAGTCACTGGTGGTAAGTAGAACTTCTCTGATACTGATGAAGCGAACTTATCCTTTCTTAAATCATGATTATTACTGGCGGAAAATTTCTAGCTCCGAGCGTATGTATTGGAAATAATGGAACCATCATGACAGAAAAACAAATTATTCTGACAGCACTTTGCTCATTTGGTGATATGACAGAGCTTTTCGCATTGCTTGACAAAAAAATTTCTAAAATAGAGCACGCAATTGCTCATACCAATGATCCAGATTCTGAAGGATTGCTTGACCAAGCTGAATATTATGTTGGGTTAGGATTTGTTGCAGCTCAGAGGTTTATGGTTGAGGCCATCAGCTTTTTTAAGCTAGAAAAGGGAAGTGCATTTATTATGGGGCCACGGCATCACCCTGATGTGACAGATGTATCTGCAATTAATGCAGCTGCTAATTATTGGAAGCACGAAGCTGAATGGTGGCAAGAGTTGGATAAACTGAGCGAGCGTAGCCAGCAGACTTTGGAGCAGGTAAGTTTGGTCTCAGGCAGCGATCATTATCGCTTGTCTAATTTGCTCTATGCGCTTTCTGAAAGACAAGGGGTAAGAGTTGCATATTTACTACCAGCCCTAAGTCAATGGTTCGATATCATTGAAACAAAATCTTGAGCATTGGAATAGAGGTTCAAGACGCAAGAAAATAAAATCCCCGATTTCACCAAGACACTTCTTCCAAACAGTCAATTCAACAGGGTTATTTCGTTCAAAACCCCGGATTACACATTGGTACCCTTTGCCACTTGGTGATAAAATTTGGCTTACAAGCATTGTGGTCACGTCTAATCCAAACTGTGACCAAAACTGAGACCAGAAAGTAAAAAAGAGAATGTCTCAGATTAATATTATGAAATTTAAAGGCTTTTTATTCTATGTGTGAACTTTTGGGCATGTCTGCCAATGTACCCACAGATATATGTTTTAGTTTTTCCGGGTTGTTGGAGCGTGGGGGGAATACCGGGCCGCATAAGGACGGCTGGGGGATCACGTTTTATGAGGGCAAGGGATGTCGGACATTTAAGGACCCGGAGCCCAGCTGTCAGTCGGAAATTGCCAAACTGGTAAAAGCTTATCCGATTAAAAGCGTGTCGGTGATCAGCCACATTCGCCAGGGCAACCGCGGCAGAACCTGTCTTGAGAATACTCACCCTTTTACTCGTGAGCTGTGGGGCAGGGAGATCACCTATGCCCACAACGGCCAGTTGTCTAACTATAAAGATCTGACTACCGAGTTTTATAAGCCGGTGGGTAACACTGACAGTGAGCTGGCGTTTTGCTGGATTTTAGACAAGATCCGTGAAAAATACCCGAAACGACCAAAAAACATGGCGACCGTATTTCGCTATGCTGCCAAACTGGCAAAGACCTTGATGGACAAAGGCGTCTTCAATATGCTGCTGACCGATGGCGTATTTGTACTGGCGTATTGCTCTAACAATCTGCACTGGATCACGCGTCGTGCACCTTTTGGTAAGGCAACACTCATTGATGCGGATATGGTGGTGGATTTTCAAAAAGAAACCACTCCGGATGACGTGGTGACCGTAATTGCCACCCGGCCACTGACCAATGACGAAGAGTGGAACAAAATGCAACCCGGTGAATATGTGCTGTTTAAACTTGGAGAGAAAATATAGCGCAATGTGTGCCAAATGTGTGCTCGAGATAAGGTGCTCAGAAAAAAGGGCATCAGAGCACGGCACTTGCTAACACAATTCAATTAGCTGCGAAAGCACTATCAACAGAGTGAGCAGCAGCAAGAAACAATAACATCCAGGCTAAAGCAATAATAATATTGCGCAAGGCTATTCTTCTATAGAGTTTGCCTCGCTCATTCAAACACCCAGGTACCCAGAGCACATTTAAAAAGTTAAATGATGTGTGTGTTTTGTGAAAAGCACCTTCAACAGTGTTTAAAAGTGCTTTTACGAAAAAGTAGAGGCTTTTAAAGAAGCAAAACGAGCTAAAAACAAAGGCTATTGGAAAGAGCAATACTGTTATTAGCTCAAGAAGTTGCGATAAATCCATATATCAGGTTCAGATATTACTCAGCCGGCTGCTCTGCATCAAAGCTCTTTAGCTGGATCATAAATTGCTCCACACCGTCTTTACCTTTAAACATTTGCACAACCGAGTAGTGATAGGCGGGTGCCAGCCAGGCCGTGGCCTGACGCTTGTCATTGTCGTACAGGCGTTTTACCTTAATGGTTTCGACATTGCCGACGGGTAAGGTGATGGTCTCCGGCCCCACCACTTCAAAATCGTAGCTGCGCACATTGCCATTTTTATCCACAATGGGGTAGCTCATTTTGGTTTTTCCGGCTTTGACATCATTACGGAGGGCTATCTGGTAAGACAAAACATCCTGGCGCTTTTCGTTCCAGTCGGCATTGATAGGGTATTTCTCGTCGTCTTTATAGAGCTGTTTGTTTTCCCGGTCAAAGCGGATCTTGTAGTTTTTGTCGGGGCCAGTGCCTTCGCGCTTTAGTGTGTATAAGAGAGGTTTTGGCACTTTATCATGATAAGTAAACAGAGAGTTTTCAGTTCGCTCGTCTGAAAATATCATCCATTCGATATTGCTTTCATAGTTGAGCGAGTAGGTGTCGTTTGAGACCTTAGAGAGCTCTCTGATGGCGTTGCCATGGACCTCACCTTTGCGCAATACGTCATATTCAGCGCGGTAGGGCACAATGTCACTGGCAAATAGGGAAGAAGAGAAAACAGCGCTTAAACCTAATAGTAAAGCGCTGTATTTTTTATTCTTCTGGGTAGGTTGCGCCTTGAGCTGGAAGGGGTTGATTGTCAAAAACGGCATAGTCTGCTTCCATCGTTAGTCTGTGTTCGCTGAACCACTTGACCACCAAAGGATAGATTATATGTTCTTGTTCATGAACCCGCTGTGACAGCGTGTGCGCAGTATCATCAGCCAGGATTGGCACCTTAGCTTGTACGATGACCGGTCCACCATCTAGTTCTTCTGTCACGAAGTGAACACTGGCGCCATGAAACGTTTCTTTTGCATCAATCGCTCTTTGATGGGTATTCAGCCCTTGGTACTTAGGCAACAAAGAAGGATGAATGTTCAACATTTTTCCTTTAAATTTTTGCACTAAGTCTGCGGTTAGAATACGCATAAATCCAGCTAATACAACTAAATCTGGATTATAAGAGTCAATTAATTGCGCCAAACGTTGGTCATAGGCTTCGCGGCTGTCAAAGTCTTTATGACTTAACACTTGCGTTTCAATGTCCGCTTGTTGGGCTCTTTGCAGCCCGTACGCGTTGGCTTTATTACTGATGACGGCACAGATCTCGCCATTGATGTCGTTGCGTTGACAGCCATCCATAATGGCCTGCAAATTGGAGCCACTACCAGATATCAATACAACAATACGAATTGGAGATCGGTTGGGTGCCATTACTCGGCACCACCCAGGATTTCAACTTGCTCTTCGCCTGCATTTGCAGCCTGAATTTCACCAATGTGCCAGGCGTTTTCGCCTTGTGCTTTTAGGATTTCCAGACTTTGCGCTAGCTTGTCGGCTGGTACTACCAGGATCATACCAACACCACAGTTAAATGTACGGTACATTTCGTGGGTGCTGATATTGCCGTTTTCTTGTAGCCAGTTGAATACTGCAGGCCATTCCCAGCTGTCGCCTTTTACGACTGCTTTGGCTGACTCTGGCAATACACGCGGGATATTTTCCCAGAAACCACCGCCTGTGATGTGCGACAGGGCATGTACGTCTACTTCTTTCAGCAGTTCCAGAATCGGTTTAACGTAGATACGGGTTGGCTCAAGCAGGTGCTCAGACAGGGGTTTGCCAGCAAACTCTTCGCTGGTATCTGCGCCAGATACTTCCAGTACTTTGCGGATCAGCGAGTAGCCGTTTGAGTGTGGACCGCTTGAAGCAAGTGCAATAAGTTGGTCACCTTCGGCAACTTTAGTACCATCAATGATCTTAGACTTTTCTACAACACCGGTACAAAAACCAGCCATGTCATAGTCTTCGCCTTCGTACATGCCAGGCATTTCAGCAGTTTCACCGCCGATCAGGGCGCAACCTGCCAGCTCACAACCAGTACCAATGCCTGTGACCACGTCGGCAGCGGTATCAACGTCCAGCTTACCAGTTGCGTAATAGTCAAGGAAAAATAGGGGTTCAGCACCTTGAACTATTAAATCGTTTACACACATGGCAACCAGGTCGATACCTACGGTATCGTGTTTTTTAAGATCGATGGCCAGACGCAGTTTAGTACCCACACCATCTGTGCCAGCAACTAAGACAGGCTCTTTATATCCGGTTGGTAGTTCGCACAAAGCGCCAAAACCGCCAATGCCGCCCATAACTTCAGGGCGACGCGTTTTTTTAACTACCCCTTTAATGCGCTCAACCAATGCATTGCCCGCATCGATATCAACGCCTGCGTCTTTATAGCTAAGAGACTGTTTTTGTTCGCTCACAGGTTTTCCTCAAAAATAACAGAATGGATTTGCTTAGAAACGCGCGTATTTTACATCAAATGCGTCGGTGCGGCTAGTCGATTTGGTTTGCATAAACGTGGATTACCCGGGCATCCGGTGGCGTCGAATATTTACTTATCAGGTGGATGTACCTGGTTTCAGCAACGCGCAATAGTGATTTGTTCACTATACTCAGTACATTTCAGTCAGTGCGAATGTGGTAGATGTGGAAAACCTGAGCTTAGGCCTTATTTTGACTGGGTTCCTGCTATTGGTAGCGGCGTTGTTCCCTGCAACACATATCTGTCGGATTGCGCAAAACAGAGGCTGGCAATTGTTACTTGCGCTTGTGTTATTTTTTATCTGTGGTTATCTGGCCTTTGCGCACCAAGTCTATCGTACTGAAAATAACTCCCCTCTGGTATTAGGTTTGTCAGTGATCCTGATGCTTGGCGCTATCTTTGTCATTGTGGTGGTTCGGCTTAGCCGCGCCAGCTTACTTCAACTTCAGGATATTGCCGAAAGTGAGCGTTACCAGGCTCGCCACGACTCTCTTACACAACTCGAGAACCGTCAGGAATGTACTAAGTATATTGAGCAATGTATTGCAAAAGGGGCGGCATTCAGTGTGTTACTTATGGATATCAATAATTTTAAACAAGTCAATGATGCGCTCGGGCATTTCTTTGGAGACAAATTGCTCATTGCATTTGCAGTCAAAATGCAGACTCTGACCACGCGTGGATGCAAGGTCTACAGAATGGGCGGAGATGAGTTTGTGATTGTCACGGAATCGGCAAGCGAAACAGAGCTGTTTTCACTCAATAATACCTTACTAAAAACATTTAATGACGGCCTGATGATTGACGATATGCAGGTCGACGTATTTTACAGCGCAGGTGCGCGTATCTTTTGTTTAGAGGAAAAACCTTCTGTTACCCAACTGCTAAAGCACGCCGACATCGCAATGTATGCTGCCAAAAGTAGCCGTCAAAGTCTGGTGATATTCGACCAAACCTTACATGATGGCGTAGAGGCTGAATTTGAACTGTTTAATTCACTAAAGGCTGCACTTAACAACAATCAGCTTGAAGTGTTTTATCAACCACTGGTCTGTGGGCACAGTAATGAAGTGCATGGACTTGAGGCTTTGCTTCGCTGGCGCGATACCGATGGCGCATTTATCAGTCCACTGACCTTCATTCCCATAGCCGAGAAAAACAATTATATAAAACAGATCAGCGCATTTGTGATTGAGCGAGTATTTAGCGAGTTGAATCATTTTCTGACCATAGAGCCGAATGTGACCCTGCACATCAACTTATCCTGCCAGGACTTTCACGGCCGTTATCTGGTTAACCAGCTTGTTGAGCTGCAATCAAAATATAATGTGAAACCCAGTTGTATTGTATTCGAGCTAACCGAGAGTATGGTGATGGTCGATGTTGATCAGGCCAGGTATATGATAGGTATGTTGATTGATATGGGGTTCTCGGTCAGTATCGATGACTTTGGTACAGGGTTCTCGTCTTTTTCCATGCTCAGAGAGTTACCAATCTCTCAGATTAAAGTAGACCGCTCATTTGTTAGCGGTTGTCTGGATAGCGATAAGGATCAGGCAATTGTAGAGACAACTATTTATCTGGCCAAGCGGTTGGGTTGCTCTGTGGTCGCAGAGGGTGTCGAAGACAGTAAAACCGCAGCCTACCTTAACAGTATCGGGTGTCATTATTTGCAGGGGTATTATATGAGTGAAGCGCTTGAGCGCGAGAGCGCAAAACAGTGGCTACATTCTCATCGGGTGGTTAAAAAAGTTTTGAAACGATAAATTGATGCCAACCGTGCACACTCTGAACACACTAAACCAACCTGACCTGATACTGAATTTGAACGATTTCCATACACTTTCTCACACACTCAACATGACTTTAGCGTTACAGTTAAAAGCACACACCATCTGACTCTATGCTCTGCGTTGGAGCTGGACCAGGAAGTCAAACTCTAAAAGTATCGAGGAACGAACGTGAACAAGTTACTTGTTGGAATTTTCTTACTGCTGTTTTCATCCCTGACATTGGCCTCTCAAGCACCTTTGGCGCTTATCAATGAGGTGGGTGAAACCCTGTTTTCAGATATTAAACAAATCAATCAGGATGGTCAGGCAAGCCCCCAAGAGATGCGCAAGCTGGTTAAGGCACATCTGATGTCACACATTGATATTCGGTTTGTGTCCTATAAGTTATTGGGTAAACATATTAAAGGCCTTAAAAAACCAGAGGCCGTCGCGTTTATTTCGGCCGTTGAACATTACCTCGAAGTGAGCTACGCAAGTGCGCTGATGCAATACAAAGGTCAGCAGGTACAGTTTGAATCTATGCCAATGGATGAACAAAGCAAGTATGCAACCGTGAAAGCAATAGTAAAGCAACCTGCGGGCCCTGATATTGATATCCATTTTAAGTTCCGCAAGAGTAAAAACGGCCAGTGGAGAGTGTATGACCTGGTTGCTGAGGGAATTTCTTTACTGAGTGCGAAACAAAAGGAAATCTCGGTGCGTATCTCGCAAGTGGGCCTGGCGAAGGTGACTGCTGAGCTGAATGCAAAAAGCTAGCAGAGCAGCCATTGCTGGCTACTCTGTGGAGTAAAATCGTTAAGGTTTTAGAAATTTCTTGGGGAGAGAAACTCACCATTGCTGATCTCTTCCCAGGTTTTTGCGGCCAGAGTATCCAGAGCACCTAAGTCTTTGCCGCTTGAGGAAAGCTTATGTTCTACCGGCAGAATATCAATGTGTTCAAAACCAGATAGCTGCGCCACGCGGGCAAAGGTGTATGCATGCTTATATTTCTGCTGCTTATAAAAAATACTCACCAGGCTGGCAAATACTTCGGGATCCGGTGTTTCTCCCGCTTTATTTAGCTCAAGCACTCGATACAGAATATCAATGGTTTTATCGTCGTCAATTTTCGCGTAAAAAGTAGCAAGAAATAGCTGTATTTCCGGGTCGCTTTTTACATTGTCCTGATCTTGCATATTCAGTAGCTTGTTCAGCGCAAGTCGATTGTTCCGTCTGGACCAATGATAGTAAAGCAGGCCAGGGTGCTCCGTGTTGATTGTGTCCTGGTAGATGCGAGTCATCTCTTTGAGGCTGGTAAGGTGACCTTCAACGCGTGACGTGGTTTTTTCTTTTAGTTTGATATGCTCAATTTGCGCGGCCAGTGAAACACATTCGTTGTATTGTTCAAAATTTTTCAGCAAAGTGTATCGATTGTCATCCGTCGGCGCTTTGTATTCGTGATATCGAGCAAATATCACCTCCGCACGCTCCTCTTTACAATGGCTATCTTTATTGAGATCTTCACAAAATCCGGGGTCTCTGTGCAGATTTTATTCAGCGTAATTGTGTCATCGCAGCCACTGAGCAACGCTGTAGTAATACACAGGCCTGATATTAGCCACCACCTCATTGTTATACGTACTCCAAGTCTTTGTTGTTGCGCGTGTATAGTACCAATTTCGACAATTCTGGCCACCCTTTATTTACCTCAAGTGTAGCAAGGGATTGCGGCCAAAGCGCGTCTCAGCTGTTTTTCTTATATTTTAATGCTTCCGTGGCAGGTTAATCGATGTAAGGTCTACTGTGGAGTTAATTTTACAGTAACAATTATCAGTAAGTGGTGGAGAATTGCAGCCATTTCAATTAAAATGTCGCTGCCTTGGGGCCTGTTGACTCTCAAATTATGCAATACATCAGGCTCGGTTAGGCTATCCGTTCAAAAATTGTTTATTAGGCAGAAAAAATGACCTTATCTCACGAGCAAGAATATCAAAACAGCTGGCAAGAACGTCAAGACTATGCAGAGAGCATGCAACCGATCATTGGTCGTTTGTATCGTAATCTGGGTGTTGAAATTGCGGTTTATGGCCGTCCTCTTGTAAACACCAGCACTATCGATGTTATTAAAGCCCATAAGACAGTCGCACGTTTCGAAGAAACTAAACTGCGTTTGCGCGAGAGCTTTCCTTTCCTGGAAGCCATCAGCAAGATGGAACTGGCTCCTGGCCGTGTTGACTTAGGTAAACTGGCATATGCTTACATTTATAAAAATGCAGGTGAAGGTCGTTCAATCGAAGAGTACCTGAACGCTGAGCTTGCTGATCTGCTTAATACAGGCAACCGTCCGGCCCCTCGCGACGTTGTTCTGTATGGTTTTGGCCGTATCGGTCGTTTATTGGCACGCCTGTTGATTGAACGTGGCGGTTCTCATGCTGATCTTCGCTTGCGTGCAATTGTGGTACGTGGTGGTCGTGATGGTGACCTTGAAAAACGCGCAAGCTTGCTTCGCCGCGACTCAATTCATGGTCCATTCAACGGTTCAATCACTGTTGACCATGAAAAAGGCGCTATTAAAGCAAACGGTAACTACATTCAGGTTATCTATGCGAACTCTCCTGAAGAAGTGGATTACACTCAGTACGGTATTGAGAATGCATTGGTTGTTGATAACACGGGTGTATGGAAAGATGAAGACGGCCTGGGTAAACACCTGCAATCAAAAGGCGCATCTAAAGTACTTCTGACTGCGCCGGCAAAAGGCGATATCAAGAATGTTGTTTACGGTGTTAACAATGCTGATATCCTGTCTGAAGACAAAATTGTGTCTGCTGCAAGCTGTACGACAAACGCCATCACGCCTGTACTTAAGGCACTGAACGACAAGTTTGGTATCAAGAATGGTCACGTTGAAACAGTTCACTCTTACACCAACGATCAAAACCTGATCGATAACTACCACAAAGCCGAGCGTCGTGGTCGTAGTGCTGCACTAAACATGGTTATCACTTCAACAGGTGCAGCTAAAGCAGTAGCAAAAGCACTGCCTGAGCTAGCTGGTAAGCTGACTGGTAATGCAATCCGTGTTCCTACGCCAAACGTATCAATGGCTATTTTGAACCTTAACCTGAATGCTGAAACAACGGCTGAGGAACTAAATGAGTTCCTGCGCGAAACATCTTTGCATTCTGAGCTTCGCGACCAAATCGATTACACAGCGTCGACTGAAATTGTATCAACTGACCTGGTTGGTAGCCGCTACGCCGGTGTGGTTGATTCACAAGCGACCATTGTGGACGGTGACCGTGTAGTACTTTACGTATGGTACGATAACGAGTTTGGTTACAGCTGTCAGGTTGTACGCGTAATGCGTGACATGGCTGAGGTGGAATTCCCGAGCCTGCCGCGTTAATTCACGCTTTGTCCAAAAAAGCCAGCGATTGCTGGCTTTTTTTGTTTTTGTCTCGCACCAGGTGTGTTAGGCTTGCAGCTGATTTATTGCTACAAATCACTAACAAAAATCATCAAGGTTAAAACAAAATACCTTGACTGTGTGACGTGCCTTCCGGCGCTTTACTCATAACATCTGGCGCAATGAGATGGTTTTTTTATTTAGGGTATATGATGAAGATCACCAGTAATTTTGACAGCGGAAATATCAAAGTAATTTCTGCTGAGGCTCCACTAGATATTCAGCTGGAGATTAACCACGATAACGATTCCGAGTTTTTCCAATGGTTCCACTTCCGTCTTGAATCGACGCCATTTGTTGAACACAAGCTACACATCAACAATCTGCAAAACTCAGCTTATCCTGAAGGGTGGGATGATTATCAGGCGGTGGCCTCTTATGACAGACAAACTTGGTTCCGGGTACCGAGCACCTATCAGGATGGTCAGTTGGTGATAGACTTTGAACCTGAGTGTCATCACACTTATTTCGCTTACTTTGCCCCATATAGTTATGAGCGTCATTTGGATCTGGTGTATTGGGCACAGAGCCATGATGCGTGTCGTGTTGAAACACTGGGTGAAACTTTAGATGGACGTGATATCAGTCTGCTGTGTGTCGGCGAACCAGGTGATGAAAAGAAAAAGATCTGGATCACCGCACGCCAACACCCAGGTGAGACGATGGCAGAGTGGTTTGTAGAAGGCCTGCTGCACAAGTTGCTGGACGATGAAGATCCCCATGCTGCAGCTCTGTTGTCAAAAGCGGTATTTTATATCGTACCAAACATGAACCCAGATGGTAGTGTTCGGGGCCACCTGCGCACCAATGCCAAAGGGGTGAACCTTAATCGTGAGTGGCAAACGCCGTCGCTTGAAAACTCGCCGGAAGTTTATCATGTGCTGAACAAAATGCATGAAACTGGCTTGGATTTGTATCTGGATATTCACGGTGATGAAGCGCTGCCATACAACTTTGTTGCAGGTAGTGAAGGGATCCCAAGTTATGATGCCCGCCTGGCTTCATTGGAAGAGCAATTCAAGCAGGCTCTGTTGACAATCACACCGGAATTTCAGGATGAGTTCGGCTATCCAAAAGACGAGCCGGGTCAGGCTAATCTGACTGTTGCATCTTGTGCTGTGGGCGAAGCCTTTAAAGCCCTGGCATATACCATTGAGATGCCATTCAAGGACAATGCAAATTTACCTGATCCACATTATGGCTGGTCTGATCGCCGTTCATATCAGTTTGGACAGGATACGTTAGCAGCCATCGTTAACGTGGTCGATAATCTGAGATAATCATCATCACAGGCAACCTTTTAGGTTGCCTGTTGCATATAATAACAACGAAGAAGAGGAAGAGTCGTGGACGCGTTAGGAAGTTTTCTGGATAGTCTGGATGCCTTGTTGGGGGCTCCTGGTGGTTCCCCTATGTACTACTTGGAGTGGGTCTGTTTTTTACCCTGTATTTAAAGTTCCCACAGATCCGGTATTTCAAGCATGCCTGCAAAATTGTCACCGGTAAATACGATAAAAAAAGCCATGAAGGTGACACAACCCATTTCCAGGCCCTGTCAACAGCTCTGTCAGGCACAGTAGGTACTGGTAACATCGGTGGTGTTGCACTGGCAATTTCAATTGGTGGCCCGGCAGCTTTATTCTGGATGTGGATGACCGCATTTTTTGGTATGACGACCAAGTTTGTTGAGGTTACCTTATCTCACAAGTACCGTACTAAAGCAGAAGACGGCACTATGGCTGGTGGTCCCATGTACTATATGGACCGTCGTCTTAACATGAAGTGGCTGGCGGTATTGTTTGCAATTGCAACCGTGATCAGCTCGTTCGGAACAGGTAGCTTACCACAGATCAACAACATCGCTCAGGGTATGGAAGCAACCTTTAATATTGAGCCTATGGTTACCGGTGCCGTACTGTCTATTTTACTTGCTCTGGTTATCCTTGGTGGTATCAAGCGCATTGCAGCGATCACCTCGCGGGTCGTGCCTTTAATGGCGGCGGTTTATATCATCGGCGCATTGGCCGTTATTCTGTATAACGCTGAGAATATTATCCCGTCTTTTGCTGCAGTATTTATGAATGCATTCAGTGGCTCAGCTGCGGTAGGCGGCTTCCTGGGTGCCTCCTTTGCTTATGCCTTTAACCGTGGTGTAAACCGAGGCCTGTTCTCCAACGAAGCAGGTCAGGGTTCAGCACCCATTGCACACGCGTCAGCCAAAGCTGATGAGCCTGTATCAGAAGGTATGGTGTCTATCCTGGAGCCTTTCATTGATACCATAGTGATTTGTACGCTGACCGGTTTGGTGATCTTGTCCTCCGGTGTATGGACTGAAAAATTCGAAACGACCTTTGAGCGTTCATCAATGACCATAGTGCACGGCAACTATGTTGAATCAAACGACAGTGACCGTGAAGAGCTATACAAATACCTCAATGGTATTGATGGTCATAGTGTTGAGGCTTACAGCGGTAACATCCGCGTTGTCGAAGGCGTCGCGGTCAATAAAGACTTTACTGTCATTCACTCGCGCTCAATTGGTGAAGATATTCGTTTTGGTATCACGGCGAAACACCGTTATACCGGAACTGTTGAAGTCGACAAGGGCATGCTGGTTGATACCAGTATTAGCATTAAAGGTAAGTCACTGGTTCACTCTGCTGAGCTGACAACCAAGGCATTTACGCGAGGCTTCTTTGGGGAAAATGGCCAATATATAGTTTCTATTGGTCTGCTGTTATTTGCATTTTCTACGGCAATTGCCTGGTCATATTATGGCGACCGAGCTATGACCTATCTGTTGGGCTCACGTTCGGTAATGCCTTATCGTGTGTTCTACGTGGCAGGATTTTTCTGGGCATCGTTTGCAGATACAACCTTAATCTGGAAGCTGGCTGCGGTAGGTATTGTTGTGATGACGCTACCAAACTTGTTCGGGATCATGTTGCTGCGTAAAGAAATGAAAGACTCTGTTGATGAGTATTGGGACAAGTTCGAAAAAGAGCAGAGTCAGTCTGAAGGAAATACTGAGGTACAAAAAGACAATTCAATGCATTTCCAAAAAGACAAACCTTAATAAACCAAGTAGAATAGGGCGCCACATGGCGCCTTATTTTTTGGTCTTACTCTTTATGAAGCAGTGGTACCGCAGAGGCTTATTATTGCTTGATTTGACAGCCGCTTTTCGCTTTGTCAGCGCAATACTAAGCACACAGGTATTAGCACTCTAAAGGTGACCGGCGTGTAAATGCTAGTTTTTCGTTAGGAGTCACTCGAGTATGGCAATTGCCCAATGCCCCAGTTGTAACAAGCCCATTTCTTCTATGCACAAAACCTGCCCACATTGTCAGTTTGATCTTGCGAATATGGATGAGGAATCTCTGCACAGAGAAACGGTTCGCAGACGAATTAAGAAGCAGCAAACTATTATGAATTATTCATTTCTGGCGCTGATCTTATTTCTCGGTGGGTTCCTATACCTATACTGGCAGCAGCCTGTAGAAGGGACGTGGGAAATGTTGGCAGCTAAGGGCGCAATTGGTGTGGGCCTGGTTTGGTATTTGGTAAACCGAGTGATTTTAGTTGTACTGAAAAAGAAAAAGTGAACATGAATATAGACAGTTTAGTTAAAAATATAACGCCGGAACTTTATGAGCGACTTCAGTATGGCGCCGCTACCGGGCGCTGGCCAGATGGTACCGAGCTCAGTGATGCGCAAAAAGAACAAACCGTTCAGCTGGTCATGTTATATCAGGCAAAGGTAGCCAAAAGCACAGAACAGTTCACCATCAATGAACAAGGCGAGATGGTTCAGAAATCCAAGCGTGAATTGCAACAAGAATTTAAAGCAGAAAATGAAATAGCCAGGTTTAGCGAAAATGATCTTTAAAAACCTTTTTACCCCTAAATGGAAGCACCCAAAAACACAGGTGCGATTAGCCGCAGTGGACAAACTGGACACAAGCAAAGACGCTGACGTGTTACAAACACTCGCGCTGGAAGACGACTCGAGTCAGCTCAGGAAAAAGGTCCTGGATAAAATGAATGACCTGAGTTTGTGGTGGAAGGTGTATAAGCACGACCAGGAATTGAAAGAGCTGGCAGAGCAGCACATTTCTCAGGCCGTGTTGTCGGGTTCTAATTCCCTGAGTCAGGAGATCCGTGACGAGTATATTGACCGTTATGCACCGGCAAAAACATTGGAAAAAGTTGCCTTTAGTGATATTGCCAACGAACAAAAAGCAAAACTACTCAAGCGCCTTGCTAATGCAAAGCTGATTGAAAAAGCATTTAAAGAGGGGGGCGAGCCACTACAAGTACAGTTACTCCCCTGATCGCTCAGTATCAGCTGGAAAAGGCTGTACTCAAAGCTGCCTCTGGCGAGGCACGTACTTCGCTTGAGCAAACGCTGGAGCAGCAACGCCTGAGCCAGATTATGCCAGAGCAGGTGACTCAGGCGGCTAAGCTGGTTTTGGCCAAACTTAATGCACTACGTGACAAACCGGATTATCAACTGGTTGCCAGTCAGGCCGATGCATTGACAGCTCAATGGCAGGCGCTTGAAGTCCAGTGGCTGAGCGAAGAAGTGCAACAGGCTAACCAGGAAAAGTTTGAATCTATTTCGGCAAAGCTAAATAAACATCGTGAGACCTTACAGCATGCGTTCGAACAGGCTCAGCAACAAGCTGAACAGGCCGAGGCGAAAGCGAAAGCAATAAATGCGTTTGAAACCGGATTTGTAGCGCTTGAGCAGGCCCTTTCTGATACTGTCTCAGCCCTGGACTTAACCGCTCAAAGCTCGCTGCAAGCACAGCTTAATCAACTGAAAAATGACATCGAAGCGTCCGCTTACCATGCGGAGCCTGCATTAAAAGCACTGCTTGATAAGGTACACGATAGTGCCAGACAGCTGGAGAGTTTACCTGAGCTTGTGAGCGCAAAAGAGCAGTTCGACAAGGCTCTGAATGCACTTAAAGATGTAGCGCCAAGCGAAGAACTGGCACAGCTTGATACTGTGTTAGCAGCTCAAAAACAGGCTTATCAGCATGCTCAATCACAGCTTCGCCAGTTACCCGCGGCTTTGAAAAAACAAGCTTCAGAGCAACTTAAAGAAATCAGCACTCAATTTAACCAGACGATGAAACCTCTGGTTGATGTGCAGGAAAAGCACCTCAAAGAAGCGCGCAAAAAAGCACGAGATGTACAACGATTGCTTGACCAGGGTCGTTTTAATGTTGCGTTTGGCGTGTTTAATGGCTTTATAGAAAGCTATGAGCAGTTGAGTGAAGGGTTTAAACAGCAACTTGCAAAACAGTTCACAACCTTGAGCGAGGCGCTGCAGGAACTTAAAGACTGGCAAAAATATGCATCACAACCTAAGCGCACCGAGTTATTGCAACAGCTTGACGAGATGCTGACCGAGCAGGAAGTCGATCCTAAAGCCCGCGCAGCACAGGTTAAATTGCTACGAGTGCGCTGGAACGAACTGGGACGTGTTGAAAGCGATGAAGAAAAAGCACAGGCTGCACAATTTGATGAGAAAATTGAGTTGTTGTTCGCTCCGTGTCGCGCTTATTTTGCTGAGCAAGACGAACTACGCAAAAAGGTGATAGAACAGCGTGAAGAACTCGTCGGACAAATGGCTGCGCTTATTCCTGTGATGCAACAACCTGAAGCAGACTGGCGTCAGGTCGAAAGTGTGTTTAACCGGGTCAACAAGCAATGGCGTGGAGCAGGCAGTCTGGATGCGGCAACCTACCAGGCACTTAATAAGCGTTATCGTGATGCTTATACTCAGGTCAATGAGCAATTAAAAGCCCGTCATCAGGCAAATGCACAACTGAAGCAAAAGTTGGTAGCAGAGGCACAAGAACAGCTGGAGCTTGAAGATGTTGGCCAGGCCTGCGATACGTTGAAAGCTCTGCAAAAGCGCTGGCAAGAAATTGGCTTTGCCGGCACTAAGCAGGAACACACATTGTGGCAGGAATTCAGAAAGCACAACGATGCGGTATTTAGCAAGCGCCAGGAGCAGAAAAACGCCGAACGCGAACAGGCTCAGGCGCAGGAAGCACAGCAGCGCCAGTTACTGGCTGAATTAGATAGCCAAATGATCGATGCTAAAACTCAGTCAGAGCTATTGTCAGTCAAAGAAGCCGTGCACAGCACTGAGGTGCTTGCATCGCTGAGAAAAACCAAACAACAGTTGCTAGAACAGACAGAGGCAAAGTTGAATGAACTTTTCTCAGCGCAGAGCCGTGAAAAATTCAACGAACTGGTTGAGGCTATTCGTGCCGGTGATACTCCGCCTTGCAGCTGGCTGAGTGGTAATGATTCAGGGTTATCTGCCGAGCAGTTATTACTGCGACTTGAAGTGATGACGAACAACGACTCGCCTGCTAATTTGCAACAAGCGAGGATGGCAGAGCAGGTAGCACTACTGGAAGCCAAGTTACAGGGCGGCGCCCAGTCACTGGAATATTACCTGAATTGTTACCTGTCACAGGTTGTGAATGATACTCATGATGTTGAACGGGAAAGGCTAATTAAGGTCCTGACAGCATAACAGGGCTAATACGAAAAAGGCGCCGTAAGGCGCTTTTTTATTGTCTGTAATACGCAAAATTATTCCAAGTTGCTCCGTCAAATTGAACAGGTATTTAGTGTAATTGGTATGAAATGCGTATTAATGTAAAAGTTGTTGTAACGCTTCTTCAAGGGTTGGATAGCGAAAACGATAGTTAGCCTTGAGTGCGCGTCGTGGCAGCACGCGCTGGCCGTAAATAAGTAGCTCAGACATTTCCCCAAACATGGCCTTAAGCACGAATTCGGGCATTGTAAACATGGCAGGTCGCCTCAGTGTCAGCGCCAGGCGTTCAGCAAACTCTTTGTTCGATACAGGTGCAGGTGCAGTGGCATTAAATACACCGGACAGTTCCTGATGCTTGAGCAAGAATAAGATTAACTGCACCATGTCATCGATGTGGATCCAGGACATCATCTGTGTTCCACTGGCCATTGGACCACCCATTCCGAATTTAAATGCAGGCAACATTTTCTTTAGAGCGCCACCCTGTTTTGACAATACTATGCCTGTTCTGACAATACAGACGCGTGTATTTTCACTTTCAGCATGATGAGCCTGCTCTTCCCACTCCTTACACAGCTGATGACTAAACTCCTGATAGGGCTCGTCGAAATCTTCACCTACTTTGACAGTTGCGGGCTGTCTGCCGTAATAACCTATGGCACTACCTGATATAAAGGTGTGTGGTGGGGTTTCGCAGTCCCGGATCCGAGCACTGAGTTCACGCGTTAATCGAACTCGACTGTCAACAATTCTGGCTTTTTGTTTGTCCGTCCAGCGTTTCTCTGCTATTGGTTCTCCCGCCAGGTTTATCACGACATCCAGCTCATTAAAATTAACCTGATCTAGGCTATCAATGGGTTCAATCTTGCTGTCCAGCTTGCGCCTGGCCCCAGAGACATTGCGTGTTAAGACGATTATTTTGTGTTTGTTGACTAGGAACTTGCAAAGTTCTGATCCTATCAGACCGGTGGCACCGGTAATTAATACATTCATGTATAACCCATTTTTAATAATTTAGTCTCTTATACTCAGTGCAGTGTATTGTCGATCAATTTATTAGTTGTGCGTGCTTTGATGCTAAATTCCGTTACAATGAAGCTCCGGGTGCCTGGATATTATCGGGCACATACTTTGTTTCCGGGTCATATACCGGTATTAATTACCGGTTTAGCACAGTTAATGTAAGGAAAAGTCGTGTCTTCATTGTCTGGGATCACTAAAAGCTTAGTCGTTATTGCGTCATTGTTCATTGTTTTAGCCGGAATAAAACTGGCCAACGAAATTGTCGTCCCTTTTGTTTTGGCAGCCTTTATTGCCATTATTTGCAATCCGCTTTTGAAGTTTTTCGCAAATTACCGGATCCCTAAGGGGCTGGCAATCGTGCTGATTATTATGCTGGTCATGCTGATGGGCATGAGTCTGACAGGCCTGGTTGGCCAGTCGCTCAATGATTTTTCCAGCCAGCTGCCGCAATATCGTGAAGCGCTGAGAAGTAAATTTATCTGGTTTGTCGATATGGCGGCTCAGTACAATATCTTAGTGGATAAGCAACAACTTATTGCGCTGTTCGACCCGGGCAAAATGATAGATGTAGCGACCAATATGCTAACTGGCTTTGGCGGCGTCATGGCAAATATTTTCCTGATCCTCCTGACGGTAGTATTTATGCTCTTTGAAGCACCGATGATCAGCACTAAAGTTCACCTGGCGCTGGATGATCCGGACATGAAAATGAAGCAAATTGACCGGTTTCTGGATTCCATTAACAGCTATCTGGCAATTAAGACCTTGGTATCACTGGCAACGGGTGTGCTTGCTGCGGGTTTTTTGTGGGTGCTTGATATTGATTACTTTATCTTATGGGGTGTCTTTGCATTTTTGCTTAATTACATTCCCAATATCGGTTCAATTATCGCCGCGGTCCCTCCGGTATTGTTAGCACTTGTTACTCACAGTCCTATGATTAGTGCCATCGTTGCTGCCGGCTATATCAGTATTAACACCATTATGGGTAATATTATCGAGCCTCGTTTTATGGGCAGAGGGCTGGGGCTCAGCACTTTGGTTGTGTTCCTGTCTTTGATTTTCTGGGGATGGCTACTTGGTACGGTAGGCATGTTACTGTCTGTGCCACTTACCATGGTTGTTAAAATTGCGCTGGAGAACAGTGAGGACGGTCGCTGGCTGGCGACTATGTTAGGTGGTGAAGAGCAACATAATGCCAGATAGCTAAGGCTATCTGGCGCTTCAATCAACTTGAAAGCATCTTTAAAGTTAGTATGCGTCGGTTACCATCAGACGTGACAGGCCGATAGAAATTTGTACGCCAGGGTATGGTCTACTGGAGCAGAAAATCGGCCTGTAGTTCATGTGTATGCTGTTTAATAAACTCAATCTTACAGCGTTTATAGACTTTGGCTGCCATGGTTGCATTGGGCATCTGTTTCAGGTAGCGCCAGCGGCAGGCATCTTCCATATACCTCTCCTGGTTTATAAAGCTACGCTGAATGATCGGCAGCAGCTGAGAGTTACCGGTCTCTTTTTGTAGGTTTTCGGTGTCCATGACCAATTTCGTTATCCAGGTTTTTCTTTCACGCTCAAGCAGCTCAATATTACCATCCAGGCACATCAGGTAACGTTTGGCTTTTTCAGGGTGATCTGAATTGAGGTGGTCGCACTGTTGCAGGGTTAATCTGGCTGCCTGAGCAGACACGCTGAGCGTTAACAGGGTAAAAAAGCACAGTGTTTTATTGGTTCTGTTCATAACTAAATTCTATTGTAAACTGAGCACCGCCCAGCTGGCTGTAATCAATGTCTATGCTTCCATGGTAGGAAGAGACGAGGTCAGACACAATGGCCATCCCCACACCATGGCCACTTTCGTAGGTGTCGAGTCGTGTCCCACGTTGTAACAGGGTCTTTCTGTTTTGTTCAGGTATTCCGGGACCATCGTCGCTAATGATGAAGCGTACGCCTTTGCTTTGATTATATTTCACTTCTATATCGACCTGTGAATTACAGGCTTTACAGGCATTGTCGATCAAATTACCTAAAATTTCCATTAGATCGGTCTTATCACCCAAAAAAGCCGCCTCTGGCGGGCACTCAGAACTAAAGTTGATGTGCTTATCATGGTAAACCTTAGTCATGGCGTTTAGAATGGAATTAACCACAGGCTCTACCTGAGTTTGCTTTTTCCAGGTATCGGAGGCGCCAGATGCGGCCCGTTTTAACTGGTGTTCAATCATGGCATTGATGCGGTCAAGCTGTTCCTGCGCCTCATCATTTTCCGCCATCGGGCTAGATTTTAGCACGGCCAACGGGGTCTTAAGCGCATGTGCCAGGTCGCTCAGCGAGGCTCGGTAACGTTCTTTTTGGCGTCTTTGCGAGTCCAGTAGTAAATTGAGATCCGCCTTAATGGTATTCAACTCAACTGGGTAGAGGCCACTGATTTTATCTATTTCACCCGCTTCAATTGCTTTGATCTCCCTGTCTAGTCTTTGCAGTGGGCGAGCACTCCAGATAAAACCAAATGCCATTAGTGCGGCTATCATCACGCCCATCACCAGCATCCAGTTGACCAGGGTATTACGAAACTGTGCCATTTGTGCGACCAAAGCTGAGTTTTTCTTTAACAGTATAAACTTAGCTTGCTGTGAGTGGCTGGCATTACCGAGAATGACGGTCATGCTCAGTTGCCAATAAAGTTCCTGGTTGTATTCAACCCGTTCGAATTCAGCAGCCCCTGCTTTACTTTGCGATATGTCCGGCGTTACGGTTAAATTCATTGCTGATTCGGAGTGCCACACCAGCGCGTTTTGCTGATAAATAAGTGCATAAGTGTCTGAATTAAGACGGTTCAGCTCAGGTGCCAAAATGCTATTTGGCATCTCCATTGTCACAAAATCAACTTCGGAGATCAGGGAGTAGAGGTGGGCTTCCAGTGTTTTTTCTGTGGCGTCTACTAAAGTGGCATAGTAGGCACGGCCTATCGAAAAAAATAGCGCGGGAAGGGCAACGATTAAAACAAAGACAAGGATAAATCCTTGCCTTATTTTTAAAGAGATTTGAGCGCGATTTACCACTGGTTTTTAAACCTATAGCCTCGCCCTCTGAGGGTTTCAACTGGGTTCAGTGTGCCGTCCGGGTCCAGTTTCTTTCGGAGCCTGAGTACGAAGACCTCGATCACATTCGAGTCCAGATCAAAATCCTGATCGTAAATATGTTCAGTCAGTTCAGATTTAGAGATAACCTTGTGAGGGTTGACCATAAGGTACTCAAGCACCTTATACTCATACGCTGTCAGGGTGAGCTCGCGGTCTTCTACCCAAACTTGCTGAGAGCGAGTGTGGATCTTGACGGGGCCAATGCAAATCTCAGGGTTAGCTTGTCCGGCACTTCTGCGGATCAAGGCGTTACAGCGAGCTATCAATTCCTCTGTATGGAACGGCTTAGTAAGATAGTCATCAGCGCCGGCATCCAGCCCCTCGACTTTTTCCTGCCAGCGATCCCGAGCGGTTAAAATTAAAATGGGTAACTTAATGTCTTTTGCTCGTGCCTGTCGAATGAGTTCAATGCCATCGAGCTTAGGTAAACCCAAATCAACCACTGCCAGATCAAGCGGATATTCAGTTAAGTGAAAAAGACCGTTTTCTCCGTCGTGGCATAGGTCCACACTGTATTTTTCTTTCTCCAGCGCGGTACGCAGGTTCTCAGCCAGTTGTATATCATCTTCTATTACAAGAATTCGCATTGTTTAGTCCTTCTTCACTTCGCCCGTAACCTGGTGAACTTTTAAATCTATGATCCGACCATCATCGCGTAAGATCCGCACAATGTAGTAGTCTCCTTGTTTGGAGATTTTGAGGGTTTTGCCCGAATACTGGTCGGTTGCAAGTTTTACAGCTTGTTTTTTGCTTATTGTGTCTTGCTTCTCGGTGGCCTGCGCAGAGTGTGATCCCAGTAAACAACAGAGTAGCACTGTAGCAAAACATCTTGGCAACTGCATTTAATAAGCTCCACGGTTAGGGTTGCTTAACATCATTGTGGCACAGGCTAAGAGTGATCGACTTAACCCATGCTGAACTTGTTAAGGCAGTACTTTCTTGTATGGCTTAACCACGCTGTTAGCATAGACGCCAGCTGCGATGTAAGGGTCTTCTGCTGCCCAGGCTTTGGCTTGTGCCAGAGACTCAAACTCGGCGATGACCAGTGATCCGGTAAACCCGGCTTCACCTGGATCTGGGCTGTCGATGGCAGGCAAAGGGCCTGCGGCGAATAAACGCTGTTGCTGTGCAAGCTCGTCCAGTCTTGCCAAGTGCGCAGGGCGCGCAGCCAGACGCTTCTGTAAAGAGTTCTCAACGTCAGTTGAGTAGATCATGTAAAGCATAAGATGCAAAGAATTATTGTGTAATTTGGGCCTATCATAGACCGAATCTCCCCTTTGTGTAAATGCTCCGGACGCGTGTGTAGCGTTGAGCAATAAGCTATCTGGCAGGTGTAAAGCCGCCAGGTTTACGCTTCAGCGCGACGGATTAGACGTTTATACTTGAAATTCCGTGCGGATGGCTGGTAGAGTCCTTCGACTATTCTTATAAAATAATAATAAGGTTTTTCTTGTGAGCGCAAATCGTGAGCACTTCAGCTCGCGGCTAGGATTTATTCTTGCCGCAGCAGGTTCCGCAGTAGGGATTGGTAACCTGGTTGGGTTTCCCGTGTCTGCAACAAAAAATGGGGGCGGTGCTTTTCTGCTAACTTATGCCCTGTTTGTTATCTTTATTTGTTTGCCTGTGATGATGGCAGAGATGGCGATGGGTCGAAAGGCACAAAAAGACCCTTACGGTTCATACAAATCACTGACACAAGGTGATAAAAAGTGGTCTCTTGCGGGGGCGATTGCAGTATTAACGCCGTTTATGATCGCGGTGTTCTATATGGTGATCACGGTATGGATTTTCGGTTACCTGGTCCAGACGGTAATGGGTAATCTTGACCTGTTGGCAAATCCGGGTCATTTTGATGCATTTGTGAACCAGTACTCTATGTTCATCTACATGGTATTTGTTGGTATTATTGTTAACCTGATACTGATAGGTGGTGTAAAAGAAGGGATTGAAAAAGCAGCTAAGTTTATGATGCCAGCCCTTTTTGTTCTACTGCTGGGACTGGTGATGTACGTATTAACGCTGGATAATGCGATGGAAGGGGTGCGTTACTACCTAGTCCCTGACTTTTCCAAAATGAATGCCAGCGTGCTCAATGGTGCCTTATCTCAGTCATTCTTTTCACTGTCGCTGGGGATGGGTATCCTCATCACTTACGCGTCGTATATCTCCAAAAAAGATGACATTGTTGGCAGCTCCAAAATGGTTGCGATCACCGACTCTCTGGTTGCATTTATTGCGGGTCTGATGGTGTTACCAGCCATCTTTAGTTTCAACCCGGATACTGATCCCGCGCAGTTGAGCGATTCATCAGTTTCAATGATTTTTGTCTATCTACCAAAGCTGCTACTGGCATTACAATCTGACATCGGTTACTTCGGAGCCTCTGCCGTAGCTGCGGTATTTTTCCTGTTAGTCTTCTTTGCTGCCATTACCTCACTCGTTTCTATCATTGAAGTACCGACTGCTGCGCTGATGGAAGAGAAAGACATCAGTCGTAAGAAAGCATTGGGCCTGCTGGCATTGACTACCGGTGGTTTGACAGTGTTGTGTACTATGTCTTTTGGTATGGTGGGGTGGCTGACTGATTTTGTTAATTATGGTGGGGCCAGTCAGAGTATGTTTGCACTGATCTCTGACGTATTCTACGAAACCATTTTGCCATTCAACGGTTTGCTGGTGTGTTTATTCGTTATGTATCGCTGGAAAAAACACAATCTGTCTGAAGAACTGGCACAGGGATCACCTAACTATAAGGGGAGTTTAATGGAAAAGTACGTGAACTTTTCTCTGTCCACCTTTATTCCGGTTATCCTGTTGCTGATTTTTGTCAACACAGTGACCACTAAGTTCTTCTCTTTCAGTCTGTTTGGTTTCTGATCACCAACACGACACTTGCTCTCGGGCGTCAGCATAACCGCGGCGCCGGGGAGTTCTAAAACGTTACGCCAGAATCTAGGTAATGACCCAACCCCAGTGTAAACACCCACAGGCCCCACAGGCTGTGCTCAAGCACACATACTGCCAGAGAGCGACTGTGTGCATAGGTATATGCAAACAGTAATCCACCTGCAAAAGACAACGCTATTGCAACCCAATTATCATAGACACAATGGGCCAGGGCGAAGACGGCAGCGCTGAGTACAACCCGGGTGGTTTTCTGAGGCAAAATGCGTTTGTAACGGTGGAAAAAGTAACTTCTAAACACGAGCTCCTGGGGTAACACCGATAAAATTGGATAAGCTATCAGAAGTATCAACCAGTCGTCGGTAGAGTTGAGTGGCATATCAAACCAGCTTCCTGGTTAACTAAGCCATAGAACATGGCCGAGAACAAAGCGCCGATAAAAAATGTTGAAAACAACCGCCGTTTGACCGTCGAGAAGGTTCCGAGGCTGGTGAGGCGAAAACGTTTAAAATGAGGGTCGGTTAGCAACAAATATGTACACACAGCCGTGAGTATAATAAGTGCCGGAAATAACCAATTGGCAAGTTGATGGCGAAATGCATAGGCAATAACGGGTAGCAGAAAAAACACCAGGAATAGTTCGCACCAGCGATATTGGTTTGCGTTCAATGTGACCTCTGGGTATGTCTGAAAGCGTTAGCCTAACTATAGTCAAGGCTGTTCAACTCGGGTATCGCAGGGTAAGGAAAACTTCGTTTAATCAGCTCAAGATTGACATTTGTGACAGAAGTCCTTAGCCTGCCTCGCTTTGTTGTATAAAGACGGATTGCATGATGAATAAAAGTGAACTGGTTGCGGCCATGGCGGCACATAGCGAATTGACTAAGAAAGACACTCAGGCGGCACTGGGAAGCCTGTTAAAGCTTATCACTAAACGTCTGTCCGAAGGAGATCAAGTCCAGCTCAACGGAATGGGAACTTTTACTTTAAGTTATCATCCGGCTAAACCGGGCAGGAACCCAAGAACCGGTGAGGAAATCATGATTGAAGGGCAAAACAAAGTGCTGTTTAAGCCAGCCAAAGCATTAAAGGATGCCCTGGCTGACAAATAGCAGTTTAACGCTGGGTCGCGGCTTTCATGTCGCGCACAAACGTACTTAGCGCCTGATACATGGTTGGTTTATCATCCAGGTGCTGCTCAATGATTTTGACCACGGCTGAACCTGAGATGGCACCTGCGGCACCAGAGTCCAACGCGGCTTTGACCTGCTCCGGGGTAGAGATCCCAAAACCAAGCAGAGCCGGCGCTGCGTGGTATTCAGTAAGCTTAGTAATAATCTCATCTGTGGGCATCTGTACCTGACTTTCTGTACCTGTAACCCCAGCACGAGAGAGCAAGTAGGTATAGCCTCTGCCATAACTGGCGCACTCACGCAGTGTATCGTCACTGGCATTAGGTGTTGCAATGAAAATCGGTTCAATACCGGCATTTACAGCAGCTCTGCGGAACAGTTTGGATTCATGCAGTGGCACATCAGCAACCAGCACTGAATCGACACCCGCAGCTTTGGCTTGCTGGTAAAAGCTCTCCAGCCCTCGTGCAAAAATCAGGTTTGAGTAGAGTAACAATCCGATTGGAATATGAGGATATTGCGCTCTGATGGCACTGATCACCTCAAAACAATCCTCTGTGTTGATGTTTTGCTCCAGTGCACGGATGTTCGCGGCCTGGATCACTGGGCCATCGGCAATAGGATCAGAAAATGGGATCCCTAATTCCAAAGCGTCTGCGCCGCCTTCAATCAGACTTTTGATGATTGCCAGGCTGGTTTCCTTGTCGGGGTCGCCAATAGTCACAAACGGCACAAAGGCACCTTGCTGTTTGTCTTTTAGCTGCACAAACATGTCATTATAACGGCTCATAGCTCACCTCGCGCTTCTAATACCTGATGGACATGGGCTAAGTCTTTGTCGCCCCGGCCACTTAGATTCACCACAATCACAGTGTCCTGCTCCTGTGCTTCTGCATATTTCAGGGCATAAGCCAGAGCATGGCTTGACTCCAGTGCCGGAATAATCCCTTCGTGTTTAGCCAATGACTGGAAGGCAGCCAGCGCCTCATCATCGGTAACGGCAACGTATTGCGCGCGGCCGGTTTCATGCAGGTAGGCATGTTGAGGACCCACCGCTGGGTAGTCCAGACCTGCCGATACAGAGTAAGACTCCTCAATCTGACCATCCGGATTTTGCATAATGTAGGTGTAAGCACCATGCAAAATGCCTTTGGTGCCTTTACACAGTGCAGCACCATGCTCTTCGGTATCCAGACCCTTACCTGCAGGTTCGACACCAATCAATTTAACATCTGCCTCGTCAATAAAGTCGGCGAACATACCAATGGCATTTGAGCCCCCGCCCACACAGGCCATTACTACATCCGGCAGTTTACCTTCTGCCTCAAGGACCTGTTGCTTGGCTTCTTCACCAATCATTTTCTGGAACTCACGCACCAGCGTTGGGAAAGGGTGGGGACCTGCTGCCGTACCGAGCAGGTAGTGGGCCGTTTTATAATTGGCAGACCAGTCACGCATCGCTTCATTTACAGCATCTTTAAGCGTACCGGACCCCGCAGTAACCGGAATGACTTCGGCACCCATCAGGCGCATACGGAATACATTCGGTTGCTGACGTTCAACGTCTTTTGCGCCCATGTAAACGCGACATTTCAGTCCCAGCAGCGCACAGGCCAGTGCTGTTGCAACACCATGTTGTCCGGCGCCGGTTTCTGCGATAACTTCCGACTTACCCATACGTTTGGTGAGCAGCGCCTGACCGAGTACCTGGTTAGTTTTGTGGGCACCACCATGCAATAGATCTTCACGCTTGAGGTAAAGTTTCACTTTCGGGTTTTTAACCAGGTTTCTGGTCAGCGTGAGTGGAGTCGGACGACCTGCAAATTCATTCAGCAGCTGATAGAACTCTTGCTGAAAAGCCGGATCGTTTTGTGCTTTGTTAAATTCCTGCTCAAGTTGTTTGAGCGCAGGAACCAGCAATTCTGGGACAAACATGCCGCCAAAGTCGCCGTAATAGCCTGTATTAATCATTTCCACCTCAGTATTTACGAATTGTGTTAAAAGCTTTGTTCAGTTTATCTGCGCATTTTTTGCCAGGGCTGCTTTCCACGCCAGAATTCAGGTCGAATCCGGCTGCGCCCAGGAAGGTTGCATGTGTTAAGTTGTCTGCGCTCAGGCCGCCTGCCAGCATAAAATCGCCGGACGTATTGCTTAGCAATTGCCAGTCAAATACTTGTCCTGTACCGCCAATCTGACCTTTTATCTTAGTGTCGTACAAGTGTTTGTCGACGCCTTGTAATGGTTCCGGCAGGCGGTCCGCGATCCCTTGTGCTTTCCAGATCTGGCAGTTAACGGGCAGTTGTTGACGCAATTGTTCTATATATGTTTGTGACTCAGTGCCGTGTAGCTGTACTGCACTGAGTGTAAGGATACGGACATGTTCGACGACTTGATCAAGCGGTGCATCAACAAAGACACCCACATAATTCAGCGGTGCGCTGTCTACAACGGCTTTGGCGCAGTCGATGTCCACATAGCGTGGTGACTTGGGATAAAAAATTAACCCTCCATACACTGCGCCAGCTTCGTAGGCTGCGATGGCATCCTGGCTGCGGGTCAGGCCACACACTTTGTTTTCTCCGAGGATCAACTTACGACAGGCTGTTTCCAGGTCTTGTTCCGCCATCAGCGAGCTGCCAACCAGGAAGCCGTTGCAGATAGGGGCCAGGCGCTTCACATCGGTATGTGTGTAAATACCAGACTCTGAGATCACGGTTTTGTCGTCAGGGATCAACTTGCGCAAACGCTCGCTGGTAGCCAGATCAGTACTCAAGTCTCTGAGGTTACGATTGTTGATGCCAATCAATCGTGCGTCCAGTGCTAATGCCCGATGTACTTCTTCTTCGTTGCTCACTTCAGTCAGCACGGCCATGTTCAGGCTGTGAGCCAACTCCGCCAGTGCCCGGTAACGCGCATCATCAAGCACAGATAGCATCAGTAAGATGGCATCACCGCCGCTTAAACGGGCAAGATAAACCTGATACTCATCAATAAAGAAGTCTTTGCAAATGAGTGGCTGAGAAACCTGAGTACGGACATAGCTGAGGTAGTCAAAACTGCCTTGAAAATACTTTTCATCGGTCAGTACGCTGATACAAGAGGCGTAACGGCCATAGACGCTGGTGATCTCGTCCAGATCGAAATGCTGACGGATCAAACCTTTCGACGGCGAGGCCTTTTTACACTCCAGGATGAATTGCGTACCGGGCTGGCTCAGTGCGCCGTAAAAATCACGATCACTTGGCGCTATCTGCTCAATAAAGCTAGCCAGAGGCGAGCCTGCTTTCTTTCCGCGACTTCAATTGCTTTGTCTGCAACAATTTTTTCTAACACATTAGCCATGACTGACCTCCACGATGTCAGCAAGTTTTTCTAAGCAACGTCCCGATGCCAGTACTTGTGCAACCTGGGCGCTGGCTGATTTAAGATCCGATGCTTTGTTTGTCATCACCATCAGGGCGGCCACATTGGCAATGATGGCCGCATTGTGTGCCTCTTTACCTTGTCCACTCAGGATATCGCGCGTTGCCTGGGCATTAAACTCAGGTGTGTCGCCAGCGATGGCATCGAGTGGGTACTGTTTTAATCCAAAGTCTTCGGGTGTCAGAGTATATTCTGTCAGCACGCCCTGGTTTAATTCCGTAACCCGTGTTTCGCCATGCAAGGCAATTTCGTCACATCCTGAACCATGCACCACCATGGCTCTTTGTGTCCCCAGTTTGTTCAGCGTTTCGGCCATAGGGCGGCACAAATTGGATCATACACACCCAGCAGCTGTACCTGAGGTTTGGCGGGGTTTGCCAGCGGTCCGAGAATATTGAACAGAGTGCGGGTTTTTAACTTTGTACGTACTGGCATCGCGTGTTTAACGCCGGTGTGATAGAGCGGTGCAAACAAAAAGGTAAAATTGGTTTGTTGTAAACATCGCGCGCCCGCCTGCGGGTCCATATCCAGATTAATTCCAAGCGTTTTTAACAGATCCGCAGATCCGGACTTACTGGATACACTGCGGTTGCCATGTTTAACCATAGGTATGCCGCAGGTCGCAGCCACGATCGCTGCCGTCGTGCTGACATTAATGGTGTTGGTGCCATCGCCACCCGTGCCACAGCTGTCAGCACACAGCAGACCTTGCGTATCAAAAGCAATGGCATGGTCGCGCATCGCTTTTGCCGCCCCCGCGATTTCTTCGGCTGTTTCGCCTTTGATTTTCAAAGCGACCAGGGCTGCGGTTAGTTGTACTTCATCAAGTTGCCCTTGCATAACGGCGCCAAAGAGCTCAGTGGCGGCAGCAAAATCCAGTGATTTTTGCTCTAGCAGTAAATTTAAACTTTCCATGTCTACTCCTGGGAAGTGAGATAGGCGATGCTTTGCTTTAATAGCTGAGCGCCGCATGGGGTTAAAATTGATTCAGGGTGAAACTGATACCCGATCACCTTATCATCCGGGTGGAAAATCGCCATGGGGATTTCTTCATACTGGGCGATGACCTCAAGGCATTCGGGACCTGAGTCGCCATCAGTGAGTGATAGCGTGCTACCGGAAAGGATGTGCCAAGTCCGTCAAAAACAGGGTGTGGCGTTACAGAAATATGAGATGACTTGCCGTGAACTGTTTCTCCGGCATGGCCAATTGTGCCGCCATAGCTTTGCGTGAGTGCCTGCTGGCCCAGGCAGATCCCCAGCATGGGATATTTGCCTTTGCACAGGGCTATCAGCTCAAGCAAACAGCCAGCATCTTTCGGTGCCCCCGGACCCGGAGACAAAACCAGGATCACCGGGTCGGTTTCTTGTTCCATTTTTGCAAAAATCGTTTCGGCGTCCAGGTGATTACGATACACCACGAGTTCAGCGCCAAGGAGCGACAGTTCATCAACCAGGTTGTAAGAAAAGGAGTCAAAGTTATCAAGAAAATATATTTTAGGGATCATGCCTGCTCTCCTGCATAAGTCGACTGAATTGCTTTGATCACGGCGCTGGCTTTGGCGCGGGTTTCATCGGCTTCGGCTTGTGGGGTTGAGTCATAGACGACACCAGCTCCGGCCTGTACCAGAGCCTGGCCGTCTTTTACAAAGGCTGAACGGATCACAATACATGAATCCATTGCACCATCGCCTGTCAGGTAGCCAACCGCACCGCCATAGCTGCCACGTCGCTGCTGCTCTGTATGTCTGACCAGCTCCGCTGCTTTGACTTTTGGTGCGCCGACTAAAGTGCCCATGTTCATACTGGCCTGATAGGCGTGCAGGGCATCCAGATCAGGCTTAAGCTGGCCAACCACACGAGAGACCAGGTGCATCACCTGAGAATAGCGGTCAACTTTAAGCAGCTCTTTGGCATGGCGGGTGCCCGGTATGCTGATCCGCGCCACATCATTACGAGCCAGATCTACTAACATCAGGTGTTCAGCTCGCTCCTTCTGGTCGTCTCTGAGTTCCAGCTCGATGCGGCTATCCAGATCCGGGTTAATGCTACCGTCGGTAAATTTTCCCCGCGGGCGCGTGCCAGCGATTGGGTAGACTTCAACCTGATTGCTTTTTTCGCAGTATTTTAGCGCAGACTCGGGGAGGCACCGAATAATACAAAATCCTCATCACGCATGTAGAACATATACGGGCTTGGGTTTTGTAGTTTGAGCGCCATATAGGCCGATAAAGGATTTGCACAGGGCAAAGTAAATGTTCTGGAAGGAACAACCTGGAAGATGTCGCCATCCACGATATGTTGCTTCAGTTTGATAACCTGCTCTTTATAAGCTTCGTCGCTGATATCAACATGGACGTCGCAACGGCCTTTGACTGGCTCTGGCGTAAAGGCTTGCAGATCATCGCACTGACGGTTAAGTACTTCCAGCTTGCGGCCGACTTCAAAACAGTTGGCGTGAACATCAGGGCCATTAAACACATTGCCGATTAGCTCTGTGGTCTGCGCCTGATGATCTATGATCAACAAGGTTTCAGCAAGATAGAATACGTAGTCTGGGCAGCTGTTGGCGCCATCGGCGACGTCGGGAAGTCGCTCGAAGTTGGCCACCATATCATAGGCAAATACACCACCCAGAAATAGCGAAAAGGGTGTTTCTGAGTTGCACTTTATTTGGTTTATACAGGTTCTGAGCGCACTGAATGCATTATCAGCCTTGAGTTTCGCGTATTCATCCAGATCTGCCGGTGTATCCCGGTATGTAAGGGTCAGTACTGAGTTACCAAGTTCTACATCACAGTTTTCGACTTGCTGTGCCAGATAGGGCAGCAGTTGTTCACCGTTATTTGACAGAGCACGGACTATCACGCTTTTACCCTGGCACTCAAAGCGCAGTGCCGAGTCGACCAGAATAATACTTTTAACATTATCCTTGGAGTCAATTTCGGCAGACTCCAGTAACAGCGAATTTGGGTTTGTCCAGTGCTGCGTACAGTGACAGGGGACTGGCGATATAGTCGCGCCGTAACCGAATGCTGGTTACTTCCCCGGGTTGTGTCGTTATATGACTAAAAATCACACCTCATTCCTCGTAATTTTTATAAAATAAGCTAAAAAAACCCCCGTAAGCGGGTTGCTTGCGGGGGTCTGTTTATTAGATACAACAATGCCGTCCGCTAATTCAGGCACCACCACCACGACATAGATACTGTAAGGTTTACTGTATTGTTGCTCATGTTAAAACTCTTAATTAATCGAAAAAAAACTATAAAAAAACCCGCGGTTTTAGCGCGGGTTTATAAAATCTTGTATGCACAACGATTCACCCGCTAATTACGAGTGCCACCACCAAATGTTTAGAGTTTTTTGTGTTTTCATTTGTTAAGTCATCGTTATGTCAATTCAGTGCCAACAGTAAACCGTACTAGGGGATAAAGTGTCAAGGGCAAAGTCGAAAAAATCCACCACGTACCTAAAAATGGTTATTTTGACTGACTAAAAAGCTGCTATCTCGTTGTTTGGTGTCATGAGATAAACACACCTGACATTAAAGAACATGATATACTAAAACCTGCAAATTTTTATGAGGTTATGAGAGTTTGATAAAATACGACTTACACAGTCACAGCACTTTTTCGGATGGTCGTTTGGCAGTGAGCGCTTTACTTGAACGGGCAACCGAAAGAGGTGTGGACGTACTGGCCATTACGGATCATGATACGGTAGCTGGCCTTGCCCCTGCGCGTGCCTACATTGCAGATAAACAGCTGCCGTTATCTTTGGTCTCGGGCGTTGAAATCTCAACCAAATGGGAGAGTTTCGAAATCCACATCGTTGGTCTGAATATCGATGAAAACGCGGATGCGTTAAACACACTGCTTGCCAGTCAGCAGCAAAAGCGCCGGGAGCGTGCCAAAGAAATCGGTGCCCGGCTCGCCAAGCGTGGCTATGAAGGCATATACGAAGAAGCAAAATTGCTTGCCGAGAACGCCGAAATTACCCGCGCTCATTTTGCCAAAGCGCTGGTGGACAGAGGCGTGGCTAAAAACATTCAAGGCGTGTTTAAAAAGTATCTGGGCCGCAATAAAATCGGTTATGTACCCAGCAGCTGGTGCAGCATGGCACAAGCCGTTGAGGCGATACACAGTGCCGGTGGTGTAAGCGTGTTGGCGCATCCCGGACGCTATCAGATGTCGAATAAGTGGCTCAGAAAGTTACTGGACGAATTCAGTGCTGCCGGTGGCAAAGCAATGGAGGTGGCACAGCCTCAACAGGCACCCTCTGAACGGCAGTTTTTGGGTCAACTGAGCCGCGAATATAACTTACTCGCCAGTCAGGGATCTGACTTTCATTATCCAACAAACTGGTTGGATCTCGGAAAAAACCTATACTTACCAAAAGATTGCCAAGGGGTTTGGCAGTTCTGGGGCGCGACAGAGGAGTGACAGCGTGAGCCAATTTTTTCATATTCATCCCGATAATCCACAGGGTCGTCTTATCCGTCAGGCCGTTGATATCATCCAGCAGGGCGGGGTGCTAGTTTATCCAACTGATTCTGGCTATGCCATTGGCTGCAGCCTGGGTAACAAGCAAGCTAAGGAGCGCATTGAGCGCATTCGTGGTATCGAAAAGCACCATAACTTTACCCTGATGTGCCGGGATTTATCTGAGTTGTCGACTTATGCTCGGGTCGACAACCAAATGTTTCGGATGATCAAAAACAATACACCCGGCCCGTACACCTTTATTCTCAAAGGAACCAAAGAAGTACCGCGGCGTTTGCTCAATGAGAAGAAAAAAACCATCGGTATCCGCGTGACAGAGCACCCCATTACGTCGGCTTTACTGGCCGAGTTGGGTGAGCCTTTGATGTCCTGCTCGCTGATCCTGCCTGATGAGCAATTTACAGAGTCGGATCCTGAAGACATCCGGTTGCGTTTGGAAAAGCATGTTGATTTGATCATTCATGGTGGTTATCTGGTAGAGCAGGCGACCACGGTTATTGATATGTCTGACGACGAGGTGGTGATCCTGCGCCGTGGTTGTGGCGATACGGCCCCGTTTGAATAATCATGGGTGACCAACCAGCCCAACAGAAGCTGCCACTGGCGTTTTTACACGGAGAGGCCGTACTGGAAAAGCCGGAGGATCTCTATATTCCTCCGGACGCGCTGGAAGTGATACTGGAAACATTTGAAGGTCCGCTCGATCTGTTGTTATATCTGATCAAACGCCATAAATTAGATATTCTGGAACTACCTATACTGAGCATCACGCAACAATATGTGCAGTATGTAGAGATGATGCAGGATATGCAGCTTGAACTGGCCGGAGAGTATCTGGTGATGGCTGCTTTATTGGCACAGATAAAGTCACGTTTGCTGCTACCTGTGCATGAAGAACTGGAAGACGAGGAAGACCTCGTGCCGAATTAGTCAGAAGACTTCAGGAATATGAACAATTCAAAAAAGCCGCCGAGCACTTAGACCAGTTACCTCGAGTTGATCGGGACATTTTTGTTGCCCGCGCCTTGATGGAAGAGTCCGAGGAGCCTCAGGCACGTTTGCCGGATATTGAAATGGCAGAGCTGCTGCTGGCGCTCAGTGATGTCATGGCTCGGGCAAAAACCTTTGAGCACCACCAGATCAGTGCCGAAGTGCTATCTACCCGGGAGCGTATGGCGGCCATCCTTCAGTTTTTGTCGGAACATCCGGAGCCTGTAGAATTCAGTCGGCTGTTTACTGTTTCGGAAGGGCGTAGCGGTGTAGTGGTGACGTTTATCGCCATGCTGGAGCTTTTAAAGGAGCAGCTAATTAATTGCTTACAGGTAGCGCCGGCTGTTACTCCTGCCAGTGCAATTTATTTGTCATTAAAGCTACAAGAGTGACGCGGGCTCTGTCATAATACGCCGCTTTAGACTAGCCTTATCCTACTTGCATGAAACGTCGTATCAGTGATGAACAATTGGTTGAACTGGTTGAAGCAGCCATATTCGTTGCCGATAAGCCTTTATCACGTAAACAACTGAAAGAGACCGTTTTACTGGACATCAATGTATCGGATAAACGGCTTCGTGATGCACTGGATACCCTGAGTGAACACTATCAGACCAGAGGCGTCAAACTGGTTGAAGTTGGCACCGGTTATCGTTTTCAGGCTTGTGCCAGTTTAAGTCCCTGGCTCAGTAACTTGTGGCAGGAAAAAGCACCCAAGTATTCCCGTGCCACACTTGAAACGTTGGCTCTGATAGCTTACCGACAACCCATTACCCGGGGCGAAATTGAGCAAGTGCGTGGCGTGACTGTCAGCTCCAACATTATTAAGAGCTTACTGGAGCGTCAGTGGATAAAGGTGGTGGGCTATAAAGAGGTGCCGGGCAAACCTGCATTATATGCAACGACCAGACAATTTTTAGACTACTTTTCGCTTAACGGGCTGGATATGCTCCCTGAGCTGCCACCACAACAGGGCGAAAAGCTAGATCAGATGTTAGATGATCCTTCTGTGAGAGAACCATCAGAATGAGTGAGAAGTTACAAAAAGTTTTGGCACGCGCAGGCGTAGGCTCGCGTCGTGAAATGGAAAAGTACATCGAAAGCAACCGCGTCAGTGTTGATGGCAAGGTGGCTAAACTGGGTGACCGTGTGGAAGAAAACGCGGTGATCCGGGTCGATGGTCATATTGTTAAAGTAGAGCAACAGGAAGAGCGCATCTGCCGTGTACTGATGTACCATAAGCCGGAAGGCGAACTGTGTACCCGCAAGGACCCGGAAGGGCGCCGTACTGTATTTGATCGCCTGCCACGTATTGAAGGCGATCGCTGGATCGCCATAGGTCGCCTTGATATCAACACCTCAGGCCTGTTGTTATTCACCAATGATGGTGAACTGGCCAATCGCCTGATGCACCCTAAGTACGAAGTAGAGCGCGAGTATTCAGTTCGGGTGTTTGGAGATGTTACCAACGAGCACCTGCGCAATCTGAAAAAAGGCGTAGAGCTTGAAGATGGCCCGGCAAAATTCCTGAAATTGGTGCCTCGCGGTGGTGAGGGCCTTAACAAGTGGTTTAACGTAACTCTGACCGAAGGCCGTAACCGAGAAGTGCGTCGTTTATGGCAATCACAGGAGCTGGAAGTATCCCGTCTTATTCGAGTTCGTTACGGTAAGCTTGAGCTGAGCAAGCGTTTGCCTCAGGGCGGCTGGGAAGAGCTCAAGCTGGAAGATGTAAATTACCTGCGCAAGTCGGTAGGTTTGCGCCCTGAGACTCAGACCAAATTATCTGTGATGCCTGAAAAGCGTAAAGATAAGCGTGCAAAGATAAACCGTATCCGCAAGGCGGTGAATAAGCATAACCAGCGCCTCAAACAAAGTAAGCGCCGTTAAAACAGACACAAAAAAGCCGCTTTTTGCGGCTTTTTTAATGGTTATTACTTAGGTTGGGCGTCGAGGGACTGGCCGTTGACCTGAGCTGAATCGTCAGACATCAGGTAGAGATAAGTCGGCATCAGATCTTCTGGTGTTTTTAACTTATCTTTATCTTCACCCGGATAGGCGGTAGCACGCATGCTGGTGCGAGTGGCGCCTGGGTTAATACAGTTTATACGAATGTTGGTTTTGCCCACTTCCGCCGCCCAGGTTTGCATCATGCCTTCTGTAGCGAATTTAGAAATTGCGTATGCGCCCCAAAATTCGCGGCCCTGACGACCTACGCCTGATGAGGTGAACACAATAGACGCACTGGGCGCTTTGCGCATCACCGGGAACAGGTATTTAGTGATCATTGCCTGTGCGGTAACGTTTACCTTCATGATATTTTCGAATGTAGAAACACAAAAGTGCTCAAGCGGGCCCAATGAGCCTAAAATAGAGGCGTTATTTAACAGTCCGTCAAGCTTGCCAAATTGTTGTTCGATAGTGGCGGCAAGGTCGCGGTAGTGTTGTTTTGTGGCACCTTTCAGATCTAAAGGGACAATGGCAGGCTGTGGGTAACCTGCGGCAACGATTTCATCGTAAACACATTCCAGTTTTTTGGTGGTTTTACCCAGCAAAATTACCGTGGCGCCATGCCTGGCATAGGTCAGTGCGGCAACGCGGCCAATGCCATCGCCTGCACCTGTGACCAAAATCACTTTGTTTTCTAAAGCATTCTCAGCTGCTTGATAAGTATGCATTTTGAACCTCTGAGCTAAATTTTCAGCATATTTTACCACATACCACAGCCAAGTTATCGAATTTATTGTAAATATGGCTGGCGAAACGCTACACTTTGCGTTAACTTAAACTGGTCTAATGTCTTATTAAAAGCAGATTTACCTTTAAGTACCTTTTTGCAAAGGTTTTAACTAAAAATTCTCTGATCGCTCAATTTATCAGCTAAATTAAGCAGTTAAGTTGGATTCAGGGCTAAGAATAATAATAAGATTATGTCGGAGCCAAATAAATGAAAAAAATGCTACTCTCACTCGCGGTTTCTGCAGCCTTAGCTGGTTGTGGTGGCGGTGAAACCCTTGATGACGTAAAACAAGAAAGTACAGCTGTAACACCCAGCGCCTCGATTAAATTCGACCCTTCAAATGGTGTGATCTCCGTGCCTAACGATTTGCTGTTTAGTGGTACAAAAGACGGCACACTCAATATTCCAGGAGAGCTCAATAGCGACGGAGCTCCTAATCTCCAGCGTGCTCAGTATGCCGACCCATCTTTTGCTCTGGGTGCACTGGATGGCTGGTCAACGCAAATGCCTTTTGCCATTGATTTAACCGTTCCAGCAGGTGTTGAAATTGATGCTGCCAGTGTTGCAACACCTGGCTCCGTGCGTATTTTTGAAGTGGTGATGGGCGCAAGCCAGACCGTTGAAGAGTGTGCTCAGGTGCCAGCGGGTATTGCCTGTAAAGCTGTTGCAGAATTAACGTTCGGTCCAACGGGTGACTTTGTTACTCAGTTGGGGGCAGATGGCAAGAGCATCAATGTTATCCCAATGAAGCCGCTTAAGTCGGCAACAACTTATATTACGGTGTTAACAACGGGCTTAAAAGACAGCTCGGGCAGTATTGCGCCTTCATCAACCTACGCGCTGCTTAAGCAAGAAACGCCACTGGTTACCCCTACGCAAAAGAGCTTACAGGGTGTGATCAACAGTTATGAAAATGCTGTGGCGGCACTGGGAACAGTGACGAAGGAAGAAATCATTTATTCAGCTGCGATGACCACTCACTCAACTTTTGAAGTGATGGGAGCGGTTAAGCAGTTGTTGGCTGGTTCTTTGACAACTGAGCAAAGACCTGTTTTAAGCGTGGGTGAACAACCTGCGGATGGCTTAACAGTAGCCGATATACTGGGGGATGCTTTACCTGAGCCGCTACGTCCTTTATATGGCTCAATCCGCTACCTTAAAGGCAACATTGTATTGCCTCGCTACCTGGGTGAGCCACAAACAACCGCAGATACAGCGCTGGCGGATACCTACTGGCAGGCACAGTGTGACAACGCGTTGGCTGTGATTGCGTACAAAACAGCAACTGGGACAGATCCCGACGCAGAGCCAGGCTCGAACGATGCGTTGTGTAAAACCTTGTCCAAAGACGTGTTAAGAGACTTTGGGCTGGATCAGCAGAGGTTTGTCAGCAGATATAATCCGCTTCCTAAAGTTCAGGGTGCAAATAATATTCCTGTTCAGATAACTATGCCTAAGGATGAAACCAACCGTCCTGAAACTGGCTGGCCGGTTGTTATTATGCAACATGGTATTACCAGTAAAAAAGAAGATATGCTGGGTCTGACGCTGGCGCTAACCCAGGCTGGTTTTGCAACAGTGGCAATCGACCACCCGCTACATGGTGATCGTGGTATCGATGTAAATGATGACGGTGAAGATGATTTCAATGCCTCAACCAAGAGTGTATTGCATTATATGAATCTGCAGTCACTGTTGGTAGCGCGCGATAACCTGCGTCAGTCAGTTGCAGATTTATTAGGTCTGCGCCTGGGTCTGAACTTTATCAATCAGGCAACAACGGTCCCATTATTGTTCAATACTCAGGATGTTAGCTTTATCGGCCATTCTTTGGGTTCTGTGGTAGGCCCTGGCTTTATTGCGATGGCAAATACCCCGTTGGATGAGCAAGTAGATGCTTTGTTTAATGTAAAAGCAGGCGCCTTATCAAGTGGTGGCTCTGGTATTGCTAACTTCCTGGTTGAGTCGGCTTCATTTGGTCCGGTTGTGAAAAGCGCCGTGCTTTCTGCTGCAACTGACCTGGCTGTGTCTAAGCAATTTAATGCTTATATGAAAGAAGGTGCGATCACTGACTGTGGCCAGTTTGCGACAGATGCAGGTGCGTTTACTAACTGTGCGTACTCAACCTTTACTGCTCAGCTAGAAGCTAATGGTGATACGGTTGCACTTGGTGCGATTAATGCGACTGTGACACAGTTTGCCTACGCAGCACAAACCGTATTGGGCAGTGCAGATGCTGCTAACTATGCTGGTACAGTTAAAGCGCTGGGCACACCTATGTATGTGGGTGTGGTTGTTGGTGGTGAAAATGGCAACAAGAAAGATCAGGTGATCCCGCCATCAACGGAAAGCAACCCGCTGTCGGGCACTTTGCCAATGGCTGCATTGATGGGTCTTCAGGAAGTGTCTGAATCTCCAGAAGTCGATGGGACGCCTGGCAGTTATGTGGTGAAATTCAGCCAGGGCCATCACAGCTCATTGCTCACCACTAGCTTTGATGAGCGCTCGGGCGGTACTACTGAAGGTCATGCAGCAGCAACGATGGAAATCCAGAAGCAGCTGGCCACCTTCCTGGCAACTGAAGGCCTGATGCTACCGATCACTAACGATGCTGTTATTGCAAAATAATCGCATTTAAGAGATTATGTGAAAGCCGCTGTTTCAGCGGCTTTTTTTACTTAAATTTCAGGAGTAGAAAGTTGGCATTTTTATACGAGTACGGATTATTTTTGGCTAAGGCAGTGACACTGGTCGCTGCGCTTGGTGCAATCATCGCAATGATTGTTGCTGCAAGTCATAAACCTAAGTCTCAATCAGGTGAAATCGAGCTGACGGACCTGTCAAAACGTCTGGACGAAGCGAAAGAGCAATTTCTGGCACAAACTCTGGACAAAAAAGCGCTCAAAGCTCATGTGAAACAGCAAAAGAAGGTAGAGTCTGAGCAATCTGATGAAACCCAGAAACGAGTATTTGTGATTGAATTTTGCGGCAGTATGGATGCGCATGAAGTGGAAAACCTCAGAGAGGAAATTACAGCGATTCTGACCATAGCTGATGCCAAACAGGATCAGGTGGTGGTGAATCTGGAAAGTGGAGGCGGGGTTGTACATGGCTATGGACTGGCTGCTTCTCAGCTGCAACGTGTAAAAGATGCTGGTTTGCCACTGACAGTGTGTGTCGATAAAATTGCCGCCAGTGGTGGCTATATGATGGCCTGTGTGGCAGATAAAATTGTTGCCGCACCATTTGCTATCGTCGGTTCTATTGGGGTAATTGCCCAGATGCCAAACTTTAATAAGTTGCTGAAAAAGAACGACATCGATTATGAGCAAATCACGGCTGGTGAGTTCAAGCGAACTCTGACTCTGTTTGGCGAGAACACGGACAAAGGGCGTGAAAAGTTTCGAGAGGAAGTCGAGCATACCCATGGCCTGTTCAAGCGTTTTGTCAGTGATAACCGTCCCGATATGGATATAGATAAAGTCGCGACAGGTGAACACTGGCTGGCCAGCCACGCCCATGAGTTTGCTCTGGTAGATGAACTGCGTACCAGTGACGATTTGTTGTTGGATCTGAATAAAGTGCATCAGCTTTATCAGGTGCGCTTCAAGCTTAAGAAACCACTGGCAGAAAAACTAGGAATAGGATTGAGCCTGAGCCTTGAGAAAGGGGCAATGCGACTGTTTTCGAAGTGGCAAAAATCAAGTTATTAAAATTGGATAAGCGCCAGATCTGCAAGTTGCGATTTGGCGTGATAAGGCAATACACCATATGTAACCTGTTACACCGAATCTCAAATATTCCAAAACTCTGCTTCTTTTGACGTTAAGTATGTCGCAAAAGAACATTGCCAGTGCGTGAAGCCTGTTTTCTAAATGGGCAAGTAGCAGGCTTGTTATTCGCAATGGATATATTTTAAAACTACAGTTCAGGGCGAAAGATCACTTGCTGCAAAGAAACTGTATCCATCGTCAGTTTGTGCCAATGTGGTACTGTCAGTAACAACTCGATATAACCCGCCGTCACTATGTTATCAAACTGAACTGTACTCAGGTGGTTAACCAGAGTCGTTAAAGCTGGATTGTGGCCCACCACAGTAACGTCATTACATTCATCAGGTAACAAGTGCAGGCAGTCCAATAGATCGTGTGCATCAAAGGTATAAAGTGCCTGTATTATTTCAATCGGTTTAGTCATATTACATTGTGTATGTAATATGCGGGCAGTGTCGAGGGCACGCTTTGCCGGGCTGGTAAATACGTATGTATCAGGCAGCGTACCTAATTGTTTTGCCAGTGCCTGGGCGCGGCGAACGCCCTTGGGCTTTAGCGGGCGGTCAATATCGTGCAGCATCGGCTCCTGCCAGCTGGATTTAGCATGACGAATAAGTCTGAGAGTTTTTTTCATAGCAGCCCTGACTGCACATACAAATTTCTAGTTTAGCCTATGGTGTGGCAAACAGCTGGTTTTCGAGGGTATTGCCGTTGATCAATTGTTTATATACCCAGCCGTGATGATGGCAAAGTTCAAGCAGCGCGATATCCAATGCTACTTGGTGAGTATCGTATTCAATGACAAACTCATCAGGCTGTGACTGACGAACCTGTTTCACACCGTCTAGCCGGGCAATATGTGACTGCATCTGGCTGTCTGGTTGCTTCACTTGCAAGGTCAGGTATGCGGTGTCTGAGCCATTTTGTCCGTATCTCTGATGACTGGTGAGTTTTCCTTGCTCCAGATACAGGACTGTATCGCACAGGCGATCCAGTTCGCTCAGGTCATGAGAGCTCAGTATAAACGTCATGTCTTTGCTCAAGTCGGCGACCAATGTTCTGATTGCTTTAGCATTGATGGGATCCAGACCCGCTGTTGCCTCGTCCAATAGTACAATTCTGGGCTTCCCAATCAAAGCTTGCGCAATACAGATGCGTTTTCTCATACCGTGGGACAGCTCTGAGGCTTTGGCATTGATTTGATTGCTGAGGTCGACTTGTTCGAGAACCCGTGCTGTTTCATGTTGAGCTTGCGCACGACTTAAGCCCTGTAACTGGCCATAAAACGTTAACTGCTTACCCACTGAAAAACGCGGATCAAGTTGGGCATCCTGCGGCAGTGCACTGAGCACACCAAACAGTGAACTATCGCCGGGTGTATGCCCCAATACGCGAACAGCTCCAGAGTCAGCCCTTAAAAAGCCGCATAAGATGCTAAACAGTGTTGTTTTGCCTGCTCCATTGGGGCCAACCAATGCAATGGTATGGCCCTGATCTATGGTGAAGCTCACTTTATCCAGCGCACACTTGCTGCCAAAGTGTTTGGTCAGCTCTTTGACTTCAATGACGAATGACGTTGAGGTACTCATAGATCTTTCCTTTTCATTAGCCAGTATGCGGTGCTCAGTAGTGCCAGGGATTGCAGTAAGGGGATAGCAAAGGTATGCCAGTCGATATTGTGCCAGGGCGCAATACTACTGATATGCACTCCTGGCAGCAGATAATATAACCAGTCAGCCAGTTCAATGTGAGATGCCAGATACCCAATCAATAAATTTCCTACTGTGAATAGTAAACTGGCATAGATGATACTCAGACGTGCTGAGCTTGCCAGCAGGTTGAGTAAACTCATCAGGGCGATAAAGGGGAGAGTGGTTAACGCCAGTAACGCGGTAATCGAGGTTAATTTACCTAGCCCATTGAACGCCAGAGCGGGGTCTCGTGTGAGCATAAGTACCCAGGCTGCGAGGGCAGAGGTAAGGATCAGTGCCAGTAAAATGAGCGCCTGTCCTGCAAATCGGCCGAGCATGATTTCACTGCGGCTGGCCCGTAATGTCAAAAATCTGAGCGTACCCCGTTTACTGTCTTCTACGGTCTGATCAGCGCTGACGAATAAGGTAAAAACCGGAAAACTGAACAAGGCAATGATCCAGTAGACCGACAGTTCAGCCTCTGGCCAGCGTGCGAGCGAGTATAATCCCACTGAGCCTGCAATTTGTACCGCGATATCGGAGAATTCAGGGCTGTTTAGTACCGAAACCGCATGATAGATGGGATAACGTAAAATCATCAGCCACACCATAATAAAGGCTGCCAGTGCCAACCAGCCGCGTTTTGTGGCAAACAAGCGTGTCAGTTCAAACTGACTTAATAACATGATTCTTTTTAGTGACATAATGCACTCCTTTTGCCGATACCTTAACGCATAAGTGAGTGATTGGAAAAGCTGAGAATTGTTTCAGAGTGTGGCGTATATAAAAAAGGAGCCAGCAGGCTCCTTTAAAAAGTGTTTAAGCGAGTGGGTTACCAACCACACTGGCGGTTTTTGTTTTGCTCATCCAGATAGGTTTGAAGTGGTGCAAAGTAATCCAGGATAGCGGTGGCATCCATTTGTTGACTACCAGTAACGCTTTCCAGTGCTTCCTGCCATGGACGGCTGCTGCCCATTTCCAGCATGGCATTCAGACGTTCGCCAGCTTCTTTTGAGTTGTAAACAGAGCAGCGGTGAATGGCTTCTTTGTTACCTGAAATTTCGCACAATGCCTTGTGGAATTCAAACTGCAGAATATGCGCCAGGAAGTAACGTGTGTAAGGTACGTTACCAGGTACGTGGTATTTTGCACCTGGATCAAAGTCGTTTTCAGTACGCGTAACCGGCGCCTGAAGACCCTGGTATTTCTCACGTAATTCCCACCAGGCTTTGTTATATTCAGCCGGGCTGATCTCACCTGAGTATACTTTCCAGCGCCACTGGTCAACTAACAGCCCAAAAGGAATGAAGGCGATTTTGTCCAGTGCCATCTTCATCAGCAGACCAATGTCTTTTGACTCGTCAGGCACTTGTTCCAACAGGCCGATTTCTTTCAGGTAGCCAGGTGTGACTGACAGAGCAATTGTATCACCGATTGCTTCATGGAAACCATCGTTGGCACTTTCCTGATAGTACAGTGGTAGCTTGTTATAAGCACGTTGATAGAAGTTGTGTCCTAACTCGTGGTGGATCACAGAGAACTCTTCACCGGTGCGCTGGATACACATTTTGATACGCAGATCGTCTTTGTTATCTAAGTTCCATGCTGAAGCGTGGCACTGTACGTCGCGATCTTGTGGCTTGGTGAACAGTGAGCGCGTCCAGAACGTTTCAGGCAACGGTTCAAAGCCCATTGAAGTAAAGAACTTCTCTGCACCTTTAACCATTTTGATCTCATCGTAATTGTGCTTTTCAAGCAACTCGGTCACATCGTATCCTGGATCAGCGTTTTCTGGCGCAACCAGGTCATAGATGTTGCCCCATTGCTGAGCCCACATATTACCTAACAGGTGCGCTGGAATGGGCTGATCCTGAGGAACTTTGTCTTCACCATATTTTTCGCCTAGCTTGGCACGTACATGACAGTGAAGTGAGTCATATAGCGGCTTGACCTGTCCCCAGATACGATCTAACTCTTTGGCAAAGTCATCGGCAGGCATGTCATACTTGCTGCGCCACATAGCACCTGTGTCACGATATCCTAATTCCTGCGCACCTTCATTTGCTAAGGAAACGAGATCTTTGTATAGCGGGCGCATTTGCGGAGAAACCTGACGCCAGCCTTGCCAGACATCTAAGAGCTCTTCGTAGTTACGACTGTTAGCCATTTTGGAGGTCATTTCACCCAGGCTCATACATTTGTCGTCTTTACAATACTTGCCTTTACCATACATGCCATCAAGTTCAGCTGATAGCTTTGCTAGTTCGGCTGTTTTTTCTGCATCTTTAGGTGCTGGAAGAGTAAGGTTCAATTTAAGCTTGTCCAATTTGCGACGGTTGTCGTAGCTCAGCTCCAGCTCATCAAACTTTGCTGCTTCATTGGCCAGTGCAACCAGCTTTTCGGTGTATTCCTGACTCACATCGGCAGCCAATGATGCGGTATCTTCGGTAATGAAGTTAGCGTAAATCCAAGCTGAGCGTGCACTGCGATAGCTTAAATCTTGCAGCTCTTTTTCCGCTTTGGTCAGAAATGCTTCCGCGTCTTTTTCCGTTAAGGTTGAACTGGTTGTTGAGTTACATCCACTCAGAGAGAGTGCCCCGGCAACCACTAAGGCGCCCAGGCTGAGTTTGAATTGTAGTGCCATCATTGTTCCAATTATCGTTATTAGAATGTTGATGATACCAGTGTCGAATGAATGCGACAATTCACACCAGACAAGCGATGTAAAAATATTGAGTTAAGTGGCATTTGTTCCATACTTAAAGCGCCAATAACTGGAAGGTGCTCTTACCATGTGGTTACTGATACTGCTCATTATTGCTGTATGTTTCATTTTTTACATCAAGGAAGTCAGGCTGAAAGTCGTTTCGGGGCCGGCCATGGCGTATTTCAAGCGTGCGCTTCCACAACTATCACAAACAGAACGCGAAGCGATGGAAGCCGGGGATACCTGGTGGGACGCCAGTTTGTTCAGTGGCAAACCAAATTGGTCGCACTGGTTACAAACGGGTAAACCAGCACTGAGTGACCGGGAACGGGATTTTATTGAACATGAGCTGACTGAACTCATGACAATGTTGGATGAAAATCAGATCTGTGCAGCTGGTGATTTGCCGCCTGATGTATGGCAGTTTTTGAAAGAGAAAGGTTTTTTTTCTTTTATCATTCCTGAAAAATTTGGCGGTAAAGCGTTCAGTGCGCAGGCAAACTCAGCCATTGTCGCGCAAATTGCAACCCGTAGCTTATCAGCTGCGGTGACAGTGATGGTGCCCAATAGTCTTGGGCCTGCCGAGTTGCTGCTTCATTTCGGCACATCACACCAACAACAGAGTTGGTTGCCTAAGCTTGCCGATGGCTCTGCGCTGCCGTGTTTTGCGCTCACATCACTAGAGGCAGGATCCGACGCGGGTGGGATCACCGACTTTGCTGTTGTTTGCAAGCAGGAGTTTAATGGTGAAATGACCTTGGGCCTGAAAGTTACCTGGCGAAAACGTTATATCACGTTAGCGCCGGTGGCAACTGTATTAGGGTTGGCTTTCAAAGTTTATGATCCTGACCATTTATTATCTGAACAGAGTGAATTGGGCATTACTTGTGCCTTAATACCCACCGACCATGAGGGTGTAAAAGTAGGTTCCAGGCATGATCCTATGGGCCTGGCTTTTATGAATGGAACGACCGAGGGGCAGGGAGTGTTTATCCCGTTAGACTGGGTCATCGGAGAGCAAGAAGGCATAGGAAAAGGGTGGCGTATGCTGATGGCTTGCCTGAGTGCAGGGCGAGGTATCTCTTTGCCAGCATTGAGTGCAGGTACGGCACAACTGAGCGCCAGATCAACCGTAGCTTATTGCAGTGTAAGGCGACAGTTCAAACAACCTTTGTGTCGATTTGACGGGGTTCAGTCAGTATTAGCCCGAATTGCCGGACTGAGTTACAGCATAGAAGCAACGCGGCAAAATACCGCTTTGGCGATAGATTTAAATAAGAGTCCGGCAGTCATTACGGCAATTGCTAAGTACCATCTAACTGAAATGGCACGGATCAGTGTTAATGATGCGATGGACTTACACGGCGGCAAGGCGATTCAAAGAGGTCCTCTGAACTATCTGGCCCTGCATTATCAGGGCATGCCAATTAGCATTACGGTTGAAGGAGCAAACATCTTGACACGTAATTTAATGATTTTTGGTCAAGGTGCGACCCGTTGTCACCCTTATGTGTTGAAAGAAATGGCGGCAGTACAGGAGCAAGATGCGGAAGCCGCGTTACTTCAGTTCGATAAAGTTCTGACAGATCATCTGGCACACAGTTGCAAAACGTTTCTTAAAGCATCTTTTAATGGGCTGACCTTAGGTTTCTTCTCATCTTCACCTGTTGGTGGAGAGGTGGCGAGGTACTATAAAACTCTAACCTGGTATAGCCAAATCTTAGCGACTCAAAGTGATCTGGCGATGCTCGTGCTCGGCGGTAAGTTAAAGCTACAGGAAATGCGTTCAGCTCGTTTAGGAGATATGTTGAGTCATCTCTACCTTGGCTCCTGCGCACTGAAAAAGTTTGAGGATGATGGCCGTCAGTGTAGCGATTTACCCTTGTTACACTATGCGATGCGTTATCACCTCAGTGCGTTCGAGGTGGCTTATAAGGGTTTTGTTGAAAACTTCGCACCAGCGGGGCTCAAAACGATTGCAACAAGGTGGTTTATGCCTTTTGGCGGTGGTTTTTCGGGGCCTTCAGATAAGCTCGTGGTTGATTTATGTGATAGCTTATATCGCAATAAGCTGACACTGGCCCGCGTTTCCAGCTTGTGTAGTGCGTCAGGCCACGAGGGGCTGGACTCACTAGAGAAGGCGTTTAAGCTATATCCAAAATGCGAACAGGCCCTGTGTAAATTTGAACGCTGGCAGAAATCCCACCAGACAAATCTGCTGGCTTTAAATACTGACGAGCAGCTTGCTATGGCTGTGGCTGAATGTGCTATTGACGAAGAAGAGCGCGAAATGTTGGTTGATTGGTTCCACTCTAGTCGGCTTGCATTGAGTGTGGATGAGGTCGGTTGATCCGCTGTGTATGTGGATGTGAATTTTGTTAAGCGTGTGAAATGAGCTTTCCTAGCCAGGTTCATGTCTGGCTAGGTGATACGCATGTACTCTACTTACTTTGGGGTTGGAGGGCAGAATACATTAGCGGGCAAAAGGATCTGCGTTGATCTTATCAACGTACCACTCGCCCTTGCGTCTGATAAGTTGAACGCTGCGCATGTCGTCAACTTGCTCCCCATGTAGCATGCCGGTAAAAATCAGGTTGATCCTGGCCTCATTACCATATTGTTCCCGCAAGCTCTGGTTAGTCATGTCTACCTCGATGGTCACCTGATCATATTGCATATTAACGAGGTTTCTGGCGAATTGAGAGGGGGTGCCGTAAGAGCGCATGATTCTGCCCATACGAGGCGTTGAGCGGCTCAGCGCAAGTTCCATGTCTTTTTTGTTGTACAGGGCGTCAAAGAAAACCGTAGCTGCATATCCCGGGGTATTTTTATCTCCACGCGCCGCATCATCATCACCACCACAGCCGGACAACATCAATAGGATTACAATTGAAAAAGTAAGTAGTAATTTCATATTAGTATTAGTTCAGGTGATTATGACTTTAGTTTGTCTTCTAATCGGACTTTTGTAAAGTATTGGTCGGCAAAATACAGCGTGTATGAGAGGGAATCGCAGCAGATCTGAGACTGGTGATAAACAGTTGCGGTATTTTACCGCAACTGTTTGCAAGACAGCTTACTCAATATCGCAATTGAGAATATTGACGTCTGTTCGATAGCAGATTTCACGGCTAAATAAAGTTAAATCGCGGGGGAATGCATCTTCAATTAGCCTGGTCCGAGTCTTGCCGTCATAGCATGCGATGTCCTGATTGCTTACCAGGCAGGTATGTGTGTCGTTTGCCAGAACTTTGTGAACGATAGAGTGTGCAGCCATCAACTCAGTGAGTTCAGTGCCCCGACTTCCCCAGCAACGCCAGCTGGCATCACTTAACTGAGCACACACGTTGCTGGCATCAACGGCATTGAGCTTTGTGGCAAGCAACTGAGGCGGTACGTGTTTTGCGGGATTATCGCCTTTGGCATTACATACAATCGCTCCATAGTTGCCAAGTAAGCAGGCATAATCTCCCCGTGTGATTACTTGCTTGAGTTCTGTCGGGGCGACCAGGTCGAGGTTCCGAGTGGAGCTTCTCTCCCGACAGTATTCCAACTTACTGTCTGAAATTTTACAGTAATAGGTATCACCCTGGACTAAGAATGTATTGTCAAACTTCAATCTGACTTCGCTTTGTGATGCATTGTCGTACTCATCTGTTGCGTTAAACTCCAATGTCACATTGTCACTTGTGTCACCACTGTATTTTACGATGGTACTGGTGTCTGAAACTTGCTTAAGTGTCACGCTATCTTCGTAGCTCTTGATTTGCCAGTGACTTGGCATGTCAGTCTTGTCATTAAGGTGAAATACCTGACCAAAGACCTGTGCCTCACTGCCCAGTACGTAGGTTTCATCTACCCCGCCATAGGGGGCCACCAATGCGCTGTGAGTTGTTCCCATAATGAGACTTTCACGCACAACGTCACCAGCTTTGGCTGTGATACGAATTGAAGTCAGCCCTTTTCGGGTGATTGTTTTCTTGCGCAACTTTAGTGTCAAATACTGGCCATCAAGAGACCATTCAAGACTTTCATAAGGGTCGTAGTCATTACTTGTGACTGTTACTTCATCGACATCAATGGGGCCGCTAAATTCCAGAACTAATGTGGCGCTCAGATCTGGGTAAAGTGAAAATGGGTCGGGATCTTTAATCTGCAAGAGGCTTTTGGCTGCTGAACTGCTGATGTAGCCGAATTCGGCAAAGGCTGTTTTTTCTGAACCATCTTTAAGCGTTACTGTATATTCTATTTGTTTAGATGTTTGGAAGGTGCTTTCATCAGGTATGGTAATAATCAGTTTATTATTGGATTTTTGTAGTAAATCGTCACTAAAGTCGTGAATATTCCAGGAAACGCTATCTACATCATCAAAATTGGTTAAGTTAGAGGTCACCGTGATTGTCTGCCCGGGCACAGCTGACAAGCGATCCATGGTAAGTTCAATGCCATTCAGATCCGTAACATTTTGCACTGTTACAGCTGTTTCAGCGGTTTTTTTGATATTACCTTTCATGGTCACTGTGAGCAGGAGTTTAAACGTTTGGCTTTCGTTCACTTCAGGTGCTTTGAATGTATAGTAAAGCTTGCCCTGGGTGTGCTGAGAAGGCTGAGGGGTTCCTTGCCATTGCCACTCATAAGCGATGATTTCATCGCTATTGGCAATATCCGGCTTAATGGTGAGTGAGCTTCTTTCTTTGACGCTAAACTGCTCAGGCAGAGAAACACTCAAAGCGGGTTCAGTACTCGATGATAAGGTCACTTTAATGGTTTTACTGAGTACTTTGTCTGAGGTTGTGATTTCAAATTCGATGTCAAACTGCTGAACCTGCGATACATCAGGTAAATCAATACTAAATGTACTGCTGCCCGCGCGCGTGTCATGGTGAGAACTGGTACTCTGGTTAGCCAACTCAATGCCGTTTGTCCGCCACTCAATTTTCTCTATATCTGATGACATAGCAAAGTTGGCAGTGATGGTGGCATGGCCTCCACTGTAAAGTGTCAGGGTGTCGGCAAGTTCTATGTATCCAGCTGTTGAGTTGGGCATTACAGTGACTTGCCAGGTTTTACTGACTCGGTTTTCGTGACTGTCTGTCACGGTATAGGTCAATGTGACCTCCGTTTGTTCATTAACATCCGGGAAGATGACATGATGTAAGGTATTGCTTGCTGCGACGAACTTCACACCTGGTAGTGAGCTTGTCCACTCTCCAGTGACTGTATCGTTTTCTGGGTCCGATACTGAGGTGGTGAGAGACAATGTGTCACCGGCATTAATAAGCGTGTTGCCTTGTAGGCTGACTGAGGGGGCTTGATTGACGCTTGTTTGTGCACGGTCTGAAGTCGGGGTTTTTTCGCTGCCAGATGAGCCGCCACAGGCTACAAGGATCCCAAATGTAGAGAGCAGTAGGTAGTTTCGCATTATTCATTCCTTTATATTGCGTTTTTTATGTCGCAGATAAGTCTAAGCGAGAACGGTGTAATTTTAGAAACGTTAATTTGTTAATTTGTGTTTATATTCTAATCGACAAATTTAAACGAATTTGCTGTCAACTGACGTGAAAATAAAAGCCCAGTGCAATACCGGGCTTAGTTGGTTGGGTAGAACTATGAATTGTGATTGTTAGTTTTGCTGCAACGCTTCCGTGTTTGTGGGCTGCTTTTTGAAGCGTTTCATCAGGCGCTTAAGATCTTCCAGCGCGACGTATTGGCAGGGGATCAGAATTAACGTAATCACCGTTGCGAACAACACGCCAAAAGCTAAAGAAACAGCCATAGGTATAACAATTTGTGCCTGCAGACTGGTTTCCAGAAGAATTGGGACCAGGCCTATAAAGGTGGTCAGTGACGTCAACAAAATTGCTCTGAAACGTCTGCAGCCAGCCTCAACTACGGCTTCTTTAATGCTCATACCTTGCTCACGAGCCTTATTCACAAAATCAACCATCACCAGTGAGTCATTGACGACCACACCTGCGACAGCGATGATGCCGAAGAAGGACAGGCTACTCATGGTCATGCCCAGTACCATATGGCCAAATACTGCGCCAACAACACCGAATGGGATCACAGACATGATCAGTATCGGCTGAGAATAAGAACGTAAGGGGATAGCCAGTAGTGCAAAAATAATCATTAATGATAAAGCAAAATCACGAATTTGCTCGGCTACACTGTCCATTTCTTCCTGAATACGGCCTGCAACACTACTGCTGACACCTGGGTAATTCTGCAGTAGCGAAGGCAGGTATTCATCACGGATCTCTTCAGCTATTTTGAATGGTTCTGCCTGATCTGTGTCAACGGACGCCCAGACATTGATGGTACGTTTAGCATTTTCACGGCGGATCCGGTTAACCCCTTCGACCAGGTGGATATCGGCGATTTCTCCAAGCGGCACTTCTGCGCCACTTGGCGTAATGATCCTGACCGCCTGAATATCGCTGATTGTGTTACGCTGCTCTTGCGGGTAGCGGATCATCACTTTGATTTCTTCACCACGGCGCAGTATACGCTGTGCTTCCAGACCGTAGTAACTGAAGTTTACCTGAGAGGCAACATCAGCCAGTGTCAGTCCCATGCTGTAGGCCAGAGGTTTAAGCTCGAGCTGTACTTCTTCGGTGCTCGATTGCATCGAATCATTGACATCACCAACCCCTGCAATGGTACGTAGTTTCTCTTTAAGTTTGCCCGCTACTTCCTGTAAAGTTTCTTTATCTTTACCCTCCAGGCGGAAGCTGATATCACCGTCATCCCGGCCACCATTCATAATGCTGTCCTGAATGTTTAGCGACTTCACACCTGGCAGGGGAGGCATGTTTTCACGCCATAAAGCACTGAGCGCAAAGGTATCGATTGGGCGTTTGTGGGGTTCAACCAGAATAGCCATGATAGATGCCGTAGTACGCCCGCGCAGGTTCACAGACAGATCTTTGATCATCTTAGTGCCATATTCAGCCTCAAGCTGTTTCTCAACATCCAGAATCACCTGCTCAACTTTTTTAGCTGTAGCCAGTGTTGCTGACTCGGAAGATGACAGGTTCATATCAATTGTGATGCGAGGGAAGTCATGGGGGATTTTCGGGTTCGCAACGAACTTAACCAGACCGCCTGCAAACATACCGCCACTCACAATGATGATAGACAAAAATGCCACAATCACTGTGTATCGGTAATGAATACATTTTTCTATAAACGGGCGATAGAGATTTTCAATAAAGTTTTTCAATGCACCATCTATGAGTGCTCTGGCGCGATGTAAAGGGTTTTTCGGATTGTCGGGGCGGTCCTTCATGGCTGCAAGGTGTGCTGGCAGGATCAGTTTAGACTCAACCAAAGAGAACAGCAGACATAAAATGATGACGCCGCCGATGGCCTTAGAAAATGCAGCCGCCGGGCCCGTTGCAAAAGTCTGAGGTAAAAATGCTGCGACCGTGGTCAGCACACCAAATGTGGCTGGGATTGCTACACGCTTCACACCCCGAACCACGTTGTCCAGACTGTGGCCGTGCTTTTCAATCTCGGCATGGGCGGATTCCCCGACGACAATCGCGTCATCAACGACGATGCCAAGCACCAGAATGAAGGCAAACAAAGAAGCTAGATTAATTGTGACGTCCAGCATGCCCATTGGCATAAACAAGAACGCCCCCAAAAATGAAACTGGCAGGCCCATCATGACCCAAAAAGCTAAGCGGACGCGTAAGAACAAAGCCAACATTAGCATCACCAGAATACCACCCCACATCATGTTTTCTATCATCATGTTAAGGCGGCCTTCGAGATAGTAAGTCAAATCAATAAAGGGCTCCAACTCAACGCCCTGGGGCAGTTGGGTTGCTTTATCTGCCAGGTAAGTTTTCATGACCTGAGCGACTTTGGTGATATCCTGATCTTTTGACGCCCGAACCTCGAATACCAGTGAATTTCTGCCGTTATAGCGAGAGTAAAGCAGGCCTTCCTCAAAGCCATCGGTGACTTTCGCAACATCACCTAATTTAATTTGCGCGCCGTCTGCGAGTGTTAGTAGAGGAAGCTGTTCAAACTCATGCCCACGGTAGGCCTGATTTTCAACCCGCATAGAAATATAGCCATTGTCAGAGCGGATCTGTCCGGCGGACATGTTTGCAGAAAAGCTTTTAACAGCTTCAGAAATATCTCTGAATGTCAGGCCATACTCACGCAGGCGATCTGGACTGATTTCGATACTGATCTCGTAGTTCAGGCCGCCATTAAAGTCGACCAGGTTTACGCCCGGCAGGGCAAGCATCTCATCGTGTATTTCGTTCCCCAGTTGTTTTAGCTGGTGGAAATTCATATCACCATTGAGTGACAGCCACATCACTTCCTGCTCAAACTTATCGCGGCGAACAATAGGTCGTTCCATCCCAGCCGGGAAGGTCGAAATGGAGTCAACCTGCATTTTTACTTCATCCAGCACTTCCTGGGGATCATACTTTTCTTCGACCTCGATCCAGGTTTGTGAGAAACCACGGTTGGAATAGGTGATCAGGCGCTTGATGCCTTCCAGCCCTTCCATTGATTCCTCCACTTTGATGGTAATCCCTTCTTCTACTTCCTGTGGCGCAGCTCCAGGGTAAACTGCCTGCACACTCAACCAGTTATTCTCAAACTGAGGAAACATTTGCTTGCGGATTGTAAAGGCGCTGAGTAAGCCGCCCACAAGAATAAAAATCATCAACAGGTTAGCCGCAACTGGGTTACGAGCAAACCAGGCAATTAAGCCTTTTTCGCGAGAGCCTTCCATAGATTACTCCTCCTTCAGTGCCAGTTGTGTATCTGGTGCAATGACAGGCGAAGAGTCAAGACGCAGCTGCATTCCCTCTGAGGGGTACTCCAGCGCGGATGTGATCAATTGCTGACCGTCAGTCAGACCCTCAGTTGCGATTGCATATCCATCCACTTCACGAATAACGGAAATGGGCTTAAAGGTGAGCTGCTGGTTGTGATCGAGCAACGCGACTTTTCCATCGTGGACCAGATGACGTGGAATACGCATCGCATTAGCTACGGAGATCCCCTGAATTTGCGCAGTCAGATAGGTACCAAAGCGCAGCGGCTGTGCCTGATCCTGATAAGGAGCCCTCACCTGAGCAACCAGATAAGTCATCCGGCTCTTATTATCAACAACGCCTTCGCTACGGACGATTTTTCCTTGCCAGGAAACCGGTTGCCCGGCCACTTTTGCAGATAAGGTGACGGTAGCATCAATGCCATTATTGTTCAGGTATCTAAGCTCATGGTCTGCAACGGGTAAACGGATTTCGGCCACAGACGTCGCATTGAGGACACCCAAAGTACTGCCAGGGTTGACAACACTGCCCAGACTTAAAGAGCGACTGGTTATAATTGCGTCATAGGGGGCTTTGATATAGGTGCGCTCAAGGTTGCGTTTTGCTCGCTTAACACTGGCCTGGGCTGCTTTAAAGCGCGCCAGTTTTTCTGCCAGCTGTGGTTTGCGCAAATAGAGTTCCGAAGGGATAGTCGATTGTGCATTGTCTTTAATACGTTGCCACTCTGTTTTCGCAACATGAGCCTGGGCCTGTTCGATTTCCAGTGCCGAATGCGCCTGAGCCAGGCTGGCCTCGGCTTCTATCAATGCTGCCTCGTAGTCATTCGGGTCAATACGAGCCAGAGTTTCACCTTGCTTAACAAAGCCGCCTTTGACAAATTTATCAGACAGATCAATAAGCTGCCCACTGACCTGAGCGACCAGCTCAGTGCTGTATTTAGGCGCCACGAGCCCATAAGAGTCGACTATCAATTGCATGGGAGCCATATCAATTGGCTGGACTTCAACCAATGGGTGAATGACTTTTTCGGGTTTTTCTTCAGGCGGTTGCTTCATTGCCGAAAATGCAAAAGCGGTAGCCAAGCCACCTACGAGCACCGCAACGGGTAATAGGATTTGTTTTTTACTAGCCACAAGTTATTCCTTCCATCAATAACGGTTGAATCGATTTCTCTAACCTGATTAAGGATACGCGAACAGATGTGTCTGGGTGTTTTAAACATTTCAAATTGTGTAACAAGGCATTGCAAGGATGTCAGCTTGCTTACGTCTGGCAAGATAATGACCTTAGTGTTTTCGTTGAAGAGTTGTCGTATAATGGTACGCTTGATTATCCACCAAAACTAAATTGTGAAGGGTCAGATGGAGTGTCGTTTAGGCTGTGGAGCCTGTTGTATAGCACCGAGTATCAGTTCGCCAATTCCGGGGATGCCGCAGGGCAAACCTGCGGGAGAGCGTTGTGTGCAATTGAATGATGACAACCTGTGCAAATTATTTGGCGATCCTCGTCGGCCTAAAGTATGTGGTGACTTCATACCCTGCGAAGATGTCTGCGGTACAGATAACGCGCATGCTATGTGGCTTATTACTGAGCTGGAGCAGTGTACTTAGCTGCAGTAAGTATGAGCAGATAATACGTACCACTGGCAAACTCTGTCGCTAGTTGAGTTAGATGCTCATTTCCTGGAGCCAACAACAATACTTTTTTCCTGCATAACTGCCAGCACTCAGTCATCTCTGGGCTATCGGCTTAATGATATTGGCCAACAAACCCGCTGCGCTTTCTTCTTCTCTGAGGGTCAGAACTTCGCACCCGGTAGGCGTCACCAAAATTGTATGCTCTGCCTGAGCAGATAGTGCGCGATCTCGTGTCACGACGGTCCAGCCATCTTTGAGAGTCTTAACTTTGTGACTTCCCTGATTGAGCATAGGTTCAATGGTGAATGTCATGCCAGGAACAAGCTTCATCCCAGTGCCCGGGCGTCCGAAATGCAACACCTCTGGCGCCTCATGCATCTCAGTACCAATTCCGTGGCCGCAATATTCCCGCACGACACTCAAGCCCTTAAGCCGAGCGAAGTCTCCAATTGCATAGCCAATATCGCCCAGGGTAGCACCGGGTTTCACCTGATTGATCCCGCGCCAAAGTGCGGTGACGGTGTCGTTCACCAACGCCCGTGCCGCGTCACTGGCGTTCGGCATCACATACATTTTACTGGAGTCAGCGATATAACCTTGGTGTTTGAGAGTGATGTCTACGTTGAGAATGTCCTGTTCGCTAATGATGCGACGTGCACTGGGCATACCATGGCAGACGACTTCGTTCACCGATGTGTTGATGGAGTAGGGGTAGCCATATTGACCTTTGCTTGCGGGTATAGCTCCTAACACGTCCACTATATAATGCTCAACAAATTCATCCAGCTGCAATGTTGTCACGCCGGGTTTTACTTGCTCATCCAAGGCTTTAAACACTCGTGCTAACAGCGCACCTGATTCGCGCATTTGCGCAATCGCTGCCTTATTTTTGATCGTGACCTGAGTCAATTGCGTCACTCCTTGCATGATTAAGTTGTTGTTTGATTATTTGTGCAAAGGTCATGTCCGGATTCAGTTCCGCCAGGCGGCCCATTTTGATCCAAAACTCTGCTTGCGCATTGATGGAGCGTGACATGACCTGACTTGCCTGTCGCAGCTCTTCGTGTACTTCATCTGAAATTTTAACGATACCCATGGATATTTACTGTGTATATGTTTCGTATATAAATCATATAATGATATCAAGCAAAGATGCAATACCATTAATCGTGAGTCTGATTGCGATATGTGAAAAGGAGGTTGAGGTTAGCGTAAGCACCGAGTGAATAGGGTGGATATTGAGACTAAAAGCAGCTGGTGTTAGAGCGCATTGTTGTGGTGGACACAATCCCAGAGCGCTGCGTTCTGTAATTTTTGTACAATCGTACAGATAAAAAAACGCCCGACTCTGTGTGAGTCGGGCTTAGGGAAAGGCTCAAATTCGGAGCCGTGCGCTAACTTAAAAACACCTTCTAATTACAAGGGAGAAGTAGAAAGTCATTTAAGTGTAGCTAAGGCTTCATAAAATTTACAAACATTTGAAATATTAATTATTTCAATAAAAACAATGTATTAATTCCATATGAACGAATCGTCTTAAAATTATCAAAACCTTTTGTTCAGGTTATACCCAAGTTATCAACTGGCCATTTAGGACTAAATCCCGCGGAAGCTTGTTCTTGATTTTGGCCTTCTGCCATTTGCCAAGCCCGACAGGTGCACCACATAGCGTAAGTACCACCTCACCTTGGGCAGGACCCACAGCGTCAAGACGAATATCCTGTCCCTGAAAGTAAGCTTTTGCTTGTTCGGCATTCAGTGCGAAGGTATTGCTGGTTGCCAGGTGACCCAGACAAGTTGCAAACTCATGCTCCAGCTTCACGCCATTTTTATGAGTCGTGGCAACTTTGATACCTATGCGTGAGTATTTTATCTTTTCCTGAAGCGTTTCCATGTCTGGTGGAAACAACCATAGCTCTTTATCCCGGCTCATCAATTGCCCGGGCAGGGCCTTGATCCCAAACTGTTGTTTGATACTGGTCTCAAATACTTGTAAGTCTTTCTTAGCGCAGGGCGAGAACGGGAATTGTCCTTTCTTTTTCTTCTGCTGGGGGTTTACAGCACTGGCTGTTTTTTTGAATTTTGCGATAAAAAATCCTTCACTGTCGTAGATCTGTGGCCACACATGCAGATAACCTTGCTCAGTCGCTGCTTTATCGGCCTCAGGGAACAGATCATGGAGTGGGGCTACCTCAACATCTCCAGCGAAGGTGTCTAGCAGGTGTTCACAGACCTGCTGGTTTTCCAATGGGGTCAGAGTACAGGTCGAATACACTAAAGTGCCGCCGGGTTTGAGTGCCATAAAGGCACTATGGATCAGTGTTTTTTGTACTTCAGCAATGTCTTGATTGGATGCCAGTGACCAGTTTTTGAGCGCATCAGGGTCTTTACGGACCGTCCCTTCTCCTGAGCAAGGCGCATCGAGTAAGATATGGTCAAAACTCTCATACATGTAATCACCAAACACCTGGCCATCAAAATGTGACAATGCGCAGTTTGCAACACCCATACGTTTGAGAGTAGCGGCCAGAGTCTTTAGTCGGGATGAGGAGAGCTCATTAGCAACCAGTATTCCCTGGTTATCCATCAGAGCTGCCAGTTGAGATGTTTTCGACCCTGGCGCTGCGGCCATATCCAGTACCTTGTCCCCGGGGGCCAGAGATGTGGCCAGTGCCATAGGAGGTAGCATGGAGCTTGCCTCCTGAACATAAATACAGCCGCTAAGGTGCAGCGCTGTATTGCCGATAGGCAGGTTCTTTTCTTCTTCATCAGGGCGGGTCAGCCAGTAGCCGTGTTCACACCAAGGGATAGGCTCAATTTGCCAGTGCAGTTGTGCTGCCTGATGTTCAAATTCTTGTTGTGACATTTTCAGCGTATTGACACGAATCGCACGTCTTAAGCCCTTGCGGCAGCTGGCGATGAAATCGTCCATAGTCAGATGCGCAGGTATGTAGCTGGCGACATCATCAATAAATTCATTGGGAATATAAGTTTTATTGTCCAAAGTCATTATCTCTTGCACTTTATGTGACTAGTTTATCACTAATTGACACCGCACGGGGATAGACTCATCTCTACAGGCTATATTCTTTGTTGCGAGGATGTACTAGCCTATTTGTCTTGAATATATGAAAAAACATATATAATATAATTCGCATATTTAGAAGTATGGGATCTGAGGTTTCTTCTGAGGGGGCTTAGAAGAGGTCAGCTTTATTAAAAAAGGTAATTCACATGACTATTAAAGTAGGTATCAATGGATTCGGACGCATGGGCAGGCTCACCATGCGAGCACTATGGCAAACTGCAGGAATTGAAATTGTTAAAATCAATGACCCAGGCGGCGACGCGTATACACTGGCTCACCTGATGACTTTTGATTCAGTGCATGGCAAATGGGAATGGGAAGCCGAGGCCAGAGACGAGAAAACCATGGTGATTGCAGATAAACGCATCGCAGTGGAGCAGCAAACTCAGTTGGAAAAAATTGACTGGTCAGACTGTGATTTAGTGATAGAAGCCAGTGGTAAATTGAAAAGCAAAGAAAAGCTGGCTGGCTATTTTTCTCAGGGTGTAAAACAGGTGGTTGTAACTGCGCCTGTGAAAGAAGAGGGGGTTCTGAATGTCGTGATGGGCGTTAACCATCAGCTATTTGATGCTGACTCTCACTCTATTGTCACAGCGGCCTCATGCACAACTAACTGTCTGGCGCCTGTAGTTAAAGTTCTGCAGGACAACATCGGTATTAAACACGGCTCGATGACGACTATACACGACATCACAAATACCCAGACGATTATTGATGCTCCGCATAAAGATTTGCGCAGAGCGCGCGCCTGCGGTACCAGCTTAATTCCGACAACAACAGGGTCGGCAACGGCAATTACCCATATTTTCCCAGAACTTAAAGGCAAGTTGAATGGTCATGCCGTGCGGGTGCCGCTGACCAATGCATCGATCACAGACTGTGTGTTTGAAGTTAACCGTGAAACCACAGTGGAAGAAATCAATGGCTGGATGGAGCAGGCTGCACAAGGGGACCTGGCAGGCATTCTGGGCTATGAAACGCGGCCTCTGGTGTCTATCGATTATAAAACAGACCCTCGCAGTGCCATTGTAGATGCGCTGTCTACTATGGTTGTAAATGGCACTCAGGTCAAACTCTATGTCTGGTATGACAATGAATGGGGTTACGCTAACCGTACAGCTGACCTGGTTCGTCACGTGATTGCACAGCGCTGGGGGTAGGCGTGTTACAGCAGCTTTCTGCGCCCATTAAGCAGTATTTGGTTATAACTGGCAATTACTGGTCGTTTACTCTGACCGATGGGGCACTACGTATGCTGGTGGTGTTGTATTTCCATCAGCTGGGGTACAGTCCTATTGCAATCGCCTCGTTATTTTTACTTTACGAAGTGTTTGGGGTCGTGACTAATCTGGTTGGTGGCTGGCTGGGTGCCAGAATGGGCCTGAACAAGACCATGAATGTGGGCTTGTTCTTGCAAATTGTGGCCCTCCTTATGCTGGTTGTGGACCCGCAGTGGCTGAGCGTTGCATATGTGATGGTGGCACAGGCTTTATCCGGGATTGCTAAAGACCTGAATAAAATGAGTGCCAAAAGTGCCATCAAGTTACTGGTACCCAAAGATCAGGATGGTGTGCTGTTTAAGTGGGTTGCTATTCTCACAGGGTCGAAAAATGCGCTCAAGGGGGTGGGCTTTTTTATGGGTGGCCTGCTCCTGACACAGTTTGGCTTTCAGGGTGCATTATGGTTTATGAGCACTATGCTGCTGGTAACCTGGGTGCTCAGCTTAATATTACTTAGGCAGGATCTGGGTAAGAAAAAACACAAGCCTAAGTTTTCTGAAATGTTCTCTACCAGCAAGCAAGTAAACTGGTTATCTGCGGCGCGGCTATTTTTATTTGCTTCTCGTGATGTTTGGTTTGTTGTGGCTTTACCGGTTTATCTGGCAAGTGTATTTGGCTGGGATCACTGGTGGGTTGGCGGTTTTATGGCAAGCTGGGTCATTGCTTACGGCTTGGTTCAGGCCAATGCACCTAAGCTGCTTGGTAATAAGCGCTCAAACACGCAACAAGCGTTTATCTGGGTGGCTCTGCTGACTCTGATGCCTGCGCTTATTGCCATGGCATTGTGGTCTCAGTGGTATGTACAGGTGTCGATTGTAGCGGGTTTACTGATATTTGGTGCAGTGTTTGCGGTGAACTCTTCGCTGCACAGCTTTTTGATTGTGCATTTTGCTGATGAGGATGGGGTGTCAATGGATGTTGGCTTCTATTACATGGCTAATGCGATGGGTCGCCTTGCAGGAACCATATTATCAGGCCTGGCCTATCAGTATGGCGGGTTAGTTAGCTGCTTGTTGATATCCAGTGTTTTACTCATGCTTGCGACTGGTCTTACCTATGGGTTGCAACGCCATACCAGATAGAACTGTGAAAGTAAGACAAACCTGAATCTGGGTTTGTCTTACTTTAGACACGTTTTGACAAGTCTATGGCAGCTTAAAGCTTGCGGTGATTTGTTTGAGTTTTCTTGACTGCTTATCCAAATCCAGGCTTGCACTGGCCACCTGATCGGCACCTGCTGCGTTATCCAATGCGGCTTGTTTAATAGCGTCAATATTGTAACTGATCTCTTCAGTAGTCGAGGTTTGCTGTTGTGCTTCCTGAGCTATACGTTTTGCACTTGCCGAAATTTCCTGAATTTGTGCGACGCTGGTTTGCAAGCTGGCAGCACTCTCATTAGTTGCTGATATGGACGCTTGAGCGACTTCGGCTGACTGATGCATTTTATCGACAGCTTGTGCGGTCGCACTTTGTAGCTCCTGGATCATAGTTTCTATGTCACCGGTCGATTGTTGAGTTTTGTAGGCAAGCTGGCGTACTTCATCCGCAACGACGGCAAAACCACGACCATGCTCACCAGCCCGGGCTGCCTCAATGGCGGCATTGAGTGCCAACAGATTGGTCTGCTCTGTGATAGCCTGGATCACCTCAATCACTTTACCTATGTTCTGAGCACCAGATTCTACAGCCTTAATCGCCCGCTCTGAGTCGCTGATCACCTGATCGAGAGTAGTCATTTTAGAAACACATTCCGCCAATGTTTGGCTCGCGGCCTGAGTACTGTCTTGTGTGTCGACGCTGAGCGCTGCAACCTGATTTGCGCTATTCGCGACACTTTCAACGGACTGAGCCGTGGCGGCAATAGCAAGGGCGACTTGCTCAATGTTTGCATGTTGCTCTTGCAAGCTAGTGTTGGCCTGCTCACTAGCTGCACTGGTTTGACTGGCCGTAACGGCGAGCTGGGAAGTTGTTTCACTGATAGTTCCTATTACGCCAGTGAGGTAGCTGGTCATTTGTCTCATAGCGCCGTATACGCCCGTTACATTACCGTCCTGGCTGAAATCCTGGCGCAAATCACCTGAAGCAATGCGCTCACTGATGTCGCGCATCATGCTAGGCTCTCCTCCTAATGGACGCAGTACCGAACTTGCTATCAACCAGGTTGCCACGCTGATTGCGATAATTGCAACAGCGCCAATTAGAGCAATAAACCAATACAATTGATAAATGGGTGCAAATGCCTCAGCTTTGTCAATCTCACTCAGTAGCACCCAGTTTAGGTCAGCAAATTGAAATGGCATATAGGCCGACAAAACTGGGTTACCATTATAATCAATGATCAGTTCTGTCTCAGAAAAGCCTTGCAGACCTCGTCTGACCGCATAAGTATCAACGCCATTGTGCGCAACTGAACCGGCAAAGCTGGCGGTTACACTGTGTGCGGTAGGATCCAGGTAGGAATCGGAACGCATTCTTAAATCTGAGCCTACCAGGTAGGATTCGCCCGTTTTGCCCATACCATCACGTTGTTGCATGATGTCGTTAATCGTATCTATGGCGATTTGCAACGCAATAATGGAGTGAATTTGCCCGTTAACCTGAACTGGTACACCGATAAATGCCGCGGGCTCGCCATTACTCGGAGCGTACTGTTGATAATCTGTAATGGAAAACTGGCGACTATTGAGTGCGTTGCGAAATAGCTGAGCAAGTCCTGAATCGCGATAAGGCCCTGTTCTCAGGTTGCTCTGATAGTCACTTTCTTTAGCGACGGTATAGCTGATAAAACCGTTGGTCTCTATGATAAACAGATCATAAAACCCTTTTTGCTCGATAAAATGCCTGAACAGAGCGTGATTGTCTCGGGCAAGCTCAGCTGTGCCTGACTGACTCTTGGCGCTGGCCAATTGTTGCCATTGTGCAGCGATCAGGCTCAGATCTGCCTTACGGGCCTTGAAATAATCGTCGATTTGACGATGTTTAATGTGTTTGATGGAGGTCAGCTGGTTGTAAGCCTGGCGCTCTAATGCATCTGATGCGGTAATTAAGGATGTGATTGCCATAAACGCAGCGGGCAGCAAGCCAACGAGCATGAATGAAATCAGCAAACGGAGTTTGGTGGACATGGGGTACCTGACTTAAGGTTGTTTTGCTAAATGCAATTAAAAATGATTATTATCACATATTGTAAACAAAAATCCCTTTAGTGGGAACTGTGACATCCAAAAAGTTAAAAAAAAGAAACTAAATTCTTATTTTTTCATTCGTTCCGTGTTTGCTTACATTATTGGTTGTGACTCAAAATGGCAGGATTCTTCGAGGGCAGAAACCGGACGCTGACACATCCGGCCTGTAATATTGTTTATTTAACTGAGCTCTATTGCCTGGATCTGAACGGTTTGCTCGTCTTCTTCCTGTTCTGCGCCTGCTGGCATACTCGGAAACTCCGGTTTATCGAGGGCAATATCACCGCCATCAACGATGTCGTCTTTTTGCAAAGAGCGGAAGTCGAACAGGGCGTGGTCAGCCAGATGAGATGGCACTACGTTTTGCATTGCGGTAAAGATACTTTCAACTCTACCCGGGTGGGTTGTATTCCATTCGTTAAGCATCGCCTTAACATGCTTACGCTGCAGGTTTTCCTGCGAGCCACAGAGGTTACACGGAATGATAGGGAATGCCTGGCTTTGCGCATAACGTGCAATATCAGCTTCTTTACAGTACGCCAGCGGTCGGATCACCATATGCTGGCCATCATCACTCATTAGCTTAGGTGGCATGCCTTTTAATTTACCGCCATAGAACATGTTTAAAAACATAGTCTCAATCATGTCATCACGGTGGTGTCCCAGGGCAATTTTAGTGGCGCCCATTTCTTTTGCCGTTCGATACAGAATACCGCGACGCAGGCGTGAACACAGTGAGCAGGTTGTTTTGCCTTCGGGGATTTTGTCTTTGACGATTGAGTAGGTGTCTTCCTCAACGATTTTATATTCTACGCCAAGGGTGTCCAGGTATTCTGGTAAGATATGCTCAGGAAAACCGGGCTGCTTTTGATCCAGATTGATGGCAAACACATCGAACTTGATAGGAGCGACACGCTGGAGATGCTGTAATACATCCAGCAGAGTATAGCTGTCCTTGCCGCCAGACAGGCAAACCATAACACGGTCACCATCTTCGATCATATTAAAATCGCCTACAGCCTGACCGGCCAGCCTTCTTAAGCGTTTTTGCAACTTGTTAAGGCTATATGCTTGCTTAGCTTCTTGTGAGTGAGACACTCGCCCCCCTATATCAAAATGACGGCAAAAATAAATAAGGGCGCATTATACCGTCAGGTCTGCAAACTGCAATATAAGCGGTGAGAATACAATCGGGGGAGGGGAGGAGTAGATCGACACAAAATTCTGTGCCGATCGCTACAATCAATTTACTGTGCTAGCGGACTTTTGTAGCCATCAGGCTTGAGCGCCAGTACATCGCAATCAAGGCTATCGATAACATGTTCTGCGGTATTGCCGACCAATGCCGCACTTAGGCCTGTTCGACCAACGGTGCCAATAACAACCAGCTCTGCATTGTGTTCTTTCGCAATATGTGGGATTACGTCTTCTGGTAAGCCCTCTTTAATAACACATTGCGCTTTGCCAAGACCAAAGCGCTCCGCCAGTGCCCAGGTTTCCTCCTCGTGATGCTTCTTCACCGCTTCATTGTATTGAGACGGATTAAACTCTGGGATCTCAATGGCGATATTTACCGGTGTTGCCGGGTAGGTGTTTACCAGGCTCAAAGAGGCATTAGCAAGCTCGCATAAAAATTGTGCGTCTTTGATGATGCGATGGTTTAGCGCCTGATGTTGCTCGTCATCACTGACGGCATTGACTGCCGCAAGTATTTCGCCTTTTTCTGGCCATGCATGATCTTTGACCAATAATACCGGGGCAGGACACTTTCTGATCAGGTGCCAGTCTGTCGGAGTAAAAATGACGGACTTGAGTGTATCATGCTGATGAGTGGCTTTGATAACAAGATCAAACTCATGCTCAAGTACGGTCTTGATAATGGCCTCGTAAGGGCGGTTGTGCCAGACTACTTTGGTTTCGATATCGATGTTTTGGTAGCCACTGGTAAGCTCCGAAATCCAAGCCTCACGGTCTTTAATCACAGCTTCTCTCATCGCCTCACGCTCTTCTCGCGATAACATGGTGGTCATCTCGTAAGAAAAGTCATAAATTGATAAAAAGGCAGTGATTTTAGCACCCGTTTTTTGCGCCAGACTGATAGAACGGTTCAGGCTGTTCTGCTGTTGTTTGGTCGGATCTATGACAGTGAGAATGCGTTTGATTTGTTCCATAATGGGCTCCTTAATCTTGCACGGACGATTTCAACTCTGTTTACAGTGTAATCGAAATCGTCGTGGGATAAAGGAAAAGTGGGCCGTTAATTGCCTTAGATCAAAGAGAAATTGCAGCGGCCTTGGCTAGTTCATCAATATCTAGAATAGTTATGAATTTACCTTCTACTTTGATAATTTCCGCTTTTTGGAAGCGGCTAAGCAAGCGGCTGATTGTTTCAACGGTTAACCCCAGATAATTGCCAATTTCACCGCGAGTCATAGTAAAACGGAACTCTTTTCGCGAGAAGCCTCGTTCACCAAACCGATTAGACAGATTAAAGATGAAAGTTGCCAGACGCTCTTCAGCTGTCTTCTTGTTCAGCAATAACAGCATCTCCTGATCGTAGTTGATTTCACTACTCATGAGGCGCATGATCTGTTGCCGGAGTTTAGGTAGCTTGCCCGCCAGTTCATCTAAAGTATCAAATGGGATCTCACAAACCATAGAGGTTTCAAGTGCCTGAGCAAAGCTCTGATGCTGCATTTTGTTGATGGCATCAAAACCGACCAAATCTCCAGCAAGATGGAATCCGGTGATTTGTTCATCACCTTGTTCTGAAATGGTATAAGATTTGAATGAGCCGGAGCGAACGGCAAAGATAGCGTTGAGTTCGCTGCCTGATTCGAACAAAAAGTCCCCTTTATGAAGCGGTTTTTTGCGCTCGATGATTTCATCCAGCTTATCCATTTCGCTGCCGTTTAAAGAGAAGGGCAGGCACAATTGGCTGATGCTGCAGTTGTTGCAGCTGATAGTACATTGACTTTTTGAACGATTACTTAAATCCATAACAAATCCGTTATCTATGACGCACGTTAATGATATTCTATTAGATGCTGTCATATTTTAATACTTGAACTTTTCAATATCTGTTATTCAGATATTTATCTACTATTGCAGGCATTGTGGCTAAAAGGGGATTAACGACAATTGCACACCGATCATTGACTGCCAAAAAATTCCCATTCTCCGGCTCAGCTTAATGACTCTCATCTAATAGTATTACCGCTTCTAGATTAATGTACTAGTTTGTCTGTTGCAATGATTAGTAGATAAAAGCCATACCAAATAAAAATATTACCTAATGCAATACGCGTAGCTTTATGATTTAAAAACGTATTGAGCAGATGGGCGGTTTGTCCTACCGCTAACATTGCAGGAAAAGTGCCCAATGCAAAAGCGGCCATAGTAAGCGCACCGTTAAAGCTACTATCCGCCTGAAGAGTCCAGGTGAGTGCCGAATAGACCAGCCCACAAGGCAGCCAGCCCCATAAGGCACCGTATGCCAGCGCTTTTTTCTTATTGTCGACAGGGAGTAAATACTTGTTAAGTTGCACCAGGCGTTGCCAGAGCAACCACTTTCCTGTTTTTTCTAACCAGTTTAAGGTCGCTGCCAGGCGCATTACATAGATACCAACCAGCAACATAAATACGCCACTTAGCACATTCAAGATGTTCGCAAATAAGGTGCTTTGTTTGGCAAATGCGCCCCCGAGCCCGGCAACCAGTGCACCGGCTACCATATAACTACCTAATCTGCCCAGATTATAGAGCAGTGCGGTTACAAACGGCGACTGCTTGGTTTGAGCTAGTTGCAGGCTTGATGCAATACCACCACACATGACCAGACAATGGCCGCTGCCGACCAAGCCCATTACAAAGGCGCTAAACAGGCTTATCTCGGTCATTACTTTTATTATGTTGCTCTTTGTCGTCTTCGAACAGAATGCTGTGTCCTTGCTTGTTCAGATCAGAGAACTGTTCGCTTTTGACGGCCCAAAAAAACACCCCGATTGCGATAATGACAAACAAGATCGCAATGGGAATAAGGATATAGATAATACTCATAGCTTCAGCAACCTCAAAGAGTTAGTGATCACCAGAATCGAGCTCGCAGACATCCCAATGACGGCCACCCAGGGGGGCACAAGTCCCATCGCAGCGAGCGGTAATATTGAGCCATTGTAACAGAGTGACAAAGTGAGGTTCTGTTTTATCACTGTCTTGGTTTTTTTAGCGACCTGATGCAGTGTTTGTAGAGATTTAAGGTCGCTGTTAAGCAACACGACATCAGCCGTATTTTTGGAAATATCAGCGCCGGTTTCCATTGCAATGGACAAGTGTGCACTGTTGAATACCGGGCTGTCATTGACTCCATCACCTACCATGCCCACAATATGCTGCTGTGCCGACCAGGATTCAACCTGCTGTTGTTTATCTTGCGGGGAGCAGGCATTTTTGTAGGTATCCAATCCCAGCTCTAAGGCCAAATCTTTGACCGCATTTGAGCTGTCTCCACTAAGTAAATGGCAGCTCAGGCCCTGACCTTGTGCATAGCTGATGATCTCAGGCGCGCTATTTCTGACTTTGTCTGCAAGATAAAAATCTGCGACAGGCAGGTTATCCACGAACAGCGTTGCTTGTGCAAAAGAGCTATGATTGCCAAACCAGGCAGACTTACCTATGGCCACCTTTTGCTGACCAAAGCGGGCTTTTACACCACTGCCTGTGATGACTTCCACATCATTCAGCTTCCTGGGTGACACCACTTGTTCGGTGAAAGCTTTGGCTATCGGATGCTCTGAATAGCGTTCAAGCGCGACGGCCAGCGCCATTACGTCGGATTCCTGCCAGCTTGTATCAAGCACGCTGATGGATTCAATCGAGAAGCGTCCTTCAGTGAGGGTACCGGTTTTGTCAAACGCCATTCTGGTGAGTTTAGGCACGGTTTCCAGCACATGACTTTCTTTGATCAATATCCCTTTTCGGGTGAGCGTAGCAACAGCACATGTCAAAGCTGTTGGGATGGCCAGGCTCAGTGCACACGGACAAGTTGCGACTAAAACTGAGATGGTGACCCAGAAGGCATGGGGTGGATCTATCTGATACCAGGTAATTGCAGTGATAGAGGCAAAAATTAATAAACAGGCCACAAACCATTGCGCAACTTTGTCAGTGACTTCGACGATTTTAGGCCGTTTTGTCAGGGCATTATGTTGTAGCTTAATGATCTGATTAAGCAGGGTGTTTTGCCCAACCTTGTTGATTTCAATGGTGATAACGCCATCGTGGTTGATGGTGCCTGCGTAGACTTGGTGGGTTTGATACTTTTTAACAGGCAGATGTTCACCTGTCATCATAGATTCATCAACCGTGGTCGAGCCTGAGATCAACACGCCATCTGCGGGGATGGTTTCACCGGGCTTGATCATAATCTGATCGCTTAGCTGCAGGCTTTTCGCAGCAACAATTTTCTGCTCGCCATCAGGTAGAAGTTTACGTGCGGTCAGAGGGAGTAGTTTTTGCAGGTTGGCAGTAAACTCACTGGCTTTCAGCCTGGCTCTGAACTCCAGATACTTGCCGAGCAATAGCAAAAAGGTGAACATACAAATCGATTCAAAATAGACTTCGCCCACAGACATCACTGTTGCATAGCAACTTGCGGCGTATGCGCCAAATATGGCGAGTGAGACGGGCAGGTCCATATTGAGCTGCTTAGCTCTGAGGCCTTTGATGGCATTAGTCAAAAATGGCATTGCCGAGTACAGGATCACCGGAGAGGCTAAAAATAAACTGATCCAGCGGAAGTATTGTTCGAAATTGTCTTCCATACCGGAAAACATGCCAAAATACATGGCAAACGCGAACATCATGACTTGCATGGTCATGAGACCTGCGACACCTAGCCGACGTAAATAGGCTTTAGCGACAGTTTGCTTTTGCGCGGCTTCATCATCGGCCTGAAAAGGGTAGGCCTTATAGCCAATTTGATGCAGTGATTTGATAATATCACTGAGCTTACATTGTTGTGGGTGCCACAGGATCATGGCTCTGTGTGTCGACGTGTTGACATCAACCCTGGCAATGCCTTTGAGTCCAAGTAGTTGTTTTTCGATAAGCCAGGCACAGGCCGCGCAGCTGATCCCTTCAACACTTAGTAACACCTCTTGCAGTTCGCCTTGCTGACTTACAAAGTCTTGCTGGATATCGGCGTTGTCGTAACTGAGCAGCTCTTTTAATTGCTCCGGAACAAGTTCTTCTACCTTGCCTGCACTGTCAGTGCGAAATTTGTAGTAGTCGCTCATGCCCTGAGCAAGAATGGTTTCGGCGACCGCCTGACAGCCAGTGCAGCACACCGGCTGCGGCTGACCTTCAAATTCTATGTGAGCAGAAAACCCCGGCGGTACGGGCTCCAGACAATGAAAACAACTGGTTGTCATAGTGTCTACTTATATTCTGGAGAAATGGCGACTTTCTGTGCGGTGGGCAGCTGAAGTTTCTCTTTTAACTTCCAGCTCTGGTCCATAGGTTCAAGAAACACGGTAAACGCACCACGATGCGGTTCATCCAGAATCGCGGTAAACTCGCCTGCGGCATTGGCCAGCAGGGTGACCTCAAAATCATATTTTTTGACTGTGCGGTGATAAAAAGAGGCTTTCAGGGCATTGACCTTACTGTGATCACCTTTAGTGAAGGTAAAGCTGACTCTGTCTTCACTGACATCAAGATCACCATGTAAATACAAAGCTTTGGCTTTATCGAATTTGCTGAGTTCAAGGTTAATGGCTTTACCTTTTTTATAGTAGTCGTCGACCACCATGTCCGGACCATTACCGACGGCAAAGATCACCAAAAATACGCAGGCAATTATGGTAACCAGCGGAAAAAACATTAAAAACCAAGGCCAAAAATTCTTATACCAGGGAGTAGGGTTCATAACGACTCAACAGCTTAATTTCAGTGGCAATATTCTATCTTATTTGGGGTAAATACCTAAAAAAAAGCCTCCGATTGGAGGCTTTTTTGATCTTAAATAAACTTATAATCTATTCGATTATTTCTCCTGAGAGAGGCTGTACACGTAAGCTGTTAGCAGGTGTACTTTGTCTTCACCCAGAATGTCTTTCCACGCTGGCATTACACCGGCACGGCCATGACGTAGTGTTTCTTCAACTGCACGTTGAGAACCACCATACAACCAGATGTTGTCGGTCAGGTTAGGTGCACCGAAAGGCAGGTTGTGGGCAACAGAGCCTTTACCATCCATACCGTGACACGCTGCACACATTGCGAATTTCGCTTTACCTGCATCGGCGTCTTTTTGGTTTACCTTACGACCAGACAAGCTCAGTACATAAGCAGTCATTTCTTTGATGCCCTGGTCACCCAGTGCATCTTGCCAACCTGGCATCGCAGCTACACGGCCTTGCAGTAGTGTTTCTTTGATCTTGTCAGGTGTACCGCCATATAACCAGTCATTGTCTGCCAGGTTAGGGAAGCCCATTGCGCCACGTGCATCGGAACCGTGACATTGTGCACAGTTCTGAGCGAACAGACGTTGACCAATTTCAAGTGCTTTTTGGTCCTTTGCCAGTGTCTCGATATCTTGCTCAGCAAACGCTTTGAAGATAGGGCCGAAACGCTCGTCAGCAGCTTCAAACTCTTTATCGAGTTGAACCCAGTGACCATTTGCTTTGGCTTCTTCCGTTGCTTGTTTAGACTCTTCAAGAGACGTCACGCCCTGGTTAGAGCTCGTCCAGTTCAAAAAGCCTGCAAAGTTACCCAGACCCGGGTACGCAGCAAGATAGTAAACAGACCAGATAAATGTTGCGAAGAACATGTAAGTCCACCACTTTGGTAGTGGATTATTTAGTTCTTCGATTCCGTCAAACTCGTGACCACAACTTTCGCCTTCTTCAACACCTGTGTAGTTTTTCAGGTTCCAAAGCAGCAGGCCAAAGATCAGAGCCAGACACGCCAAGGTCAATACGATGACCCAAATACTCCAAAAGCTAGTCATTTTTCAGACTCCTTTTCCTCGTTTGAGATTGTGTTGTTGTGTTTCTTTTCATCTTCAAAGATGGCATTAGCTGCGTCATCAAAACGGCGTTTGCTACGCTTGCTGTATGCCCACACAACAATCACTATGAACAGTACTAAAATTACCAGAGTCAAAATGCCTCTGTATGTGCCGTAATCCATAACAAATTACTTCAAATGTGTGCCAAGTTGCTGAAGGTATGCAATCAGAGCTTCCATTTCGGTTTTGCCCTTTACTGCTGCCTCAGCACCCTGAATGTCCTCATCGGTGTAAGGCACACCAAAATTACGGAACACTTCAAGTTTCTTAGCGGTTAGTTGACCGTCCAATACATTCTCATTGAGCCAAGGGTAGCCAGGCATGTTTGACTCAGGTACTACAGAGCGAGGATCCATCAGGTGAGCAAAATGCCAGTCATCAGAATAACGCTGACCAACACGTGCCAAATCTGGACCTGTACGCTTAGAGCCCCACTGGAACGGGTGATCCCAAACAGATTCACCGGCTACAGAGTAATGGCCATAGCGCTCAACTTCGTCACGGAATGGGCGGATCATCTGTGAGTGACAGTTGTAGCAACCTTCACGGACATAGATATCACGGCCTTCCATTTCCAGCGCAGTAAGAGGGCGCAGGCCTTCAACTGGCTGGGTGGTGTCTTTTTGGAACATCAGTGGGGTGATCTCAACGAGTGCACCAAAGCTGATGGCAAAAACCGTCAGGATAGCCATCAGGCCGACGTTCTTTTCGACGATTTCATGTTTGTTTGTAGAGTTATTATTGCTCATACTCGACACCCCTTAAGCCATTTGCGTGTTAGCGTCAGTGGTCAAAGAACCACTCTTAGCTGCCACAGTACGGTAAACGTTGTAAGCCATTACCAGCATACCAACCACGATGAAGACACCGCCCAGGAATCGCATGATGTAGAAAGGCTTAGACGCTTCAAGAGATTGTACGAAGCTGTACATCAAGGTACCGTCAGAGTTAACTGCACGCCACATCAGACCTTGCATAACACCTGAGATCCACATAGCGACGATGTACAGAACAACACCAACTGTGTGTAACCAGAAATGGGTGTTAACCAGTTTTACACTGTACATGTTAGCGTGACCGAATAGTGCAGGGATTAGGTGATAGATAGCACCGATAGAAATCATTGCTACCCAACCCAGTGCACCTGAGTGTACGTGGCCGACAGTCCAGTCAGTGTAGTGTGATAGCGCGTTTACAGATTTAATTGCCATCATCGGGCCTTCGAAGGTAGACATACCGTAGAAAGACAGGGAAACAACCAGGAAGCGCAGTACTGGGTCTGTACGTAGTTTATGCCATGCACCAGACAGTGTCATGATACCGTTGATCATACCACCCCAAGAAGGAACGAATAGGATCACAGACATGACCATACCCAAAGACTGAGTCCAGTCAGGTAGAGCTGTGTAGTGTAGGTGGTGAGGACCTGCCCAGATATATAGAGAAACAAGTGCCCAGAAGTGAACAACCGATAAACGGTAAGAGTAAACAGGGCGACCAGCTTGCTTAGGTACGAAGTAGTACATCATGCCCAGGAAGCCCGCAGTTAGAAGGAAACCTACCGCGTTGTGGCCATACCACCACTGAACCATTGCATCAACTGCACCCGCATAAATAGAGTATGACTTGGTGAGAGATACAGGTACAGCCATGCTGTTTACGATGTGAAGTACTGCAACGGTAATAATGAAGCCCGCATAGAACCAGTTCGCAACATAAATATGAGACACTTTACGTTTGATCAGCGTGCCGAAGAAAACAACGGCATACGTAACCCAAACAACAGCAATAGCGATATCAATTGGCCACTCAAGCTCAGCATATTCTTTAGAAGATGTGATACCCAGAGGCAGTGTGATAGCTGCTGAAAGAATGATTGCCTGCCAGCCCCAGAATGTGAAAGCGGCTAGCTTGTCAGAGAATAGACGCGTCTGACATGTGCGCTGTACAACATAGTAAGATGTTGCAAAAAGTGCACTTGTACCAAATGCGAAGATTACTGCGTTCGTGTGTAACGGACGAAGTCGAGAGTAAGTTAACCATGGAATGTCGAAGTTTAACGCAGGCCACGCAAGTTGCGCCGCGATAAATACACCTACACCCATGCCAACGATGCCCCAAATCACTGTCATTATAGCGAATTGGCGTACAACCTTATAATTGTACTCAGTTTGTGATGCTACTGTTTGGCTCATTTTCTGGATTCCGCTGCAATTAATGCGATTAGAAATGATTAACCTGTAATACAGGCCCTGTTTTTTATTTCAACAAACCCGTTGGAGTTACATCCATTTAGAACGGAACTCTAACCAGCTTGAGAAACCCTTATTTTTGCAAGGAAATAATAATTTTTTTGCAAACGAAAAGATACTACAAACACCTAAAATAATGACATCAATCAAATTTTGAACGAGTCACTTGTTCAATGAGTACGCGAATTGCGCAATATCAAAACAAATTGCAAAACTTGACGCCCAAAGCTGGTCGAAAAGACTTATTCCACTTACACTGGATTTCTTTTCACAATGTCACACACTTCGTATTATGCAGAAAACTTGCACATTAACCGGTGTTTTTTTAGTCACTTTTCTTACGGCCTGTTCAGACCCAGCCACTATTATACATGAAAGTTCAGAAAAAAGTGAAAGTTCGCAAACTTCCTTAAATTGTATTGCCTCTGCTCCTTGCCAAAAGGGTGAAGCAGCGCTTTGGAGTTCAGCTAAAAAACTCCACCCGGAAACCCCATTTGAATTGTCCCTGGCCCTGAGTTCGTCCGATATAAAGGTACAGTCTGCCTGGTTGGAAGGTACCCAAATGTATATGGGTACCATCCCTGTTTTTTTTACACAGCAACAGGGTGAGTTTTGGTCCGCTGAAGTAATGGTAGGTGCTTGTAGTGATCCAGTGATGGAGTGGCGTTTGACAGTCAAACTGGCTGATTTGACGGGGGAGGCTGAATATGTCAAAAATGTCACATTCACTCTCTACACTACGCAAGAATGAAATCTATGTTGGAAAAGTTCACCTTTGCGTTTTATATTTGTTTACAAAGAAGTGTGTTTTGCAATGACTTTGTTAAGAGTATTGAGTATATTGATGGGCTAAAGTACCCAAATTAGCTTAGAGTCTCGTTTGACAAAAACATTCGCATAGGCAAATAAATAAAGAAAAACACGCAAGCTATTTAAGGAGACCTCTAGTGGCAAAGCGCATGAATAAATTTACTCCAGTGGCATCCACCATTGCATTAAGCCTGGGCCTTACCGGCTGTAGCTTATTTGATAGTGATGATAGCAAACCAACTGTTAATCCTCCCCCAGCTCCATCCGAAGTTGAAAGTACTGTTGCTGCTAAGTTTAATGTTTCAGTATCAGGTAAAGCCGTTAAGGGAACCCTCAGTGGTGCAACCGTTAGTGTTAAAACAGTGGATGAACAGGGCAATATGATTGACCTGGCATATCGAGCAGCTGCTGGCGAAGAGTCAGCGACAGAAAAAGCAGAAAGTGAAAGCGAAGCAAAAGAAAAAGCTGAAGCTAAGTTAATCAGCGGTAACCCTACAGAGCTAAAAACATCGGCACAAGGTTTGTACGAAATCTTTGTTGACGAAGGGTTTTCTGGACCTCTTTATATCACAGTGAAAACATCTAAAGATGGCGATGCACTGGTTAAGTGTGATGCATTTGCTGGATGTGGCGTGGGTACTGCGATTAAAGTGAATGATGGTTCGGTCTTTAATGACAATGGCAAGGTTGACTTTGGTGAGTGGTATAAAGACGATATCGAGTTGTCTGTTGTCAAACTGATTTCTGCAAACACTGCTGCAAGGGCTGCGACTGCTAAAAATGCACCGTCATATGCAGATGGTGATGACGGTTCTTACAAAGCGAATTTGTCAGTATTTACTTCAACAGCAGCACGTATTTTGCTTGCCGGAGAGTCTGCAATCGACGCCGCTACAGTAGGACAAGCGAGTATCCAGGTAATTGGGCAGCTTGTGGGCGATCTTTCCTTGGTTGCAACACTGGCCAGCGACTTGTCGCTCGGTGGTGTGGTTGACTTTACTGATGTGGATGGAACTGAGAAGCTAGATGCGGGCGCGCTTGTCTTAGTGCAAGTGGCATCTTCACTGCAATCTCTGGCCGGTAAAGAAAGCAGAACGGTAGCGGACGTATTGGCTGAACTATCTGGTGATGTTGAGCAAGGTAACCTGGGCAATAGCCAGATATTTTCCAAGTTAAAAACGGAAACAAAGAAAGCCGGTAAAGTACTAAACGCGATAGTATCAGGTGATGAAGAGGCAATTAAAGCCGCGTTGATCGAAGCGGGTGTTGATGAGTCTGATGTCGATCAGGTTGCGGCTGATGCAAAAGCAGCCAAAGACAAGGCCGTTAAAAACGGAGCGACGTCAGATGAGCAACTAAAAGATGACTCTGGTAAAGTAGTCGACCAACTTGACGATTTGGGTAACGGCGACACTTCTTTGGATAGTTTAAACGCTTCACTGTTGGCTAGTATTGAATCGGGCGAACAAACTCTGACAGGTAGCGATGCTCAGTTGGACGAATTTGCTGCGTCATTGGCTGCTGTAAAAGCACTGGCTGCTGATACTGCAACCAAAGAAAAAGCCATTGCTTACGGCAGTGCTGCTGTTGTCTTGAATACCCAGTTTACGGCTGCAGTTGCGACAGACGTAGAGGGCGATAATTTAGGGAAGTTGTTGGTACGTGAACTATCGGGTGCTGAGCAACTGGTTTCTGCTGCAACTGGTTTGGTGACTTTAGATGCTAAGTATCAGCCAACACTCACGCAAGCGGGCGGGTTGTTAACCAAGGTCACGTCTTTGGTTGCCCGTAAAGATCAACTGGGTGGTCAAATTACCGCAGAACTTGCTGCTGCCAATGCGAAGATAGCGGAGTTTGGTGCGACGCTTGATGTTGCTAAGCAAGCGTCGGATGAAAGCCTCCAGGCTGCCAGGGCAAGTAAAGAGGCAGCATTCGCTAAGAAAGGCGAAATGGAAGTGCAGTTCCAGACAGCGATGACAGCGGTTGCTGCGATTACAGATCAAGCCTCTGCTGAAGTTGCATTGAGTGAAATAGCTAAAACTCAAACTAGCCTGCAAGACGTTATTGCGGCTTTCCAGGCAGCAGAGACAGCCGCAAAAGCATCACTAGAGCTTGCAAATACTTATAAAACCCTCGCTCAAAACCAAAATGCCTCAACCGATGCGGCTGACCTTGCTATCAATGAGTCGAATGAGCTGGTTACCGAAGCAACTGGTGAGATTTCTGGACTTGAAGGGGTCACGGCGTTACAAATTGAAGATTACAGAATGACGGCGCTTGCTATGCAGGGCACAGACAAACTGGTTAACATTAGCTTCGTGACTAAAGAAGGCGCTGATGCCACATTCAATGCGGGTGAAGTTATCTATGATGTCGTGAGAGACATCTGGGATTCTGGACTAGACTCTGGCGACCATAGTGGCACAGCCCCTAACTTCCCTGACTGGAAATACAGTTATAACACAGAAACTTACGCTCTGAATCTGGAAAATACCAAAGGTGACGAGAAGATTGTAGCGAATGGCCAGGTTAACTCTGGTGCGCAGAGTAAGATTATCTTTACCTGGTCAGGTTACTTAGTGGCTGACTCTGGTCAAAAGGTTGAAATTAAGTCTCCGGATCTGGCTGAGTGTGAGCGCTGGGCTATAGACGCCATTGCAATGCCAAATGCATCTTGTTCAGTACTTTATGTTGATGGCAGTATTCAGAATGTAGAAGACGCACGAGACTTTGATATTTCTCATGGCAAAACCTTTAATTTGGTTGAGTTTGTAGATGGTCAATATGGCTTCAACGGATATTTCCACTCAGAATTGACCGCAGTTGACCAGCAAGGTAACCCATCTCCACTATTCGTCGACGATACAACCGAGCTGGCCTCAATTGTGCTCAAAGGTGATACCGAAGGCACGGAGTTTACCGCACACTTTGATATTCGCAATGAGGATAATAACGACGATCTAGGCATGGCTTCAGTATCGATCGATAACTTTAACGGTTATGTGTTTAAAGTTGGTCTTATCGATCAAGCTGGCCCATTGCGCGGCAATGTGTCACTATTTAACGATACCGAACAGTCAGTTGGCGTAGGTAGTGTAGAGGAAATTACAAACGGCTTCCGTGTTGATTACTTTACAGGCCTGTCAGTAGACTATACGGACATTGACTTTATCGGTCAGTCTAGCAACTAATGTAAGCCAATTTGAAAAGGGGAAAGGGTGACCTTTCCCCTTTTTTTTAGAAGTTAAGTTTATGACATTAAAAAAATTACACCTCTACTTTCTCTGTGTTGTTTGCCTTTGTCTCAGGAGGCGTTTTCAGCTCCTGATGACATACAGTTAATTCATCAGTTTCACAGTGAGATATACACTGAAGCACAGCCGGTTAAGGCGTTTGTTGAAGATTTCGATGGACCGCTGACGGAAGGTGACAGTGCCTTTACATATAACCTATTTGAGTTAGGCATGAAATATAAAGGCATAGGGATAGGTGCACAAAGTCGCTTCGATTATTTGCTTGCTTTCGATCCTGACACTGCACGCTATACGCATACAGAAAAGAATGATCTGCCTTTTGAGCAGCGTAATTATCGATATTATTTGTGGGGGCGTCAGGCTACAACCAACGGCATTTTTCTGAGCTATGACCTGTCTCTGCTCGATAATAAATTGATCGTTACACCAAAATTTACCTATTTCAAAAGTACGCACTTTCAGGAGGCTGAGGTTGACGGCACCATATTTGGTAGTGAAGTAGAAGGTAAACTCCAGGCTGAATACTACTTTTCAAAAGATGTGTTATTCAAGTCTTTTACTCCGGTAGATAACCCACAAGGTGACGGCTACAGCTTTGATCTATCCGTCGACTGGCAAATAACAAAGGACCTGCGAGTATGGGCTGCTGGTAAAGACCTGATGTATGAAACGAAATATGAAGGGGCTGGATTCGTTAACGGGTTTACGACAGATATTCCTTTCACAGAACGAGAGGGAGGCATAGATACAACCCCTTCAGTCAGACTTCGCACATCGGCCTATGACCAGGAAATTGAATATACCTTCGAGCGGGATGCCAGATATTACCTGGGTGTCGACTACCGTATCAATGATAGGTTCTCTACCGAACTTAAAGCACGTAAATTTATTGACGACACTTTTATTCAGGCAAATCTGTCATATCACTTTTCAGATAGCTGGGCTTTATTTGGTGGTTATGAAACACACAGTGAAGCGGTAGAGCTGGGTATTAAGAATGACTATGCCGGCTTTTCAGTGAAAATGGATAATCCAGACATTGAAAAGGCGTACTATGTTAATTTGAACTGGTTCGTTAACTTGACTTTTTAGGGAGGTAACAAAATGCGACGAATTAATAGACTCTTACCTTTCTTTTTGGCGGCAACCTTAGCTGCATGTGGTGGGAGTAGTGATCCCGCACCGACGGTGGATAATAGTGAGCCGGGTCTAGGTCATGATGTTAGTCAATCATTAGAAGCATCTGTGACGTTTTACTTGCCAAACTTCACGGCTACTGCTGGTACATTATCCATTACGCAAATTGACTCCAGTGAGAAACAGGAATTTACTTCTGATGATTTAAATAAGCTAGCAGTTAATCTAGACGCTGGCAGCGTCTACCGATTTGACTTTACCCCTGCTAATCTTCAGGTTTTCTGTCCCAGAATTTTGGGGTGTGGCAGGGCTCAGCTAAATGACCCTAATGATCTCAATGACAATGATGAGATTGATTATGGGGAACCGGTGGCGGCGAATTTGACTTATTCCTTGGTAGCCAAACCCTCTGCAGGTCAGAATAAACTCCTGTTTTCATCCTATGCGACTCTGTTAAGCGACGATAGGCTAGATAGCACGGTGCTATCTTTAACTAATACGCCTATTTATCATCTGGCACACACGAGTATCAATCAGTCTGTGCAAGCTGAGTTTACAGCTAAGGCCTACACGTATGCTGATATTATGCGGCAGTTGAATCTTCAGGGGAGTAAAGATGAGGAAGTCTTGTCTCTTGCTGAGGCTTTTGATTTGGCTTATACCAACAATGATTATACGTTATGGCAAACTTACATCAATGAAGTAAATCAATATTTTATGGAAGTGTCATTGGATGAAAAGGAGAGTGCGCTATTTACCGGTGTTGCCGGAAACGTGTTGCTTATGGCCAATGAGGCTTTGCAGCTTCAAGAGATGGACACGCTTAAAGGAACTGAAACGGTATTTAATAATGACTTGCTAAACCACTTCAGGGACTCACTGGGTGTGATCCGGTTACAAGAAGAGAAGTACAGTGACGAGGTTAAGCTGAAGCTCAGTGAGATTGAACGGTTGGTGATGAACGAAACGGCTCAACAGTCATTCCTGGTGCTCACGGAAGCGATATATGATGTCGTTGACAATGTATCTCCTGCGCACGATTCGGCGCCTGGCACTTATCGTATTAAAGGGCTGGACATAGTATATTCGACAGAGCCTTCCTTTCACTGGCGCGTAACAGGACTTAGCAGGGATTTTGAGGTAGAGATGGACGTTACCATGCCAGAGTGGCGTCAGAGTCCAACCTTGGGAGATCGGATCTCTGGTAGTGGCTCTGTCTCTGTACGAAAAGGGGATGTATCTTTGTCTGCAGATTTAAGCGATATTTTCCTGTTATTTGATGGTTCAATTGATGCAGACAGTTTGGAAACAGCAACGGGCACCTCCCGATTTGCCGGTGAAGTCACGCTAAAAACGGCAGAGTCTGAGACAAAAGCGGATATGCGGGCACGGTTAAACCGAGTGCTCTCACCAAGTAATACGGTTGAAAGCGTGATTGCTAACTTGCGTTTGCGAGGCGATTTTGAAACGGAAAATCAGGTTACACCCGTTACTTTGTATGCAGCAGAAAAAACGCCCTTTGAGTTTGATACTGAACTGGATTTAACATTCGGCTTGCACGTGGATTTCACATTAAAAGGTGCGGCTGATTTTCAGCTGCAGTTAGCCGCAGAGCCAGATAGTTTTACCGACCTGACCTCAGCTGACCTCGCCTATTTACTTGGGGGCAGAGTTATGCAAATGGAAGTGCGTCGTTCGGGTAGCAATAATAATATCGTTGCAAAAGGTAAGGATGGTTATTGGTTGGATATAAAACAAAAAGGACGTAATTTCACAGGTGGATACTACTATGGTGACCAGCAGATTGGTGACGTGAAAACAGTTCGTGGGATCCCTGGGGTCTTGTTCCCAGACGGTAGCTTTGAATCTCTGTTCTGAGTGACTGCTTGCTGTTAGAATCACTTTTTTATCTGTAAAAGGGCCTGAGGGCCCTTTTGACGTCTGATAGGAGGCAGCTTGAACAAACACCATGTCATTGAACACCTAAAATTTGCGCTTGAGTGTAAGCTGCAGGAAGCACAACAGGCAGCGAACAGCGCAAGAGCAGATGCAATTCATGAACAAAGTGCGGCGGAAACTCAATATGACTCACTCAGTATAGAGTCAGGCTACCTGGCTGAGGGACAGAGTGAGCGAGTAGATCAGGCGTATCAGGCCATTCATGCGTTTGCCAGTACGTATACATTAAGCTGTCCTTCCGCTATCCAGGTTGGCGCTTTGGTTGAACTTGCGGATGAGCAGGATACACATCATTGGTTTTATATTGGTCCCGGTGAGGGCGGGTTAAAGCTGACCTTGGGTACAACACAAGTGATGGTGATAACACTTGCATCCCCTCTTGGGCAAGCATTGCAAGGGCTTGACGTTGGTGAAGAAGTTGAGTTTCACTTTAACGGTAAGACCCAGTGGCTTGAGGTAATAAGTCTTTTGTAGTTAGGAAAACAGCTTTTTCCTAACCACCTGACGATATTGACTGGGAGTTTGATTCATCGTGCTTTTAAACACCCTTGTAAGTTGTCCCTGAGAGTTGAAGCCACAAGCCAGAGCGATTTCCTGAATGCTTAAGTTGGTTGATGCGAGCAGTTCCGTTACTTGCCGGACGCGTACTGTTTGTAAATAATTCGCGGCAGTCTGACCTGTTGCGGCCTTAAAACGGCGATTGAAAGTTCGGTAACTCATGCCAAACTGAGTCGCGACATCTGGAAAAGTGATTTCGTCAGCATAATTATTACGTAACCAAAACTGGATTGACGCGACTTGCTCGTCGCTGTGTCTATCTACCGCACCTTCAAGATATCTTTGCTCCTCGTATGGCTTTCGAACTTCATGGGAAAAGTTTTGCTGTACATGGTGAGCAGCCTCACGGCCATAGAATTGTCCAATTAAATGAACGACCACATCTGCCAGTGCGTTCAGGCTGGCTACCGTATACAGGCGTTCTGATTGAGTAATAAAGTAGTCAGGCCGCAAAGCGACAAGTGGATAGCTGCGTTTGAACTGTTCTGCATAATGCCAGTGAGTTGTGGCCGAATGGCCATCCAGGATCCCGGATTCAGCGAGGAAACACACTCCCGTACCGACACCGATAAGCGTTGCGCCGGCCCACCATGCCTTTGCCACATTTGACACCAAAGAGGCATTTTTTCGGAGCACGGGGCGGGGATTACGCCAAATACTGGGCACTATTATATAGTCAAATTCATTGAGTGCGGCGAAACTGGTGTGGGCTGAAAATGGGATACCCATGGATGAATTTACAGGGGCGCCTGTTTCACTCAGCCAGGCAAGCTCCAGAGGAACAAACTCATGACCAAGGTGGCGTCTCGCAAATGCCTCACCAGCGCGGAGCATCTCAACCGGCAGCGTCACACTGGTTATAAGCATTTGTTCATAAATTGTGAAGGCAATGCGGTGGCTATGGTTGTTCATCTCATCCGACCTCTAATGCGTGGCGTATTTTGCATGTTATGTGGCGAAAAATGTAAAGTAACATATTTTTCTTCGTTCTAAAATCGGCTCATAAGTTTTAGTAGATAAGAGATTGATATGACAGCATTACCAATTATCGTAGGCATGGGAGGCGTGAACGCCTCTGGCAGAACCTCGTTCCATCAGGGGTATCGCCGTATTGTATTAGACAGCCTGGATGATGCTGCAAGACAGGAAACCTTTCTGGGCCTGGCAACTTTGATGAACCTGGTATCGTTGCAGGGCTCGGAGTTGGTCACTGCAGACGGGGACGTTGTACGTCCAGAGCAGATTGAATCTCTGTTTGGTCGCCAGATTATAGAAGGCACACTGATCAGGAAAATCGAAAAAAATCACTTTGACGTTGACGCAACACACTGGCAGCAGAAATTAACTATGCAGGCAAGTGACGATAGCGGCCTGACTTTTACCTGCCGTAAACGTGATTTACCAACGCCGGTTCCTGCTAGTTGGCAACTAGAATTTATTGACGAAAAAACAGCTCAGGTGTTCATCCCTGAACAGTTGGAGGTGAAGGTTGACAGTCACAGAGATAATCCTATTAAAGCCGCTGGTCAGCTACCTACCGGGTTCGATCCTTCGGTTATGTATAACAGCCGTTATCAACCACGCGGCCTCCAGGCGACGATTTTTGCTGCGACCGATGCGATACGTTCAACAGGGTTAGACTGGCAAAAAGTGATGAACAGCGTTGAGCCTGATCAGATTGGGACCTACTCGGCCTCAGTAGTAGGGCAGGTGAACGATGAGGGCTTTGGTGGACTTTTCCGCAGCCGAATGAAGGGCGAGCGGGTGAGCACTAAGCAGCTTGCGCTGGGTCTCAATACTATGTCAACAGACTTCATTAACGCCTATGTAACGGGTAGTGTCGGTACTACCTTCTCAACATCGGGCGCTTGCGCGACTTTTTTGTATAATTTACGTGCGGCGGTCAATGATATTCAGGCGGGTCGTACCCGCGTTGCAGTCGTTGCCAGTGTTGAATGTGCACTTACTCCGGAGGTTATTGAAGGCTTCGGTAATATGGGCGCACTGGCCAACGAGGAAGGTTTACGTAAGCTGGATAATACAGATCAGGTTGATTATCGCCGTACCAGTCGTCCGTTTGGCGAAAATTGCGGTTTTACAATCGGGGAAGGGGCTCAGGTTGCCATTCTGATGGATGACAAGCTGGCGCTGGAGCTTGGTGCCGATATTATGGGGTCAGTTGCGGATGTGTATGTCAATGCTGATGGTGTAAAGAAGTCAATTACCGCACCAGGTCCTGGTAACTACATCACAATGGCTAAGTCTGTCGCTCTGGCGGAACAAATCGCAGGCACAGAAGCGCTGCAACAACGTAGCTTTATTCTTGCGCATGGTTCGAGTACGCCACAAAACCGTGTGACAGAATCTTTCATTTATCATCGTATTGCAGAGACCTTCGGTATTGATGGGTGGAAAGTGGCGGCACCTAAAGCATTTGTAGGGCATACAATTGGACCCGCATCAGGTGACCAGCTTGCCATGGCGTTGGGGGTGTTTAGCCATCAAATTATGCCAGGCGTGACAACCATAGATGCAGTCGCTGAAGATGTTTATGATCAACATCTGGATATTCGTACACATCACTATCACTGCAAAAAAATGGACATTGCCTTTATTAACTCCAAAGGGTTTGGTGGCAACAATGCAACAGCGACAGTCCTGTCACCAGAGATGACTCTGAAATTGCTTGCTAAGCGTTATGGTGAAGCTGAATTTGAACAGCACAGTACTAAGCTGGAAGAAACAAAACAGCAGCAAGCCAGCTATCAACAGGCGGCTGATCTCGGTCAGTATGAGCTGATTTACCGCTTTGGTAATGGCATGATCGATGAGTCACAATTGCAGTTGAGTAAAGAAGCGCTGAGTATTCCGGGCTTTGACAAACCAGTCAAACTGACAGTGAACAATCAGTATGGTGATCTGACTGTTTAAAATACTATGTTAAGCAAGCAAAAGGCGCATCAGCGCCTTTTTTTGTGGTTCACTTCAGATACTGCGCATGAAAATCCAGGTGCGCATCTATGAATGAAGAAATAAAGAAGTAACTGTGGTCATAATCCGGGTGCATTGTCACCGTGAGCGGATAGTCCGCAGCCTGAGCCGCTTTCACTAAAGCTTGCGGCTTAAGCTGTTCTTCAAGGAACTGGTCGGCTTCACCCTGATCAACTCGCGTTGGCACCTTTAGATCGTCCTTACTTTGTCTGAGCAAGTGGCAGGCATCATAGGCCAACCAGGCTTGACTCTCTTCACCCAGATAACCCGAAAACGCTTTTTTGCCCCACGGACAATCTGCCGGGTTTGAAATAGGACTAAACGCAGAGATACTGTTATAACGCGATGGGTTTTTTAGCCCGACGACCAGTGCGCCATGGCCACCCATAGAGTGACCTGCAATGGCACGCTTGTGAGAAACAGGGAACTGCTGCTCGATTAGCGCCGGTAACTCTTCGCTCACATAGCTGTACATCTGATAGTGTCTATCATAGGGGGCTTGTGTGGCGTTGACGTAAAAACCCGCACCCAGGCCAAAGTCATAGCACTGCTGGGGGTCATCAGGTACACCTTCTCCTCGCGGAGATGTATCCGGTGCCACGATAGCAATACCCAATTCATTGGCTCGCTTAAATGCGCCCGCCTTTTGCATAAAATTCTCGTCAGTGCAGGTCAACCCCGATAGCCAGTAAAGCACAGGTACTGGCTGGTCGTTATTTGCCTGCTCTGGCAGGAAGATAGCAAAGGTCATGTCGCATTGAGTGTGCTGGCTTTGATGACGATAGCGTCGATGCCAGCCACCGGCGACCTTATTTTCACTCACTAATTCCATATATTTCCCTAGAAATGGATCACCGAACGTATGCTCTTGCCCTGATGCATCAGATCAAAGGCCTCGTTGATATCATCGAGTGACATGGTATGAGTGATGAAATCGTCCAGTTTAAACTCACCTGCGAGGTAGCGCTCGACGATTTCTGGCAGTTCGGAGCGACCTTTAACTCCGCCAAATGCGGTGCCACGCCAGACTCGGCCTGTGACCAGCTGGAAAGGACGAGTAGAGATTTCCTGACCTGCACCGGCAACGCCGATGATGACAGATTCACCCCAGCCTTTGTGGCAGCATTCCAGTGCACTGCGCATCACATTGACGTTTCCAATACATTCAAATGAAAAGTCCACGCCACCATCGGTCATCTCTACGATGACTTCCTGAATGGGTTTGTCGTAATCATTCGGATTAATAACGTCGGTTGCGCCGAGCTTTTGTGCCAGTGCATACTTGTCTGTGTTGATATCCACGCCAATGATCCGGCTGGCACCCGCCATAACCGCACCTATTACCGCAGACAGGCCGATCCCACCTAGTCCGAAGATAGCGACGGTATCACCAGGCTGCACTTTTGCGGTATTCATGACCGCGCCCATGCCCGTGGTTACGCCACAGCCTAGCAGGCAGATCTCTTCAAGTGGGGCGCTTTTATTCACTTTGGCCAGAGAAATCTCAGGCAGTACCGTGTACTCAGAGAAGGTCGAGGTACCCATGTAGTGATAAATCGGTTCACCATCTTTGTAGAAACGGGTAGTGCCGTCCGGCATGACACCTTTCCCCTGAGTCGTACGGATTTTTTGACACAGGTTTGTTTTTCCTGAGGTACAGAACTTACACTCACCACATTCAGGCGTGTACAGAGGGATTACATGATCACCAACTGCAACGCTGGTCACGCCTTCGCCCACTGCCTCAACAATGCCGCCGCCTTCGTGGCCTAGAATAGCCGGGAACACGCCTTCAGGATCGTCGCCAGACAAAGTGAATGCATCTGTGTGGCACACGCCGGTGGCAACGATTTTGACCAATACTTCGCCCGCCTTGGGCATCATTACATCCACTTCCTCAATGCTCAGTGGTTGTCCTGGTCCCCAGGCAATCGCAGCCCGTGATTTAATAAACTCAGCCATCATTACTCCAGTTTTGTAGTGTGAAAACAAAAGTATAACTTGCTCTGAGAGTTTGATAATCTTAAAAATTAAGAAAGACTTTTACGTATTTGTAATAATGGACAGATGGTCAGGTTTAGATGAATTTGTAGCGGTGGCGACCTGTGGGTCATTTACGGGAGCGGCACAGCAGTTGGATACGTCCGTGGCACAGGTAAGCCGACGGGTTAAAACCCTTGAGTCAGAGCTCGGATATCAGTTACTGACACGTACAACACGTAATCTGGCCCTGACTCCGGAAGGCCAGGTCTTTCTGAGTCATGCACGGCTGCTGCAGCACGCCTACGAGGACGCGACAGCCGCTTTGCGGCAAAGAGATACTCAGCCTACGGGGAAAATCAGGATGACGGCACCCGTGATGTATGGTGAGCAATATATTATGCCACTGGTGCATCAATTTATGTGTCGCTTTCCCTCTGTGACTGTGGATATGGAATTGACCAACGCCCAGTTAGACCTGGTTGAGCAGGGCGTGGATCTGGCGATTAGAATCGGCCAGCTTAAAGACTCGTCATTGCATGCAAAACGTTTGTCTCAGCGGTGCACTTTGGTATGCGTTTCTAGTGATTACCAGATGCGGCACCAGCCAATCAAGCATATCCGAGATTTGGCAGAACATAATTGTCTGCTGGGCAATGCGCAGTACTGGCGTTTTATGGATCATGGCGTTGAACGGCATGTAAAAGTATCCGGAACACTCAGGTGTAACAGTGGCTGGGCATTACTCGATGCGGCCAGGCAGGGGTTAGGAGTCGTACAATTGCCCCATTATTACGTGCAGGAAGCACTTGAATGTGGGGAGTTAGTGACAGTCTTGGATGACTTTACACCGATGGCGGAGGGGATCTGGGCGGTTTACCCGCCCAGAAAATATTTGTCGACAGCTATTCGTGCACTTATCGACTTTTTAGCGGAACAGCTCTAAGCTTCAATACTGTTTGCCTCCATGGCTTGCAGTGCTCTGCTCAGCGCCTGTTCGCGGCTGTTACAGAATGCATGCTCTCCCAGCTTGCTGCGAATATTAAATTTCTGAAGCTGCTCGCTGGTATCTTTATTAGGCGAGTAAATAAAGACCTGACAATCCGCATCCAGTGCATCGCTGATGGCGTTTTCAATCGCCAGGCTGACGGTTACATCCAGCATGGCAACATCACTTAAATCGAGCACCATTGTCTTATACTCGCCAATATGTCGGTGCTGGCGCGTAATTGCTTTTGATACGCTGAAGATCATTGGCCCTGACAGGTAAAAGAACAACAGTTGACCCTTCGCTTGTTCCAGCAATGCGCGCTCGTGTGTGGATAATGGTACGTCTTCATCGGCATCGCCATCACTGATGGCTTTGACATGTTGCTCCTGCACACGACTAAGGCGCTCAATGACCATAATATTGGAAATAAACACACCCAGGCCAACAGCCACCATCAAATCGACGAATACCGTAAGCAGCATAACACCATACATGATGGCCATCTGACTTATGCTAAGTTTGTGAGCGCGCTGGATAAAGCTCCAGTCAAGAATGTTAATTCCGACGTAGACGGCGATACCTGCCAGCACAGCCATGGGAATTGGTTCGGTCAGGCTGCCTGCAACAAAGACAACGGCCATTAGGATCAACGCCCGGAAGATCCCCGCCAGCGGGGAGCGAGCACCCACCTGGATATTGACCACCGTGCCCATCGTGGCACCAGCACCTGGTAACGCACCAAAAAAACCTGCAATCATGTTTGCAATACCCTGACCACGAAGCTCTTTGTCTGAGTCGTGCTCGGTACGGGTCAAGCTATCACCAATAACCGCTGTCAGCAGTGTATCAATACACCCTAGTGTGCCCAGTACCAGCGCGTCTATGACCATTTCAGTAAACAGTTCAGGGGTAAAAGTCGGCCAGACAATTTCTGGCAGGCCGCTGGGGATTTCGCCAATTCTGCGAATACTGTCGGTATCAAAAAGCAGGATGGATATCAAGGTAACAACGACTAAGGCTACGAGCTGAGCGGGAACGTACTGGCGATATTTATTCGGCATGTAGAAGAGTACACCCAGAGTCAGAAGACCTAAAAAGAGCTCTGAGAAGTGCAGGTTTAGAAACAGCTCGGGAAATGCTGATAGGGTGCCGGGAACACCACCCGGTGGAGCCTGATGACCCAGTAGTGGTGCCAATTGCAGGATGATTAGTATGACGCCAATCCCTGACATAAACCCTGAAACCACACTGTAGGGCATTAGAGTGACGTATTTACCGAGTTTGAGTGTGCCTAATAATATTTGAAATGCCCCGGCCATCATAACTACTGTAAAGGCCATCGCCGGTCCGGCTTCAGGGTATTTTGACACCATAGTGGTCAGCACTGCTGTCATAATGACCGTCATCGGTCCAGTTGGTTCTGAGATCAGGGAGGTTGAACCGCCAAACAAGGCAGCGAAGAGGCCAACGAGAATTGCGCCCCACATACCGGCTTCAGCTCCGGCTCCGGATGCCACGCCAAAGGCGAGGGCGAGTGGTAGGGAAATGATTGCAGTGGTCACACCACCGAACAAATCTCCCTTGAAATTCATATGTTTAAATCTTGATAACGAAAACATTGAAGGTCCATACCGCGAGATTTGCCGCATTCTACACTAAAACCCAGTGTAATTTAGAGCCACAATTAAAAAAATTTTACACTTTTTTTTGGGGCCAAAGGTATGACCCCGCTTTCTTGATTGTGCTAGTATCGTGCACTGAACTTATATATAGAAAAATAAACTATTATGTTTCAGCCTGTTAGCCTTTATATAGGGCTCAGATACAGCCGTGCCACAAAAGGCAACGGGTTTGTGTCTTTTATTTCGTTTTTTCCATTGCCGGTATCGCACTTGGTTTAATGGCACTGATCACGGTCAGTTCCGTGATGAACGGGTTTGAGCAGAGCCTTAAAAACGCCATGCTTGACCTGATCCCACATGTACAGTTGCACAAGTCGTCTGAAAAACACAAGGCTGATGCTACGCAGCTATTGGATAAGTTAGCAACCTTGCCTGAGGTAAAACGGGTTACGCCTTACGTTACCAGTGATGTGATCCTACAGACCAATAAAGATCTGGTCGGGGTGCGTTTACAGGGAGCCTTCAGTGGTTACCCTTCAGCACTAGAACCACATATTGAAGCGGGCAGCATAGCGCAATTTCGTGAGCAGAAATATCAACTGGCATTGAGCCGTTATTTGGCGAACCAACTGGACGTGCGTTTAGGCCAAAAAGTTCGGGTGATTATGCCCGATATGAGTAGTTACACCCCGATGGGACGGGTACCCAAGCAACGCCTGTTCACTGTGGCTCTGATCTATAACACGCGCAGTGAGGCCGACGTCAATTTGGCTTTTGCCGATGGAAAGAGTTTGCAACGTCTGCTTAAGCGCAAACCAGCAGATTTTGATGTCAGTATTACCCTCAAGGATGCGTTTGCTGTCAATGAATTTAAAACCACACATGCTCCGCTTTTGTCAGGCTTGACGTACTCAGACTGGCATGTACAACAGGGGGCGTTATTTGCCGCTGTGGCGATGGAAAAACGCATCATGTCATTGTTGCTCGGCCTGATTGTAATTGTCGCGGTCTTTAATATTGTTTCTGCCTTATCCATGATGGTCAGTGAAAAGCAGGGCGAAGTTGCGATTTTACAAACTCTTGGGTTGGCACCGGGAGCTATCGCCCGGGTATTCATGGTTCAGGGATTGTATAACGGTGTGGTTGGTACTCTGTTTGGAGTGGTATTTGGGTACCTGCTGGCCAGCAATATCAATGAAGTGGTAGCACTTAGTGGCTTGTCTTTACTTGGTGGTGCTGAGTTACCGGTTCGGTTCGATTGGTTGAGTTTGAGTCTGATAGTTGCAACCAGTTTGTTATTGAGTTTTCTTGCAACATTGTATCCGGCGTTTAAAGCCGCAAAAGTGCTTCCTGCTGAGGTGTTAAGGTATGAGTGATTTAGTAATTGAGTGTCAGGGTCTGAATAAGGCCTATGATGAAGCGGGGCAGCAGGTTGAGGTGTTAAAAGGGGTCGAGCTGGTGCTTGCGCAGGGTGATATGCTGGCAATTGTCGGTAGTTCAGGCTCGGGTAAAAGCACCTTGCTACATATTCTTGGCACGCTGGATACTGCAAGCAGTGGCACAGTTCAAATTAAAGGGACGGACGTTGCCAGCTTGTCGCGTCGTAAGCAAGCCGATTTTCGCAATCAAAACTTGGGCTTTATCTATCAGTTTCATCATCTTTTGATGGACTTTACTGCGCTTGAAAATGTCGCAATGCCGCTGCTGATATCGGGTCAGTCACCCAAAGCAGCGCACGCTCAGGCTGAGGAAATGCTGGATAAAGTGGGACTGGCCCATCGCGGTGGTCATCGTCCATCTGAGCTATCCGGTGGCGAACGTCAGCGAGTGGCGATTGCCCGTGCATTGGTCACTCGTCCGGCCTTGGTGCTGGCGGATGAGCCGACGGGGAACCTTGATAAACAAAATGCATTGAAAATTTATGCGTTACTCAAGGAGCTTAACCGTGATTTGAAAACCAGCTTTGTCGTGGTGACACATGATCTGGAACTCGCTGCCAAGTTAGGCCGTGCAGTAGCGCTGGATGACGGTGTTTTGGTCGAACATACTTTGCAAAACGAGGCTTAGTGCAATGCTGAGTATATTTATCAGTAATCGGTTAAGAGCATCCAAACATCAGGCAGGGTTAATCGGTTTTTTGAGTAAATCGTCAACGCTTGGTGTGATGCTGGGTGTCGCCGTATTGATTGTGGCCTTGTCTGTCATCAATGGGTTTGAGCAGCAGTTAAAGACCCGTTTGTTATCAGTGGTGCCGCATGTGGCTTATCAGGCACCGTATGAGCCAATTTCTAACTGGCCTGAAAAGGTCCGTTTACTGGAGGCACAACCAGGCGTTGTCGCAGCAGCACCAGAGATTTCGGTCACAGCTATGGTGCAGTTTCGTGGTGAGTTGAAAGCCGCCGAGGTGAAAGGTGTAGATTTTGCTTCTCATCACACGGTTTCGGAGGTAGGGCAGTTTATCAAGGGGAGCTCACTGTCTGCATTATCTGGGGATGACATAGTTTTAGGTCAGCATATTGCCAAAGAGCTGGGGCTATCGCCCGGAGATAAGGTCACGTTGTTGGTGGCCAATCCTCAGGCTGATTCTCCCCTGGCGGCACCAAAGCGGTTGAACTTTGTATTGGCTGGTGTCATTGACATGGGTGGGCCAATCGACCGGTCATTGGCCTTGGTATCGGTGAAAAGATTACAGCAGGCAATGGGGCTGGCTGAGGATCAGGTAACCGGGCTGCGCGCAAAAGTCGACGATGTATTTTCCGCTCATCAGATAGCGATGTCTGCAGGCAGGGCGTTGCCTGATCTGGTTTATGTTAACAGCTGGTTTCGTACTCAGGGCAGCCTTTATCAGGACATTCAGATGGTCAGAACCATAGTCTATCTGGTGGTGTTTCTGATAATCGCAGTCGCCAGCTTTAACATAGTGTCTTCCATGGTAATGGAAGTGAAAGAAAAACAGGCCGATATCGCGATTTTAAAAACCATGGGTGCAAAAGACAGTACCATTTTTACTACTTTTGCGATCCAGGGAGTGAGTTATGCGCTTATTGGTGCCCTGGTAGGCTTGTTTATTGGCATTTTGCTGGCACTGAATATATCCGATTTATTCCGCGCCTGGGTTGAGATGGATGGGGACAATCCGCTTCAGGGAGTGTACTTTATTGAGTTTTTACCCAGTCAGCTGATGTGGTTTGATGTCGTGGCTGTATTGTCTATCACTCTGGTGATTGCCGTATTGTCCTGCCTGTATCCAGCCTGGCAGGCTGTTAAAGTTGACCCTGCCAGAGTTCTGGGTGGTTAGGACTGAAAACGCATACGATAACGTATAAATAATTTGTACGTTGTGTATGCGTTATCGTATACGTTACTCTTCAAAGTGCAGGTAGCTTGACTTATCGGCGACAACATAGTCTACAAAGTCTTTAATACTTAATGGTTTACTGTAGTAATAGCCCTGCACATATTCAACGCCTTTGGCCTTGGCGTAAATCATTTGATCTAAGTGTTCAATGCCCTCAGCAACCAGAGGCTTATCGAGGTTTTTGGCCAGTGACACAATAGAATTAAATAAAGACTGCATTTTACCGTCGCTGACAACATGAGTCACAAAGGCCCGGTCTATTTTTATCTCGTCGAAATGCAGTTTACATAAATAACTCAGGCTGGAGTAGCCAGTGCCAAAGTCATCTATGGATATCATCAGCCCCTGACTTTGTAGTTTCTGTAAAATCTCATTGATGTAATTAAAGTTGTCAATCAGGGCCGACTCAGTCAGCTCTAGTTTTATCTTAGCGGGATTGAGTGCCAGTCTGTCCAGAGCTTGCAGCAGTCGGGTGGTAAAGTTTACATCGAGAATTTCTACAACGCTGATATTGATGGCAAAACGGAACAAACTGGCTTCAATTTGTTCCTCGGCCAGCAGCGCCTTTAATACGTTGATCTGGCTAAGCGTAAAGTGCGTAAGTTTGTTGATTTCTCCTGTACTTTCTATGACAGGAATAAACTCAGTAGGCGGAATAGGTTGGCCGTCAAGCTCCCAGCGCATCAGACATTCCGCACCAATCAGGCGCTCGGTTTTGGTGTCATGTATCGGCTGAAAGACTACTTCAAAACTGTCCTCCAGATTGCCCTGATAAAGGGCACTGCGCAGACCGGTTTCAATTTTGTTTTGTCGTTCAATCTGCTTGGCCAGCGTATCTTTGAATTCTACCAGGCGGTTATGATCCGCCAGCGAATCAAAGGTCGCCATTTCCGCTTTGTTGAGACTCAGCTCATGGTCGTCGTCGGGTTGTTCTTTATAGTACCCAAGAGAGACATTACTGTAGAAACTGTTGCCGTTAAAGTTGAATGGCTCATTCAGCTGTTTGTACAGCGTTTCTATATTGATGGGCACAAATTGCGGAATAAACACACAGTAACAATCGGAAGAGTGTTTTGAAAAAATGCCTTTATCGAACTCGCCCTGAAACCGTGCAAGGATCTCCATAAATACCAAGTTGGCGACGCCAATATTCCACACCTCAGAAATACGTTGAAAATTACAGATACGGACACAGCAAATGGTACCCTGATGTGGTTGTTCTTTAATTTTACTGATGAAGGCATCCCGATAAAGTAAGCCGGTATGGGGGTCGCGGATAGCTAATTGTTTATTCAGACGTCTGACAGAAATCAGCTCTTCTATGGGCTCCAGCCTGATGTAGTGGATATTATCCTGCCTGAAGCTATACAACTTCACCCAGGTAACGCTGCTGTTGTCAATACTGACGCCAAGCTCTATCTGGTCAAAGATTGGGTCGAATAAAATCTCTGAAATACTGAGCTCTTTAAAATCTTCGTCAATAAACACCAACTTTTGTGACAGGACATCGCCGGGTTTTAAATCCAGCATGCGTTCGGCTGAATCAGAAAGGGCGACGATCTGACCTTGCTCATCATAGCTCAGATAGGCAATATCCAGAAGTTGAGTCAGTTGCTTTTTCATACAGATCACCCAAGCGCTTTTTGGATCTGGTAAGGGAGGTTACTTAGCGCGTAGATTTTGTCGACGGCCCCCCTCGCGATGGCTTCTTTTGGCATGCCAAACACCACACAGCTGGCTTCACTTTCTGCAAAAGTAACCGCACCTTTTTGCTTCATTTCCAGCAAACCACTTGCCCCGTCGTTGCCCATACCGGTTAAGATCACGCCAATGGCATGGTTACCCACCGATTGTGCTACAGAGCGAAACAACACGTCGACCGAAGGTTTATGACGGCTCACAAGTGGCCCATCGCGTATTTCTAAATAGTAGTCCGAGCCCTGACGTTTTACCAACATATGCTGACCACCAGGCGCAATATATACATGGCCTGGGCGGATCCTTACGGCGGTTTGACCTTCCTGGACTGTATGCGCAGTGATGTCATTGAGGCGTTGTGCAAACGCCGCAGTGAACTTCCCCGGCATATGCTGCACAACCACAACAGGGGGAGAAAGAGCCGGCAGGAGTTGGAGCAGCCGGGCGATTGCCTCTGTGCCACCTGTTGAGGCACCAATGGCTATGACTTTCCCCGCGCTTTCTGGAGGTTGCGCAGTCTTGTGTGCAGGCAGTACCTCTTCCGTTGTATGCAATTCCCGAAACGAGCCTTCATCCAGATACTTTAGCTGACGAACTTTGGCTTTGGTGGCAGCTTTGATGGCGTCAATGATCTGCGACACTGAGTCGCTGTGCAGAAATTCTCCCAGCCCCTGAGTGGGTTTGGCAATAACATCGACCGCCCCACAGGCCAATGCCTCGATGGCAGTGGTCGTTTTTTCCTGAGCCAGCGCTGAGCAGATTATCACCGGCGTAGGACGTTCCTGCATGATTTTTTTCAGGAAGGTTAAGCCATCCATTTTTGGCATCTCGACGTCTAACAAGATAACATCTGGCCAGTTAAGCTTCATTTTTCGCTCGGCAATGATGGGATCCGGTGCTGTACCACTGACATTTAAGGTGCGCTCATGGGCGATGACCTCACTCATGATCTGGCGCATCAGGGCAGAATCATCGATGATAAAGACGCTGGTCATAAGGCTACCTTCTTATAGATGCATGGGCTCAGGGTTTGCAGGCATGCGGGTTTATCGCGTATGGCTTCCGAGTGCCCAAGAAAGAGTAAACCACCATGGTTTAAACGCTTGATGATATTATTCAGAATGGCTTGTTGTTTTGGTTTGTCAAAGTAGATAAGTACATTGCGCAGAAAGATTACATCAAACGAGAAATCTACTGTGGTCAGGTTCAATAAGTTGTCTTCCTGAAAACTGCACTGTTTTTTCAGCGTTGAGATGAGCGTAAAATTATCAGCGTTTTTACCAGTACCTTTCATGCAGTAGCGGATCCGATAACGTTTAGGAATTTTCCCCACGGTGGAAATCGCATAGCGGGCATCTCTGGCCATCAACACCGACATTTCCGAAATATCCGTGCCGATAACGTGCCAGGGGCGATTATAAAACAGATCGTCGAGGATCATCGCGAGTGAGTAGGCTTCTTCACCGCTGGAGCAGGCTGCACTCCAGGCGCGGATAGGTGAATGCCTGGGGCGATTGTGTTGATAATAATGGTAAAGAAACTCAAACTGGGCCTGCTCGCGAAAAAAATAGGTCTCATGTGTGGTCAGCTTATCGATGAAAATCTGCAGCTCATCCTGGCCCTCCGGAGTCAGTAATAATCGGTAATATTTGCTGAAAGAAGGACTACGACTGGCGCGCAGCCGGCTGGCAAGGCGACTGGCCACAATATCGGCTTTGTTTTTACCGAGACTTATTCCGGTATGCTGTTCAAACAGCCGATTGAGTTGTTGAAATTCCAGCGCTGAAATCGCCATAGTGACCTAGCGTTGGCAAAACCGGGTAAAAAACTCGGCCTGAGAGGACTTCAGTTGAGTATTGATTTCGCTGATATTGAGTACGCTTTTCATATCCAGCAAAATAGTGAGCTGATTATTGATCTTAGCCATTTTCCAGACGAAATGACGAGGGATATTGGCACCAAATGAGGGCGAATCTTCCAGCTGAGTGCAGTTAATGAATTGGATGGACATCACGCTGCTGACCAACATGCCAAGCGTCATGGTTTCATCCAGGCTGGGGTCATAGAAGTCATATAATACGATGCAGCTGTATTTATTGTAGGGCTGAGGGTTTTTGAGCATCAGGCGGTATTGCAGGTCAAGTACGGGGATCACGCTGCCACGGACGTTAATCACGCCTCTGATCACCTGATTGCACATAGGCACCATAGTGGTGTCAGTCAGCTCAATCACTTCTTTGACCGAGTCTATGGGTATGCCAAAGGTGTCATTTCCGATAGACACCAACAGAGAGTGGAGCTCTTCGCTATCGGTGTTATTGTTTATTCTTATAGACTCTGAACTCATGTTAGGTCTCCTCGAACTGGGTATTGGAGTCAGCGTCGAGAGGCAGCTCAAAAGATAGCTGTTTGTGTTGCTGCTGTAAGTCGTCAAACAACTGCACATCATTCAGGGTGAGTATTTTGGTGATATCCAGTATTGTCATCAGGTTGTCCTTCAGTTTGGCCAGCCCGTATACAAAGCGACTATGAAACTGACCGGCAATACTGGGCACCTGGTCAACCTCGTGAGCCGGGATATCCAATACTTTAGTGACCATGTCGACTTTTAAACCCACGGTAATATTTTGTGCTTTGTAGTCGCACTCAGCCACAATAATGCAGGTGCGATTAGTGATGGCCTGGGCTGGTTTGTTGAGCCTGACGGATAAGTCAAAAACCGGGATAACCAGTCCTCTGAGGTTGATGGCACCAATAATAAACTCGGGCGCCATGGGTATTTTGTCCACTTCAATGTATTCCATTATCTCCCTGACAATGGCAATACTGATTGAATAGGGGGCGCCGTTGAGCTCAAACGCCAGATACTTATCGTGGTCGTAAGGCGTGGTAGCCGGGCTGTGAATTAAGTCATTCATAGCGCATTACTCATCAAACGGGGTATAACCGTCTTCCCGGTTATGACTGTTGTCGTGGACTATATGAGAAGAACGTCCTTTGCTGCTGCCCCGACCATTATTACTTAACTTAAAGTAGCTCACGGTAGAGCGAATATCTCCAGTTTGGTCCTGAACCATCTTAGCGGTTGACGCGAGCTCTTCCGAAGCGGAGGCATTTTGCTGGGCGATTTCATCAAGCTGGGCAACGGTGCGGTTGATTTCAGCAACACTGGTGCTTTGCTCTGTGGAGGCGGCGGTGATCTCCTGTACCAGATCAGCGGTTTTGCCAATGTTAGGCACCATTCTGTCGAGCATAGCGCCGGCATGTTGAGCTATTTTAACACTGTTGTCGGCCAGTGTGCTGATGTCCTGTGCAGCAACCTGAGAGCGCTCAGCTAGTTTACGCACTTCGTCAGCTACTACCGCGAAGCCTTTCCCATGTTCACCGGCTCTGGCAGCCTCAATTGCGGCATTCAGTGCCAGCAGGTTAGTTTTGTAGGCTATGTCCTCAATGATACCAATTTTTTCGGCTATCTGAGTCATTGCCTGAACCGTGTCTTTTACCGCCTGGCCGCCATCATTTGCTTCACTGCTGGATTGCTTGGCAATGTCGTTGGTCATTTTTGAATTCTCGGTATTCATCGAGATAGAAGAGCTCATTTGCTCCAGTGACGCAGAGGTTTCCTCCACACTGGCGGCAAGTTGGTTTGAGGTGGAGCTGAGCATGCGAGAGGTCGTACTGACTTCGTTGGTACTGTGGGCGATGGACTCGACGGACTCCTGAATATCCAGCAGAATGTTTTGCAGCCGTTCAATAAAACCGTTAAAACTCTGTGCCGTTTGGCCAATCTCGTCATTGCCAAAATCCGGAATACGCCGGGTCAGGTCGCCTTCGCCCGAGCGTAAGTCTTCTGCGGCATCCGCCAGTGCATTAATAGGAAGTACAATGCCGCGGATCAAAAAGGCAGCTGTAGCGATAGCAAGTACAATGGCAACTACCAGCAAGCCCCAGACCAGGCGAATGCTGTCGCGTGCAGCAGACATCAGGTCGTTGAGTGAGGTAGTGCTTTCTGCAATCGCCTCATTGGAGATTTTTTCCAGTATTTCCTCTATCTTATTAAAAATATCATGTTCCAGCCGGTCAACATCTTTAGATGCCTGAATTTTTTGTCTGGGGTCGTACATAGCGAATATCTCTTTACCGCCGTTATAGAGCCCGAGATACATGCGTTCGATATCACCAATGGCTTTAATTTCCAGGGGTTTTCTTTCCAGTGGTTTGAGCTCAGATAGAAAGTTAGAAAAGGTGCGGGCGTCTTTTTCGAAGGCGGCTGTGGCACCGACTCGACCTCGCATATAGGCATTGAGTGAACTCATCATATCGCCTTGCTCGTCGATCAGTTCTAGGTAGTAGCGCACGCCGGGTAAGTCATCGTTAACCACTTCGGCAAAGTCGCCGCTGCTGCCGGCATCGGCCACTTCGGCCTCTTTTTGTGAGTCGAGCAGGCTTTCCAGTGGCTCTGCGAATTCGCGGTTGAGGTATTCATATTTTTCGACGGCTTTTTCTTCCTGAAGGGGATCAAAGCGGTCAAAGATCAGTTCTTGGTTTTCGCTTGCATAACGACGCACCAAGTCCTCAAGCTGACGGATGTAGCTGGTATCAACAGAGTTGAGCCGTTTAAGGTCTTCCAGATAGTTAGTAAATTCACTGTAATTAGACAAAAAGTCCGCTTTTTCATCGGCTTCACCGGCAATGTACTCCAGCACATTGCTGTTCATATCGCCAAGCTCATCGAGCATATTCAGCGCATAGATGGCTTCGGGGATATCGGTTTGACCCACATCGGTGGCAAATCCTTCTATACGGCCATTTTTCATTTGCACAGATATGGCAATCACCAGTAGTAATAGCCCCATGGTAAACATGGCCAGAATGATTTTGTTTTTGATGGTCAGATTTTTAAACATTTTTATGCTCCGATTTATCTGACTAATGCTTGAGTTCTAAGGACTCGTACATAGTAATTGCGGTGCGGATCAGGGCAGAGACATCGAGAATGATAGCCACTTTACCACTGCCGAGTATGGTTGCGCCGCTGATACATTTGAGGCCTTCGAACAGCCTCCCCAGAGGTTTTACTACGGTCTGAAACTCTCCTTGCAACGAGTCTACGACCAGGCCAGCTCTGAGCGTGCCAAACTGGACGATGACCAGTGATTCCTTCGTGTGTTCTATTTGCTGCTCGATCCCAAACAGGGTGCGCAGACGAATAAAGGGCAGGACCTCAGTTCTGAGGTTAATGTAGTTTTTATCCTGAATATCAGACTCAGACACCACCTCGTGCAGCTCCAGGCATTCCACTACGGTATCAAGTGGGATCACATAGTCCTCGGCACCAACGGTAAACATAAACCCGTCTATGATGGATAAGGTAAGCGGTAAGCGAATGATAATTTTAGAGCCCAATCCTTTGTTGCTGTCGACTTCTACACTACCACGCAGGCTTTCGACATTGCGTTTTACCACGTCCATGCCCACACCACGACCGGAGATACTGGTCACGGTAGCGGCGGTAGAAAACCCCGGTTCAAAAATCAGCAGATTGATTTCTTTATCCTGTAACGAATGATCTTGATTGACCAGGCCATTTTCTATGGCTCGGGCCAGGATCTTGCCTGGATCCAGTCCCTGACCGTCATCCTGAATTTCGATGACGATTGAGCCAGAATCATGATAGGCCTTGAGTGTTAGCTGGCCACATGCCGGTTTACCCGCAGCAAGTCGCTGCTCGGGTGGTTCAATGCCATGATCAATGGCATTGCGAATGATGTGCATCAGTGGGTCGCTGACTTTTTCGACAAAGGTTTTGTCCAGCTCGGTATCGGCGCCGACAATATTGAGCTCCACCTCTTTGCCCAGCTCATCGGCCACATCGCGAACAACCCGTTTGAACTTATTGAAGGTTTCACCAATCTGGACCATGCGCAGTTTTAACGAGCTGTCACGAATGTTTTCAACCAGTCGTTCTAGCAGGGCCATAGCTTCAATCAGTGTTTCGTTACCCGTTTCGTGTGCCAGCAAGTTGGTACGGGCACCTGTGATCACCATTTCCCCAACCTGATCGATCAATCGGTCGAGTTTCATGGCTTCAACTCGTAGGGTTTTACTGGTGTGGAGCTTATTTTTTTTCTTACCTTTTGTCTGAGCTGGTGGCACGGCTTCATCTGGCACTGACGCAGGATCCAATGGCTGAGCCGGCAGGCGCGATTGTGTCAGTCTTGCCAGGGTGGCATGAAACTGTGACGGGTCTGGAAAGTGCTTTACGCAATCGGTAATGGCGTCGTAGTGACACTGACCTGGCGGCAAAATCTCAACCACCGCATCATTTTTTATAAATTCGAACACGTCTTCTATCACGTCCTTGTTCTGGCTGGTATGAAATAACATCAAAAAGGCCAGGTAACAGGATTCAGGGTCGTAGGGCGTTTCGGCATTGAGTGCAGTGCAATTGGTGGCTACTTCAAGGGACTCCACCTCGTTGTTCAAAAAGTGAATAAATGGGTACGGATCCAGACCGTTACGCAGCACATTTTCGTTAGGAACAAAACACAAAAACCAGGTTCCATCTTGCGGCTGTGTTTCACTATCAGCCTCTGTGTTTTGTGGTGTGTCGACGCTTTTGGTAAATGCACTGAATTGCTCGGTGAGCTTTGCAAGCTGGCTAAGTTGTTGCGCACTTGGCTCATTTTCCGATGCGGCGAGCATGATCAATTCATCACATAAATCACCGGTTTCCAGATACAAAGAGAGCAGGGGTTTGCTCATTTCTCTGTCACCACCCCGGACGTCATCCAGCACGGTTTCGGCAATGTGTGTCAGGCTTACGACATAGTCAAAGCCGAATAGTCCGGCACTACCTTTAATGGTGTGAATGGCGCGGAAGATGGCATTGATAGTCTCGTCCTGATCAGTACTGGCTTCACTGCTTTCAAGATCAAGTAAGCTGTTTTCCATCTCAGCGAGCAGCTCTTTTGATTCATTGACAAAGGTAGTAATGGCAGCGCTCAAATCAACAGACATGACTAAGGCTCACTTGTAGTGGGCTCAGTAAGGGCCACATTTAATAAAGACAGTCTGGCAGTGAGCAGATCGGATAAAGCAAGGGTGCCTATCTGAACACCTGTGTTACGGCAGTAATTTACCAACCAGATAGCCAGCTGGATCCCGGCACTGTCGAGCTCTTCGACCAGGCTTAGATCCAGTGCGACTTCCGTTTTTCCAGCCAAAAAAGCGATAAGCTCTGTATGTACATCCTGTACTTCGTAGATGGTCAGCTCCGCTGGAAACTTAAAACACTCGGACATGGCAGTCACATCATCAGTAGTTTAGATACTGCCTGAAGCATTTGCGCAGGCTTGAAGGGTTTGACCATCCAGGCCTTCGCACCGGCTTTTTTACCTTCTTCCATCATACTTTGCTGGTTTTCTGTGGTCAGCATAATCACAGGGGTGAACTTATACTGCGGGAGTTGTTTAACATTTTTGACGAACTCAATGCCATTCATATTGGGCATGTTCACGTCGCTGATGATGAGGTGTACCTTGTTGCCGTTAAGTTTACTCAGTGCATCCTTGCCATCACATGCTTCTATTACCTGATAGCCAGCACCTGTCAGTGCGATATTGACGACTTGTCTTAATGAATCGGAATCATCAACCACTAATATGGTCTTGCTCATAACTTACCCTCATGTTGTATGTCAGAAAAAAGTGAGATCGTCGACTGTGTCGTCGTTATCATTCTTGGCACTGCCACTTTTTGTCGCCAAAATATGCCGTTGCTCTCGTGTTGCAGCGGTACGTGATAACGCCTCACTGATCCGCTCGTGATTGAAGCGAGCATTGTTGCTGCTGCGGCGCTGCTCGATAAACAGGTCTAACTCCTGAGTCATGATATCCAATGCAATCGTAACGCTATCCTGGATCTGATCGACGCGGTCCTGAAACTGCAAGTCGACCAGGATTTCTGAGATTTTTTGCCGATTGTCCTCATTTGAGGTTTGCAGCACTTGCGCCTGTTGCTCTACGTTTTGTGATAAGGTGAGCCAGGTATCAATCACTTCATTGATTTGTTGCTGATATTTATCTGTCAGTGCCTGGCGCTCCGCCAGTTCACTTTCCATCATGGCCATAGAGCTTTGCATTGCCTGCGCAATGGTCTCGACCATTTTGTTTATCTTCACCCCTGTCTCGCCGCTTGAATTAGCAAGCGCACGTACTTCATCGGCAACAACTGCAAAGCCACGGCCATTGTCTCCGGCGCGAGCGGCTTCAATAGAGGCATTAAGAGCGAGTAAATTTGTTTGCTCAGCAATTTTAGCGACGTCAATTGACATCGCCTGTAACTCTTTACTTTGTTCTACCAATGTCTTGAAAGTCTCTGTCCGCTGCTGTTGGCTGACATTGGATTGTTCGAGATACGTGAGGATTTGGGTTAACTGATCACGGCTGTGCTGAGCTGTTTGCTGCAGGCTATTGGCGCTGCTATTGTCTAAACTGCTGAGCGTCGAACTAATATTGCTAACAAGCTGAGAAAATTCAGCTGACATATTATCGACAGCTTGCTTGGTTTGCTGGCGAGCACTGTTAATCTGGTCTCTGAGTTGTGGAGTAATGGTGTGGCCAAGTTGTTCAAGACAATTCAGGTCACTGTGTTGACCATCTGTATCAGCTTTAACTACAACCTCATCTGTGGGCGATTGTGTTTGAGCTGCACGATGAAGGATAAACAATCCTAAGCCAGATAAGCCAGTAACACCCAGGGCAAAACCCCAGCCTGTTCCATACCAGGTGATGGCAAAAATCATGAACTGAATTGCGATGGAAAGCGGAAGCATATTGGCTCCACTGTGGCCACTGAAATAGTTATTTAATACTAGCCGAGTCTATTTATTGTGCAAATGCAAATAATAACTCGTTGCCAGCTGCCAGCCAAAGCCTATGCTCTGGTTTTGAACTTTGTTGACGCTTGCATCCGGCTAGCATAATCCCTAAAGTAAGGGAAAACAGCAATGAAGTACACATAATGAATAAACACGATACGCAATTAACTAATGAGCAACAGCAACAGCTTGCTCAATGGCAACAGACATCTTTGCAGGCAGCACAAAAATACCTGGCAGAAAAAGGGATTCTTGGCTTGAACATCCAGGCGAAAGAATCTCGCATTCTACCCCCGATTTGTGGAGTCTGGAAAGTCAAAGACAACTTAGGCAAAGGGTATTGGGTTATATCTGGTAAAGTACCTACGGACGCTATGCCTGTGAGCGGCGCCGCAGATGCTCGCGCAGCACTCAAACACTTTTCTTATCAGTGGCAACTCAAAGCGGATAAAATCCTCGCCGCGGAGCGCCCAAACCAAGCCCAAACTGAATACGCCAATATTCTGGTCCAGCATGCTCATGGTTTATACGATTTGGCAAGCAAGGACCAACTTTGGGCTAGTGCAGCATCGTAAACGGCTCACAGTTCATTTCTTTCACCGGGCATTTCATGCGCTGTCTTGGAATGCCTGCTTCCATAAATACGCTTCCTTGTTTGGAAAAACCGGATTTAAGGAATGTTGGGACTTCATCCAGAATGCACTGTACAAACACATTTTCATAACCTTTTTGTTCAGCCAGAATACTCAAAAAGCCAATTAAAGATTGATATGCTTCACGGTTTCTGTGTGCTCGAATAATCGCAATTCGGCTGATCAAACCGTCACAACACAGCCTGCCCGTTCCGATAGGGCACTGGTTTTCATCTCGCACGAGCACATGCTCGGCGGTGTTATCGTGTTGGTCAAATTCGACTTCTTTTGGAAGGTGAAGTTCGTAAACAAAGACTCGCTCACGGATTTGGCGCAGTTGTCCCTGAGTTTTTTGCCAACTCACTCTATCGACGTGGTAATTCATGATTGCCTCGCATCAAACATCATAATCACGCCTGACCAAGGGACCAGCCTATGCTCTTTATTATTGTGGCATCGGCTAGAGCGGATGCCTGTTATTGTATGACTAACCCTCAGATTCAGGTAATTACACCCAGTCCTCAATATAAAAGGACCCATCGTTTATAAGCGTAGTTAAAGTTTGTTTAAATTCCAAACATTCAATTGCATTCAATAATGTAGAAATAGGGGTAGTCGCCTGATCCGTCAGTTTTTTTACTTCTGGTAAGACCTCAAGGGGGAGGGGGAAATTTTGTCCATTTACGCTCAGTATCACAGTTTGTGTCGTTACTTGATAAAGCGCTCTGACGCCACCTGAGCGTACCAGAACATCATCTGATGAAATATCCTCCAGTAAGGCATCCAATGCTAAGGGTGGATCCAGTGGTGCCAGGTCCATTTCATGTTTCGGTTCACTAAGTGTACGGCCCAGCCACTCATCAAAAATGTCACTGTCGTGGAGCACCGATTCAAGCATACTGCGGATCTTACCTTTGTCCTGGCAGCTGATCTCACCCAAAGAGTCGCGCAATGCAAGGTCGGGGTCACTGTAACGGGTTGAACCTAACTCTGAATCTATCAGGTGGTCGGCGAGGCTGGAAAGCAAATCTCTTTGATCCGGCGCTCTGAAACCCACAGAATAGTTCATTGCATTCTCAACAGCATAGCCTTCGTGAGGGCAGCCAGGCGGAATGTACAAAATATCTCCAGGCTCTAACTCTGCGTCTATGACAGCGTCGAACTGTTCTACCTGCAACAAACTCTTGTTTTGAGCAAATTGCTTCAGGCTTGCATCGGGCATACCGACACGCCAGCGTCGTTTGCCCTGACCCTGAATAATAAAGACATCGTACTGGTCGAGGTGCGGACCAACACCGCCCCGGGCGTTGAAAAACTGATCATCAGATCATCAATACGCCAGTTTGGAATAAAGCGAAAAGGCTCAAGTAAGGTTGCGGCCTGAGGGTGCCAATGGTCAACGGCTTGCACTAACAAAGTGCTGTGTTGCTCTGTTAGCAGGGTGAAGTCGTCAAATGGACCGTGATGCGCATCCCAGTGCTGGTCGTGATTGGTAACGATGCGAGATTCTATGTTTTCTTCCATCGCAAGACCAGCCAGCTCTTCGGGTGACAGGGGGTCGATGAAATCCCTAAATCCTTGCTTAATAAGTAAGGGCTTTTTTTGCCAGTACTGAGTCAGGAAAGCAGCCTCGGTCAGGGCATTGATAGATAGCTGATACATAAATAGCTCCAATAAAAAAGCGAAAGCCCGGCACTGCGCCGTAACTTTCGCTTCTCAGATTTAGGTGAGATTAACTCAGTTTAGTTTAACTCATCAATGAAAGCTTCCGCACGGCCAATATAGTTGGCAGGCGTCATTAGTTTCATGTCTGCTTTTACTTGTTCCGGCAGGTCTAAGCCATCAATAAACTCAGCCATGATCTCTTGGTTAACGCGTTTGCCACGTGTCAGTTCTTTTAGTTTCTCATACGGCTTTTCAATGCCGTATTTACGCATTACCGTCTGGATTGGCTCAGCAAGAAGTTCCCAGTTTTCATCCAGCTCAGCCAGAAGACGATCTGCATTCACTTCCAGCTTACTGATCCCTTTTAGCGTCGCCTGGTATGCGATCAGGGTATAACCCATTCCAACACCGAGGTTGCGTAGCACTGTTGAATCAGTCAAGTCACGCTGCCAGCGAGAAACAGGCAGTTTCTGCGCAAGGTGAGTGAAGATTGCATTCGCAATGCCGAGGTTGCCTTCGGAGTTTTCGAAGTCAATTGGGTTTACCTTATGCGGCATGGTCGAAGAGCCAATTTCACCGGCAATGGTTTTTTGCTTAAAGTGGTTAAGCGCAATGTAACCCCACATGTCGCGGTCAAAGTCGAGCAAAATGGTGTTGAAACGTGCCACAGCGTCGAACAGTTCAGCAATATAATCATGCGGTTCAATCTGGGTGGTAAATGCGTTCCAGGTTAAGCCCAAGCTTGATACAAATTGCTCGGCATGCGCATGCCAGTCATACTCAGGGTAAGCGCTCAGGTGTGCGTTGTAGTTACCTACGGCGCCGTTGATTTTACCCAGGATCTGGACGTTTGCGATTTGCTCACGTTGACGCTGCAAGCGCACATAAACATTCGCGAACTCTTTACCCATGGTAGAAGGAGAAGCCGGTTGACCGTGGGTGCGGGTCATCATAGCTACTGATTTGTATTCAATCGCTTTTTCTTTGATTGCTGCAAGCAGTTTATCACAGTACGGCAACAGCACCTGATCGCGAGCTTCACTCAGCATCAGACCATGCGACAGGTTGTTGATGTCTTCTGATGTACAGGCAAAGTGAATAAATTCGTTAACAGCCTGAAGCTCAGCATTGTCTGCCACTTTCTCTTTTAACAGATACTCAACGGCTTTAACATCATGATTGGTTGTACGCTCAATCTCTTTGACACGTGCGGCATCGGCTTCACTGAAGTTATCAACAATGCTGTCTAACAGGGCATTCGCCTGCTCACTGAAGGCTGGAACTTCGTTGATTGCAGCTGCGTTGGCCAGGGCTTGTAGCCAACGTACTTCAACCGTCACGCGATACTTGATCAGGCCGAATTCACTGAAAATACTTCTCAGCTCACTGGTTTTGCTACCATAGCGACCATCTACTGGAGAGATAGCGGTTAACGCTGAAAGCTCCATAACTTCTCCTAACTAATTGGTTTTTGAACGATATTTAAATATAACTTTGTGCAGCGGCAATGATTTTCTTCTTTGCAAAGAAGAAGTGACGGCGTTTACCACCGAGTTGACGCCATAATACTGCGCTGCGGATCCCGGCCAGCAACAGCGCCCGGATCTGATGTTGTACATGAGATTGTTTGAGCAACTCAGGTTTACCAAAAATTTGAATTTTCGGGCCAACTGGGCTGACTACCTGACTGTAAATATCCGCAAGTGCCCCAACGATTTGCTCATCGCCGATGTCGAAATGCTGTAACTGTCTGTCAAGCTGCTCGATGCGTTTGCCAAGTTCAGCCATTGCTTTGCCGTTTGCTGACAAGGCACGTTCAAGTTGCATCAGACTGCCCACATATTTGACCATTTCTACATCTTTTTCGCCCTGAGCACTCAGCTGGTCCACTAATGCACGGCAGCCTTGCTTCACTGCGCCTGGGTCTTCGTAGACATCCTGTGGGTTTTTTGGCGAAGTAATAGTGATACTTTTTAACAAACTGTCTGTTTCATGGCCGTTAAAAGTGCCATAGCGGGCACATTTTTGTACCAATTTTGCAACCTGACACATGGCTGCCAATGGATCACGACGTCACGTTGCATTACTTGATCACCGATTCAATGATTCCGCCACCAAGACACACATCGTCCTGATAAAATACCGCAGATTGGCCCGGGGTTACGGCCTTTTGTGGCTCATCGAATAACACTCGTGCCATACCGTCCTGGCCAACGAGCAATGTACAAGGAATGTCTTCCTGGCGATAACGAGTCTTAACTGTGCAACGGGTAGTGCCCTGTGGACCGACACGGTCGACCCAGTGAAGCTGGTTCGCATTGAGACCATTGCTGAACAGGCGAGGGTGGTTTTTGCCCTGACCAACAACCAGTACATTGCGCTCGACGTCTTTATCGACGACATACCAGGGCTCGCCAGAGCCTTCTTTCATACCACCGATAAGCAGGCCTTTACGTTGGCCAAGTGTGTGGTACATCAGACCCTCATGTTCACCAACATGGTTGCCTTCGCTGTCCTCAATTTTGCCCGGCTGAGCTGGCAGGAATTTTTGCAGGAAGTCTTTGAACTTGCGCTCGCCAATAAAGCAAATTCCTGTACTATCTTTTTTGTCATGCGTGATCAGATCTTGCTCTTCAGCAATGCGGCGCACTTCTGGCTTCTCAATGTTACCCACCGGGAACAGGGTTTGTGCTACGTGTTCGTGACTGAGCGTGTACAGGAAGTAACTCTGATCTTTGTTGTTATCCAGACCGCGTAACATGGCAAACTTACCATCCCGTTCCTCACGGCGTACATAGTGGCCCGTCGCGATATAATCGGCACCCAATGCTTCTGCCGCAAATTCAAGAAAGGCTTTAAATTTGATTTCTTTGTTGCACATGATATCAGGGTTTGGAGTCCGGCCAGCCTTGTATTCGGCTAGAAAGTACTCAAATACGTTGTCCCAGTATTCTGCGGCAAAATTAACAGTATGTAGCTCAATGCCCAGCTTGTCGCAGACAGCCTGAGCATCTTTTAAATCTTCAGCAGCGGCACAGTATTCGTCATTATCGTCTTCTTCCCAGTTCTTCATGAACAGGCCTTCAACCTGATAGCCTTGCTGTTTTAGCAGGTAAGCTGAAACGGAGGAATCTACGCCGCCGGACATACCGACGATGACTTTAATTTGACTGTTATCGCTCATAAACTCGCTGTGTATTTTGATTACAAAAAAGTGAGCTGCATTATAGCATGTAAATCAAGGTGCCCGGAAGTCGCGGGTTGATTAATCCCAAGTTTTTCGCGGTGGGTTATTTTGCCTTCACCACCTGATACTGACCATTGTCAATCCCATCCAGGGTATAGGGTCCGATCCGATAACGTATTAATCTCAGCGTAGGGTGACCGACATGCGCTGTCATACGGCGAACCTGGCGGTTACGTCCTTCAGAAATGGTGATTTCAAGCCAGCTGGTGGGAATGTTTTTGCGCTCCCGGATAGGCGGGTTACGTGGCCACACAGATGGTGTAGTGATCAGGTTAACCTTGGCGGGTCGGGTAGGACCATCTTTGAGTATGATACCATCACGCAGTGCCTGCAAAGCAGCTTGGTCAGGTTCGCCTTCTACCTGGACCCAGTAGGTTTTGTCGGTTTTTTTCCCCGGTTCCGTCAGCTTGTGTTGCAAGCGGCCGCAATTGGTGAGCAACAGCAGACCTTCGCTATCACGGTCAAGTCTTCCTGCTGCATATACACCTTTTATATCGATAAAGTCGGCGAGCGTCTGACGGTTTTGGTCGTCCGTAAACTGGCACAGAACATCAAAAGGCTTATTGAACAGTACCACTTTAACCTGATCAGGCGAAACCTGTGGCTTGGTTGCGCGTTTAGGACCAGGGCGTTGCTTGGCTGGACGTTTAGCTTGAACGCGGCTAGTTGAATGTGTTCGGTTTTTTTGGTGCGGAGCGGGCATAGTTAGGTGTTTAGCTAATGGAGCGATGGCGCGAGTGTAGCAAAAATCAAAGACAAATAAAAAAGGTGGCTCATGAGCCACCTTTTTCCACTAAATCGCGAGTTAAGCCATGCTTGCTAAAACGTCGTTAAACGTTTTGCTAGGACGCATTGCGTCAGCAGCCAGCGCATCGTTAGGCTGGAAGTATCCGCCGATATTCATCGCCTGGCCCTGAACATCGTTCAGTTCACTGACGATTGCCGCTTCGTTGTCGGTCAGACCTTTTGCAATGTCTGCGAACTTAGCCTGAAGCTCTGCATCTTGTGTTTGCTCTGCAAGTGCCTGTGCCCAGTACATAGCCAGGTAGAAGTGGCTGCCACGGTTGTCCAGCTCTTTCACTTTACGTGATGGAGACTTGTTCTCGTCCAGGAATTTACCTGTCGCGGCGTCCAGAGTATCAGCCAGAACCTGTGCTTTGCTGTTGCCCGTCGCCTGGCTCAGGTGTTCTAAAGACGCAGCCAGTGCCAGGAACTCACCCAGTGAATCCCAGCGCAGGTGGTTCTCTTTTTCGAACTGCTGAACGTGTTTAGGTGCAGAGCCGCCCGCACCAGTTTCGAACAGACCACCGCCATTCATCAGTGGTACGATAGACAGCATCTTCGCGCTGGTGCCAAGTTCAAGGATTGGGAACAGGTCAGTCAGGTAGTCACGTAATACGTTACCTGTCACAGAAATGGTATCCTGACCGTCTTTCATTCTTGCCAGTGAAAACTTAGTGGCTTCAACTGGTGCAAGGATGTGAATTTCCAGACCATCAGTATCATGCTCTGGCAGGTAGGCATTTACTTTCTTGATTAGCTCAGCGTCATGAGCACGGTTTTCGTTCAACCAGAATACCGCGGGGGTATTTGAAGCGCGCGAGCGGTTAACAGCAAGTTTAACCCAGTCTCTGATTGGTGCATCTTTCACCTGACACATACGCCAGATATCACCTTGCTCTACGTCATGCTGAAGCAATACGTTACCAGCTTGATCAACGACGCGGATTTGGCCCGCAGATGGTGCTTCGAATGTTTTGTCGTGTGAACCGTATTCTTCTGCTTTTTGTGCCATCAGACCAACGTTAGGGATAGTACCCATAGTACGAGGGTCAAACGCACCGTGCTCTTTACAGAACTCAATGGTTGCCTGATATACACCAGAGTAACAACGATCTGGGATCACAAAGCTGGTATCTTGTTGCTTACCTTCGGCGTTCCACATTTGACCACTGGTACGGATTGCAGCTGGCATTGATGCATCGATGATCACATCGCTTGGTACGTGCAGGTTAGTGATACCACGGTCAGAGTCAACCATTGCAATGCTTGGTCGTACATCATAAACCGCAGCAAGGTCGGCTTCGATTTCTGCACGCTTTGCGTCGTCCAGATTGGCCAGCTTGTTGTAAACATCACCAATACCATTGTTGACATCGACACCCAGTTTTTCGAAAGTTTCGCCGTGTTTAGCAAAAACTTCCTTATAGAAAACTTTCACAGCGTGACCAAAGATGATTGGATCAGACACCTTCATCATGGTGGCTTTCATGTGCAGTGAGAACAGCACGCCTTTTTCTTTGGCTGCTTCAACTTCCGCTTCCAGGAAACTGCGTAGCGCAGTGACGCTCATACGAGACGCATCAATGATTTCGCCAGCCAATAATGGAGTACTTTGTTTAAGCACAGATACTGTGCCATCTGCTGCAACGTGTTCAATAGTGACGTCAGTTGCTTCGGTAACAGTTGTTGACTGCTCAGAACCAAAGAAGTCACCTTCGCTCATGCTGGCAACATAAGACTGCGAATCTTTTGACCAGGCACCCATTGAGTGTGGGTTTTTGCGTGCGTATGCTTTTACGGAAGCTGGCGCGCGGCGGTCTGAGTTACCTTCACGTAGAACAGGGTTTACTGCACTACCTTTGATCTTGTCGTAAGTCGCTTTGATTGCAGCTTCTTTGTCGTCTTTTGGTTCTTCTGGATAGTCTGGAAGGGCGTAACCTTTTTCCTGCAGCTCTTTAATGGTAGCTTTCAACTGAGGGATAGACGCACTGATATTAGGGAGTTTGATGATATTGGCTTCTGGCGTTTTTGCCAGCTCACCCAGCTCAGCCAGAGCATCACCAATTCTTTGCTCTTCGCTCAGAAACTCGGGGAAGTTAGCAATGACACGGCCTGCCAGCGAGATATCACGGGTTTCAACTTCAACACCAGCCGCTTTGGTATAAGCTTGGATAACTGGCAATAAAGAGTAAGTTGCCAGAGCCGGCGCTTCATCTGTTTTAGTGTAAATAATTTTTGATGTCATCATCATTCCTAGATAGTTTAGGGCCAAACAGCCGTTCAACAAAGCAAAAGCTTGCTATTCAAGGACGTATCCGCATACACGATCTTTATTCAGCCATCCGCTTGGTAACCCATATTCGGGTCATCATGCGGATGGTTGAGCTCGGCATGTAGCAAGTTTGTTAGGTATTGTTACTAGTTTGGGGCAATAAAAATATCTAACACACCTGACGCGTTTTTGGGCCAGCTACAACGGAGCCCGACCTGACACCGGCGGGGATTGTATCAACCAAATCACTAAGTCGCTAATGCAATTTAATAAAGATATAAAATTTTATGAACTAAGATGGAAGAAATGAGACTAATTGATGAAGGGATTAAGCGAGCAACAAACGTAACCCGCTTTTAGTGTGCCAAAATATTGCAATAGCTACACGACTTCGTCCGCAAGCGGCGCGATGTTGGTAGCGTGCAGGCCTTTGGGACCTTCTTGCAGATCGAATGTTACATCCTGACCAGCTTTAAGCGTTTTGTATCCATCCATTACAATCGTGGAGTAATGGGCAAAGATATCTTCCTCGCTGCCGTCTTCTACGATGAAACCAAACCCTTTGGCGTTGTTGAACCATTTGACTTTTCCGCAAGCCATACTTCTACATCCTTCTATAAGTTGACTAAATTAAGTTAATCTAACCTTTGAAATTTGCTAAGCTGCCCATATGATGATTATGTCCAGCTAGGTAAAGACTGTAGTTTATTTGGCCAGACAGTCAAGTTTTTAAAGCGATTTTTTAACAATTTATTTATTTTTCAATTCAAGTTGCTTGAGTTGATAAGACAAGACTATATTTTATTATGACTGGGACAAACGAATCTGGTGTGGTTGACGCGGTACGCGACGAACAGAAGCAAAAGTTACAACCGCCGCGCAAGTACAAAGTGATTTTAAACAATGATGATTACACACCTATGGACTTTGTCATTGAAGTTTTGATGACATTTTTCAGTATGGATAGCGAAAGAGCAACTGATGTGATGTTAAAAGTACATCACGAGGGAAAAGCGGTATGTGGACTGTATCCTGCCGACATTGCCCATACAAAGGCTGAGCAGGTAAATCGATATGCTCGGGATCACGAGCACCCGCTGCTCTGTAGTTGTGAGCAGGAATGACCTTATATATTCTCGTTGGGGGTTGCCAATGCTAAATAAAGACTTAGAAATTACTCTGAATACCGCGTTTCGCGAGGCGAGAAATCGTCGCCACGAATTTATGACGGTAGAACATTTACTGCTTGCATTGATTGATAACCCCTCTGCCAGTGAAGCACTTAATGCGTGTGGCGTTGAAACAGAGGGGCTAAAAAGGGAGCTGTCAGAATTTATTGATGAGACTACTCCTGTTATTCCAGATTTAGAAGAGGACCGTGAAACGCAGCCGACACTTGGCTTTCAGCGTGTCTTGCAAAGGGCGGTTTTTCATGTGCAATCTTCTGGTCGCAATGAAGTGACCGGAGTGAACGTGTTAGTTGCAATTTTCTCTGAGCAGGAAAGCCAGGCTGTTTATCTTCTTAAAAAGGCCGATGTAAGTCGTCTGGATATCGTCAACTATATAAGTCATGGCATTTCAAAGTCTGATGATGAGGTTGAGCCTGAAGATAGCGAAGAAATGCATGAAGAAAACCACGAAACGGCGTCTGAAGAAAAGACCAAACTGGAGAACTTTACTGCCAACCTAAATGTGATGGCAAAGGCGGGTCAAATCGATCCTTTGGTTGGCCGCGATCAGGAAGTAGAACGGACTATTCAGGTTTTATGCCGCAGAAAGAAAAACAATCCGCTGTTGGTGGGGGAAGCAGGGGTTGGTAAAACAGCCATTGCAGAAGGGTTGGCGTATCGTATTGTGAATGACCAAGTTCCCGATGTGATTGCGGATGCCGTGGTGTATTCGCTGGACATGGGTGCTTTGCTCGCCGGTACTAAGTATCGGGGCGATTTCGAAAAACGCTTTAAAGCATTGTTGAAAGAGTTACAGGCAAAACCAAACGCCATTTTATTCATAGATGAAATCCACACCATCATAGGTGCAGGTGCGGCGTCGGGTGGTGTTATGGATGCGTCTAATCTGATTAAACCTCTGCTGTCGAGCGGTCAGCTGCGCTGCCTGGGTTCAACGACTTATTCTGAGTTCAAAAACATTTTTGAAAAAGATCGTGCCTTGGTTCGCCGCTTCCAGAAAATTGACATTGTAGAACCAAGCGTTGCCGACACTGCAAAAATCCTCAGCGGTCTGAAAGAGCGTTATGAGGAACATCATGGCATACGTTACACGCAAAAAGCGTTGAAGGCCGCCGCAGAGCTAAGTGCAAAATACATTAATGAGCGCCATTTGCCTGACAAGGCCATTGACGTGATTGATGAAGCGGGTGCTAATCAGCGTCTGTTGCCTGCTTCACGTCGTAAAAAGACTATTGGTGTATCGGATATCGAGCAAATAGTGTCTAAAATTGCGCGCATTCCTCAGCAAAACGTGTCTTCAAGCGACAAAGAAGTCCTTAAGAACCTTGATCGTAACCTTAAAATGCTGGTTTTCGGTCAGGACGAATCTATCGATGCATTAACCTCTGCAATTCGACTGTCACGTTCAGGTCTGGGTAGCGAGGATAAGCCAATTGGGTCGTTCTTATTTGCTGGTCCTACAGGTGTGGGTAAAACGGAAGTCACCAAGCAATTGGCCAAATGTATGGGCATTGAGTTTGTGCGCTTTGATATGTCTGAATACTCAGAGCGTCATGCTGTAAGCCGACTGATAGGTGCGCCTCCGGGTTATGTAGGTTTTGAACAGGGTGGGTTGCTGACGGATGCGGTTATTAAACACCCGCATTCAGTGGTACTGCTGGATGAAATTGAAAAAGCACACCCGGATATATACAATATTTTGTTGCAGGTAATGGACCATGGCACATTGACGGACAACAATGGTCGCAAAGCCGATTTCCGTAACGTGATAGTGGTGATGACGACTAACGCGGGTGTGCAGGAGACGGTACGCCAGTCTATAGGCTTCCAAGAGCAAGATCATTCACATGATGCACTGGTTGAGATCAATAAGGTGTTTACGCCTGAGTTTAGAAACCGGTTAGACAATATCATTTGGTTTAACCACCTTGAGAAAGACGTTATCTTGCAGGTTGTTGACAAGTTTATTGTCGAATTGCAAGCTCAACTTGATAAGAAATCTGTGTGTCTGGATTTAACCAATGAAGCCAGAGACTGGTTGGCAGATATCGGGTATGACAAGTCAATGGGCGCTCGTCCAATGGCCAGAGTGATTCAGGACAACCTTAAGAAGCCGCTGGCAAACGAAATTTTGTTCGGTGAATTGATTGACGGAGGAACTGTCACTATTTCGGTCAAAGATAAAAAACTGGCATTTAAATTTGAATCTAACGTGGCTGAGCCAGCCTAAGTTGGAACAAAGAGAACAAAAAGCCCGGCAACTGCCGGGCTTTTTGTTCTAATCGTCTCGTTGTACAACTCAGCCTGTTGCGGCAAGCGTACCTGAGCTGGGCGAATTAACGCGCGCGGAAGACGATGCGTCCTTTGCTCAGGTCATAAGGTGTCATTTCAACAGTCACCTTGTCGCCGGTCAGAATGCGGATGTAATTTTTACGCATTTTACCAGAGATATGTGCCACAACAACGTGACCATTTTCCAATTCAACACGGAACATAGTATTTGGTAAAGTGTCAAGGACCGTGCCTTGCATTTCAATAACGTCTTCTTTCGCCATGGGGAGCGTATCACCTCTTTGATAAGTTTAACGGTGCAGATTTTGCCGAAAAGTGCGCGATAAGTAAAGGCAGGAGCGAGAATTTTGTAATCTAAATGTTGACCCAAACATCGCTTTTGAACTGTTGTGCAGGTAAATATTGCTGCTTGTAGCGCATTTTGGGGCAGGCGTCTATCTGATAACCAAGATAAAGGTAGGTCTTATCGTGCAGACGTGCATGTTCAAGTTGTGCCATGATCATGATGGTACCTAAGCTCAGATCAGCGTAGTCAGGGTCAAAAAAGGTATAAATGGCAGAAAGAGCAGTGGGCATAGTGTCTGTTACTGCAACGGCTATGAGCTGTTCTTTGTGCCATAGTTCGATAAAGGTAACTGGCAACCAGCGACAAAACAGGAAGCTTTCGTATTGAAGCCGATTTGGCGGGAACATCGAACCGTCGCTATGTCTCATAGTGATGTATTTTTCGTAGAGCTGATAGTAGCTCGGCTGCTCCTGAGTGTTATATTCAAAACGAAAGTCTGAGTTAATTTTATTCCATTTTCGTTTCTGGGAACGAGAAGGTCGATAGTCACTTGCTAAAACGCGGACTGACTGACACGCCTGGCATGCGGGACAGTGAGGGCGGTATATTTGGTCGCCGCTGCGACGAAATCCAAACGAAAGCAAAGTTTCAAAGCGCACAGGTGTATAACAGTTACTATCCAGAATCACGAGTAGCTGTTCTTTTTGATCAGCGAGATAGCTGCAATCAAATTGCTGGCTCAGGCCAATTTTTGAAGGGAAATGTTCAGTCATATATCGCCCTCAATGGTTGCGGATGCCACATCGTTTCAGGCACTTGATAGTGGCTTGCTGATTTAAGTTTAGCCAAAAATTCTTTTCTTGATATGACTTTTGCACCCAGAGACAGTAAATAAGGGTTTTCCAGCTGACAATCTATAAAATGAGCCCCATGTTGCTTGAGCCAATTGACAAGTGCCCACATCGCCATCTTTGACGCATCAGGCGCGCGATAAAACATAGATTCACCACAAAAAACACCGTTTAGCATTACACCATATAAACCGCCTATCAACGTACCCTGTTGCCATACTTCAACACTATGAACAAAGCCTTCTTTATGGCCCTGAATATAGGCGTTAAGCATGGCTTTGTTTATCCAGGTACCTTCCTTATCGACTCTTTGTTGCCGACATGCCGTGATAACCTGCTCAAAAGCAGTGTTTATGGTGACTTCAGGTACCAGTTTACGTACAGACTTTTTGAGCGAGCGGCTGATATGAAACTCATCCAGCTCCATGATGCCTCGCTCACTGGGTGCCCACCACATAATCGGTTCTCTTTCATTGAACCAGGGAAAAATACCTTGCTGATAGGCCCGGCGCAGTCTTGCTGTACTTAGACATCCACCCACTGCGAGTAAGCCGTCGGGGTCTTTGAGTGCAAAATGGCAAGGGGGAAAAATAAAGTCAGTGGCAGACAGATGAAACAATTGCTGTGTCATATTGGCGGTTCTGAATTACAAACTAAAAACCAAATTTATGACCTTAGTCTAACCTATTTTAGGTCTGTAGTGGGGGGAATTTGTGTGTGAAGACGTGTTTTTCGAAACACGTCTTCAATAGCGCTGTTATTACTTCAGATTATCTAAGTAACGCTCTGCATCTAATGCAGCCATGCAGCCAGTGCCGGCAGAGGTAATAGCCTGGCGGTAGATGTGATCAGACACGTCACCCGCTGCAAATACGCCTTCAACACTGGTTTGAGTTGCGTTGCCATTCAGACCCGATTGTACGACCAGGTAGCCGTCTTTCATTTCCAGCTGGCCTGCAAACATGTCCGTATTCGGCTTGTGACCAATAGCAATAAAGACACCGGCAAGATCAAGCTGCTCGGTAGCGTCAGAGTCAGTATCTTTAATGCGAATGCCTGTGACACCCATGTCATCACCCAGCACTTCATCAAGTGTTTTGTTGAGATGAAGAACAACATTGCCATTGTTTGCTTTTTCCATCAGACGATCTGAGAGAATCTTTTCGCTACGGAACGTATCTCGTCTGTGGATCACATGTACTTCTTCAGCGATGTTTGACAGATAAAGTGCTTCTTCAACGGCGGTATTACCACCACCTACAACAGCAACTTTCTGCCCGCGGTAGAAGAATCCATCACAGGTTGCACAGGCTGATACACCACGACCCTGGAAGTTTGTTTCTGACTCAAGGCCCAGGTACTTAGCTGAAGCACCTGTTGCAATGATGAGAGCATCACAGGTGTAAGTACCTTGATCGCCAGTAAGCGTGAAAGGACGCTTGGTCACATCTACCTTGTTGATGTGATCAAAGATGATTTCAGTTTCAAATCGCTCGGCGTGCTCTTTCATACGGTCCATCAGTGCAGGACCAGTAAGACCATGCGCATCGCCAGGCCAGTTTTCAACTTCAGTTGTTGTAGTCAGCTGACCACCTTGCTGCATACCCGTAATTAGTACTGGGTTAAGGTTAGCACGTGCAGCATAGACAGCGGCTGTGTAACCAGCAGGTCCTGAGCCCAAGATCAACAGTTTGCAATGTTTTGCATCAGTCATGTAAACAATTCCTAAAATAAAATTTCTATCTTCTCTAGTTAGTGCTGCCGATTCTATGAAATTCAAGCCAGAAGTAAAATAAATTGCAAAAATCGATTTTTTATAAAATCAGAAGCTGTCAAATATACTGTACTTGATGAGAATTTGTGCCATAGCAACGTAAATGATCGGTATTTCATGACCTGAGAGTTTTTTTTTGCTATGTTCTAGGGAATTTTTCTCTGTCTATTTGACGTTAGTCTGTTTTTAAAGGTAGTTATGGCATTTTGGCAGGATAAACCTGGGTTTGCACTGGACGCACAAAGTTGCGAAATACTGACTGATGCGAAACAGTATCACGCGCAGCTTTTGTCACTTATCCGTGGCGCACAACAGCGCATCTATTTGACCGCACTGTATCTGCAGGACGATGAAGCGGGTCGCGAAATATTAACCGCGCTACATGAGGTGGCTTCGGCGCGCCCACATCTTGAAATCCACGTACTGGTTGATTTTCATCGGGCACAGCGCGGGCTGATAGGTGAAGCCAAATCTGAGGGTAACGCAAAGCTGTATTGCGACATGCAAGCCGAGTTTGGCTCAAGCGTAAAAGTGTATGGTGTGCCAGTTAAGGCCAAAGAATTGTTTGGCGTTTTACACCTTAAAGGTTTTGTTATCGATGACACCGTTTTGTACAGCGGCGCCAGCATTAATAATGTGTACTTGCAACATGGCGATAAGTACCGCCTGGATCGCTATTTTGTGATTGAAAATACTGCTTTGGCAGCTAGTTTCTGTCATTTCCTGGATACTCATTTATTATCCAGCGAGGCCGTGCCAAGGTTGGATGTTCGCCCGCTAAAGCCATTTTCTGAGTTGAAGGTGGCACAAAAGCAATTGATGAGGCAGCTTAAAAAAGCACAATACGATATGCGCTCAGCAACTGCTACAGATGGCTTGAATGTTCGTGCCTTTTTAGGCTTTGGTCGTCGAACGAATAAGCTAAACCGCCTGATTAAGGCCTTGTTTGATACAACTGAACGTGAGCTGCTTTTATACACGCCATACTTTAACTTTCCGGCGCCGTTGCTACGGTCATTGCGCCGTTTGCTCAAAGAAGGTAAAACAGTCACAATCGTGATTGGCGATAAAACCGCAAATGACTTTTACATTGCGCCCGATCAGCCGTTTAGTCGAATTGGTGCCTTACCTTATTTGTATGAGACCATTTTGTACAAGTTTCTTAAGTCGCAACGGCGCTACATCAACTCAGGGCATTTGAATGTGTACTTATGGCGAGATGGAAACAACTCATTCCATCTAAAAGGGATTAACCGTGACAATCAGGTTCATCTGATGACGGGACACAATCTCAACCCTCGTGCCTGGGGATTGGACATTGAAAACGGTATTTTGATAGAAGATCCGGAGCAAAAGCTCGAGCAAGCGATAACTCAGGAGCGAGAGGCGATCCTGGCTAATTGCACTAAACTCAGCGGGCCTCAGGATTTGGAAACAATTGATGATTACCCGTCTGCGGTGAAGAAAATTCTCGGACAGGCAAAACGAGTGAAAGTCGACTTTATCATTAAAAAGTTTATTTAATAAAAAGGGCCGTCAGGCCCTTTTTATTGTCTACTCTATTCTGCGCTTTGGTAAGCATGGCTATGCACATTAGCTGCCCGACCGGATGGATCGGCATTTTGCTCAAAAGACGCATCCCAGGCCAGCGCCTCGGGTGTTGAGCAGGCAACAGATTTACCATGCGGAACGCATTTGGCAGCTGCATCACCAGGAAAGTGAGATTCAAAGATACTACGATAGTAATAGGCTTCTTTGCTGTCGGGAGTATTAATTGGGAAGCGATATCCGGCACTGGCCAGCTCCTGATCGCTGACCTTTTCATTCACATACTCTTTTAATGAGTCTATCCAGGAATACCCAACGCCGTCAGAGAATTGCTCTTTTTGACGCCACAGTACTTCATCAGGGAGGTAGCCATCGAACGCCTCCCGAATAATATGCTTCTCAATACGACCTTCTTTACACATCTTGTATTCAGGGTTAGTACGCATGGCGATATCCACGAACTCTTTGTCCAGGAAAGGAACGCGTGCTTCTACGCCCCAGGCTGCCATGGACTTGTTGGCGCGCAGGCAGTCAAACATATGTAGCTTAGATACTTTGCGATTGAGCTCTTCATGGAACTCCTGGCTGTTTGGCGCTTTATGGAAATATAAATAACCTCCAAACAGCTCGTCGGCGCCTTCACCGGAGAGTACCATTTTAATACCCATAGCCTTGATGTAGCGGGCCATCAGATACATTGGAGTAGACGCACGGACTGTGGTTACATCATAGGTTTCAAGGTGGTAAATGACTTCCTTGAGAGCATCGATGCCTTGTTGTACTGTAAAATGAATAGGGTGGTGAACGGTACCTATTTGATCTGCAACCTTTTGCGCAGCTGCCAGATCAGGTGAGCCTTCAAGTCCGATAGAAAAGGAGTGTAATTTTGGCCACCAGGCCTCACTCGCACCATCGTCTTCTATGCGACGTGCGGCAAACTTTTGAGTGATGGCGGAGATAACCGATGAGTCGAGGCCGCCAGAGAGCAACACGCCATAAGGTACATCACACATTAACTGACGCTTGACCGCTGCTTCAAGTGCGTCTTTGACTGTTTCTGCAGTGGCTTCGTTATTTTTAACTGCCTCAAACTTTTGCCAGTCTCGCTGATAATAGGGCCTTAGGGTGCCTTCTTTGGAATAAAGATAGTGCCCTGGCGGAAACTCTTCAATCTGGTTGCAAATTGGTGTGAGCGCCTTCATCTCACTGGCGACATAAAAGTTACCATGCTGGTCCCGCCCTGTGTATAGCGGGATAATACCAATGTGATCGCGACCGATCAAATAGGCATCTTCCTGTTCATCATACAGACAAAAGGCAAAAATACCGTTCAGGTCATCGAGGAACTCAGGACCTTTTTGTTTATATAATGCCAGCAACACCTCACAGTCTGATTGAGTCTGGAACGTGAAGGGCACAGTGAGCTTTTGAGCCAGTTCTTTGTGGTTATAGATTTCGCCATTGACTGCAAGAATGTGGGTTCGCTCCGGGTTATAAAGTGGCTGGGCACCGCTGGATACGCCTACAATGGCGAGTCGCTCATGCACCAGAATGGCTTTATCACTGGCATATACACCGGACCAGTCTGGACCGCGATGTCGTAATCGCTTGGACATTTCTATTGCCTGCTCGCGCAGAATGGCTGGATCTGATTTGATCTCCAGCACACCAAAAATTGAACACATAATAACCTCATTCCTGTTAACTATTATTATCGAGCGGACACACTGGTGCCATCTCGTGCCTTTAGTACTATCAGAAATGAGATCGCAAGTCACATAAAAAACAGCGATTTTATTGGATAGATTCCGCCCTGTTTTGGTGCGCAGATGAACCAAAACAGGGCGTCTGTATTAGTGAGTGGTACCAGCAGCGATTTGAAGATCACTGTCATGGCGCAGAGCGGATAAAATCATCACTTTAAGTGCATCGACAACCATAGGTACACTCATGCTGGGTGCACCTGCATGGTGCAGTGCCTGTTCGGGTAAGTAAGGAATATGGATAAATCCTCCCCGACAATTTAGCTGGTGCTCATGGATATAATGAAGTAACCCATACATCACATGGTTACACACATAAGTGCCAGCGGTGTTTGATATGCTGGCCGGGATATGCGCCTGTCTCAGATCATTGAGCATGTGTTTTACTGGCAACGCGGCAAAATAAGCTGCCGGGCCACCTGCCAACACGGGGGTATCTATGGGTTGTGCCCCCGCATTGTCTGCGATGCGGGCATCATTGACATTGATAGCCACGCGCTCGATAGAAATATCGGCGCGACCACCAGCCTGACCTACACACAGCACGAGCGACGGGGCATACTTATCAATGGCTCGGTTGAGCTGTGTCAGAGCATGGTCAAACTCGCAGGGGAGTTCTTTGGTTCGAATCGTGTATTCACCAATATGGCAGCCATCGAGCTGGTGAACTGCCTGCCACGAAGGGTTAACCGATTCGCCGCCGAAGGGTTCAAACCCGGTCAATAAAACGGTTTTGTGTGGTCCTTTAGTCATTGAAGATAACTCCATACATGAGCAAGATGTTGATAGCCAATAGGGACAGAGCAGTTGGGATCTGTACCTTAATGACCTGATACTTGTCTTTTAAATCTAATAGCGCTGCAGGGACTATATTGAAGTTGGCTGCCATAGGTGTCATCAGCGTGCCGCAGTAGCCGGAATACATGCCAATTGCAACCAGTGGAGCCGCACTTGCACCATGGCCCTGAATTAAGAAAGGCACAGCAATACCGGCTGTCATGACAGGGAAGGCGGCAAATGCATTGCCCATGACCATAGTAAACAAGGCCATACCAACACAATAAATAACCACAAGCATAAAGCGATTATCGGGGGATACAAACAGCGTAACCAGCTCCTGAATAGCAGTGCCTGTATTGGCTACAATGAATACACCACCCAGCATTGCAAGCATTTGTGGCAGGATTGCGGCCCAGCCAATGGAGTCAACCAGGCGGCGTGATTCACCGAGCGCCTGAACCGGACTGCCTCCTGTGAATTTCCAGCTGACTAGCAAAGCAATTGTACAAGCCAGAGTCAGTGCCGCCAGGGTGACATGGCTCTGATCGAAGACAAACAGACTCCCAATCTGGATATCCTTGAGAACAATGGTACAAATGACAGTGACAATGGGGATCAGGACCGCCGGAATAAACAATTTATTACCGATCTTCCTGGCACTGGTTGTTTGCTCTTCCTCACTGGGCATATCATAGTGGCCCATCGAAACCTTGCCCATGCCCGCCAGTACGGCGATGAGTATGACAAACACACCTACCCAGCGATAGGTGAGACTTTCTCCAAGGTAAGTGAGAGATAAATCGCCAAATAAGAAAACGCTGCCAAACAAGCCCCAGAATAGTGCTGTGGTCAGTCGTTTGGGGTGGCGTTTATCTTGTAGCGTTTTTATGACCAGAAACAGTACGACAAAGCCGATAAGTAAATAGATATTTTCAATTGACAGTAAAGCAGGCTGCGCGTCAACAGTGGATCTCATCGCACTCATGCAAGTTCCTCCCTTACTGCCGAGCTCTGAGCATCTGATTGACTTTGTTCAGCATGCAGGGCAACTTGTGCGCGTATTTTGGCTTCAAGTCGTGCCAGACGGAACAGGTGAACAATTAATGCAGCAATGGCGGTCGGAATTGCCCACAGACCAATATGTAGCGGCTCAATGCCTGTTATGCCATTTTCTCTTAAGAAAGCATCCATCAATAGTACGGCGCCAAAGGCAATGAATATATCTTCACCAAAAAAGACAGCAATATTGTCACATGCCGCCGCATGTGCACTGATCAGGTCCTTAACGGGCTTAGGTAAATCACCATGCAGGTTGCTCGCGGCGCCGAGCGCCATAGGGGCAAGCAAAGGGCGCACGGTCTGGGGCTGGCCCGCAAGATTAATTAGGCCCAATGCGGCGCTACATTCACGTACGACAAAATAGACGCTCATGATCCTCGCTGTGGTTGCACCTTTGATACTCGCTATCCAACTCTTGGCATGTTGTTGTAAGCCATATCGTTCCAGGATCGCAATTACGGGGAGCAAGAGTAAAAAGCTTGCAAGCTGGCGTGAATTAAGAAACTTCTCGCCGAAGGTTTCCAGTATAGTCAGAAAGTCTAAGCCTACTGCCCAGCCCGTAACGACACCGGCACAGGTTACAACCAGCAGAGGGTTAAACCGCAGGGCAAATCCGAGGATCACCACTACAATCCCACTCAGGGGTAAAAAATTAAGTTCACTCACGAAAAACTCCTGTCGCGATGGGTCAGCGCTATGCGCAATTGATTGAGATGATTTTGTTGTTTTTGTGTTTCCTGGCGCGCCTCGGTTTGGGTAGTCAGACTAAAGCTGATCTGAGCGCCTGCAGCAAGCTGGGCAAAGTGTCGCAGATCGGCACTGATCACCTGAGCTATCATCGGGTATCCACCGGTGGTCTGGCAGTCGTTCAGTAAAACAATGGGCGCTCCGGTTGGGGGCAGCTGAATCGTACCAGGTAGCACAGCCTGACTGTTTATCGTAACCTGATGACTGAATTGGGAGGAGGTATTGAGTCTCATGCCCATCCGATTGCTGTCGGCTGACACCTGCCATTGCTGGCTGCACAACAGTTGCTCTGTTGAGTGTTTCAGGTGTTTGCAATGGGGACCAGGCAGCACGCGGATATGGTTTAGGTAGGGCGGTTGTAATGCTCCTATACTTTGTTTTTCTGAACAGGTTTTATAGCTTAGCTGGTCTGCTGCAGATAACGCTTTACCTTCTAATCCGCCAAATCCTGCCTGTAGATCTGTGGAGTCAGAGCCCATGACAGGATGGAGGTTAAAGCCACCTTCTACACTGATATAGGCGCGTAGTGCGCTAGGGCTGGAAGCAAAACTGAGCACTTGTCCGGGTCTTGCGAAGTAACGCCAGCCTGGTGTCAGTGCACCGTCGTCCAGGCGCGCATTGAGATCGCCGCCGGTCAAGGCGAAGTTGGTTGGCTGGTGAAAGCACAACTGACTGAGACCGACCGTGATTTCAAGGACCGCAGTATCAGGAGGGTTGCCCAGTAAGATGTTGGCAATTTTCATCGACATAGGGTCGAGTACGCCGCTTTGTGTTACCCCCAGATGACGATAGCCATATCGGCCAAGATCCTGAATACACATCAGAACACCAGGTTTAATGATTTCTAGCACAGCCCCTCCTTTTGAGGTACAAATTTGACGTTATCACCTGGCTGGAGCAAACAAGGTGAGTTGGCTTGAGCATCGAATAATCGCGTTGAGCTGTGGCCTAGCAGTCGCCAGCCACCGGGAGAGGCACTGGGGTATATCGCACTGAGGTCTTCTGCAATGGCAACTGAACCTGCAGGTACTTGTGTTCGTGGCGAATCCAGTCGGGCGACCTGAAGTTGTTGTGGCACCGTTCCCAGATAGGCAAAGCCTGGTAAAAAGCCCAGAAACTTGACCTGATAAACTGGTGTACTGTGCAGCTCAACAATGTCCCGTGGTGACAGGTCTAGTTGAGCGGCCAGTGGTAAGAGATCTGGGCCAGCTTCTTTGCCGTAGATAACCGGGATAGTGTGCGTGGTTGGATGAAAATCTGTTGCGCTCAGCTCCTGCCAGAGCGTCAATAGTCGTTCTTGCCAAGTGTTACAGTGAGTGGGGTTTCTTAGAACCAGCGTGATGGAGGTTTTTCCAACCACTATGTCACTGCCAATCTCCAGTTGTTGTAAGTGGCGATGCAACGCAAACAGTCGGTTCTGTTGAGCATCATCGAGTCGGGCGCAATTAAGGTCAAGCACCACAGCTTGCTCACCAAGTAGATAAGTCAGTTCCTGATTCATGGTTTCTTATTGTCATTTTATTATTGTCACACAAGGCTAACCCTGAGGTTATGCCGGCGCGGCGTGGTACCCGAGGCAAAGAATAGCAAGCTTATCATTGACTGTCTTGCACAATGTGTCCAACGCTGTCAGGGTGTGTTCACAGAGATGCAAAAAAAAGCCATGCAGTGGTCGCATGGCTCTCTTAGGTTGGGATTTTGTTAGTTGCTTAAAAGCCACTCGCTTAGCAGGCGAACACCAAATCCGGTGCCGCCCGCAGAGACTTCGCCTTTACCAGAGGAAGCCAGTGCATTGCCAGCAATATCAATGTGTACCCAGCGTGTCTCACCCGCAAAATGTTGCAAGAAAGAGGCTGCCGTAGTAGCGCCCGGGCCACCTGAACCAATGTTAGCGATATCCGCAATGTCCGACTTCAGCATATCTTTGTAGCCCAGCGGAAGGCGCCAAAGTGGCTCATTAACGGCCTTGCCAGCCACAGTGAATTCAGAGATCAGATGTTCGTCGTCAGAGAAAACTGCTGCATAGCGGTTACCCACGGCACGAATTTTTGAGCCTGTTAATGTGGCCAGGTCAACCATGACTTCTGGTTTGTAATAGGTACGGGCATACCACATCGCATCACTCAGAACCAAGCGGCCTTCAGCATCGGTATTTAGGATTTCTACGCTCAAGCCCTCGGCAGTACGTAGCACATCACCCGGTGCTATTGAGTTTTCAGAGACCATGTTAGCGGCCATACCCATCACAGCGACGACGTTCACATCGGCTTTAGCCAAGGCCATCGCCTTTACTGTGCCCAGTACAGCTGCTGCACCGGCCATGTCTGATTTCATACGTGCAATCGATTTACCGGTTTTAATACTGTAGCCACCAGAATCAAATGTGATCCCTTTGCCCACTAGTGCGATGGGCGTGTCGTTATTACCTTTATAATGTGCAACGACCAGACGGGCACCTTCTTTACTGCCTCGACCAACGCCTTCCAGTGCATTCATGCCCAGAGACTTAAGCTGCTCAGGCTCAAGAATTTTTACTTCTACGCCGTATTGCTCAAGTTGTTTGGCTGCATTAGCAAAATCAACAGGAGTCATTTCGGTGGGCACTTCAGAGGTTAAGTCTCTTGCCAAGAATACGCCTTGCTCAATGTAGCTTAAAGTGGTGTATTCAGCCTGAGTTTTACTCTGGTCATCCACATTCAGGCTATAGGTCATGGTGTGTGTGTTCGGCTCTTTTTTATATAATTCAAATGTGTGGTCACGCAAATTGGCACCATGCGCATATTGAGCCGCAAGTTCGTGGTTACTAAGCTGACCATTAAAACCTTTGATTGCGACACTGACTGTGTCTACCTCTTTTTTCTCAAGTTTCGCGTGCAGATTACCACCAAGTTTAGCCATCTTAGCGCTGTCTAGTTCTTCAAGCTCGCCCAGACCAACGACAAGGATACGCTGATGCCTGGAGTCAACAGGAGCAAGTACTTCGACGACTTTGCCATAGTCACCAGAAAACTTGTCCGCTTCGAGTGCCTTGGTAAGCTGTTTGCGGGTATCTCTGTCGAGGAATTTAAATGCATTGCTTTGCTCGTTATCCTGAAATACGACCAGTGCATTCGTCTTTTCATTCAGTTTATTGGTGAATTGGATATCAGCGGCAAGCGCCGATGCAGATCCGAAAAGGGCAACACTGAGTGCGCACAGACGAGTAGATAATGACATTGATTAAACCCTCAATAACTAATTTGGGATTCGTTTTACCTTAAACAAGGCGATTAATTAATTAAATGTCGTTGAACGACACAGAATCCTAGTTAAAGTGCTGGCAAAAAGGTTTTTTGTACAGAAAGTGAAAGTGACGGCTTGCTTATGCGGTCTCACTAGGCATCTGAAATCAATTTTAAGGGATCCGGCGTGAATAATCGACTTATTCTGGGTTTGATGCTATTGGGGGAGTGGGTTTTACCCAAGCCAACGATACCTCCGTTAGCAATATGCCAGACGAAGCTAGTTCGCACATTAAAACTCTGGTACTGGGATCTGGGTGTTTTTGGGGAGCAGAGAAACGCTATGAGGCTTTGCCTGGCGTGATTGATGCTGAATCCGGCTATGCTGATGGCCGTGGGTTTCATGCAAGCTACAAAGCGATTACCGCACCGAGCCGGCGGTTTGACCCCAACAATTACGCCGAAGTGGTTCGGGTTACCTACAACGCTAGCCGTCTATCCACCGAATCATTGCTAAAAGTGTATTTTGAAAGTCATGATCCGACACAGAAAAACCGCCAGGGCAACGATGTTGGCACTCAGTATCGTTCGATCATTCTGTATACGGAAGAAGCGCAGAAAACCAAAGCAGAGGCATTACAGGGGCAATATCAGGCACTGCTGAGTGAAGCAGGATATGGTCCCATTCAAACTGCACTTAAGCCGTTAGTGGCTTTTGTCAGGGCGGAAGAGTATCACCAGAACTATTTGGTCAAAAATCCCAATGGTTATTGCCCGGATCACAGTACAGGCGTGACCTTTAAACAAACTGAAGAAGAAATTATCGACAATAAGCCATTAATGATTGGCAAGCATATCGTTGTTATTGATGCGCCTTATTGCCCTTACTGTGAAAAATTCAAGCAACAAGTCGTAAATGATTATCAGGGCACCATTGCGCTACATTATCGGCGTGCAAACCAGTTGCAGGGATTAAGTATAATGTCCGCAACCTGGGCGACACCGACTATCTTGTTTTTAGAGGCTGGTAAAGAAGTCGCAGGCTTTCAGGGTTACATGGATCGTGATGAGTTTTACCGTGCACTGGGCGCTTTCAAGCTAGGTGACAGTGACGCATTTAAAACGGCATTTGAGCAAGGGACAGACCGCCCGTTTTGTAAGCAATATGATTTGTTTAAGCAAACCGGTGATGGTGTATTCATTGACAAGTTAAGCGGGCAGGCTTTATTCGATACTAAAGACAGGTTTAACTCAGGAACCGGTTGGCTGTCCTTTAAGCACCCCGTAGCTGGCAGCGTTACCTATCATGAAGATAATAGCCATGGTATGCAGCGTATAGAGATCCGTTCTAGTTCTTCTGGGATCCACTTAGGTCATGTGTTTGCCAACGAAGGTCCGGGTGGTAGCGATCGCTACTGCATTAATGCGACCGTATTGGAGTTCAAATCCAGGCAGGAGTACCAGATAAGCAAGTAACTGTCCCGCACTAAAATTAGATAGATGCTAAAGGATTAGCATCCAATCGCCTGCGATAATGGGCAGTTATTAATTGACTCTTCCCAACAAAAGCGGTTTTCAGTTGGCGCACAGTTATTAAAGTAGCTTTTAGGGCGACCGCCTGCTACTTGAGGTGTTACCTGAAGTGCTAATGTTGCTTTGTCCGCACTGAGCCTTTTGATGCATTTTTTATTCAAATTGAGTTTCATTTTGATATTCCTTTTAGAATTTGTAGTGTTCATATAGTGAACAGTTAAACATTAGTACATCTCATGCTAGCGTGTAAATCTGTTTAACTTAACTGTTTGTAAACAATTGTGTCACAAAAATGAGTTGGGTTTTTAGACTGAAAGAAGTGAAATAGCACCTATACTGGAGGGTATTGATTCTGAGCAGGCATCAGTCGTTTATGTACCGTATCCTCTGTTTTTGGATTTTGTTGCTGGCGATGCCACTGCGCGCCATGCAGCCTATTCAAATTCTCTACAATGACTGGACTAGCCAGCAAGTTTTGTCTCATATTGTGGCCAATATTTTTACCGAACTAGGCTATCAAACTGAATTTATAGAGGCCAAAACAGATGGCCAGTGGTTTTTACTTAAAGCCGGAATGGCAGATGTTCAAATGGAAGTCTGGGAAGGCACCATGGCCGACAAATATGCGCAACTTATGCACAGTCAGGTGATAGTTGACCTTGGTGATTATACGTTGAAAACCCGCGAAGATTGGTGGTATCCGCTGTATGTTAAACAGCATTGCCCCGGGTTACCTCACTGGAAAGCACTGATCCAATGTGCCGACGTCTTCTCCAGGCCTGGCTCTCAGGGCAAGGGCGTATATATCGCTGGCCCCTGGGAAAAACCTGACCGTGCCAGGATCCGGGCGTTACAGTTGCCCTTTGCCGTTGAGCAGGTCGACAGTGGAGAAGCACTATGGAAAAAGCTGGCGATCGCGCACAAAATTAAACAACCGATCCTGATGTTTAACTGGACACCTAACTGGGTGGGAGCCGTTTACCCTGGTGAGTTTGTTGAGTTTCCAGACTTTGATCCACGGTGCGAAACTGAACCTGGTTGGGGAGTCAATCCCAAATTCTTGTTTGATTGCGGAAACCCCAAATCAGGGTGGTTAAAAAAGATAGTCAGCACCGTGTTTTTTGAACGACACCCTTGTTTGGCCAAGGGCCTGCGTCAGTTCGACATGGACAGTATGATGCTTGAGCAGCTGGCAGCCATGGTAAATCTGGAAAACTTCACGCCTGCGCTGGTTGCAAAGCATTGGCTTGAAAACAATCGGGTTCAGTGGCGTAAGTGGTTTGCCAAATGTATTGGATAGCTTTGTACAAGAAATATAAAACAACATAAGTGGAGATCTTGAACTAAGCTTTTAATACCTGTCTACTTTATATGTCAGGATGACGCTGGAGGTGCCGTGAGCATCAAGTTAAAGCTTATTGTAAGCGTCTCAGCTCTTGTCACTGTTGCACTTATTATTTTGTCCTTTAGTGTGGTCAAAGTTACTCAAAGAGATGTGGCCAGGACCCTCGCTATGCAGATCGAGCACCGCCTGGTGGGACTCAGAGACGCAAAGAAAGAACAGCTCTCGGCGTATTTTGACTTCATCAATGGCCAATTAATGACGTTGGCTGCAAGTGAAGCTACTCGTAATGCGGCACTACAATTCACCGATACTTTTAAACACGTGGGTGTGCAGCCCGATGAAGAGGCTTTGAGTCGCTATTATCGTGATGAATTCGGACAGGTATTTACGCAAAGAAATGGTATACCGACGGACACACGGCGCCTGTTGAATGCCCTTGATGCACCTGCTAAGTACTGGCAGGACAAGTACATAGCACAAAATACACACCCATTGGGGAGTAAAAATGCGCTGAAAAGCCTACAAGATGGTAGTAAGTATGATGCTGCCCATCATCTGCATCACCCTTTTTTCAATAGTTTCTTAGAGCAGTTTGGTTATTACGATATTTTTATCGTAGATGCAAAAAGCGGTCATGTAGTGTATTCCGTATTCAAGGAATTGGACTATGCGACGTCACTGCTGAATGGTCCATATACGCAAAGTGGGCTAGGTGAAGTTTTCAGAGCTGCCAGAACACTCTCTTCGGGAGAGGTGGCCTTTGTTGATTTTGCCCCGTATTTACCGTCTTATAATGCCGCAGCGTCGTTTGTTGCGACGCCGATAGTCAAAGAAGGAAATATCCTGGCTGTGCTGGTATTTCAAATGCCCATCGACAGACTCAATGATATCCTGACTTACCAGCAGAACTGGCAAGCACGTGGGCTGGGAGAGTCGGGCGAAACCTATCTTGTAGGTAGTGACTTTAAAATGCGTAGCATGAGCCGCTTCTTACTGGAAGATAAAGCAGGTTATCTGCAGGTACTGGAACAAGCTAAAGTAGACTCAAAGGTTATCGCTGCAATAAACAGATTTGATACATCGGTCGGGTTGCAAAGTGTTCGCACTCAGGCTGTTGAAGCCGCCCTGTCAGGCCAATCTGGATTTGCCATCATTGAAGACTATCGCAATATTGCCGTGGCATCTGCATATACTTTCGTTGAGATAAATGGCGAAACCTGGGCGTTATTGAGCGAGCTGGACCAGTCTGAGGCTTTTGCAGATGTAGAGGAAATTACCAATCAGATAACAAAGATGGCGATTATAATAACCGTCATATTGATAGCTATTGCCCTGCTTTGTGCATGGGGGCTTGGTAACGTTATTGCGACACCCATTCAAAAGATGAGTCGTTTTATCAATGAGGTTGCGACATCACTGGATTTAACTTTGCGCTTCAACGGGTCTAATAGTCAGGACGAAATGGGGCAGGTAGAGCGAGCTTTGAACTCTATGTTTGAAACCTTTACCGATACCTTAAATCAGGTCAATCTTAGCGCCGAAAAGCTGTCCTGTCAGATGGCACAATTACAAGCAAACTTTACAGAGCTGACGAATAAGAGCGATACACAAACGGATCTAACTGTACACATTGCTGCAGCAATGGAGCAGATGGCTGCAACCTCGGAAGACGTCGCTAAAAATGCACAGTATACCAGCGAAGCCAGTCACGATGCTGTTAGCGCGTCAGAGCAGGGAAAGAGTAATGTGGCCAAGAATATGCAGTCATCCCGTAGCCTGGAGCAGGCGATGGATCTGACTATGCAACAAATGACGGCTTTACAGGAACAATCCAATAACATCAGCCAGGTATTAGAGGTGATCCAGACAATTGCGGAGCAAACTAATTTGCTGGCATTAAATGCTGCGATTGAGGCAGCCCGAGCGGGTGAGCAAGGCAGAGGGTTTTCTGTTGTGGCCGATGAAGTAAGATCTTTGGCGCAGCGGACTCAGCAATCGACAGAAGAGATAAATCGTATGATACAAGGTCTTCAAAGTGGTTCGGCAAATGCGATGTCAGCGATACGTGAAGCACATGCGTTAACAGAGAATAACTTATCATCGACGGACTGCACACGGGATTCATTGCAGCAAATTAATGACCAAATTTGTAAAATCGAAGCCTTTAATGAACAAATGGCGACGGCGGCCACTGAACAAAGTGCCGTGGCCAAAGACGTAACTCAGCAAATATCAGATATCACAACCTTGGCTCAGGCAAACTGTGCGATTATCACAGAGGTCAATTCAATGGCCGCTGCTGCGGATGAGGATGCGCTATTACTCAAGCAGCAGATCAGCAAATTTCATCTGTAACACAGGCGTTCAGGCAGATTTTCTAACAATCAACTTAGGCGGTAGCAGGGTGTCGGTCACCGTTTCCCCTTTAATCAAACTAAGCAGGTTGTTGACCAACATTTGGCCTGCCAGCGTGGTGTTTTGTTGCACTGTGGTCAATGCCGGTGAAATAAAACTGGCAGCAGCGATATTGTCAAAACCAATCACAGCAACATCACCTGGTACGTCTTTACCAGCTTCTTTAAGCGCTTTGAGTGCACCAATGGCGATGAGATCGCTGGCTGCAAATAGCGCATCAAAGTGAATATTGTTGGCCAGTAAAGAGCGGGTAGCATGATAGCCAGACTCTTCTGTTGAAATGGCGTTGGCGATTTGACGCTCGGGTAATGCTAACCCTTGTGCTGTCAGGGTATCTCGAAAGCCTTTGAAGCGCGCGAAAAATTCCGGGCTGTGATCGGATGCGTCACCAATGAACACATACTGCGAGCGGTTTTGCTGTAACAAGTGTTCTGCAGCCAGCTTACCACCACCGTAGTTATCACAACTGACCGTTAAATCTTCCCGTCCGTCGACCGTTGCGCCCCAGCAGACAAACTTAGTGTCCTGAGAGAGCAATTGCTGAAGACGAGACTGATAGTCCATGTAATCACCGTAACCAAGCAGAATAATGCCATCGGCCCTGTGGCTGTCTTCATAATCAGCTCGCCAGTCCTGACTGGTGGATTGAAAGGAGACAAGCAAGTCATAGCCTTGTTTTGCACATGCTCGGGTGATGCTTCCCAGCATATTTAGAAAGAAGGGGTTGATCTGCGACTCGTCCCCAGTTGGGTCCTCGAATAACAACAGTGCCAGTGTGCTGCTTTGCTGAGTGCGCAGGTTACTGGCGTTTTTATCGACTTTATAATTAAGCTGCTTTGCCACTTCCCAGACGCGACGTCGGGTCTCTTCATTAACAAGCGGGCTATTTCTTAGCGCGCGTGACACGGTAGACTGGGAGACACCCGCAAAGTGGGCGATATCAAAAGAGGTGGCTTTGCCTTTAGGTTTCATAGTGTATTTGTTCTGAGTGATAACCTGATTATTGTCAGCGAATGAATAAAATTTGCAAGCGTAATATCATTGCTGCTGTCCTGGTAACATACTTGACCGAGCGGATTACCAAAAGATTGCGGGTCTTTGTAATAGTTGCTGTGAAAATACGCAGTTAGTAATTGCCAGGTCGATCCAGAGAAAATTTTTATTGCCTCCATCTGACACCGGTGTCATAATGTCGCTGTTTTATCATTTTGTTGTCAAAACGTATTGGCTGTCCCTCCGGGGACAGCATTTTTTCAGCTGAACGTGCAAAGTTATACAGCTGAACATTGGCATCATCACCCGAGCCAGTTACCTTGGAAGTTGTGCACTCAGTGCACCCGGATAAAAGAGAAAAACAACATGAGCCAGACAACACCTCATAGCTCGAATAATAAAGGCCACGTGTTTGAGCCTATTGTCGTCGCGGATATCGGCGGTACCAACGCCCGTTTTGCCGTTATAACCCAGTACGATTCGAGTACTAATCAGTTTGTAATAAGTCACCAGTCAACGTATCCCAGCGCCGAATTTCCCTCTTTTGAATCTGCCATCAGTCGCTACCTAAATGAACTCCCCATAGCTAAGCCGTTGCGTGCATGTCTGGCTGTGGCCGGGCCGGTGAAGGCACAGCAGGTTTATTTGACTAATTTAGGGTGGCAATTTAACAGTCAGGATATTAAACAGCAATTTGGTTTTAGCGAATTAGCGGTCATCAATGATTTTGCTGCTTTTGCATACGCTGCGCCCTACCTGGACCCAGAACAAAATATCGAAATAAAATCGGGTCAGGCCCAAGCCGGTGCCAATATTGCCGTGATGGGACCGGGCACTGGTTTTGGGGCTGCATGCCTTGCCAGAGACATAAACGGCAGTGCTGTGATGAGCTGTGAAGCTGGTCATATCAGTCTCGCTGCGGTCACTGAACTGGACCAACAGCTGTTGGTCGCGTTGAAGCAGGAGATTGCGCATGTTTCAGTTGAAGAAGTCTTTTCGGGTCGTGGTTTAGCACATTTGTACCAAGCTATGGCAAAAGTAAAAGGACACACGGCTGAGAGATTGAGCGCAGAGCAGATCAGTGAGCGAGCAGCAGAATGTGAGATCTGTGATGCTACGCTGAATCACTTCTGTGACTGGATTGGTAGTGTTGCCGGTGATCTGTCTTTAACTTTTGGTGCATTGGGTGGTGTATTCATTGGGGGAGGAATTCTGCCTCGGATGGCGCAACGTTTAAAGTCAAGCCAGTTTGCTGAACGGTTTGTCACCAAAGGCCCGATGAGTCAATATGCGGGTCAGATCCCAGTCACTTTAGTAGTACAGGAAAATATCCCTTTGATTGGCGCTGCTGCGTGCTTACATGAGCGTGCCAGTACCAGATAGTCAGGACAAGTGTAATGAAAAAAGTGACCATTAACAGTGTCGCGCAGTATGCGGGTGTGTCGAAAAAGACAGTGTCCCGGGTATTGAATAATGAACCTAATGTCAGCCCTGCAACGCGCGAGAAAGTACTCAAAGTTTTTAAGGAGCTGGATTATCGTCCAAACCCTATTGCGCGTGGATTAGCGCGAAACAAGAGTTTCATTATTGGCTGCCTGTATGACAATCCAAGTAAAAGCTATATAACCCGTGTACAAAGTGGTGCATTAGAAGCCTGTCATAAACATAATTACAACTTACTGATCCACCCTTGTGAGCTTCGCGGCGAGGCATTGATTGATAATATTGATCAATTGCTGACAACGTCCCGACTGGATGGTCTTGTATTGACGCCTCCGTTTTCTGATTCACGCGAACTAATAGATTTTCTCAAGCAGAAAAATATCAACTATGCGTTGGTAGCTTCAGCTATTCAGGATGATGAGTCTATTTCTATCTGTAGCAATGATGAGCAGGGGGCTTATGAGCTAACTGAACACCTCATCGCGCTCGGTCATACCGATATTGCCTTCATCAAAGGTCACCCGGACCACAGCGCCACTGAAAATCGCTTTAACGGATACAAACGAGCACTAGAGCACCACCAGATCCCGCTTCAGGAACGATTGGTTGCTGAGGGTAACTTTAGCTATCACTCAGGTGCAGATAGTGCACGGGCCATTTTGGATATGACACCGCGCCCATCGGCCGTATTCGCATCTAACGACTACATGGCTGCCGCGGTACTTAAGCTGGCAACTCAACGGCAATTGCGAGTACCGGAAGATTTGTCCATCGCCGGTTTTGACAATGCCCCGATCGCAAGACATATTTGGCCAGGTCTGACTACGATTGCCCAGCCAGTCGAGGAGATGACGAGATTGGCCGTTGAGCAACTGATCATGCAAATCTCTGAGCCTCAGGAGCAGGTATATCAGCGCGTTCTGGAAGCACGACTGATCACGCGCGAGTCAACAGCCAAAAACCACTAAATCCCATTTTTATACTTGCCCAAAGCCCGGCCAATCTTGGTCGGGCTTTTTTGTTTGTTGTTTGTTCACTATTTGGTCATTTATGAAATTTAGACTAAATTTAAAGTAAGGGTTGACACCGGTGTCACAAACGTGAGTAAATATAGTGACACCGGTGTCAGGTTGGGGTGAGAGACAACCTGACAGCGTACCTTTGAACGGGTAAATCAAAGCTGCTCAGTACAGGGAGAGCTGTACTGAGCCTTTTCCTCTAACAATAGAGAGTTGAATTATGTTGCATCCTCGAATTCATGAAGTCACTCAACGCGTTATCACCCGCAGTCAGCAATCTCGTCAGGCCTATCTTGAACGCATAGAACAAGCAAAAAAACAAACTCGCGTCAGAACCGGACTGGGCTGTGGTAACCTGGCACATGTGATGGCGGCCTGTTCGAGCAGTGACAAAGCAAGATTAAAAGCGGATGAGCAGCCTAATCTGGCTATTATCAATGCCTACAACGACATGTTGTCTGCTCATGTGCCTTATAAAGAGTATCCTGATCAGATCAAAGCGATCGCTGAAAAATACGATGCTACGGCACAGGTGGCAGGTGGTGTACCCGCGATGTGTGATGGCGTAACGCAGGGGCGTGATGGTATGGAGCTGTCCTTGTTTTCTCGCGATGTTATTGCAATGTCGACGGCGGTTGCACTATCACATGATGTGTTTGACGGTGTGTTTTGTTTGGGCGTGTGTGACAAAATCGTCCCCGGATTACTGATTGGCGCGCTGTCATTTGGTCATCTGCCAATATACTTCCTGCCAGCTGGACCAATGCAATCGGGTATTCCGAATAAAGAGAAGGCTCGTGTCAGACAAAAATTTGCACAAGGCCTGGTCAGCCGTGAAGAACTACTGGAAGCAGAAAGTGCGTCTTATCATAGTGCGGGTACATGTACCTTCTATGGTACGGCAAACTCAAACCAAATGCTGATGGAAATTATGGGCCTTCACTTACCAGGCAGCTCATTCATCAACCCCTATACCGAGCTACGTGATGGCCTGACAGCCAGCGCGGTAGAAACCATGTTAAAGCAGCTACTTGGCGACAACAAAGTGAATAGCCTGGCAGAGGTCGTCAGTGAAAAAACTGTCATTAATGGACTGGTCGGTCTACTGGCGACTGGGGGCTCTACAAACCACGCGATTCATTTGGTGGCTATGGCAAAAGCTGCAGGTGTTCAAATCACCTGGAAAGATATGGCTGACCTATCTGAAGTCGTGCCATTGCTAACACGCATTTATCCTAATGGTTCAGCCGATGTGAACCACTTCCAGGCAGCTGGTGGCATGGGCTTTTTGATGCGTGAATTGCGTGATGCGGGTTACCTGCACAACGATGTTAAAACCATTGTCGGCGATGGCCTTGATGCGTATACCAAAGAGCCTGTCTTGGACGTTGATCCGACTCTTATCATGACAGACAGCACTGGGCCTGCAAAAGTGAAGTGGGTAGATTGCCCAGTTGATTCTCTGGACCAAGATGTGCTCAGACCTGTATCTAATCCTTTCAACAAGCAAGGCGGGTTACAACTGTTAAGCGGTAACCTGGGTAAGTCTGTGATCAAAGTATCAGCGGTTGCTGAGCAGCATCAGGTGGTCTCGGCGCCTGCGAAAGTGTTTAGCTCCCAAGCTGCATTGCAAGAAGCCTATACACGAGGCGAGTTGAATCAGGATTTTATCGCGGTTATCAAAGAGCAAGGCCCCAAAGCAAAGGGGATGCCAGAGTTACACAAATTGACGCCGGTGATGGCGAGCTTGCAGGATGAAGGCTTCAAAGTCGCCATTGTTACCGACGGCCGGATGTCAGGTGCATCGGGTAAAGTGCCAGCGGCTATCCATCTTGCGCCAGAAGCCGTAGAAGGTGGGCCGATCGCGAAAGTGCGAGAGGGTGATTTAATCACGCTTGATGCACCCAAAGGTGAACTGGTTCTGCACGTCAGCGATGAAGAGCTTGCTCAGCGCGAGATTGAACTGACGGAAGTTGGTCCAACTTTTGGCACGGGCCGAGAGTTGTTTAGCGGTTTCAGAAATATTGTCAGCAGTGCCGATTTAGGCGCAAGTGCATTCGGCATAGAAGAATAACAGCAACTGGGAATGAGGACATTATGAGCATTAAAGAGATTTTATCAGCGGCGCCGGTAGTACCCGTTATTGTCATTGACGACTTAGAAGACGCCGTACCACTGGCACAGGCTCTATATCGCGGTGGCTTGCGTGCGCTGGAAGTGACATTGCGCACACCGGTTGCTGCACAGGCGGTCAAAGCCATGAAAGAAGCGGTGCCAGAGGCCTACGTCGGGACAGGAACCGTCGTTGACAAAGCATCATTCGACGCGTCTGTTGAAGCCGGTGCTGATTTTATGGTGAGCCCGGGCGTAAGCTCTGAATTGCTGGCGTTGGCAAAAGGCTCAGATATTCCATTTCTGCCGGGCGCTGCAACGCCAAGCGAAGCGATGGAACTGGCTGCTCAGGGCTTTAAATTTTTGAAGTTTTTCCCGGCAGAGGCTGCAGGTGGTACAGCCATGCTGAAATCAATCGGTGGTCCTTTGCCTCAGGTGACGTTTTGCCCAACGGGTGGGATCAGCTTAGCGACAGCACCCGACTATCTGGCACTCAAAAATGTGATTTGTGTCGGTGGTACCTGGATGCTGGATAAAGCACTTATCGCAAACAAAGACTGGCAAGCCATTGAAGCGCTTGCTCGACAAGCAAGTGAAGTAAACTAATTTAGGGGAATAGGGTTATGATTAATATTGCAATTAATGGCTATGGCCGTATCGGTCGAAATGTACTGAGAGCGCTTTACGAAGCAGGTCAGAATGACGAGATCAAGATTGTCGCGATTAACGATCTGGCACCAGCACAAACTAACGCACACCTTACCCAGTTTGACTCGGTTCATGGGCGCTTTAACTTCCCGGTTGAGCTAAAAGACAACACCCTCATTATTGGTGATGACGAAATTACACTGACTCAGGAACGCGATCCTGCGCAGCTACCTTGGCGCGACCTGAACGTAGATATCGTACTTGAATGTACAGGCTTGTTCACTTCACGTGAAACCGCAGGTAAGCATATTGCAGCGGGTGCGAAGAAAGTGATTGTATCGGCGCCTGGCACTGATATGGATGCCACAGTTGTACATGGCGTAAACAGTGAAGTATTGAACGCAGATAGTAACATCATTTCCAATGCATCTTGTACGACTAACTGCCTGGCGCCAGTTGCAAAAGCCCTCAATGACACGATAGGGATTGAGCAGGGCAGTATGACCACTATCCATGCGTACACAAATGATCAAAACCTGTGTGACGTGTACCACAAAGACCTATACCGTGCGCGCAGTGCGACACAGTCAATGATCCCAACAAAAACAGGTGCAGCGAAGGCTGTGGGTCTGGTACTACCAGAGCTGGCTGGCAAACTGGATGGTATGGCGGTGCGCGTTCCTACGGTGAATGTTTCTTTAGTTGATCTGACTTTTATTGCAAAGCGCGAGACGTCTGCTGATGAAGTTAATGAGATTTTAAAAGGCGCTGCCGACGGTGCAATGGCTGGTATTCTTGAGTACAACACCTTACCGCTGGTATCCGTGGACTTTAACCATAACCCAGCATCATCAGTATTTGATGCAACCCAGACGAAAGTGGATGGCAAATTGGTTAAAGTTATGGCCTGGTACGACAATGAATGGGGTTTCTCAAATCGTATGCTTGATCAGGTTAAAGCGCTGGGCGCATTTCTGTAATATGTAAGTAGCAGTAATAAATTTAAAAGCCCCGCAATGCGGGGCTTTTGCTTTTCAGCCTATCTTTTATCAGGTGTTACTACCAGTTTCTGTTAATGTGTACCAGAACACCGTTATCGGAAAAGCCTACTACATCTGCACGACCATCGCCTGTTACATCTGCCATACGACGAGGGTGACGGTCAACGCTCCAGCTTTTATCCAATACGAAGTCATCCAGTTTGGTTCTGGGCGTTGAGAATGTACCATCGCCATTGGCTAGTGATACCGAGATGTGTGAGGTACCAAAGCCCACAATGTCATTGAGTCCGTCGCCATTCACATCGGCAAGTACGCGAGGGTGTTTGTCTACCTGCCAGCCACCTGCGCTGATAGCAAAGCTGGACAATACAAAGCGCGGTGATGCAAACCTTCCGTTACCTGTAGCCAAAGCTGTATAGACGCCGTTAGTGCCAAAGCCTACGATATCTGCCAAACCATCACCGTTAATATCAGCGACTTCGCGAGGGTGTTTATCAACCTGCCAGCCACCTGAGCTGACGGTAAAGCTTTGAAGGACTGCGACAGGGTTTGCAAATGTACCATCACCCTTTGCTAAAGCTGTATAGACATGAGTGGTGCCAAATCCAATGATATCAGCCAGACCATCGCCATTAATATCTGCCAGTTTGCGTGGGTGCTTCGCTACATCCCAGCCGCCATTGCTCACTGTAAATGCATCCAGCGCACGCTTAGCCGGTGCAAACGTACCATCGCCATTAGATACTGAGGTGAAGACTGAATTCGTACCGAAGCCTACTATATCAGCCAGGCCATCACCGTTGATGTCTGCGGCTGTTCTGGGGTGCTTTGCAACGTCCCAACCACCGTTGTTGATTGTATAGCTGTCGATGGCACGTTTAATTGGTGAAAAGGTACCATCTCTGTTTGCCAGAGCTGTGTAAACTGATGCATTGCCAAACCCGACAATGTCTTCGCGGCCGTCGCCATTGATATCAGCCATAACTCGGGGGTTCTTTGAAACCACCCAGCCACCTGCATTGGTACCGAAGTTGTTAATCGCTCGAACGTGTGTACTGACGGGAAGAATACTGGATACATTGGTAATGGCTGCCATTGAGTAGCCCGAATTTCGGCCGGAAGTTGCGCCACATCCCCCATTTGTATGTACACCGACTACGGCACCTGCACGGTTAAGGACGCCTGAGCCAGAAGAGCCTGGTTCGGTATCAAGATCACCGTATAAAACTCGGGCACCGCTTGAAACAACATCCGTTCCCGCATCCAGTTGTTTCGCTTCACCACGAGGGTGTTGGATTATCATGACATCACCAGGGACTGCATTTGCAACCGGTTTCCAGCCGAATGTGTTACCCGGATTACCGGCAAGGCGCAGGATTGCGAAGTCCAGATCCCCACTCAAATTGGCACCATCTTCTACTATCTCAGTAACGTTGAAAAATGACTGGTTTCTTAAACTGCTGGAAGTACCATTAAACTGGTAATCAAACGCCACAACGTCCGATGTTGTTCCACTGTCGACACAGTGACTGGCTGTTAAAAATAAATCCGGCGCAATGAGTGTACCACTACAGTAGCTGGTAGCAGAGTTTGAAGAGCGGCTTTTTAATGCTCCGACTGAGCGCTGTTGTGCAGTAACATAGTTTCTGTCATATCCCCAGTTACTGTAACGGTTATCATATCGCTCAACATGCTGCAGGTTATCAACACCGCATATGCTCTCTGGCGCAGAGCGGTCTACAACATAGTTACTGCCCTGAGCTAGTTTTTTTAGGAAGTTTACGTTGTCTTCTGCGTGAAGAGATTGGCTACTGAGGCCCAGAAGAATAGATGCTGATAAAAGTGTATAGTTCGTTTTCAAAATTCAATTCCTTGTCTATTTGAGTTTGTTGTCGATTAACAAGTGCCAACGTCTATGTGGCGTTCTGAATGTACTCAAAAGAAAAACAAAAGTAAACAGTTTGTTTTTGTTGTTGTTAAAGTGTTTTTGTGTGTTTCTTATTTGATTTTTCTGCGCTGTTTGTTTTTGTTTTAACGACAAAGTTGGCGCGTTAAGCGTTTGGTGTTTGCACGATAGGGCCAATATTTATTACACTGCGCACAATTTAAATTAACGACAAAGAATTAACATGAAAGAAGGGTTCAAAGTTCCCCACACGCTTATCCTGTTGTTGTCTATGATGCTGGTGGCGTATATTGCAACCTGGCTCGTTCCGCAAGGCTTCTTCGAGACAGTAACACTCGACAACGGTCGTGAGGCCGTAGTACCTGGCACCTACGCGCTTGCACAGGCGCAAACTCATTTAACTCCGATGGATTTTCTGGTTGCGATTCCACGAGCGTTTGCCGCGGCACAAGATGTTATTTTCTTCGTCTTTATCGTCGGTGGTGTATTATCAATCGCACGTGCAACGGGCACCATAGATGCGCTGATTGGCCGCCTACTGGAGCGATTTGGCCATAAGCCAAATATCTTGATTTTCATGGTCGTGTTTTGTTTTGCGCTGGCATCAGGCGCGATTGGTACAGCTGGTGAGTATATTCCTTTTGTACTTATCCTGGTTGGATTATGTAAAGCGATGCGCCTTGATGCAATGACCGCTGTGGGAATGGTGGTTGCAGGCTATGGCATCGGTTATGGCGTTTCCGCCTTTAATCCTTTTACCGTCATGGTCGCCCAAAAGGTAGCAGACATTCCTGTGTACTCGGGCATTGAGCTGAGACTGGCAATATTCTTGCCATTTGTATTGATTGGTTTTCATCATGTCTGGAGTTATGCCAAAAAAATACAGGCAAACCCTGAGCTATCCCTGACCAAGGGTTTACCATGTCCGTTAGCCGGTACAGCTGAAGCAAATTATCCGACACTAAATAAACGTCATCAGATGATTCTGTTTGGTCTGGTGGCGGCTATAGTTCTTGCCGTCTGGGGGATATCACAAAAGGGCTGGTATTTGTATGAGCTGGGTGCAGTGTTTATTACTTGGGGTATTTTCACTACCTTAATTGGTCAAATTGGAGCTGATCGTGCTGCAAATGAGTTCATCGAAGGTGTGAAAGACTTAGCCAGCACCGCCGTTCTAATTGGTGTGGCACGTGGTATTGCATTGATTATGGAAGATGGCCAGATCCTCCACACTTTGGTTTATGCCATGTCGTCGCCTTTATCACATCTGGGTGCTGAACTAGCGGCCGTTGGCATGTTCATTATGCAAACGCTGCTGAACCTGTTTATTCCATCAGGCAGTGGCCAGGCCTATGTCACTATGCCACTGATGGCCCCGGTAGGTGACATTATAGGTGTGTATCGTCAGGTTGCAGTGCTTGCTTACCAGTTTGGTGATGGCTTCTCTAACATGATCATTCCGACTAATGCAGTACTGATGGGGATTATTGGTATGGCAGGTGTACCTTATCACTTGTGGTTCCGATTCTGTCTGCCCCTGTTTGGCAAACTGATGTTGGCAGCATCGGTAGTACTGGTTTTAGCAGTCACTTTTGGTTACGGGGAAGACGTACAGCCTAAGGTGAACGCGGCGACACATACCCAACCACAATAACTTGATATAGGCTCGCAGCGTCTTCGCTCTGCGAGCCTCTTCCTGTAAAGCTATCTGGCTCATAAGTTGCCCGGAATCTGTCATACATTAAGCCTGTAACCTACTGTGAGATTTGCTGGTTTACAGGCAATAAAAAGGGCTGCGATAGAATAGCAGCCCTTTTTATTGGGTGATTATCAGTTAATGAGTATCAGTCCAGCTTTAGCTCAAAACTACCTGTCACTTCTTCATCTTCGAACGTGCTAAGCGGCAGGTCAAAGTTGAACTCAGCTTTGATATGTGTATCTGTATTGTCCCAATCCAGTCTGAGCATCCCTGAGTCGCTCTTGAGCTGGTATATCTCAGGGTATGCAGTCGCAGTAAGCTGTGCAAAGTTGCCTGTTGCAACACTGTCTAAACTAGCAAACGAATCGTTTGGCTTGCCGCCAAATGTGAAGGATAACTCAAATGGGCTACCTTCGTACTGGCTAGCCAAACGCACGACTGTGACGTCGGCACTGGTTAATGTCTCACCATTACCGTCCTTTGTTTTTACATGAGTTGTGGCGATAATACCGCAAAGCCGGTTTGTTTCAGCAAGCTGTGGATAGTTCGCAAAATTAACTGCTAACTTGCCAAAGCTCTCTTGTACGGTCTCACTGACGTGTTTGAATGTGCTGGTAGCAGCAACGTCGTCACCACACATTTTAGTAATGGTAAAGCTGTTTTCCGCTTGAGTCAGCACAATTGACTCAGTACCCTCTGAACAGTCAATATGAGTAAAAAAGTCTCCCACTTTCATATCGTGACCATGTTGTTTACCGCACGCTTTAGCAGTAAACATATGTTCACTTTGGTCGAAGCTAACAATATCGAGAGGGCGAGAGAATTTCACGGTCGTATGATTATAGCCGCCTTCCGTACGTGGTGCTTTAATATACCGTTGAATGGTCTCCATCCAGGTACTACCAGAGACAAGCACACTTAAGTCAAGCTCTTTGACTACGTTACTCGTATCAGGCTGTGGTGCAACGGTGCTTGAGTCAGTATCCGCGACAGACACAGAGCTATACTGGTCCACAAAACCTATCACGTTAGACGTGTTTAGTTTAACAGAGATGCTGAGGGAGCTCTGCTGACTGACTTCTGGTGCAGTAAATGTAATTGTATCACTACCTTGACCAGTAAATGGCACGTCGCCATCAACGCCACGAACTGCCCAGGTAAAATTCAGGTTATTGGCATTCGTCCCAGAAGTGTTAAGAGATAGCGTGACCTCTTGACCTTCTTTTACATTAATAAAAGTGGGTAGTTTAGTATAGGTAATTTTGATGTCTTCGACAGAAGATGTCTTTGTGTCCTTGTTGTCTGAGCCACCGCCACATGCGGTGAGTGACAAGGCCATTGTTGCGCATAAGAACAGCTTCTTATTAGGTAAGAATCTCATGTTTGATATATTCCGTATCCATATGAAAGGCGCGGATTTTAGTCTTTTCTTTTTTGCTCTTCAATCAATAGGGTGAACTATTGTAAACGGCGAGAAGGGGTGACAGGAAAGGCGTATTGGCAAGGGTAAGCAGACTGTCAGCAAGGAGCTGACAGTCTGTCAGATGCATAGCTAATTAGAATGTTGCGCGATAGCGAACACCAAACTCGCTGGCATCATTGCTCTTGATAACCAGGATGTATGCACCTGTATTCAGGCGAGCATCATCGTAACGTTCATCAAAGATATTACGGCCATACAGTGAAATATCCCAGTTCGCATTGGCTGGCGCATAAGATACGTCAAAGTTCACTGTGGTACGGTCGTCAATTTGCGTCATACGGCCCGGGTCTGAGCTCGGCTCACCATACATACTGTCGCGGTATGAAATATCAAAGCGTGTGTTTACCGTTGCGTTGTTGTCCAGCTCAAACTCATAAGACGGGCTGATTGAGGCAGTCCACTCTGGAGTCAGAGGAGCAACTGGTTTGATGCCATTTTGCTCTTCAACATCTACATCCATAAAGCCAAAGCTTGAATGCAGGGTAAAGTTGTCTGTTACATAGTAGGTGCTCTCAAATTCGATACCGCGAGAGGTCTGTTCAACAATCAGGTTGTTGGTAGCAAACCCGGATGAGGTGACCGTGTTAACCTGGTAAGGCAGGTCATCGTATTCAGTGTTGAAAAATGCCACACTCATGCTGAAGTCATTAGTCAGCTGACCTTTAAACCCGGTTTCGTAGTTAATTGCACTGATATTGTCGCTGGCGACAAAACCATTTGCTGACTGAATGGCTGCGTTGGCTGCCGTCGCATTGTCTGCAAATCCGCCCAGCTCGAAAAACTGAGTGATCAGAAAATAAGGGCGGGCAGGGTATTGTCCTGATTGGTAGCCAGTTTGTACCGTACCGTACCAGTTAAGGCCATTTTCAAAGGTATAATTGGCAGCCAGTTCCCAGGAAATTTCGTCCCACTCTCGCTCTGCATATACAGTATCTACGAGTGTATGTACTTTTGCAGACGCAGTTTTTTCATCTTCTGTATAACGAACACCACCTGAAAGGCGCAGGTCATCAGTCAGATCGTAGCCCAGGTTAAAAAATACTGCTCGACTGGTCGTTTCCTGATCAAGCGCCAACATTGCAGGACCTCCGTTAAAGCTTGCTTCATCCGGGCTCTGGCGGTTATTCCCTTCTTCGTTAAACCAATATACACCGGTAACAAAATCCGAACGGCCAAGGTAGCCTGTGAGTTGTAGCTCGACAGATGTTTGATCGGCTTCTCCTCGCTCTGGGAAGTGTAGGTGAGCAATCGCAGTGCCGTCATCATCCAGACCAGCTTTGTACTCTGATGAGCGTTTGCTGAATATAAACTTAGTACCATAGTCGGCATTGATATCATATTCTGCAGTCAGGGAAACACCGTTTGCTTTGTTCGATACGGTTGTTGTATTGATGCTGCTGGTAGCATTGTCGTACGGGTCTGCGGCAACCATCGAATTGCGCAAGCCTGCTTGGTAGAGAGAGTCTTCTACATCTTTTAGTTCATCGATTAACACAGTAAACGGACGTGTACCACCTTCACCATCATTTGCATCTGCAGTCAGTACCAAACGTAAATCATCGGTTGGGGTGTATTTAACTGAGACTCGACCGTGGAATTCCTGGTTCTCACCCACATCGTATTCAGCATTTGGCAGGTTAGTAAACTCACCCAGACCACCGCGGCGGTTGAAGCCCATGTTGAAATTGAACGCCAGTTCATCGGTTACGGCCTGATTGGTAAACATACTGGCCTTAATACGTCCGCGAGTACCTGTCTCCGCGCTAACTTTAGTTACTGCTTCCTGATCTGGTTGCTTAGTGATGATGTTAATTGCACCACCGATTGAGTTACGGCCATACAGAGTACCCTGAGGACCACGCAGTACTTCAATACGCTCGATGTTGGCCAGATTCCAGTTTTGGCCAACCTGGCGACCCAGGTAAACACCATCAACATAAACGCTTACGCCAGGATCTGTGGTGATCAGATGGTCTTGCAAGCCGATACCACGAATAAATGGATTTGCAGATGAGTTATGACCTGCAGAAAAACCTGTGATATTCAGGTTTGGAACAAATTTGCCCACATCAGTGATGTCTGAGATACCCTGTGCATCCAGATCATCTCCTGAGAATGCACTCATAGCGATCGGTACTTCATAGATAACCTGTGAACGCTTGGTCGCGGTTACTGTGATGGCTTCGATTTTTGATTTCTCAGCTTGGGCTTCTTCTGCCAACACTGGGGCTGAAGATAGGCCGGCCATGGCCAATGCCATGGCGGTTGCGATCGGAGTAAGATTGCGTGCTGTGGTGCTCATGTATGTTCCTCAAGTTAGAAACGGTTAATTTTAAATCTCGTGTGTGGTGGTTTCTGCGAGGGTAGTCGCCAACCAGGTTGAATGGCTATCACTGAGCTGACTTTTGACATTTATAAAATTGACGCGCACAAAAAAGCAATCACCATATGGGGACTGCATGACTTTTATTAACAAGAATTTTAAGAATGAAAGGTCAGCAAAAGCTGCTATTCGGTTGGGCGTGCATTCTACAATGGAATGAAATAATTTTGCAATAAAACGTGGTTAAAAATTTTTATTTTGCTCGATTTTTGCATAGCATTGTCGTTGTATTCGGTAATTTCACATGAATGTACCTTTTTAGTAAAAACTCGCTTCAGCCAGGTTTATTGTGCTGTAATTTGCAATTGTATGCGCTAACCCATTTTGATTTTCTTTTAAAACCTGTGCTAGCGTTGTAGTTTGGACCCGAAATAGGGGGGGGACCGTCTCAGGTGCAGGGAGGAAGTATGGATTTTAAGAGTATCATGTGTGCACTATTAGTGGTGACAGTGTGGGGGGTTAACTTTTCAGTGATCAAACTGGGGCTGGAAGAGTTACCACCTATTTTATTCTCCGGTTTGCGCTTTTTGATTGTGGCACTCCCCGCTATATTTTTTATTCCCTTTGTGAAGACACCGGTGTGGCATGTGCTGGGTGTGGGCTTATTTCTTGGTGTGATTAAATTTGGCCTCCTGTTTGTAGCAATGGAAAAAGATGCCTCAGCGGGCATTGCATCGTTAATACTACAAGCCCAGGTGGTGTTTACGATTGTGCTCAGTGCAGTGGTGTTAAAAGAGCAGGCAAGTCGTTTTCAGATAGCTGGTGCGGTCATTGCGTGTAGTGGGTTTGGTTTGTTCTTTTTGAGCGAAACAGGCAGCGTCACTTTGTATGGCATGGTGTTGATCCTGTGTGCGGCTTTGAGCTGGGCGGTGTCGAATCTCATTATGAAACAGTTAAAGCAAGTTAACTTGCTGCATTTTATGGTCTGGGTCAGTGCTGTGGCGCCACTGCCTTTGTTCGGATTGTCTTATATTCTTGAAAGTGATACGCCAGTCACCCTGATCCAAAATACCAGTGCACAATCCTGGCTAGCGTTACTCTATGTGGGGCCCGTTTCCACCTTGCTGGCTTTTGCTTTGTGGGGCTGGTTACTCGGCAGACATCGCGCTGCGGCAGTGACCCCGTTTGCATTGTTGATCCCTTTGGTGGGTATGATAGGGGCCAGTTTGATCTTGGGTGAACAGATAAGCCTGTTCGAGATGATTGGCGGTGCCGTGATTCTCAGTGGTCTGACATTTTCTGTGCTGGGTGAGCGGCTATGTCGAGCTGTCTTGGGCAGGGCTGGGTTAAAGCAAAAAGCCAGCTGATAATTATCCCTGGCAAAGGCGAGGTTTATTTGACCAAATTCTCTTGGCAATCCGAATATTATGACAAGGTGAGCGAATTTTGTTCGCCTTGTTACAATCTGCGCTAGACAATTGGTCTAAGTCCCTTGAGTATCCCTGCCCAATGTGAAAAAATTCGACACAATTAAAATCCAGTTAATACCAATTTGCTTAATTAAGTGTTCTATTTTGAGGCGAGAAAATAGGGTCGATAACAAGGCAAAGATTTTGCTATTTAGTTGTTCTAAATGAGAAATCTTTAACACAGTTAGCGTCCTATTTGCTCCTTCAAATTGAACAGGTATTAAGTGAAATGGGTATAACTCACATACGAGGAACACACTATGCGCATTATTTTGCTAGGCGCGCCGGGTGCAGGTAAAGGCACTCAAGCTCAATTTCTAATGGAAAAGTACGGTATTCCACAAATTTCAACGGGCGACATGCTACGTGCTGCTATCAGCGAAGGCACGCCACTGGGTCTGGAAGCCAAAAAAGTGATGGATGCAGGACAACTTGTATCTGATGACATCATTATTGGTCTGGTAAAAGAGCGCGTTGCAAAAGAAGACTGTGCGAATGGTTTCCTGTTAGACGGGTTCCCGCGTACTATCCCTCAGGCAGATGCGATGAAAGAAAACGGTATTGCAGTTGATCACGTTATCGAGTTCGACGTTGCTGACGAAATCATCGTAGAGCGCATGAGTGGTCGTCGTGTACACCCAGCTTCTGGCCGTGTTTACCACGTTGTGTACAACCCGCCTAAAGTAGAAGGCAAAGACGATCAGACTGGTGAAGACTTGATCATCCGTGCTGATGATACAGAAGAGACTGTACGTAAGCGTCTTGGTATCTACCATGACCAGACAAAGCCTCTGGTAAGTTACTACCAGTCTGAAGCAGATGCAGGTAATACTCAGTACCACAAACTGGATGGTACTCAGGCTGTTGAAGCTGTAAGCCAGCAACTAGCTGAGCTGCTGGGCTAATCTACTGCCCACATAGATTGAAAAAGCCAGCTTAGATGCTGGCTTTTTTGTGTTTGAACATACCAATTTATTAAGTGAAATTGGTATTATTAGGCTTTTGCGACAATAATTGCTCTAAGCGGAGCGGGGTAGCCCTCAATCGTCTTACTGGGATCGTTCGGATCCAAAAAGTCGGCCAGGGATTCGGTCTGCATCCACTCGGTGCGTCTTTGTTCATCCAAAGAAGTGATGTCTTTATCCACCACCTTGATGTCTTTAAAGCCCACGCGTTGTAGCCACAGCGCTAGCGCATCGCAACTGGGAATAAACCAGACGTTACGCATTTTGGCATAGCGGTCAGTCGGCACAAGAACGGTGTTCACGTCACCTTCAATAACCAGAGTTTCAAGCACTAACTCACCACCCGGGCGTAACTGAGCCTTTAGCTGTGCAAGAAAGTCGATGGGTGAGCGGCGATGATACAAAACACCCATGGAGAAAACCGTATCAAAGGCTTTCAAGTCCGGGAGTTGCTCCACACCCAGAGGTAACAGGTGGACATTCGGATCTGGATTAAAGTGCTTGATAGCCTGAAACTGACTCAAGAATAAGTCTGAGGGATCGATCCCCACGACAAACTCAGCACCCGCACCACGCATACGCCACAGGTGATAGCCAGAGCCACAGCCGATGTCGAGCACGCTGCGGCCATGTAAATCGCTGATATGCGGTAACAAACGATCCCATTTCCAGTCGCTGCGCCATTCGGTGTCAATGTCGATACCATGAATATGAAACGGGCCCTTACGCCAGGGCATCATGCGTTTGAACAGGTGTGTCAATTGCTTCTGATGTCCCTCAGAGAGTGGCTCCTGACGGGTAAAGGACACTTTGTTCTTAATGTCGACTTGCTCAGCGGGTAAGTCCGGCAGGTTTTTAAGTACCTTTTCCCATTGTGACCAGTCACCGTGCTGGGCTTCTTTTTGCCAGTGAGTCAGTTGTGCCGGCAGTGTTTCCAGCCAATGGCTGAGGGGGCTTTTCGCAATAGCGGCATAAAAATCGGTAAACCAGGAATTCATAGTCTTTCTCTTATTTAATCGCTACCAGGGAGCAGAAGTTAAAGCACTGATACCACACCTGAGTGTGGGCAAAGCCGATCTGTTCCAGACGGTTTTTGTGGGTGCTGAGGCTATCGGTGCGCATCACATTCTCAATAGCCGTGCGTTTTTGGCTGATCTCCAGCTCTGAATAGCCATTATGTCGTTTGAAGTCATGGTGCAGATCAATCAACAAATTATCTTTGATGTCGTTTTCACCTTTGATCTTCTCCGAAAGTAGCAACACGCCGCCGGGTTTTAAGCCCTGGTAAATTTTTTCAAGCACGGTGGCTCTTTGTGCCTGGGGGATGAACTGCAAAGTAAAATTCATGGCAACCACGCTGGCGTTGCTGATCTCTAACTCGTTAATGTCGCCCAGTTGTACGTCTACCGGAACGTCTGATTTGAAGCCTTTCAGATGTATCTGGCAGCGCTCGACCATAGGCTGGGAGTTGTCTACGGCAATAATGCGGCAATTTTCTTTGTCGATATTACGGCGCATACTGAGGGTGACCGCCCCCAGTGAACAGCCCAGATCATAAAGGTTTGAATTACTCTGCGCGTATTGTCCGGCCAGTTTACCCATGGTACTGACTATGGTGGCATAACCCGGCACTGAACGCTGGATCATGTCCGGAAATACTTCTACAACATTTGCGTCGAAGGTGAAGTCTCTGACTTCTTGCTCTGTGGCATATATACTGTCTTTGCCCGTCACACTGCTAGTCCAATTTGTCTTACAAAAAAATAATCATGCTATTTTAGCATTTTATACTAGATAGTCAGTGATAAATTGAGTAGCTTGGCTAGTATTAACAATAAGAAGTAAGTTAGAGAACCAACATGGCGAAAAATAAAGTGATCAGCACAGAAGATATCCTATCAACACTATGTCACTCGGTGACTGAGGTTTTGTCCTCGGCCAGTGGCAATCAGATTGCCTATTCGGCAATGGTACAGAAGATCACCCGTACCTGTATGCGTCCAGACATTGGTTGTTTTGTTCTGTTCGACGGCGGTTTTACCGGGCTGGTTGTCACCAATTTTACCGCGCAGGCTGCAATGGAGGTCTATCAGGACTATATGCGTTCAATGGGTATGCCGGAAAGCGAAATTGCACAAAGCCACCTGTCGGATGATGTATCCAATGTGATGGGTGAGCTGATGAACCAAATTGTCGGCGACTTTACCAGTAAGGTTCGTGAGCAGCTTCATACCTCTATCACTCAGAACCAGCCCAAAATGATGGCCATTAACAAACAGGTGCAGATCTCGGTCGATACCACTATGGACAGACCACAGGCGCGCCGCGTGACCTTTACCACTCAGGGGCAGAACATTTTCTATCTTGAATTAGCGATGGATAAGACCGAGTTTATTAAACTGCATGATTATGATATTACCGAGGCTGTTGACCCGGATGACATTATTGCCAGCCAGAGAACAAAAAAAGCTGAGTCTGCAAAAAAAGCCGACACGCCAGCTGAAGATGTAGCAGACGACGACTTTATGGCTGATCTTGGGCTATAACGAATAGCCATACCTTTTGTGCAGTGTAGCCAAGCTGATTAAAGGCTCGCTATGCTGCCTCGAGCTCCATTTGGGCCCTGGCTTAAGCAAGTTGGGGTACGTAAGGCACTATCAGCGCGTGTGCTTTTTCAAACTCATACCGGGCGACTAAATCATTCAATTCATCCAACACCGCCTCAGGCAGCGATGCGCCATTGTGTAAAGATGCAACGAGCTCAGTGGCACTTGCGTCATAGTCCCTGAGCGCTTTCGCAAGTGTTATCAGGATTTCGTCAGACTGTTCACAAACGGGAACAGAGGTTTTATCTGGCTCTGCTTTATGCAGGTTTACGTAGCCTGACACCTGCTCATGACAGTGTCTGATATACTCTAGTAAATTATCAATTTGTGTTCCGTCTAAGCGGTTTTCATGAAGTTGTGACTCTAGTGCAGCACATTGGTTCGTCAGATGTGTCATAGATAAATTCGCACTTGCGCCTTTCAGGGCATGAAGAATATGTTCTGCAAGCTCCGTGTTACCTATGGTAATGGCTTGTTTAAGGTTGATAAGTTCCTCTATTTGCTGTTTGACAAATTTTTCAAGCAGCGAAAAGTACACCTCCCGATTACCAGCAGCTCGGTTTACCCCAGCTTCGATATCAATTCCTTCAAGAGTAAACGCTTCGACCTCCATGCATGGTATTTCTGACTCGTTGAGCTCAAGCGAAACGGTTTGTTGGATAACATCTTCTGCTTCACCTTGTTTTGCATATGCCAGTATGGTTTCGACCATGTTTTCTACATCGATAGGCTTGGCTATGTGGCCATCCATACCTGCACTCAGGCAAGTCTGTATGTCATCCTGCATTGCGTTCGCCGTCATCGCCAGTATGGGCGGCTGGCTGAGTTCAGGCAGTTTTCGAATTGCCCGGGTTGCCTTCAATCCATCCATGACAGGCATTTGCATGTCCATCAGTACCACATCAAATGCGGTCTTTTGCACGGCCTCAAGTGCATCCTGCCCATTATTGGCAACGGCTACATCGGCGCCGTGAAATGTCAGAATTTCAACAGCAATCTCCTGATTAACCGGTTGATCTTCGGCCACCAGGATAGTCAGGCCGGATAATCGGTTGTCCCCGTCAGCGCTGGATGCAGCGACTTGCTGGGGCTGAGGTGCCAGGCAGGCTTGCAGGCAATCGAACACGCTTGATGGGTTTATAGGCTTTAGCAAAATGCTGGATATGATGTGCTTTTGGTCATCTTTAAGCCCCAGCTCGCGGCCATAGGCGGTAACCAGTACATATTGCCTTGACGAAGACAGGCTATGTAATTCCATAATGGTATCGATGCCGTCTCTTTGTGGCATATGCCAGTCAACGAAGGCAATATCAAAATGGGGTTGCTGATTTTGCACGTACTCAATACAGGCGTCACCAGATGAAAACAGCTTAGAAGCAATACCAAACTTTTTCAGCATGGCAGCCATAACCTCTCTTGCCAGCGCATTGTCATCCACAATTAAGGCGAGCTTGTCTTTAAAATGCTCAGAAGGCTGGCTAACCAAACGAGTAGTGGTTGCAAAGGGCAGAGGTAGCGTAAAGTAAAAAGTTGAGCCTTTACCAGGTTCGCTTTCTACAAAAATCTCACCCCCCATCAGCTTCACAAGGTGTTGAGAAATAGTCAGGCCCAGGCCGGTGCCACCGTACTTGCGCGTAATAGATGTGTCAGCTTGTGAAAACGACTGAAAGAGTTTGGTTTGCTGTTCATGGCTTAGCCCAATCCCTGTATCAATGACACAAAAGAGTAATCTGGCACTTTGTTCGTCTTCACTTTGATAGCTGATATTGATGGTTACATGACCTTGCTCTGTGAACTTAACGGCATTACCTGCAAGGTTGATCAAGACCTGACCGATCCTGAGTGGATCGCCAATATAATCATTTGTTACTTCCGGGTGGACATCAAAGATCAGCTCCAGTTGCTTTTCTTCAGCTTTGAGTCCGATGATTGTCGCCACGTTATCCAGCACTTTATCAAGGTGGAAGTGGGTGGACTCGATTTCAACTTTGCCTGCTTCGATCTTAGAGAAATCTAGAATATCGTTCAGTAACTTAAGTAACTGTTTAGCGGCGTTGTCTATCTTTTCAACATAATTACGTTGCTTTGTCGTTAGCTGCGTATTCAGTGCCAGGTGAGCCATGCCTATGATGGCGTTCATGGGAGAACGAATTTCGTGGCTCATATTGGCAAGAAATTCGCTTTTTACTTTGGCGTTTTTATCTGCCAGCTCTTTAGCTGCAAGCATATTACGCTCGAGTTCGTTTCGCTCTGTCATGTCTAAAAACGTCCCGACTACACCTCCAACTTCTTTATAACCATCAAAGAAAGGGGCCTCATGTACTATCAGTTCTCTGGATTCTTGCTGGCCGTTTTTCAGAGTCACCTCAAATTGATGTTGTATTTTCTGCTCAATGGTGTAATTGGACTTTTGCTCAAGGTAGCCTGCTGTATAGACATCAAATACATCCTGGATCCGCATGCCGGTCACCTCGGCCTCAAACATATCCAGAAAATCAAGAAATGCTCGGTTTACACCCAAAAAGGTCCCCCGAGTATCTCGGTAATAAGTTGGGTTAGGAATAGCATTCAGAATGTGCAACGTCATCTCCAGATGCTGTGACAGGGCCGTTTCTGCAGCAAGCTGTTGCTGCGCGTTTTCACACAGCTGAATCTGAATCGCAAGGTCTTCACATAATTGCTGGATACTGGTCTGCTGCTCGCTATCGAATCGATCAATGCTGGCAATATACAGCGCGCCTTTGAGCTGGTTATTGACGATTAAAGGATACAAAGCGGCACTCTTTATAGAGATAGTGACAGCACCTGCTTTGAGATCAAAAGCGGTATCGCTGGAAACTAAACTCTGCCTTGTCAGCGTTCGGCATAGTTGGGTGTACTGAATACTCAGGTTATCAAGGCAAGGCGGGCAGCCTATAGTTTGTAAAGGGTTCAATGTTTTGTCGCGGGTATCACAAATTGCCACACTCGGGGCTGCATAGTAAGTCGCGAAAAACTCCAGTGCGAAGCGTCGCAGTTCATCTGGGTCGCGGCTATGGCGGATCCCTTGATTGAACATTTCGCGCAGTTTGGCAATTTCTACTCGGTTATGAAGCTTGTCATAGATCTGACCAACCACATTGGCCAGACTACTTAGCTCTTCTCCCAGCTGCTGTGGCAAGTGCAGTTGGGCATTCCCACTTTGATTGGCGTTATGCAGTGACTGATATAATCGTTTAAGCGGGTCAAAGACACGGAAATTGCACCACCAGGCTCCCAGCAAAGCAGCCAGACCAAGCAATACAATTCCCCATATCACGACTTGATTAAGGTACATGTACAACTCATCTTTTGCCTTATAAAGCTGTGTACTTTGCTGTGAGAATATGAAATCCAACTGATCGAGTTCTGTAGTAATATGTTGCAAGGTGTTGTGGTAGTTTACCAATTGGAAAGGGGGCGCTGAGATACTTGGCTGGTGTTGTGTCAGTTCTGCATAGGTTTGAGCATGGAGTTGTCTGAGCTCGCCATACAGTGCACCAAGTTGTGTGGTTGAGGACTCTATTGGCATGTTGGCCAGTGTGTGGACCAGATCAATCGATTTTTGTTTATCTCCCGGCGTTGAATGCTCATCAGCTTGGGAACCCCGTGCGAATGTTAATTTTGAGTCATTATAATCACGAAGTAACTCAAGCTGTTTTGGCTGAGGATTGTTCAGGTACAAAGCAAGCAGTATTGCGTGATGCTGTGCGTGCTCCCTAAGCTCATATGAGACTTTGGCTAATGTCTTAAGGTTATCTAGTTTTTGGTTGGTCGGTTCGAGTTTGGTATAACTTAGAAAGAGTAGTAACGTAGAAATAACTAATATCGACAGTATCACTGCAAAAACAACATTCACTCTTAATTTTACACCCATATACACGCCACACTATTGAGTTTACTAACATAGTAACCATAGTCGCGTGCGGTCATTTCTCAAGCTATGCTTACTGAAAGTATAAAAAGCAACTTATGAGGGTAAAAGGAATGGCAGACATTTTGGTGGTTGATGATGTTGCAGAAAACCTGCATATGCTTCAACTGATCCTTCGTCAGCAAGGGCATACAGTACTTGCCGCTATCAATGCAGAGGTCGCGCTGAATATTATTCAACGTAAACCGCCAGAGCTGGTGATCACTGATATCAAAATGCCAGGAACATCTGGGATCGAGCTGTGTAAGTTGCTGAAGGCTGAAAAGCATACCAGCCATATTCCGGTGATTTTTGTCAGTGCACATAGCGACACAGACTGGATAGTCGAAGCGCTTCATGCTGGCGGTAACGACTATATTACTAAGCCCTTCATTCCTGCTGAGATATTAGCCAGAGTGGATACACAGATAAAGCTGCTTGATGCACAAAAGAGCGCGGTAAAACAGCAACTTTCTCAGGTAATGAATGAAATGGTGATTGGTGTAGCACACGAAATTAATACGCCCTTGGGCACAGCTATTACAGCGGTCAGTCATTGCTCTGATACAATTTATAAGCTGATAAATACATTGAAAGAGGGTGAGGTAAGCCCCGCTGAGATAGCGACCAAGCTGACAGAGTGTGACACAAGTCTGTCTTTAAGTGAGCGAAACCTCACTCGGGTGGCTAAATTCGTGTCCATGGTTAAGCAAATTGCCCGGGTAGAGTGTCCGATTTCGCCTACTCGCGTGAGTTTGCTCGAGTTGGCCGAGAAAGTGCGGTGTGCCTGGTTGAATAAACCCGTCAGCGTTGAAATTGTGGTGCAACACGAGGGCGTTGCTCTGTTTGACGGAGGTCTGCTGAACTCTGTAATAGATACATTAATTGCAAACTCACTCTCTCACGGTCGACAAGAAGGCAAATTAGAAGTGCGCCTTGACCTTGGTATCGAGGATACACGATTGACTGTGCGCTATCTGGACAACGGGTTGGGACTGGATGGTATCTCAGAAGAAGACATGTTGAAGCCGTTCGTAACGACAAAAAGAGGTAACACAGGTCATGTTGGGTTGAGTGCTTCTGTGGCGGCTAATTTGATTGTGAATGCCTTAAACGGTAGTTATCAGGTTTACGACCGTCAACACGGGCTGGAGTGGCAGATATCTTTACCAGTGGAGCCGGTTTGATCTGAGTCAATCTCGGTGATTATTGGTATGAAGGGCGGACATAAGTCCTTATCTGCGGCGGTGGATTTCTCTAAGCTCGCGAGCAAGATTTTATCTTAATTCAAAAAGTTAATTTTCAATGTTCGAGTTGCAGTTAATTTCTTGAATTTAAGTCACGTTAAAATATCGGTGGAACCATTATGCAACAGCTACCTACAGTTGACTATCAAGCGCCTGACGCGGCGAAACAATTTGTTGAATCTCTGCGCTCAACGGGCTTTGGTGTACTTAAGAACCATCCAATTCCTCAGGAATTGGTTGAGTCTATCTATAAAAACTGGCAAGAATTCTTTAACTCAGAAGAAAAGCACGCGTTTTTATTCAATAAAGAAACGCAAGACGGTTACTTTCCGCCCGATGTTTCTGAAGTTGCGAAAGGCTTCACAATTAAAGATATTAAAGAGTACTTCCACGTTTATCCAAAAGGTCGTGTGCCTGCGCAACTTGATGCAGAAATTCGCGAGTACTATCGTTTGGCCAATGAGTTTGCGGCACAGCTATTAAGCTGGGTTCAGGCTGAAGCACCAGAAGAAGTGCGTGCTAAATTCTCTATTGATCTGAAAGACATGATCAAAGACTCTGAACAAACACTACTGCGCGTTTTGCACTACCCACCGATGACAGGTGATGAAGAGCCGGGTGCTATCCGTGCAGCAGCACATGGCGACATTAACCTGTTGACTGTTCTGCCAGCGGCTAACGAGCCTGGTCTGCAAGTACAAAGACAAGATGGTAGCTGGTTAGACGTGCCTTGTGATTTCGGTAACCTGATCATCAACATTGGTGACATGCTGCAAGAAGCGTCAGGCGGTTATTTCCCATCAACTATCCACCGCGTGATCAACCCAACCGGTAAGGCCAGTGACAAGTCGCGCATTTCATTGCCACTGTTCCTGCACCCACGCCCGGATGTGGTTCTGTCTGAGCGTTACACCGCTGATAGCTACCTGCAAGAGCGCTTGAGAGAGCTAGGTGTAAAATAAACACCTATCTATCTGTTTCTACATTAAATCAATGTAGGGTATTAGCTTAAAACGGCGCTTTCGCGCCGTTTTTCGTTATCAAATATGTGACAATCTTTGTATATGTATAAAGTGTCAGCCAAATCCATCGTCAAAGCACAGAAAAAGGACAATATTCAGTTCCTTGCAAAAATTTTTCTGACAATTAAGCAAAAGTATGCAATATTAAAATTTTTCACAGTGCGAAAAAATAATAAAAAACTTAATGACAACGCTGTCATTTGTTGTGTAACATCAAATCAACATGACTGAATACCGGTTGCCTTTGAATGAGGAGGCACCAATCACAACTTTTAGGGGTCGTTACATGATGGCTAAACAGGTTGAACATGACCAGTTATATATAGGTATAGATGGTGGGGGAACGAAATGTCGTGCCACTATATACTCTGCAATACAGGGCGTATTAGGCACTGGTCTTGGTGGTCCTGCGAATCCCTTGCATGGATTCGAAAGAACCTTGGAGTCTATCATGGTTTCGACTCAACTGGCATTGCAAGACGCGGGACTCAGAGTAGAGCAGGTTCACGAGCTTAATGCGGGTTTAGGCCTTGCTGGCGTAAACTTACCCAGCTTATATGACAAAATTATGCGCTGGGATCATCCATTCAAACAAATGTTCCTGACAACCGATTTACATACCGCCTGTATTGGCGCACATGAAGGAGAAGATGGTGCGGTGATCATCACAGGCACCGGCTCATGTGGATTTGTGCTGGTGGATGGGAAAAGTGCTAATTATGGCGGGCACGGGTTTGCTCAGGGGGATGTGGGCAGTGGCTCCTGGATGGGTCTTGAAGCGGTCAAAGCCGTATTACTGGATTTAGATGGGCTTGGGCCAAAAACAACCTTGTCTCAAGTATTTTTACAGCACTTCAATACCAACTCCGCAATGGGTATTGCAGAGCAAATGGCCGGACAACCTTCCAGCAGCTATGCAAAGTTGGCTCGCTATGTACTGGATGCCGCGAAAACCGGAGATCAGCTGGCGCTGGATATTGTGAAAACCGGGGCTGATTATGTCAGTCGACTTGCCCACAAGCTGTTGGAAAACAATCCGCCCAGATTGTCAATGATAGGGGGTCTATCCGAACCGTTAAGTCAGTGGCTTGACCCGGAAATTGCAAAACGGGTTGAACTGCCTAAGCAGCCACCTGAGATGGGGGCGATTTACTTCGCAATGCAGAGTATTCAACGTCAGTCGGAACACTTGGTGTAATTCATGAACAGATTTTCAGCCAGCCGTTTGTTTGACGGCACACAATTTAAAAACGAAGTTGAGTTTGTAGTCGATAATGGCAAGCTTCACTTTGAATCTCACCCTGCGGGCAGTGAAGTGACGCGACTCGAGGGCGTAACCGCACCAGGATTTATTGATGTCCAGGTTAATGGTGGTGGGGGCGGCTTTTTGAATGCAGATCCCTCATTGTCTTGTCTGACGACCATAGTCTCAGCCCATGCAAAGTTTGGATCAACTGCGCTGATGCCAACACTTATCACCGATCAGGTAGCGGTCATGGAGCAAGCCGCGGATGCTATTGCTCAGGCAATTGCACGTAAAGAGCCCGGTGTCGCAGGGGTCCATTTTGAAGGTCCGCATTTGTCTCACCCTAAGAAGGGGACTCACAGCGAGCAGTTTATACGCCCAATCTCAGAACGAGAGTTCGCTATTTATGCCCGAGAAGATCTAGGTATAAAAATGGTGACTCTGGCCCCCGAAACTGTGCCGCTGAGCGATATAAAACGTCTGGTCGAGCTGGGTGTGAAAGTGTCTATTGGACATTCTAATGCGGATTTTGAAACCACTATGGCTGCGCTGGAAGCAGGCGCTGACGGGTTTACACACTTATTTAATGCCATGTCGGCCTACACCTCTCGTGAACCAGGGGTTGTGGGGGCGGCGTTGTGGGATGACAACGCCTGGTGTGGTTTGATAGTCGATGGGCACCATGTGCACCCGGCCTCAGCTAAGCTGGCGATTCGTACTAAACAACGTGGCAAAATCATGTTGGTAACTGATGCTATGCCGCCAGTTGGCACGGATGATCAGGAATTTGATTTCTTTGATGGCCGCAAAGTGATCAGAACCGGTGATCGTTTAAATTCGACGACTGGCGAGTTGGCGGGCAGTGTGCTTGATATGGCAAGCGCGGTACGCAACAGTGTTAATACGCTCGATGTGACCTTGTCTGAAGCACTACGAATGGCTTCTTTATACCCGGCACAGTACCTTGGACTGCCGGCGAAAGGTCGTCTGGTCGACGGTGCAGATGCTGATTTTGTGCAGCTCGATAGTGACCTTAATGTATTACAGACTTTCATTAACGGAAAGCGCGTTTAATTTTCCCTGGGTAAAAAACCCCGCTGTTGTTTAGCGGGGATTTTTTGTTTCTATAGGTAGTAACTATGTCAAATAATAAGAAAAGACTGGCGTCGCTTGATGCCTTGCGTGGCATGGACATGTTTTGGATCCTGGGCGGTCAGTCCATATTTGCCGCGCTGTTTGTTCTGACCGGCTGGCAGGGGTGGAAGATTTTTGAAGCTCAGACGCTCCACAGTGCATGGCACGGCTTTACCTTTTACGACTTGATCTTCCCTTTGTTTATCTTTTTGTCAGGGGTGGCAATGGGCTTACGGCCCAAGCGCATTGATCACTTACCAATAGAAGAGCGTAAGCCCATTTACATCAAGGCGATTAAACGCCTGGGTTTGCTGTGTCTGTTTGGCGTACTGTATAACCATGGTTGGGGCACAGGTATTCCGGCCGACTTTGGCGAGATCCGCTATGCCAGTGTACTTGGGCGCATTGCCATTGCCTGGTTCTTTTGCGCTATGCTGGTGTGGCACTGTAGCCTGAAGATAACGGCGCTTACTGGAGTCGCTATTTTGCTAGCGTACTGGGTGTTGCTGTGCTTTATTCCCGTTCCTGGCGGTAGTGCAGGGGAGCTAACACCGGCTGGCAGCTGGAATGCCTGGGTAGATCAGGTATTACTGCCAGGGATTACTTATCAAAACCGCCCGGTTGACCCGGAAGGTATTTTGTCCAGTTTCCCGGCTATTGTGAACGCCATTGCCGGTGTATTTGCCGGACAGCTCATTGCACAGTCGGATAAACTGGGTCAGTGGCAGGTCGCAGGGCGCCTGTTGATTGCTGGTATCATTAGCCTGGCATTGGGCTGGTTGTGGGATCTGCAATTCCCGGTGAATAAAGAGCTTTGGACCAGCTCTTTTGTGCTGGTGACCGTTGGCTGGAGTGCTATTTTCCTGGCTATTTTCTTCACCCTGGTAGATATACTTAATGGCCAGAAGCTGGCTTATCCTTTTGTGATCATCGGAGCCAATTCCATTATTATTTATCTGGCATCGAGCCTGGTTGACTGGGGCTTTATCAGCCGCAGTGTATTCGGTGGTGTTATCAAAGCCGTACCTGAGCATTGGCAGGCATTAATTAGTGTATGTGCCTTGCTGGCGGTTCAGCTGCTGGTATTACATTGGATGTATAAACGTAAGATTATTGTTAGCGTTTAGCATAATAGAACTAAGTGCTGAGCCTGACGGCTGTTAAGACTTTGAAAAATGACCTGCTCAGCAGGTCATTTTTATTTTGGCTATAAAAAAAGTACATTTTTTTATCACTTTTACTTTACAAGCGCGTTTTTTTCTCTAATAATGACAGCGTTGTCATAATGGTAATAACCTAAACAGTGTATCCCAGTTAGGTTTTGATCTGACCTTGTTTTGATTGCACGCAGAGCAAGGTTCAGATCCCATTTTTCCTGTTTGTTCACAACCTTGAGCCTTACATTATGCAAATAGTCATTCTTAAAAACGCAGCTGAAGTTGCAGCATATGGTGCCGATATTTTTACTCAGCAGTTAACACGTAACGCAGGCTCTGTTTTAGGACTGGCGACAGGATCTACGCCAGTTGCTTTGTATCAGGAACTGATCCGTCGCAACCAGGCGGGTACAGTGAGCTTTAGCAAGGCCAAAACGTTCAACCTGGATGAATACCTGGGGCTGAATGGCGAGCATGCACAAAGTTATCGTTATTTCATGAACGAGCAGCTGTTCAATCACATAGATATTAACAAAGACAATACACATGTTCCGCCAGGAGATGCCAAAAACCCAATTGAAGCCTGTAAAGAATATGAAGCGCAGATCAGCGCAGCTGGTGGCATCGATGTGCAGCTTCTGGGAATTGGTCGCAATGGGCATATTGGTTTTAACGAGCCATCGTCAGGACTGACATCACGTACTCGGGTTAAAACCCTGACCAAGGCCACTATCGACGATAATGCACGCTTTTTTGCAGCCGATGAGTACCAGCCGCATTTGTCGATCACCATGGGGATCGGCACTATTTTAGACGCACGTAAAGTGGTCTTACTGGCAACCGGTGAAAACAAAGCCGATGCGGTACATGCCATGATTGAAGGTCCTCTGACCGCCGCTTGTCCAGCATCAGCCTTACAAATGCACCGTCACGCTGTGATTGTGCTGGATGAAGGGGCTGCCAGCAAACTGAAAGACATTGAATTCTACAAACATATTGAAGCTGAGAATCAAAAGCTTCAGGAATATCTTGCCTCTCTGTAGTGTGTTATCACACTGTAGTTCAAGCCCGTAAGGGCTTTTTTTTTTGCCGCAAAGCTATTGGCATTCGGGCCATCTATGTTAGCGTGTCGTCAAAGAACAACAAAAGGATGAACGTCGTGCTGCATTACACGCAAATGAACCTGAACAGGGCCTCAGCTGAACGCAAAGACCCCAACTGGTTACTTGGCCAATACGGAGAAAAAAGCCGCTGGTTGCTGGTATGGAATAACAAAAATTTGATTGTCAGCAACGAGCGGGAGCTGGCTTTGTTGTCTCAGTCACAGGTTGACACACTTGACCGCGCCGAAGCCATGTTTTTAGGCATTGACGAAACACATAGCTACTTTGCGCTGGACGTTAGCGAAGTAGAACAAGAGTTACTGCAGGGCTGCATTGATGTCAGCTTTGATGAGCACACTTTTGAGCAAACTTTCCATTTCGAAGATATGCGTACCATAGGTCCAAAGCTGGACGCCGAATTGGCGTCGGTGGGCGTGTTGGCTCGCGGGCTGTGTTATTGGCATAAAACGCACCGTTTCTGTGGACGCTGTGGTAGCCCAAACCGCCCCGTTGAAGCCGGACATGCGCGTTTGTGTAATGACAAAGAATGTCGCCATATGACTTTCCCGCGTACGGATCCTGCTGTGATTATGCTTGTAACACATACCTTTGCAGATGGTGTTGAGCGCTGTTTACTTGGGCGACAGGCGCAATGGCCCGAAGGTGTATATTCAACTCTGGCGGGATTTGTTGACCCCGGTGAAACACTGGAACGGGCCGTGATCCGCGAAGTGAAAGAAGAAGCCGGAGTTGAGGTTGATCAGGTACGCTATCTTGCCTCGCAACCCTGGCCATTTCCGTCGTCTATTATGCTAGGCTTTATAGCAACTGCAAAAAGCACCGACATTTTTGTTGAGCAGGATGAACTGGAGCATGCACAATGGTTTTCCCGAGAGGAGCTCAACGGGTTTGCCGAGTGGGGAGACGATGTGCCCGGATATAAGCTCACCCGCAAAGATTCTATCTCCAGATATCTGGTTGAATACTGGCGTCAGCAATGATGCATTTAGTCCAAAATTGAGCACACTATGAAGAAGAATACTAAATTGGTGGCTGTAGGCCGCAAATCCCAGTACACCAAAGGCGTGGTTAACCCTGTGGTACAACGGGCATCAACCGTTGTTTTTGACTCCGTTGCCGATATGCAAGAGGCGATCTCTGAGCGTGGTAAACGTACTTTGTTTTACGGTCGTCGTGGCACCAACACCCATTTTGCCTTGCAAGACGCCATCATGGAGCTTGAAAATGGCGCCGGTTGTGCGTTATATCCGTCTGGTGCTGCCGCCATTTCACAGGCCCTGCTGTCGTTTTTAAAAACCGGCGATCACCTGTTGATGGTAGATACTGCCTACGAGCCAACCCGTGATTTTTGTGACAAGATCCTGGCCGGGTTGGGGATCACAACCACCTATTATGATCCACTCGTTGGCGCTGACATAGAGTCACTCATTCAGGACAATACCAAAGTGCTGTTCCTGGAATCTCCAGGTTCTATCACCATGGAAGTGCAGGATGTACCGAGTTTGGTCAAAGTGGCCAAGGCAAAGGGCTTGATCACTATGCTGGATAACACTTATGGCAACGGCTGGCATTATCGTCCGCTGGAGCATGGCGTGGATATCAGTATTCAGGCTGCCACCAAATACATAGTAGGCCACTCCGATGTCATGATGGGCGTTGCTGTGGCTAACGAAACGCTCTGGCCGACCCTGCGTGAAAACTCATACCTGCTTGGCCAGTGCACCTCGGCGGACGACGCTTATCTGGCACTGCGCGGCCTGCGTACTATGCCTGTGCGTTTGCAGCAACATGAGAAGTCGGCATTGCAGGTTGCCAACTGGCTCGCCGGCCACCCTCTGGTTGATCACGTACGACACCCTGCACTGAAAAGCTGCCCGGGACATGAGTTTTTTAAACGCGACTTTAGCGGCAGTAATGGTTTGTTCTCTGTGGTAATGAAACAAGGGCACCGCAAAGCCATTAATCGCTTCCTTGACAGCTTACACCACTTTAAGATGGGCTTTTCATGGGGGGATTTGAAAGCCTGGTAACGGCGAATGCCAGCATGGCCCCTCTGCGCACAACAACGGGCTGGCAGCATGGTCCGGTGATCCGCTTGCACATAGGTCTGGAAGATGTGGAAGATTTGATTGCTGATCTGGAGCAGGCGCTTAAGGTCTATCAGGAAAGCTTGTAACAGAAACGGGCGGTGAGGTTGTCACCGCCCGTTTATGATGCCAAATTAGAGGCTCTGCGCGTAATGGTACAGTGCCTTTAACACAGCCAGATTCTTTTCATTGCCTTCATGTTCATACACCAGATTTTCTAGCGTGATCATAAAGTCCTGCGCATTGATAGACGGGTTGTCTTCACCATGCATGAGTTTGTTCTGACAGTATTTACGCCACTGCTCGAGTTCACTGGCAGAGAGGCTTTCCGGCCAGTTTCGGGCACGATAGCGAAACAGCAGAGTATGGAATTTAGGATCTTCAAACTCCAGGTTGAGCGAGCCTAATTCGTGCGGCGGCGCTTCGCGTACAATGGCCAGCTTGGCTTTGTCGGCTTTACTGATAAAACCATTATAAAGCTGATAATCCGGGTTAGTTGTGTCGCTGAAATCGCCCTGGTCGTTAAACACCTCAGCCACTTTGTCGCGAAGCTCCGGGTGCGATTTAAGAATTTTAAGATGTGCCAGACACTGTTCACGATCAATCCCCAGGCGGGCAGCGTTCTCTGGCAACAAAGTTTTTGCAGGTGCTAATATCGGACATTTGTTCAGGTGAACCAGTTTCAGGCCAACCGGTAGCTCGTCTTCACCCAACTCACTGTGTTTAGTGTACAAGCGCGCACGGAGTTCCTCTACCGACAGATCCAGCAACACCTGCGGGTCATTGGTCAGGTTAAAACACACCACGGCATTTTTGTTCACCGGGTGAAAGCTCATTGGCGCAATCCAGCTGGTGCAACCCTGAGTGGCCGGAATACGCGAAGAGGTATGCACCAGTGGTTGCATGTTGAACACATCAATCAGGTCTGCGAGTGCTTTTTTACCGCGCAGCGAGAAGAAAAACTGATACAGCTTAGGCTGTTTGTCTTTAATCAGCTTGGCCAGCGCAATGGTTGCCGTCACATCGCTCAGCGCATCGTGGGCATCGGCGTGCTCAATGCCGTTCGCTTTGGTGAGGTCTTCCAGGCGAAAGCTTGGCGTGCCATCTTCTTTTTCTGGCCACACAATGCCTTCAGGGCGAAGCGCATAACAGGCACGCACCAAATCAATGATATCCCAGCGGCTATTGCCATTTTGCCACTCGCGTTCATAGGGGTCATAAAAGTTGCGATACAGGCTGTAGCGGGTCACTTCGTCATCAAAACGAATGCTGTTATAACCGGCAACACAGGTATTGGGTTTACTGAATTCGCGATGGATCTTGGCCATAAACTCACTTTCCGGCAAACCATGCTTAAGCGCATGCTGCGGCGTGATCCCAGTCACCAGACAGGCCTCTGGCTGAGGCAAATAATCCGCCGCCGGGCGACAATACTCAATCAGCGGCTCACCTATAATATTCAGGTCTAGGTCGGTACGGATCCCGGCAAACTGACTAGGCCGGTCCTTCTGCGGGCTGGCCCCCCAGGTTTCATAATCGTGCCAGTAAATTGTCGGGATATTATCAGTTATTTCTTGTGTCGCCATCAGGCTATAAATCCTATTTCTATCAACCTGTTATTCTAATTCAGTGAAGCAGGCTACTGTTCAGAGTTTGCTGTTTTTTAAATCTAAGTGTGTGTATCACTGTGTGTATCACTGTGTGTACCGCACGCAATCAGTGTGTGTACGAATGCGCCTATTGCTTAGGCTTGTACAAACTCAAAAGTCTGGAAATCTAAGTCGTCACGCTATTGTCTCATAGTGATGGGTTGGGAGTAAACGGAAGAGGGTCGGTGTGGGTTTGTATGTTGAGCTTTTAAAAGGTTCAGAGGTGCGTATTTACAAACTAACTAACAGTTTACCATCATAAAAACAGCATGCTCCTATTGATGAAAAATCAACTTAAACGCTTGTTAAGTATATGGGGTTACGCTATGTGTGTCACAGGGGTTAAAAAATTGTTAGTTATGATTATCACGACAAGAGATAGATATAATGATGTGCGGGTATTACTAGTTCTTGGAGTATTTGAGTAGCTAGTTGACTTATAGAACAATATGAAGAATATGTTGCCGCCACACCTTCTATGGCTCATTCTTAGTATAGAAATACAGCGCTGTCATTTTTGTTTCCTTGATAAAATTTCAATATAGTAAACAACTTAAAAAACAAGTACCTAAAAACGCGCACTGAGAAAGTGGTTAAAACACCTTGTTTTTTGTTGCTAATTTCAACACATTGGTTAACGGATGAGCACAGCCAGAGCAGGGTGTCTCATCATTTGTCGAGTAACCATTGTAAGAAATACAACAGGAAACAACATGAAACTTAAAAAGGTTAAATTAAAAACGCTAAGTACAGGTAAAAACCTAAACGCACAGCAAACGAATGAAATTGCGGGTGGGGCAAGTGCCTACAGTAAAGACTACGGCGCATGTTACACAGCGCCTGTCTTTTGCCCAACAGCATATATTTGTTGATAAGGCTGCTTAGCCCGGCTTAGTCGGGCTTTATGCTTTAACAAGGAGTCCAGTCAGATCTTATCTATTTGCCCTTCATGCATTTAATTTAGGTATTAGCAAACCGGAATGTTCTCCTACAGGGCTATGCCAGTTGGCTAATTCTCTTAACCTTGAACCGTATATCAAAAACTTATAACAATATCTGTCGTTATTTTAATGTCTTGCATTCCATCGAGGCAGAGTTGACGTGATTTTTTGTATGGACCCATTCTCAACCGGGTGTTTAAGGTCATTTTGTTGCGATTCAATAAAAGCGGATACTGCTTTAACTGCTATTTTGCGTACTTTAATTGTACATAATTGCGTCGTCCTATTTGAGTTCAATGGCTAAAATTTGATACAAATACTAAGTAGATGGGATATCTTTTCATAAGCCTTTCAGAGGCGACATTGCGCAAAAATAAAAAAGAGAAGGAATAATAATATGACAAAGCAAGTACCTAACTGGGTTATTATTGCTGGAGCTGTGTTTGGTGGTCTTACCCTGCTCTTTTTCATGCTATTGATAGTCATGTCGGTCTTTGGCTTAGAAGTACCCTGTGATAGCCGTTTTTTAGTTGTGGTTGTCATCGCTTTTGGGGTCGCACTTTCTATCACTTTTTTAGGTGGAGCCGTTGCTGCAAGGGGCAGTGTTCCGTTACCTTTTATATCCAGGCATCCATTTACATTTAGCGCATCCGGCGGTATCGCTGCGTTTATCGTAGTGTTAACTCTCTCAAATTCACTGTTCAGTAAGAATTGCGAGTCACCTATCGTGGGGTGTGCTGATGGGTATCAAAGTCACTATGTTTCGCAGCTAAGGTTCGGTTTTTGTTACCCCCGCAGAGGGTGGGAACTGGATACTGCTGCCATAGATATCAGAGCCGCAGATATTTTTATTAGAGCTTCAGAAGATAGAAATATCGGGGTGCGTTATCACCTTACGACAGTACCTGCTGTTTTTATGAATGAGCAGGACGATTACTTCCAAAGGACCGCAGTAACCTGGTCACAATTAGACGAAAACATTGAGCACGGCCCCACTAATGTAGGCGGGCGCAAGGCGTACAGTTATCAATTGACGCCCCTTAACGGCAAAGGGGAGCCAATGCCAACAAGGATCACTCATATATTTTTATCGAGTGAGATGCTTTTGGAAATATACGCTTCTCACATGGAGGATACTTCTGACGTGCTGAAAAGCGAGATAGAAAGTATTGTGGCCAGTACTTCGATATTTAAGTGAGATGATGTCACTTTCTGCTCCTGACAGTTTAGTGTTCACAGCGTTGGGCCAATGTATCTCCTTGTTTTGAAAACCGAATTTTAGCCCTGCACATATGTTAGTAACATATCTAGCAGGGCAGGTATTATCTAAGGCGTTACCAATTCCTCAAACGCTTCTTTTGCTTGCTCGCTTTGCAAGATACGGCCATGCCCAAGCCCCTGCGTTTCTATGAGTTTTACCTTAGACATTTCGGTCGCTGCTTGTTTAGAGACGGTAAACTGCGCAAACCGGTCGTTCTGGTCGTGCACAATAATACACTGAGCGGAGCGGCTTTTTAGCTTTGCAAACGGGTCAACAGACGCCATTGGGTAGTTGTATTCATTTTCGACCTTGCTGACGACGGAGCGAAACAATCGCATTGAATAACCCGAACGCTCAATACTACCAAACAAATTGCTGACATAATCCAGCACGGGTGCAATTAATAGCAGCGGTTTGTCGGCAAGTTTTGGGTGCTTACATTCAATAGCAGCGGCGCAGCCCATACTGTGGGCGATAACACCTTCAACGTGTTCTGTGCTGTCGAGCACAGCTTCAAGTCCGTATACAAAGGCGGGCAGGTGACCGACCGAGCCTTCACTGTTGCCATGGGCTGGGTGGTCAAAGGCCAGTGCTGTGTAGCCTTGCTGAGCTATGTGCTGCATCAGAGGAAAGAACTGGTTGGCACTGCCAGACCAGCCGTGGGTTAACACCCAAACTGGCCCACAGCCAATCTGATAGGTTTTTAGTAAGCCTTCTTTTGAAGAAATACTGCCCTCAACCATTTCATTTGGTGCCGCATGCTTGGGCTTAGCCCTGACCGGCGTAAGCAGTAGCTTAGTTGCAGTCTTTTCGGCATGTCCAGGCGCTATTCTATGGTGTGCACGGGTCATTAAATTAAGCATATGCTTTTTGACGTTAAATTTGCTATCTGATTTAAAGTAAATCTTGTCACTCATTTCTCTTTCTCCACGAAAAACACCATAGCCAGTTAACTTTAAAACGAACGGTCGTGCTATTAATGTATTCAAAAAAAGGCTGAAGGTGTTCAGCCTGGGGTTTATGCTGTTTAGTCTAAACTACTGGAAAGCTTAAACAACTACTTCCAGCTCTGTATCTGGCGCTCTACGCCATGCCAGAACCGCTGTGTGCTTTCTTCCTGTCCATGCATTGAATGATACAGGTGGGCACTCAAATACAGGCCATATAACTCAAAAGTGGCTTGCTCTGGTGCCAGATCAGCCCGAAACTCTTTGTTTTCGACGCCTTTGCCTATCTGGATCTGCAAATAGATTAGCCAATTTTCAATGCCTTGCTTGAGCACTCGCTGAGCGGCAGATTCGTCGACACATTTTTCTCGCCAGGCATCTAGGAACATGCAGCTGCCCTGGAATGACTGATTCCAGTTTAACCAGTGATGCAACAGCGCCTTAATCTTCTCTTCATAGCTATGGCAGTTATCTGCCCGAGCAGGCACAATAACGCGTTGGACAAAAATCTCGTTGGCAAAATCGACAACTGCTGCCTGCAAATTCTCTTTTGAGTTAAAGTGCGCGAACAAACCGCTTTTAGACATACCGCACTGTTTGGCCAGCTCACCAATCGTCAGGCTTTCCAGACCATTCTCACTGGCCAGCGTAAATGCCACATTTAAAATATTATCGCGGGTTTGTTTGCCTTTGCTCATACACTACTCACTACTATGTTGCATATATTTATAGCACGACCGTTCTTTTAATGATAGATCAAAGTTTAAGGAGTGTGTAAGAGCATGGATAGTAGTGGCCATAAGTTTGATACATATTGAGTGTCAAACTAGCTAAAAGTTAGCCATAACACCCAATATGCATAACCCCCTGTGACTCCCATTTTAAAAACTTATTAAAATACAATGATATAAAATTGGTCTGTATTATGCTCCTGTATGTGTTTTAACTTGGAGAAGATCTTTGAAAAAGCTGTTTATCGCTGTTTTACTACTGCCTGTGTTCTGGATTTTATTACCAAAACAAGAAGCCATCAGCCAGGACAAGAAGACGTTTAGCGAATACATCAAGGCCGTTATGGAAGAAGCGGCTATCCCGGGGCTGGCGATTGCCAAAATTGACAATGGTGAAGCCACACTTCATACCTTTGGCTTTGCGGATGTGACGCAAAACAGGCCGGTGGCACAAGACACCTTGTTTAATATCGCTTCAATCAGCAAACCCATTATGGGCGTTGTGCTGCTTAAGTTGGTAGAGCAGGGTAAGCTTGAGCTCGACCGGGATATTAACGATTATTTACCGTTTAAGGTTGATAACCCCAAACTAGAGAATGAGACGATTACCCTCAGGCATTTGGTGACCCATACCTCCGGGATTGCAGATTACTACGATGTAAACAGCTTCACGGCAAATCGGGATCCTGAAACGACCTTGGAAGCGCACTTGAAGTCATTACTGACACCCGGGGGGCATCTGTATGAGCAAGGGGCCTATTATCTGGACCATCAACCAGGTACTCATCGCAAGTATAGCAATCTGGCTTCTGCTCTGGCGGGTTATCTGGTCGAGGCAACCACGGGTGAAAGCCTGGCGCAGTACAGTGTAGAGCATTTGTTTAAACCGCTGGGAATGGACAACACCCGCTGGCGATTAGAAGGTCTCTCATTTGCAGAAATAGCAGTGCCTTATGAAGTGGAATCCTGCATTCCCTTTACGCCTGTGTGTGGAGATTTCGAATCACCTAAATTGAATTATGTGATTAATGAGTACTTTAATCCGCCCATTGCATTCAAGCGGTTTGTGCCACAGCCTTACTATGGTAACCCTCAGTATCCTGACGGTGGAGTCCGCACTAGTATTAAAGAGCTCAGCCAGTTTCTGACCCAGCTGTTAAAAAACCAAACCATAACCGGTGAACCACTCCTGTCAGCTACGATATTTCAGCAAATGATATCGATCCAGGCACCCGAAACTGTATCAAAAGGTCAGCGTTTCTTCTGGCGCGACAACAGCATGGGTTTGATAGGACATATGGGCTCGGATCCTGGTGTATTCGCAGCTATGTACTTTGATCCAAACAAAAAAGATGGGTTTATTATTCTGATGAATCGGGGACTGGACACTAAGTCGGGCAGCGCCATGAAAAATATCGCGCTCAGATTAATGAACTAAGAGTCTACTGTTAGAGATTTGGGTTAAGGTAAACGACATGGACGTTGCTGAAAATAGTGAAGTATTAAATGAAAAAAGAGGGGGGAGAAGAATGGTCGGCATAGCAGGATTTGAACCTGCGACCCCTGACACCCCATGACTGCGTAAATGTTGGTGCTATTATTATGTTTTAGCTGCTATTTTTGCGGTTTTGGGTAGGGTGTCAAATCATCAAAATTGCGTTATTAGTGCCTTTAAAGTCGCGGGCTGCAGCGGTAGTTTTGCACGGTCTGTTTTACCAATGTGCCAACAGCTGACGGTGGTAACGCCGCGCTCTGCCGCAAACTAGGCGCGCGACGGAAAATTTGTCCGACAGCAGCGCTTTGTTAAGGCTTGCCATATCTGCGCATGATTGAATCCGCAAGGTGACTCCCTGCGCTAACTAATCGAGCCAATACCCTTATGTTTTCCTTACACTGTTCATCTTCAACGGGGGACGGATAGTTCATGGTGTGATCTATTTCTCCCCACACTTCTTCTAATAGAGTCCGAACTTGAACCTCACATGTTATTGGGCTTCTTTCGTTTGGCTTTAAAACATAGTGGATACTCGTGTAGAAACTGTCCTTTTGTTGGGTTCTTATACCAAGAGAGTTAAAGAATTTATCTGAGTCTGGGTCCCAAGTATATGCTTTTGGATCTTCAAATAAGCAGAAATCACCATCATCGACTTTTTTCATTATCTCTTTATGGATAGTTTCAAACTGTTCTTGATGTAGGTGAAGAACTCGAACACCTGCCATGTCTGTTATTCGATCAAACAAATTATCCCCATTAATAGGGCCAAGCTGTTCCGGTTCGGGCTTTTTTTTATCTTCCTGATTTTTTCGTTCGACCTTTTCAATAAGGTGATCCACATCTTTTAATCTATGGCGAATCGAATGCACAACACCTTTTAGCGATCGAGCTTCGAAAAAGCTCCTCACAGTTTTGTAGAATAACTCAAGAGAGTCAAAATTTTGATCGTAGACATCAAGGACGTCTTTGTATCTTTCTTTAAGCTCCTGATCCATTAGTCATCTAACCCCTCTAATCTACTTAGAAGATCCTCCGCGAAGGAGTGATAGAGAGCCCTTTTTTCGAAATACATCTCACGATTACCCGATATAGTAGGCCTGTCTGAAGCGAGTAAGTTTGGTTGATTTGGGACTTCCCAGATGGGCACTCTATATTTCTGCGCCATTGATGGAAGGGTATTGTGCGAGTGCATTACAGACTTATTGCCTATAGGTGAACCTATAACCTTTTCGTCTAAGTGGTCATAACATTCTGCAGGTATATGCGTTTTTATTGAACTCGGCAGTCGATTTACGTATGAATAATGTGCTGCTGCAAGATCAAGCTCATTTTGACCAGTATATTTCTTTGCATTGTAGATGGTGAAGCCAAGAAACTTTACAAAGCTCTTTGGAAATACAGCTCGCTTTTTGTCAGGTAGCAGGCTATACATCGTTTCGAATTGATTTTTCCAGGTTTTAAGCGCTTGGCCGATATTTGTAATACCGAATGTTGAGAACATGTCCGGCATACACGGCACAAAGAAACCAGTAGACATCGATATGAGAATTCTGTTTAAAATTCCCAAACTCGGAGATGTATCAATTATTACGTACTCATAGCCGTATTTTTCTCCTGCTTCTAGGCAAATATTTCTAATGCTTGTTATTACTCTTAGAGCTTGAGGGTCGCCTAGAAATGCATCGCTCCACGATTTTGATATTTTGTCTTCATAAGAGTGAAGACTTAACCGGCCGGGAATCAAACCTAAATTATCATCGATTTCATAGACGCTTCCCAAGCTGAATGACTCAAATACACCATCTTCAATTGGCTTAAGTAAACAATGAATTGATCTTGGTTTCTCGACGAATTTTTCAAAGGATTCACCTGATTCTTCCAAGGCAGATTGAAAATCCTCGATGTATGGCTCTTCCTCTGTCCAAAGCTCTTCCAATTGATCAGGAGAAATGCACTGTAGAGTCAAGTTAGATTGAGGATCGAGGTCAATCATTAACGTTTTCTTACCCATCTCTGACAAGGCACAAGCCAAGTGAAAGCTTAGGGTAGATTTACCTACACCACCTTTGTTGTTAAAAACTGATACGATCTTCAAATTAATATTCCTTACTTGAGAATTAGTGTGCCTTAACTGTTAATTAGTAAGACGATACAAGGTACGCTACCTTGTAAGGTAGGAGGTGACCGATGCATAGACTAACCACTAAAAAACTAAAAAATTTTCGTAAATCATACATTAATAAAAATAGTATTGCATCTCAATAGCTTGGTGACTTAGTAGTAACTCAGGTTGTACTTGATTTAGGGATGACAATCGAAATTACTACTTAAGATAGTGCGGCCAATTACAAGCCTAGCCATTGAGTGCTATACAAAATAACAACTCTAAGAGACTAATCAACCGTACCCGACTTTATCTCCGCAAATGGTACTTCTACCCACTCGATATGATTCTTAGTGTAAATCTTGGTGCTTTTCGCATCGGTGTGCGCCATCCTGGATTGGGGATCTATGCCCTGGGTGTCGAACAGGTGGGCGGAAAGGGCGCGGATTTCGTGGAAAGTGGGACGTTGGTCTTTTTCTAAATGGTCACAGCACCCCAGTTCGTCACGGATTTTTGAAAACGTGCGGCTGATGTAGTCTGGGGTTAGCTGGGTGACGTGGTTTACTTCTTTGCTGATCTTACGTTTACTCTTTGCCGGCAGGCGGTGGACCACGTAATCACTCAGCAGGTTGTCGCGGCTGCGGTCGATGATGTTCTTGATCTCATCTCCAATAGGGATGGCCACATGCGCAGCTTCCTTTTTCTCTGTCTTTTGACGATGAATGTACAGTATGCCGTAAACTTTGCCCTGGGGCGTTTCTTCCGGAACCTGGAACCAGACGCAGCCGCAGGCTTTGCTGTTGGGCTTTTTAATTTTGTATTTTATGCGTGAAATTTCCAGGCGCGCATGGGTTGTCTGCAGTGACAGATCCATTGCGGTTTGCAGCCAGAGTGGGGCGGCTTCATGGATTGCGTCGTACCATTCTTTTTTCAACCGGTTTCGCTGTTTTGTGCTAATTCGGCGCATCTTTTTCAGCTCTGCAGGGTTAGCAGGCATAAGGCTTTCATCAACCGCATAGCTGAAGAGCTTTTTAAGCCAGGACACTTTTCGGTTTTGCACGTTGGCACTTGAGTCAGAGTGATACTGCGCCAGGTAGTCATTCACATGCTGCAGCGTGATTTGCGAACCCGGTATAGTTGCAAAGAACTCTTGAGCGCGCTTTGCGTCATTGGCCAGTGTGTCGGCTGAGTCACTGGCTGGCTGTTCGTCGTCCAATATGCGATTAAGCAGAGCGGGGATATGATCAGCAAAGGGCTTTTCATCCATGAACTCGCCATAATTGAGCAAATCATCTACCTTTAACGCAACTTGCGGTCGCGCAACGCGGTTATATTCTTTGGCTATCGAAATCGCCACGTTTCGGTCCGTGCCCAGTGACTTGAACTTGCCATTTACCAGCTTGATCCGATAGATACCACGCTGCGCATAGTAATACAGATGCTCAGGTAGATTTGTGCCTTTCTTATTCCTTGGTCTTGGTGCCATAACAATTACACTTGATACTCAGCTTCGGTTAATGATCTAACAAAGCGCCACTCACAAGAGAAGTTAAGCACTGTGTCGCCATCTTTATCAATAACTGTTCCGTTTATGACGCTGTAAAGAGAGGCATTGGTTGATTCTCGTGCCCGGGCTTCATAAAGGCCATCAAACGGTGGTGCCAGTTCATAAACTCGCCAGGTGCCACTGTGGGATCCGCTACGGTTAGTATTGTACATATTATGCCCTTAACAGCTTGGCAACGGCTTGACTCACTTGTGTGTCTAAGCCTGCTTTTTCGCTTTCAAAGATAAATACCGCACTGCCGATGATCCGCCCGGCAACTTCGCCACTTTCTACCCAGTTGCGTAACGTTCTGGCTGTTGGTATCGAGCCCTGGGCAAACTCGCGCCTGGCCCACTGGCTTGCTCTCATTAGTTTTCCTGTCGTCATAGTTGGACTCCTTTTTCAAATACCCAGCATTTCACCGTGGCCGGCTTTCGTGCCATTGGGGATTCACTATTAATGCGTGCATTCACTGCGCTGTTCACGGGTTGTTGGCCCAGGAACTTGCGGGTGCGACAAGATTTAAGCAACCGCTTTAAGTCGGAAAGCGGGGGCACATATTGCCGGCGCTCTGCAGCTACTTCTGCAAAATGGTTTAGATTGACTGCAATCTTTTTCGGGTCTCTGTGGTGATTAACCACCTTAACGCCATCGTCTTCACCTTCCAGGAAGTCGTACACATCCCAGAATTCCTGAACCAGCGGATGTTCAGCGTTGATGGCCTTTTGCCGGTTAATGGCCATGTCGCACAACATTGCATAGGTGGCGCCAATTTGCTGCTGATTAATACTGGTGACCAGCGCCATGGCATCCACCAGGGCGCAGATCTGCGCATGGTTTTTAACGATACGCACGTTTTTAATGTCGGGCTGTTCGCTTAACCACTTTTCGTGATGTTTAAAGCGGTCATTAAAGCAGGCCAGTACCTCACGTTCGTGTAGCGCTGCCTTTAGTAAAAAGCCAGATACTTGCTCAACATCGATGCGCTCCAGCCATTCGGCTGCTTCTTTGGTTGCAGCATTCTGGCCTTTGCGGTCGGTCATTATATGAATGATCCGCTGTAATACAGCCTCAGACGCCTGTACTACGGCGTTTTGTGCAATCACAATTGAACCTCTAAAAGGGGGCTCGTAAGTTTCGTTGCCCTGGCTGCGTATTCCTCGAGCGCGAACACTGCGACCGTTGTAGGCGGTTTTCAACTCGTCCCAGTCAAAACCCTTTTGTTTGGCGTCTTTGGTGTCACCGCGGTCGCCCTCGATGAGTACCACAGGCAAGTTCGATACTTGCGCAAAATTACGGGCTCGGGCAGCAAGGGTTGATTTGCTTGGGTCAAACCCCTCGTAGTCGTTGCGCCCTGCCAGCTTCCATAAGAATTCCAGCAAGGTTGATTTACCTGTGCCTGGCTCACCCACGATTTCTAAAAAGGGGAAGGTTTTGTGGCTTTTACGGATCTGCTCGGCAAAAAAACTGCCAAACCAAAATGCCAGGGCAACAAAGCCTTTAGCGCCAAACGCCTGGTAAAGTTTATGTTCCCACTCACCATTGACCTGGTTAATATTGTGGTTCAGGTTCAGCTCAATGGTCTGCAGTGTTTTGATGCTTAACTTATTGATGTCGAAAAAGTCTTCGTCGTTTAGCTTATAAAGCCTGCCGTCTTTTATCGCCACATCGTTATAAACGTAGCACTCGTATTCTTTACTATAGCCCACGAAATCCGTGGTCTGTACGCGTTTAATGTTGTACAGCTGCTGGCTCATGATCTTATCTAACTGAGGGGTCTGGCCGTTGAACACCGCACCAGGTGCAATTCCCAGCAGGCGCTTTTTAAATTCAGCGCTCGAGCTCAGCTGGCTACCCGAAAAGGTATTCTTTACGCTCGGGCTGTCATGCGGAAAATCAACGCGAAAATAGTACCAACTTTCATCTGTTAGTTTGTTTTCCTGGTAATACAACGCTTGCGGGTGGCACTTGGCCAGCTCCTGAATACTGCCCGATTCCTGCAGTGCACGCTCTTTGATTTCTTCTTCAGACAGTTGCTCGCCCTCTCTGTCGGCACTGTCAATTACCTGGTTGTAGGTTTTGGTATACCGGTCTAAATCGACCTTGAACCAATACATAGCGCTGTTAAATGTAAACGGAAATTCTTTAGCCCCTTTTTTGTTGTACATCAGTATGGCTTTGGCGATGGCACTGCTCGCTATCAGCAACTGACCATAGTACTTACATTCGTCTATTTGCTGCTTGGTCAGGCGTCCACGCTGGTACAGCTCGTTCCAGTCTAGTTTTTGTTTGCCTCTGGGTGGCTGCGCTGCGCTGGCATCCCAGCTCAGTTCTCGAGCGCGTTTAACAAATTTCCTGGTAAATGATTCGCCGGCTTTACCATCGTCCAGGGCAAAAACCAGCTTTGGCTTTTTCTGGCCAGCCAAAGACTTTTCTAAATCGGCCAGAGCCTGATCCGGAAAGTTGCTGCAGGTCATTAAGCTCACGGCATTCATATCAGCATGGAGCAGGGCAATGGCATCAAAAATACCTTCTGTCAGCCACAGCTCTTTGCCAGACCAGGTAGTTACATCAGTATCCGGTGCTTGCCACCACTGGCCCGTATACTTACCAGCAAAGTTGGCTTTCATTTTGCCAAAGCGCTGTGGCTTATCTATAAAGCGCTCCCAGGTTGCGCCGCCTGGCAATTTGAACTTAACAGTGGCCGTACCAATCTGGCGCTGGCCACAGTAATAGGCGCCTTGTTCGTACCAGCCCTGTACTGTGCTTAGCGTAAACCCGCGGCCGTGTTGCATATAGGCATCGGCAGCGGCATTGGGATTTTCAATTACCTGGTTGTCTTGCGTAACCTTCTGCGGGAAACGGTCACTCCAGGATTCAAACAGATCCGGATACAGATCCTTTATATGAAACTCGTCGCCGCATTTGTTTAAGCGGCCACAACGCAGAACCCAGGGGTTCTCCTTGTTGGTATACAGCTCTTTTTTGCCGCAGCTAGGGCAGGTGCCCTGCTGCATAAACTCGCCACACCTGGACGATTTAAAGTTGTAGTCATTAATTACGCGAGTTGTTACCTCACTATGAAGCTCAGGGTACATCAAAAATTATCCGCTTTGCTTTGTTCAAATTGCTGTAGGTTACCTGCTTTTAGCAGGGCGCGCGCCGTTTCTATGGTCGCTTGCCAGGGTAACGAGTTAATCGGGTTGCTAAACAGTTTGGGGTATTCCTGGTACTGCTGGCACTGGGCCATCAGGGCAAGGCAGTCAACCAGGGCAACGCTGAGGTGGTTGCATTGCGCTTTTAACGCGTTCACATGCTCAATGGCCGGCAGGTTCCCCACCAACAAATGGCCACCGGAGTCAACTTCGCGTAAGTCATTGCTACTGGCAAACCGGCGCAGCTTTTCTTTTATGGTTGGCTGAAGGGTAGCGGTGGCGCCCAGGTCTTCGGGTGTAGCCAGGCGTATCTCTGTGCAGGTTAGTACGCCTTGCAAATGGCTGTTCTCAATAGCGATTTCCGCGGCGCGGTCGCTGCAGCTTGAGCCACAAATACACTGGTGCATCTCACCATTGTCAGATTTTATGGTGCACACGAACTTTTTGATCGGCTTATTTGCCCAGTACAGGGCAGCGTCGAATTTAGTATCTGCCTGGTTCATTGCACCTCTCCTTGTGGTTGCTCAACCACATCAATGGTCTGTTCAAGGGCAAACACCCAGCATTTAAGTACTTTGCCACTCACTTGCGTGCTATTGACGTTATGGCTCGCAGCAATCAACCGAGGTGATTGACGCAGCGCACGGGTCAGGGCGCGGCCTTTAACCATAGGGATATTGTGCTTTTCACACAGGGCCAGGAAGCTATCTATGTGCACAGCCAGCTGTGTTTTAGGCGTATGCTGGTTAACCAGCTCGCCATTTTGCTCCAAATAGCAAACAGCATTAAAGAAGGCTTCAGCTATTTCAAGGCTGTTGTCGGCCACGCCCGAGATAATGAGCGACTCCAATGGGGGCGTGTCAGTGCCCAGCCAGCCGCGTACCGCCTGTAAATCCTGGTACAGCATGTTGCGGATATGAGGCTCTGCAGTTTTGCTGATGTCGCTAAGCAATTTGTGGCTGTAGCGTTGCAGCTCTACCTGCTTGTTGAGCGACAGGCCATCACGCTGATAAGCACCTGTCTTTCTAATGCTGGGCAAAACCTCAGAGGTTAACCACTTCTTAAATTTTTTGGCCGAAGGTTTACGGCTTCTCAAAATGGCAGAGTAAACCCCCGACTCAGTAATAACAGATAGTTCCTGATCGCCACCACGGGTACTCACAGTATGAGTGCTCCTTTCATCATCATCCAAATTACGGATCATGTTATGTGCATCGCGATATTCCAGAGCGGCTGCAATGTCGGTAGCTACAAATAATGGCTCACCCAGTGCACTCGTTACCACACGAACATTGGCTAATAAATTATCTTGCTCAAAGGCAAATAGTTGCGGTTTAGTTGGTGTGCTCATAGCACGTCTCCTTGTGGTTGTTCATCAGTATCAAAAGGGGTGTACGCATTGTGTCCCTCCCTTTTACAGTCATCCAAGTGTTTTTTAGCAAGGTGACTCGTTAAACAAGTACCCCTTTCATATTTGTTTGAGTGATTGGCTGAAGGGGTGGGTACATTATACCCCCCCTTTTTTTCTCACCTGAGTACTGCTCATCAAACACACTCACAGTGTGAGCATCCTTTACATATTTATCTGAATGACCAGCAGGGGTGTGTACATTACATACACCCTTTAGCATACTGAGGCGTTCACTTTTTGTTAGGCCCTTAAAGTGGGTCAAATTAATCCATAACCTAAGGATAAGCGCACTATGGATAAAACGATGCAACACGCCATTTTGGACTACCTCAGAGACAATGGCGCTTCCACTTTGCATGATATGGAGCTGGATATTGCAGGCTTTGCGGGTGAAGAAACCTTGCTGCTGGATGGGTATAGCCACGTAGAACTCTGGCGCAGTGTGTCTGAGCCCGGCATCACCGCGTTTAACGCTTTGCTAAAACAAGGCCGCATTAAGGTGGAGCGCGTGGAGCTGATCGCATTCTACTTTGGCGATGATGCCCCCATTGCCGAGAAGCGCATTAATCAACCTAGTCATGATTTGCACTCTCCGCACTGGTGGCCTGCTGCTGTGTCGCTGCGGCGCTAACATTTTGCTGGTACAGCGCGGCTAATGTCCCACGAGCCCGCCATAACCGTAATTTGCACATGCCTAACTGATGATATAGCTGGGCATTGGCACTTTGCTTGAGAGCGGCGCGGATTCTACTGCGCCATGCACAGCTAAACAGCACTAAACGGGGCTCAAATGTTGGTTGAGCAGAGCCGCTGGTAGTCGTTGTGTTAGTTGTCGTGTCGGTAACAGGGTTATTCTGGAGGTGCTTTTCAAGCTCTAGCGATAAACGCTTACGCTCTTGTTGCCAAAAGTCGACATTGGCGCGCTGCGGCCTTAAAGATTTGTGGGCATAGCCTGTACACATGGTCATAGCGCACCAGCCTTAGCCGTATTGCGGCTAACAAAGACAAGGGGTAAACCGGTTAACTGGGCGCGGGCCTGGGCTTCGGTATCTGCTACAGCGCTGACCGTACGAATGCGAGATAATTTGGATAAAGTTTGATTGCCAGAGGCAACAAGAAAGGTATAAATCACGTTTTGTATTCCCATAAATAACTGAATATTTATGGTGGATCGGGTAGCCGCAAGACAGTGTCCCAAAACGAAAGACACAGAGGGGGCGTTTTCTTTGGCTCCCGACCCATGCCCCCATAACCAGCGTAATAATGCATGTATCAGCGTATTATTACGCTGATATGGAGGAATGTGGTACGTCAAGTTTTCGTTTTGTCTCACTGCCTGTGGGTGTCTAATCCACCGGCATGGTGTTGATTGCTTGTCTAAGGCAATCGGGTCAAGTATGGCATTGCCACATATCATCTGCAAGGGGTTTTTTGTGCCTATTGTCATATTTTTAGCGCTCCTTGTTGTTATTTTTGTGGGGCAGGTTAACCTGCTTTGCGGTTACGCTGGCTCTCGCACCACTGGGCGCGTGCGCTCATTGGCAGGTTTACATCCGGGTTCGGGTTGGCGCTGGGCGTCACTGTTCGTACTATTTCTTCCAGCGTGGCAAACACAAAGTTGCAGTCTTCATTTGAGCAGCGATACACCTTTTCACGGGTAAGCTGGCTTTGTTTCTTCGTTCTGCGTTGATTGGCTCGATGGCCACAATGCGGGCAATCAATACCCAAACCCTTGGATGTTCTCATTATGCTGCTCCTTCTTCCAGCCGGTATTCCTCCGGCAGCGCATCAATGATCCGCTGCGCGTTGTCGTGCCAAAGCTGGCGCTTAGGGTCGTTCAGGAATTTAATGATCAGGTTGTAATTGAGCTTATGGGTGTTGCAAAACGCCATCAGCTGCCCGCGTGTCTGGTGCATTTTGGTTAACGCACCGCGTATTTGATCTGAGGTCATAGTGTTACCAGTGTGTTTATCATCCTAGAATTGTGTTTAATTAAAGCGTTAAAGGTGACTTTGGTCAATATAAAATGTGTCTATAGTCTATTTTTGTGTGATTTGGGATTATGGCTATGTTCAGAATCAGCAAATCTTTTTGGCGTATTGATTGTTTTGTTGAGTCAATTAGCACTATAATCGAAAGAAATATGACGATAGGCACATTTAGTATGAATGCAAAGGACACGTTTGTAGACAATATGAAGACTGTATTGGGCACAAACAAAGTGAAAGACCTGGTACGCCAGGCAAATGATCAGGGCATTGAACTTGATTACTCATACGTTATGGATGTTCGCAGAGGTTCACGTAATCCAAGTGCAGACAAGGCCGGGCAAATAGTGGCCATGCTGACATTGTTGCCTGGCTACGACTGGGTTGAACTCTGGATGTTTTTTATTCCCGATTATTTTAAACAGCATTCGGGGAACGCGCTTAAATCAAAACAGCTGACACCAAGTGAGGTGTCTAAGCTGGTTGATGAGCTACTGGTGATGGCCTGTCGTTTTAAGATCCTGAATCTGGAGAAGCTGCAGTTCGAACAACTTCAAGAACTGGCACAGTTTATTATTCAGCAAAGGGAAGAAGAAAAGCCTGATAGCAAAATGCGTTTAACAGGCTCTGACTAATAGGTGTGTTTAAAGGGCAAATGTAGTCTTTCAGTGATTGTATAGATTCATTCTGGGTTGATATTAGCTGCAAGGTTTAGACAGATAAGTCATTTAACAGCTTTTAGCTTTGTAGGCTTGTGAGTTGATGGTTGTTTGATGATGCTTACCGTATTGTCAGCTTTAATAGTGGCTAGATCTTCTATGTACTTTATTAACGCTTCTTCGTATTCTTTGTCAGCCTGAATTTTGTCAAAGGTGTTGGCCATTTGCCTCGATTCATAGGATTGCATACATAGTTTGTGGGCTTGCGGTGTATGGGCTTGTTGTTCAGCTTCTTGCCAGGTAAGTTCGTTCGATTCTTCTAGGTTTAGAAACGCGCGTATGCTCTTAACTGAGATATATAAACAAACAAAGATTTTGATCAGTGCGAAAGCCGTCATTGTGTTACTCGTTCCTTGGTTCTAATCGTGGTGTACAGCCAAAACAGAGCCATCAATGATACAGAAACTTCAATGGCCGGGACGCAGTATTTGTATAAACCGCCTAGTAAATTGGTTTCCAGGACCATGCGATCAATGTATCGTGCAGCCTGAATAATTAGTAACGAGAAAAAGCTAATAGCGATAAAGGTACTGAGCTTACTTCTGGCTATCCCTAACTTTTGATGTATGAGCAGTAGCAGCCAGATACTAATGGCATCGAAAACAATCCAGGTTGTGTACCAAAGGTGCCTTTTGGTTTCGATATCTTCAACCGCATTAATATCAACCGCTATGCGCACCATAAGAAGTTGCGCAAACGTCCATACAGTTAATGAAATCAAAGATGATTTATCAGCACGAATGAAAATGCCTGCAACAATCATAAAAATGGTTGCTATCCAAACATTGCTGACAAAATCAGTAATAAAGCTGCCCACTGCTAACTCCTTTAATTATGGCTGAGCTGGCTAATTGCTTGCTGGCTTAATACTGAGCACCACAATCGGCTCTTCACCCAAACCATTACCTCCAATGATGTTACTTCTTTTCATTTGTGGTTCATTGCCTGAACCGTTACCGCCACTTACAATACGAGTTGCGCCCTTGGTTAGTGGTACTGCTTTTTTGTAAACATGCGTTTTCATGTCCTATCTTCCTTTATGGTTATAACCCGCATTTATTCTACAGTTTGGTATAGTCAAAGCAATTCGTGAAAGTATGGACCGTTCCTAAAACACGATAGAACCATCTCGATTGATGCGTTGTTCTGGCGCTTTAGAGTTCGCTTTTAATGATTATTTTCATAATGTTGCCTAGTATTTAAGGCGTTTACATAAACAATCACAACAGTCCTTGTCTACCACTGACAGCGAACCTAATTGTTATTGCTCATAAATATACATTTATTCTCTCTTTTTTCACAGCTTTTTTGAAACAAAAAACTAACAGGTAAAATGAGAGAAGAGTGAAAAGATGTCCTTAACATACAGATATAAATGATGTTTGTACTATTTTTAGTCAATTGGGCGGATGTTTTTTTTATGTTACGTGTCTTACGTGTAGTTACGTATTTTAGTGATAAGCAAAGAGCCAGCGATGTGCGCTGGCCCTCTCAAGATTAAAATTGGCTGAACTGTCGAATGAGTGTTTCGTAGTCCATTTTTACATGACAAAAAATCAAAACGTAAATATCAAATCTGTCACCTGTCTGGCGTATTTCATACACAAACCGGTAATCACCTTTGATTAGCTCTCTGAACTCGGGGGCCTCGTAGTACTTACATGCCTTTCCGCATTCAGGGAAGGTTTCTAACTGAGTTTTAAAGTCCGTTATGGTGGACTTAATTTTATCCCTCGCAATGTCGGTGCCTTCGGTGTGGGCACGCCAGTTGATTGCGTCTTTAATGTGGTATTGTGCGTGTTCGGTGATCTGGATATTTACATTCTTCATTGTCTACCTATTTTAAATTGAACTTAAAAAGTCATCGATAGGCGCGGTCTTGCCTTCTTCAATGTCTTTTCTTGATTGTAATAGTAGCGTCATGAAGGCCATTTTTTCTTGCTGATGCTGGTAAGCCTCGTGCGTTTGCACCACTAATGACTCTTTGCCATTTTGTGTTACAAACAACGGACTAAAACCAAGTTCATCGGGCAAGTTTGCCGCATTGGCTTTCATTTGGCTGATGGTTGCTAGTTTCATGTGCGAATTCACTTTTTGGTTGGTTGCGAAATGTTGGAAAGCCTCTTAACGGGCTTTGGTCTAAATATAGACCGATTCAATGTGAATAGCAACTATCGAACCAAATTTAGACCGATTGTTTTTGCTCGGTAATTTCGGCCTGTTCGGTATGTTTTATCTCAAGCTCTAGCGATGAGGTGTACCCGGCGCCATTCAGCGTGTGCGCGACCTGCACCAATATCCAGCTAGTACTGTCTATTTGTGGTTTAAACCCCGTTACAGTGACGGGCGTTTCTGGGAACAATTCGGGCTGGCCCTGGGCCAGCGTCAGGCTAAAGCTGGCAATACCACGTTGTATACGCTCCCACATGGCGCGGGCTGCACGGGTGGCGGTGGCTTTAGATGCATAGATGTGGCGCAGGGTTTTAATACCATCCCCCCAGTCAGCTCGGACGCACTTTCTGATTTTTGCACGGTGACGCTTTCGCGCCTGGCGGCTTTCTCGTTTTGCCAGTAGGCGATAACACCGGCATACGCCTGGCGGTCGGCTATGCTAAAGCGATGCTGATCACCCGATTGCCTGGTAATTTTAACCGGAGGCAGGGGCTGGCCAGTGGCACTGACCGCCTGGCCCGCGGCAATAAACAACAGGTTATCGTTTTTAACGGTGGCGATAGCGTCGTACTGTTCGGCAAGGCGTGTTAAGAACTGGGCGTCAGACTCGTTTGCCTGATCAATGTGATCAATCATTTCTGCATTTAAATCAGGGCTAACTTTAGCGGTCAGGTTGTTACGCTGGGCGATGGTTTCGATAATGCTGCCAAGTGTGACCTGGTGATAGCTTTGCTCGTGAGACTTTAACAGTGAGCCGCGCATGTCGGCAGACTTGCCCCGAATGGTGAGGGTGTCCGGGGCGCCGCTGTGTTCCACTTCGTCAATGGTGTATGAGCCTTTGTCTACCAGCTCACTTTGTTCATTGTGCCGATAGCCAAGCTTAACCTGCATTTTGGCACCCTTACGGGGTATATCTAACAGGCCGGAACTGTCATCGAGCTGTATTTCAATGGTATCGGCCTCAAAGCCCCGATTATCGGTGAGTGTCAGGCTGATCAGCTGTGCGCTTATTTTGATGTCTTTGCCATCCACGGTTAACTGGTAGTCGGGTGTCATGTGCTTGTCCTACATCGAGAGTTTGTGAGCAATTTGCTGGGTGTTTTTTTCGTCAATGCGCTTGAGCTCAATGCTAAACTCGATTTTGCGCGCTGAGCCATCGCCCAGTAATTCGCTATGGCCAGCGGTTATTTTCTCAATGACAAAAAAGCCGTGCATGTTGCCGTTGCCGTCAATCAGTGGGTAGCCTTTGCCTGTTTCAGCCATGCTAGCCACTTCGTTTAAGCTGGGTTCGCCGCCGGTAAACTCGGGCATGAGCACGCCCGACAGCACTTTGGTTTCATCACCGGCGCCCAGGAACTGAGTAGCGGGCCGGGTTCCAACCCGGTTATTGGTTGGGTGGCGCCAAACCATTGTATGTTGGGTTTGCTGTGGGGCCAGGGTTTTGCGCGCGAAAACGAAATAGCCCAGTGTCATCATCATTATTCTATATCTCCCAGGGTTGATCTGATTTTTGCCTGTTGCGCACGCTGGTAGTGCTCAAATTGTATGGCAACCTGTCTGGCAATGTCTTGCTCGTTGGTGCCTGGTGCGGCTTGAATGGTGATTGGCGCATGTATTGACGCGTCAATCTGGATGGCTTTGGGCTGCTGGTTAGCCACAGAACGCGCTTTGTCTGGTTGGTATAACTGTGATCCGCTTACAAAGGTAGGCTGCTCAGCTTTGCTAAATGGGGCTGGCTGAGCAACAGCCGACAAACTAGCAGCCCCAACCACAAACGCGGTGCCTGCCAAAGTTTTGCTAAGCGTATTTACTTGCTTAATTGGCTCGCTTTGGCTGCGCTGAATGCCTACCTGCAGCCCTTGCATGGTCTGGTCGCCCATGGTGGCAAAGACCTTACTGGGAGAGGCAATCCCCAGCGTTTGCTTTAATGATGCAATGGCACTTTTGCTAATACCAAAAATGGACTCTTTGATTAACTGCAATTTGTTCTTAATGCCGTCGCCAAAGCCGTCTATTGTCATTTCGCCCAGGCTCACAAACTTACCAGGTAAGTTAGTAAAAAAGCCGATCACCGAATTAAAGTGACTGGTGATCATGTTCAAAGGTGACCAATTGAATAGAGCCTTGAAGGTCTGCCAGCCAGCAGCCGCGGTTGCGTTGATGTTTGGCCAGAGATTGCTAAGCCAGTTTGTGGCAGCAGTGAAAGCACTTTCGATGGATGCTAAAGGCGACCAGGTGAATACTGATTTAAAACGCTGCCAACCTGAAGCCGCGGTCGTGTTGATGTTTGACCAGAGATTGCGAAGCCAGTTGCTGGCAGGTGTAAATGCGCTGGTGATTGATGCTAAAGGCGACCAGGTGAATACTGATTTCAATCGCTGCCAGCCTGCAGTCGCAGTTGCGTTGATGCTTGGCCACAGGTTAACAAGCCAGTTCCTGGCTGAGTTAAACGCGTCGGCGATAGATGCCAGTGGTGACCAGGTGAATACTGATTTTAAATTCTGCCAGCCTGCCGCCGCGGTCGCGTTGATGTTTGGCCATAGGTTAACGAGCCAACCTTTTACCGATCCAATGTTATTGATGATCAGCCCGAGGGGAGTCCAACTAAACACCGATTTTAATGTTTGCCATCCTGCAGCCGCGGTTGAGTTAATGCTGGGCCACAAATTACTTAGCCAGTTCCTGGTCGACGAGAATGCACCGGTGATGGACGCCAAGGGTGACCAGGCAAAAACCGATTTTAAACTTTGCCAGCCTGCCGCCGCGGTTGAGTTGATTGCTGGCCAGAGATTGCTAAGCCAGTTTGTGGCCGGTGTGAATGCGCCGGTGATGGACGCCAAGGGTGACCAGGTAAAAACCGATTTTAAACTTTGCCAGCCTGCCGCCGCTGTTGCGCTAAAGGTTGGCCATAGGTTTGCGAGCCAACTTTTTACAGCGCCAAAGTTGCTGATGAGCAGCCCCTGGGGAGTCCAACCAAATACCGATTTTAATGTTTGCCATCCTGCAGCTGCGGATGTGTTGATGTTTGGCCAGAGATTGCTAAGCCAGTTTGTGGCAGCAGTGAAAGCACTTTCGATGGATGCTAAAGGCGACCAGGTGAATACTGATTTAAAACGCTGCCAACCTGAATCCGCGGTCGTGTTGATGTTTGGCCAGAGATTGCGAAGCCAGTTGCTGGCAGGTGTAAATGCGCTGGTGATTGATGCTAAAGGCGACCAGGTGAATACTGATTTCAATCGCTGCCAGCCAGAAGCCGCGGCAGTGTTGATGCTTGGCCATAGGTTTGCAAGCCAGCTTTTTGCTGCTCCAAAGTTGTTAATGATCAGCCCCAAGGGAGTCCAACCGAATACCGTTTTTAACGCTTGCCACCCAGCAGCCGCGGTTGCTCTGATAGCTGGCCACAGATTGCCAAGCCAGTTTGTGGCCGGTGCGAATGCGCTGGCGATGGATGCCAGCGGCGGCCAGGTGAATATCGACTTTAAGCTTTGCCACTGTGACCGAGCGGTTGCTTTTACCGATGGCCATAAATTTGCCAGCCAGCCTCTTATCGCTCCAAAGTTGTTGATGATCAGGCCCAGCGGTGACCAATCAAATATGGCCTTTAATGTCTTTGGCCACTCACCAATTGCGGCCAGAGATTCAGTCACACCTTCAGAAACGACAGCCTTTAGTGTTTGCCATGTTTTGCTGAAAAAAGCGCTTACTGAATCCCAGTGTTTTACCAGGAAGTAACCCGCGGCAACCAGTGCGGTAATACCTGCGATAACCCAGCCAATTGGTGAACTGATCAACGCCAGTGAAAAAACGCGGACTGCAGCTGCTGTGCCTTTGAGTAGTGTGCCAAACTTACCAGCACCCAGCGCTGCCAACTTAAAGCCCTTGCTTAGCATTGGTAAATGTTTAATGCCCATTACGGATAGGGCATATTTGGTCATCACGATCGGACCTATCAGCCCCGCAATCATGACTGTGAGTGTGCCACCAATCGCTGCAAATGCAGCTGCAGCTGCTGCGACCTTAAACAGTGTAGCGGTAAGCTCTGGGTTCGCTTTCATCCAACCGCCAATGCTGCGTACAACGCCGGTTACGTCTTGAATCAATGTGCGTATGCCTGAGTCGTTGCCCTCAAACAACTCTATACCTACATCATCCCAGGCCGATGCCAGACTCTGCAGGTCGCCTTTGGCGTTGTCGGCCATCACTTTGGCGACTCTGGCGTTTTCGCCTGCAGCGTTTTTAAGTACGTCGGTAAAGGCTTTTATTGCGCCATCGCCTTGTTGTTTGATGAGTTCGCTGACACCTGTGCCGGCTTCTTCGCCGAATATGGTTTTAAGGATGCCTGCGCGATCTGCATTACCCATCTGAGCTGTGGCTTTTACAACGTCCTGCAATATCTTGGGGATAGGACGTAAATTGCCCTGAGCGTCTTTGGTTTTTAAACCCAGCTCTTCCATCGCCTGTGCGGCAGGGCCAGTTTGACTGCTTAGCCTGTTCAGCAGGGCACGTAAAACGGTACCACCCTGACTGGCTTGAATACCCACATTGCCAAGCAGGCCGGACATAGCGGCAGCTTCTTCTATGCCAATGCCTAAATCGCGAGCGGCAGGCGCCACGTATTTCATGGTTTCGCCCAGCATGGTTAGATCTACATTGGCGCGCGTTGTGGTGGCTGTGAGCACATCACCCAGGCGACCCATTTGATCTGCTGCTAAGCCAAACCCTGACAGGATATTAGAGGCAATGTCTGAAGTGACAGCTAATTCTGTGTCGTTGGCTAGCGAGAGATCTAACAGCCCCGGCATGGCCTGCTGTATGGCCTTGGCGTCAAACCCCGCCATGGCTAAATAGCTCTGGCCCATGGATACATCGTTAGCGGTAAAACTGGTTGTTGCGCCCAGCTCTCGGGCTTGTTGCCTTAGTGCTTTGAGTGCGGGATCTTCTTTATCGAGTCGTGTTAATGCCTGGACTTTTGACTGTGCCGTGGTGAACTCCAAACCAGGCTGCAGGAACTGGCCCGTTGCATACAGTGCAGCTGTGCCCGTAGCTGCACCCACGGCACCATTTGTGGCCAGATTGCTTTGTAAGTTGAGTCCGCTATCGAATTTGCTACGTGCTTTATTGAGTTGTTTTTGCTGCTTAGCCACACCTTGCAGGTGTTTTTTTTGTGCAGCTAACTGCTTATTTGCCTGAGACAGGTCGTTGGTTAGCGTGCGTTGATGAGCTGCTAGCTTTTTAGTATCAATGCCCGCTTCGCGCAAGGCCTCGCGTTGTTTGTGCTTGGTGGCGGTGAGTTGCTTAACCTGGGTCGTGAGTTTAACGGTTGCGGCCCTGGCTTGTTCAAACTCTTTGGTTAGCTCTTTACTTGGGGATTTAGCATGATCCATTTGCTGAGCCAGACGTTTTACATAGGCCTGGGCTTCTTTTAACTGTGAAGAGGTTACGCCCAAAGACTTGCTTATTTTTCGGTAGCCCTCAATTTGTGCAGATTGCTTGTTCAGCGATTTAATACGCTTTTGAGCCTGGCGCAGCTGCTCAGTGGTATGGCCGCCAGCGGCACGCATTTTTTTGAATGGGGCGGTGATTTTATCAATGGCATTGAGCAATACCTTTATTTCGAGTTTGTTACCCATACACTTAGTCCTCTTCAGGGTTATTGATTTGGTTCCAGCGGTTGATGGCTTTTTCTCTCCATTGCATTAAATCAACAATACTCAGCGCGTCCATTTCGCTGAGCTGCCAACGAAAAACGATGGCAATATCTGCCATCGCTTCATCTACAAGGTCGGGTAGGGCTACACCTTTAAACTCTTCGGTACGAAAAAATTTGCAGCTTCACCTGCCAGAGTTACCAGGTTATCGAGTTCTAAATCGTCGATGTCGTGCTTTGTTAGTATTGGGTCGCTGATGCGTGGCAGCAGGGCGGTTACTGCGTTTACGTCTAGGTTGAGTAAGTCGGACAACGACAAACCGCGCAGTTCTCCGGCTTTGGGTTTACGTAGCTGGATTTCTTCAATCGTTTTTTCGCCACGGGCAATGGGTGTCTCGAGTTTTACGGTTTTAAATTCAGGTTTTGACATAGTTGTGCCTTTAAATTAGTTGTTGAAGGCCCGCGCAGAGCGGGCAGGGAGTTAGAGTCCGATCGCCTGGCGAATTTCTGCCATTGCGTCGGTGCCATCTGGGCGCTTGTCGATAAAGTTCACCAGGTCGATTTCGCGGATCACCTGGCCATCGATGATGAGTTTGTAGTACGTATTGATCATGGTGACTTTGGTCGTGCTGTTGTCACCGGGTTTGTATGTACCAGGGTCGAACTCTTTGAAGCGGCCACGGCAGACGACTTCGATACTTTGTACTTCGCCAGTATCGTCGCGTTGAATTGCACCAGCAAAGCGCAGCTGAATACCATCGATGGTTTGCGCACCTTGTTTGCCCATCATGTCGACGTTAACGCCGCCTAAGGTAAATTCCACATCTAATGCGCTGTCGTCGTAACCCATATCTATTTGCACTGCACCAGGCATACCGCCCGAACGGTAGCTTTCAAATTTTCGGGTGAGCTTGGCAAGGGTGACTTCTTCTGCTTCGCCTGCATAGGCTTGGCCATCGACGAAGACGTTTAAGTTTTTTAATTTTCTGGGTAATGCCATCTGTTCAGCTCCTTATTAAGCACCGCCAACCGCGAAATCGACCAGGTAACGGTCGGTGATCCGCTGGCGCAGGGTTAGGTTTTCGAGTGGGGGCACTGGCGTATAGTCGTAGTCAATAAACAGCTGGCCAGCTTTGAGGGTATCTTTGTCGTTTGTGTCTTCTGCATACCAGGCTTGACCATCGATGATGTAACCGCTGGTTTTGAGTTCACGGAACTTGGCGTTTATGCCTTCTACAATGTCTTTTACCAGCGTTGGAGTAAGTGGTTTATCAACCGCCCACATGTGGGATTCTGCAATACTATCTGCCAACACCTGAGCGGTACGCGTGTAGTTTTCAAATTGGAACAAGGGGTCACTTGAACATGTACGTGATCCCCAAAAGCGGAAGCCACTTTGGTTGATCAGGGTGGTGACTTCGTTGCTGTTCAGGTAGCCGGCATCGGTTGCCGGGTCTTGTAAATCCCAGAATACGGGCTTTGATGTCGCGGTGACGCCATCCACGGCAATGTTAGATAGCGTTTTGTGCCAGCCTTGTTCTTTGTCTATTCTGGCTCGCAGGCCAAGGGCCCGAGCGATGGCATAGGCGTTTTCATCTTGTTGGGTATCAACATTAAACGCCACAAAGTCGGGCCAGATAACCATGACCTCACGGGCGCCAAAGTTCTCACGATAGGTGACGGCCTGCTCTTTGGTTTGGCAGCCATAGGCGGATACATAAGCAAAGGCGCGCAGTTTTTTGGCCACTGCGACCAGCTCGGTTGCCACTGGTAAATTGTCCAGGCCTGGTACGCCAATGATGCGCGGCTTTACTTTTAATTTGGATTGAGCCGCAAGCATGGCTTTTAACCCGGTGTATTCGCCGTCCGACGTGGTTGTGCCAACAATATTGGCGGTTGTTTCTGACTCGTTTGTACCTTGCGCAACACGAACAACAACACACATTGTGTTTACCTGATCAGCAATGGCCTGCAGCGAGCGCTTTAGCGTGCCTTGTGTACCAGCTTTACCAATGGCTGTTTGTACGTTCGTCAGTAATACGGGTTGATTGAGTGGGAATAGTGTTGTGTCTGCATCGTCTGCAATGGCAACAATGCCAATCACGGATGTTGATACGGTGCGGATTGTGCGCGTGCCTTCGTTTATCTCGATGACACGTACACCGTGGTGGTAACTCATAATTTAGCTCCGGTGCTGTTGTTAATTAACAGTGGTAGAGTGCAAATAGCACCGAAGCTAAGCCAGCTATTTGAAAGGTATAACTGGCGGGATAGTGGTAATTAAGAGGTTGGCGGTGTTGGCCAAACTATTGGGGTCGTGTCAATAATATCTCTGACAACTTGCCTTACTGCTTTCCTGTATTCGCTGTATTCATTTACTTTTTCTGCAGATAGTTCGCAGTCATTCAATTGAGTCCAATCGGTTTCTTTAAGAAGTTTATTTCTCTCAGACTTAGCCCATCCGATATGATATTGGAGCATATCTTCTGATTTAATTTCCATACTTGTTACCTATTTAAAGTTGTGGGTCTGCTGTAGTTGAACCGTAAATTTGAGTTATCTCTAGATTATGTCTTAATGCAGCTGGCATATATGAATTTATAGATACTTGGGTGTATTGGTTTAGCTCCCCAATCACTAGCACTAAATAATTATCAGAAGAAAAATAGTATGACACTTTTATTCTTGGTACTGACGAAGCATCTAGGTAAGCCCCTTTGTTGACTACAGACCAACTATGCAAAATCCCTTTTGGAGCATACTCTTCATGCTGGTACACATAAAAAGAAACGTCTGTATCAATTAATCCTAGACCGTATCTAAAACCAATAAAGTTTAACGCAACCATTCTTGAGCTGAATTGCTGAATATTAGTCTTTAAATGCAGATAAGGATTTTCTTGAGAACCGCTAATTTCTGCAATTCCAAAATGCTGGCTTCCAATTTTAAATGACTGTACTTCTTGGTTTTCAAGTTTATCAATTGCATCTTGAACCTTTTTATCAATTTGCCCCTGCTTACCCGCAACTTCTTGCGCTAAGGCTTGCGAGGCAAGGGTTTGCTCAGCTGTAGAGTTTTTCAACTCTTCAATTTTTTCAATTAAGCTCATTTCGAGCCCTCCATTTGTCTTATTTGCTCACTAAGTTGCATGCTCCAGTGAGCTTGTTTAACCAAAGCGGTTTGGCCTTTGACAAACGCAAGACCGCCCATTACAAATTCTTTGTCTAGAATTAGGTTTAGATTGTTGGTACCGATGACCACGGTAATACTGTCTGTTGGTAAAGCTTCAATGCCTAAAGTGAACCATTGAACAATCTTTACTGCAGGGGTTCGGTAACCAAGTAGCTTGTTTGCTTGGCTATATACGCCAAGTAATACATCACCACAGAAAATGCCTATTTCTTTAATGGGATATTCAAGTTCACCAGTGAATGCGCCTGCAACTCTTAGCTGTTTGCCTTGGTCTTCGTAATCTGAGATTTCGATTCGCTCTTCTTCGCGGCTAAGCGATGTTTGATTTTTTGAAGGTGTATAAGCGTGCGAACCAAACGCCATATGCGTGATTTCAGCTTTTAACCCTTTGTCTTTGGCAGATAAGCAAGCGGCTAAACCTGCCTCTGTAAATTGCAATTTAAGGTGCATTACACAACTCCGTTTAATGAAATATCAGAAAAGATGATTTGATTGGCCACAGCGCCAAGCTCTATAAAACTTTGGGCTGGGTATGGCTCTGCAGCTGAAAATGAAGCTTGATGATCAGCAAAATGCGTTTGATGATTTACGCCATACACTTTTAAGTTTTCACTGACTGGATTGGGTACCAATGGAATTGCTTCTGCAGTGAAGTCGGTATAACCAACGCCGTGATTTATAACGCCAGCAAGTGCGAATTGTTCTTCGAAAGCAATGCCAAGTTCTAACTCAAAATGAATACTGCCGCGTTTATGAACCCGGATCGCTTCTGTCACCATCTCGAGCATTTCCCTGGTAAACAACGTGTTTTGGTCGCTGGTGAAGTTTTCGGTGAGCATGGCCAGTATTTTCATTGTGCCCGGCTGGCCATTAGCTTGAGCTTCCCACCATTCGAGCATGTTGGTGCGTATACCTAAGCTGTCGAGTGCTTGTTGCAATGCGTAGGGTGTACCTTTGTGTTTATGTACGTCGAATGAGTTGGCAACAACGCCGCGTTTAATATGCTCAGGCCAGCTGTCTTCCCAGTGGTCGACAGAGTAAGCCCAGGCAAGCCAGGGCAATAATTTAAAAGGGCATTTATATGGGTCCCATAAATCCTGGATTTGTACTTCTATATCAATCGCGTTGGCGATGACCTGTTCTAGATCTCGCTCGAGCTTGGTGGCATTGGGTGGCAGCAAGGAATCGAAAAACTGCATATCAGGCCCCAACTCTGATGTTTGCGCTCGTGCAATAAGCGACTTGATGGGCTTCAATATTCACGCTGATGGCTGGCTGGTTTATCGTTACCTCTGATACACCTGGTTGATGGAGCGCCTTGTAAATGCCCGATAGAGTGATACTTGCACCTAATTTGCGTTGTTCAAGTTGGTACTGAGCTAATGCTTGGTTAGCAGCTGCGAGCACTACTTGCTTGTCTGGCCCTGGCATAATGTTTAACTCAGCATCTATGGTGTAATTGATTATCTCAGCGCTTTGCACGGTTACACGGTCGCCTTGAGGGCGAACTTTGCTGGGAGTTGGTAGCTGCGCTGTACCATCGTTGGTAAGCCCAAAGTGGTTACGAATTTTGATTACTAAATCGTTAGTGGGCAGGCCGGTTTCTGTATGAGCGAGCACAACAACGACCACTTCGCATGGGGCTGGGCTGTATGCATCGGCGTCTAATACTCGACCATCGGCGCCCAGCGTATGAAAGATATAACCGTCGACACTGCCTGCGGTATTTAAACCGTCAAACGCTAATTGAACACGGCGCTTTAATGCCTCGTCGCTTTCTAGTACGGCAGGTGTTGGCGGATTAGTAGCTGGGTTCTCTGGCGAGATAACCAGGCGCTCTATATTATAATTGGCAGCCAGAGCGTCTAAATCCTGACCAAAGGCAGATGCCAGGATATTTGCGCGGGTTGCCTGGTTAACTTTGGCAATTAAATGCATTTCTCTATAAGTGAGAATTTGCAATTGCTTGGCTTGTGGATCTGAGTCGAACTGCAGTGCATCAGCGTATCCAGGCTCAATCTCAATTAGCATTTGTTTGTTTTTTTCGTAGAGCTGTTCGAAGTTGAGCTCTTCAATAATATCAGGCACGGGTACTTTAGACAGGTCGATTAACTTAGCCATACTGCACCTCAATGCGATCATTACGATCAGTGATTAAGTTGATTTGTAATTTGCCATTGAGATCAGGAATTGAAAGCTCCACCTGTTTGATGGTGACGCGAGGTTCCCAGATAGTAAGTGCCGTTATAATCGCGGCCATTGCGCGCAAACGTGTGGCGCCATTGTGAGGCTGGTCAATCAATTCAAATAGCTCTGATCCATAGTTACGACGCATAACCCGGGTACCAATCGGGGTCGTTAAAATATCTTCAACGCTTTGCTGGATGTGGGCATTACCAGCAACTAAGGCACCTGTTTTGCGGTTCAAACTCATGTACTTCATACTGGCTCACCCGCAATGTCAGTGCCGGCTTTGACGTCTTTATGGCCATGTTCACCAAACTCAATGTCGTCAACTTGAATACCGCCTACATTTGTCATGTGGCCAGTGTGAGCGATATCACCATTGAGTGTGGTTTCTCCATTAATCGTGACATTGCCGTTGATGGTGTTGTCTGGGCAATCAGTTTGCGTGCTTTCAGTCACTTCGATTAATGCTGTTCTGATACCCGAGATCCTTAATTGGCTCGTTTCCGGGTCATATTCAAAAACAGCACCATCTGGGAATGTGGTTCTTAATCTGGTTTCGTGGTCGTCCGGTTCTGGATTATCATCGCTATATAGCGCAGGCAGAACATAAGCGTTGTTAATATCGCCGCTTAGTGAGAGTAAGATCACTTGTTCATCGATTGATGGTCGCCAGCTGGTTTTGGCTGTACCAGCCCGGTGAGTTAAATACGGACGAAAGTCGGTAGTAATCTCACCCGTTTTTACACGACAATATCCCGATTTAACTTCGGCTACTGTGCCTAGTCGTATCAGGTTGTCGATGCGGCGTTTGAGTTCTGCAAGTTCAGCGGCAATGTTCATGCCGCTATGTTTGCGAGTTGGTATAACTAGAGCAAGGAAAGTGGGGGGTATAAGTGGTTTTATAGTTATGCATCAGATTCTAAATGGTTGATGAGCGTTTCTTCAATTAGCGCCTGTTCATCCTCAGTAAACCCCAATAACTGACGCTCAGGGTACTGAATACTTACCTGGTCATTGACCTTCCCACGCAAACCGTACTGGTGTTGTCTGGCAATGTATGCCAACAAGCCAATAAATCCAGCACTGGCCTGGTCGCTGGTATAACCTGACTTGAGGTATTTGGTGCGAATGAGCTTTTGGAACATCAGTTTTTTCTTGATGCTGCCTTTTTTGGTGCGCCAACTAGGTTGCGGTTTTCTAGCGTCAAACTGACTGCCATCTGGGGCTTTGTTCTCTTTGATCCGTTTGGCCTGGCTAGACCTGAGTTTGCGTGAAATGTCCCGGGCAAGTTGTTTGCGTTTTTGAGGCGAAAGGCGTTCGATTAATCCATCAAATAGTTCGTTGATTTGGTTCAGGTTGTCGGTGGCCATGGCGTCTCAACTCCGTTTGTGAACAATTGCCAGTTAACATCATCGCTGAACACAGGTTCTGGCAAGTGCTCAACGTGCAGGCCCGCTTGTTGCTCGGTCACTTTTACGCGCTCGGTGAGCTTGAGTTTAATTTCTAAATCGAATGTTGAGTGATTAAGCAGCTCTGCTTTGAATTGAAAGCCGGTAGCCCTTAATTCAGGGTTTTCTATCAGCTCAGGCTGGTTTTGGGCAATCCAGCCAAGTAACGGAACGATCACATTATCAGCGTGCGTATTAAAATCGGTGATAATCACAACGCACGTAAATTGATATTCAAAACTGAGGTTACCTGTTGCAGCTGTGGCGGCAATATTGCCATCTTCAATAAATACGTGCAGGTTTTCAGGGTTTTGTTTTAGCGATGTAATGCTGGTACTTAGTAGCGTTCTGATTTCGCTGGGCTTATTCATGCTTGGCCTTTTCATTTGGCAGGCTGCAAATGCAGCCCTGTAAGTTATGCTGCTGTATCTGCTTCAGGCATCAGTTCCAATGCATCAGCGTATGCCTGGCTTAGCTTTACGTCATAGAGGTGGCGCTTGTAGCCCGGGCCGTTATATCGTTTGGCAAACTCAGCCCACTTATGGCCTTTTAGTGCCTTATGCATGTTGGTGTCGGCCTTTATGAACTTTACCAGGGCAAGTAGTTGGTTACGTTCTGAGATTTCCATATCCCGTTTAAACGCTGAGGCTGATTCATAGCCCAGTAAATTAAAGTGGTACCCCATAATTTGAAACATGCCCCAACTACACGCAGCAATAGCGGCATCATTATCAAACATACACGCCAGCCCAAAGCGATTATGTTCACCGCTGCCACCTGTGTAGCCACCAGGCTTGGGATTGCAGATGTTGGGGTATTTTTCAGACAGAGTTTTTGCCTGGTCTTCGTCTTTTTCATTCACTTGTCGATAAAAAACATGGCGTTCGAACAGGATGCTAGGGCGTCCACAATCAAAGAACCCGCACCCATTTGATTCGACTTCTGCAACCGCTGAGATGGTTGCCAGGCTAACTGATAATTCACTGGCGGCTAACTGAATGTCGCCGAAAGTCAGATACTTTGCCCTTGGTTCATCATTAAGTACCGCTAGCGTTCGTTTGCCGGCATATCCTGTAATAGGGAGGTGCAAGCGTTGTTGGTATTGAGCAACTGCAGCTGCTGTTTTATCTCCAAACCAGCCATCCACGTCGAGCGTGGTGCCTTTATCATTAAGCTTGGATTGCAGGTCTTTAACGTGCTGGCCTTTGGCACCGATTGTTAGTTTCATTAGTGGCTCCTTTTAAGTGAAAGTAAGATGGCGACATTGCCCTTGGCACGGATCAGCGCGACCAGGACAAGCAGCTTAAAGAACAGATCAGCATTACTGGGTGGACCGACAATGTGATAAATACGCAAAACAATGTCTGAGCCTGCGGCTACCGTGATTGCATACGCAATGGATGCTATCGAAAGGCGATAAGAGCCTGTTCGTACGAACAACGCAGTGCGCAAAGCAATGGCCAGGCAAATAAGTGTATTGGCAACTAACAGCATTACTTCCCCCTTGTGCCTCGAATAAAAGCCAGAAACCGCTTTGGGTCGTCCATCAGGTTCATCAGGTACTGAACCAAGCGTACGACGCAGGCTGAGGCAATAAGCGCCCCCATGCCAGAGCTTATCTGCAGTGAATCTGGCAACAAATTACTGATAAGAATTGATGACCAGTCAGCGCAAACCAACCCACCCAGAAATGACACCAGGAATAAACCAATGCGTTTTACCGTGCTGAGCTGGTCATTTGACATAATGAACAATACAGCACCGGTAAAGGCGCCAATGACTGCTGCCGGATCTGCCCCAGGGATTAACGTTAATGCGCTGACTGCCGCCACAGCTTTGGTTGTTGATATTGGTTCGCTCATTGTTAATTAATCCCATAATTTGATTAGGTTCGGCGATGCTAGCCTGGAAAGCTCGGGCAGCACGACCAATGTGTTTGTTGGCAGTACAGGGGGAAGTTTTGCTATGTGTGCGTTGGCACTAATTACTTGCTCTGTAATGCCGGCTGTACTGCCATAGTGCCGGTAGCAAATCGCATCGACAGTGTCCCCCTGAGCTGAGTAAACGGCTTGCGTTGCGCTCATTAGATGAGCTCCACAGTTACATGGTTTTCGCCGAGTATGTCGCGTATAGCGATGCGGCCATCACGCCTGAGTGAATCCGTGGTGTCGTTGAGCTCGTCGCTGTCCCTGGTACCTTTCACGGTTGAGTCAAAATCGTTGTAACGCTCCACAAGGTTTGCTTTGGCAAAACAGTACACAGCGCGTTTGTACAGGTGCACATAGGCATTCACATTATTGATTAGCTCACCAGGAACATTTGCCAGATTACTGTGTCCATCGGACTGCTGGACACGCCGCCATTCGCTTAACTCTTTGTTTATTTGCAGTATTGAGCTTGTTATCGCGTGTTCCAGGCGTTGGTTGGTAACCGTGCCATCCAGACGCATCACGGCACGGAAATCTGCCAGACTAATAGCTGGCCAAAACTCACCGGAGCTAATTACTTTGTCATCAGATTGCGTAGTCTGTGGGGTGGCAATAAAGGTCATTCGCTTCTCCTTAGTGTGCGGTGGGCTGGCTTCAGCAAATAATCAAATTTACTTAGCCAGCGCCGCACGGCTTGCGAGGGTCGCTCGGTTAACCCGCACCAGGCTCTGGTGCGCTCTCGGTTGTCTGGGTATCTGAAGCTACTTTTTTAAGATCACGCTCAAGTTTTTCAATGAACTTTTTAACCCCAACTTTTGAGTTCAGGGTTAAGGCTTGTTTGTAGGCTTCAATGGCTTTTTCTGGTTTGTCTTCGGCTTCGAGGGCCTGACCAAGTTGTCGGAATAACTTAGCGCGTGCCTGGTCGTACATGTCGTGATCTGCAGTTAGTGCGACTAACTGGCCCAGTGCTTTTGATGCAATGGCCTTATCTGACTCAAACAACCTTGCTGCTGTTTCTGCCGTTTCTTCTGCCAATGTGCAGGCAAGTGTGCGTTCAAAACGGTCTGGTAAAGCCAGGTCGTGTTGCAGCGCATATTGTGCAAGAGGCAATGCTTTTTCAATGTTGCCTGTATCGATGTACCAAAGCAGAATGGTTACAAATACTTCGTCCTGCACACCTGCGTTACCTTCTAAAACACCGGCTATGTAGGCTTCGTATTCTGGTAAGAATTTGGTCTTGGTTTCGAGCTTTCTGTCGAGTGATTGCACGCGCTTTAAGGTGCGGCGATGCTCAGCAAGTTGCATCAGCATCAGCTCGTATTGGTTTTGAGCTCGAGTGTTTTCGAACTCACTATCACCGCGCTTGGCTGCCAGTACTTTGTTAAAGTGATTTTGTGCTGGAGATCCCATGTGTTACCCCTTTAGCTCGATGTTTTCGGCAAACGCGGCGCAGCCGTAATCTTCCACTACATAAGAATCGTTAGATGATTCGTAGTTCTCGACCTGATCGCGTTTTGGGTTATCGATAATTGCCCGGCGACGGGTGCCTTCCTGGTAATAGATACTGAGGTTATCTAACCTGGTCACCAAGATGGCGTTGGCTGGGAAACTAGGCACTCGAACCGCTGGCAGGCCGCCAATACGCTTTTGACTGATAATCATGTCGGCGGCTATTTGCTCGCTGGGGTCGTGATTTTTGTTGACGAGAGGGAAGTACTTATCAGCAAGCAGTTTGCGCCCGCAAATCACAACTAAATCTGTATCGTCCTGGTACCAGGGATCAATCATGTTGTTGACCATGTCATACACCAGTGCATCAGGGTTTTCATAATCTCCCGATGCACCAACAACAATTTTCCCAGAGCCTTCGACGATTTCTTTCATGTGGCGCTCTGGGGCATATAGGCGAATTTTCTCAATCCAACCTACATTTACATCCTGTAATAAAGGATTGAGTGCCCGGTCAGAACTTGCGGCACGGCTGGTACCGTTAAAGCCAATCATAATACGGTCTAATGCCTGGCGCTTCAGGATGGCATCGCGAAAACGGGTTTGAAAGTCCTGGAATTTGGCCCACATATCCAGCTTGGCATAGCGTATGGCCGTATCGAAGTTGGTTTGCGTACATTTATAGCCGTGTCGATCCATATCTGTTGGATCAATTGGCTCGCGGTCTTTTTTGGTGGTGTCGGTAGTACTGGCAATTGGCGTGTTAATACCAAGGCCCAGCTTTTCCCCTTCTTGCTCATCTACAGGGACAATGTTAATGCGACTAAGAAAGTCTGAGCTTTCCTGCATTTTTGTTTCCAGCGTTTGCTGGATTGATGGGGCTACGGTGAACTTAGTTTCGGCCGATTCGACACTGTTTAGTGTTGCTATTTGTACGCAAAATGCGAGGTAGGCTGAACGTGTTGAGTTTTTCATTTAGTGTTGCTCCTTAGCAATCTGTTTGAACTTGGCCATCGCCGCCGGTTGCCGGGGAACGCCCCTGGCCGCCAGACTCTTCCTTGCTCAGTTGTTCTTTGAGCGCATTAAACGCCTCTTTTAGCTGATTATGTTCATTGAGTAGTTCGGTATAATTTGAAGAGGCTTCTTCAAGCTGTTTGCTTGTAGCTTTTTCAAAATTTGAGAAAGACTGAGCGATGGCTTCAACGGCGTTGCTTACGTCACTAAAGTTGCCCTCGGTTTGTTTGTTGTTTTTGTTGAGCAGGGCTTTAACCTTGCTGAATAGGCCGTTTTCTTCTGGTGGCTCTTCTTCCTCTTCAAACTCAAGTTCAGCTTCAACAGCAGCTGTAAATAAGTTCTCCGGTTTCTGTTTACGATCTGCAAATGGGTTGGAATCGGCTTTTGCTGAAAACTGTAAGATTTCAGTGCCAAGAGATGCCGGTGAATCTGTGACGGCCAAGCCTTCAAGGTAGCATTTCCCTGATTTAGCGAAATCGGGGTTAATCTCGACACTGGTATAGATTTTTTGCCGCTTTTTATTCATGGCAATCAGATCGGGAGTTGGGTCAATCTGAGCAAATAGGGCAAGCTTACCGTCTTCCACTTCTTCTGCTTTTACAGCGCATACATCACCGTAAGCTCTGAAAGGGCTGTCTGGTAACGTGCCTCTGATATGTTCTAACCATACCCTGGCGCCATATTTTTTCTGGTCGTAAGTAGCAGCCATGTCCTCAATCCAGCTGCGTTCGACCACGCGGCCATCGGTCGTGTCCCCTTCAGTAAAAACACGAAAAAACTTTGATACTTTTTTTGCCATTGCGTTGTTCCTCTGTGGTTTAGGCGCAAAAAATAAGGTGCTTGTATGGTTAATAGTCGAGCGGTTAGGGTCAACGCGTGTGAATTGTATAGCCAGAGCTATACCGCTAAATACAAAGGGATTTGGCGATATTGCTATTTAAACTGGCGCAATGAAACTGAATCCAGAAAACAATCAAAGACAGTATGCCAAGAACCTGTATTGGCAGGGTGGGCTGTACGCGAAATTAGCAAACACATGGATTTGGCGGAATCTACTGTATCGAGCTGGAAAAAGCGTGATGGCTGGGATGATGCCAAACCAATCGACCGTGTTGACTCTGCATTAGAAATGCGAATGCTGCAGCTCATTGCCAAGGAAGACAAGACAGGCAAAGACTTTAAAGAGATTGACTTACTGGGTAGGCAGTTAGAGAGAATTGCGCGCATTACCCGTTACAACAATGGAGGGAACGAAGCCGATCTTAATCCTAACGTTCACAATCGCAATGCTGGCGAAAAGAAAAAGCCCAAGAAAAATTATATCAGTGAAGAGGATCTCGAAAAGCTGATAGACAAGTTTAACGAGATCATTTCTAAATATGAGTATCAAAAAGAATGGTACCGCGCAGGTTTAACCCAGCGGATCAGAAACATTCTGAAAAGTCGGCAGATTGGCGCGACTTACTTTTTTGCACATGAGGCGTTAATTGATGCACTAACAACAGGCCGCAACCAGATATTTTTGTCTGCGAGTAAAGCCCAGGCTCATGTATTCAAGCAGTATATCCTGCAGTTTGTTAAAGACACTGTGGGAGTTGATTTAAAGGGTGATCCAATCGTATTGGACAATGGCGCCACGCTTTACTTCTTGGGTACCAATGCAAAAACAGCACAGTCGTATCACGGAAACTTATACCTGGACGAATATTTCTGGATCAACAAGTTTCAAGAATTCAGAAAGGTTGCTTCGGGTATGGCGATTCACAAAAAGTGGCGTCAAACGTATTTCTCTACACCGTCGTCAATGGGCCACGAGGCTTACCCATTTTGGTCTGGTGCACTGTTCAATCGAGGTCGTCCAAAGTCAGAGCGAATAGAAGTGGACGTCTCGCACCAGGCATTAAATAGAGGTCGTAAGTGTGAAGATGGCCAATGGAAGCAGATTGTAACGGTTGAAGATGCCATCAAGAAAGGCTGCGACTTATTCGACCCTGATACATTGCACTTAGAGTACAGCCCCGAGGAACACGCCAACCTGTTAATGTGTGAGTTCGTGGACGATACCCAATCGGTTTTTCCTATGACCATGATGCAGCGCTGTATGGTCGATAGCTGGGAAGTTTGGGCGGATTACAAACCGTTTGCGCCAAAGCCTTTGGGCAATCGGCCCGTGTGGATTGGTTATGATCCGAATGGTGGCGGCACGAGTGGTGATAGTGCCGGCTGCGTTGTTATCTGCCCACCGTCAGTACCAGGCGGAAAATTCCGTGTCATCGAAAAACACCGCTGGAATGGCATGGATTATGAGGCGCAAGCGAAAGCAATCAAGAACCTGTGCGCCAAGTACAATGTTCAGTTTATTGGTATCGACAACACGGGCATTGGTGACGCTGTATTTAAGCTAGTCAAAAAGTTCTTTCCTAAAGTCACGCCATTCAAATACAGCGCGCACCTTAAGAGTCAGATGGTGTTAAAGGCACACGACGTTATCAGCAAAGGCCGGCTCGAATTTGATGCCGGTTGGACTGATATGGCACAGGCATTTATTAGCATTCGCAAAACACTTACACCAAATCAAAAACAAACGACCTACGAATCAAGCCGAAGCGAAGAGATCAGCCATGCCGACATCGCCTGGGCTGCAATACATGCACTTTATAACGAGCCATTGGATACCAGTGGCGAACATGGATCAACACTGGAGATTTACGAATAATGGCCAAAGGCAAGAAAAAGAAACAGAGTCAGCAAATAGAAGCGTTTACGTTTGGTGAACCAACACCGGTATTAAGCCAGCGCGAGATATTTGATTATCTGGAAACCATGTCAAATGGTAAATACTACGAGCCACCATTATCACTGAATGGTCTCAGCCGTTTATATCGGACCTCGGTTCATCACTCCAGCGCTATCCAGGTAAAACGTAATATCCTAAAAAGCTGTTTTATTCCACATCCAAAATTAAGCATGTATGAGTTTAGTGCACTGGCGCTAGATTACCTGGTATTCAACAACGCCTACTTACAACAAGTAAGAAACCGATTGGGTTCAGCTATGAGTTACAAACGTATGCCAGCAAAGTATACACGGGTAGGCCTTAACCCTAGCGCGTTCTGGTGGGTACCCAACTGCAGGGAAGAGCAGGAGTTTGCTGATAACACAGTGTTCCATGTTAAAGAGTCTGATTTAAACCAGGAGGTTTATGGTATACCAGATTATGTGGCTAGCATGAACTCGTCAATTTTGAATGAAGCGGCGACACTGTATAGGCGCCGTTACTACGAAAATGGCAGCCATGCTGGTTTTATCATGTGGCTAACAGATTCAACGGTAGACGAACAGGATGTAAAGACTTTAAGAAAAGCACTTAAAGACAGTAAAGGCCCTGGCAATTTCAGAAACCTGTTCCTGCATTCACCTGGTGGTGACAAGGATGGCATGAGGTTAATACCGGTTTCAGAAGTGGCTGCTAAAGATGAGTTTCTAACAATCAAGAATGTTAGCCGGGATGACCAGCTAGGTTCTCACCGGGTACCTCCGCAATTGATGGGTATCGTTCCTGGTAATGTTGGTGGGTTTGGTGATGCGGCCAAAGCAGCGGAAGTATTCGACGCAAACGAGATGGAATGTATTAGATTGTCGTTGTTATCGATTAACGACTGGGCAGGTGAGGAGATCATCCGGTTTCGTGACTACAAGCTGGCAGCCAGTGTCGATTAGCACCTAAACCAATACTTAACAAGTGCAGCCGCCTTCGGGCGGTTTTTTTGTGCCTGTGATTCACAGAGGTTTTCACCCAGCGCGCGCCGTTGAACCCACGCCACGCCTGCGCGCTTTATGTGTCGAAAATAACGCAGTCGTGCAAGCACTTCAATACAAGTAATAGCTGGTGCTGCGGATAGATGTTACTGCTCGAATCGTAACGCAAAAAAACGCAAAAGTAAGACGACTACTCAGATAGCAAAAAGTAGGTGGCTCGCTCAGAGTTCGGGGGAGGGCTTCGGAAAAAGGTAACATTGGTAATCATGTGAATCTGGAACGTGTAACTATATGATTCTAAATGATTTTGTGGTTACCATGAAAAGGTAATTTATGGTAATCCAAAAGGTAATTTTTGGTTATGTGATTGATATATATAAGATTTAATAAGGGAAGATATTACCATTTAAAAAGGTAACATAGTTACTCTTTAGTTACCTTAGATGTTACCTTTTTTGCTTTCCAAAAAAGTTCTAATTATCAATGTCTTAAATTGTGATTTTTTAAAAGGTTACCAATGTTACCTTTTTCCGAAGCCCCCCAAACTCATGGAGCCCTATATAAGGGTAGGGGAATTGTATATCACAGACTGATAGTAACTGAGTTGTCCTGGCGCTCGTGGCCAAGATGTGTTGCTATGTGTGAGTACGTGTTTTTTGACTGGGGTTTTGCACGTATTTTGCACCTATTTTGCACAAGTGCGTTTTTGTGCTCCCAACAATATGGAAAAACTTCAATGTTATGAGGGAGTTAAATGGTCGGCATAGCAGGATTTGAACCTGCGACCCCTGACACCCCATGACAGTGCGCTACCAAGCTGCGCTATATGCCGACTTGGTTGCCACTATAATGATTTTTATTGGAAAGGCAACACCTGACCCGTTTGTTTGCACATTAATTAGTCGTAACACGCTCTTCTGATACAAGTTGTACAATTATTGATAAGTCATGGTGCTACAATTTCAGTTTGTTGTTCTCAATTGATAACAAACAGGTACGTAATAATATGTAATAGAAATAATTCACATTAACGCTAGAGTTTGATGCACCTAAGGGATCATTACATTGGGTTTTGGTTGCCTTAGGCTAGGGTATCCGTAACTTTTTCGGAGAGCCATTCAAATTACAAGGAGATAGACATGTCCCAAATCAATATTCTAGTAGCAGTAGACGCAGAGAAACTTGCTGATAAGGTAGCTGATGGCACACTATCAGCTGGAAGCGCTGAACACCCAACCCCGTTAGGAGCCTGGAGCCAGTCTGATGTTTTCATTTCTATGATTGCGCAACATGGCGTTGCGGTAAACAATCAAGGCCAGTCAGAGCTGACCATTCAGGCCGAGTCAGGTGACTTTTTACAATGGGCAATGACAACATTTGGTAACAACACTGATCACACGGCAAGCATCTACAATGGTAGCTTCAATCCTTCGAATGGTATTGAAGCTTTTGGTAGTGAAATTCAGCAAGAAAACAACTACCTGGTGCCAAGCGATGATTCAGCACCAACAACATTCACTAAGGTTGTGAACCAATTTTCTGTTTACCAGGCCAAAATAACTAAGGTAAAGCAGTCAATTCAGTATACTTTGTCATTTGCGCTGGTTAATAATCAGTCTGGCAGTGTGGTTGGTTATTTCACCTGGGACCCGTTCATTAATGTAGCTTAATACCTGCATATAGACTGAGCTCCATCAATCGGGGCATGAGGTTTGTTTTAATATTCATGCCCTGTGTCGTAGCATCACGTGATAATTACTAATGCAACGACCTGAAGCCGTAGTACTTCGCTGCTAAATTCCATCACTATATTGTGCTTCAATATACCTACTTGCACTACAAGCGTACTTTTGTGTGGTATTTTAATACCAGAGAACAGTTTTTAGATATGTATTGACAATAAATGAGCAGGGTAGTTGCATTATACTGTATGCATTACGCTCAGGGAAATTTACAAAGTTTTCAAAAAAGGAGTGAGAAAAGAATGGTCGGCATAGCAGGATTTGAACCTGCGACCCCTGACACCCCATGACAGTGCGCTACCAAGCTGCGCTATATGCCGACTTGGGTTTCACTATAATGATTTTTTTATGAAAGGCAATAAGTAATTGTTTCGACTGAATGTTATTTGTGCTGACCGGACTCGGGTGCGGCTTTATTGTGCAATAGGGTAACGTGAGGGAAGTGAGGTCGAGGCAGCGTGTGGTACGCTACCCCGGTCTCAGATTACTTGTGCCAAATGCCTTTAGGTAAGGTTTTTAACACCTCAGGCTTTTGTGATGGATCAAATACGGGTGTTTTACCTTGCTTAAGTTGTGCGCGATAGTCTTTGGCAAGCCAGATAACAATGCCAGACAACATGAACAGCGCAATCACGTTTACAATCGCCATCAGGCCCATTGAAATATCGGCAAGAGTCCAGATCAGGCCAAGCTCACCTACGGCACCAAACATGACCATAGCTAATACACAGGCTCTGAATATAAACAGGCCTTTAGGATGGTTATGCTCGAGGAATAATAGGTTGGTTTCTGCATAACTATAGTTTGCAACAATAGAAGTAAAGGCAAAGAACAGAATCGCGATAGCTACAAAAATTGCACCCCAGTCGCCAACGTGCTCAACCAGTGCTGCCTGCGTTAATTGAATGCCCGTGACACCAGATTCTGGCACGAGTTGGTTAGAGAGCAGAATAAGTGCGGCGGTGGCACTACATATCACTATGGTATCAACAAATACACCCAGCATCTGAACATAACCTTGTGAAGCAGGGTGGTTTGGGTTCGGGGTCGCACTTGCTGCGGCATTTGCGGCACTACCCATACCTGCTTCATTGGAGAACAGGCCACGTTTAATTCCCTGGATCATTGCCTGCATGACGGCATAACCTACGGCTCCGCCTGCTGCCTGCTCAAAACCAAATGCACTATTGATGATCAACATGAAAACGTCGGGTAACTGGCTGGCGTTCATAGCGCAGACAATGATTGCCAATAATAAGTAGGCGATTGCCATAAAAGGTACTGCCAGCTCAGCAAAGCGGGCAATGGTTTTAAGGCCGCCAAAGATAATGAAGGCTGAGCCACATACCAGTAGCAAGCCCATCACATATTTGGGAACATCAAAAGCCACTTCAAACGCTGCGGCAATCGAGTTTGCCTGCACGGCATTAAAGACCAAGCCGAATGCGAGGATCAGACATAAAGAAAAAAGTACACCCATCCAACGTTTATTCAGGCCATACTCCATATAATAAGCTGGACCACCTCGGAAGTTGCCTTCATCGTCTTTGGTTTTGTATAGCTGAGCAAGCGCACTTTCTGCAAAACTGGTCGCCATACCTATGAGGGCGATTAGCCACATCCAAAAAATAGCACCGGGTCCACCCAGATAAAGCGCAACGGCAACACCTGCCATGTTACCGGTACCAACTCGTGCGGCAAGTGAGGTACAAAAAGCCTGAAAAGAAGAAATTCCGTCTTTAGCGCCACTTCGGCTGTTTGCCATGACTTTGATCATGTACGGGAATTGAGTGAACTGAATGAAACCCAGTCGGAGGGTAAAGAAAACACCTGCTGCAATTAATAGGTATATAAGTATATGACCCCACAGCAAGCCGCTTATAGTATTAAAAAAGTCAGCCATTGGATTACGACCCTTATTATAGATATAGCAGAACGGGTAAATAAGGTGGCGTAATTTAGCACATGACGGCTTTCAACTCTAAGTATTATTGCTTTATCCACAGGTTTTTGTGGGTAACTTGTGTGGCAGTTGTGAGGTCGTATTGGGTAAAAAATTAATTCAAAAAAAATCATAAAAAGCGCTTGCGCTGCATTCGAATCTCCCTATAATGCGCATCCATCGACACGGCGGGCAGCAAATATAACGCTGAACAAAATGCCGATTAGTCATATAAAACTTAGTTTAACTTCTTTTAAATCTGAGTGTTGACAAAAAGAGGGAAGTGATTAGAATGCACAACCCTCAGCGCTAACAGCGCAGCGGCATTAAGTCGCACCGGGTAACCGGATTATGTTCTTTAAAAATATGAAGCAATCATCTGTGTGGGCACTCGTACAGGTTGAGTTCTAACAGCAGATTTCAGTTTTACTGAATGACGCAAACAAATTTAGAGTCTCAATTGAACTGAGTGACCAACGGAATAAACATAGTTTATTCAGCACAGTCAATTCGATACCGACAGGTATCAAAATCAGAATTCATTGAGCACGAAACTTCGGTTTCAAAAAACTTTTAATTGAAGAGTTTGATCATGGCTCAGATTGAACGCTGGCGGCAGGCCTAACACATGCAAGTCGAGCGGTAACATTTCTAGCTTGCTAGAAGATGACGAGCGGCGGACGGGTGAGTAATGCTTGGGAACATGCCTTTAGGTGGGGACAACCATTGGAAACGATGGCTAATACCGCATAATGTCTACGGACCAAAGGGGGCTTCGGCTCTCGCCTTTAGATTGGCCCAAGTGGGATTAGCTAGTTGGTGAGGTAACGGCTCACCAAGGCGACGATCCCTAGCTGGTTTGAGAGGATGATCAGCCACACTGGAACTGAGACACGGTCCAGACTCCTACGGGAGGCAGCAGTGGGGAATATTGCACAATGGGCGCAAGCCTGATGCAGCCATGCCGCGTGTGTGAAGAAGGCCTTCGGGTTGTAAAGCACTTTCAGTCAGGAGGAAAGGTTAGTAGTTAATACCTGCTAGCTGTGACGTTACTGACAGAAGAAGCACCGGCTAACTCCGTGCCAGCAGCCGCGGTAATACGGAGGGTGCGAGCGTTAATCGGAATTACTGGGCGTAAAGCGTACGCAGGCGGTTGATTAAGCGAGATGTGAAAGCCCCGGGCTTAACCTGGGAACTGCATTTCGAACTGGTCAACTAGAGTGTGATAGAGGGTGGTAGAATTTCAGGTGTAGCGGTGAAATGCGTAGAGATCTGAAGGAATACCGATGGCGAAGGCAGCCACCTGGGTCAACACTGACGCTCATGTACGAAAGCGTGGGGAGCAAACAGGATTAGATACCCTGGTAGTCCACGCCGTAAACGATGTCTACTAGGAGCTGGGGTCTTCGGACAACTTTTCCAAAGCTAACGCATTAAGTAGACCGCCTGGGGAGTACGGCCGCAAGGTTAAAACTCAAATGAATTGACGGGGGCCCGCACAAGCGGTGGAGCATGTGGTTTAATTCGATGCAACGCGAAGAACCTTACCTACACTTGACATACAGAGAACTTACCAGAGATGGTTTGGTGCCTTCGGGAACTCTGATACAGGTGCTGCATGGCTGTCGTCAGCTCGTGTTGTGAGATGTTGGGTTAAGTCCCGCAACGAGCGCAACCCTTATCCTTAGTTGCCAGCGATTCGGTCGGGAACTCTAAGGAGACTGCCGGTGATAAACCGGAGGAAGGTGGGGACGACGTCAAGTCATCATGGCCCTTACGTGTAGGGCTACACACGTGCTACAATGGCATATACAGAGTGCTGCGAACTAGCGATAGTAAGCGAATCACTTAAAGTATGTCGTAGTCCGGATTGGAGTCTGCAACTCGACTCCATGAAGTCGGAATCGCTAGTAATCGCGGATCAGAATGCCGCGGTGAATACGTTCCCGGGCCTTGTACACACCGCCCGTCACACCATGGGAGTGGGTTGCTCCAGAAGTGGATAGCTTAACCTTCGGGAGGGCGTTCACCACGGAGTGATTCATGACTGGGGTGAAGTCGTAACAAGGTAGCCCTAGGGGAACCTGGGGCTGGATCACCTCCTTATCGACTTAGAACTGATTTGTTCGAAGTGTCCACACAGATGATTGTTGATTAGAATTAGAGAACACAAACATTGTTTGGGTCTGTAGCTCAGCTGGTTAGAGCGCACGCCTGATAAGCGTGAGGTCGGTAGTTCAAGTCTACTCAGACCCACCACTTCTTCCCGATGCTGCGTTATTAAGCTCGTCGTTTAGAAAACACTAAACGTCCTCACTTAATGCCTGGCCTCGAAAAGAAGCTTGGTTCAGAACAATGTTATCCTAGTAATGTGGGGCTATAGCTCAGCTGGGAGAGCGCCTGCCTTGCACGCAGGAGGTCAGCAGTTCGATCCTGCTTAGCTCCACCACTTTACTACCTACTCCTCATAGATAAACACTCTTAAGACAGTGACTTTAGATAAGAAACTGAGAGTTTTTAACTCTGAGAAGTAATTCTCTTGCTCTTTAAAAATTTGGAAAGCTGATATTAAATTCTCGGAATGACAATGAAAATTGTTGTTCTATAGAGTTTTCGAAAGAAAAATGCCGATTAATCAATTCTTTGATTAATTAGCGTCTACTTTAGTATTACTTAACTTCTGGCGAAGTTAAAACTGTCTTTAGCAGTACAATTCAAAACTATTTTGGGTTGTATGGTTAAGTGACTAAGCGTACACGGTGGATGCCTTGGCAGTTGGAGGCGATGAAGGACGTACTAACTTGCGATAAGCCTAGTCAAGCCAGTAAGAGGCGCTTGAGACTAGGATTTCCGAATGGGGAAACCCGGCCCTTTGGGTCATCGTTAACTGAATACATAGGTTAACGAAGCGAACGCGGAGAACTGAAACATCTAAGTACCCGTAGGAAAAGAAATCAACCGAGATTCCGAAAGTAGCGGCGAGCGAAATCGGATTAGCCCTTAAGCTTTAATGTAGTTAGTGGAACATTCTGGAAAGTATGACGATACAGGGTGACAGTCCCGTACACGACAACTTATTTAAAGTGAAATCGAGTAGGTCGGAGCACGTGAAACTTTGACTGAATATGGGGGGACCATCCTCCAAGGCTAAATACTCCCAACTGACCGATAGTGAACCAGTACCGTGAGGGAAAGGCGAAAAGAACCCCTGTGAGGGGAGTGAAATAGAACCTGAAACCGTGTACGTACAAGCAGTAGGAGCATACTTGTTATGTGACTGCGTACCTTTTGTATAATGGGTCAGCGACTTATATTCTGTAGCAAGGTTAACCATTTAGGGGAGCCGTAGCGAAAGCGAGTCTTAACTGGGCGCTTAAGTTGCAGGGTATAGACCCGAAACCCGGTGATCTAGCCATGGGCAGGTTGAAGGTCAGGTAACACTGACTGGAGGACCGAACCCACTAACGTTGAAAAGTTAGGGGATGACCTGTGGCTAGGAGTGAAAGGCTAATCAAACCGGGAGATAGCTGGTTCTCCCCGAAATCTATTTAGGTAGAGCCTCGGACGAATACTTACGGGGGTAGAGCACTGTTAAGGCTAGGGGGTCATCCCGACTTACCAACCCTTTGCAAACTCCGAATACCGTAAAGTACTATCCGGGAGACACACGGTGGGTGCTAACGTCCATCGTGGAGAGGGAAACAACCCAGACCGTCAGCTAAGGTCCCAAAGTGTATGTTAAGTGGGAAACGATGTGGGAAGGCTAAAACAGCTAGGAGGTTGGCTTAGAAGCAGCCATCCTTTAAAGAAAGCGTAATAGCTCACTAGTCGAGTCGGCCTGCGCGGAAGATGTAACGGGGCTAAACATACCACCGAAGCTACGGCTGCGAACTTAGTTCGCGGGGTAGGGGAGCGTTCTGTAAGCGGCTGAAGGTGAACTGTAAGGTTTGCTGGACGTATCAGAAGTGCGAATGCTGACATGAGTAACGATAATGCGGGTGAAAAACCCGCACGCCGGAAGACCAAGGGTTCCTATCCCATGTTAATCAGGGTAGGGTGAGTCGACCCCTAAGGCGAGGCTGAAGAGCGTAGTCGATGGGAAACGGGTTAATATTCCCGTACTTGGTATAAATGCGATGGGGGGACGGAGCAGGCTAGGCAAGCATGGCGTTGGTTGTCCATGTGAAAGGCTGTAGGCTGGTGACTTAGGAAAATCCGGGTCGCTAAGGCTGAGAGTCGAGACGAGCCACTACGGTGGTGAAGTTGTTGATGCCCTACTTCCAGGAAAAGCCTCTAAGCTTCAGTTTATATCGAATCGTACCCTAAACCGACACAGGTGGTCAGGTAGAGAATACTAAGGCGCTTGAGAGAACTCGGGTGAAGGAACTAGGCAAAATTGTACCGTAACTTCGGGAGAAGGTACGCTCTTGTTTGTGAAGGATTTGCTCCGTAAGCAGACGAGAGCCGCAGTGACCAGGTGGCTGGGACTGTTTATTAAAAACACAGCACTGTGCAAAATCGTAAGATGACGTATACGGTGTGACACCTGCCCGGTGCCGGAAGGTTAATTGATGGGGTTAGTCTTCGGACGAAGCTCTTGATCGAAGCCCCGGTAAACGGCGGCCGTAACTATAACGGTCCTAAGGTAGCGAAATTCCTTGTCGGGTAAGTTCCGACCTGCACGAATGGTGTAACCATGGCCACGCTGTCTCCACCCGAGACTCAGTGAAATTGAAATCGCAGTGAAGATGCTGTGTACCCGCGGCTAGACGGAAAGACCCCGTGAACCTTTACTACAGCTTGGCACTGAACATTGACCCTACATGTGTAGGATAGGTGGGAGGCTTTGAAGCAGGAACGCTAGTTTCTGTGGAGCCGACCTTGAAATACCACCCTTGTAGTGTTGATGTTCTAACTTAGGCCCCTAATCGGGGTTGAGGACAGTGCCTGGTGGGTAGTTTGACTGGGGCGGTCTCCTCCCAAAGAGTAACGGAGGAGCACGAAGGTTGGCTAAGTACGGTCGGACATCGTACGGTTAGTGTAATGGTAGAAGCCAGCTTAACTGCGAGACAGACACGTCGAGCAGGTACGAAAGTAGGTCATAGTGATCCGGTGGTTCTGAATGGAAGGGCCATCGCTCAACGGATAAAAGGTACTCCGGGGATAACAGGCTGATACCGCCCAAGAGTTCATATCGACGGCGGTGTTTGGCACCTCGATGTCGGCTCATCACATCCTGGGGCTGAAGTCGGTCCCAAGGGTATGGCTGTTCGCCATTTAAAGTGGTACGCGAGCTGGGTTTAGAACGTCGTGAGACAGTTCGGTCCCTATCTGCCGTGGGCGTTTGAGAATTGAGAGGGGCTGCTCCTAGTACGAGAGGACCGGAGTGGACGAACCGCTGGTGTTCGGGTTGTCATGCCAATGGCATTGCCCGGTAGCTACGTTCGGAATCGATAACCGCTGAAAGCATCTAAGCGGGAAGCGAGCCTCGAGATGAGTTCTCACTTTAACTTAGAGTTAACTGAAGGGCCGTTGAAGACTACAACGTTGATAGGCGAGATGTGGAAGTGGTGTGAGCCATTGAGCTAACTCGTACTAATTACCCGTGAGGCTTAACCATACAACGCCAAAGTGGTTTTGTTTGTTAGAAGTTAAGAATTAAAGTAGACGAAGAATTTAATACGCTTTCCGAATTTAAGCACTGTGAATAGATGAGCTCTTATGAGAAATCAGTTCACCTTGCGCAAATGAAATGCTCGCACACAGCGCGATGTCATTAACCATTTGCACGAAAGAATTTGCTTGGTAACCATAGCGTTTTGGAACCACCTGACTCCATGCCGAACTCAGTAGTGAAACGAAATAGCGCCGATGATAGTGTGGGGTTTCCCATGTGAAAGTAGGACATTGCCAAGCTCCTAATAAAAGAAACCCGTTGCAGCAATGCAGCGGGTTTTTTGCTATGTGTGATTAAGAAAGTGCTGATGAGCTGTAGCTGTAGATAGAATAGCATCGCCTATTCATCCATGAAGCTGGGTCCCATCGCGCATCTCGATAATTGCTCCTGCATTATTCTACTTCCCCACATCCATGTGGGTCCATGCGCTCATCTCAATGAGCTGCGAAGCGTTGCTTCGGTCTCATTTCGTCCATGTGAAAGTAGGACATCGCCAGGGCCTTATAAGTAGGTCGATGAAAGACATTCATCCATGAATATCATCGACATTAGTACTTCCATGTACGTCAAACCCGTTGCAGCAATGCAGCGGGTTTTTTGCTATGTGTGATTAAGAAAGTGCTGATGAGCTGTAGCTGTAGATAGAATAGCATCGCCTATTCATCCATGAAGCTGGGTTGGATGGTGGAATAGGTCTGCGTTCTCTAAAATGGCTTATTTCACCTTGCGCAAAGTAAATGCACTCACGTTGCTCGCTGTCATTGTACTTTGCACTTAATACCAATTTGATTAAATTTATGATCTAATATCAAAATCCAATTTTCATCATTGTGATAGTGATTTTGCAGCCCTCTGAATTTATTAAGCTCTCCAAACAGACTAAAGACCCAAGAAAGAAAGTGCGTATACTCGCACTGGCTCATTTCTTTGAAGGTAAATCTCGCTATCAGATTGCTGAATACCTGAAGGTCAGTCGTACTAGCGTGAACAAATGGGTCAAAGACTATCTCGATTATGGATTAGAGGGCCTGGAAGACCTGCCTCGCTCGGGCCGTCCTTGCAAACTGGGTGGTGCACAACTGAAGCAGCTTAAAGCATATGTACTCGACTCTATAGACCGCACGGAAGGTGGTCGGCTAACACTAGAAGATATTCAGCAGTATATATCTGAGTCTTTTCACATAGAATACGAGTTATCAGCCGTTCACAGATTGTTGAAAAGACAAAACTTCTCATGGATCAGCAGCCGGTCAATACACCCTAAAGGAAACCAGGCTCACCAAGAAGCTTTTAAAAAACTTCGAGCTGGAAACGATCCTTCACACCCCGGGACACCTGCTTCCTGAACGCATTGATGTGTGGTTTCAGGACGAAGCACGATTTGGTCAGCAAACTTCAACAACAAAAGTTTGGGCTGAAAAAGGCTCACGTCCAAGAGTTGTAAAGCAGCAACAATTCGAATATGCCTATCTATTTGGTGCAGTGTGTCCAACAACTGGTGAAACAGAAGCACTCATCTCACCTATAGTGAATAAAGAAGTCATGTATTCTCACCTGGAGCAAATATCACAAAGGACTCAACCAGGAAGAATGGCTGTGGTCGTCATGGATCGCGCAGCCTGGCACTTCAAAGATGGTTTGGTAAAAGGCCTGGAGAATGTAGTGATCATTAGGCTGCCACCTTATTCGCCAGAGTTAAACCCCATAGAACAAGTGTGGAGTTGGCTCAGACAACATAATACCAATTTCACTTAATACCTGTTCTATTTGAAGGAGCAAATATGACGCTAACGGCGTTAAAAATTTCTCATTTAGAACAACTAAATAGCAAAATTTTTGCCTTGTTATCGACCCTATTTTCTCGCCTCAAAATAGAACACTTAATTAAACAAATTGGTATAAGTTATCAAACAGAACCTTTGCAAACTACGATGACATTCTGGATCAGGTCAGCGAAGCATGGAATGCGTTTATCTCATGTGCTGACAGGGTGAAATCATTGTGCTTTAGGGACTGGATAAATCTGACCAGTTAATTATTCAAAATGGTATAAGAGCCGCCTCAGGAAAACCACACGGAACGTACAGCAAATACACCTACTCAAAGAAGCACCTTTTTACAACACAAGTGGGTCTGTGTTCACTGAAGTTGCCTCCTATCACTCTGTCGCTTAGATGCGCCTTATTAGACTAAGGTCGCAGAACATGTTGTTTGTATGATTTTTGTTCGCTCTGTTACTCTGAGAGGGCAGGTCATCAACTCTTAAAACGTCGGCGCGGCCTGCGTTTGCCGACAAATACAACATGGAAAAGGTAATGAAATATAAAAGCTTATTAATGGCGTTGCCATTGCTTGGGGCGATGGAAGCCGCGCTTGCGGTGGACTGTAGCAGCTTAGCAGAATGGCAAGCTCAGAATGTGTATACCAAAGGGAACTCAGTGACTTATCAGTCTGTGCGTTATACCGCAAAGTGGTGGACTCAGAATCAAAACCCGGCGAATAACTCTACGACTTACGCTGTGTGGAATAAGGATGGTAACTGCGATGCAACTGATCCGGTACCATTAGTAACGGTCACCTCACCGAGCAACAATGCGAGCATTATTATCGGGATGCCGGTCGATCTGGCTGCATCTGTTTCTCATCCGCAGAATGTTGCGATTGAGCGGGCTGAATTCTTTATCGATGGAACGCTGATTGCGACAGACAATACCGCGCCGTATTCTGTACCCTGGCAAGCACAAGGACTAGGTAGCCATCAGTTACAGGTATTTGCAGTCGATGCCGCAGGCGGCAGAGGGGAGTCCAGTGCAGTAAATTTCACAGTCGCTGCCGATGATTTCCCTCCGGGTGATCCTAATTTTAAAATTGTCGGCTACTTCCCAAGCTGGCAGGGGGCTGTCAGTGATATCCAGTTTGATAAACTGACGCATATCAATTACTCATTCTTGTTACCTAACGCAGATGGCACGCTTCAGCCGCTTGAAAATTTGAGCAAAATGACAGCGCTGGTAAATTCTGCGCATGCAAACAATGTAAAAGTTGGCATTGCCATAGGTGGCTGGAATGGTGGCGATGACAGCGCATTCGAAACATTTGCGGCGTCAGCACAGGGCCGCGCGACGTTTGTACGTGAAGTAATGGCCTTTGTAGAGCTGCATAACCTGGATGGTGTAGATATGGATTGGGAATATCCGGATCCTGGCACCTCAGCTAATAACTATGCACTGTTGATGAAGGAGTTAAGCGTAGAATTGCGTGCTCGCGGTAAATTCCTGACTGCTGCGGTTGTCGCATTGGGCTATACGGGCGGTGGTGTACCGGAGTCAGTATTTGAGGATATCGACTTTTTGAACCTGATGGCTTATGACGCAAACAATGGCAATCATGCGTCGATGCAGTATGCCAAAGATTCCATTGCATACTGGCAGAGTCGTGGACTGAGTAAAGAGAAAACGGTGTTGGGTGTGCCGTTTTATGCACGTCCAACCTGGAAGGCATATCGAACACTGGTGCAGGAAAATCCAGCGAACGCCTGTCGGGATACAGATGGCAGCAGCTATTATAACGGTATTCCAACCATTCGGGCGAAAACTGAGTATGCTAAGCTAAATGCAGGCGGTATTATGAACTGGGAGCTGTCTCATGACAGCAAGGGACCGGCTTCATTGCTCACTGCAAAGTGGGAAGTTGCAAAAGGCTTAACCCCCAGTTATACCTGTCAGTAATTCATTAATAATTTCAGAGTTCAGCGGCAAATGCAGCTGCTGAACTCATGTGTGCTTAGTAAAATTGTTTTAGCGTATCCATATCTGGCAGTAAAGGCAGATTAGATAGCTTGCTTTGCCAGTGCTGGATAACTTCAGGTATGCCCTCGTAATGAGGGAGAAGCAAATAGCTTCCCATCAGCACTACGACTAATTGAAGGATCGATGCTAGCGGCGCACTGGTAGCAACCGGTTTAAGCGCGCTGCCAAACGAAGATTTCAGTTCGTTATTGTTAATATCTACTGCGTAACATTCATCCAGGATCAAATGGGTCAACATGCCCAGCGTGACCATTACACCGCATAGCAGCGCAAAAGGCAGTGCTTTGCCCAAGAATAACGGCATATTAACAGCGATAACGGCAAACATTACCACAGACAATAGTGAGTGGCTTGCGCCGCGGTGAATGGTATAGCTTTCGAAGATCGGTTTCAGGGCGTACATGAAAAGCAAATAGATGCCGATTCCAGAAAGCCAAATGGTGAGCAATGAATTAAACTCGATGGCCAGGGGCAGGCTGACTGCGGCGCAAAGCGCGAAAATAGAAAACAAACTATTTAATGATCGAGATTTATCTGCATCAAGGTCGGGGAGTAGCCCGGCTAGCGAACCAACGATAAATAACACCAACATATCGTTTAGATTGGCCAGGTTGGTTGCCAGTATAACGGAGGAAGCGGCGGCGCTCACCACCACCGATGCTTTAAAGTGAGTTGCAAAATTAGCCACTGAGTACATTTCCGATTGAATGGAGACTACATCAGCCACAGAAAGTGTCTGTGGCTGCTCTATCGGTCTGATCATAATGGCATTTTCAAAATATGACTAGTCCAAAACAAAGGGTTACTTAAAGCGCTTGGAAGAGCAGGGTAAACCAGGCAACGAACAGGGTGATACTGCCAAGGGCAAAAGCCAGTGTACGCATTTTCAGATTGCGCCCAAGTATGTGTTCGTAGCAATGCCAGTATCGCGCTGCAACAAATACGGTGCTGTACACATACCAAATTTGGCTCTGAATTCCCTGAATATGCAGCAGGAGTAACAGACAAATAAACAATACTGGCAGCTGGAACTGATTGTCATAGCTGTTGGTTAACAATCTGATCCGCTCAGGGAAGCCTTCTTTGCTGACAAAGCGTATGTCTGCCAGAGATATTTTTCGCTGATAGACTGCTCTAATACGCAAGGTGGCAGTGGTAAACCACAATAAGGTGTAAAGTAACACTAAGAAAAAGATAGGGATATGGATCCACATTGGGTTGTTCCTTTGTTAATTAATACTGGTTTTACTTTATCTGAGACAAGCGATAAGTTACTGTGTCAATATTGACTATTTTCAGGTTAAAAGTGACATGCAGGTTGTGCTTTTGTGTCCTCCTAAAGTATTCGCCAGTGCATTAACTGGTGTAATAGACATCTTTAACGTGGCCAATCAGGTTATGGGTAGGCAATTTTTCACCTGGAAGATTGCAGCACTGAGCAGCGAGCTTCAGGTTGTCAGTAGCCAGGGATTGACTATCCAATGTGATGTTACTTTGAAGGAGCTAAGTGAATATGATGCGATGGTGTGGGTTGGTGCTCAGTATAGCGGTCCCGTTACTTTATGGGAGCAGTGTAGCCAAGTGAAACAGGCTCTTAACGGGCTTGGTAACGCACTCAATGGTTGCCGTTATCACTTAGCGGGCTGCTGCGGTGTTGCTTATCTGGCAGCGACAGGATTGCTTAACGAACACAGGGTTACGGCAAGTTGGTGGTTAGCGCCATTTTTTGCCAAGTATTTTCCGCATATAGACTTTAAAGCTGATGAAATTGTGTTTCGTAGCAGTAACATTTATACAGCCGGGGCGGCACACAGTTACTTACATCTGATCCTGACCTTTATCTGCGATATGGCAGGAAAAGAGGTCGCGGAGCAAATAGCCTCCTGGCTGGCAATCCCGCAAAAGTCGGCAAATCAAAATCAGTTTATCAGGCTTAGCGTGCTGCAGGATCATGCAGATGAGCAAGTGAGGGCGGTACAATCACTTATCGATGAAAAGCTTAACGAGACCTTGAGTCTGAAACGTCTGGCAGGTGCGGTGTATATGTCAGAGCGTAGTTTGATTCGACGTTTCAAGCAACACGTTGGCATGACGCCCATGGATTACGTTCGCCTGGTTCGGCTTGAGAAATCCAAACACCTGCTGGCTAGTTCCACTTTATCTCAGGAGCAGATAGCGTATAAGGTCGGCTACCAGGATCCGCAAGCACTGGCGAAACAGTTTAAGAAACACTTCCAGACTAGTATGAAGGCGTTTAGAGAATAATAGTAATTTAGTATATGTATTTCTTCTTACTACTGTTATAAAAGTATTAAGTGTCATTGTGGACTCTGCAATTATGAATGCACATCTTAGTCTGGCCGCTTTTTGCCTGACAACTCTTGTCGCCTGCGGTGGTGGCTCCTCTGACAGTGGTACCGCCACTGATAACGCTTCATCTAATACGATGGCGAACGCAAACAGCGCCCAGCAACCGTCGGACGGCACAGGCACGCCTTCAGGTGATAACACTGGTGATGCAGTTGAGCCATCTGGCGATCAGGGAGAGGGCGGCGGCTCAGAGCCACAAAATGCGCCCCCTGAGGTAGAAGTCTCTATTGTTCAACCCGAGGTCGTTAAGGGGGCGTCGTTGACTTTATCTGCGAATGTTGCAGACCCTCAAGACACCTCATTTAGTTACCTTTGGAAACAACTTACCGGACCTCCAGTAGAGCTGGGCGACGTTACCGGCCCAACCCTCACAGTGACGTTGCCTGAAACCTATCAGGCTCAAGGTGATAACTATCAATTTTCTGTGACCGTTACGGATGCTCAGGGCGCTGAAACAACAACAGAAATCGAGGTCTACGCCAGCAATGCAATGTCTGATATACAGGCAGCCACGCTACTGCATCAGGGCACTATGGGTCCGACACTTGAAGAAGTGAATGCAGCAACTGGCATGAGTGAAGAGCAGTGGTTAGTTGACCAAATGGCCTTGCCGGCAACGTATCACTCGCCATTACTAGAGAACTATCCAGATAGGGATACCCCGTATCAAATCAACCGCATAGATGCCTGGTGGAAGGCCACTTTAAATGCCGACGATCAGCTCAGACAACGTGTTGCCTTTGCTTTAAGTGAAATATTTGTGGTTTCTGATGCAAACAATGGGCTTAAAGGTGAGCCGGAGGGGATGCTGGCATACTACGATCTGCTGCTTGAGCATGCGTTTGGTAACTACCGCAATTTGCTGGAGGCTGTAACCTTGTCTCCTGTAATGGGGACTTACCTGAGTCATCTGGGTAACGAAAAAGCAGATCCAGAGCGTAATATTCGCCCTGATGAAAACTATGCGCGAGAAGTCATGCAGCTGTTCACCATAGGGCTTGAAATGCTCAACCAGGATGGCTCCGTGAAACTGGGCGAAGATAATCAGCCCATAGCTACCTATTCCCAACAGGAGATCACCGGATTTGCCCGGGTTTTTACGGGCTGGACTTTCGCTTTTTCAGCACGCTGGAATCGCCCGAGCCGAAACTTCTCTCTGCCTATGCAGGCATTTCCGGAATATCACTCCGCACTTGAAAAAACGCTGTTAAATGATGTTGTGATCCCTGCCGGAGTTGGACCTGAAGAGTCTATGCAGATGGCGCTGGATAACTTATTCAACCATCCCAATGTGGGCCCTTTTATCAGCAAGCAACTGATCCAGCGTTTGATCACCTCTAACCCCTCTGCTCAGTATGTTGAACGGGTTGCAGAGGTGTTTAATGACAACGGAAAAGGTATTAGGGGGGACTTGAGCGCGGTGGTCCGCGCAATATACCTCGATGACGAAGCCCGGCGATATGGTTCGGTACTCACCTATCAGGGTAAAATCAAGGAGCCACTGCTAAAAGGTGTTCAGATGTGGCGTACATTAAACGCCCATAGCGAAGAAGGTAACTATTTCACCTGGAACCTCGATGACAGGTATGGCCAGGGTCCGATGTTATCACCATCAGTATTTAACTTTTTCCGGCCTGATCACCAACCAGCAGAGCTCAGCGCCCAGGGGCTATTTGCGCCTGAATTACAGATAGCCAATGATGCAGCTATGATAGGCACTTTAAATCAACAATATGGTGACCTTATCTGGCGAATGGCTGAGCGCCACACTACCTTGAATCCATCATCGATCTACCTGTATGGCCACAGTGATATTACTTTGCTGGAGTCAGTCGGTCTGAGTGCTTTGCTTAATAGGTACAATGTGCTGTATTTTGCCGGCAATATGTCAGATTCGACTCGCAATGCCCTGATTGAACTGGACGAATACTTCAGTAATAAGAGTGCGGCAGACAGAGTTGGACAGCTTTTGTTCATGGTGTCGTTATCACCTGAATTTAATGTGCAGTATTAGGAGGCAAAGAAGATGAACAAAAGCAGAAGAGACTTTTTGTCATTGTGCCTGAAAGGCGGCATGTCTGCGGCGGCGCTAACCAGTTTGCAGCTTCAGGCCCTCTCTGGAAGCATCCGGGCGCGCAGTTTTTCTGACTATAAAGCACTGGTGTGCGTGTATCTATATGGTGGCAATGATTCGATGAATATGCTGGTGCCGCTCAGTGGTGAGCCACGCACCTGGTATGAAGCAAGCAGACAAAATCTGGCCGTGCAGGGAGCAACGGTTCTCAATACGACAAGTGAATTCGAAGGTGGCGTGGGGTTAAATCCTGCGCTCAGTGCTTTGCAGCCATACTTCGAACAGCAATCACTTGCTTTCGTAGGTGGGGTCGGTACATTAATTACGCCGACGTCTTTGACACAATACAAAGCTAAAAGCGTTCCACTGCCACAGCATCTATTTTCTCATAATGATCAGCAAGCGACTTGGATGCATGGTCAGGAAAAACAGACTCTGAATACCGGCTGGGGTGCCAGGTTGTTAGAGAGGCTGGATCAAGGGACGGTATTTGGCAGCAATATCACAATTGATGGAGCTAATCCCTGGCAAACAGGTAGCAATACCAGTGCTTTTGCGCTAAGTAAAAGTGGGATCAGTAAAATCAATGCATTGAGAGGCTATGAACCTCGTGTTGAACATGTGCGGCGTGTTATGCAAACCTTGTTTAGTGAGGCGGCACACCCCTTAGCTGCAGCTTATGCAAGCAGGTTGAATGGCGCTATTGATCACACCTTGTATATGAATTCCTTACTTGAGCAGGCACCGATTTTAACCACCGAATTTGGTGAATCTGGCTTGTCTGCGCAACTCGCTGCAGTTGCGAAAACCATCAGCATTCAGTCTCTGCTCGGTGCTAAACGGCAGATTTTCTTCGTATCTATGGGCGGATTTGATACGCACGACGACCAGGAGTCAACCCACCCGGCATTATTAGAAGGATTGGCGCAAAGCATGGGGGAATTTCAAAGTGCAATGGCTGAACTTAATCTGGTGGAGCAGGTGACCACATTTACTATGTCCGATTTTGGACGCACTCTGACCTCCAATGGTGACGGGACAGATCATGGCTGGGCGGGCAACCAACTGGTATTGGGTGGCGCGGTGAATGGAGGCGATTTACACGGAGCTATGATGGCACAGCGACTTGATGGGAGTGAAGATGTTGGTGGAGGGCGTCTGATCCCTGCGTTCAGTAACGAGCAGTATTTTGCGCCGCTTGCACGTTGGTTTGGTCTTGCCGACAGTGAGTTGACAGAACTGTTTCCCAATCTCAGTCATTTTGATGCTCAGGCACTGTCCTTATTTAAGAGTTAGTATTTCGGTTTTTCTTCAACGATTGGCGTGGTAAATTAGCTCGTGAAATGTCACGAGGTAAGCTATGTCTTCAGTAATTGCACAATTTTTGAATGATCCCCGCCTGCTGCTTAATGCTGTGGGCGAGGGGATCTATGGATTTGATCTGTCCGGCAATGCGGTTTTTATCAATCCGGCTGCTGAAAAAATGACCGGCTGGTCAGCGGATGATTTACTGGGCAAGAAAATTCATCAGTATCACCACCATAGTTATGCAGACGGCACACCTTATCCAGCTGATCATTGTCAGATTTATCGTACTATGTTTGACGGTAAGACCCGCCATGTCACCGATGAAGTATTCTGGCGAAAAGACGGCAGTTGCTTTGCCGTAGAATATACCTCAACACCGGTTTTTAAAGATGAGCAGGTAATAGGCGCTGTCGCGATATTTCGCGATATATCCAAGCAAGTTGAAGCTGAGCAAGCACTGAGGGACGCACTTGAACAGGTTCAGACACTTTCTGAACAGCTAAAAGAGGAAAATAGCTACCTGCTTGCAGAGATCAATGAAGACTGGCAAGACTCGGGGTTGGTAGGACAAAGCCATATTTTTCAGACCATGCTGGAGCAGATCAAGCTGGTGAGCCAGACTAATAGTACCGTATTAGTCTTGGGTGAAAATGGCACAGGCAAAGAGCTGGTCGCACGCAATTTGCATCGTTTGAGTCTGCGCGGTTCACAGCCCTTTGTGCGGGTTAATTGTGCGGCATTTTCGCCTAGCTTGCTGGAATCGGAATTATTTGGCCATGAAAAAGGCGCTTTCACTGGAGCTAATGAACGTCGTAAGGGGCGTTTTGAATTAGCGCATCAGGGGACATTGTTTTTAGATGAAATTGGTGAATTACCATTGGAAGCGCAAAGTAAGCTACTGAGAGTTCTGCAGGAACAGGAGTTTGAGCGTGTTGGCGGCAGCAAAACGATTTCAGTGGATATTCGCGTCATCGCAGCGACAAACAGAGACTTATGGCAAATGGTCGAGAAAGGTGAGTTCAGGATGGACTTATACTACCGCCTAAATGTGTTTCCAATCAAAGTGCCCGCGCTCAGAGAGCGCCTGGAGGACATTCCTCTATTGTGCGCCAACATGCTATCCAGGCTCAATGCACGTTTGGGCAAGCAACTGCGAGGCATTGCTAAGTCCTCGCTGGCAAAATTACAGGCATATGACTGGCCCGGCAATATCCGTGAATTACAAAATATTCTGGAACGCGAAGCCATTTTAACGACTGGTAGGACACTGAGGCTGACCCAGGCATTGGCAGCAAATACCAGTGGCGTCGCTGTAGCTCAGGATTTATCCCTTGAACATGCTCAACGTGAGCACATAGTTACGGTGCTTGATCTTTGCCAGTGGCGTGTAGCAGGTGAGCAAGGTGCAGCAACCCTGCTTGGTATGCCCGAAAGCACCTTGAGATCAAAAATGAAAAAGCTAAATATTCAAAGGGATCGCGAAATATAACGGGTTTTCGTGATATTTCGCGATTCTGTTTTCTTGATATTTTAAAAAGGGTAATAAAAACAGTGTTTTAAAAACTTTCAGTTTGGTCTGAAACTTGCAAATTATATGGTGTGTTTCACTGACAATAAGCAAGTATTATGAAGTTCGATATTAAAGAAGAAGATATGATCATCAAGCCCTATAAGCAGGACGGGCCGATCTATATCCGTGAGCAAAAGGGGCCTTTTCAGCAGATCCGTCGCTACCTGGGCTGGTTCCTGATGCTGGTTTTCATTGCTATTCCTGGATCCCATACAAAGGTCAGCAGGCCGTGTTGCTGGATGTGGCTTCTCAGCAGTTTCGTATTTTCGGCGTGACTTTATTACCACATGATTTCATGATCCTGGCTTGGGTATTTATGGCTGGTGCGTTTGGCTTGTTTTTTGTGACTAATTGGCTAGGCAGAGTGTGGTGTGGTTACACCTGTCCACAAACGATTTGGATGCTGATGTTCACTTGGGTTGAGCATCGGATCGAAGGGACTCGAAACCAAAGGATTAAGCTGGATAAAGGTAATTGGGATAGCAAGAAGGTCTCGAAAAAGTTGGCAAAACATGCCGTGTGGGTACTCATTTCCGTCTTTACTGCCACTTCTTTCATGGCCTATTTTGTGCCAGCAAAAACACTCTATACCGAGATGTTTACTCTGCAATGGTCTGGCCTGGTCAGTTTCTGGGTCTTCCTGTTCGCGTTTTGTACTTATGGAAACGCCGGCTTCCTGCGAGAGAAAATGTGTAATGTAGCGTGTCCTTACTCCCGTTTTCAATCTGTAATGTTTGACAAAGATACTTTAGTCGTTTCATACGATGCGGCGCGCGGTGAAAACCGAGGCCCCAGAAAGCGTAAGGCAGATCACAAAGCAATGGGACTAGGTGATTGTGTTGACTGTAATTTATGTGTTGAAGTGTGTCCGGCAGGAATAGACATCAGAAATGGGTTGCAATATGAATGTATCAACTGCGGGCTCTGTATTGATGCGTGTGATGAGACGATGAACAAGTTTGGGTATGACACCGGACTTATCAAGTACACCAGTGAAAATACACTATCAGGCAAAAAGACCAATCCATTCAGACTTAAGTTGGTTGGCTATGCGGCCTTGTTCGCCATGATTGTTGTCACAATGGTGATTTGGGCGATGAACCGTACGCCTATAGAAGCATCGGTGATCCGTGACCGAAATGCGTTATACCGAGTGAACTATGAAGGATTGGTTGAAAACCCTTATACATTGAGCATTATCAACAAAACACAACAGGTTCTGCATTATCGGGTTGGTATAAGTGGATAGAGCATGCGACACTTTCGGCACCCGAATCCATTAAGATTGAAGCGGGGCAAATGCTGCTAGTACCTGTTACTGTTACCGCTGATGGTTACGATCTTAGTCGCACTGCAACGCCAATTACCTTTATCGTGACAGCTGAAGAAGATGCTGATATCACGATCGAAAAAGAAAGTTACTTCTACAAAAATCGCTAATGGCGTTTTAGTTTCGGTCTTCTCCGATGTACACCTCATTACTGAGTTTATTTGTCTCAGTGATGAGGTGTCTATTCAGTTTGCTCTTTAAATGATCCGGCAGCCATTTTAACATAATGTTTTTGTAATCATCCTTTTTGACTAACCTGGTGAGCTCTTTGTCAAATAGCTGAACCAATTTTCTACCAGCAGCATTGTTTGTACACCCAATATAGCCTTTGGCGAGAAGCGGCACGCCAGACAGGGACACCTGAGTCAGGTTATCTGTACCAAGACGCTTACTCAGATAGTAGTGTTCGCTTGGGTAGCCCAGTACCAAATCAACGCGCTTTTTTAGCAACATGTTTGTCAGGCTTTGCAGTGTATCCCATCCCGGTCTGACAACAATCTGGTCGGGTGGCAATCGAGCTATAAGTTGGTCCAGTACTTGTCCATATGAGCGGCTTTGTGCAACACCCAGGGTAAGCCCATGCTTAACGACCAGGTCGACCAGGGATACATCCCCTTTGATGTTTAGACCCAGTACACGTGCTGTTTCCTTGCGAAGCGCTAAGCCAGGAGCCAAACCCAGTGTTGAGTAGTGCTTTGTATAGGTGATGTACTTTTTCCGGCTCTTGGTTTTGTACAAAGAGATCATACAGTAACCAGAGTTACTGTGGCTAAGCTCATAAATAGCGCGGCTTGCGGGAAATCCCTGGCGTTGATGTACCAGATTACCAATCAAAGTATGTAATAGCGTAATCAGTTGTTCATCCCGGCCTTCGCCTTCGTCTCGATCTGAATAGATGTAGTAGGGCGGGAAATCTGTGGTGATCCAAGATACGGTCTCGAAATCGGTGCGTGCATGACAAAGTAGAGTAAAACATGTTAACAGCAGTAAATAAACTTTCACGCAATACTCCTACAGTGTTGCCTGACTAGTCAGTGTAGCAGAGGTGATCACAAACGGAGAAATGGCCATACAAGCCGATTCTCTAAAAGGGTGTTTAACAATATTTGTTTTTAAATTATTTTTACAAGTTGCAAAGTTTTGCTACATTTTAAGAGGCTCCTCTAAAGTTTTGTGCTAATTAAAGAACATGGAAAGTCAGACTCAGTTACGCTGCAATCGGTGCATTTTTCAGATATAATGAGGGGTTGGCGTAACAATAATAATTTAACCGGAAATAAGAGAAAAAATTATGGTTACGCTCATCGTTGGTGACATTTTCGGTCATAGTGATTATCTTGAAGATTTTGCACAAAATCTTGAGACGGATTACAAAATTAGCTCGCCCTACGGTCAGTTCGAGGCCAAAGTAAACCTCCCTGAAAATCAAGTGTATCAGAGCTTTGTTGATGAAGTCGGGCATGATAAATATATGCGGCAGGTGTTGGATGACATCCTTGCATATCAACCCGATCTAATCATTGCTTTCAGCGCTGGGGCTGTCGCAGCCTGGCGTGCATTATCAGCGATTGCACTTAAGAGCTCCGTTAAACTCATTGCTTTTTATCCTGGGCAGATCCGCAACTACCTACATCTTAATCCCGGCTGTCGAGTTGATATTTTCTTTCCCTATCAGGAAAATCATTTCGACATTGTGCCAATAATGGAAATTTTGCAACAACAGCCGAATATCGAATGTTTTCGTACACGATATGATCACGGATTTATGAATTGCTTGTCGAGCCATTACAACAGTGATGCTTTTGGTCATTACCTGGCGAGATGTCAGGAGGAAGTAGCGCAACTAGCAAAAATCAAATTTAACTATCGGCGCATAAAAGATGAACTAAACTTAGTGTCATCTTAACCTTTGCGGACACCTAACAGACCCCGGTTATCAGTCATGGAAGTACAGCCTAGCGTTGTGAAGTGGTGGTTGCTGATAATGTAAAGGAGCAGTGATAGCAAACTGATTTGGTATCGCTGTGTTTTAGTCGCCGCATGTCACCACCGCAATAGAAGGAGTTTTCTATGTCTGAAAAACTAACAGTCCCTTATCGACATTTTCTTGGCAATCCAATTGCTAAACCTCCCTGCAGAATGCTCAACGCAATGATGTACGGATTTTTTGTGAAGGGAAAAATTGAAAAAATACAAGTCTTTTTCGACGCCACGTTGAACTCCGTTCCTAACGAAACCAATACTTATAAAGCCATTTCTTCACACTGCCTGCTAACGTTCACAGATATTGAAAATATTGCTTCCAAGGTACCGCCGTATAGCAATTATGGCTATATGCAGGAAACAGACATTATTATTTGGGTACCTGTTGCTGAGGTATGCAAAAATACCAGTCGCATGACTCACCTGTACTGGTATCCGGCATTCATCACAGTCAATAACATAAATGCGCTCATCAATGGCCGCGAGACCTGGGGGTATAATAAATATTTGTGTCGTTACGAAATGCCAGCGGATCGACGTCATGCTGACCATTTCTCGCTGAGCCTGGAAACATTTCAGCCTTATGATCCGAATAAAAAAATGGCTTGGTACGAGCTGTTGTCCATCGACCGTGTCGCTGATGATGACACCTGGTTTGAGGAGGCGGTCGAAATCAGTAAGGAAGTTGCTGAGCTGCTGCACGAAAGCGCCAGTGAAATAGATATTAGTAGTGAGTTTATCAAGCAATTACTCACCGGTTTTACAAATCCCATGCTAGATCAAATTTTCTTCAAACAGTTTCCCGATGGGTTTGCCACAAACAGTGTGTATAGTGCCGTTGTTCACTCACCCTCTGAGGTTAAAAAGCTACACAAGCTGGGCTTTTTGAAAGACGAATACAAAGTCACTTTTAACCAGGTTGATGCATTCCCACTTGAAGAGATGTTTGGGATCCCAGTCGGGGAGCAATTTGCCAAGCTGCCTTATTACTTATGTATGGACTTTGATCAGGATGGCGCACACGAGATTGTTAAGGCCGATTTGGGATAGGTGGACGTAATGAGTAAAGAAAAAATAGCAATCTTGGGTGGTGGAGTGTCGGCCATGACCGCCGCAGTTTACTTAACTGAAAAAGAAAATTGGCAGGAAGAATACGACATTACAGTATACCAGCTTGGCTGGCGGTTGGGGGGAAAAGGGGCAAGTGGGCGTAACCCGGATGTACACGAGCGCATTGAAGAGCATGGCTTGCATGTTTGGTTTGGTGCGTATGTGAACTCATTTCGGGCCATTGAAACGGTTTACAACAATTTGAGCAGGCCCAGTTCAGTACCGATTGCAACCTGGCAGCAGGCATTAAAACCACACAGCTTTGTCGTGTTGCAGGAATATATAGACAATGAGTGGGAAACCTGGCCGATTGATTTTCCATTGGTACCGGGTAACCCTGCGGATGGTACGTTGGATTTGCACTTTTGGCAGTTGATCCAGATGACTATTGCCTGGTTACACAAATGGATTGATGGCCTGGAAGACGAGGTTGAGGCTGCGCACCGGGAAATCCGCTTACAAACTCGAAAGCGCCGTGACCGTGGTTTGCTGCAACACCTTGCGAGCGAGATTACTGGGGCATTTGACAGTTTGGAAGACAAAGTGTCTGACTTTTTTGACAGCGCTCAAGATGAGGCAAAGGAAATTTGGTCTACTCCCAGATTGTTGATCACCCAGCTGCATGAGTTACTCAACTTACGGGCTGCAGATAAGAACTTGTCAAACAGCCGAGACCGATTGGTGACCTGGTATATTGTTCGTAAGCTCAAACGCTGGCTCAGAGCAGAAGCTCGAGATTTACTGGACGACCATCCTGTGATCAGGCGTTTATACATTTGCGCTGACCTGGCTATCGCGATGTTGATAGGTCTGCTTAGGGATCATGTCCATTCAGATGGTTTTGAAGCAATAAATAAATATGACTTTAAAGCCTGGTTGAAGCGTAACGGCGCAGATGAAGTGTATGTGGTTGAATCAGCTCCTGTGAGAGGGTTTTACGATCTGGTTTTTGGCTATGAGGATGGTGATTTTGACAAGGGTAATGTAGAAGCTGGTGTTGCGTCTTTGGCGATGCTGCGTTTGATGCTGTGCTATCGCGGTGGAGTGATGTGGAAAATGCAAGCGGGCATGGGCGACATCATCTTTTCACCTATCTATGAATTACTCTCCAAGCGAGGCGTGAAATTTGAGTATTTCCACCAAGTGGATGAGCTGATCCCGGCATTGCAGGATGGTGAATATGTGGTTGATGAAATCACAATGACGCGGCAGGTTGAGCTGAAAAATGGTCATTATGACCCGTTTGTAGATGTCAAAGGGCTACCATGTTGGCCCGACCGGCCTAACTATGATCAGATAATCGACGCGCAGGCCGCACTATTGCAGCAACACAATGTCAATCTGGAGTCATTCTGGGGTAATTGGCCGTCTCTTTATGAAGCTGAATTTGGAAAACCCTTACCACGACTATCGCTGAAACGAGGGCGTGATTTCGATAAAGTGATTTTTGGCATCTCTGTGGGCGGCCTGGAGCACTTGTGCCCTCAACTATTGGCCTTGGATGATGGGCTCAGGTTACAAAGCAGCGAAGTCAAAACGGTGGCAACTCAAGCGTTTCAGGTTTGGTTAAATCAAACCGATGAGCAGCTCGGGTTTGACTACACTCCACCCAGTGAAGAGCGTCCTATTCTAAGTGGCTTTTCACAACCATTTGATACTTGGGCTGCTATGTCTTTCTTGTTACCACGTGAAGACTGGCCGGCAAATGGCCCGAAAAATATCGCTTACTTTTGTAGTGCATTTTGCTGCGCAGAATATCCGCCTAGCCATGACCATGGTTTCCCTGATGAGCAAAAGGCAAAAGTTAAAGCCAATGCGATTAATAAACTGGCGACTGAAATGAAACCGCTGTGGCCCAATGCCTACAATGCTGCAGGGCAGTACAATTGGAATACACTTTATGACGATAGCATTGCGCAAGGTGAAGAGCGATTTGACAGCCAGTACTGGCGTGTGAATGTTGACCCCAGTGAGCGCTACGTGTTGTCGGTTGTCGATAGTAGCCAGTACAGATTACCAACGGACGGCACAGTGTTTAGAAACTTGTACCTGACAGGCGATTGGATCAGTACAGGCGTAAATGCTGGGTGTGTAGAAGCTGCGGTAATGGCTGGTATGCAAACTTCACGTGCAATTTGTGGGTTGCCGGAAAGCATCAGTGGTGAGGATGGGTTTAAGCCTGATTAAGCGGCTCAGCTAACAGGTCAGATAGTTGATCAGATAACTGAGTTAGCTAACTACTGATAGAATATACAAAAGACCTCCAATTTTGTTGGAGGTCTTTGCATTTGGACTATACTCAAACAAGCACAAGCGTGAAGCAGAAAAAGAGCACGGATATGTTTAAACTCTCAGCGATTTCAATATCAATAATTTCAGTTTTTCTCTCTCCCGTATGTGTTTTTGCAAACAGTGATAGTATGGAAGTCATCGAGGTATATGCGCAAAAACGTAAGCAAACCCTTGAGGAAGTGAGCATCTCAATTGCCACACTCAATGGTGACAATATGACCCAGCAGGGCATTAAAGATATCAGTGAGTTAGGGGGGTACGTAGCCAATTTTAAGGTCAGCCAGAACGCAGCAGAAGGCACTCCTCCTGCATTGAATATTCGAGGCGTAGGGTTAATAGATTATAACACGGCTAATACATCACCCATTGCTATGTACATTGATGGTAGGCCAGTCGGTTCTGCAAACAATCAGATTGCTAACTTGTTTGATGTTGAGCAAATTGAAGTGTTAAAAGGACCTCAGGGTACCTTGTTCGGCCGTAATAGTACTGGTGGTGCGTTACTTGTCAGGACCAAACGGCCAGATGACGGCAATTACGGTTTTATTAAAGCAGGCGTTGGCACTGACGAGTGGCGTCGGGTCCAGGGGGCGTATAATGCGCGGGTGAATGACCAAAGTGCGCTACGACTTTCCTTTAACCACACCGATTATGAATATACAAGCTATAACTTGTTTGAGCCCTCTGTGGAAGCGGGTCTAAAACAGCAGGACGTCCGTTTCAGTTACTTAGCTGAGTGGGATGCTTTTTCACTGTATGCAAAGCTCGAATATGGTCACTGGGATGGCATTGTCCAGCCAGTTGGCAGTATAGGTATTTACAAAGATCCTGCCAATGGAGTTCGTTGTACCCCGAGTGAAGCGGGAGGCGAGGGATGTTACGATGCGTTTGGTTTTAATGATGGTAGCTCGGATTACTGGGCTGTTAGCGTGAATAATGATTCCCCACACCTGTCAATTTATAAAGGCTGGACAGTACAGGGAGACTGGCAGCTATCTGACAGCCAACAGTTGACCTATATAAATGGCTTTAACCGCCTCGACAGGCGCCATGCCTTCAACTGTGATGGTAGCCCAGCTAGATTATGTGAAGGGGAGCTCGGTCTTAAAAATGAAATTCTCTCTAACGAGTTAAGGTACAGTCAAACCATAGACAGAGACCACCTGACCCTAGGCTTATTCCATATTGAAGAGCGTATATACCAAGACAATTTTAACGACATATTACGAGACATGCGTGGTTTGTTAGACACCACCCTGACGAATACTTTTTTCTACGACAATGAAATTATTGTAAAGTCGGCAGCCGTGTTTGCTCAGTATGAGTGGCAACTTAACGACGCACATCGACTTACCGTGGGTCTTCGCTACAGCGATGAGACTGTCGATTATGACTCTGTTTCGCGGCTGAATACTGTATTAGATGTGGCACAACTTGATGGTGTGACCATTCCTTACTATCGAGTAAATGGAAAGGTGGAGGATGACGGACTGTCTGGCCGCCTGGCCTGGAATTATCAGCTTTCAGCTCCATTAATGCTCTATTATAGCTTTGCCAATGGGACTAAAAGTGGCGGCTACAATGGCGGCTTACTAGCGACGGAAGAGCAAGCTCGCCTGGCAGATTATGGTCCCGAAGAGTTATATGCCCATGAAGTGGGGGTAAAGTACAACAATGCCGATAACCTGTCGCTCAACGGCGCGTTGTTCTTCTATGATTATAGTGACCAGCAGGTGTTTATGAATCAGGCATCCACTGTGCCTGGTGCTCCGCCATTACAACTTCTTGAGAATGTTGGTAGTTCTACAATATATGGCGCAGAGTTAGCTGTACAATATAAAATGAGCGAGTCTCTTAAGTTCAGAAGTGCCGCGGGTTATGTGCCCGAAGCGAACTTTGATCAATTCATCGACCCAGTTGGCAATGTATTAACAGACAATCGTTTACCCTTTACCCCAGAGTGGAACATTAATGCGGATCTCACTCATTCTTTACCACTTTGGCAAGGAGAGTTAGTTTCAACAGTTGGGTTTGACTATCAATCAGAATATTACTTCGACCAAAATCAAAACGCCTATGCAATGCAATCAGGATATACTTTATGGCGAGGGAGTGTGCACTTTGAACGGGGTGACTGGCGAGTAAGTGTTTGGGGAAAGAACCTATTTGATAAAGAATATAGCCATTTAAAATTCGATCTAAGTGCATTTCTGGGTATGTTGGAAGACTTTAAAGGAGAGGGGAGACGTCTTGGGGTTGACTTTTCATATCGGTTTTAGCCGGGCTTTTGCCCTGAATTATCAAAGTTAAGGTCCGAAATGGGTAGTTTTAGGCTATTAGCTACATTGTTACTGTGCCTGTGCACTAGTGTCGCCAGCGCAAACGTTTACGTGTTTGATGGAACGCAGCGCGGGCATAACTTGCATGACAAAGGCTTAGTGTTGTCAGCAGAAAATAACGCACGGTTCCCGGATAGTTTTGCTCAGGTAGCACAGTGGTCAACTGCACAAGCGGAACAGACGCAACGTGCGCTGTTTTCTGGCCGGTACTGGTTGGTAACAGAAATTGAAAACCATTCCAGGTATCAGGATCTGGTGCTTTACCCTTATAATACCGTGTTATCCAATGTTGAGACGCGAATCTATTCCGAGACGGGTGTTGAGCGGTTTTTTACCGGTGGTATGCATGCTAATGAGTACCCGTTTCACTATGGTAATAAAATACACCTGCTGCCTAACCAGAGGTATTTCATAGTCACTCTATTTGAAAGTGACTATTTTTATACGCCAATTAAGTTGGAGCTTATCCCCGTAAAGGAATTTGAGCGCCAGGTTACCATGGACAACCTTTTGATGTCCCTGTGTTTTAGTGTTGGTATTGTGCTTGGGCTGTACAATTTACTGATCTACATTGGCTCAAAGGACATGACGCATCTTTATTACGCGATGTTTGCTGCAACCTGGGTATTCGCCTGGAGTCATTTCTTTCACATCTCAGATCAACTCTTTGGCTTTTATTCAGCCCATTTACATTGGCTAGGTTTTGCCCTGACGCCGATAACCAACGTTTTATTTTATAATCAACTGCTTAAGCTGAAGGAAAAACACCCTGCCTTGTCGACGGCATCGCTTTGGGTTGGTGCGATCGGCGCGATCGGCGCACCATTTTGTATTCTGTTTCCTGGGTTCGGTTTTTTGTGGGCAACGTTAGCTACGGGGTCGGCTTTGTGTATGGGGCTTTACGTTGGCATATTGCGGCTGATGGAAGGTTTTAAACCGGCGCGCTATTTTGTTTTGGCTTATGTGTGTATGGCCATACCAAACATGGTTGGGAACTTCACTAACCTGGGATTACTCCCTCCTATTGCTATCAACTTATATTTAATTGGTTTGATAGGCACTGCCCTGGATGCCTTATTGCTGGCATTTGCAGTGGCAGATAAGTACCGTCTGACGAATGAAGAAAACATAGAGCTCAATAAGAATCTAGAAGCAAAAGTCCTAAAGCGAACTTATGAATTGGAGCAGCTTGCGACTGAACTACGCGATGCCAGCGAAGCAAAAAGCCGTTTTCTGGCCAATATGAGTCATGAAATTCGTACTCCGATGACGTCTATTATAGGGTACGCAGATGGCATCATGTTAGGTGATATCAAACCTCATGAGCGTAATCATGCGATCTCGGTGATCCTGCAAAACTCACGTCATGTTCTGGGTTTGATCAACGATATTCTGGATATGTCTAAAATTGAGGCTAACCGGTTGGAAGTAGAACTCATTGAAGCGAACCTGTTCCAATCCATTACGCATGTTGAATCACTGCTGGGTAAACAGATCAGAGACAAAGGGTTGGAGTTTGAGTTGAACTATCATTTTCCATTGCCGGATTATATCGTGATTGACCCGACTCGGCTGCGACAAATATTGCTTAACCTGACGTCCAATGCACTTAAGTTTACCTCGGTAGGCAAAATTTCTATCGATGTGAGTTGTACACAGGATATTTTGTCTGTGCGGGTTCAGGACACGGGGATTGGGATGACTTCTGCGGAGCAGAAAGAGTTGTTTAACGCCTTTCATCAGGCTGACTCGTCAACGACCAGAAAATACGGTGGTACTGGCCTAGGACTAAATATTTCGAAGAGTCTGGCGCAGAAACTTGATGGTGATATTACCGTTGAGAGTGAAGTCGGCTCAGGGACTGCTTTTACATTATCAGTGGGCTTGTATACTACGCAACGTACCAAGTGGTTAAATACGTTTTCGGAAATTCATCAATCTGAGGAGCCCGGCACAGAGTCGGAGAGTTATGAAACTGAGTCATTAAAAGGCGAGGTCTTATTGGCCGAAGACCATGTCGATAACTGTCGTCTGATCACGCGTATTCTGGAGCGCATGGGACTGAGTGTTACAGCCGTTGAAAATGGCCAGCTTGCCGTGCAAGCTGTGCTGGATGACGAATTTGACTTGATCCTGATGGATATCCAGATGCCGGTGATGGACGGTGAACAGGCATTTAACTTTATTCAGGCAACGGGTTGCACAGCGCCAGTGATAGCGTTAACGGCAAATACTATGAGTCATGAAGTAGAACGTTACCTGAAACTTGGCTTTACTGATCACCTGGCTAAACCTATCGACAGAGCAGAATTTGCCAAGAAGGTCAGTCACTACCTGAACATTACAGTTGAAGAAGACCTGGCATTACCTGACGAAGAGTTCTCCATACTAAAATCCCAGTACATTGCAGGGTTGCATGAACAGCTTGTACAGTTGCAAAACCAGCTGAAATATCATGACTTTGATGGTCTGGCACGCTCTATTCATGCACTTAAAGGCACATCTGCTATGTTCGATTGCCATGATATTTATCAGACGGTAACGAAAATTGATGGGCTACTCAAAGAAAAAGACTATGACAAGGTTGAAAAACCTATGGCTGATTTATTTGAACTGATACATATTGCAATCCAGCAGTCCGAGTGTAATCAGGCGATCTGATGGCTGGCGAATTAGCGGTACAAGCCAAAAACGCTTCGCTTTAATTGTAATAAGTTGTTCAATTTGTGTTCTTTTACTTTTACAGTTTTTTATTCTGTAAAACTCAACAAACTGTAATGGAATCACTACGCTAGTCTATTTTCTGAAATCTAAATGAGAATACATACTTTTGCTAATTTTGTGTAAAAGCAGAAACATCAAAGCTTTAGCTCAAAAGATCAAAACATAATTTCACACTTTGGTCTGGTTGTTTTTTGAGCTCTCGGTCTTTTTGGCTTACCTTTAAAACGGGTTAGACAACAAGGTATGCAACTATGAAAACATATATTCCTTATATTTTACTGGCATTATTAGCAGGGTGTTCATCATCAGACAACGATGAACCTGGTAATACCAATGATCAGGAACAACAGCAACAGGCCCCTTCGGATGATTCATCTGATGGTGATTCGGGGGACAGTAATAACGGTTCTGAAGGAGATAGCTCGGGTGATGCAGGGTCTGGCGATAGCGGCTCGGATGATGGTGCTGATCAGAATGAACCGGATGATTCGCGTGGCGCATATTTCCCTCGGGAGGTAATGGCTTCATCTCCTTTTAGTGATAGCAGCAACGAGGTGGAGCGCGGTTTTGGCGCTCGGCCTGCGGTAGAGTACGGGCCTTCAGTTCCCACTTATTTATGGTCGACACAGCGGATTGGTCGCATACTCAATGGTACCGTGCCTTTGCTGGATGTCTTTAAAGTTCAGTCATTTTATCGCAATAGTACCAATGCAGCATGCTTTGGTCCTCAGGTCGCTTATACAGGTCATCCTGATGCGACTGATCCAGCTTCAGCTTCCGGCACTTTACCCGGTGGCGACTTAGGGCTGTGGTTAGAGAGTGACACTGATGGCAATGCCTGTGCAGTGGCTCAGACCAACGCATTGCTGAGTGGTCTGAGAGATCAATCGCGAATGAGCCTGATGACCTTAGCCAGCATGGTTTCTGCGGCGCTTGATTCTGGCATGAGCTTACCTGCAGATGGTAGTAGTATTGACGTGACCGGTGAAATGAATGCCAAAGGGGTTAGCGGAGTAACCTTTAGCAGTGCAGCTATCACACGCTCTGGAAGTGAATGGCAATACACTGTTGCTTTGACATACACGGTAAGTGGCTCTGACTATGATATTTCATTAAGTATGGCGCATACACCAGGTGCTGATCTGATGAATTATTCAGGTCACCTGACTTATCTGGTGGAAGGCGAGCAGGGGGTGAGCGGTATAGAGTTCCCTGGGGGAAATTGTTCTCAGAACGAGCGCACTCGGACAGGATCATTGGCTTATGAGCGGGCAGGAGATACCATGTCGTTACAGGCCAGAGTGGCCACCCTATGTGGGCATAGCAACACCGGTATGTTCAACTCTGACAACCAGGTTGACGTGAACAACAAGTATCACAACGTCGATAACCCTGACGGCTGGAGTGAAAACTTTTCGATATTCGGTGCTAATTTTGACCTAACCACACTGGCAGGTCAATATGCCTATGTTTGGCAGGCCGGAGTCAACGACAGTAACAGCCGAATTTTCAATATCGGGTTTAACTCACCTAGCCTGGACAATGGCGAAGCGCACTTTGGCTACGGGTCGAAAATTGAGGACACCGACGGGCTGATCCAGGGCTTTATCTGTAACTGGGCAGGCCCGGGAAACGATCACAGTATGCAGGCATTCTCACAGCGTCAATTCTTCCAATACGACACTGCAACCGCAACCTATGACGGCAGCGGTAGTAAAGCTAATATTGAGTATGCACCGACCGCTTCGTGCAGCTATGACGGTACTGGCAGCTTTGTATTTGATATTGATGCCAGTGGGGTCCTAGGCGATATCGCACAGGAAGATGCGACGCTTGCGTTCAGTCAAGATCTGTGGGCACCAACCGACCCAACTAAGACAGTTGCGGAATCTATTACTGACCGAGGCTTGTCTGTACCTGCCGTCCCATATACCTGGCCAGTTGATGAATAAATCGAGTCAAATGAGGCCCTCGTCAGAGGGCCTTTAATTTTTTGGTTAATCGAAAGTTTGCGACAGATCAAATTTCTTCCTGGCATCGACCAATGTCTAGTGTTGTCTTTATTTCAGTAATTCTATGTTTAACAGGGTATCGGTCGTTAACCGGGTATTAACCAGTTGGCAGAGTTTCATACCTGCTGGACCCGGCCCAACAGGAAATCATTATGACAACAACTGCATATCAGGCCTATAAACAGGCATACGAACAATTTGAGCAAAATTCAGAGGTATTCTGGCTCAATCAGGCTGGCCGCCTCAACTGGCATACCTCACCAAAAATAGGAGTCAGCTACGACGAAGAGTCGCTGAGCCACTGGTATGAAGATGGCAGACTCAATACCAGTTATCTTGCACTGGATCATCAGGTAAATGAGGGCAGGGCTGAACAAGTCGCACTGATTTATGATTCACCAGTAACAGGACAAAAGCAGAGCTACACCTATGCGCAATTGCTGGATGAAGTCAGTACATTTGCCGGGGCGCTCGGTAAACTTGGTGTGGTAGCCGGAGATCGGGTGGTGATCTATATGCCGATGATCCCTCAGGCTGTGATAGCCATGTTGGCATGTGCCCGGATAGGGGCAATTCATTCTGTGGTGTTTGGTGGCTTTGCACCCAAAGAGCTTGCGGTGCGCATTGATGATGCAAAACCTAAGCTGGTGCTGAGTGCATCCTGTGGTGTTGAAGTTGGCAGGGTGATTGAATATAAACCCATGCTGGATGAAGCGTTGGCTCTGGCGGAGCATCAAGTAGAGCATGCGGTTGTCTGGCAACGTCCTCAATATCCTGCACACATGTCTGCGCCGCGCGATCTTGACTGGAGCAAGCTGGTTTCAGCGGCCCCGAAGGCCGATGCAGTGCCATTGAGTGCAACTCATCCTCTTTATATTTTGTACACCTCAGGCACGACCGGCACCCCAAAAGGCGTCGTGCGCGAGCAGGGAGGACACGCAGTAGCACTGCATTATAGTATGGAAACGGTATATGGTATGAAGCCAGGTCAGGTATTTTGGGCTGCGTCTGATATCGGCTGGGTAGTGGGCCACTCATATATTGTATATGCACCACTTCTGTTTGGTTGTACAACTTTGTTGTACGAGGGCAAGCCTGTCAGAACTCCGGATGCAGGTGCATTTTGGCGGGTAGTTGAGGAATATCAGGTGAATGCGCTCTTCAGTGCGCCGACTGCATTTCGTGCCATTAAGAAAGAAGACCCGGAAGGTAAGTTGTTTGCACAATATGATACCCGCTCATTACAAACCTTGTTTCTTGCGGGTGAGCGCCTGGATCCCGCGACCTATGACTGGCTACAATCTGTTACGCGCCTGCCGGTGATTGACCACTGGTGGCAAACCGAAACGGGCTGGCCCATTGCCGCCAATCCAATGGGGTTGTCACCTTTACCAACCAAAGCGGGCAGCTCATCGGTGCCTACACCGGGGTATCAACTAAGCATTCTGGATGCAAGCGGCGAGCCTTGCGGGGCTAATGAGCAAGGACTAATTGCAATTAAGACTCCTTTACCGCCTGGTTGCCTGAGTAACATCTGGCAAAATAGTAGTCGTTTTAAACAGAGTTACTTATCTGAGTTTCCGGGTTATTACTTGTCAGGTGACGGGGGTTACCTGGATGAAGAAGGGTATCTGTTTATTATGGGACGCACTGACGATGTAATAAGCGTGGCTGGTCACCGTTTGTCGACCGGAGAGATGGAAGAGGTCGTTGCTGCGCATGACGCTGTAGCCGAATGTGCCGTATTTGCTGCCAAAGATGAGCTAAAAGGCCAGGTGCCTGTGGCTATGGTGGTACTTAAAGACGGCGCCGATCTTACCCAGGAACAGTTACGCGAAGCACTTGTTCAGTCTGTGCGGGGCAAAATAGGAGCAATTGCCTGTCTGAAGCAAATTCTGGTTGTAGAGCGGTTACCAAAAACACGTTCCGGAAAGATATTACGCAAAAACTTACGTCAGCTGGTGGATGGTGAAGCGATGACAGTGCCGTCGACCATTGACGACCCTGCCACGCTTGATGAAATCAGTGCACTGTGGCATGCCACACAGCCATAACGATACAAAGAACTAGATACATTTAGCCGGTTTTGGCAGACCGGCTATCTTAGTGGCTTGCTTTGCAGGTCCCTTCGGAAACAACTTATACAAGTAGATGCTTTTGCCTTTGTCTTCACCCAGCTTTTGACCAATGGCCTTAACCAGCATACGAATGGCCGGGCTTGTATTGTACTCTTCATAAAAGTCGCGGACGAAGTTTACGACCTCCCAATGTGCGTCTGTGAGCGTAATATTCTCTTGCTCCGCCAACAATGGCGCCAGTTCTTTATGCCAGTCCTGATGATTTAGCAGGTAGCCTTCTTTATCTGTTTCGATCTGTTTGTCTTGAAAAACGAGCATAGTTACCACGTAATAGTTTTATTGCTTTGCTCAACCAGCGTGATCCACTGCTGGTCGCTGAGCGGTTCGATATTATTTTGCGCACTGATACCGCGTGCCAGTGCACAGACATTCAGCATGCAAGTACGATTAGTACTCAGTGCGCGCCATGCTGCCTGATCATAACAGGCGTCTCTTGTGAGCAGTATCACATCCTGCTTGGCGAGCAAACCTGCACTGAATACGTCATGATAGTAACTCAGCGGCTTAGAAAAAATATGTAATGTGGGGAGGCTCATAAACTGACCACCTTACTTTGTTGCGACAGCAATGCTTGCTGTTCGTCTACAGACAGAAGCTGAGCGTCGATATTCAGGTCGTCAGGGGTAAGTGCAAATCGCTTCATGGCTTCGGCACATACATAGACTTGCTCAACATCATAAATCTCCAGCGTTTTAAGCTGTTTAAAGTAGTTTTTAATTCCCAGTGTGGATGCATCATTGCCTTGTTTTAGGGCTAATACGGCTGGGCCCTTGAAAAGCCAGGAGATGTTCTGATCCAGCGCAGCAAAAATGAGCGCCATGTCTAACCCTTCGCGGATATGTGCACCATCGAAAGGAGCGGTGTGGTTGATCACCAGAATGTTTTCACTCATTTAAATTGCACCCACTTATCTGCTTTGGTTGCTAACATGGCAAATTCCGCCAACCCTGCAACTTCAAAAGGAGCACACTGTGTGGTGTCCAGTCCGTGCTTTTCTGCCGCTGTAACACATAGCTTGAGCGCAATACCTGCGTCATGCAGGGATTGCCACACCTGAGCTGGCTGAAGTTCATCGCTGGCCAGGTTGAAATGCTGACTGGCAAACAAAACGGCTTGCTGATAAAGAAAGATACATTCAATTTGATGATCTTGTGCTTGTAAAGCACTGGCGAATCGCAGCAGCTGCTGTAATGCGTCGTGGTCACTGACATCGCTGTGCAGGGAAAGTACGTATTGGCTCAAAAGTTACTCATAAAAAAAGCCCCGAATGGGGCTTATTTTAGCAAACTGAGCAGATTAGTCATCACTTGAGCCGAGCAACGCAAGGATAGATGTGAACAGGTTGTAGATGCTCAGGTACAGGCTTACCGTTGCCAGGATGTAGTTTGTTTCACCACCGTTTACGATGCGGCTGGTGTCATATAAGATAAAACCAGACATCAACAGCACAACAGCGGCGTTAATCGCGATAAAGGCAACTGAACTGCCGATAAACAGGTTAACCAGGCTAGAGACAATCACGACCAGCATACCTACAACCAGGAAGCCGCCCATGAAGGAGAAGTCTTTTTTGGTTGTTAGTGCGTAAGCAGATAAACCAAAGAACACTAACGCTGTTGAACCCAGTGCTTGTGCAATCAGTAAGCTGCCATTTGGCATCGCGGCGTAGTGACTAAGCATAGGACCTAAGCCGAAGCCCATTAGACCTGTGAACAGAAAAACCAGACCAATCGCTGAGCTAGAGTTCGCTTTTTTCTGGATCACGAACAAAAGACCAAAGGCAATTAAAGAACAGACAAGACCGGTGAAGCGCGGTAGTGCCATAGTCATAGAGATGGCAGCAGTAATCGCACTAAATGCCAGTGTCATTGCCAGTAGGAAGTAGGTGTTTTTAAGCACCTTGTTAGTTTCGACCGTCGACATAGCCACTTTTTGGCCAGTGTACGAATGATTGAACGCCATTATCAGCTCCTTATTAGAAACACAATGTTCCGAAAATTATTCTAGGCCAAGATTACCAAGAGTTAAATCGCTCGGCAAACCTTTCTGGATCAGTAGACCCTAAAACTGTGCTAAAAGTTCTCAAACTCCCGATTATTGACCATAAAACCTCTCAATGTGTCCGATGTTTGTACAAATAAAGTGAAATTTAACCAATTAAACAAAAAAGCGAAAAAAAAGCTTCACAAGGGCGTCAGGATTCACTAATATTCGCCCCGCTGCGGAGAGATGGCTGAGCGGTTGAAAGCACCGGTCTTGAAAACCGGCATACGTTAATAGCGTATCTAGGGTTCAAATCCCTATCTCTCCGCCACTAATTTTATAAGAATTTGCCAAGTGAGGTCCACTGGCGGGTTTATACAATCTGTTTTGGAGAGATGGCTGAGTGGTTGAAAGCACCGGTCTTGAAAACCGGCATACGTTAATAGCGTATCTAGGGTTCAAATCCCTATCTCTCCGCCATATTAAGGCCGTAAGTCTCAGACTTACGGCCTTTTTACTTTTTTCATCTTGCACGGGTTGCTAGCCTCAATGCGCGTTTTACGTAACGTTTAGCCCGGTGAGCGCAGGCATTAATTGCATCGGACGCCTTATCTGCCACCTCATTCACTTCAACCTGCTGATAGCCTCTCAGCCCGACTCGGATCGTACAGTAAACTTGTTGAATGTCGTCTAACTGGTTTTCATCCGTCAAAAGGTAAACTTCGACTTTGTCAATTTGCCCTGCATAGCGGCCAAGCATAAGCCTGATTTGTGCATCTACATGATTGTTTTCGGCTTCTGTCGCGTCACTATGGGATGAAAACACATCTACCCACATAATTTACTCTCATTGATTGATTTAAAGTTCGTTTATCTGCTTAAACGTCGCCTGTAATGTGATCGTGCTACCTCATCAAGCGTATCAATCGAAAAGAATTAAGTGAAATCGTTTGTTCTATATACTACAGTTCGGATTATTCGAAGTGTCTTCGACTATGAGGAAGCCCCATGCAGGATGTCATTAACTACAAACACTTAAAGTACTTCTGGGCTGTTGCGCATGAGGGCAGTATTGCCAAGGCCAGTGCTAAGCTGAACATTACCCCGCAAACCATCAGCGGTCAGTTGTCTTTGCTCGAAGAGCGCGTCGGTAATGAGCTTTTGCAAAAAGAGGGCCGTGGACTGCGATTAACCGATACCGGCCGAGTCGTATTGCGTTACGCTGACGAGATCTTTGAGCTGGGTAATGAGTTGAGTGATGTCTTAAAAGGTAACAGTGCGGTGGGCCCGGCAGAGTTTATTGTTGGCGCCTCCAGTGTATTGCCCAAAACCATAGTGCATAAGATTATTGAGCCCGCCATGCATATTGAGCAGGACATCCGCCTGACCAGCCTGGAAGGGCCAGTTGACAGTATGCTTGCTGACTTGGCGGTTCATAAAGTTGACTTGGTGTTGAGCGATGTGCCTGTTACTGGGGCATTTAGTGTCAAGGCGTACAACCATTTGCTGGGAGAAAGTAGTATTACCTTTTTAGCGGCCCCCGCACTTGCCAGACAGTACGCCAAAAACTTTCCTATATCGCTTAATAATGCACCTTTATTACTGCCGACACAGCAACATGAAATTCGTAAAGAGTTTGATTTTTGGTTAAGCGATCAGAATATTCACCCCAATATCGTGGCGCAGTTTGATGACAGTGCGTTGATGAAATCGTTTGGTCAGTCTGGTTTGGGGTTGTTTTTTATGCCCAGCGCCATTGCTCAAAATGTGTGTGATGCATTCCATGTACGCCCGGTGGGTGAGCTGCCAAACATAAAACAAAAGTTTTATGCGATTTCAGCAGAGCGAAAAATCCGACACCCGGCTATTGCTGCGATATTCAATACAGCCAAATCGTCGCTATTCAAATGAGCTACGTTATCAAAGTGGCAAAAAATCAACCTTGCGCCAAAATTACAGTTCGTATTTTTCGATTTTTTAAGTTTGATAATTCGAGTTTTACATAGCATTGCTGCACCCTAGTATAGTTTTAGTACAACTAGTTCCCGAGGTGTTTTATGCAAGATCTGAAAGACTGGCACAGTCAACACTCAGAATCAGTACTCAAGCAGTTCGAGGCCGACCCGGAGCGAGGGTTATCTTCGCAACAGGTCGACAGGCAACAGGCAGAATTTGGGCCAAATGCCATTACTAAACATGATGGAGACGGACCGATAAAACGGTTCGCTCTGCAATTCCATCAGCCTTTGGTTTACATCTTGCTTTCGGCAGTAGTGGTGACGCTGGCACTCCAGGAGTGGGTCGACGCCATCGTCATTTTTGCTGTGGTGCTACTCAATGCCATCATTGGCTTTGTACAAGAGTCTAAGGCAATTAATGCCATCAATGCCTTGTCTGGCAGTATTAAATCAACTGCAATCGTGATCCGTGATGGAGTAAAAACGACCATTGCTGCACAACAACTGGTGCCTGGCGATATTGTGCTGCTGCAGGCCGGTGATAAAGTGACCGCAGACATGCGCCTGGTGCAGGTTAGAGATTTACAGGTGGACGAGTCGGCACTGACCGGTGAATCCGTGCCTGTGGAGAAAAATCTGGAGGTGCTGGCGAAAGAAGCGCTGCTGGGAGATCGCCAGAATATGGCGTTTTCATCGACGCTGGTGGTTTATGGTACCGGCGTTGGGGTAGTAACTGAAACTGGTGATAACACCGAAATAGGTAAAATCTCCGAGCTGATCGCGACGACGCCAACGCTGGACACACCGTTGACCAAACGCATCAAGCAATTTAGTCATGTCTTGTTATATGCGATTATCGGCCTGGCAGCGATCACCTTGCTGATAGGGTACTTGCACGGACAACCACTACTTGATTCCTTTATGGCCGCGGTTGCTTTGGCTGTGGGGGCTATTCCGGAAGGGCTGCCAGCAGCGGTCACGATTATGCTGGCCATTGGCGTTTCCCGCATGGCTAAACGTAAAGCCGTTATTCGCAATCTCCCGGCGGTTGAAACGCTGGGAAGTACCACCATCATCTGCTCTGACAAGACAGGTACTTTGACCAAAAATGAGATGACCGTAGAGCAGATCTACAGCGGCGGACTGCTTTATGCGGTATCTGGCAATGGTTATAATCCCACAGGTGAGATCCAAACTCACATGCCGCAGTCTGAGTTACAGTCAGCTGTTGTTGAGGCCAATACCCAGCCAGGTCTTTATGCAACACTCAGAGCTGGTGCGCTGTGCAATGATGCTCAACTCTTGGCACCGGATACAGGAAATGCACAGTGGCGTATCGGCGGTGATCCGACCGAGGCAGCATTACTGGTGTCTGCACATAAAGCTAATATGGCCTCAGAAAGCCTGAATGCCAAACGAATTGATTGCATACCGTTTCAATCAGAATATCAGTATATGGCCACTCTGGATGACGTCGACGACACGCGTATAATCCATATGAAGGGATCTATCGAGAGTATTCTGCCTAAATGTCGGTTTATGCTTAATGAGCAGGGCGCCGCAATTCTTCTTGAACACGGGGCGATTGAGCAACAAGCCGAACGCTTGGCTGCTAAAGGCTTGCGCGTACTGGCTTTTGCCAGCAAAGAGACAAGTCCGGAGCAAACGAGCCTGAGCCATGACGATGTTGCTCAGGAGCTGGTGTTTCTGGGGCTGCAAGCAATGATAGATCCGCCTCGCCCTGAGGCCATTGAAGCTGTTGCTGCCTGTCACAGAGCTGGGATCCGGGTCAAGATGATCACCGGAGATCATGCGCTGACTGCCACCAGTATTGCCAAACAGCTCGGCATTATTCAACCGCAAAGCGCAGGAAAAACCGTTACGGGCTATCAGCTCGGTGACCTATCGGAGCATGAGTTCAGTGATATTGCCAGTAATAATGATGTGTTTGCACGGGTCAGCCCTGAAAATAAACTTCAGCTGGTGAAATCGTTACAGGCCGAAGGCCATGTTGTGGCCATGACGGGGGATGGTGTTAATGATGCGCCCGCGCTCAGACGGGCCGACATTGGTGTTGCCATGGCACTCAATGGCACTGAAGTGGCCAGAGATGCGTCGGATATGATGCTGACTGATGATAACTTTGCCACTGTGCGGGCTGCTGTTGAGGAAGGTCGGGGTGTCTTTGACAATCTGAAGAAGTTTATTGTCTGGACCTTACCAACCAACGGTGGCGAAGGCCTGGTGATTTTACTTGCGGTGTTACTTGGCGTGTCCCTGCCGTTATTGCCGGTGCATATTCTGTGGGTCAACATGACCACTGCCATTTTACTCGGTCTGATGCTGGCGTTTGAGCCCAGAGAAAAGGGCATTATGGACCGTCCACCCTACGATCCGGATGCTCCTATCATTGACAGGATCTTAATGTGGCGAATTTTGTTGGTGTCCTCTTTATTGTGTATCACGGCCTTCGGCTTATACGAGCTTGAATTAATGTGGGGCGCAACTGAAGCGCAAGCCAGAACCGTCGCAGTCGCTATGTTTGTGGTCGGTGAAGCATTCTACCTGTTCAACTGTCGCTCGTTGGAACGGTCGGTATTTTCGGTTGGCTTGTTTTCAAACCGCTGGATCTGGATAGGCATCGCGCTGATGATGGCATTACAGTTGCTGTTTACCTACCTACCCTTGATGAATGACTGGTTCCAGAGTGCACCTATCTCACTTGAGGCCTGGTTACGAGTTATTGCCTGTGGTTGGTTGATCTCCCTGATTGTTGGAGCTGAAAAGCGCCTGCGCAGTGGTAACGAAGAACCACAGTCAACCTCAGATTCAAATACCAACAGAGTGAGTGAATCAGTATGAATAAAAAGGCGCATTCTCACAATTCAGACAAACGGACCTTGCTTATCCGGGCAGTGATATTCAGCGCTTTATGGCTGCTACTCACAAAAGGGGTCTGGTCCTCCTGGGTAATAGGTATCATCGTCGTACCTGTGTCGGTATGGATGAGCATGCGTCTTTTTCATAACGCGGCAGCCGTGCCTGTTCATTCTGTAACAGGGCAGCTGCATTATGGTCGTTTGCTGCGCCTGCTGCCGTATTTTTTGCTTAACTCGTTGAAAGGGGGAATACAAACAGCGCGGCTGGCTTTTGCTCACCGCATTGCATTGCGCCCTGGGACGGTTTCCTATCCGCTACGTTTGCCTTCGGGCCATACACAGCTGTGGTTTATTCACCTGATCAGTTTACTACCAGGCACGTTGAGTGCCCAACTGAATGGTGATTCCTTGTTGGTACACATGCTGGAAGTAAATGAAAGCAATTATCGGGATGTGATTGAATGTGAACAAAAGATCGCCTATTTGTTTGATTTAGAACTAGATCAGCAAGTGGTGCCGATTTTGAAGGAGCAACTATGAGTGAGTATTTAAACCTGGTTATTACAATTTTAATACTGGTTCTCCTTGGTGGGCTGTGGCGGCTTTGGCTGGGCCCATCGAAGCTTAACCGGATACTGTCTCTACAACTGTTTGGCACCATAGGCGTTGCGATTTTGGCGCTGCTGGCAGTCGTATATCAACAAAGTGCTTTATTTAACGTAGCGCTGGTATTGGCCCTGCTGGCTCCAACCGCAACGGTCATTTTGGTCAAAATGGGAGACACTAAATCATGACGTTTTTTGACTGGTACAGTGTAGTTATGGTGACGCTCGGTGTGTTCTTTTTCATCGCTGGGGGTGTTGGTTTGTGGCGTTTTCCAGACGAATTATCCCGGCTGCATGCGTTGACCAAGGCCGACAATCTGGGCTTGGGGTTTATCGTACTGGGGGTGTTACCTCAGGTTATAGAAGTGGCAGATGCAATTCAGCTGTTGTTGATTTGGGTCGCAGTGATGCTGGCTGGAGCCGTCTCATGCTATTTATTGGCCAGTCACTCAGATTTGGAGCAAGGTAAACAACCGGTAAAACAGCGAGGCAGACTGGAGGAACAGGAGGTAGCGCATGATAAGCGGTGAATTATTTATCGACCTACTATTGGGTACTGGGGCCTTAGTAACCGCAATATTGTGTCTCACTGCTAAAGACTTATTTCAGGCGATTTTACTGTTTATCAGCATGGGCCTGCTAGTAACGCTTGCCTGGGTCAGACTGGGTGCGTGGGATGTTGCCATCGCAGAGGCGGCGATTGGAGCGGGTTTGACTGGTGCATTGCTTATCGCCACGCGTCGACAGCTCAACCAATAAAACTGTGTTAAATAATAACAACAGAGGTAACTTATGTTTAATAACATGACATTAAGTGACAGTGCACAACAAGAAGCAGACTTGCCCGGCAGCATCTTGTTGATCGTTGGTATGGTGGTTGTTGCAGCCTGTCTATTTCTGGCTATTTCCCTGGTCCAGTTTCAGTCTATAGACCAATCGCTAGTGACACTGGTTGCCTCTAATCTGGAGCAAAGTGGTGTAGAGAACCCGGTTACGGCCGTGCTACTTAACTTTCGCAGTTATGATACTTTGCTGGAAGTTGCGGTGCTGTTGATTGTTGCCCTGGCAGTGATGCCCTTCAGTTTACAAGTCGCCCGACAGCCCTTCATTAAAGTATCTGAACCTCGAAAGCGGAGCCTGATACTTGAGGCCTTCCTGCGGTGGTTGTTACCGGCGATAGTCGTTACATCCGGGTATTTACTTTGGACTGGTGCGGCATTGCCAGGCGGTGCGTTTCAGGCGGGTGCATTGCTGGCAGGCGCAGGGATTTTGCTGCTACTTGCCGGTCATCACAGTTTTAACTTCAATGCACCCACCGCACGCCTGTTGTTGGTGGTTGGCTTAGCCATGTTTTTATTGGTCGGTGCTGGTGTCGTCCTGTCAAGTGGCATTGCGTTGGCTTACCCGGAGGCCATGGCTGGCACGTTAATTCTGGTAATAGAAGTGGCAGCGACAATAACCATAGCGGCAATCCTGGTTTTACTATTTTGTGCTTTGCAGATTGAGCCTCAGCATGCACTGGCAAATCGTGTTGAGGAGGAGAAGCACTCATGACGCAAGCTTTGTTGTATGGTGTCTTTGGTATTGCACTGTTCGGTATTGGTCTGTTTGGCGTCTTGGCAATTGCCCATGTCGTTAAGAAGATACTCGCCATCAATATTTGTGGTGTGGGGGTGTTTATGGTGTTTATAGCGAATGCCTCCTCCGGCGCTTCACCAGATTTTGTACCACACGCTATGGTATTAACTGGGATCGTAGTTGCGGTGGCAGGTACGGCAATGGCCTTGTCTTTGGTGGTTCGGATCAAAGCACTTGAAAAGCCTGAGGAAGACGTTTAATGCCAGTAATCGACGCTGCTTCTTTACTACCCTTGCTGATTGCAATCCCCCTGATTGGGGCTATTCTCTCGGTATTGCTGCATACTAAAGATGCTCAGGTGCTGATTGGGCTGCTTAGCGCACTGGGCTTGGTATTCGTAATAGGGCTTATCTTGGCCAATTTTCCCCCTGGAGTCTCCGAGTTCGCGACCCCTCTGAGGTATGCCCTTGCAGGCTGGGAGGCTCCTTTGGGTATTGCGCTAAGCCTTGATGGGTTCTCAGCTCTGCTACTGTCATTGACCGTTTTTTTGGTCACAGTATTGACCTTTTATTCTGCTTTCTATTTCGCAGCATCACCTGCACGTGTGCGCTTTTGGCCTCTGTGGTGGTTGTTGGTGGCGGGGATCAATGCGTTATTCCTGTCTGCTGACATTTTCAATGTCTATGTGACACTCGAAATTATCGGATTAGCAGCGGTTGCTCTGGTCGCGTTAAGTGGCAATAAAGCGGGCCTGACGGCAGCGTTGCGTTATTTATTAGTCGGTCTGTTAGGGTCTCTTTGTTATCTGCTTGCTGTGGCTTTGTTGTATCACGTCTATGGTACTCTAGACTTTACACAGCTTGCAGCCAAAGCTGAATCCAATCCATTAAGCTGGGCTGCATTGGCGCTAATCACTGTGGGTTTGGTGCTAAAAACCGCCCTGGTCCCATTGCACTTTTGGTTACCTCATGCTCATGGCAGTGCACCGGCACCAGTGAGTGCTATTTTGTCCGCTTTGGTTGTCAAAGCGTCGTTTTATCTGTTGGTACGATTTTGGATGGAGATCCTGGCACCCGCCGTTACCAATGAAGCGTTAATGCTATTGGGCATATTAGGAGGGACAGCTATTCTGTGGGGGTGTGTGCAGGCACTCAGAGCAAAGCGTCTCAAACTGATGGTGGCATACTCGACCGTCGCGCAAATTGGTTATCTGTTTTTGCTGTTTCCACTTTTGATGAGCACTGAGAAAGCATCGGTATCGCAACTGGCTGCCCAGCAGCAAAGTGCGCTCGCCGCGGTGTCTTATTTTATTGTCGCCCATGCCTGTGCCAAGGCAGCGATGTTTATTGCTGCTGGCAACATCATACATTCGCTTGGTCATGACGACATTGCTAAGCTGCAGGGCATGGCAAAGTATATGCCATTGAGTTTGTTTACTTTTGCGATAGCAGGAGGCAGCTTAATCGGCCTGCCACCCAGCGCAGGCTTTATCGCCAAATGGTTACTGCTCAATGTTGCCATTGATACTCACCAGTGGTGGTGGGTTGTGATCATTCTTAGCGGCGGTCTGCTGGCAGCACTGGCGATATTCAGAGTGCTGGATCTGGCATTTATTAAACCGGAACAGGCGTCTGAGCAAGTTGCCCCTGACAACTGGCAGAAGGTGCCTGTGGCTATGCCTGTCAGTGGCCTGGCGTTGGCCCTGTGTACTATGGCGCTGGGTTTCAATGCGGACCTGATCATTGACCTGATAGCGATAGGAGGCGGTAAATGATGTGGCAAAGTACTCTGCCTTTGTTGATTTTACTGAGCGCACTGGTATCCGGGGTTACGATATTTTTTGTCAGCGACAACAAGCCTATACTTAGAAAAACTCTGAACTTTCTTGGCGCTGGCAGCTGTGTTGGCCTGATCTTGGTGATGATCTCGGGTGTGTATCAGGGACAGGTTTTTGAAACGCGTTTGCCCTTGCTGCCTAATATGGATTTGGTGTTGCATGCGGATGCGTTGTCATTACTGTTTGTCGCCTTATCCGGTTTTTTGTGGTTATTAACGACGATTTATGCCATCGGGTATCTGGAGCAATCACCTAACCGTAGCCGCTTTTTCGGTTTTTTTAGCCTGTGTGTATTCGCAACCATTGGTGTTGCGCTGGCTGGTAACTTGATCACTTTTTTGATTTTCTACGAGCTACTGACGCTGACAACTTATCCACTGGTAGTCCATAAGGGGAATAAAGCCTCGCTGGCGGCAGGACGTAAATACCTGATTTATACCATGCTAGGTGGCGCCAGTTTGCTCGCCGGTGTTGTGTGGTTAAAAGCCCTGGCGGGATCATTGGACTTTACCGCGACGGGGATCCTCGCGTCCATGCCTCATTTAGACCCATTCCACCTGAAAGTGATTTTTGCCCTCATAATTATAGGGTTAGGGGTAAAGGCGGCATTGATCCCGTTGCATGGTTGGCTACCTTCTGCCATGGCTGCACCCGCCCCTGTGAGTGCATTGTTACACGCGGTTGCCGTGGTTAAAGCGGGTGCATTTGGCATAGTGCGGGTTGTTTATGATGTCTATGGAGTTGAATTTGCTCAGGAACTTGGTCTAACCATCATTCTGGCTGTGTTGGCTTCTGTGACAATTGTTTATGGCTCTACCCGAGCTGTGTTCCAGGATGACCTTAAACGCAGGCTGGCTTATTCAACGGTCAGTCAGGTTTCCTACATTGCACTCGGCACCGCCATTGCCGGACCAATCGCGACAATCGGTGGCATTGCACATCTGGTCCACCAGGGATTGATGAAAATCACCATGTTCTTCTGCGCCGGTAGCATAGCAGAAACTCTGGGTGTCACTAAGGTCAGTCAGATGAATGGGGCCGGGAAACGAATGCCGTTAACCATGTTGGCGTTTAGCTTGGCGGTACTGGGCATGATAGGGATACCGCCCGCAGCGGGTTTTATTTCAAAATGGTATCTGGGCACCGGAGCACTTGAGGCAGGCTTTTATTGGGTACTGGGGGTACTTATTATCAGTAGTCTGCTCAATGCTATCTACTTTCTGCCAATTTTATACGCGGCTTGGTTTAAACCACAGCAGGGCGCCTGGCCAAAAGAAAAACCCAAGGGGCGGCTAGAAACGCACTGGATGCTCATGTTACCACCTGTAGTGACTGCACTACTGGCGCTCAGCGCAGGCTTGTTTGCTGATGCCCAGTTTAGCCCGCTGAACTGGGTGAAACTGATAGCAGCCCGAGAATATGGCAGTGAGTTTGTATCAATACTGGCAGCCAGTTCGCAACAAATTCCTGCAATGTGGCTGGCGCTTGGTGCACCGTTATTGGGGGCGCTATTGCTGGTGCGCAAGCAAATGCAGCAGGTTGCACACTGGTTTTTACCCTTATCAGCAGGTATAGCACTGCTTGCCTATGCAATTTCTGGACAAGGCACCAACACCACACCTTGGTTATTTTTTGGCAGTGTGCTGACGCTAAATGATACAACATCGACCTTCTTCCTGCTTGCTGTCTGTCTGTGGTTACTGGCAGCGGTTTTTGCCGTTAATTTTGTTAAAGCTGATGAGCGTAAAGTTAGGTTTTGTCTGTTTTTCCTGCTAGCCATGTGCGGCAATTTTGGGCTTGTGCTGGCCCAGGATATTTCAGGTTTTATCAGCTTCTTCACCTTGATGAGTCTGGCTTCGTACGGCCTGGTTGTGCACTTTGATACGGATGAAGCACATCAGGCGGGCAAATCTTACATGCAATGGGCTGTACTGGGAGAGTTGTTGCTTTTTACAGGACTCGCAGGCCTGGCATTTGGATCAATTGATCCCTCCTCAGCTGGAAATCCGGAGCAAACTTATCCGGCCTGGGCAATCGGGTTTTTACTTGCCGGGTTTGGAGTAAAGGCAGGCTTGTTTGGCTTGCACGTATGGCTGCCAATGGCGCATCCGGTCGCACCCGTTGCAGCCAGTGCGTTACTAAGCGGTGTTATGGTGAAAGCGGGGCTGCTAGGGTGGCTTAAATTTATTCCATTCGGTGAGGTGGCCTTCGCAACGTATGGCTCTGTGCTGGTGGTGCTCGGGTTATTTGCTGCATTTTTAGGCGTTCTGGTAGGGGTTACACAGGATAACCCTAAAGCCTTACTTGCATACTCAACGATGAGCCAGATGGGCATTTTGATTGCGGCTGTGGGGGTAGGGTTGAAATATCCCGAGTTATGGTCCTTATTGCTGCCCGCTATTGTGTTGTACGCAGTGCATCATGGTCTGGCTAAGGCTGCACTGTTCCTTTTTGCTGGCATAAATAGCACTTTAACATGGCACAGGTATCGCTGGGGTTGCTTGCTGGCAGCTGCATTACCCGCTGCTGCACTGGCCGGGTTGCCACTAACCAGTGGTGCGGTTGCCAAGGTCGCGCTAAAGGATGTTGTGGAGCGGGATTTGCTCATGGGGACAGTACTGCCGTTGACAGCAATAGGGACCACCTGGCTGATGATGCGATTCTTGCAGTTGATTGCGCAAAAGCAACCAAAAAAGGTGACTGGCCAGCCTGATGTACTTCAGTTAGGTGCGTACGGCACATTATTGATATTGGTGACGGTGCTGAGTTATCTGATACCGCAAGCCAATGGTGCTTGGGCTAATCAACTGACTGGGGCAAGCTTTTGGGGCAGTGCATGGCCTGTACTTCTTGGTCTGGGGATCTATTTTATAACACGAGCATTTGTTGACGGTATGGGACCATTACCGGCTGGCGATATCAATGTCGCTTATACGGAAGCGGGCAGTCTGGTACGTCTTGGTGCAGAGACACTGGCGCAGGGCTTAAAATTGTTAAAAGATGAAATAGAGAATACCTCTTGGCAGTTGCCTCAGCGTGTGGTTTATCGGCAGGCGCGTGTAGTTGGTCTCGCGGTGGCGGCCGTACGTTCCCTGATGACGCCTGGCGTATTGTTTGCGTTGCTTTTGTGCATGCTGCTGTGGGCGATGATAGCAGCAAGGTAAGCTTATACGACCAAAGTTGACTTGTGATACTTATGCTTCGCGTCGACACTGACTATCTCTGTGCAAGGTAATAAAGGTGAAAGAGATGATCAGAAGGCAAGTGGCAAAAGCGGTGGCATATTCGTTATTTTCACCGCTAATCGTTGGCATAGTGCTCGGAGGGTATTATGCCCTGATAAGTGGTCAGAGTAAGATTTTGTTTCAAATACTCATGACGGCTGTAGCCAATGCCCATATCGTTGGCCTGTCTATGGCGTTTTTTGTTTTGCCAGCTTATGTGATGTTGTTGCGCCACAACAAACTGACTTACTCGGGTATTTTGACCGCGGGTATGCTCGGAGGCGCACTGTTTAGCTACTTGTTTGTTGCAAGCTCTGGTATGGTTTTTATCATTAATGCAGTGATGGCGGCGCTGGGAGGCGGGCTGTTTTTGTTCAGTTTACGGCGCAATGCTCAGAACGTCTGATGGCTTTTTGTACAGCGTGGCGTAGATTTACACTAATTTAATAGTTTTTCTGTCTAAAAGGTTTCATTTAGCTGCACGAAAGAGTACCTTTACTTCTTATGTAAATTTGTTGAATGACCGCAATGCAGAAGAAAAAGTTCTACGATACTCTCAGCCTACAAGCTCAGGCCCTAATTGGTGATGAGCACAACTACATCGCCAATATGGCAAACCTCAGCGCCCTGTTATTTACCTCAATGGAAGACATAAACTGGGCAGGCTTTTACCTTTTAGATGGTAAAGATGAGCTCGTACTAGGTCCTTTCCAGGGCAATCCAGCCTGCATTCGAATCCCGTTAGGCAAAGGCGTATGTGGTACCGCGGCTGCTGAGTTAACGACTCAGCTCGTAGAAGATGTACACAGCTTTGATGGTCATATTGCCTGCGATGCCGCTTCAAACTCTGAAATTGTTATTCCCGTTATGAGAAACGGTGAACTGTTTGCTGTATTGGACATTGATAGTCCGAGTTTGGCTAGATTTGACGATGAAGATAAACTTGGCCTGGAAGCACTGGTAAAATGCTTTGAAGGTACATTGTAAATGAAAGAATTACTCAACGTTCAGGACTACCTGTTTTCCAACTTTGATGTGGGAGACTGGGAAGGGGAAGAAGAGCGAGTTGCTGAGACGCTGAATGAGCTTATCCACGTAGCCTGGGACATGCTTCCCGATGATCTGGAATGTGAGAAAATCGATTTAATTATAAATGGAATATGGGAACATCTGCGCGGCGAGTTGGCGCTTGTCGAAGCCGAGTATGATGAACTCGTCGACTGGGTTACACATTACATTCAGTCATCTCTTGATGAAAATATTGAACTATAGGTTTAGACATGGAAACCACAAACAAGCTAAAAGATATCAAAGAGGTTCTCGACTTTTTATATGCCGAGTTTCCTCAGTGTTTTAAACAAAAAGACGGTATTAAACCGCTAAAGGTTGGCATATTTAAAGATATCGCTGCCAGAATCGAAGGCTCTGACAAAGTCAGTAAGACTCAGGTTCGACAGGCTTTACGTAAGTACACCTCTTCTTGGCGTTATTTAGAAGCGGTTATCAATAATGAATTTCGTGTTGACCTGGACGGTAACGATGCTGAAAAAGTTGAGCAAGAGCACGTAGAGCATGCGCAAAAAGCGCTGGAAGAATCACGTGCCAAAATGGCTAAACGTAAAAAGCCTCAACGTCCGAGACAGGATGGTCGTGGCGAGCGTCGTCGCGATGGTGACACAAAATCTTACAAATCACGTGGTGATAACAAGCACCGCCACGGGAATAAAAACGCTAAAGTTAATGCTAAGCCTGAGCAGCAACAGCGTCGTAGTTCAGGGAAAGTTGAACCTCTGCCAGCAAATGAGGTCAAGGTAAATAATAAGGTTAAAGTGAAGTTGGGACAGGCTCTGGTCAATGCAACCATCACAGAAGTCAACAAAGATGAAGTTCATGTTGAGTTAGTGACAGGTATGCAAGTTAAAACCAAAGCAGAAAGCCTGTTTATTCTTTAAGGAGTCGTGTATGAGTAATAAGTTACCTTTAGTTGGTGTAATCGCACTGTTTGTATCTGGCGTGTGCTCAGCTGCAACACAGACGGTGACGGAAAAAGATATTCCCATATTGGAACCTGAAATCCAGCATGCGACGGCAACAAAAAGGGTAACCAGTAAATTTACTCGTGAACACTATAAGCGCTTTAAGCTCGACGATGCGTTGTCGGAACAGATATTTGACCGGTACATCGAAAACCTCGATTACAACAAGTCTCTTTTCCTGCAGTCTGACATTGACAAGTATTCAGGGTATAAAAAGCAATTCGACGATGCTTTGAAAAAAGGCAAGCTCGATTTTGCTTTTGCGATGTTCAACGACAGTATGCAACGTCGATATGAGCGCTTTAACTATGCAATTTCTCTGTTAGACACAGAAATGAAGTTTGATAAACCAGACGAATTTGTGTTTGACAGAGAAGACATGCAGTTTGCCACAACTCAAGCCGAGTTGGATGAGTACTGGCGACAGCGTGTTAAGTCTGATGCACTGAGATTAAAACTCACAGGCAAAGACTGGGCCGGCATCAAAGAAGTACTGACCAAGCGTTACAAAAACACCATCAAACGTCTGGTACAGACCAACAATGAAGATGCTTTTCAAATTGTAATGAATGCATTTGCGCGTAGCATTGAAGCCCACACTTCTTATTTGTCACCTCGCCGTGCCGAACAGTTTAAGATGGATATGGAACTTGAACTAGAAGGCATTGGTGCAGTACTTGGTTACGATGAAGATTACACCATCATCCGCAGTCTGGTTCCTGGCGGTCCAGCCGATAAGACGGAAAAGATTAAGCCAGATGACCGCATTGTAGGTGTTGCACAAGATGGTGAAGAATTTGTTGATGTGATTGGCTGGCGTCTCGATGATGTCGTTGATCTCATCAAAGGACCTAAAGGGACTAAAGTAAGACTGCAGTACCTTAAGGGAAGCGACACTCATGGCACACCTAAGGTCGTTGAGATCGTCCGAGATAAGATACGCCTTGAGGACAGAGCTGCAAAGTCGGAAATCTTCGAAGCTAAATACTCAGACCTTACCAGCAAAATAGGCGTGATAGAGATCCCAAGCTTTTACAACAATCTGTCGAAAGATGTGAAGAAAGAGCTTGAAAAGCTTAAAGAACAAAATGTTGATGGGATTATCGTTGATCTCAGACAAAATGGCGGTGGCTCCCTGTATGAAGCCACTCAATTGTCAGGTTTATTTATAGACAAAGGCCCGATAGTTCAGATCCATACCGCATACAACCGTGTAGAAGCACAAAAAGACAGCGATGGGATAACCTACTATGATGGTCCGTTAACTGTACTGGTTGACCGTTACAGCGCATCGGCTTCAGAGATATTTGCTGCTGCGATGCAGGATTACGGGCGTGCTGTGGTCATCGGCGAGCAAACTTTTGGTAAAGGTACTGTTCAGCAACACAGAGGTCTCAGAAAGACCTATGATCTGTTCGATAACGCACTAGGCAGCATTACTTATACTATTGCCAAGTTTTATCGTATTGATGGTGGCAGTACACAAAACAAAGGCGTAATTCCAGATATTTTGCTGCCTTCTGCAATTGAACCAGCAGAGTGGGGCGAGAGCCAGGAAGATAATGCTTTACCTTGGGACAGCATTGTCAGAGCCAAGTACCAGCAATTGGATGACCTGAGTCCAACCATTGAGTATTTGAATGAACGCCATGGTTTGCGAATAGCCAAAGAGCCTGAATTTGCTTACGTTTACGACGATATTGCGCGATATAAAGCCCAAAAAGACGATATATCTATTTCTCTGGTTGAAACTGAGCGTACGAAAGAGCGTGAGGAACGCGACGAACGAGCGTTAAAACGCACCAATGAACGCCTTAAACGTTTAGGGCAAGAGCCTGTAAAAGATTTGGATGACGTGCCAGATGTCATCGCTGAGCTCGACCCTTATCTCGAAGAAGCAGCCCTAATCACACAAGATATGATTAACTATGGTCGCCTGGCAAAAAACGAGGCTGGTGACTGAGTAGGTAGCTGGAGATAGGACGTACGGAAGGCTAAACCATGAAAAGGCGCATTGAGCGCCTTTTTTCGTTACCAGTGCGTGGGAAATTTGTTATTATTGTCAGCTGCAATATTAAAAATAGCCGGTCAGGAATATGCTCGGCGCTGTCTTGCTCAGATTCATGTGTTGTGCTTAACACTGAACTGATCTGACAGAGATAATAATAAAGCACTCCATTAAGTGCGAAGGAGTATTCTGGTTTGAGACAACAAAAACAAGCATCCTACCTGGATGCCTTTATTCCTATTGTGGTACTGGTCAGCTTATTAGGCGCTGCGGTATACCTGTATGGTGATAATTCTTCTTCGGGGCCGAACCAGATAGCCCTGCTTTTTGCTACTTTTACAGCCGCACTGATAGGGCTGAAGAATGGCTTTACCTGGAAAACGCTCGAAGAGGCAATGATCAAAGGGATCACCATCTCTTTAGGCGCAATTCTGATCCTGCTCATGGTAGGTGCTCTGATTGGAACCTGGTTACTGTCAGGCACTGTACCAACCCTGATTTACTATGGTTTGCAGATAATTCATCCTTCGTGGTTTTATGCTGCCGGTTGTTTGATCTGTGGTATTGTAGCTATGAGTATCGGAAGCTCCTGGACCACGGCAGCAACAATAGGTGTGGCATTACTCGGTGTTGCCAACGGCTTAGGGCTTGACCCGGTGGTTACCGCAGGGGCGGTGATCTCAGGTGCTTATTTTGGTGATAAATTATCACCGCTCTCTGAAACGACTAATTTGGCGCCAGCGGTCGCTGGTAGTGACTTGTTCGAGCATATCCAGCATATGTTGTGGACGACAGTGCCCAGTTTTGTTATTGCCCTGATAATCTTTATCGTTATGGGATTCAATGCCGATGTTTCGAACGAATCCAGCAAAATCGACGAAATAGCGACGATTTTGGAAACCAACTTTAATATTGGCCTGGTTAACCTGGTGCCATTGATCATTCTGCTTGCACTGGCGATTAAAAAAATGCCTGCTTTTCCTGCCATCTCTATCGGCGCAGTAATTGGTGCAATCTGGGCGTTGTTATTCCAAGGAGATTTAATTGCAAGTCAGGTTAACCCTGATGAGGGTCTGTTGGTCAGTCACTTCAAACTGGTTTGGGCTACTTTCTTTGACGGATTCAGTCTGGAAACTGGCAATGCAAAAATGGATGATCTGCTCAGTGGTGGCGGAATGTCCAGCATGTTAACGACAACCTGGTTGGTAATGACCGCATTGATGTTTGGCGCTATCATGGAGAAAACCGGGCTACTGGAGCTATTTGTTAAGAGTATACTTAAGGTTGCGAAAAGCACTGGCTCATTAATCGCTTCTACAGTCGCTACTTGTTTTGGCACTAACCTGGTAGCAGCCGATCAGTATATTGCAATCGTAGTTCCGGGTCGCATGTTTAAAGAAGAATACAAGCAGCGAGGTTTGCGCAGTGTCAATTTGTCAAGAACACTTGAAGATGGTGGCACTATTACAAGCCCTCTTATCCCCTGGAATACCTGTGGTGCTTATATGCAAAGCGTGCTGCTGATCAACCCACTCGATTATGCAGTTTATGCGTTTTTCAACCTGATCAATCCATTCCTGGCGATAGTCTATGCGTACCTGGGCATTAAGATTCTGAAAATCAAGCCAAAGGCAATGCAACAGGCCGAAACTTCAGCCAACGCTTCGTAATTTGAAATACGCAACGTTAAATAAAACGCCTCACTCAATTTGAGGCGTTTTTGCACCTCTGCAATTCATAAATCCCTTTGCCCTCAGCGCAGGCCGTTCTACAATAAAGATATTGATTTGTACTCATTTTTTCATTTTGCTTAGTCGTGGTGCGCACGTTAGCAAATGTAAATTGATAATAGGAATTGTCATGACCTCAAAACCTCAGGCCAAATACTTACATGATTATCAGCCACCCACACATGCCGTTGAAAACCTCTCCTTAACGTTTGAACTGGATCCGCAACACACAAAGGTAACTGCTAGGTTTATGCTAACCGCACAGGGTGACGCCAGTTCGGTTATGCTCGATGGCATTGAATTGACACTGAACTCAGTGCATGTAGATGGACAAGTGCACACCAATTATAGGTTACATGATACTGGCCTGGAGTTATTCGGACTGGGTGAACGTGCTGAAATTGAAATTGTTAACACCATTTCACCAGGGACAAACACATCACTAGAAGGTCTGTATCTGTCAGATGGCGCTTATTGCACGCAATGTGAAGCTGAGGGGTTTCGTAAGATTACATATTTCCTGGATCGCCCAGACGTACTGACAACCTATAAAGTAAAAATAATCGGCCCGAAACAAATGCCGTACCTATTATCCAATGGTAACAAGGTTGACAGTGGTGAATTATCAGACGGCCGCCATTATGTTTGCTGGGAAGACCCCTTTAAGAAGCCTTCTTATCTGTTTGCTTTGGTGGCAGGGGATTTCGATGTACTGACGGATCAATTTGAAACACGGACGGGGCGCAAAGTTGATCTACAGCTATTTGTTGATAAGGGAAATCTGAGTAAAGCACCTCATGCAATGACTTCTTTGAAGAAGGCTATGGCCTGGGACGAACAACGCTTTGATCTCGAATACGATCTCGATATTTATATGATAGTGGCGGTCGACTTTTTCAATATGGGCGCGATGGAGAACAAAGGTCTGAATGTTTTCAATAGTGCTTGTGTACTGGCAAATCAGGAAACGGCAACAGATCGGGATTTCCATATCATAGAGTCTATCGTCGGGCATGAGTATTTTCACAACTGGACAGGAAACCGCGTGACCTGTCGAGATTGGTTCCAGCTGAGTCTCAAAGAGGGCCTTACGGTATTTCGCGATCAGGAATTCAGTAGTGACCTGGGCTCTCGTGCACTGAACAGGATAGATGCAGTCAATACGGTTCGCACACATCAGTTTGCTGAAGATGCGGGGCCTATGGCGCATCCGATCAGGCCACAGCAAGTGATCGAAATGAATAACTTCTATACCGTCACTGTGTATAACAAAGGCGCTGAAGTAATCCGAATGATGCACACTATATTGGGAGAGGCAGGTTTCCAACAGGGTATGAAGCTCTATTTTGAGCGTCACGACGGGCAGGCTGTGACGTGTGATGACTTTGTCGCCGCAATGAGTGATGCCAATGGCAAAGATTTAAGCCAATTTAAACTCTGGTATAACCAGGTTGGCACACCAAAGGTCAGTGCTCGTACGAGTTTTGACGAGCAGCAAGGGGAGTTTACCTTGCATTTGGCACAAAGCCATGCTGATCATGACCCGGTAGAAGCTCCATTGCATATTCCTGTTGCTATTGAGTTGTTGGATAAGCACGGGCAGGTCATTACAGTACCTGAGTCGATAGCCAAGCAGGGCAAGGTGATAGAACTGACCGAGAAACAACAGAGTTTTGTGTTTAGCGGACTCGAAAGCGAGCCTGTAATTGTGTTACTCGAAGGGTTTTCGGCGCCTTGTTTGTTGAGCTACGATTATCAGCAGCAGCAATTGCTTCACATTGCCAAGTTTGCAAGCAGTGATTACGCGCGTTGGGAAGCCATTCAGCAACTGTACAAAGCCGAAATTAAAGCACTGGTAAATACCGAGACGTTTACAGAGTATCAGCTGCCTGAATGTTTGACTCAGGCACTACGCCTGTTGCTTGCCGATCTCAGCGGTGACTTATCAATTTTGGCTGAGCTATGTACTGTGCCGGGCTTTGATGCGCTCAGTGCAGATTACACCCCTGTTCCAGTCGCGCAGCTGGATCAAGCGATTACTACCCTGGAGTACCAAATCGCAGTGCAACTCAAGCCGGCCTGGTGTGAGACCTATTCTCAGCTACAGGACGATGGCAGCCTGGACGCTGCGGCTGTGGCAATTCGGACAATGAAAAACAAATGCTTGTTTTATCTTGCTCAAGTATCAGACCCGCAGATCCAGGGGTGGATACAGGCGCAAAGTGAAAGTTACAATATGACACTAAAACTGGGGGCACTCAGGGCTGCGGTGAATGCCGGACACGTGCTGACACAGCTGTTGTTGGACGACTTTGATAAACAGTGGCAGTCAGATCTGTTGGTAATGGACAAGTGGTTTGCACTACAGGCAAGTCGGCGTGATGAGAGCTGTATCGACAATATTTTGTCACTTTACACCCACCCCTGCTTTGACAAAGCAAACCCAAACCGCGTGCGAGCACTAATAGGTGCCTTTACTCGCACAAACCCACGTCACTTCCACCGCGAAGATGGCCGGGGCTATGCGCTGCTGGGCGATCTGATTGCGGAGCTAAACCAGGTCAACCCGCAAAATGCTGCCAGGATCATAACGCCGTTACTGTCTTTCAAACGTTTTGATGGTAACCGACAGGAATTGATGAAAACACAGTTAGAGAAACTAGCCAGATTGCCCGAATTGAGTGATGACTTGTACGAAAAAATTGACAAAGCGCTAAATTAACAGCGCTTTTAGTTGTGATATGTAAAGGTTTTTATCCACACAATGCATGAGTATTACTTTTACATGGATTTGAGCCATGAACAGTGTATGGCGTATTACCATGGCCACGTTGAGTTTATACAGGTCGTTGAGGATGGTGGGAAGCGGATCCGCTTCCCCGCTCATCATATTCGTCGGCATGTCTCAAGTTTAGGGGTCCGTGGGCGCTTTCGTTTGTTGCTTGATGAAAATAACCGCTTCGTAGCGTTGGAAAAAGTAGTTTGATGACAATTATGCGACGAGACATAAAGTATTTTTGTTAAATCGGTTTGTTTTAAACTTAAATTACGTGTTATAACTACTCTGGTAGGACGTCTTACCATGAGTGAAATGCGCTCCAATGAGATAAAAATGCACCGATCAGACGCGTATTATTTGTAATTTAAAGCTATCGCTTCTATCGTTACGACAACAAAAAACAATAACTTGATAAGAATTACCCGCCAAAGGGGGGAGAAATAATGATAAAAACATCGCGCTTTGTGAAGAACAAGATAATGCTGGGCCTAAGTGCAGCATGTCTTGGTGTCGCTGGCACTGCTGCGCAAGCCGCCACGTTCCAAGTTGGTGATTTTGATGTAACCTTTGATTCTACGTTTTCTTATGGCCAAAGTATTCGTATAGAAGACCGCGACTTTGACCATATCGGTAAAAGTAATCACCCACGTTATGACTGGACAGGTTATAACGCCTCGTTAGGCAACACCATCTACTCATCTTCTCAGATCTGGTCGCAGCAGGGTGCATACTCAAATAACGGTGATGCTGGGGATTTAAACTTCGACTCGGGCGACACGTTTTCTCAGTTGATCAAAGGCACACATGAACTTGGCATTACCAAAGACAACTATGGCTTCTTCTCACGCTTCATGTATTTCAAAGACTTTGCGATGGAAGACGGTGATTTTGCATACACGAATCCAGTATCTGGCCAAAAAGTAGACCCTTGTGCTGATGACAATACCAAGGAGCAGGTGTGTTCAGACTTACGTCTGTTAGATGCATTCGTCTGGGCTGATTTTGACCTCAACGGTGGTCAAAACCCATTGTCTGTCAGACTTGGTCGCCAGGTTGTAAACTGGGGTGAAAGTACACTGATCAGCCACGGTATTAACATAAACCCCGTTGATATTGACCGTTTGAAAGCACCTGGTGCCGAGCTTAAAGAAGCCTTCATTCCTGTTGGCATGCTGTGGGCGTCTCTTGGCTTGACAGATAATGTAACGCTTGAAGCTTTTTATCAGTATGAATGGCACGAAACACGCTTACCAGCGACGGGCAGCTATTTTTCTACGAACGACTTCGCTTCTGAAAATGGCTATAACCAGAATATTCAGCTCGGCTTTACTGCTAACCCGGATATAGACCTGGCTCACTTGACTGATGCGCTTAATAATTTGCATACAAACTGGATGGGCGCATTAGCTGCTCAAGGCTTGGATGTGACTGACGAAAACGTACTGAAAAGTGAAGAAGCAATTTCTCAGTTAACGTCTATGTATCTGGCTTATCCAACTAAAGTAGCTCTAAAGGGCAAAGGTCATAATGGTAAGAAAGAGCCAAAAGACAGTGGTCAGTTTGGTATTCGTTTAGGCGTGTTTGCACCTGAACTAAATGATACTGAATTTGCACTTTACTACATTAATTATCACGCCCGCCGGCCGCTGATTTCTGGTAAAGCGTCTGACTTTACTAGTCAGGCGATTGCTGCTGATCTTGACTACATCAAAAACAACACGCTGGATGCTGAGAATTTCACTAACCTGAATGCCTTCACCCAGGGTTTGATCGAATATCCTGAAGATATCAAACTATATGGTTTGAGCTTTAATACCGCCATCGGCGAGACAGCGTTTTCTGGTGAGTTTTCATATCGCCAGGACGAACCACTTCAAATCGATGACGTAGAACTGCTGTATGCAGGCATGTTGGAGCAGCTTGCATTGGCTGGCATTCGTACCGACGTTGCAGGTCTGTCTCAGTTGAGTAAAGGTGATGATACCGCTTTTGTTAAGCCGGGTGAAATTGCACAAGGTTATGTCCTGAAAGACACCATGCAGCTGCAATTTACTGCAACGCATTTGTTTGGCCCGTCACTGGGAGCCGACAGTTGGGCGTTAGTTGGTGAAGTGGGTGGTGTCACTATTAAAGACATGCCAAGTTACGATGAGTTACGTCTAAACGTAGCTGGAACTGGCCGAAGTGGCACAATTGAAGGGGTAAAAGACTACGAGTACGACTTGCTCCATAAGGCTATTTCAAACGGCCCTGAGGTTAACCCATTCCCAACAGCATCTGCCTGGGGTTATCGACTTATTGCTAAAGGCGAGTACAACAACTTGTTTGCCGGCGTCAATATGTCACCGCGCATTGTGTTTTCACACGATGTTAATGGTATCACGCCAGACCCAATGTTCTTGTTTGTTGAAGACCGTAAATCTGTGGGCATGACGCTGAACTTCAGTTATCAAAATGCCTGGTCATTTGACTTTGGTTATAACGCATTCTGGGGTGGTGGTAAGACCAACACATTCTCAGACCGTGACTTTGTTTCATTTAATATCAAGTATTCAATCTAAGGGCTTTCAATATGTTTAGAAAACCTACTATGCTTGCTGCAACAATTATAACAATGATGGCAGCACCGGGTGCATTTGCAAAAATGACCCAGAAGAAATTGCGCGCCTGGGCGCCGACCTGACGCCAATCGGCGCAGAGAAAGCGGGTAATGCCGACGGCAGTATCCCTGCCTGGACAGGTGGTATTACTAAGCCACCTGCAGAGTATAAAGTGGGTATGCACCACCCAGACCCCTTCGCAGATGATAAAATCTTGTTCACGATTGATAAAACTAATCTGGACAAGTACAAAGATAAGTTGAGCCCTGGTCAGGTTGCCTTGTTCGAGACTTATCCCGATACGTTCAAAATGCATATCTACCCGACTCGACGCAGTGCTGCATATCCGCAGTTAGTGTACGATGCAACCAAAAAGTATGCATCTACAGCACAGCTAATCGAAAACGGTAACGGTATTAAAGATACCGCAATTGGTATTCCGTTCCCGATCCCTAAAAATGGCTTAGAAGCTATCTGGAACCACTTGCTTCGCTATCGTGGTTTGTCTATTGCGCGCTTCGGCGGGCAGGCAATGCCTACTGCATCGGGTTCATACAACATCATCGGTTTTGATGAAAAACTGTTGGTTAAGTACTCTAGTCCTGAAGTTACGCCTGAAGAACTAAAAGAGTCTAATGTCCTGTTTAAGTTTAAACAAAAAGTAACTGAGCCTGCGAACCTTGCTGGGACTGCTTTGTTGGTACATGAAACAATGGACCAAATCCTGACACCTCGTCAGGCTTGGACATATAACGCAGGTCAACGTCGGGTGCGTCGTGCACCGAATGTAGCATATGATGCACCGGGAACTGCGTCAGACAGTCTGCGTACGACAGACGATTTCGATATGTTCAACGGTTCACCTAACCGTTACAACTGGACATTGAAAGGAAAGCAGGAACTTTATATTCCATATAACAGCTACAAACTTCACAGTGATAAGCTCAAGTATGATGATATTCTGATGGCCGGTCACGTAAATCCTGAGCACGTTCGTTATGAAAAGCACCGTGTTTGGGTGGTCGAAGCAAACCTGAAAGAGGGCACACGTCACATATATAAGAAGCGTGTTTTCTATATTGACGAGGACAGCTGGCAAATCCATGTTGCAGATCTGTACGACAACCGTGACCAAATGTACCGCGTAGCGATGGCACATGGTTTGAACTACTACGAAGTGCCGACGCATTGGAGTACGTTAGACGTGTATCATGACCTTAACTCTCGTCGTTATCTGGCAATTGGCCTGGATAATGAAGAAAGCATGTATGACTTCAGCCAGTCTTTCCAGGACAATGAGTTCACACAAAGCGCTTTACGCCGCGAGGGCAGACGATAAGCGCAGTTGCCGGCTAGTGCTGGCAATGCGCAACTCCTCAGGAGTCACGGTAGTGACTCCTGAATTGCACTTCCTATTCTCTCTCACAACAATTTTCGAGTATTCATCATGATTAAGAAGTTAGTCGCAACCACGATTGCTGTTTTGGCAATGCAAAGTGATGCAGTAGTCGCAGCTTCTGATGCACTAATGGTGGCACATCCACAGCGTACATTACTGACAGATATTAGTTTTACAGGCTCCCAGCTCGTTGCGGTTGGCAAATATGGCACGATCGTTACAAGCAGCGATGGGAGTAATTGGCAACAAGCTCAGGTTCCTGTACAAAGCTTATTAACGGCAGTGACTTTTGTAAGTGAAAGTAAAGGCTGGGCATGTGGTCATGACGCTACAATTCTGAGCACTGAGGACAGTGGTCAGAGCTGGCAGATCCAGCAACATTTACCTGACATCGAAAAGCCCTGTCTGGATATTACCTTTGCTAATGAGCAAGTTGGCTATGCTGTGGGTGCTTATGGCATGATGTACGAAACCGCAGACGGTGGAAAAAACTGGCAAAAGCGCTTTATTGATACCTTCGTCCACCCAGATGACATTGATTATCTGGCCGAATTAAAAGAAGAAGACCCCGCCGCCTATGAAGACGAAACTGCGTTCATACTGCCACATTTTAATTCTCTTTTGATTGATGGCACAGACTATTATCTGGCCGGAGAAATGGGCCTGTTTGCTGTGAGTAAGGACGCCGGAAAAAGCTGGCTGAGAATGCCAAGTTTTTACGCAGGCTCACTGTTTTCAGTTAATAAAACGTCTGATGGCCGAATATTAACAGCCGGACTGCGCGGAAATGCGTTTATTTCTGATCCTGAACTCTCCTCGTTTAAGCGTTTGGCACTTAATAAAACCGCAACCATTAATCATGTTCTGTCTGTTGATAAGCAGCAGTACCTCTTCGCAAACAGCGGTGTAATTTTCAACCGAACGCAAGATGGGTTATCCAGTAAGCAGCTAAAAAATGGTAAATCCATTATGGCCGGCGTTTTATTCAATGGAAAACTGGTCCTGGCGACTGAACAAGGGATCCAAATAGTAGAGGTTAAACACTAATGCAGTCATTGTTAAACCAACTTGTGTATGTCGTGTTCAGACACAGAGCTGCGATGATCTTTATGTTCATTGTGGCCACTTTGTTTTTGGGTTATCGCACTACCCACATTCAGCTCGATGCTTCTTTTAATAAAAACATCCCGTTAAATCATGAGTATATGAAAGTATACCTCAAGCATGAAAAGCAATTTGGCGGAGCAAATAGCATCCTTATTTCGGTATGTGACGCAGATGGTGATATTTTCAACCCAGAATTTTTTTCCCAGTTAAAAGCAGTTCATGACCAACTTTACTTTATTCCCGGTGTAAACCGTCCTCTCGTGAACTCAATTTTTGCGCCCAGCGCGCGTTTCGTTGAAGTAGTGGAAGATGGGTTTGCTGGCGGACCCATTATTCCCGCCAATTTTACGGCAGACGAGGCCGGGCTCGCAGTTGTTAAACAAAACATAGAAAAAGCCAAAGTTGTAGGCCGCATGGTGGCCAGTGACTATTCTTGTGCGATGGTGACTGCTCAGTTAATGGAAATTGACCCACAAACGCAGGAAAAGCTCGATACATTGGCGTTTGCTAAAAAATTGGAAAGTGAAATTCGTGCGCCACTGAGCACAGATAAAGTCACTATCCATATTATCGGTTTTGCCAAGATGGCTGGCGATATCGCGGATGGTGCAAAAGGCGTTGTGCTATTTTTTGCGGTCGCGATTTTGTTTACCTTTGTGATGGTGTGGCTATTCTGTAAGAGCTTCAAGTTAACGCTTCTGCCTATTATGTGCTCTTTGATTGCAGTGGTATGGCAAATGGGCCTGCTCACTATACTTGGGTTTGGTTTAGATCCTATGTCTATCCTGGTACCTTTCCTGGTCTTTGCAATTGGTGTGAGCCATGGTGTGCAAATGATCAACGCGATTGGTAAAAAAGTGGCGGAAGGCGTGAGCAGTAAAGTGGCCGCAGAAGCAAGTTTCAAAGCCTTATTAATCCCAGGCGGAATTGCTTTGCTATCAGATACAGTGGGTTTTCTGACCTTGCTTGCAATTGATATCGGCATCATTCGTGAGCTGGCCATCACCGCGAGTTTGGGTGTAGCTGTGATTATTTTCACTAACCTGATTTTACTACCAGTTTTGGCGTCTTACTACAATTCCAGCAAAATCCACCGCGTCGACGATGGCAACTCTCTAAGCCATCGGTTATTTGCTGCATTGCGTGAAGCCTTAGTTAAAACCACTGATAAACGTGTTGCACGCGTTATTTTACTGGTGAGTGCGGTTCTGTTTGGTTTAGGCTACTGGCAATCTCAGAATATGCAAATCGGTGATCTACATGCCGGTGCACCAGCGCTGCATGAGGATGCACGTTACAATCAGGATACTTTCCTTATCTCTGATCGTTATGCAATCTCATCTGACATACTTAAAGTGTTGGTAGAGGCATATCCTGCTGCCTGTACCGAACATGATACGATGGATAGGATCAGTCGTTTCCAATGGCGTGTTGAAAACTTACCAGGTGTTCAGTCAGCAGTGTCTTTGAGCTCAGTGGCGCAATCTGTCAATGCGGGTTATAACGAGGGTAATCTGAAATGGCAAACTTTGCCACGTAACAGTGCATCCCTGGTACAGGCTACGTCTCGTGTAGAAACGAGTACGGGTCTGCTTAATGGTGACTGTTCAGTCATGCCTATTATCATTTTCATGGCCGATCACAAAGCCCAGACCATAGATAATGTGGTGTCTCAAATAAAAGCCTTTGCTAAGGAAGAGGGCACAGACACAGTGCAATTTAAACTGGCTTCTGGCCCTATTGGCGTAATGGCTGCGACTAACGAGTCTGTATCGGCGGCGCAGCTGCCTATGATGATCTACGTGTACGGTGCGGTTATTATCCTGTGTCTTATTAGCTTCAGAAGTATACGAGCGACTATCGCCGTCGTATTGCCACTGTATATAGTATCGACACTGGCACAAGCATTGATGGTCAAACTCGAAATCGGCCTGACTGTATCCACCTTACCTGTAATCGCTCTGGGAGTGGGGATTGGTGTGGATTATGGTATCTATATCCTGTCTTCTATGATGACCCAACTCAAACAGGGTATGCCACTTTCACACGCGTATCGTAATGCATTGGCTGAAAGAGGCAGTGCTGTCTTGTTTACTGGGATTACATTAGCGATAGGTGTCAGCACCTGGATTTTCTCGGCGCTCAAATTCCAGGCTGATATGGGGATATTATTAACCTTTATGTTCCTGGTTAATATGTTGGGTGCGGTTTTATTATTACCTGCAATAGGAACCTTAATCTGGACAGACCAGAAAAAAAAGTGTGAATAAAAGTGCTTATAAATGGCCGATTTCGGCCATTTATATCTATATTTAGTGAATATCTGACCAACCGGCTGAAAAGGCTATAATGTTTTCGTCGAAAAGGCTTTTTATTAGCGCCAGAAAGGTTAAAATTCACATGACTCCACGCTAATAAATGGCTGTACAAATAATCTACCGTTCAAAGGTGGTATAGATTAAGGAACACATAATGACACAAAATGAAGGTCCAGCATCGGTTATCCTGGATAACGTCACCAAGCTGATCCACAAAAAAGTTCATGCCGAAAACGTGTCGCTCGTTGAAACTTTTGCCAAAGCCTTGTACAGCAACATGTCTAAAGAGGACTTGGCACATCGTAACGACAGTGACTTATACGGAGCCGCATTGAGTCTTTGGAATTCTCTCGAAAAGAATGCCACTGACGATGCGGTTATTCGCGTTTTCAACCCTGAAGTGGCCAAAGATGGCTGGCAATCCTCTCACACGATCGTCGAGATCATCGCGAAAGACATGCCATTTTTGGTTGATTCTGTGCGCATGGCGCTTAGCCGCAAAAACATCGTGTCTCACTTACTGTTACATAGCCCGCTTAAAATCAAGCGCGACAGTAATAATAAGATCACTGCACTATCAAATTTAAAAGCAGATCAAGAATCTTCGTCGACCAAGACGGTGTTCTTCATCGAGATTGATCGTCAGACCGATACTAAGGCAATCAAAGCGTTTACCGAAGAACTGGAATCAGTATTGAAAGACGTGTCTGTGGCCGTTGAAGATTGGAAGCCAATCCGCGATAAGCTGGTTGCAGTCAGTAAAGAGATCCCAACACGTCATCATGACTGCACACAGGCAGAAGTAGATGAAGCGGTTGAGTTCCTTGAGTGGCTATCTTCAGATAACTTCACCTTTATGGGCTATCGTCAGTACGACCTTGTGCCTGTACAAGGGGATCACGAATTACGAGCAGTGCCAGATACGAGCCTGGGTTTGATGAAAAACTCAAGTCATGATGGCGGTCGTCTGCTTTCAGAACTGCCAGAAGTAGCCCGTAAAGAAGCGCGCAGTAAAAACTTGCTGATTTTAACCAAGACTAATTCATTGTCTCGTGTTCATCGTCCAGCTTACATTGATTATGTGGGTATCAAGCGTTTTGACGCGCAGGGCAATGTGGTCGGCGAAGACCGCTTCATTGGATTGTTCTCATCAAGTTTCTATAACAATAGTGCCGCAGATGTGCCCGTCCTGAAGAGCAAGATCCAACGCATTATGGAGCAATGTGATTTTGCAGAAGGTACACACGCATATAAGGCCGTGCTGAACTTGCTTGAAACTTATCCTCGCGATGAGTTAGTTCAGGCACGTGAAGCCGAGCTACTGGAAGTTGCGACTGGCGTATTGCAAATTCAGGAACGCGACATGTGTCGTCTGTTCGTTCGCCGTGATGTATATGGACGCTTTTTCTCATGTATGGTTTACGTACCACGTGAGCGCTATAACACGGCACTACGTCGTGAAACTCAAAAGTTATTGGCAGATGCATTTAAGTCCAATGAAAAAGTTGAGTTTACGACCTTTTTCTCAGAGTCCACACTGGCGAGAACGCATTATATCGTACGTGTGGCAGATAACAGTATTAAGTACAACGTGAAAGACATCGAAAATAACTTGGCAGAAGCCGCTCGCACTTGGGAAGATAAACTACAGTCAGCATTACTTGGCAGTAATGGTGAAACCCGTGGTAACGAGCTAAACCGCAAATATGCCAATGCGTTCCCTCACTCTTACAAAGATCAGGTTTTGCCTAGTGCTGCTGTGGTTGACATCGAGAAGTTGGAGCAACTGAGCGATGAGAAGAAGCTGGAAATGCTGTTCTATCGTCCTCAGGAAGAAGCAAACAGTGAAATCGTTCGCTTGAGCCTGTTCCACAAAGATGTACCAATTCACCTGTCTGATGTAATGCCAATGCTGGAAAACTTTGGTCTGCGTGTCATTGGTGAAACGCCTTACGCAATCAAGAGCAGTGATGGTCAGGTAAACTGGATCATGGATTTCTCCATGATGATCGACTCTAAAGGCATTGCCGATTTCGATAAAGTGTCAGCACGTTTTCGTGCCGCATTGACCAATGTTTGGAACAACCGTCTGGAAAGCGATGGCTTTAACCGCATGGTATTGCTAGGCGGAATGACAGGCCGTGAAGCGTCTATCTTACGTGCATACGCAAAATATATGCGCCAGATTGGTGTGACATTCTCGCAATCTTATATCGAAAATACCTTTGAGCATTATCCACACATTGCAGCGCAAATTGTTGAGCTGTTTGTGAAGAAGTTCTCTCCAGCCAAGAAAGCGGCACAAAAGACGCTGGACAAGCTGATTGAGAAGATCTATCAGGAACTGGAAAACGTTGCTAACCTGGATGACGACCGCATCATTCGCATGTACGTTGATATGATCAATGCCACATTGCGCACTAACTTCTACCAAAAAGAAGCGGACGACAGCAACAAGTCTTATGTCTCGTTCAAGGTTAATCCGCGTGCCATCCCTGACATGCCGTTGCCGTTGCCTGCGTACGAAATATTTGTCTACTCTCCGCGCGTAGAAGGTGTGCATTTACGTGGTGGTAAAGTCGCGCGTGGTGGTTTACGTTGGTCTGACCGCCGTGAAGATTTCCGTACTGAGGTACTGGGTCTGGTTAAGGCACAGCAGGTTAAAAACACCGTAATCGTACCGGTTGGTTCTAAAGGTGGATTTGTTTGTAAGCAGCTGCCAAGTGACCGTGAAGCCTTCTTTAAAGAAGGTCAGGAATGCTACAAGATGTTCATCCGCGGTTTGTTAGATATCACAGACAACATCATCCATGGTGAAATCGTGCCACCAGTTGACGTTGTACGTCACGACGAAGATGACCCATATCTGGTTGTTGCTGCCGACAAAGGCACCGCGACTTTCTCTGATATCGCGAACGGCATCGCTGAGGAATACAATTTCTGGTTGGGTGATGCATTTGCCTCTGGTGGTTCAATTGGTTATGACCACAAGAAAATGGGGATTACAGCCAAAGGTGCGTGGGAGTCAGTTAAACGTCATTTCCGTGAAATGGACATCGACTGTCAGACCACAGATTTCACCGCGGTAGGTATCGGTGACATGGGCGGTGACGTATTTGGTAATGGTATGTTGCTTTCTAAGCACATTCGCCTGCAGGCAGCCTTTAACCACATGCACATCTTTATCGATCCGAACCCGGATGCGGCAAGCTCTTATGTAGAACGTGAACGTCTGTTCAATCTGCCTCGCTCGAGCTGGGAAGATTACAACAAAGAGCTGATCTCTGAAGGCGGTGGTGTCTTCTCTCGTGCGGCTAAGTCAATTAACCTGACAGCTGAAATGAAGAAGATGCTGGGCACCAAAAAAGCCAGCATGACCCCTAACGAGCTAATCAAAGCCTTGCTTAAGATGCCAGCTGATCTGCTGTGGAACGGTGGTATCGGTACTTACATTAAAGCTAAGTCTGAATCCAATGCCGATGTAGGCGACCGCGCGAACGACGGCTTACGTATCGATGGTTCAGAGCTAGGTGCTAAGATCTTTGGTGAAGGTGGTAACCTGGGTGCAACGCAACTGGGTCGTATCGAGTTTGCCGAGAAGGGCGGGCGCATTAACACCGACTTCATTGATAACGTAGGTGGCGTGGCTTGTTCGGATAACGAAGTAAACATCAAGATCCTGTTGAATGGCCTGGTAGCAGAAGGCGACCTGACCAAGAAACAGCGTGATGAGCTGCTATATGCCATGACGGACGAAGTGTCTGAGCTGGTACTGGCTGACTGTTACCGCCAGACGCATACTCTGTCTATCACTAAGTCGAAAGGTCCGGCAACACTGAAAGAGAAGATCCGCTTTATCCATGCACTGGAGAAAGAGGGTAAACTGGACCGTACGATTGAGTTCTTACCAACGGATGAAGAGTTGGCAGAGCGCGCAGCGGCTGGGTCTGATCTGACTCGTCCTGAGCTGTCTGTACTGGTTTCTTACTCTAAAATGGTATTGAAAGAATCTCTGGTTGTTGATGAAATTTCAGAAAACCCGTATTACCGTCAGCTGTTAGTGAATTCATTCCCAGTGCCACTGCGTGAACGCTTTAACGCGGCGATGGATAACCACCCACTGCGTAAAGAAATCATTGCGACGAAACTGGCTAATAACATTGTCAACGATATGGGTCTGAACTTCATGGTCCGTATGCACGAAGAAACGGGTGCTACGGAAGCTGAAATTGCGCTGTGTTATTCAATTGCCAGCGAAATTTTTGAAATGAAGGATACCTGGCAGTCAATTGCTGCACTGGATAACCAGATCCCATCAGCTGTTCAGACAGAAATGTTGTACCAGCTGCGCCGTACTGTACGTCGTACTACACGTTGGTTCCTGCGTCACCGTAACAAAGGTATGACGATTGAAGAAACTATCGCATTCTTTGCGCCGACGTTTGCAGATCTAAGCAATAATCTGAACAACTACATGGTTGAAGAAGAAAGTGCACGTCTGGCAGAGAAAGCCGATGCGCTTATTGCACAAGGTGTACCAGAGCAAATCGCTATGCGTATCGTTTCTCTGTCTAGTCTGTTCTCTGTAATGGATCTGGCAGAAGTGGCTGCAAGCTCTGGCCGTGCCATTGATGTGGTGTCTAACACTTACTTCAAACTGGGTGCGAACATGGGTCTACACTGGTTCCTTGACCAGATCACGGCACAACCGGTTGCCAACCACTGGCAGGCGCTGGCACGTGCCTCTTACCGTGAAGAGCTAGACTGGCAGCAACGCGCATTGTCTGAAGTTGTTCTGAACAGCTTTGAGGGCGATGATCACGATGTCGATTCACTGATCAATCAGTGGATGGAAAATCAGTCAACGCTATTGCTACGTTGGCAGCAAATGCTGGCTGAGTTCAAGACGTCGCAGAGTCATGACTTTGCCAAGTTCTCAGTGGCATTGCGTGAACTAATGTTGTTGAGTCACAACTGTGACACTTCCAAATAGAAAATAACCCGTTAAAATACCCCGGCTTTGCTGGGGTATTTTTTTATCCCAGATTTGAAATTGATACCAAGTCGTTGCATTGAATAACTAATCTGAGGCAAGACAGCCTTGGCGATAACCTGGCAAAGATTTGGCTGTTTGATGTACTAAATAGCAATTTTTTACACAGTCAGCGGCAAGTTTTATCCAGCAAATCAGATATGCGCGAATGCTGATTGGTGTCATACGTTACTAGGAACTTAAGGAGTCTCAATGTTTTATGATTTAGCGCGTCGCTATATGTTCAGTAAAGATGCCGAGTGGGCTCATGATTTTGCACTCGGAAATTTACGCCGCTTCGCGAATACCCCATTAAGTATGGCCTGGTCACAGTCACTTCCAAAGAAACCGGTTAATTTCCTTGGCCTGGAGTTTGACAACCCAGTTGGGTTAGCTGCGGGACTCGATAAAAATGCGGAATGTATTGATGCCTTTAGTCAGATGGGTTTTGGCTTTATTGAGGTGGGTACGGTTACACCCAGGCCTCAGGCTGGCAATGATAAACCGCGCATATTTCGTTTGCCAGATGCTAATGCCATCATTAACCGCATGGGCTTTAATAACAAGGGGGTTGATAATCTGGTTGCGAATGTCAAAGCAGCTAGTTATCAGGGGATCCTGGGTATCAATATTGGTAAAAATAAGGACACACCAAACGAGCAGGGGAAGGACGACTATATCCATTGCATGCGTAAGGTATTTGAACACGCGTCATATATCACAGTGAACATTTCCTCGCCCAATACGCCTGGATTAAGGGATTTGCAGTACGGTGAAGCATTAGATGACTTGTTACAAAGTCTGAAAAATGAACAGGTCGATTTGATTGAGAAGCACAAGAAATCTGTACCTATGCTGGTTAAAATTGCCCCGGATGTAGACGCAGTGCAATTGCAGCAAATTGCCGAGTCATTAGTGAATAATCGCATCGATGGCGTTATTGCAACCAATACCACATTATCGCGTGAAGCAGTTAAAGGGCTAGAGCACGCCGAAGAGGCAGGTGGCTTATCAGGTCGTCCGGTACGTGAAAAGTCCACACAAGTTGTTAGTGAACTAAAACGAATGACTGAAGGCAAGCTACCTATTATTGGTGTCGGCGGGATCGACAGTGCCGCTGCGGCAAAAGAAAAGCTCAATGCGGGTGCGGATTTAGTACAGGTTTACACAGGTTTTATCTATGAAGGACCTCAGTTGATCAAAAAGATCGTCACAGAGATCTAATCGACTGTTTTGTAAGTAGTTGAATATTTTTGTAATTAATCTGTAATATATAGACGAATACAACAACGCCTCTCTAGAACGATCATTTTTTCGCGAGAATGATCGTTTTTTCCTTATAAAGATCATTTATATAGCGCAATGATCTAAAACAATTTGTTATTACAAAAGTTTTTACACTGTGATAATTCGCGATATACTTCTGATCAAGTCTTAAATACGTAACACATTGATATCCGGAGGTCAGTTTTGCAAGCATCCAAAGAGTGGCGTTGGATAAGATGTAGCCACAGAAACAGACTGCTTGTGGACTTAGGCGACGATCTTCAGTTATGTACGCCGTTTCGTCTAAGACAACTTACGGAAGACTCTCTGCACAGTGTTGATATGAGTGTGGATGAGGCCGCCTTCTATCGCAATGTATATGATTATTTACTCGGATTTAAAGTCTGGTCCGAGCCTCAATGTTGTCAAATCGCCCTTAATGCGACTGCGGCTAAGTTCCACCTGCTCCCCGTGCAAGCTAAAAGCTGGTTTTTCAAAAGCTATACCGGAGGTCAGCCTCTGGTTGATGCAGTTATCACATTGCACTCGAAATGCCAGCCTGGCGAGTTCTTGATTGTGGATCACAACCAAGAGAGCAGCCTGTGTATTAACCTTACTCATGGGTTTATGCTGGATGAAAACATTGAGCTTGAGCAATTTCAGGCCATCAAGGTTCTGAACGACCGAGTGCACCCTCTGATCCAAACACAAAAGCTGACACAAACTGCCTGATAGTGCTGCTTATCGCCTTAACTATGCGACAATGCACACATCCACTCTGATATCCCAGTCTGCTACTTGCTGTGTTATACTCGCTGCAATTGAAATTATTGAGTATTTACATTGCAGTTTATCGCCTTAACGTCTATCGGTATTGAAAACCTTTTGCTTGAAGAGCTTCAGTCTCAGGGGCTTGAAGTAGTCAAACAAACTGTCGGTTCAGTTCGCTTTACCGCGGATAGCCTGGCAGTTCAGAAATTCTGTATGACGACGCGTTTCGCGACGCGCGTGATGATGCTGATTGATGAGCATGAAAACATCAACAATAAAGATGACTTATATAAATTTGCTCGCTTTCAGGGCTGGCAGGAATGGTTTGGTCCAAAACAGACGTTTGCGATTGAATTCAATGGTACCAACCGGGAGCTGAAAAACACGCAGTTTTCCGGTTTGGTGATTAAAGACGCCATTGTTGATTATTTTCAGGACCTGTATGAGCAGCGTCCATCAGTCGATAAGCAGGATGCCAATGTTCGCGTTATCGCGAAGCTCAATAAGCAAAAGATTGCGCTTTATATCGATTATTCTGGTCCACGCTTGTCGGACAGAGGGTATCGTACCAAACAGGGGCGGGCACCTATCCGCGAAAATCTGGCTGCCGCTTTGGTGCAGCGCAGTGGCTGGCTGAGTGATACATCTAAACCTTTGTTTGATCCATGCTGCGGTTCAGGCACTTTACTGATTGAAGCAGTCAGTATGGCACTGAACATTCCCGCCAATCTGAATAAAGATTTTGCCTTTAAGCGACTACCCGGCTTTAGGGACGCCAAGTTTAAAGAACTAAAAAGTGAGCTGAAACAGGCTCAGGTGGATAAACCTTTGTGGGTCATCGGCCAGGATATTGATGCTCAGGTCTTGGACACCGCCAGAGGAAATGCGAAGCGAGCTGGACTAGAGGACAAGATCCGTTTTAGTGAAGGAGATGCTAGTAAACTGACCTGTGTTGCTAAGCGCCCGGGACATTATTAAGTAACTTACCGTATGGTGAACGCTTAGGGTCAATGGCGGAACTGATTAACCTATATCGTGGCATGGGTGAGCGTTTTAAAAAGCACTACAAAGATTGGTCTTTGGCGTTACTTGGTACAGACGAAGCACTGTTTAAAACCTTGAAGTTGTCATCAAAAAAGCGCTACAAGTTTAAAAATGGTCCTCTTGATGTTGCGTTGTATCTGTATGACATGGATGAGCGCCAGGTAGCACAAAATGAACAGTCTGGTGCGTTACATTTTGAACAATCTAGGGCGTTTGCTAACCGAGTTAAAAAGAACAAACAGTCATTAAAAAGCTGGCTTAAAAAAGAGCAGGTCCAGGCTTATCGCGTCTACGATGCGGATATTCCAGAGTATAATGTCGCGGTGGACGTCTATGGCGACAGCGCCGTCGTGTTTGAATATGCTGCACCCAAAGAAATAGATGAGCAGATTGCAAATAAGCGTCTTCAAGACATTATCACGCTCACAGCTGAGACCTTAGATATTGACCCCAGTAATATTGCGGTTAAGGTACGTAAGAAGCAAAAAGGTCAGGAACAGTACAATGCACTCAGTAAGCAAAACCGGGTGCAAGTGATTGAAGAATTCGGGGCTAAGTTTAAGGTTAACTTGTTCGACTATCTTGATACAGGGCTGTTCTTGGACCATCGACTCGCCAGACGCTATATTCAGCAAAACGCGAAGAACAAACGTGTTCTTAACCTGTTTGCTTATACCGGCAGTGCTTCAGTACACGCAGCACTAGGTGGAGCAAAAGCCGTAACAACGGTAGATATGTCAAAAACCTATCTAAAGTGGGCGGAGGAGAACTTTGCCTTAAATGAACTGCGAAACCCACGCTTCAGATTTGAGCAGGCTGACTGTCTCAAATGGCTTGAGCACGCACAAGGGCAATATGATCTAATCTTCCTCGACCCGCCGACCTTTTCGAACTCAAAGCGTATGAAGGACGTGTTTGATGTGCAGCGTGACCATATCCAGCTGCTTGAATGGGTTAAGAAAATTCTTAGTCCAGGTGGTACCTTGCTGTTTTCTAATAACAAGCGGGGCTTTAAGATGGATGAAGTTGGGTTGATGGGATTAGGTCTTAAGGCAGAGAATGTCTCAGATAAAACCTTATCGCCTGATTTCAAACGTAATAAGCAAATCCACAACAGTTGGTTGATCACCCATGGCTAAACTCACATTATTCTATACTGACGGCTGTCACCTTTGTGAGCAGGCTTATGAGCTGGTACTCAGGTGTGTAACCAGTGACGCCGTAATACATAAGGACATAGTGGACGATCCTCAGTTGATGGCCGAGTATCAGACCTCAATCCCTGTACTTAAGTTAACAGATAGCGCCAGAGCTTTGTTCTGGCCTTTTACAGAACAAGATATAAAAGAGTTGTTAAAGTAAGATGGATTTAATCAGAATTGCGAGAGCCCAGCTGGCTTTTGGTACTCATCCCTTGTTAGACCAAGCCGACGCGGTGATTGAAGCTGGAGAGCGGGTTTGTATTGTCGGGCGTAACGGTGCCGGAAAATCAACCCTATTAAAGGTACTTGATGGCCAGGTCCAACTGGATGATGGAGAAATCAACCGGGTATCGGGATTAAAAGTTTCACGGTTAGAGCAGGATCCGCCTAAGGGCGCACAGGGCAGTGTATTCGATTACGTAGCTGGCGGCCTTCCAGATATCGCTCAACTGCTAATTGACTACCATAACGTCAGTGAAGCCTTGCAGACCGATCACTCGAGTAGCCTTTTGAGTCGACTGGAGCGGTTATCTGCTGATATCGAAGCTAAGGATGCCTGGCGGTTTGAAAGCCGTATCAAGCTAGTTTTAACTCAGTTGCAGCTAACTGCCAATATGAAACTGGAAAAGTTATCTGGAGGCTGGCTGCGCAAAGTCGCTTTGGCCAAGGCTTTGGTAAGCGATCCAGATTTGTTACTGCTGGATGAACCGACCAACCACCTGGACATGAGTAGCGTTGAGTGGCTTGAGCAGTTTCTTAAAGAATTTAAGGGCGGCATTGTTTTTATATCGCACGACCGGGCATTTATTCGCGGTGTTGCGACCCGCATCCTCGATTTAGATCGCGGCAAGCTCATCTCCTATCCTGGAGATTATGCGAAATACCTAGAGCAAAAGGCGCACGATCTTAAAGTTGAAGAGGCGCAAAATGCACTGTTCGATAAAAAGCTTGCCGAAGAAGAGGCCTGGATCCGACAAGGGATCAAAGCACGACGCACACGCAACGAAGGACGAGTCAGAGCCCTCAAAGCACTGCGGGTTGAGCGTAAGCAGCGTGTTGAGCAAGTCGGTAAGACTGACTTTAACATAGAATCAGCTGAGCGCTCCGGTAAGTTGGTCTTTGAGGCACAACATATTGGTCATGCCTTCAAAGATAAGCGTATTGTGGATGACTTCTCGACACTGGTTATGCGCGGCGATCGAGTGGGTCTGATTGGTCCCAACGGGGTAGGTAAAACCACTTTACTGAAAATTTTATTTGGTGATATTGCACCAGATAACGGCAAAGTGAAGCAGGGTGTTAACCTTGAAGTAGCCTATTTTGACCAGTATCGGGAAAAGCTGGATGAGGAAAAGACCGTTCAGGACAATGTCGCGGAAGGCAAACAGGAAGTACAAATGGGGGGCCGAAGCCGCCATGTTCTGGGGTATCTGCAAGACTTCTTGTTCCCGCCAGCGAGAGCGCGCACGCCGGTTAAAGCATTGTCGGGAGGAGAGAAGAACCGCCTGCTGTTGGCCAAGCTATTCCTCAAACCTTCAAACGTTTTGGTACTCGATGAGCCGACCAATGACCTGGATATAGAAACACTGGAATTGCTGGAAGAAATCATTAACCAGTATCAGGGCACTATCTTGATTGTTAGCCATGACCGAGAGTTCATTGATAATACTTGTAACAGTGTGTGGGCGTTTGAAGGCGAAGGTAAAGTAACAGAGATTGTTGGTGGCTTTAGTGATTTTGAAGCTTACCGGGCGCAACGGCTTGAGCAGCAAAAAGCGTTGGAAAAGCTCGATAAGGAGAAGCAGCAAGCAAGCGATAACAAAAAGTCTGCCAATAAAAACAAATCCGGTAAGTTAAGCTACAAATTAAAGCTTGAACTGGAGGCGTTGCCGGGTAAAGTAGAGGCGCTGGAAAACGAGCTGGAAGAGCAGCAAAACTTGGTGAATTCACCGGAGTTTTTCAAGCAAGATCCTGAAACGACCCAAACCGCGTTGAACCATTTGGCCGACCTTGAGTCCAAGCTTGAAGCCGCGTTTGAGCGTTGGGAAGAATTAGAAGCATTACAGAATCAGTAGTAAGGATTGAAATGAAATATTCACTTATGGCCGCCAGCATTATTTTCGGCCTTTCTGGTCAGGCACTTGCCGCGACCTATAAACTCACTGAATTACCGACCAGTGATATAGGCAAAATGAACTATATCATTGACACTAACGAAAGCGGTGAAGCAATTGGACAAGTGACTGGCCTGTTCAAGTTACCCGTTGATACTTCCTATATTGACTTTGAAGACAGCTCTATCACCAACTTTTATGATTCTTACAAGAGGCTCCTGGAAGACAGAGAAGAAACCATTGACTTTACGTTGGATGACATAAAAAACGGTAACGTGCTTGAAACTAATGCAGAGGCACACAACTTTATGTTGAGTTACCTGCTATCTGGAACACAAAGCGCCAGCGCAGAGTTTCAGAAGATAGCCTCAGTATCTGGATTTGAATTTACCGGTACCAGTGTTAACCTTATCGACATATTTGATGTTGAATCAAGTGACTATGTCGGCTTAACGCGCTCTGTAAGTAACGCACTAACTGCGATTGCCGAAGATGGCACTATCGTTGGTTGGGGCTCTGCGCCGTACAGTAAAATTACCTTCACACCAGAGGGTGAAAGTGAAGCCAAAACCTATTTTGTGCGAGACTGGCATGCCCGTGGTATTGTGATTGCGCCCAGTGGTAAACGGGTGACGCTGGAACCTGCTTTCACTGAGTATGGTGGTTACAGCATAGCAACGGATATAACCCTAACTGATGAAGGGAACTACTTGGTTGTAGGGCAAGCGTCTGTTGGGTTACCTGAAAACAGCCAAACAACCATCACTGACAATTGTGATGATAAGGATGAACCAGAAGCTGTGTGCATCTGGCGTCAGAGCAGGTTAGTGTACGATTTACACGCCTACCAGTGGACGCTGGACAAAGATTTTAATGTTATCGAGTCAAAAGATCTCGGTATCGGTCTGGTGCGCAAAGACGATGAAAACAATCCGTTTTATAGTTCGGCATATGCTGTCAATAAAGCCGGTATTGTGGTGGGTAAATCTCGGGTCAGAATTGATGACAGCCTTAAGGCTTTTCAGGAGCCTGGCTATTATCAGGACGGACAGTTTTTTACTTTACGTGAGCACGATGACTACTACCAGTCAGGTAATGCCGTTGATATCAACAATAGTAATGTCATAGCAGGTTACGTTGGCAGACAAAATCAGAATACACTGTTTGACGTCAAAGGTTTTTATTACGATATGAACGACAAAGCCTTGGTTGAAATCCCAAGCTATTTCAATGGCTCAGATACTTACGTCAGAGATATTAATAATCAAGGCTATATGGTCGGTCAGGGTGAGACAGAGAAAAATGTTTCTAACCCGCGTAGTGAAGCATTTATGTATAAAATTGGTGATGAAAAGCTAACTAACATCAATGATTTACTACCTTGTAAGAGCGATGAATTCCCGTATACCGTCGCGGAAGCCATCCGCATAACAGACGATAATACGATTTACGCGGTAGCAACCAAAACGGTTAAAAAGCTGGACACGCTCGGCAATGTGGACAAGGACAGTGATGGCAATGAAGACTCAGAATCTGTTGTGATCCCAGTCGTATTGACCAAGACTGGTAGCACTGAAATTGATCAATGTGTTGCACCCGAAGCTGAAACTTACGAGCGTCAGTCAGGAACACTGAGCTGGCTGTCATTGCTTGCGCTTCCATTGGTATGGGGGCGTCGCAGACGCCGCAAATAATAAACATCTTTAAGGGCTCAGCCTTCAGTGGCTGCGCCCTGATTTTTTATTTCAAAACGCCACTTATAACCTCACCGCTGGCTGCTTTTAATCGTAAATTGTCTGTCAGAAGACATCTCGCCAATATCTACATTCTAGTTTTCCGCAGAACTGTATAGAAATCCTACGAGACAACACGCCTAGCAATGGCCAATTTACCTGCTTTATGCTTCTGTAATCGCTCAAATTATAATTTTTTATTGTTTTCAGTCTAACTCGTGTGGTTATTTCGTACTCTTTCTTCTGCTACGCGTTAGCGTATTTGATCCCATAGAAAGTAACAGATACGAAAGCGGGTAGTTTTAAAGTGCTAGTTTTTGGCTTAAATGTCGCCCTTATGTCTGTTCTTACCAGCACTCTTTGTAAACATTAAGTTCCACCTGGCAACGTTCCAAATATATGGTTATTCATAAAAGTGCAACAAATAAATAATCTTTATTATAAACAAAGAGATAATGATATTTCTGAGTGATTGCGAGAGCTGAGTTTAAGTAAATATGTACTAGATTATTATTATTTGCTAGTCACTTGTTATGTTTTTTTGCGTCGATACACTGCCTCCGCCTGCACCGATGATAGGGAATTACTTCATTTCCATTGACGTCAGGTTAAAAATAAAAACAAGTGAGGATGCATTTATGCAACTAGTTAACATGAAAAAGCCAACTATTAAGTTCAGCGCAATAGCACTGGCATTAGCTGCACATTACGCGCATGCAGAAGTGGATTGTGGCGAATTACCAAAGTGGCGAGCAGGTCAGGTATATACTGCTGGTCAACAGGTGCAACAAGATAACATTGCCTACACTGCAAATTGGTGGAACCGTTCATCACCTAAGCTGCGCTCTGGCCAATGGCAGGAGTGGCGCAAACAGGGAGAATGTCTCGGGGCTGAGCAACCTAATCAATCACCTGTGATTAAGCTGAAGCAGCCCGATAGTGATATGAAAGTGACTGAAGGTGAAAAGCTTCTGTTCGTTTTTAGTGCGCATGACAGCGACGGCGTCGTCAAGCAGGTTTCTGTATATCACAATGACGCTTTGGTTAAAGTACTGGACCATGCTCCTTATGTGCTTAACTGGAAGGCACGCGTCGGGGATCACGTTTTCCATGCTGTTGCGATTGATGACGATGGTGCAAAGTCGGTATCGGCAAAACACACTGTGCAGGTTATAGCCGTACCGCCGGAAGAAAAAAATACCGCACCTGTTTCACGGCTGACAGCTGAACTGCCCAGTGAACTGGAAGTTGGTAGTGTGGTTCGCCTCACATTGCGAAGCCATGACAAAGAAAATGACGGTTTAACTCAGGTACTGACGCTAAATGGGGAAGAGGTTAAACGTACAGAACTGACTGAGGCGCATTATGAGTGGTCAGCTGCGTCAGCGGGTCGTCATGAGTTTACTTTGCAGGCAACGGACGAGCATGGACTGGTGTCTGAGTCCATTCGCCGTACCTTTATCGTAAAAGAAACTGGGAACGATCAAACAAACCAGCTGGACTGTTTGCCCGCCGGTCTATATCGCACACCCGGCGTAACCAGTGCCTATTGTGATGTATACGATAGCGAAGGTCGGGAAAAAATGGGGACTGATCATCCTCGGCGCGTGATTGGTTACTTTACCAGCTGGCGTCATGGTAAAAATGGTCAGCCAAGTTATCTGGTCAATGATATTCCCTGGGACAAGATCACCCACATTAACTATGCCTTTGCTCATGTAAATAGCCGAAATGAGCTAAGCATTGGCGACCCTAAAGCTGAGGGCAACGCTGCAACCAATATGACCTGGCCGGGTGAGGTGGGCGCCGAAATGGACCCAAGTTTGCCCTATACTGGTCACTTTAACTTATTGAATCGTTACAAAAAGCAGTATCCACACGTCAAAACCATGATCTCAGTTGGTGGCTGGGCTGAAACGGGCGGTTACTTCGATGAAGCCGGTAAGCGCGTCAACAGTGGCGGGTTTTACACTATGACCACCCATGCCGACGGCAGTGTTAATCACGAGGGGATAAAAGCCTTTGTTGCCAGCTCTGTAGCCTTCTTACGTCAGTACGGTTTTGATGGTCTGGACATTGACTACGAATACCCGTCCTCGATGAAGGACTCGGGCCATCCTGAAGATTTTGAGATCAGCAACCAGCGTCGTGCTGGCCTGAATAAGTCTTATCAGGTGCTGATGAAATCTTTGCGTGAAGCGCTGGATAAAGCGGGTGAGCAGGATGGTAAGCACTATATGCTAACCATTGCCTCTCCGTCCTCAGGCTATTTGCTAAGAGGAATGGAAACTTTCCAGACTGCGCAATATCTCGACTTTGTTAACATCATGAGTTACGACCTGCACGGCGCCTGGAACGACCATGTCGGCCACAATGCGCCTTTGTATGACACGGGTAAAGACACCGAGCTGAAAACCTGGAATGTCTATGGTACCAAAGAGTTCGGCGGAATCGGTTATCTCAACACAGACTGGGCCGTGAATTATTTCAGAGGTGCATTGCCTGCGGGGCGGATCAACATAGGTATTCCATATTACACCCGTGGATTTAAGGATGTACGTGGTGGTGAGAATGGCCTCTGGGGTCGTGCGCCATTGCCTGATCAAAACGCCTGTCCGAAAGGAACAGGGATCGGTGAGAAGAACAAATGCGGTAATGGTGCGATTGGCATAGACAACCTCTGGCACGACATAGAAAATGGACAAGAAGTTGCAGCAGGTTCTAACCCCTTATGGCATGCAAAGAACTTGCAACATGGTATCAACCCAAGCTACCTGACAGACTATGGCCTGACGCCTGCCACAGACTCGGATGATGTGCTGCTTGGCGACTATGTGCGGCATTACGATGACATCGCTGTCGCGCCCTGGCTGTACAATGCACAGAAAAAAGTTTTTCTGTCCATGGAAGATACCGAATCCATGCAGACTAAGCTCAATTATGTGGTTGAAAAAGGCCTGGGTGGCGTGATGTTCTGGGAGCTTGCCGGCGACTTCGACTACCATGCGGATAAAGGTGAGTACTTCATGGGCTCGACCATGACTAGCCTTGCCTACAACACCTTCAATCAAGATGGTACCGACTACGCAACGGCACAAGGTGATGCCGAGTTTGTTGTGCCTGAGTCAGCGGTTGATATTCGCTTTGATGTCAAAGACTTCCCAGTTGGTGATCAGAACTACCCGATCAGACCTACATTCGCATTCACTAACCACTCAGAGCTGGACCTGAGCGGCGCAACTATCAGCTTCAATGTACCAGTCTCAACCTCTGCGATTTTCAAGTCCAACTGGAATGCCCGCAAAAAGCTGGGTATGAAAGTAGAGCAAGATGCCAGCAACACACGCGGTAATAACATTGGTGGCTTTGACAACGAATTCCATCGTTTCTCAATTACCCTGAAAAACGAGTGGGGTGGTCAGCTGGAGTCGTTTAAGCCGGGGGAGACCGTAAATGCTCAGGTGATGTACTACATGCCTATCACGGGACCGGTCAACTTTGTCATCGAAAAAGACGGCAAGCAATACGCCTTCAGTAGCGAATACCCCGAATTACCTGTAGCGAAAAAGTCGGACGACACATCCGGTGGTAATCCACCATCCGGCACGCTTTGTGAAGGCGTTGAGCTGAGTAATATCAACCAATATCCACAGTGGCCTCGCACTAATTGGGCAGGTACACCGAGTCATGCGCTCGGTGGCGACATGCTGATCCATAACGGTTACGTCTACAAAGCAAAGTGGTGGACCAATGCTACGCCATCCAATGGTGGTGCCTGGCAGCAGGTTTGCTCGCTGTAATCCTCAACAAATAGCGGTGGCATAACTGCCACCGCAGGAGATATCCCTATGAAATATAATAAAACCCTGTCGGCTATGGCCGTGGGGATGATCTTGGCTGCTGCCAATCAGGCATTAGCGCACGGCTATATGGACTTTCCTAAGGCCCGCCAGGCGATTTGTCAGGAGCAGGGCGGATTCTGGTGGCCAAAAGATGGTTCCAAAATCCCCAATGCAGCTTGTCGTGCCGCATTTTTGAAATCCGGCCATGTGCAGTTTATCCAGAAGCATGAATTTGCCGTCAATACAGCAGAGTTTAACGATCAAAGTGCGGTTGAGGCGAACATTCCCGATGGGACTTTATGCCATGCTGGCGATAAAAATAAAGCCGGCATGGGTTTACCCTCAAAAGACTGGCAGAAAACCCCTGTGACGGTCGATGGTCAGGGGAAAATCAAGATACGCTATCGCGCCACGACGCCGCACAACCCGAGTTTCTGGCAGTTCTATCTGACCAAGCCGGGTGTTGATTTTGAAAACAAAGCGCTCAGCTGGACCGATCTGGAACTGGTGCAAAGCCATGGCAACATTGACTTTTTTATGGCACCTGACGGTAAACGTTACTACGAGATGACAGTGGCCATACCTGACAAGTTTTCAGGCGATGCTGTTCTGTACAGCCGCTGGCAACGGGACGATGTGGTCGGAGAAGGTTTTTATAACTGTAGTGACATTACTATCATCAGAGACGCTGAACCCCAGCCGCCACAAAGCTGGCACAGCGCCGGGTATTATTTGCGTCAGGGGCAGCAGGCCAATATTGGCGACACGGTCTGGCTGCGGGCGTTCGACGGCAATGGTAAAGAGCTTATTCAGGAAAAACTCACCATTTCTGAGCAGCGCCTTGCCGACTGGCCAGCGTATTTTGCGACTCAACTCAATGAGGCGTTTACTGCACTGATCCGCATTGGGGTGCAAGATGAGCATGGCAATATTCACTTTGATGCAACCAACCTGGCGAGCAATCAGGTTTTTGTGAGCGACCAGGCGTATACCTTTAATCTCAGTGTGGTTACCAAGCCTGTGAATACGCCACCCACAGTGCATACCCCGGCTATATTGACGGTGCAAGAAGGACAAAGCGCACATTTGCATGTGCATGCCTTTGATGATCAACAAAGCAGACTGGATTTCGACTGGCAGTTGCCCGCCCAAGTCAGTTACACCGGCAACGGCGCAACCATCACAGTCACGGCTCCACAGGTGGATAAAGACACGCAATTTAGCGGCAAAGTCACTGTTTCCGACGGGCAACTTAGCACCTCAGTCAATCTGGTCATTGCCGTGACCAACCAAAATGATACCCCGACGCCCCCCGATAGTGATGCCTGGCAGGCGGATAAGGTCTATACCGGTGGAGACATTGTCAGCTTTAACGGCAGCCAATATCGCGCCAAATGGTGGGTTCGCGGGCAACGTCCCGATACAAGCCATGCCTGGGAGCGCATAGCGTCACCTTCTGAACCAAAAGACCTATGGCAAGCCTCTGCGGCTTATACCGGCGGTACAATTGTGCGCTATCAGGGCGAGCGTTATCAGGCGCGCTGGTGGACCCGAGGCCAGCAACCTGGCAAACACAGCGTGTGGAAAAAACTATAACAACGAACGAGGAAAAAACATGTTGAACTATTTGATCAGTGCGGCTGCGGTCGCATCAGCTTTATCAGTAGCGACAGCTGTCGCTGCGCCATCAACCCGAGCATTAACTGGAAACCGCAAAACTACTCCTTTGTTGATGTGAATATTTATGGCCGAGGGTCATACAAACAGCTGATCCAGGCCAAAGAAGTGGTCGATATTGCCATAGAGTGGAATGCCTGGTCGGGCAAGGGAGGAGACAGCTACAAAGTATACTTTGATGATAAGGTGGTCAATGAAGGACAGCTGGCGAAAGGCACCACCAGCGGGGTGATCCGCTTCCCTTATCATAAATCAGGGCGTCATGAATTGCGTATTGCACTATGTGATGCGTCGGGCTGTGCCACCTCTGCCAGCAAGCCTATCGTGATCGCGGATACTGATGGCGGGCACCTGGAGCCTCTTAAGCTGAACGTCAACCCAAACAACAAGCAATATGACACTGATCCCAATACGGTGGTAGGCGCCTATTTTGTTGAGTGGGGGATATACGGCAGAAACTTTGATGTGACCCAAATCCCGGCAGATAACCTGACCCACCTTTTATATGGCTTTATTCCTATTTGTGGTCCGAATGACTCGCTGGCTGAGATAGAAAATGGCAATAGCCTGCACGCGTTAAAGTTGGCCTGCGGCAGCTCTGAAGACTATGAAGTGGTGATCCACGATCCCTGGGCTGCGGTGCAAAAGGCGCTGCCTGGGATCAGCAGTAAAGATCCAATTCGTGGCACCTACGCGCAATTAATGGCGCTGAAACAGCGTAACCCGGACCTGAAGATCTTACCTTCGGTGGGGGGCTGGACCTTATCCGATCCCTTCTTTGATTTCACGGACAAAGCAAACCGCGACACTTTTGTGAAGTCAATGCGCAAGTTCCTGACCACCTGGAAATTCTATGACGGCGTGGACATTGACTGGGAATTCCCCGGAGGTGATGGTGCTCACCCTGATTTGGGTTCCAGTACGGATGGCGAAACCTATGTATTGCTGATGAAAGAGCTCAGAGAGATGCTGGATGAGCTGGAAATTCAAACCGGTCGTGAATACGAATTAACTTCAGCCATAGGTACCGGCTGGGACAAAATCGAAGATGTTGACTATCGCGACGCTGCTCAGTACATGGACTATATCTTTGCCATGACCTATGACTTTTATGGTGGCTGGAACAATGAAACCGGCCATCAGACGGGTATTTACTGTGGTTCACATCTGAGTTCGGATGAATGCCGGGGCACGGGTGTTGATGATCAAGGTGAGGCAAGAAAAGGCCCTGCATATACGCTGGACAATGCTATTCAGTTGCTACTTAAACAAGGTGTGCCCAGCGAAAAACTCGTAGTCGGAGCAGCCATGTACGGACGTGGCTGGGAAGGGGTTTATCCAAAAAATGCCCAAATCGCAGATAACCCGATGACGGCACCAGCCAATGGTAAGTTACGAGGCAGCACGTCACAGGGCGTTTGGGAAGCGGGTGTCATTGACTATAAAGGCCTAAAAGCGCACATGATTGGCAGTGGTGAGCACGGCATTAATGGCTTTGAAGTGGGTTATGACACCACTGCCGAAGCTGCCTATGTGTGGAATCGCGATACAGGAACGCTGGTGACCTATGACAGCCCGCGTTCAGTCAGAGCTAAGGGAAAATATGTCCGTGAGCACAATCTGGGTGGTTTGTTCGCCTGGGAAATTGATGCGGATAACGGTGATATTCTCAATGCCATGCACGAAGGTTTGGCCGGGAAAGTGACTGAGCCGGTACCCGTGAATAAAGCACCCATAGTCACTATGCAGACCAACCTGACGCTGGCAGCGGGAGACATTTATATTCTGACTGCTGATGCGCGCGACCCCGAAGGTAAAGCGCTGACCTACCTTTGGTCAGGCGATGATCAGCTGCATCTGCAAAGCGAGCATGACAGCGTTATCGTGACGGCGCCCAATGTCTCTCAGGACTCTGTTTTTACTATCAACTTACAGGTCTCCGATGGGGTGAACCAGGTACAGCGACAAGTCAAAGTACAGGTAAAAGCGCCGGTAGTTGAAAACAAAGCCCCAATTGTTGGAGACATAGCGAGTATTAGTCTGGATGAAAAGACCAGCAAAACGCTGACTGTGAGTGCCACTGATCCGGAAGGTAAGACACTGAGCTATCGTTGGCATGTGCCTGGTCACACAACAAGCGGCCAGGGCGCATCTGTGACCCTGACCGCCTCCGAAGTAGATAAAACACAGACTGTGACTGGTACTGTGACTGTCACCGATGGCATCCACGAAGTGCAGCGTCAGTTTAACGTTACCGTGAAAAATCTGGCTGATACGCCTGATCCGACGCCAGGCGATGGCAACACCACCTGGGATGCCAACAAAGTGTATGTGGGTGGCGATAAGGTGTTCTACAAAGGCGTTGAATATCGCGCCCGCTGGTGGACACGAGGTGCGCTGCCCGCCAATGGCGGTGTGTGGCAGGAGATCATCCCAGACGATGGCAAAGTACGCGCATGGCGCAGTGACCTGGTTTATACCGGCGGTGACAAGGTTACGCATAACGGTGAAACCTGGCAGGCACGCTGGTGGACCCGAGGTCAGACGCCTGGCAGTAATGGCGTTTGGCGCAAGCTATAAATTAACTCACGCTTACGGATAACCCCAAAATAGCGCAGGGACGCGCTTCTATCAGACAAATAAAAACAACGAACAATAAGAGTATAATTATGTATAAGTTATCACCCATAGCGTCTTTTCTCGCCGCGATGTGCGTGTTTGGTGCTACAGCTAGCACCGCGCCAATCAGTGTCCACAGTAACAAGCAGCTGGAGTCACAACTGATCGAACAGTTGCAGCAGTCAACGCGCTTTTTTCAGTCCCGTCAGGCAAGTGCTCAGGCTGGCTTTGAATTTAAAACCCACAGCCGCAGCAAAGATGGCAAGCACCTTCGTCGCAGTCAGTATTACCAGGGAATACGGGTACATGGAGGGGAAATTGTGACCCATCATGATGCACAAAACCTGTTTAGTGTGTGGTTTTCACCTGAGGGGAATATAACAGGGGTCAGTGGTTCGGTGGTAGCGGCCCCAAAGCTGGATTCGGTGGTCGCATCAATTGATGAAGCACAAGCGCTGAGTAGCGCAAAGGCGAGTATTCCGGATCTCTTGCTCACGCATGATGAGCAGGTCGAACTGGTGGTTTATCCTTACCAGAATAGCTTTAGATTGGCATACATGATCACATTTTTTGCCGAGACAGAGCAAGCACCCAGCCGACCAGAGTTCTTTATTGATGCCCATAGTGCGGAGGTTTTGAGTCATGTTGAAACCCTAACCCACGGCAAAATTGGCACGGGCCCCGGCGGTAATGAGAAAATCGGCCGACACTATTTTGGTGAGGACAAACCTAAGTTTTATGCCACAGAACGTGCAGATGGGCGTTGTGCCCTGGCGCATGATGATATTCGTGTGATCGACATGGAACATGGCATCAGTAATGCAGAGACCTTTGTGTTTGATTGCCATGAGAACCAGCATAAGTCAGTTAATGGTGCGTATTCTCCGCTGAATGATGCCATGTATTATGGTAAAGCGACGCTGGAGATGTTCGATGACTGGTACAGCAGCCGCGCACTGGAAGGCGATTTGGTGATGAGGGTGCACTACCGAGAAAATTACCTCAATGCATTTTGGAATGGCAAAGAAGTGACGTTTGGCGACGGCAACTTGTCTCGTTATGGTGTGTATCCCTTTACATCATTGGGCGTGGTCGCCCATGAAATTGCCCATGGTGTGACGTCACAAAACTCCAAGCTCGTTTACAGCAGTATGTCTGGTGGTGTGAACGAAGCGTTTTCAGATATGACATCGGAAGCACTGGAGTGCTTTTTGAATCAAGACGCCGATGGCAGCTGCGAGGTCGATTGGTTAATAGGTGCCAGCATTTTCAAAAACCGTACAGCATTGCGTTATATGAATGACCCAACGAAAGACGGTAAGTCGATTGGTCATGCGGATGACTATACCGTGGGGCTGGATGTTCATTACAGTTCTGGGGTGTTTAACAAAGCATTTTATCACCTGGCAAATACATCAGGCTGGGGCGTGAAAAATGCCTATGAAGTGATGTTGCACGCCAACAAATACTACTGGGTTTACAACGGCAGTTTTGAATCTCTGGCTTGCGGTGTTACCGATGCTGCCGAGGAGCTGGGTTACGACACTAAAGATGTCGGCGCGGCGTTTAAACAAGTGGGGGTTTTTGCCTGTACAGAAAATAAAGCGCCGGAAATAACCATAACGAGCCCGGGTGAGGGCAGCCGCTTTAAGATTGAGTCAGAGTTGACCTTCAGTGCTGATGCAAAAGATGAGTATGGTGAGGTTGTTAAAGTCACTTTTGTTGTAAACGGTGAGCAATATCGGACATTAACTGCTGAGCCTTTTGAGGTGCACTGGCAAAGCGATGAAACCGGCACCTATCAACTCAGTGCGATTGTAGAAGACAATGAAGGTCTGACAGTAACCTCTGAGCCTGTGCGCTTTACCTTAATTGACCCTGCGCAATGCCAGACACCCCAGTGGAGAGAAAACCAGGTCTATGTCCAGGGTAATAAAGCGTCCTTTGATGGTTTTGAGTATACGGCTAAATGGTGGAACCGAGGTCAGAGCCCCGCGCATAACTCGGGTTCCTGGGGCGTATGGCAGCGCGGCGTTGAGTGTGGTATCAAAGCGGAGCAACCAAATCAGGCACCTGAACTGACCTTCTTATCACCAGATAATTACCTCGAAGTGAGTGAAGGCAGCAAGGTGGCGGTGGCATTAAATGCAACCGACAGAGATGGCACGATTAAACAGGTGCTAGTTAGTGTCAATGGGCAGTTGCTGAGTGAGCTTACTCAAGCACCTTATGCATTTCACTTCGACGCAAAACAAGCTGGAGAATACACCCTGAGTGCGGTTGCCATAGATAACAAGGGGGCCCGCTCCGCAGCAGTTTCACGCACAATCAAAGTGAATGCCATAAAAAGTGAGACCCATGCACCAGAGGTAACCCTGAACAGCCCCAAAAATGGCAGTGAGTTTGCACTGGGTCAGCCAATCGCACTACAGGTCAGTGCGTCTGATAAGGATGGGGACCTGGCTCAGATCCGCTATTTTGTTAATGGCAAACAGGTGGCAAGCAGTCACACAAAACCTTACTCTGCCTCGGTGTCTTTGAGCGAAGCGGGTACTTATGAGGTTTATGCGGTGGCCAGCGATAAAGGTGGGCTGCAAACTCGCTCAGCCACACACAACATAAATGTCAAAACAAAGACTCCTGGATGTCGAGTCGGTGCCTGGTCCGCTAATACGGTTTATACCGCGGGTGAACAGGTGAGTTATAACGGTCGGTTTTTCCAGGCCAAGTGGTGGACACGCAACCAGAATCCGGCCGACAATTCTAGCCGCTGGGCAGTGTGGAAAGTGATGGGGGCATGTAACTAAACTGACATTGGGGCCTGATCTGTCATTGACATCAGGCCCTCTCTTTGGAATGAAAAAACGAACTAAGCCCTTAAAAAGCGGCTGCACGTTACATTAGCAAACAGAGCATAGTGTTTAATTGTGCAATGAGTAACATTTAATAACACACAAGCCATTGTTACCAATACATATCCAGATAGAATATGACGTACTTGCAGTTTAAGGACAAGACATGATGAGGATGAAAACACTGGGTGTACTGGCGCTATCGGGCGTGTTAACAGGCTGTGGTTCTGGCAGCGATGGCACGGCTCCCGGGCAGGGGGGACAACCCAAGCCCAGCGAGAAAAATTCAAAAATAGTCACCCAAGGATTTGAAGTTCGCATTTACAATCGACTGGCGGAACAAGATACGCAAAACCCTGAATATAATCGGGACACGCCGTATCAGGTAACTGAGCAAGTGACCTATCAGGACATTGTTTTTGGTCTGGACACTCAAACTAAGTCGGTCACAACGGCATCCTGGCTTGATATACCTCATTCGTTTTCGTTGATCACAAAAGCCTATGCTTTGTCGCCCATACCGCCTCACACAGAAGAGGACATCGTCTCAATTGATATTACCTCAGCGTCCGACTTTAGCGAGGCCTATCCATCCGGTTCTAAGCTGAATGCGCTGTTTTCCGTGACTTATGCAGATACGCTGAATAAGTACTACAGCTATAAAAACGACGTGAAAACGTTTTTTACGGTTGAGGAGTATGTGCAATATGGTCAAGCCAATGGCGGGCTAAATGCCGGGTTTACACGTAATTTGATATTGAATACCGGGCCAGACTATCCAGTGAATATGACTTTTTATATCGAGATTGAACTGGACAATGGCAAAATTTTCTCCCTTGAAACACAAGACGTTGCCTTTAAAGGTGTGGATAATTAAAGGGGAGTTAAGTAAGTGCCATGGGGTCATATGAATGTTCGATTGACCTCAGATACAACCCGAGTCACAGTACCTGAACCTAAATCATAAAAACACAGGAGCCATACATGGCAGAACTATTGGCGCCATATCATCTTAGCATTTTGGTGCTCGGCCTGTCGGGTGCATTATTCTTAATCCAACTGGCGATTGTCGATATTGTCGCCATTAAGCAAAAGCATCCTCCGGGAGTCGCAGTTACTCAGGACCCGGATGACTGGCTATTTCGTTGTAACCGGGTATTTGCGAACAGTAATGAGACGCTCGGTATATTCGTGTTGGTCATACTCTTTGCCATGTTTTCCGGTGCGGATCCCTGGTGGCTGAATGCAATAGCCTTAACATACCTTGTCTCCAGGGTCGGGCACATGTTGTGTTACTACTTCGGCCAGAAAATATTGCGCAGCGTTGCATTTGGCGTCTGTTATCTGAGCCTGCTGGGTATATTTATCATTGGGTTATCAGCCTGGCCAAATTAAGTATGGGGTTTAAACTCATAATTTAAACTGGCTGGTTGCTGCGACCAGCCTGTCTGATGCTTCGTGCAGTCTGTGCGATACATCGTCAAGGTCAGCAAATGATGCATGTACCTGTTGTTGCCCTTCGTTCATCTGTTCAATGGTATCGGCAACCTGTGCGGCCACAGAGCTTTGCTGTTCTGTGGCCGACGCGATTTGATTATTCATCAACGTAATATTGGCAATCTTAGACTGTATCTCTTCCAGTGCTTGTCCTGCTTTTAATGCCCGGCTTTCATTACTTGCGGCTTGTTCATCGGCCTGGCTCATCATTTTAACACTGTGATCTGCCGCGTTTTGCAAGGAATCGAGCAGGGAGCGAATTTCAGTAGTGGCATCACCGGTGCGTGAGGCCAGAGTTCTGACTTCGTCAGCGACGACGGCAAAACCACGACCTTGTTCACCAGCCCGAGCGGCTTCAATGGCCGCATTAAGTGCGAGCAGGTTCGTTTGTTCCGCGATGGAGCTAATGACATCTAGGATAGACGACACGTTACCAGTGCCTTTGGCAAGATCATTAACGGCCTCGGCGGCATGACTGATCTGTTGGTTTAACTCTTTGGAATTGGCAATGGTGTCTGTAACCGCTGTCAGGCCGTTGTGGGCTTCCTGCTCGGTTTCATGTGCTGCGGTATTTGCCGCAGAGGCCGCTTCACTTATGCTGGCGATAGACTGAATAAGTTCATTGATAGATTGTTGTGTCTGTGATGCCTGAGCTGACTGAGTATTAGTAACTTCTCTCACTTTTTCGGTACTATGAACCAGTTTTTCTGAGGTATCTAACAAAGGTTGAGAAACCGACATCACGCCGTTAATGGCCGATGTCAGGGTATCCATAAACTTATTGAAGTTTTGCGCGGTGAGACCGAGTTCATCTTTGCCCAATACTTTTATACGTTGGTTCAAATCCCCGTGTCCTTCTGCAAGTTCACGTAAAGATGATCTGAGTTCGTTGGCGGTAAAGCTGATATTACGCGCCACCGACAGAGCCACAATGACAAGTAGGATGGTCAGCACCACGCCGGATTGAATTGACATCCATAGGCCGTCATTGCCGCTTTGATAGGCCTTCTTAATGGTTGACTGAAAAAGCGCATCGACGCTTTGCTGATAAGCGCTCAGATCGTTATCGGTTTGCTCAAACAGCTCCGATTTTTGTTTTGCTTTGGCAGGTAAGGTACTGAAGTCTATGGTGTCGTTGATCATGCCCTGCGCGATCTGCTCGGACAGCGCCTTATATTCTTCAATTGCGTTGAGTTGGCGCTGAATTTGTGTGGCATTGTCAAGGTCCAGCACGCGCAGTTCATCCAGGTTGGCTTTCAAGTCTTGCACCGTTTGAGACGCCTGGTTCAACACGTCATTGTCTGCAAAAGAGACGGCCTGACTGTAGAGCTCATCTGCGCGGCGGATAAGCACACTGTTTATGGTGGATAACTGGACGGTTTTGTAAATTTGCTTTTCCAGCAGCATAAGCTCTTTTTGTGTGCTTTTAAAGGCGAAGTAATTAATTAACAGGTTTGCGGTAAATACGGATACCGACAGAGCGACGATTAGACAAACTTTGTAAAATAACGGTAGGTTTTTAAACCATTGCATAACCTTAATCTCCAAGGGGAGGTGCTGTTTTTATATCTGCACCACAGCCCCGTTGTGCGCCGATAAGTTGTTCAGTCCACTATCAAGTTTTAGTCATAAGACAAGAAAAAGCCAATTGTTTAGTTAAATTTAACAAACTGCTCGTGTTGCCCAGTCTGGCCTTTGTTGGGCTGTATTCACTATTGTCTCAGAAATAGCACAATGTCCTACCTAACCACCTGTTAAAAATTGGCTAATTATTAACCTTTCTACTACTTTGAAGGGGAAGTTTGTGCACAAAACTTCTTGATTCTGCCACTCACATGAGGAAACGATTATGTCAATCTCCGTCAAGAAGGTGTGTTGTGCGGCCATGTATGGCGCCGCACTTCTGGGTATGGCCCAGTCCCTGCCTGTACATGCCGAAGTTGTTGTCATTGTTCATCCAAGCAATGATTCATCCTTTGATCAGGGTGAAATCAAAAAGATATTCCTAGGAAAAACAAAGTCTTTTTCTAATGGACGCAATGCGATTCTGATCAGTGCCAGTGCTGATGACCCAGCGACTGACGAATTTAATGAAAAGGTGATAGGCCGCTCCAGCAGCCAGGTAAAAGCCTACTGGTCTAAAATTCTGTTCACAGGTAAGGGGACTCCTCCGCAGGAGATGAGTTCGGCTCAGGAGGTGATCTCGACTGTGGCTTCAAACCCCGATGCGATCGGATATATTGACGCGAGTGCTGCAACAGACTCGGTCAAGGTTGTTGCGAAATTTTAATAGGACATAATCATGAAAAAATTATTAGCATTCTCATCTTGTTTGTCTTTATTACTGTCAGCATCGGCCATGGCTGAGATGCGGATAAGTGGATATGGTTCTATCATTGCCGGTAAAACCCTGGGTACGGTGGATGACCCGCTCAAACCCGGACAAACCCGCGATGAAATATTGACCGCTGACTTTTATGATGTGGGTCAGTATGACAATGATATCACCTTTAATGCCGAGTCAATTTTAGCTGTTCAGGCTGTGGTCGATTTGAATGAAAAGTTCTCAGTGACGGCGCAGCTGGTCGCCAAAGGAGTCGACGATTTTGAGCCCGAATTCGATTGGTACTATGTTACTTATCAGGCCTCAGATCAGCTTACCCTGATGGCAGGACGCCGTAACATCCCCATGTACTATTTTTCTGAGTTTTCAGAAGTCGGCTATGCTTACCCCTGGATGCGGCCCCCTGCAAACTTATATTGGTGGCAGGTTACTCAGTTTAACGGGGTCCATGCAATGTATAGCTTTGACCTGGGTGATTACAGCAATACACTGACCTTTTTCTACGGTAACGAGTATTCCGACGATAACGTCGAAATGCTCTACTACGATAAGCTGTATGGTGGTAATGCGCGTACCGTCAATGAATTCTGGACCGATATTACCGGGATGAACTGGAATATTTCGGGCGACAACTTTGACCTGAGATTTGTTTATTTCCAGAACGACCGCGACAGGGAGACCATTCAGCAAGATGGCAGTATTGACCCATATACGCCATTTTCTCAGACCTTTATTGGCCTGGGTGGGAGCATCAATTTAAGTCAGTTCACGGTACTTTTTGATGCAAACTTTGTTGACTACGATGACGATCTGGGCACTGAATTTCCTACCTATCTGGTTTCTCTCGTCTATCACTGGGATGATATTCAACCCTATGTATCTTATTCAAAAGCAGACCATGAACGCTCCAAAGTCCCGACAGAAGATTTGGAAGAGCACTACATGCTGAGCTTTGGTGTTCGCTATGACTTTATGCCTAAGGCTGCTTTCAAAGTCCAGTATGACAAGTTTGTCGATCAGGGCGATGTGCCTAACGGTTGGGCCTATCACGGCGATTCGCGCACCATCAGTATGGGTGTCGATTTTGTCTTTTAGTCCTGTATTCGCGCTGAATGGTCCAGACCGTTTCAGTGGTTAAGCTATGTGACCTTGTTAAATACTCTCAGCCCGATATCACTTTGCCGATTTCGGGCTTTTATTACCCCTGCGTTTTTAGCCTTGTTAGTACTATCCTCAGTGTTGTTATCTTAAAAATACAATGATTTATGATTCCTACATTTGCTCTTTTCGTACTAACGTATCAGATTGTGAAACTGATCAACTACATTTGAATAGAGGAAGCTTTGTTCAAGCAAGGCTTCCATCAGCCCTTCACGTTTTGCTTTGATAATGGCCGCTTCCAATGCCTCTTTGTCGGCCAGACAAGGGCTTTGGTTAGACAGGGCAAGGTACACAGGGTTGATTTGCACAGGTTCAGGTAACATGGCAAGGGGTAAAGACTGCTCACTATACACATTCAACCAACTGCTAATGGCCTGCCACTGTGGGGCAATAAAGTAATCAATCCGACCCAGCGCCAGCATTTTAAGGGCTTTTTCAACGCTATCCGCCGTCGTCAGGGTCAGCTGGGTGAGATCAAATCCGGTGTGGCTATGTGTGGCTGATTTAGCTTCACGTAACGCTGCGCCTCTGAGTGGCAAAAGTGCATGCAAGTTACGCAGCGGTATTTCTCGGCGACGATAAAACACACTGTGTGCAGACGTTGTCAGAGGAGGCTCTAAATAGGTAAACCAGTCTGGCGGATAGTGGGTGTGTTGCAAACCAACCAGCAAATCAATATGGCCATCTCTTGCCCATTGAATGGCTCTGAGCCAGGGCATGGGCTTTGCTATTTTTATTTGCGTTTGCTTAGGCAAAATTTGCCGAACAAAATCAAACCCGATACCACGTAAACTGTCTTCACTAATAGCATAGCTGATGGGAGGGGCATCAGGGCTACCGCCTATGCGTATTTCAGAGCACATCGCAAAACTGTATTTGCTAACCAATAAGCAAAGTAATAAAAGGGCTATAACATAGGAGCGTTGCACAATTTTACCACTTACTAAAGTGAAGGCTGTTATTAGTTATAGCTCAATTCTGTTTGCTTTTCGCGGTGCGACTATGGCTCATGCCGTTCTCAGGCTTAATAATCGTAGGCGCTAACACGTTAAAAGAGATAATTAGAGCACTGTCTCTTAACCCTGTTTATTCTGGTATTTAATTTAAGTTATAGCGCGAATAATGATGCCGGGATCAGTGATCCCTTCTTTTTTCAGCGCTTCCTGAATGTTTTTGATCATGTCAAAATACTGCTCCTGCAACTGCATCAGGTACTGGCTTTTCATTTCTGTCAGTTGCTGAGTTGCCTCATCGGGTTCTCGCTCTGTTTGCAATGCCATTAACTCTTCTTTGAGTAAGGTCATTTCTTCTTTGAGCTTTTCCAGACGTTCCAGCATACGCTGAATATAGGCAGGGACATCTTCAAACTCCTCAGCGTCTTCTTTGGCTTTTTCCCCGGACAGTACATGCTTGTCTTCATTAGATAAAGTGATGCCCTGGGCTTCTTCTGCGGTATCTGTTGCAGACGGCGTCGTCTGTTGTTCTTTGGTTGCAGCCACTTCGTCTGTCGCGGTGGCTGCAGGTTTACTCTGAAAAGCGGTAATGTCTCTGGATGTCTGGTGAATTATAAATGTCATAGCACTTTCCCTGATCACGCTTGGCTAAACATACAAAGTATCGATTAATACTTTTATCTTAATTTATATCGACATTTAATTGGACATCTTTAGGACAAAAGTCACGACAAGTGCGACGGCCTGCGCCAGAATTTATCTTTTAATATCGGGAGGGCGCCAAGCAAAATCAATAAATAAGCACCAGAGAAAGGCATTATGATCGCCAGTATCACACCAAATAAGGTGAGTGAGGGGGCAAATAGCCCTGGCACGGGTATCTGATATGTGCTGAGTTGACGCAGCACAGAGCCAAGGAGTAAAAACAACACCCCACTGCTTAGAAACCACACGATGGCTTCGCGGTCAAATAGCAAACTGCCGTTGACGACGGTCGTGGCGAACCAGCCTTCCCGATGCATTGCGGTGAGTACCTCCCAGCCCATCAAGATACCGACCAGGTTGTGAAGCAGGCCTGTGAATATCAGCCCATTTCCTAAAAAAGCGGCGCGATTCATAATAATGTCTCCAGTTGCGTTTTTGCCTGTTGGGAACTCAGTGTCAGACAGTCCTGTACGGACAGCCGAGGGTAGAGTTGCTGTAGTCCCAGAAAACTGGCATAGCTGGTGGTTGCCAGTTGTTCTGCCTGAGTTGGCTCCAGACCTAATTCAAGGTAACAGGTTTTAAGGTAATGCTGGCGCTGAGCGTCGATGGTGCACAAGTGATGCTGGATGCTGGTATCTTTCAGGGCCCAGGCACGTATATGCAGTTCGGCTTCTATGTCAGTGGCTGCAATGGCCTCATCGAGGCGTTCCAGTCTGGTCATGGGGCAGGGTTGCGTATCGGCAATGCTAATCAGGCGTGCAGTGGCTTGCTCATACCAGTAAGTCATCAGTGCATCGATAAAAGCCTGGCGATTTTTAAAGTGATGATAAAAAGAGCCTTTAGTCACTTTTTTACGGCTGCACAAGCGGTCTATGGTCAGGGCGTCCGGCCCGTTGCGGATCAGGGTTTTTAGCGCAAATACCAGCCAACTTTGTTTTGCATCGCTCATAATCTGCCCGCCTTCTTGGCATTGTGAATAACACATCGCGCGATGACATAATGAAAGGGCAAAATGGCAGTGAGATAAGTGCGGCCAATTAACGTTTTTGGATTGACCAAGGTAGATATTACCACAGTATTTTGCTGTTTTTTAACGCTCAGGTAAAAGTCCATATGGCGATCCTCAGCGCTGCTGATGATCTCGTCAGGGTGCTTTTCGCAAACGTTCAGAAAACCTGCCTGATCGCCAACATCCAGCTCATCACTGGCAGGCTCCATCGTGTCTTGCCCTACTGAAAAGCCAAATACAGCGACTAACTTATTTCTGAGTCGCATCAATTGTGTTACCCAGCCGGGCATAGTATTAAAAATCCGGTATTGCAGCTGAGAAGGTGTTAAGGATGGTGTATCGAGTGTGACCTGTAGTGCGTCACGAAAATGGTGTGTACGTGCTTTGGCCTGAAGGCGATCGTGCTCAGGCTTCAGGCTCAAGATCTGACTGAACATAAAACAACTCCGTTTGATGATAACTGAACATACCGTACTGTATGGTATGTTTTTCTGCAACAGTTTTGCGTGTTTTTTATTCGAGAGTAATAAACGGGGCGCAAGCCGGGTCAGTGGTAATGACCCGGCAAAAAAGCGTAGCTTAGAAAGTCCAGGCCAGGTGCACCTGAGGCACTGACTCGTTGGTGTCTGTGCCCAGTTTATTGCGCCAGTACTGCCATTCGATACCCAGCATCAGCTGGTTTTCGGGCATCTCCAGTGCATGACCCAGATCCCAGCGCAGAATAGGCTGCGCCAGTAGCCAGCCTTTCACATCACCGCCCACTTCGTTATCACGGCCAGTAATGTACTCAACATGACCTGTAAACTCGAACTTTTGTCCGCCAATGGTAAACGGGTAGCCCCAGGCCACATCCAGCATATAACTGTTGGTCTCTTTCGGCGCGCCGCCAGCATTAACGCCGCGACTGTCGTCGATGTAACCTGTCAAAGTAGTAGAGAAGAAATTAAACCCATCGATATTCCAGGAAAGTTTCACGCCAGGCAGGTACTTCATGACCTTGGCATCGCCCGCGGCGTTAAAGCCCATTACAAGACCGACGTCCTGTAGTGGAGAGTTATCAAACTTCAGATCTGCCAGTTTCCCCAGGCTAAATGTAGAGTACCACTCGCCGTAAAAGTCGCCATCCTGATAACCATCGTCCAGATCGTCTGAGCTGTAATCGATAAAGAAAAAGTTATCTCCATAACGGTAACCGGAAGCATGCTGCAGAGAGTAAATCGTCTGATTGGCTTTTTGCTGACTAAATGGGTTTTTAAATTCACCGTGATTGAGGTGTAGTTGAGTGTTGCTCCAGTCAGCCGCCACAGCCGTACCAGCACTAAGCATAAGACTCAGAGTGAGCGCAGAAAAAAGTGGTGTTTTCATTGTTTCTCGTGTGTATGGGGTTATAAACAGCTGAATTATAAACGCAAATCAACAAACAAGGGGAATAAAAACACGCATTTTCTTGGTTTAGGACAAATAATGGCATCCTCAGGATGCCATTAAAGAGGGGGACTTAGTCTTTATGACGGCGCAAACATATAACGGCAATGGCCGTAAACGCCAGAATAAAGCAGTAAAAGGACGAGGTAGAGACTTCCCACGGACTGATCTTAAAGGTCGCACCCAGCAATAAAGCCTGTGCGCCATAAGGCAGCGAGCCCTGCATGACACAGGCAAAAATATCCAACAGGCTGGCAGAGCGCTTACCAGAGATCTCACCATCATCCGCCAGCTTTTTAGCAACCGGGCCGGCAACAATAATACTCACTGTGTTGTTGGCGATGCACAGGTTACTGGTGAGCACCAGCGCGGCAATACCTAACTGATCGGCCACTTTTCTGTGCCATTTGGCAATGATGGCCGTGATTGCCTGGATCTTGTGAGCCAGATAGTCCAGCCCGCCATTGACGCGAATAAACTCAGACAAACCGCCGATAAACATAGATAACAGGAAAATTTCCTGCATATCACTGAAGCCTTTGTACACGTCTTTGACAAATGCAGCGCCCTGATAATCCCCCGTGAACCCCATGAGTGCGGCAAAGATAATACCACTAAAGAGCACCACAAAGACGTTAATGCCTATCACTGCCAGTACCAAAATAAAGGCATAGGGCAGCACCAGCAGCCAGTCAAATGGCTTGGTTTCAACCGCCTGTGGTTCAGGTGTTAAAAACACCAGTAATGCAACAGTAAGCGCAGCAGCAGGCAGGGCAATTTTCAGGTTTTCTCTGAACTTGTCTTTCATTTCACAACCCTGAGTACGAGTTGCTGCAATGGTGGTATCAGAAATGATAGACAGGTTATCACCAAACATCGCACCGGAGACAATAGTACCTGCCATCAGGGCGGGATCGATACCGGTTTTAACAGATACCGCATAAGCAATTGGGCCGATGGCACCGATAGTACCCATGGACGTTCCCATAGCCGTTGAAACCACTGCCGCGATCAAAAACAGCCCGGGTAACAACAGGCTTGGCGGGATCAGCGATAAACCAGCATTGACGACGGCATCAACGCCGCCCGTCGCGCTGGCCACCGACGAGAACGCACCGGCGAGCAAGTAAATTAAACACATGGTGATGATATTGCTGTGTCCGGCGCCTTTAATAAAAGTTTCAACGCTCTGGTTGATGGTGCCTTTGTTGATCCAAAACGCGATCACTATGGCGGGCAAAATGGCAACCGGTGCCGGTAGCTGATAGAAAGCATAGTCGACGCCCTGTGATTGCAGGTACAGACCTGCGCCCAGGAACAGGCCAACAAAGGTTAAAAGTGGTAGCAAAGAAAGCTTTGCTTGTGTGTGATTTAAGTTTGGCTGCATAGCACTCCCCAAAAACTAACCACAGCCAACGAATCCATTATTAGCTGCATTTAAACTACATCGCCCGCAATAATTGAAATCGGCGAGGGCGGAAGTTTATATGGTTAGACGTCCAAAGTCCATGGTGTTTAGTTATTATATTAATCTACCTGTCTGAGCACATGACTTTGAACCTGAGCAGAGGTTGCGACAGCTGAAAACCCCATTGTAAAGGGGGCGAGACCTCAATAGTCGGACCTAAGTGATGAGCACGCAAAACAGGATAGATTGGTATTATTGTCAACTGACTATGACACAGAGATAGGGTAAACTCTAGAGCACAAAATTAATCACCTGGTATAAAAGCGGGGTGATTAAGCTTATCTCTCTTGCGCTGAAAATCGGGAAAATACGTTTCCGTACCACCAAACAGGTGGCATATCTAACACAAAGGAAAACCGTAAAATGACACAAATCGGTATTTTTGGCGCCAATGGCCGTATGGGCCTGGCGCTGATTGAAGCAGTCCAACAGTCTCAGCATTGCCAGCTTGGTAGCGCGTTCGTCAGAGATTCCTCGCCACACCTTAACCAGTCTATTGCCACATTGCAGCCGCAAGCACCAACCGGGGCGACTTTCAGTTCTGAACAGCAACTGGACCCTGAACTGGATGTACTGATCGATTTTACCCTGCCAGAGGGCATGCTTGGTCACCTGCAACAGGCTGTGGCCAACAAAACACCTATGGTGATTGGCACAACGGGCCTGAGTGCAGAACAAATGCAGGCATTAGAAAACGCCTCTCAGTCTATTCCGATTGTTTTTGCGCGTAACTTTAGTGTCGGTGTGACGCTGATGCTGGACCTGGTGCAAACTGCCGCGGCAAAGCTGGCCGATGAAATGGACATTGAAATCTTTGAAGCCCATCACCGTAACAAAGTCGACGCCCCTTCGGGGACCGCGCTGGCGATTGGTGAAGCCATTGCCGAGGCAAAAGGCTGGGATCATGACCAGGTGGCACGCTATGACAGAACTCAGGTACATGAGGCTAAAAGTCAACAAGAAATTGGCTATTCAGTGCTCAGAGCTGGCGACATAGTTGGTGAACATACGGCTTATTTTGCCACCATGGGAGAAAGGCTGGAATTAACACATAAAGCAACATCAAGATTAACCTTCGCATCAGGTGCTGTAAGGGCTGCGCAGTGGTTAAAAGATAAGCCGAACGGACTTTATTCCATGCAAGATGTGCTTGGATTGAAGAGGTAAGCTTACTATTTTAGCGTGTTCGTTAGTAAAAGTCGTCAAAAACCTTATTTTTTTATTTTTTACGTGAATTATTAGACGAATCTAAGAAAGTGCTGTAGACTATAACGAATTTGCCAAAATTTTAATAACTGCGTGTTACCAAGCGCTTTGTAGACGGGAAGATAAGCGCTGGCTTGCTCCCGTTTTTTACTATCTAGGAGGTTAACTTGACTAAATCCGCTCTCTTAGTCCTTGAAGACGGCACTGTGTTTCGCGGTACTGCCATCGGCGCTGACGGCCTGTCCGTTGGTGAGGTAGTATTCAATACGTCTATGACGGGATATCAAGAAATTTTGACGGATCCTTCTTATGCAGAACAGATTGTGACGCTGACTTATCCGCACATCGGGAATACCGGTACTAATAGTGAGGATGAAGAAGCCGATAAAATCTGGGCTAAGGGTCTGGTAATTCGGGATTTGCCATTGCTTGCAAGTAATTTCCGTAACGAGCAATCGTTAAGTGACTACTTAAAAGCACGCAATATCCTTGGGATTGCCGATATAGATACGCGTAAGCTGACGCGTATCCTGCGTGATAAGGGCGCTCAAAATGGCTGCATCATCGCGGGCGATGAAATTGATGAGCAGCAGGCACTGGAAGCGGCAAAAGCGTTCCCAGGCCTTAAAGGGATGGATTTAGCGAAAGTCGTAACAACAGAACAGACTTACGAGTGGCGTGAAGGGAGCTGGACTTTAGGTCAGGGCTTCCAGACTCTGAGTTCTGAGGAAGAAAAATTTCATGTTGTTGCGTATGATTTTGGTGTGAAAAAGAACATTCTTCGCATGTTAGTAGACCGTGGCTGTAAACTAACTGTAGTACCAGCAGAAACCTCCGCTGCAGAAGTACTGGCGATGAATCCAGACGGTATCTTCCTGTCTAATGGCCCTGGCGACCCAGCGCCTTGTACTTATGCAATCGATGCGATTAAAGCCTTCTTAGAAACTGATACGCCTATCTTTGGCATTTGTTTGGGCCATCAGTTACTGGCGCTGGCATCCGGTGCACAAACGGTGAAGATGAAATTCGGTCACCACGGTGGTAACCACCCGGTGAAAGACCTGGACCGTGACGTGGTAATGATCACTGCACAGAACCATGGTTTCGCAGCGGACGAGGCTACTTTGCCAGATAACCTGCGTGCAACGCATAAGTCGTTGTTCGACGGAACCCTGCAGGGCATTCATCGTACCGACAAGCCGGCCTTTAGCTTCCAGGGTCACCCAGAAGCGAGCCCGGGTCCGCACGATGCAGCACCGCTGTTCGACCACTTCATTGAATTAATGCAAGCACGTAAAGCCTAATTAGAACCGGAGTAACAATGCCAAAACGTACCGACTTAAACAGCATACTGATCCTGGGCGCAGGCCCAATCGTCATCGGCCAAGCCTGTGAGTTTGACTACTCTGGTGCTCAGGCGTGTAAAGCGCTAAGAGAAGAGGGCTACCGGGTTATTCTGGTGAACTCAAACCCGGCAACCATCATGACTGACCCGGAAATGGCCGATGCGACATACATCGAGCCAATTCACTGGGAAGTGGTTGAAAAAATCATTGAAAAAGAAAAGCCAGATGCAGTACTACCCACTATGGGTGGTCAGACAGCCCTAAACTGTGCGCTTGACCTGGACAAGCATGGCGTACTGGCTAAACACGGTGTTGAGCTGATCGGTGCAACCGCAGATGCCATCGACAAAGCAGAAAATCGTGAACGCTTCGACGCGGCAATGAAAAACATCGGCCTTGAGTGTCCTCGCGCAGAGATCGCCCACTCAATGGATGAAGCGCACGACGTACTGTCGCGCATCGGCTTCCCGTGTATCATTCGTCCTTCTTTCACTATGGGTGGTACCGGTGGTGGTGTTGCCTATAACATGGAAGAGTTCGATGAAATTTGTACCCGTGGTCTTGATTTGTCTCCAACCAACGAGCTACTGATCGACGAAAGCTTACTGGGCTGGAAAGAATACGAAATGGAAGTGGTGCGTGACAAAAACGACAACTGCATCATTGTGTGTTCTATCGAAAACTTCGACCCTATGGGTGTTCACACGGGCGACTCAATCACAGTGGCACCGGCACAAACCCTGACAGACAAAGAATATCAGCTTATGCGTAACGCCTCGATGGCGGTACTGCGTGAGATTGGCGTAGAAACCGGTGGTTCAAACGTTCAGTTCGGTGTTAACCCGGATGATGGCCGTATGGTTATCATTGAAATGAACCCGCGTGTATCGCGCTCATCAGCACTGGCCTCAAAAGCAACCGGTTTCCCGATCGCTAAAATTGCGGCTAAGCTGGCAGTGGGTTATACCCTGGACGAGCTACAAAATGACATCACAGGCGGTGCAACCCCTGCGTCATTCGAGCCGTCAATCGATTACGTTGTGACTAAGATCCCACGCTTTAACTTTGAGAAGTTTGCCGGCGCTAACGACCGTCTGACTACCCAGATGAAGTCAGTGGGTGAGGTGATGGCCATTGGTCGTAACCAGCAAGAATCACTACAAAAAGCACTGCGTGGTCTGGAAGTGGGCGCAACAGGTCTTAACCCAATTGTGGCACTGGACGACCCGAAAGCCAAAGAAACCATCATTCGCGAACTACGTGAGCCAGGCGCTGAGCGTATCTGGTACATTGCTGATGCAATGCGTCACGGCATGAGCGTGGAAGAAGTGTTCGAGCTGACCAAAGTTGACCGCTGGTACCTGGTTCAGATTGAAGACATTCTGAAAGACGAAGCCACCATCGCTGAAGTGGGCATGGCTGGTCTGAATAAAGACTTCCTGCGCCGCCTGAAGCGTAAAGGTTTCTCAGATCCGCGTATCGCAGAAATTGCCGGTGTATCTGAAAAAGAAATTCGTAAGAAACGTCACCAGCTGGATATCCTGCCAGTTTATAAGCGTGTTGATACCTGTGCTGCAGAATTTAGCTCAGATACCGCTTACATGTATTCATCTTACGATGAAGAGTGTGAAGCCGCACCGTCTGACAAAGATAAAATCATGGTGATCGGTGGTGGTCCTAACCGTATCGGTCAGGGCATCGAATTCGATTACTGTTGTGTACACGCCGCGTTGGCAATGCGTGAAGACGGCTACGAGACCATCATGGTTAACTGTAACCCTGAAACGGTTTCAACTGACTACGATACCTCAGATCGTCTGTTCTTCGAGCCAATCACATTGGAAGATGTGCTTGAAATCGTGCGCGTTGAAAAGCCAAAAGGGGTAATCGTTCAGTACGGTGGTCAAACACCACTGAAACTGGCCCGCGACCTTGAAGCGAACGGCGTGCCAGTAATTGGTACTTCACCAGACGCGATTGACCGTGCCGAAGACCGTGAGCGCTTCCAGCAGCTGGTAGAGCGTCTTGACCTGCTTCAGCCTGAAAACGCAACGGTTACGTCACTGGAAGAAGCGGTGGCAAAATCTCAGGAAATCGGCTTCCCGCTGGTTGTACGTCCTTCTTATGTACTGGGTGGCCGTGCGATGGAAATCGTGTATGACGAAGATGACCTGCGTCGTTACATGACCGAAGCGGTATCTGTGTCTAACGAAGCGCCAGTTCTGCTGGACCGCTTCCTGGATGACGCCATCGAAGTAGACGTTGATGCGATCTGTGACGGCGAAAACGTCATCATTGGTGGCATCATGGAGCACATTGAGCAAGCCGGTGTACACTCAGGTGACTCTGCCTGTTCACTGCCTGCACACTCACTGTCGCAGGACATTCAGGACGTAATGCGCAAGCAAGTGCGCGACATGGCACTGGAGCTGGGCGTGGTTGGTCTGATGAATACTCAGTTCGCGGTAAAAGACGGTCAGGTTTACCTGATTGAAGTGAACCCGCGTGCTGCGCGTACCGTGCCGTTTGTTTCTAAAGCGACCGGTGTTGCACTGGCAAAAGTGGCGGCGCGTTGTATGGTTGGCCAGTCATTGGAAAGCCAGGGTGTGACGAAAGAAGTTATCCCGCCTTACTACAGCGTAAAAGAAGTGGTACTGCCATTTGCTAAGTTCCAGGGTGTTGACCCAATGCGTGGTCCTGAGATGCGCTCTACCGGTGAGGTAATGGGTGTTGGTGAAAACTTCGCCGAAGCCTTCGCAAAAGCGCAATTAGGTGCATCAAACGCTTTACCACGTGGTGGTCGCGCGCTACTATCTGTTCGCAATGGTGACAAGGCACGTGTTGTAGAGCTGGCTAAGACCATGAAAGCCATTGGCTTTGAGCTGGATGCAACCAAAGGTACAGCACAAGCTCTGGAAGACGCCGGCATCGAAGTACGTCGCGTAAACAAGGTATTTGAAGGTCGTCCACACATTCTTGACCGCATCAAGAACGGTGAGTACAGCTACATTGTGAATACCACAGAAGGCCGTCAGGCCATCGAAGATTCGAAGGTGTTACGTCGTGGTGCACTTCAGCATAAAACTAACTACACCACTACGCTCAACGCAGCGTTTGCAAACTGTACAGCCAATGAGGCTGACGACAGAAGTTCTGTAAACTCTGTTCAGGAGCTACACCAGCGTTTGAACTAAGAAGAACAAGGCCAGGGCGCAAGCCCTGGCAATGAGTGAGATACTATGCAATCAATTCCGATGACAGTACGAGGCGAAGAAATGCTTCGTGAAGAACTGAACCACTTAAAGAAAGTCGTCCGTCCTAAGATCGTTGCCGACATCGCGGAAGCGCGTGAGCACGGCGATCTGAAAGAAAACGCCGAGTACCACGCTGCACGTGAGCAGCAGGGATTCTGCGAAGGCCGCATCCAGGAAATTGAAGCCAAACTGTCTACATCACAGGTTATTGACGTCACTAAAATGGCAAACAATGGCAAAGTGATCTTCGGCAGCACGGTGACCATAGTCAATGTTGATACAGACGAGGAAGTGACCTACAAGATCGTAGGTGACGACGAGGCAGACATTAAAAACAATCTGATCTCGGTTAACTCGCCCATTGCACGTGGTCTGATCGGAAAAGAACTGGATGATTCAGTGACCATTCAAACTCCAAACGGTAGCGTTGAATACGACATCATCGAAGTTGAATATGTCTAGATTTGTCTAACCTATAGCACCAAAAACCCGACCCAGTGTCGGGTTTTTTATTGCCCACTCCTTAACCTTGTGCCAGATCAAAGAGCCGCAAAAGCAGCGCGTTATGATGAGTTTAACAAAGGAGAACATCATGACTGCTGACCAATTAACGAGTTTTCTCAAATCCAAACAAAATGAACTGAGTCAACGGATAGCCGCCATTGAAGCCGATTTCAGAAAGGGCCGGTCGGCCAACTTTGCAGAGCAAAACACCGAGCGTGAAAACGACGATGTACTGGATGAAATTCATCAGGAAGCGAAGCAAGAACTGGTGATGGTCAATCACGCGATACTGCGAATAGAGCAGGGCACCTATGGCCTGTGTCAGCACTGTGAAGAACAAATCAATCCGGAGCGTTTAAACGCTCTGCCTTACACAACGACTTGTATTAAATGCGCTAAATAGAAAGGACCGTATTATGACAATTGAAAAACATGATCTGCACCACGAATTTCCGGAATATAAAGACGAGATCCACCACCTGAAAATGAACGACGCGCACTTCGCTCGTCTGTTCAAGGAGTACCACGAGTGCGATCATGAAGTACATCGCATTGAAACCGGCGCAGAAAACACCTCTGACGACTATCTTGAGTCACTGAAAAAACAGCGCCTGCACCTAAAAGATCAGCTGTTTTCTATTATTAAGAAAGCGCAGACTGTTGCTTAAGTCTTAACTTGAATAAGACTTAACTTGAACTGTCAGATTTGGCTAGTACAGCTTAATCTGACAGTTTTTTGTGTGTGTTGAAGGCCAAAGTTATGCTGTTTTTATACAAAGAGCCTGATTTCGTCCTGTAACATTATTACTCGCCGGTTTGGGGTAAGGTGACAAAGTGGTATTTAACACTGTAATATCTTTCTGTTTACATTGGCGGTTATTAGTGGAATTATGAAGGTATGTAATATGAGCCGCTTTGGTGTGTTTTGAACTACCAAAGTGGCGCAGAATAAGTTGTTATGTGAACAACGAGGTTAACAATGGAATCGAACCCTCATTGGAAATATTTTCTAGCTCTCGATGAAGATTTTTCTCAATTGTCGAGGTTTGTTGAACCTTGCGAAGAGAATTTATGGCAGGTTCAACTTGGAAGTGCACCAACTTTTTCATTATAGATTTCAAATGGAGTTTTGTAATCAAGGCACCTCCTGGGCCTTGAGTTTAAATTATGCTCTATTTCTTGAATCTGTTTGTTGGTTACAGTTGAGAAATCAGTACCTTTTGGCAGATACCTTCGAATTAGGCTATTTATCTGCTCAACAGCTCCTTTTTCCCAACTATGGTAGGGCTGGCAAAAGTAAGAATCACACTGCAATGTCCCGTTTACCTTTATGTGCTGAGCATTTTCAGACCCATTATCATAAGTAATCGATTGAACAAATCCTGCGGGGTGTGAACTTAGGCGTTTTATTATTGCATTGCTTGTTACTAATGCACTCTTGGAGCTTAGCTTGGTTATATGCACTAGCCGTGTTGCTCTTTCTATGATGACATTCAGTGCCGATTTCTTGTGCTTAGATACTACGGAATCGCTCTCCCAGTGGCCTAATTGGGAGCGCTCATTTATAAATGTGGGCCGTTCCAGGATGCTTGTTTTCATTGAGCATTTTTTGTTATATCGACGTGATGGATACTTTTTTCTGCGCTTTTTGTGTTTTCTAGCCAAGCACGCTATGAGTTCAGGAGGCGAACTGTAAACGAACTGATAGATTGATTTATGGCACACATAGGGAGCTTCATTAGTAAGCTTGAGACGTCCTGATATAATCTGAGGGGACCAGCCTTTCCTGAGCTTATCTAACACATACAGCCGTGTCTCAGAAGTCTTCAGCTTTTCACGTTGAGCACGCTTACTCATCCTGGCCTTGTACATATCATGAGCTGGATTTGGATAGTATGTTGGCACGTAATAGTCATAGATATTCCTTTTGAGCTCTCTACTAATAGTGGAATGAGAGCGATTTAGTAAACGTGCAATTTCACGTATCGTTTTATCCTGATAGTGAGACCAATTAAAAATAAGCTTCCGCTCTTGATGACTCAAATGACAGTATTTTTGACCCATTTTGCACCTCCAAAATAGCTAACTTGAACTATAGTGGTGCACTTCAATTTAGAACATAGCCCACATTGAACTGTGAATGTATTGGTGGGTGTCACTCAAAAAATTAGTGTCGAAATCACAACACCTTGCCAAATAGGAAAAAAGTAGGTCTAATAATACGCATAAATAACGTTGTTCAGGCAGGGAATGAGTCACGTTGTAACGGTTTAAGTCACAAACGGTTCAGAACAGAAGTTACTCATCAAAAGCAAATCCCCATAGCATAGACCACACCAGCCGGATACGGCGTGCAGGTAGCGGCCCAGTTCAACAAACGATTATGCGTACTGCGTACGCATGAATACTAAAGCGTTATATGCCTTTAGCACCATGGATATCAACGGTGGCAGCCAAGTATGTGTGCTGGAAAACGAAGAGCGATATTGTTTTATCGTTTCCTAAGAGTTCACTAGATTAGAGTTTAAAAATGGGAAAAAAAATAATACTCGTCCACGGGCTGGGCGGTTCCGCCGACGGAACATGGGGAAGATTTCCAGAGTTCCTTGAGCAGGATGCAGACCTTGATTACAGCATTGTTTCATATGGCTATCAGTCGCCCCATATAATTAAACAATTTTATCAGCGTGCCCCCAGTATTCTGAATATAGCAAATGGCCTACTCACCGATATAAAAGCTCGGTGCGACTTGGATAACGATGAAATTATTCTTGCTGGCCATAGTTTGGGTGGCTTAGTGGTTAAAAAACTTCTCCTTCGCATGAAGGATAAAAAAATTAACCATAAAATCAGAAAAGTATGCTTTTTTGACGTTCCACATGATGGGTCAGGGTTCGCAAATGTTGGCAAGTATATTTCATTTAGAAATCGGCATCTTAAAAGTCTGTGTCGTGATTCCAGCGAACTCGATGATTTAAATGATCAGTGGGTAGATAGCGAGCTGGACAATGCTCTGGAGATTATGAGCATTGTCGCTGCAAATGACGACATTGTATCTTCTTCTAGTTCCAAGAGTATCTTCAGGCATCATCAGGTTGAAACAATTAACGATGTTGATCACGGCTCAATTGTCAAACCGAAAAGTATGGAATCATCTTCATATATTGTTTTTAAAAAATTTATTTTGGAAGAACATACTGTAAATAGGTATAAAAATACTGCCTCACGAGACCTTGAAGACTGGAAAAATGTAGAAAGAAATCATAGTTACCATTATGCGACTGATGAAAATCGAACAAAAGATTTTGAGTCGTTTGTTGCTGCTATGAATTTAGAACGAGCTGTGATTAGGCTAACAGGAGCATCTGGGTTAGGTAAGACACGCTTATTATTAGAAGCTATTGATGCATCTACTTCTATTGATGATTCCTGTGTTCTTATTTTTAATGCACCTGGTTACGACACCATCATTAAAGAAAGTATTCGAGCAATGGTTGAAGATCGTGTTCATGGCCTGGTAGTAATTGAAAATTGTAATATTGATTTGCACAACCATTTGGCCAAGGAGGTCAATAAAACAGATTGCTTGCTAAAACTTGTTACAGTTGGCTATTCAGATGAACAAGTTGATGAATCTATTCATATTCAACTTTCCCCATTGTCAGATGAGGCCATAAAGCAGGTCCTGTCCCCAATATTAGTTGGGATGGATTCGAGTGACGTTGATCGTGTAGCTCGGTTTGCTCAGGGTTATCCTCTTATGGCTACTCTAATCGCAGGGCAGTATCAGAAAGAGGGTCGATTGCTTGGTTCGATAGAAAGTAGCTCTGTCGTAAGAAAATTAATCGATGGTGACGGCGGTATAACAGATGTTGAGAAGGGAATGTTATCTGCTTGTTCCTTATTCGATGTCTTTGGTACTGCCGAAGGGACAGCCGGCGAAGAGGCCAAATATATTGCGGAAGATGTTGCAGGGTCTGACCTAAAAACATTTGACAGAGTATTAAAAATATTTACCAGTCGGCAAATCATAAATCGCGCGGGGCGGTATGCAAGACTGGTGCCTAAGCCGCTGGCACTGACACTGGCGTCAGAATGGTGGGAGGAGACGTCATATGATCGTCAAAAGCAGCTAATTGATACTCTCCCCGATTCCTTAATGCAGAGTTTTTGTACTCAGGCTTCATATCTTGATGACCAGCCGAGTGTTCAAAGATTTTCAGATCGACTATTTGGGGGGCAAAGCCCTTTTGTCCAAGCGGAGGAGCTGCTTACAGAAAGGGGTTCGAAACTCTTCCGCGCATTTGTTGAGGTGAACCCGAGTCAACGAGCGATGCTTTATACAGAGTTTTGTCTGAGTACAGTCATGAACAACTTCAGGCTATAGATGGTGATACGCGAAGAAACCTAGTATGGGCATTGGAAAAGCTATGTTTTCATGCGGATGTATTTGAAAAATCAGCATGGTGTATGTTGTTGCTGGCATCAGCTGAAAATGAAAGTTGGAGCAACAATGCAACGGGTATGTTTTCTCAGTTGTTTCGAGTGCATCTATCTGGAACGCAAGCGAAGCCTAATATTCGCTTTGATATTTTAAAGCGGGCTATTGCAGTTAATCAGACCGATGTAGATATTGTGGTTCTTGAGGCTTTAGGTCAAGCAATCAGTACTTATGGAGGCACACGAACTGTTGGGGCCGAGTATCAGGGAACTAAAGCACCGCTTGAAGAGTGGCGGCCAGAGCTATGGCAAGATATTTTTGATTTCTGGCAACAAGCTTTTGATTTAATGCTGGTTCTTTTTGAACGGGGTGATGCACAAAAAGAAAAAGTCCTGTCAGATATAGGTCATTCAATTCGGGGCTTTGTTGCTCGTGGCCGTATTGAAATGTTGGATTCGGCGATTAGGAAGGTTGTTAGTATCAATGGCTGCTATTGGCCAGAAGCTCTAGACAGTATCAAAAACACTTTTGAGTATGATTCAGAAGATATCAAGCAAGAAGCGACTGATGCGCTGAATAACTGGTTAGAGCTGCTAAGCCCCGATGAAGCAGAACTGCCCGAGAAGTTAAAGATTTTGGTAACCAATCCTCCCTGGGAGCATCATAAAGGTGAGGATGGTCACTACGTTGATGTGGCAGCAGAGAATGCGAAAGTACTTGCGACAGAACTCTCAAATAATATTGAAGAATTACTCCCTCACCTCGGCTTATTGTTACAGGGGGAGCAAAAGCAGTCCTATGCTTTTGGCCACCAACTGGCTCATGACTTAACTGATGTTGTATCGATACTTGATTTGGCCCTAGAGTGCTTAGCAGCCATTGAAAAGCCTAACTCTCGGTTAGTTTTAGGTTTATATCGAGGTTTGTTTGAGCAGTCGCAAGAGCTTTGGCAAGAGAATATCGATCGGCTAGTTGCGGATGAGAAATTGGTTCATCTTTATCCAGATTTTATACGGACGGGTGATATTAAAAAGGCACATTTAGATAATCTGCTGGAGCTCATTCAGCGAGGTGTGTTATCGCCAAATAGTGCGAACGTATTGAGTTATGGCAGTGTGACTGACAGCATTGAACCGGATGTGATGGCCAGTTTTTGCTTACAGTTAGCTGAGCTGGGCGAACAGGCAAGCTGGTCTGCGCTCAATGTGATTTATATGTATTGTTTTAGCAATAATGACAGCATCAATGAGCTAAGAGATCAGCTTAAGTATTTAGTCACAGCCGTACCTTTACATAAAGGGCAAGAGAACACCGCAACAGATACACACCATTGGCATGACATGGCTGAAAAGCTATTAAAAGAGCGAGATGAAGAGTTTGCAGTTGCGCTAACTAATCAGTTAATTGCGGCGAGTAAATTTGGCTTAAATCATGGTGATATCTGGTCTTATACCAAACCTTTAATGTTAAGCCTAATGAGCGACTATGGTGACGTAATCTGGCCGATATTTGGTGAGGCTATCGTTCGAGCTGAAGGGATGGATAAGTATTGGTTACAGCAGCTCTTAGATAGGGAAACAAGTTTGGTAGGAAATGTGCCAAGTGTACTTTCTGTTATTCCAGTTGAAAGCGTTATGGAATGGTGCTTAAAGCAACCAGATATTGGCCCAGTTTTTGTTGCCCGTTGTTTAAATGTCATCGAAACAGTTGATGAGATGCAACAGCCTTCGGCTTTGTTTATCGCCTTGCTTGAGAACTTTGGAAATGACCAACGGGTAGCGAGTGAACTGAGCGCTAATATGGGAACCCGTGGTTGGTCAGGGTCTCTAGTACCCTACCTAGAATCAGATAAAGCAGCACTAAGCCCCTTGATTGAACATGAAAATTCTAATGTAAGGCACTGGGTTAAAGATCATATTGCATATATAAACCGGCAAATAATTGAAGAGTCGAAGCGAGATGAAGAGCATGGATTTGGGCTTTATTAGTATGAGGGGAAACATTTTAAAGGCGTCATATAACAAGTTGCTGCACGCGGAAAAATTACTCGCTGCGCTCCCAATTTTCCGGTGAGCAAAGCGTTATGCACCTATTGAGGTTTAATGTTGAAATTTCACATTTCATTTTTAGTTTTGATAATTTCAGGTTGCACAATTACAACAACTGAAAAGGCAAAAGATTACCATGTTGGTATGTGGGATCTAGTTGCTGATTATTGTGACGAGACATACGAGTTAAGAGCTGATGGTACCCAAACTGTAATTAGCTACCCTGAAATAAGCACTGATACTTATACATTTAAAAGGTTTGGTGATACTGAGTTTTATGCTTGGGAATACACGGTAATCGAATATAACAATAAACCAAGCTGCAATGGTACTTTCGATACTCATTTGGGTGAACAAACGTTGGCTTTTGTAAAGTTTAAAAACAATTTTACAGAAATGCACATATATTCTTGGCCCAATGAAACTTCATACATTGGTGGTTACTTAAAAAAGCGGTAGTTTGGCCAGACAAACCGAGACATCCACTCGAAACTGGCGTGCGGAATGTACGTCGTCTACCTTTAGGTAGTGCTCAATGGATTGAGGAAAAATTGCTGACCCTTGCCAAGGTGTTTTGCATTGATGTTTGTGGCTATGCTGTTATGAGCAATCATACGCATATTGTGTTGTATGTGGATGATAAGAAAGCACAAAGGTTATCAGATAAAGCAATCGTTCTTCGCTGGCATAAGCTGTTTAAGGGCAACTGGCTGACGCACAAGTTAATTGGTGGTGATGAGCTGAGCGCATCCGAGCATAGTATGCTGGCAGCGGATATTGCTGAATTCAGATCCCGTCTTGCGAGCATCAGCTGGTTTATGCGGGTGCTCAATGAAGACATTGCCCGCAGAGCCAATAAAGAAGATGGTTGCACAGGCCGGTTTTGGGAAGGGCGATTTAAGTCACAAGCCTTGCTGGATGAAGCGGCACTGGCAGCATGCCTGGCTTATGTTGACCTGAACCCAGTCAGAGCCAAAATGGCAGAGACACCGGAAACGTCAGACTACACCAGCATTAAAAAGCGGATTGAGCATGCACAGCAAGGTAAGCAACCCAAAAGCTTACTGCGTTTTGCGGGTAACCCAAGAAAGCACATGCCCAAAGGACTGCCGTTTGAGCTGACTTATTATATCCAACTGGTGGAGTTAACAGGCCGATGCATGCGCGCAGATAAGCGGGGCTATATCAGCGATAGTCAGCCACTGCTGACACGATTGCAAATAGAGCCAGACAACTGGCTCAAACTGACTACGCAGTTTACAAAGGTCTTTCATGGTGCAGTGGGGCGAAAGCAAGCGATGACAGATTACTGTGAACATCTTCATAAAAGGCGACGAGCCAACTTGACTCAGTGCGAGCGATTACTGGGTTAACACTTTTCCTTAACTACCATCTCGATTTATCCAAGCTCAGGTTTGGGTACGTTCTCGTATTGTCAGAATCTGATTATTCTTCAGGTTTTCATGCTTAAACTTATGACTTTCACTGCTCAGAGCTTATACGGAATGCAGTATCTGGTAGTCTTGCATTTCTTTATTGATCCTGCCCACAATTGGTCTGCGAATTTACCAGTGGGTGTCACTTAAAAAATTCTTGCTACGCAGCGAGAGATGCAATGGTAGTATTTTGTGTCAACTAAGCTGATCTGGCTTTTCCGTGCCATTGGCATTGGGTTCGTCCTTATCCTTGGAGCAGATGAAAAGCATAGGCTAGGGTTGTATGACAGACAAGTTTTGGAATGTACGTCTATCAGCTCTATTTTTGTTACTTGTTTTTTTTTTCAAGTTGAGTTAGGTTGGGATTGAGAATTAACTCACAAGGATAGAAACATGAAATTAAAGCTAAAAAAGAACAAAATTAAACAGTTATGCCATGATCATGCAGTGCTTAATGGTAAGGCAACAAAAGAAGTGAATGGTGGATGGGACAATTGGGGGGCACAGGGCGTTGTCCTGTAACACATCGTGATTTTTGTGGCACAAATTGGGCTCAGTGTGCGCCATAAATATTGATGCATAAATAAGGGGCTATCCGCCCTTGGTTATGGCTATTTAAATGATTGTAACCCTCCCTATTACTATCTAGTAAATCCTCCTGAAAAACACAGACAAAAATAAAAAACAAATACACCCAGTCTTACCTGTTACTTTTACAGGTCCATATACAATTAATACAAGTGCTTCAGCAAGTAGAAAAGCGGAAAGATTCAGAAGTCAGGCTTTGCGGGTGAACAATTTAAGCTGAAATAGTCGTTATTTGATATTTTGGACACGTTTAAGCACTGCCTAAGTGCGACAGTCATCACTCGAAGTTAAGATAATGACAATTCTAACCCAGAAAGCGCTCACAATTAGCCAGATTAGAGCGTCGCTTTTTTGCAAAAGCGGACAAACAGAGACATCGCTGGAGCGTCCATATATGTCACTTAAAAAATTATTTGTCCGCGTTTACGACCTTGTTAATTGCCACTATCCGATGAATCGTCGTTACTGTAATCACTTAATTCACTAAATGCTGAAGAGTGATTAAATGTTCCTGAAGAGACTCGGCGAGGAGGTCTATTTTTTCTGTTTAAATATTCTGTTTTTCCATAGTCTCTGTATTGAGACAGAGTTCCATTGAAAATTTGTTTCGCAAAATCTAAATTTTTATCAGATATTTTTGCTCGGGACAAAGCGTACAATATTTCTTCATCCGAATACGACTCTTTATCACCATAAGTGCTCAACCAAGGAGTTAGCTTATTCGCAATCCTTTTTAACTTCCAATTTCGTAAAGCTTTCAGAAGCATAATCTGTTCTCCCTTAGCTGAAGTTTTCGCGCATGTTACCGTGGCAATTAACGCCGCAAATAAACGGCAAAAATTAGTTGGCTAAAATTTGTGAGGTACGAACAAAGCCAACTGATTTTTGTCCGCCCTTTTTAATTTGCTTTGTTATAAGCCCTATGAACGAAGGCCATTTTGGTAATGATAATGCTCTTGGCTAGCTGTGGTAAACCCAGCAATAAAATTGGGCTGTTTACTTTTTTCAGCTAATTTTTCGGGCTTAATATTATGCATGTCATTTTCTACAGCCCAGTCAAATACACCTTGATCAAGCGGGTATTTAGTTAGTATCCCAGTTAGTGAGTTTTCTTTTATCCAACTTTCAGCTAATTCGAGTTCACTGAAAACACCGCCAGAAAAGTCTGCATTGCTTTTATTGAATATCCATACTGACTTCATTCACTAAAACTCCAAAGGGCTTATAACGCCGCAAACTGAGGAATCCCCAGATAATCATATTTAAAATCAATGTGATGGACACGCACGGCATTGTTTGATCTAATTTATTTCGCCAAAAACTAACCAGATAACAACACCATGCTTGATACCACCATCCTACACGATATGCTCAGAAAAAACTGCCCCCAAATTCACGCTCGGCGCCTTGATTCATTAATGCTGGCAACTGAGACTTTGCTCGATTGCAACCAACTATCTCTTACAGAGCTGGGTCGGAATATGAAGGGCCCTGTCGCTGCAAAACACAACATTAAACGTATGGACCGACTGCTTGGCAACACTGCCATGCATAACGACCGACTTGCTATTTACCGCTTTCATGCTCGCCTGACGTGTGGCGCTAATCCTATGCCTATCTTGCCGGTCGACTGGGCCGATGTGCGCGAGCAACTGCGGTTGATGACTTCGCGTGCTTCCGTCAGCATTCAGGGACGCTCAATGATAGTGTATGAGTGCACCTTCACGTTTGCTCAATACAACTCACCCAAGTCCCATCAGCTGTTCCTGGATGAACTTGCCAGCATCCTGCCTGATAAATGTATTCCACTCATCGTGACAGATGCTGGCTATCGAAATGCCTGGTTTCGACAGGTTGATAAAAAAGGCTGGTTCTGGCTCGGGCGGGTGCGTGGTAAAGTCACTTATCAGCATAAGAACAGCGAAGATTGGCCTGTAAATCAGGCTCTTTACCCATCAGCAACTCCTCGTGGACGTTATATTGGAGAAGTAAAACTTGGCCGAAAAAGCCCTATCAACTGCCACCTTCATTTATATAAAGCCAAACAAAAAGGCCGTACTGACAGGCGCTCTTCAAAAGCTGGCAGGCATCATACCGCACAAAAAAGTTATCGAACTGGCAGTAAAGAGCCCTGGCTATTAGCCACTAACCTGCCCGCAGAATTGTTCAAACCCAGACGTGTAGTATCACTTTACGCCAAACGTATGCAAATCGAAGAGAGCTTTCGAGACCTGAAAAGCCCCCAATACGGGATGGGTCTGCGGAACCGGCTCGATATTCTGCTATTACTCGCTTTGCTGGCGACCATTATTCTCTGGTGGATCGGCCTGTATGCCCAACACTCAAACTGGCAACGAAAGTTCCAGGCAAATACAATAAAAGACCGTGCTGTTCTGTCGACTGTCAGACTTGGCAAAGAGGTTAGGCGACGAAGCGATTATGTTATGACAGGAAAGCAACTGCGCTGGGCTATACGCGAATATGTGCGCTTGATACATCTGCTCGGGAGGCCTCAATTATGAGGGGATCCTCCAGCGCCGCAAATAAACGGCTAAAAATAGTTGGCTAAAATTTGTGAGGTACGAACAAAGCCAACTGTTTTTTGTCCGCACTTTTTAATTTGCTTTGTTAGTGTTCGTTTTTTGACTTTATTAAGAATTTTAATGCGCCATACTTAACAAATGGCGACATGACATAAGCAAGCAATACAGAATCAGCAACTAAAATCCATGTGAGAACAACCGACTTATCTTCAGAGTTACATAACTCTCTAAAGAGTATTTCAAAGCAAACCCCATCCGGTGATGACAAAATATACATTGCCACGCCGAACAAAGTTAATGCGATGAGCACTCTTTTGAACATTTCCTCTCTGAGTTGTCGGCTAGCTCTAATTCTCAACTAAAACTCCAAGAACACTAACGCCGCGTTCACCGGCTTGTCCGGTGCAACGCTTTGTTATATTTCATGCTTGCGGACCAGATAGAATCACTAGTGATTTACCGGCTGACCATTGATTCGGGCTAGCTCCAGAATTCCATCGGCCATGCCCGTCACCTATTGAACCTCCATTTTTACTTCGCCAAAGTATGGCCCTATCTAATTTCTGGGTGTTAGTGTCCAGTATAAGAAAAACTTTATCGTGCCAATTTGGGTGACCTAAAGCATCGTCGATAACATGTACGTCAAAATTAAAGTATTGGCCTTTGGTCCCTGAACTATGATCGACACTAAGAATCTCGACAACGCTCCATGGTGATTCTTGTTTAATACTCTTTATTTCATTGATCAGACTTTGCGCTTTATTTTTTGATGATTGATGAAGCTGTTCTATATCAGATAGATGCTGCTCGGCAGACAACTTTGACTGTTCAATATCTTGTAGAGCTTGAGATACTGCATGTTCATTCAAGGCTTCGCTAACTCTCTCTCCGATATTGTTTCGTTCAACGCCCCAAAATATAAGCAATAGCAAAGCTACAAAACCACATGCTGAAGGGATAATGATTTTAAGATATTTAACCTCTGTTCTGAGAGAAGAAACTTCCGCTTTTAAATCTTCCATGTGATCTCCCTTGAAATATAACGCCTCAGTTAAAAGGCAAAATTTGGTTGGCTATAATGTGAAGCGGAGCGAAACCAGCCAACTGAATTTTGTCCGCTTTTAAACTGTTTGTTATACATCGACAACTTCACAATCCCAGTTTTCTATACTTGATTTGAGCTCTGAAATGAAAATTAAAACAAAAGCCAATACGCCAAATGCAATACATAGCCAAATAGGAAACACTCTTTGAGCAATCCCAACTCCTGCTAAAGCGCCCAGAATTATAGGGGGTATCCAGTGATAGAGTGGCTTTTTGGGTGGTTTTATATATTTAAGTTTATAAAGTTTTACCATCACGCCTTCTTTGTTCAAAGAGCACTCATTTCGACCCTTAATTAAATCTTTACTCTCGAAGGCAATTTCATATTCAACACCGTCTACCATGAATTTATGATTAGATTTCAATTTGTAATTCTGGCTTTCAGAAACTAGTTTTCCATTAACAGAGACAAATTCTTTACCAGAGAAAGGACTACACTGATAAACGATTTCATTCGAGTCAACTTGAAAAATGAAAGTAGCCCCTTCTTTAAATGAAACTTCCACAAATTCATTAATTTTCATCCAGACTCCTTTAGATGTATAACAATTTATTCTACCCCAAAATGTCGGAACATAAACCGACAAAACGGGCTGTATTACATACCCTCATAGTCCCACGGGAAAAACTCAAAGTAAACAATCGGTTGCAACCTGCAAAAACACACGTGTGTGAAAATTGGACAAAACGGCACGTAATAATGTTATTGGACAATAGTCAAAATACTGTCTATACATCCAGTGTCACCTTACCAAATGGAACGTTCATGAAATCACCTTTTCTGCTCATGCTTGCCAAATGCGCCCTCGAGGCCCAGTAGACTATTCGAGTGTGGTGCTTGGAGTCTTTTACATCCTTCATTCTTGTTAACGGTCTCCCAATAGAGAAACCGACATTCAATCGAACTACTGTAAATGAAGGCTTTAATTGCAGCTACAGCCTGGTTCTCACTTTACCCCAAATCGGTAAAATACATGGATTTGATGGCTCTATTATCCATACAAGTGACTCAAAAGGATGCACTCGTCCGAGAATTAAATCGAACGTTCGCCCACCCAGGCGCACATCTACATACTTTGAAACGATTTGTCATACTCCTCTGGACCCAGCTTTGCTACACTTCCTGCATCATAGTTATCGCATATAGGAAGTATTATGTTTGCCTTAATCAAAGGGTTACTGTTTAAGTCTCTGAAACACCAGGCGGGCCGAAAGGTGGCTGATGCTGTTGTTGAAAAGTGCCTGCAGCAAGGTATGGAGTATATGCGAGGGCGTGGCGTTGAGGGACAGCGGCAGGGCAGTGACCTGGATGGATTGATTGTCGGGCTGAATAACCTGACGGCAAGGCGGCTCCCCGATGGTCAGTATCCGCTGAGACTAGAGCATCGGACTCTGATAGTCACGATTGAGCATTATGGCATAGTGTCTATCACTGAATTACAAAATAATTAACCTGCGCTGAGCGATAGGCGGCTAACACTTTCCTCAGCCGCATTATGTGCTGTTTTAGCGCGACACTCAGGTGGTAAATAGTTGCCAGGGTCTTGAGTAAGCTCAGTGGCAGCGGTCTGACTGACAAAAGTGCATCAATTCAGGCATTGGCTGTACTTAACTGGTCTTACAAGCTGAATACTGTCACAGACTTCGTCGTTACTTCCCCCTATACAGATCTGTATGGCAATGAACATTCTATCATTCACGCTTACTGGCGGTGCTACACGTTAACCATGAATCATGGGTACGCCGGCCCATAGTCCAGCGCTTTTTACTTTTGCCTCTCACCGCATTGTCATACTGCTTGGTTAACAGGTTGCTGATAACTGCAAAACTGTACAGCCAGTTTGTTGACGTTTTTGCTATATATTTTTGGTTCATTGGGTTGTTTTTCGAACAACAAGCAGGGCAAGCGCACTCTTTTTTCTGTCACATAACCGCTAACATTCTGACTTAAATGAATAAATAATGCTTAAAAGGAAAAGTAAGGAGGCATATTCAATAAAATTATATAAATTATATTGTATACATAATGAAATCGGTGTTAATAATATGTCACCTCTTATGGGGTTTGGATACACATTTTAATAAGGTTACATTATGAAAATAAAAGCAATACTCGCTGCGCTTCCCTTGCTATGCACTAGTGTGCAGGCGACGCAGCAACAAGTTGAAAGACAGTTTAAACCACTGAACGCTGCTGATTTACAGCTGGCTCATGGTGACGAAGGTCATAACCACACTGCACAAGACAATGCACCAACAGCAGCCCGTGACTCTGTAATGCATTCGCATTTGCCGGTAGAAATGCATTTGGCTTCATCACAGGTTGAGCTGGCAAGCGGGTGTAACCTGAGTGGGTTCGCCAACGCAAGTGCATCGACTATCGTGGCACAAATCACAGAGCAGGGTGCAAGTTGTGTCAATGATCTGTTCAGTGCACCTTCTGATACTCAGGTTGCCACCTTTACAACCGCAAAAATGCTGGCCGTCGCTGCGCAGGCAAAGACCTTGTCTGTGAATTATTCAGGGACTGGCAGTGCTGATCTGGAAGCGTTTTTCTTGTTTATTCGGGCCGGTTTTTACGTCGAGTTTTATAATGACTCAGTTACCTTCGACGGCAGTGTGCAAACTGCGGTTAAGGGCGCGCTGGATGCGTTTGTGGCCAATAGTCATTTCTATGACAACAACGATGCGCATGGCGAAGTACTTAGCGAAGTGATCACCACTATGGATTCTTCCGAACTTCAGCATGTTTATCTTCCAGTCGTGAAAGCCTGGTTGTCTCGCTGGAGCGAAAGCTATGCGACCAGCTGGCATATGCGTGGTGCGGTGAATGGCATATTTACCATTTTATTCCGCGGGCAGTGGAACAGCGATTTCGTTGCGCTTGTCGGTAAAGATGCAGAGCTGGTGAGTTTACTGGCTAACTTTACCAAACAAAGCTGGATGCTGGGGTCGGATGCTGAATTCATGATCATTAATGCCGGCAGAGAGCTTGCCAGGCTCAAGAATTATACAGGAACATCAATCCAGCCAGCCGTCGATACAGCCCTGAAATCTCTGTTCTCTACCTACCAGAGCTATGGCTATGGTGATGGGATCTGGCTTGGTGCCGCTGATGTTGCGACCTATTACGCGGATTGTAATGATTTCGGGATCTGTGGGTTTAAAGAGGAGCTGATTGGTAAAGCGTTGTCGCAGAGCTATCAGTGTAGCAGCACTATCCGTATTCGCTCTCAGGAGATGACTCAGGCGCAGCATTTGTCTGCCTGTGACACTATGGCGGCAGAAGAGACGCGCTTTCATGCCATGCTCGAAACCAATCAAACACCCGTCGCCGATGATAATAACACCATGCTGCAAGTTAATATCTTTAACAGCAGCGCAGATTACAAGAAATATGCGGGCCCGATATTTGGTATAAACACCGACAACGGCGGAATGTATCTGGAAGGAGATCCGAGTGTTGTAGGTAACCAGGCAAACTTCATCGCCTATGAAGCCAGCTACGCGAAGGCTGATCATTATGTGTGGAATCTGGAGCACGAGTATGTGCATTACCTGGACGGACGATTTGACCTGTACGGTGATTTTAATGCCCCAACGGAGGCCATTGTCTGGTGGAGCGAAGGGGTGGCAGAATATGTGGCCAACCTGAACGACAATCAGCGCGCTATAGATACGATAAAAGACGGCAGTACCTATCAGCTGGGTGAGATCTTTGAAACCACGTACGACGGCTTTGATCAGGACAGGATCTATCGCTGGGGTTATCTTGCTGTGCGCTTTATGGTTGAAACACACAAAGATGAAGTGAATGCCATGCTGGGAGAAACCCGGGTCGGTAACTGGAGTGCTTATAAGGCGCGCATGAATAACTGGGCTGCGCAATATGGCAACGAGTTTACCCGGTGGACGCAACAACTGGCAGGCGACACAAACCAGGCGCCGACAGCGGTTATAAATGGTCCATATCAGGGCACAGCCGGCGCATCTGTGCGTTTTAGCAGTCAGGGCAGTTCAGATCCGGAAGGACAGTCGCTAAGCTATGCATGGCAGTTTGGAGATGGCGCGCAAAGCACACAAGCGGATCCAGTTCATACTTACCAGGATGCCGGTAGCTACACAGTAACACTCACTGTGACTGACAGTCAGGGTCTGGCACATCAGGTGACAACGCAGGCAACGATCAGTGCAGATCAGGGGATTGTTGAGTTACAAAATGGTAAGGCTGTGCGTGTTGCCGGTGCCCAGGATGAACTGACATACTTTAAAATTCAGCTTCCAGCAGGTGCAACGAACCTGACCGTCAGTACCAGTGATGGCAGCGGAGATGTTGACTTATATCTGCGTCATGCGGAGCAACCTACGCTGGACACCTACGATTGTCGGCCTTATGTTGGCGGCAATGCAGAGCGATGTGACGTTGCGACACCAAAAGCTGGTGAATATTACATTATGCTCAGAGGCTACAATGCATATGCCGACGTTAACCTGATTGCCAGTTACACCGCGCCGGTAGCGGCTTTACCTGATACCTGTGTGACTCAGGGAAGCGTGTCTGGTGGGCGGCTGTCAGACGGCGTTGCTGTGTGTATGGGCAGTCAGGATCCAATGTGGTTTAGTCTGGAAAACGTCAGTGGCCAGCAGAGCATTCGAATCGAAACAGCCCATGGTAACGGTGATCTGACACTGGAGTACAGTAATCAGGGGTGGCCAAACGACAATAATGTGGAGGCCGGATCTTATCGGGCAGGTAACAGTGAGTGTATTAACCTAAGTGATCAAAGCCAGTATTGGGGATACCTTAAGGTCAGTGGCGCGCCTGTCGGTGCGACTGTGCAAGTGACCTATAACGATGGATGGTGCAACTAAATCGTTAAGCGTATTTAACCAATGTGCTTGAAGGTTGGGGAGAAAGGCTCTAGATTTAGAGAGTCTTCCCAGCCTTTTTATGGCAGTCATCTGTGAAAATAAACCTGTTGATAGTCAGCATCACCTTAACCCTCTTCAGTATGCTATTACCCGCATATGCAGCTGAACGAATGAATATATTTGTCTATCACAACAAGCCCCCTTACATAGTGAATCTGGCAGAGCAACAAGGCTTGTACTTCGACTTTGTGGCACTGCTTAACGCTTCGCAGTCTCACACACGCTATAAATTGATTTATTTGCCTCGCAGACGCATCGAGCGGGATCTCAATGAACAGACCTTAAATGGTGCGGTACTGGGTGTGCACCCCGTCTGGTTTAAAGACCCGGATAAGACTCGCTACTTGTGGAGTGAGCCACTGATGTACGATACCGATGAGTTTGTGTCCTGTGCCGAAAACCCCTTTGAATATAATGGGGTGGCCTCAATGAGTAATAAAAAATTTGGTGGCATTTTGGGTTATCACTACTTTCGTACAGTCAAACCGGTCAGCACCGGGGTGTTGGAGCGGGTCGATGCCAACAGCGAAGAAGGCTTGCTGGAGCTGGCGCTGCGCGAACGTGTGGACTTTGCCATTGTGAGTCGTTCCACACTCAACTACTTTATTAAAAAGAACCGCTGGCAGGAGCATTTCCATTTGTCTAAACAGCCGCATGAGTCTTATTACAGAGCCATGCTGGCACCTCCACAGCTGCAATCACAGTTTGAACGTTTAGCTACCACATTAAATGAGGCGAGCTTTCGCAGTAAACTGACTCAGCTATTGAGTCGTTACCAGATTGATGCCGGCCCCGGCACAGCGAAGTAGCGAGGTGCCAGCGTTTTGACGGGCTGCGGCACTTCGCGACCTGTATACCTTAATTGAAGCGATTATGGTTACCAGCTGCCGGTGTTTTCCATGCTCAGCCACGGCTCCTGAGGAGGTAACGGCTCGCCCTGTTGTAATAGTTCAATCGAGATACCGTCGGGAGATTTAATGAAGGCCATGTGCCCACATCTTGGTGGCCGGTTAATGGTGACGCCCGCAGCCTGGAGTTTTTCACACAGTGCATAGATGTCTTCAACAGCAAAGGCCAGGTGACCAAAATTGCGCCCGCCACTGTACTGCTCTGTATCCCAGTTGTAGGTCAGTTCAATGGTCGGTGAAAAGCTGGTTTTCGCTTCATCCAGCTGGGTGGGTGCTGCCAGATAAACCAGAGTAAAGCGCCCGGCTTCACTGTCTTTACGTTTAACTTCTACTAATCCCAGCAGGTTACAGTAAAAGTTTAAAGATGCATCCAGGTTTTCAACCCGAACCATAGTGTGCAGATATTTCATAAAATTGCCCCTGTTTATTCAGGTGTCAAAGATAAGGGCAGATGAGTAAAAATCAAGGAGAGTAGGGTGATTACTCTCCTTGTTGCGTCAGACTATCAATACTCTGCGGTTAATGTCACGCCGCTGAAGTCTTTATAGGCTTTGACAGAAATATGCCAGGTGCCGGTTTGAGGCTGCGTTTGTGTGCAGGTTTCCACATTGCCATCTTCATAAGGGCGACAATCATAACGTGAAGAGGTTGGCTGCGCGCCGAAACGTAAATAAAGATCGGCATCACCAGTGCCGCCAGAGGTGCTCACGGTGAGCTTAGTGGCACTGGCAGGCACGTCGAAGGTTTTGTGGATCCAGCTTCCTGCGGTTGCACTTAACCCGCTCCATACTTGCTTATTGCCATCGCCCGGTGGTGTACCCAGATCATACTGGCCGACTAATGATACGCCAGAGAAGGCTTTGTAACCGCGGACAACAATATAATAGGTACCCGCCTGTACGTTGCTGATGGTACAGGTTTCATTATTACCATCTTTATATGGGCGGCAATCATATGTTGAGGTCGTTGGTTTTTGTGCAAAACGCACATACAGGTCGGCATCGCCACTACCGCCACTCATAGTAAAGCGCAGATTGCTTGCGCCCTCTGGTACAACCATAGTGAACACCTTTTCACTGTCGGCACTGCCTGCGAGGTTACCGACTGGCTGGCCATTTTGTAGCTCATTGCCCGGGTCAACCGGACCACTGTCTCTGTCAATGATTGAAAGCGAATTGGCGGCACGCTTAAGCGTCATGGTTTCTCCAAGCTCACTGGCATACCACCAACTGATATTGGCAGGCAGAGCAAGCGCGTCGGCTGCGCGTTGTTCACGTGTGAGTGTATCAGCACCGGCAGTAAACTGAGCCGTTTGCACTTTCATGCTGTCAGCAGTCACACTTAACACTTTAAACTGCTGAATACTGGCCAAATCAATGGTCCAGCTTTTCGGGTCGTTGGCTGAACGAGCGGGGGCACCCCAGCTACCTTCACCCACATACACGGTGCCGCCAGTGGTCGTTTTGGTAAACCCTGAACCCGAAGGTTGCAACGCTTCGGTCAGCTTATTGATGTGCGTATCAGATTCAACGACCAGGTTCATTCCATGCTGATAGAACAAGTCTGCCCACCAGGTATGCAAAATAGTATTGTCCGATTTCCCTGAGTAATGTGGGTACATAGGCTTGTGATACTGAGCAATACGCCATTTGGCACTGGCACCATTGCTTTGCAGGTCTTGTTTAAGCCAATTGTTCATGGCGGTCGCATAGCTAGACCAGCCACTGTCTTTGTATTGGCTGTTTAAGGTGTAGACGCGCAGCAGGTTCGCGATGTTAAAGGCGCCGTAACTATCTTTATTGGTACAGGCTCCGTCTTGGTCATAGTCAACCCCAAAAACCTGACACAGGGTTTTAAAGTTGTCGTCTTCATGGTTACCAAAGGTGGCAACAAATGGGTAGATGCGTTTGTAGCTTTGTCCATCGATAACGTCATCAGAAAAGGTCAGCTGCCAGTCTTTCAGGTACTCACGCATTTCCTGGGCTGAATTGGCATTGGTATAATCGCCGCCATGCATAATAAACAGAGGGCGGATCTTGGCTATCAGTGCATTGCCTTCACGTCGTGTTGTCCAGCCTGTTCGAGTGTCTCCGCCCGCGACTGCAACAAACCCTGTGGTGGTGTCTGGCGCCGTTTTAAACCACATCCGCTGACCACAGCCGGCGTTGTCGCACACCCGATAATAGATGGCTGTGTTGGCACTGAGCCCTGTCAGGGTGACGAACTGGCTGTTGAGACTACCATCAAAAACGGCGGTTGCGGTGGGCTGCTTTACCTGCCAGTTTTGTTCATTCGTGGTGGTACCATATTTGACAAAATGACCACTTCCACCTGTGGGTGTAAAACCCAACGTGGCCTGATGACTGGGATCGGTATCCCAGATTAAGCGGTGATAGTCACTGGCACTGTATGCCGCTGAGGTAAATAAGCTTACGGTTGTGAGGCCTGCTAAAAGCACTCTCATATCCTAGTTTCCTGTTGTTGGTTGATGAGTCACGCCTGAGATGCGTGAAGAGTGATGCTCTGATGGCAGATCGGCCACCAATAGCACGAATGCGGCATTGCGATAAGGCAACGAGTACTGTTTACCGGTATGAAAATTAACGGCCAGAGCGCCTTGTTTAAAGCGCCGGTAATGGCCAGACAGAGGTTGAGAGTGATCGCCACTCCAGTAGTCTCCGTGCTTCATATGGGGAAAAAGTCCTGAGCAATATGGGCATGACCCGGGCGGGCGGGGGGCTGCACTAAGCTGCTTAGCTCTTGTGCGCTGGGGAGTCGCCATTGAGTCAGGCCACACAAGGCAGCTTGTCTGGTTCTGTTGATCAGGTCCTGGGTATCGCAACGATTCGCTTCAAAATAGCAATCGCCAAGGTTGGCTTCGCCTCTTGCCTGGTCTGAAATACGGAGGTCGTCTGACAGGTACCAGGAGTATGTCCAGTATCCATCATGGATGTTTTCGCTGTCGGTTTTAACCTCCCATACCAGTTGTTGTGTCGTATCCAGCACGCAGGACCAGGGTCCTTGCCATGGAGACAGAGGACTGCCATTTTCATCCAGTTTGACAAACCTGGGATGCGGTTGCGCCACCGGAGTTGCCGGGTCCAGCCAAAGCACAGAAGCCACAATTAAAACAGCAGCCAGCGACATGAGTAATCGGGCGATCATAGTGGGTACCTCAAAATTGCAGGGCGCATATGGCGGGTATGTCCAATCTGTGCATGATCAAAGGCAGAAAACCACATGCAGGTGCCGTTTGTGAGCGGTACATCGTGCTCAGAGCCTGTGTCGTGCTTGCGCACTAACTCCAGCGTCCACACGCCGTTACTCCAGGTTCCTCTTGCCCTGACATCGGCACGATCACCTTCAAAGCGATTGGAGCGATAGAGAATCGATGACAGTGTACTGCCAGGTGCAAAATCATCGTTTTCGGCGGTATAGGGGGTGCTGCCAAACCAGGGCAAGACACTCAGATGTGCATTGCTTTGGTCGGGTAATCGTTTCGGAGTAACCAAACCCGGCTTATACCATCGCCAGTTCATCACATAGGCGCCGCTCTCTTTGCCGTCTGGCTGGTAGCCTGCCGTATACCTGCGTTGGCCCTGTTGTGCTATGGCTGGTGGCCCGAAAAAGTTGTCGTCCGCTAAGTACATGTCGTTGGTGCGAACCGCTTTCCAGTGCCACAGGTCGCGAATTTTTCCATCCATACTGGCGTGGAACCCCTTGCCATGCCAGTTTGGCGGTTTACCATCAAGCGGGCGGTTGCCCAGCTGAGCGGTATTATCGGCTCCGGCTTCGCAAGAGTGCGACAGCATAACGGCTAATTTGTCTTCATAAAATGTGCGCTCATCAAATTCATAAAACCCATTTTGCTGAACCTTCCAGCCTGCCTGCGTTTTTAACAGAGGAAGGTGATTGGTGCTCATGCTTGAGTCTGTCCAGCGCACTAGGAAATAACTCTCCTGGCTGTTTGCCAGAGCCTGAACCTGGATAGTACTGCGGCCATCATCAAAGTTGATACCGCCGTGTGTCTCAATTGTGTAAACCGGCGCTCTCTGCCACTGTGACTCATCGCCAAGACCGTCGATGTCGATAAACTCCTCGGGGGCAAGTGACGCAACAGTCAAGGTCTCAGCGGAATGTTGAGTTGCGCTGTATAAGAGTATGCCTCCGACAGTGACGCTTAAGACAGCCGCGATACTGTGTTTTTCTGGCTGTTTTGGCAGTAAAGCGGATATAACGTATTTGCCATGTTGAATGAAGTAGGCCCATCCGTGCATGAGCAGGTATATGAGCAATAACCAGAAACTGTAAAAATGCAGAGGCTGTGCGATTGCAACAAATCGCCCCAGCCAGAGCAGCCATCCGGAGCCCAGTAATACCAGTATGATTAGGTAACCAAACCGGTTCACCCACAGGTGATAGTGACTCGGGCTGCTGCGATATGGACGCCACAAAGAAAGTAACAGGTATCCCATGGCCAGCACAGATAATAAACTGGCACTGCCGATATGCCAGGGGTACAGACTTCCCTGAGGTAACAGAGCACTGAGGAATCTTAACCAGTCCTGAGTGAGCAAAGAAAACCTCAGGCCGGTAAACAGACTGCAGCTCACCAATATGATGGTCAACATATGAAGAAAAACAAAAGTAGCCTTACGCATGTCAATGTTTGTTATTTTTGTGTTTAAATGGTGTAAACTTAAAGGGTTGCGGTTTTATGTCAAGTACTAACTCACCGGTTGGTTCAGGCGCTGCTGTCTATGCTTTTCTTTGTACATTCCCACGAATCCTCGACTAAACTAACTAAAGTGCCAAATATAGGATGCAACAGAGTGAGTAAAGGATGAGTGATCTTGTGTTAGAGACGATGGATTCTCTGAATAGCGGTGAAGTGATTGACAGCATGACGGACATAGTTGCCTGCTTGAATACCAGTGATTCTATCCAGCGGTTTTTACTGGATATACACTGTATCTTGCAAAAGGTGACTTATGCAGACAACTTTTACGTCGTTTTATATCGTGAAGACCGTAGCCTGACATTTCCCTATTTTCATGATGTGAAGGATGATATTAACCCTGAAGATCTCGAAGCCCTGTCACTGGAAGAAATCGCCCACTCACTGACTGCGTATGCATTGCAATCTCAGTCTGTTTGCAACTATACGACAGAACAACTAGAGGACTTGGTGGCACAGGGCCAGTTAAATATTATCGGTACCGTTCCTAAACAGTGGCTGTGCTTTCCGTTAGTGAACCGTAACAACTTTATGGGCGCGTTTATCATTCAGTCCTATCGCCGTGAGGATGAATATTCCGGCGTGATCGTCGATGTGCTATACACCATCAGCCATGTAATCTCGTCTGCGTTGGATGCTTTTAACAACCAACAGGCATTGGTTGAGGCAAACAAAGTCTTGCAAAATTACCAAAATGAACTGGAAATAAAAGTTGCGGAGCGTACCGAAGAGTTAGAGTCCAGCTTGGTTGAACTGAAAAAAGAAATAGGGATCCGCGAAGCGCTGCAACAGCGGCTTGAACACGAAGCCTTGCATGATACGCTGACGGGGTTAACTAATCGGAAGTTCTTATTCCGGGAGCTGAATAATCTGGCTGAGCGCTCAAAGCGTGGTCCGGTTTGTGTGTATATTTTATATCTCGACTTAGACGATTTTAAGCCCATTAATGACAATTTCGGTCATCACAGTGGAGATATCGTATTGCAGGAAGTTGCGCAGAGAATTAAAAGGGAATTGCGCAGCTATGACGTGTTATGTCGCCTCGGCGGAGATGAATTTGTTGTGGTGCTCTCAGATCCTCTGGAAAAGTCAGCACTGATGCAGATCTGCACACGGCTGATTGCCTGTATTTCGAGCCCGATCCAGCTTGAAGGTGGGCAGCAGGTGCAATGTGGTTGTAGCATAGGTATTGCTAATAACACAGGTGTATTCAGTGCCGAACCTTTATTGAAGTGTGCTGACAATGCTCTGTATTCATCAAAAGAGCTGGGTAAAAATCAGGCATATTTTTACGACGAATCTGAGATTCGGTGATAAAAACCTCGATTCATCTAAAATGTTGAAAATCAATTAACATTGGTTTTTGCTTTGCAACTGCGATTGCATTAGGATCGGGTTTTATCCTTAACTTTTTGGTTGTTATGGCACTAAGATTATTTTTACTGAGTTTGTTTGGCTGGTGCATGGCTGCAAGCGCGGTTGAGGTAACAGATCTATACGAAGCTACATTGCAGGTAGATAACAAGACACGTGCAAAGCGCGTTGTTGCAAGCCAACAGGCGCTGGACCGCGTAATCCAAAAGTTGACAGGTCGCACTGAGCACCTGAACCATCCACTTATCCGCCAAAGCAAAAAACGCATTTCTGACTATATGCTCAAATATGAGTACATTGAGTCGGCTGATGGCGATATTAAAATACGGGTGAGGTTTGAAGCAGATAAAGTAGAACAACTGGTCAGGGACAGTAACTTGCCTTTGTGGGGCAACCGTCGCCCGATGATTGCAATTTGGTTAGTGATTGAGGATAACCTGCGACGTGAGTTTGTGACACAGGAAAGTTACCCTCAGCTGGAGCGGCTCATTTATGATACGGCCGCAGAGTGGGGGATCCCTGTGGTGGTACCGCTGATGGACCTGACCGACCGGGCGCAGGTGGGCATTGCCGAGGTATGGGGTAATTTTTCTGAGCCAGTTGAAGCGGCATCTATGCGTTATAACGCAGAGCGGGTGATAACAGGACGGCTGTTTAAACAACCCAACAGCAGCAGCTGGCAACTGGATTGGCGTTATACAGATACCGATCAGTTTGAGTCGACCCAGCAGGTCGGGGACAAACAACAGCTACTTATTGCCATGATCAATGATATGTCAACGGCACTGGCAGCTGAATATGTGATTGATCCCAATCGTTCTTATGCGACCAATAGCACAGTCTTAACGGTAGATAAACTAACCTCATTCAGCAAAATAGAGCTTGCCAGAAGACAGTTGCTAAGCATCAGCACGGTACAGGATGTCGATGTGATTTATCGCCAGGGCGATTTAGTTAAGTTTGAAGTGGAGCATGGCTCATCAGTGGTCGATTTGCAAAAGTCGCTGAAATTAGAACGCGCATTCAGTGTGTATGTTGACCCGCGTGCATTTTATCAGGTGGCCAGTGCCAATAACCTCAGATACAGTTGGGTGGGGCAGTAGTATGATGCAGCCTATGCAAATGGCTTTGCCGGTAACCCTGCCCGACGATGAAACCTTTAGTGCTTATTTTGGAGGGGAAGGTTCGCTGGAAGTGACGCATCTGAAAAATGCACTCGAGGCAATCCAGCAGGACTTTCAGTTCACTTATCTTTGTGGTCTGGGTGACTCTGGTAAGTCGCATCTGCTTTATGCCACCTGTATTCATGCTCAGGAACAAGGCCTGTCTACAATTCTGTTGTCGCTCAGAGAGCTGATTAACTTCGGGCCAGCGGTGTTAGATGGACTGGAAGCGTTGGATGTCGTGTGCATTGATGATGTGCATCTGGTCGCGGGCAATGAGCCCTGGGAAAAAGCACTGTTTAACTTTTTTAATCGGTTCAATGAGCCTGGTAAGTGCCTGGTCGTCACGGCCGATTTATTGCCGAATATGCTGAATTTGAGCCTGCCTGATCTGGAATCGCGTTTTACCTGGGGCACCACATTTCAGATCCGCTCGATGAGTGATGATGATAAAGCCGAAGCACTCGTTAAGCGGGCCAAAATGCGTGGACTGGAACTCAGTGATGAATGTGCCAGGTTCTTGCTGACCCGGCTTAGTCGGGATATGCGTGCCTTGTTAGATGTACTGGATAAGCTGGATCATGCGTCAATGGCCGCGCAGCGAAAGCTGACAATTCCGTTTATTAAAACCACCTTGAATTTGTAACCCTCAGTTGTGGAATTTTTGAACGTCGGTATCTCAAATTCCACCAAAAACTTCAAACTAGCCCAAAATCAACTGACAACCTTTAAATTGTCCATGAAAAGCCCCTAATTTGGGCTAGAATCTGCCCTGTTGTTTCAGTTATTATATCCGATTCAATCAAAGGCAAATTACCTCAACAAGATCAGGTATAAAATGAACTTAGAGAATATTTTAGCGCAAGCGCTGGACGCCGTTGCAAACGCGAGCGAAGTTGCGCAACTTGAGGAAGTCAGAGTTAACTACCTTGGTAAAAAAGGTGAGATCACTGGACTACTAAAAACCCTGGGTAAACTGGCACCAGAAGAACGTAAAGAAGCGGGTCAGGTGATCAACCAGGCAAAAAATCAGGTTCAGACCGCGATCAATGACAAGCGTGAAGCGCTGGAGCAGGCCGCACTGGCTCAGAAACTGGCAGCAGAAACCATTGACGTAACTCTGCCTGGGCGTACTATGCCACAAGGCGGTTTACACCCGGTAACACGGACTATTGAGCGAATCGAACAGTTCTTTGGTGAGCTGGGCTTTGCTGTTAAATCTGGTCCGGAAGTTGAAGATGACTTCCATAACTTTGATGCACTGAATATTCCAGAGCACCATCCTGCACGTGCCGATCACGATACGTTCTACTTTAACCCTAAGCTGGTTTTAAGAACCCAGACCAGTGGTGTTCAGATCCGTACTATGGAAGCAGAGCAGCCGCCACTACGTATTATTTCTCCAGGCCGTGTATATCGTAACGATTACGACCAGACACACACGCCAATGTTCCACCAGGTTGAAGGCCTGATGGTAGACACAGACGTGAGCTTTACTGAGTTGAAAGGTATTTTGCACGATTTCTTGCGTAACTTTTTCGAAGAAGATATGGAAATCCGCTTCCGCCCGTCTTACTTCCCGTTCACTGAGCCTTCAGCAGAGGTGGACGTGAAAGGCAAAAATGGCAAGTGGTTAGAAGTACTAGGTTGTGGCATGGTGCACCCGAACGTACTGCGTTCTGTGGGTATTGATCCTGAAAAGTACACCGGTTTTGCATTTGGTATGGGTGTAGAGCGTCTGACCATGCTGCGATATGGTGTTAACGATTTGCGTGCTTTCTTCGAAAACGATTTAAAATTCCTAAACCAATTCAGATAAGAGCGATACAACAATGAAATTTAGTGAAAAGTGGTTAAGAGAATGGGTTAATCCTGCGATTGATACCGAGGCTCTATCTGAACAGTTATCAATGGCCGGTCTGGAAGTCGATGCTGTCGACCCGGTTGCAGGTGATTTTGATGGCGTGGTTATCGGTGAAGTCGTTGAGTGTGGTCAGCACCCGGATGCAGACAAGCTGCGTGTCACCAAAGTAAACGTTGGTGAAGACGAACTGCTGGATATCGTATGTGGTGCGGCAAACTGCCGTGCGGGCCTGAAAGTGGCTGTGGCGAAAGTTGGCGCAGTTCTGCCAGGCGGCTTTAAAATCAAAAAAGCAAAATTACGTGGCCAGCCTTCACACGGCATGCTGTGTGCGTTTGAAGAGCTGGGCATGGCAGAAAGCTCAGATGGTATTTTAGAGCTACCAGCTGATGCACAAATTGGCCAGAGCATTCGCGAATACTTCAACCTTGACGACGTCACCATTGACGTTGACCTGACTGCAAACCGCAGTGATTGTCTGGGCATTAAAGGCCTGGCGCGCGAAGTCGGCGTACTAAATGGTATTGATGTCAATGAGTTGGCTATCCCGGCTGTCGAACCGACTATTGATGACAAAATTGAGATTGAACTGGTGAACAGCCAGGCCTGTCCTCGTTACCTCGGCCGTGTGGTGAAGGGCATCAACCTGGATGCGGTTACACCACTGTGGATGGTTGAAAAACTGCGTCGCTCGGGCATTCGCTCAATCGATCCGGTTGTTGATATTACCAACTATGTGCTGCTTGAGCTGGGCCACCCAATGCATGCTTTCGATTTGAATGCCATTGAAGGTGGGATCAAAGTACGTAGCGCAGCAGAAAACGAAGAGCTGATATTGCTTGATGGCAATACGGCCAAACTGAAGCCAAGCACGCTGGTTATTGCCGATCACAACAAAGCACTGGCGATGGCCGGTATCTTCGGTGGCGAAAACTCAGGTGTTAAAGAAGGCACTACAGACATCTTGCTTGAAAGTGCATTCTTCAGTCCTTTAGCGATTGCCGGTCAGGCACGTAGCTATGGCCTGCATACTGATGCATCACACCGCTACGAGCGTGGTGTTGATTATCAACTGCAACGTGATGCCATGGAGCGCGCAACGGCGTTGCTACTCGAGATTGCGGGTGGACAGGCAGGTCCTGTTGTCGAAGCTGTTTCAGAGGCTGATTTACCAGAAGCCAAATCGGTGACGCTTCGTCGTGCACGTCTTGACCGCGTTATCGGCTACCATATTGAAGACAGCAAAGTGACAGACATTCTGACGCGTCTGGGTCTGGACGTGACTTTTGCCAACGACAGCTGGACTGCCACGGTTCCAAGCTATCGCTTTGACATCAGCATTGAAGAAGATCTGATTGAAGAAGTTGCACGCGTATTTGGTTACAACAACATTCCAAACGTTGCCCCGACAGCGGCGTTAAAGATGACCGACCATCAGGAAGCGCGTTTACCGGTTTCTCGCCTGCGCAATGAACTGGTTGCACGTGGTTATCAGGAAGCGATTACCTACAGCTTTGTCGATCCGAAAAAACAACTGCTTTTACACCCAGACAGCGATGCACTGGTATTGCCTCACCCAATTTCTGTTGAAATGTCGGCAATGCGTGTGAGCTTGATGCCTGGACTGCTTAATGCGGTGGCGTATAACCAAAACCGTCAGCAGTCACGTATTCGCTTGTTCGAACACGGCCTGAAGTTCATTAAAGATGAAGCTGCTGAAAACGGCGTTCGTCAAACTCCAGTTATTGGCGGCGTAGTTTATGGTAATACGCACAATGAACACTGGGGTATTGCAAGCCGTAAAACCGACTTCTTTGATGTGAAAGGGGACGTTGAAGCATTACTTGCCTTGTGTAACGATAAAGCGCGTTTCAGTTTTAAAGCACAGGAGTGTGATGGACTTCACCCTGGTCAGTCAGCTGCAATCTATGCGAATGGCGAGAAAGTCGGCTTTATTGGTGCGGTACATCCACAACTGCAAAAGTCGCTGGATCTGAATGAAACTGCGTATGTTTTTGAAGTTGAAACAGCCGCTATAGCACAGCGACAGCTTCCAGAAGCCGTTAGTATCTCGAAATTCCCGTCAAATCGCCGTGATATTGCTATTTTAGTTGCAGATGATGTAAAAATAGGCGATATTTTAGAAAGCATTGAGAAAGTTGGCGGAAATCAATTAGTTGACCTAAACTTATTCGATGTGTATAAGGGCAAAGGTATTGAGCCTGGTTATAAGAGTTTAGCCATTGCTCTAACACTGCAAGCCGTTGATAGAACGCTCGAAGAGAAAGACATCAACGACACTGTAGAAATCGTGGTGGCCGAATTGGCCAAACAATTTAATGCATCGTTGAGGGACTAGATATGGCGCTTACTAAAGCCGACATAGCTGAACACCTATTTGAGAAATTGGGGATAAACAAAAAGGATGCCAAAGACTTAGTTGAAGCGTTTTTTGAAGAAATCCGCTCAGCGCTGGAAAGTGGAGAGCAGGTAAAGCTGTCCGGTTTTGGTAATTTCGATCTGCGTGATAAAAAAGAACGCCCAGGTCGTAATCCTAAAACTGGTGAAGACATTCCCATCTCGGCACGTCGTGTTGTAACTTTCAGACCCGGTCAGAAGTTAAAAACACGTGTAGAAGTGGGTACCAGCAAAAACCTGTAATCACGCGGAATCCCAAGTACTCAACAGCGGGAAAATACTCGTCTGTTGAGTGTAAATAGGTATCTGTTTGATAATTAAGAAACCCTGACGTTAGTCGGGGTTTTTTGTCATAAAAATTTCATTTATCTGTTTTACCATCTGGCCTTTGTATTTGAGTTTGGAGTGCGAAGTTGATCCAGGGTAATCACTCCTTGACTAACCGTATCAAAAATATCATCGTCGCCTGGTTAATTAGCTCTGTATTATTTGGGCTGCTTGCTATCTTTGTCTACGTGCAGCAAAAAGACGCTGCAAAGCAATCCGTTCAGGCCGCTTCAGAGTTGATCCGACTGGAGCTGGACTCGCAGCTTCACAACATAGATGTCTTCCTAAAGCAGGCTGAGCAACTAGATATACACTGTGATGCCAGCACCATTACTTTGATGAGAGAGCAGGTATTTGTTAATCCTGCATTGAGTGAAATAGGTATTGTCGATCAACAGGGGCGTTTACTGTGCAATTCATTCGGCCGTCTGACACCCCCGTACAAACCACTGAGCCTGTTAAACAATCGGGGCTAAGATATCACGGCCCGATCATCACTGACTTCCTGCAAGTGCCCGCATTTGTACTGGCACGGACACGCAACGATGGGTTTGAGGTCAACGCGTTGCTGCCAACCAGCTGGCTGAGCGACACCCTGGATATTACCCGTCATAAAAACCTGGCGTTTATCGCTTTGCTTGATGGTGACTCTGGGGTGCCCATTTTTTTACGCGGAAAATACACGTTGCCACTGGGCGAGACACTTTTTCCGATGCGCGATGTGGTTGAGTTTGAGGGGCGCTTTGATGATGGGGCGCAGAAGTATATTTTTGCTCGTCCGCTTGCTGCTTTGCCGCAACTGACTATTATGGTTGCCAGTGATGCTAAGCGGCTTTCTACCATTAAACCTGTTTGGTTGCTAACCCTGTTGGTCTTATACTGCGCTTGCCTGGTTGGGCTCACTATGCTGTTAAATTACTATGACAGTCGAGTATTGAGTAGTCGCGCACTGTTGCTTGGGGCCATCAGCAGACAGGAACTTTTTAACGTTTATCAGCCACTCGTGGATGCAACGACCCGTGAGGTTGTTGGCGTTGAAGTATTGATCCGCTGGCAACACCCAGTGGAGGGAGAGCTAAGCCCAGCCTATTTTATCCCTGAAGCTGAAAGAGACGGTAGTATTCTGGATTTGTCGATTTATCAGATAGAGAAGGCGCTAACTGAGCTCGGCGATATTGTACAAAACCACCCTGGCTTTAAAGTGTCGTTCAATGTCAACGGGTATTTGTTAACCTGTGCTGACTACCTTGAGACTTTGCATAAAGCAAATCAGGTTATCCCGACGCTAACCATAGAGCTGACAGAGCGAGATGTATTGTCTCAGGCACAAATACATTCCGTCTTACAGTCACTGGTTGATAAGGGTATCGAGATTGCAATAGATGACTTTGGTACGGGCTATAGCGGCTTGCATTACCTGCAGAGCTTTCCGATTGATTTACTGAAAATAGACCAGACCTTTGTCGCCTCAATTGGAATGGAGAACTTACAGTCTCCCGTACTCAATGCGGTGATAGAGATGGCGGCAAAGCTTAATAAAAAGCTGATTGCAGAAGGGGTAGAAACGGCGCATCAGGCAGAGTATCTAACCCGACAGGGTGTCTCGGTACATCAGGGGTGGCATTACTATAAAGCGATGCCGGCCCAGGAACTTAAGCTGATTTGCTAGTTTTCAGCAGTAAATTATGGCTTAAAAAAAGCCCCAGTCAGGGGCTTTTAAGTCAAGGGTTACAATGAAGCAAAGTAACTGCCAAATCCGGGCAGGGATAGCAGCCCTTTTTCGTAGCGACCGTTATGGTGGGCTATTTCCAGATGTTGTGCATGGTGTTCAATGTCCAGAGCAAGTTGCGCTAGTTGATCACTGAGGTTGAATACACACAGTAGGGTTTTTCCTTCATAACGTCGATAAAATGCCAGCACAGGTTCCGGGGTATCGATAAACTCAATATCACCGACTTGTAGTTCAGGCATCGTATTCCGCCAGGCCATAAACGCCTGAAAACGGGCCAAAATAGAATCAGTTGAATCAGCTTGTTGAGAAACCGCGTGTGACTGATGTGCCGGCGACACGGGTAACCAGGGTTTTCCTTCGGTGAAGCCCGCATGTTCTCGTTGCTCGCTCCACGGCATAGGAGTGCGACATCCGTCACGACCTTTAAAATTTGGCCAGAAAGTAATGCCATAAGGGTCTTGTAAGTCTTCAAAGGCGACTTCCGCTTCACCCAGCCCCAGCTCTTCGCCCTGATACATGCAAACACTGCCACGTAATGAGCCAAGTAAAGCGGTGAGCATACTTGCTTGTCGGGCATCGACTGTTTTGCCGTCTTTCGACCAGCGGCTCGCAACGCGTTCAACGTCATGATTACTGAATGCCCAACACGGCCAGCCTTCGGTCATTACCGCCTCAAGACGAGATACGGTTTCGCGAATGTAGCCTGCACTGTAGTCTTTGGTCAGTAGCTCAAAACTGTAGCCCATGTGCAGCTTGTCACCACCAGAAGTATACTCAGCCATAGTCTGAAGAGAGTCTTCTGATGAGATTTCACCTAAACTGACGGTACCCGGGTAGCGGTTTAGCAGGGCACGGATCTCAGCCATGAAAGCAAGGTTCTCTGGTTGAGTGTTATTGTAATAGTGGTACTGGAACGCATAAGGGTTATCTTCGCTAAAGCCGCGGCCCTGGCGTAACTCTTTAGGTTTAGCCGGATTGTCTCGTAACTGTTGGTCATGGAAGCAAAAGTTAATGGCATCAAGACGGAATCCGTCTACGCCTTTTTTCAGCCAGAATTCTACATTATCCAGCACCGCCTGACGTACTTCAGGGTTATGGAAATTCAAGTCCGGTTGCTCGGTCAGGAAATTGTGCAGATAGTACTGGCAGCGACGCGAATCCCATTGCCAGGCAACACCACCAAAGATAGACAACCAGTTGTTTGGTGGGCTGCCATCAGGTTTAGCATCAGCCCAGACATACCAGTCTGCTTTAGGGTTGGCCTGACTGACACGGCTTTCACTGAACCAGGGGTGTTCATCTGAAGTATGGCTAAGTACTTGATCGATAATGATCTTAATATTCCTTTGATGTGCTTTATCAATCAGCTCATCAAAGTCATCAAGGTTACCAAACATAGGGTCGATATCCCGATAGTCGCTAATATCATAGCCAAAGTCTTTCATTGGTGACTTAAAAAATGGCGAGATCCAGATGGCGTCTACGCCGAGCGACTTAATATAGTCGAGCTTACTTATGATCCCCTGAAGATCGCCGATTCCATCACTATTGGTATCACAAAAGCTGCGAGGGTATACCTGGTAAATAACCGCGCCTTTCCACCATTCATTTTGAGCCATGCACTTTCTCCTGCGCCGTGCAGTCGGGTTGTCGTAAACAAGTTTACTTCTGGGACCATATCCTAACTTTCTGTATTGAGTAGCATAGTAACTGTAGTCAATTCAGTCGGGTTGAGATCAGGTTTTTAAGTAAGCGAGTGACGCCAACACGGAATATTAACAATGGCGAAGAGCATACGGCATGCTTTGATATGAGTAAAAAGTCTGCATACGTATGCAGCGCAATTAGTTACGGTTGAAACGGTATAAAAGAATAAAAGCAGACTTGTCGGTGCACTTTACCAATGTTAAACATCATTTCAGATTTGCCTGTTTTGCCTGTGTTACAGTAAGATTAATTGGTAATACCAATTTCCACTGACAAGGTGTGCTGGAAAAACTTGGCAAGTTTTGTCGATTATTAACTGGCATATATTTTAATTTCGTTAAAACTTAGTGAACCTAGAGAAGCATGTATGACCAGTTTATGGGGAAAGATTGTTGCGCTAACATTTATAAACTTTACAGTAAGTTAGCTTGTATGGTGGTGAACATTCTGTGAACAGTTTTCGCCGCGAGTTACGCTGAATACGTATGCATAAAGTTGTTTGCGTGTTGAACGCAGCGCTACTATTGCCGCTGACAACAAAATTACCGCCTTTATAAATCGTTGTAGCGCTCCACGGTCTTCCGTGTGACGAATTAACAAACAACTAGGCGTCATAAAAATGGTTAATTGGGATAAAACACTATGTCTATGTTCAAACCAAGTATGCTAACAGTTGCGCTTATGGCCGCTGGCGTTAGCCACTTTTCGGTCGTTGCAGAAGAAGAGAAAGCAGTTAAGAAAGAAGACGTTGAAGTTATTGAGGTACGCGGTATTTCGCGCAGTATCATCGCTTCTATCGATAAAAAGCGCTACAGCGATACAGTAGCTGAAGTTGTTGATGCCGGTGACCTGGCATCACTACCCGATGTATCCATTGCAGACTCTTTGAGCCGTTTACCCGGTGTAACAGCGGTTCGTGCCAGTGGACAGTCATCACAGCTGAATATTCGTGGTATGAACGGCGACTTTATTCAGACTACCCTGAATGGCCGTGAACAGGCGAGCACCAGTGGTTACACTGCTGGTAGTCGTTGGATTTCATTTGACCAGTACCCGTCAGAGCTTATTAATCAGGCTGCGGTATATAAGTCGCCAAAAGCCTCTTTGGTTGAAGGTGGGGTTGCTGCAACGGTTGAGCTTAAAACAGTAAACCCGCTTGAAGCAAAAGAGCAGCATAACTTTAGCTCTTCAGTACGCTACTCCTATAATGACGCGGCATCAGATGTCGGTGCTGATTCTAGCGGTGAGCGCATCAGCTTCTCTTATCAGGGCAAATTCCTTGATGAAACTTTGGGCTTTGGTATTGGCGCAGCCTTCTTAAACCAGCCTAATAATGCAATTGACGTATCAGCGCATGCACCAAAACGCTCACAAGACTTTGATGGCGATGGTAAAGAAGAGCGTTCAGTTAATGGTTACCAGGTTCGCTCTGCAAAAGGGTCAGACGAGCGTCTGGGTCTTATGAGTACTTTGGTCTACCAGCCTACAGATGCGCTGAAAGTACAATTTGACTATTTTCGCTCTGAGTTTGAATCGGAAGACCGTAAAAGCGGTTTGAACATTGAAGGCTTCGAGAAAGATGTAGGTTCCCTGTACTCACTTAACAACGCGGTTGTACAAGATGGTTTCTTAGTTGCCGGTGATGTTGTGATCACTGACCACAAGGGCCCATGGGTTGAAATGCGTTCTGAAGATCAGTCAACCGACTCTACGACAGACAGCTTTGGTCTGGACTTAGAGTATGTGACAGACAAGTGGGAACTCAGACTGGACTTTGCACATAGTAAAGGTGAGAAAACGCGCCGTGATATGATTGCATCTATGCACGCCTATGAGTTTGGAAATACGGTTGTAGATGGCACTTTGGTTGAAACGTGGCAGGAAATGCGCAACCAGAGCTTCTCTTTTGTACAGCAAGAGAAAGATTTACCTCAGCTTACCTTGGGCAATAGTTACACAGATCTGTCTAACATGCGTCTGGGTGACTGGGAGCAATTCCCACACAGATACACAGATGAACTGGACAGCTTTAAAGTAGACTTTAAGTATCATGTTGAAGCTGGGTTTATCTCTTCAATTGAAGTTGGTGCGCGCTGGTCAGATCGTGAGTTCACAGATCAGCGTTCAACGTTCCGCTGGGGTGCGCGTGAAGGCCAAAATGGTTACAAAATGCCTGATGGTACAATTGTTACCAATAAAGGGTGCGAATTTAACCACCAAAATCATGCCTGTATTCCGCACTCTCTGGATGGTTTCGTCACTGTGGAGCATACTCGAGGATTCAACTATCTTGAGCTAGACTTGGTGGGCATTGCCGACGCGGTATTTGGTCCGGGTAATTACGGCGCACAGCAGACCTGGGAGCACAACTGGACACTGATCGAAAGTGGCGCGGTTAAAGAAGAAGTGTTAGCTGGTTATGTGATGGCTAATATAGATACTGAAATCGGGAACATTCCGGTTACAGGTAACTTTGGTGTACGTGTTGTCAGAACAGATACTAAATCAGTCGGTATCCAGCAGATCCAGGGTGATGAAGTAGGTGATACGATTGTTGATGATAACGGTGTTGCGCGTACTGATTATCGTCATGTTGAATACGGACCAGAATACACAGACACATTACCTTCTTTGAACCTTAACTTCCGTGTTACTGACGAAGATCAAATACGCTTCGCTGCTGCAAAAGTGATGGGTCGTCCACCTGTGTATCAATTACGTGGTGGTGCAGGTTCCTGGGCCGATACAGCGAATGACGGTGAAAGCCCTCGTTACAATGTTTGGTCAAAAGGTAATCCAAACCTTGATCCGTTCCGTGCAACTCAATTTGACTTGTCATATGAGCGTTATTTCGAAGATGGTGGCGCGTTCGTTGCTGCAATTTTCTGGAAAGACATTGAGTCTTTGATTGAAAGCATCACTTATCAGGAAGGTGAGGTTGACTGGTCAAGCATTGGTCTTGAAGTACCGGAAGGCTTTGTCGCTGGTCAGTATCAGACAACTCAAAACAATGATCAGGGTGGCTATATTCGTGGCGTAGAGTTAGCTTACACTACTATGTTTGACAACCTGCCTGGCGTTTTCTCTGGCTTAGGTTTCAATGCTAACTATTCATATACTGAAAGTGAAACAACCGTTGACGGTGGCGGTAACTTCCCGGATCAGCAGCTGCCAATGCCTGGCCTGTCGAAAAATGTCTGGAGTGCAACTGTTTTCTGGAATATAGATGCATTTACGACGCACCTGAATGTACGTTATCGTGATGAGTATGTCTATGAAGGCGCATCACCGGGTGGTTCGTCTTTGGCGTGGGCGGATGAATATACAGTGATTGACTGGCAGGGAACGTATGACTTTGAAAATGGTCTACAGGCTGTGTTACAAGTCAATAACTTAACTGATGAGCCTAACACCACTAACTATGGTACGGCATTGGCAACCGGTGAATACAAAGAGTTCGGTCGTCAGTATTTCTTAGGGTTTAACTATAGCTTCTAAGTATCGAATGCTGTTCTGATATAAAGCCACCAGTTTTCTGGTGGCTTTGTTTTATGAGGTGAAAATGATGAATAAAAAGAGAATCGTTATTTTAGGGGGAGGCACCGCCGGCTGGATGGCGGCCAACCTGATGGCAAAAAGCTGGCAGGATCAGCCGATTGAAGTTGCTTTGATTGAATCACCGGATATTGGCATTATTGGTGTAGGCGAGGGCTCTACTCCCCAGTTTAAGGGCTTTATGGACTTTATGGGGATCAGTGAAGCGCAGTGGATGCCAGCGTGCAATGCAACCTATAAAAATGGCATTCGCTTTATTGACTGGTCAACCCGCCCCGGCTTTAGCAGCTACTTTCATCCTTTTCCCTCACAGCCCGACGATTATTCAGCTCCTGCTTTTTTTCACAACAGCTTTGTACGTAGAAAAGCGATTGATGTAGCAGGCCACCCGGACCCATTTTTCCTTACCACTTATCTTGCCGAGCAGGCTAAAGCGCCAATCGCTGCGCATCATTTTCCGTTTGAAATTAATTATGGCTATCATTTCGATGCCGGTAAACTAGGGCTCTTTTTGGCGCAAACAGCCCGCGATTTGGGTGTAGAACATATTCAGGCCAATATCATAGATGTGCGTAAGCACACGGATGGCGATATTGCCGCTTTGGTGGCTGAGCAGGGCACAGAAATTACAGGTGACGTTTTTATTGACTGCTCTGGCTTTCGCAGCTTATTAATGCAGCAACATCTCGACGTTGGCTTTGACTCTTTTGCCAATAACCTATTCAACGATGCCGCTGTGGTGTTGCCAACCGAGCAGGGCGATGTGATCTCATCTGAAACTCAGTCAATAGCCCGAAAATTCGGCTGGAGCTGGCATATCCCGCTGACCAACCGCATTGGTAATGGCTATGTTTACAGCCGACGCTATTGCGATCCGGATAAAGCTGAGACCGAATTACGCGCCGCGCTGGGATTACTGGACAGCGATGTTGAAGCGCGTCATTTGACCATGAAAGTAGGGCAGGTCAAAAAGCACTGGCACAAAAATTGTCTTGCCATTGGACTGTCGCAAGGGTTTATTGAACCGCTGGAGGCCACAGCGCTTCATATTGTACAGGAAACTGTTCAAAGCTTTATTGAATGCTATCAGGACGGTGAGTTCACAGATAAATTCAAAACCAGACACAACCAGTCACTCGATGCACGCTATCAGGCGATCAGAGACTATATTGTGGCGCATTATCGTGTAAACAGTAGAACCGATACTCAGTACTGGCGCGATAACGCGAATAACAATCAGCTCTCACGTTCTTTGTATGATGTTTTGCAAACCTGGGTATCGGGCAAAAACTTATCTGATGAATTGCATCGTCAGGATATCGATAAATATTATCCATCCGTAAGTTGGCACTGTTTACTTGCCGGTTACGGCATTTATCCAGAGCAGTCTCAATTGATCGCAGGCAATGAGGAGGCGAACAAGTACGACTTATCACAGATCCAGGACTACATTGCCCGGTGTGGACTTAATTTTGATGACCATCGTGTGCAACTTGAGCGATTAGCCCAAAAGCGATAAATCGACGAACTTTGCCTTTGAGCGGCGTTTACATCTGAGCACTAAGAATATTGAACATGACGCGAGGATGAATAGCCGCTCTGAATACGTATGCAGGCGGTTCACCCATGATTATCAAGTCAGTAGACTCATTAAAAATACTAAAAATGACAACATTATGATGACAATGAAACCGCTGGTAATTGCCCTTGGGCTGATCACCGGCTCTGTGGTACTGAGTGCCTGCAACAGTATTAACGACAACAAGACACCAGTCACCGACACTCAGAGCCTGGCAGCGCAGCCCGGCTATGCAAAGCCAGTTGTTTATCAGGTTTTTACTCGCCTGTTCGGTAACACCAATAGCAACAATATTCCCTGGGGTACAAAAGAACAAAATGGCGTGGGCAAGTTTGCTGATTTTACCCCCAAAGCTCTATCTGAAATCAAAGCCATGGGCGTGAGCCACGTCTGGTATACCGGGGTATTACATCATGCCTTGGTGGGGGATTACACCGAGTATGGGATAGCCCTGGATGACCCGGATGTGGTTAAAGGCCGTGCGGGTTCACCCTATGCCGTAAAAGACTATTACAACGTCAATCCGGACCTGGCGGTAAACCCGGCCAACAGACTGGCTGAATTTGAAGCCCTCATCGCCCGCACCCACGAAGCAGGTATGAAAGTGGTGATAGATATCGTGCCCAATCACGTTGCGCGAAATTATCAATCGCTCAGCGCACCGCAAGGTGTCAGCGATTTCGGCGCGAACGACGATACCTCAGTGACCTATGCTCGTGATAACAACTTTTACTATGTCACCGGCGAAGATTTTAGCGTGCCAAGCTCGCAAGACTATCAGGTACTTGGCGGCGAGCCACACCCGCTTGCCGATGGTCAGTTCAGTGAAAGTCCGGCCAAATGGACCGGTAACGGCGCACGTGCAGCGCAGCCCCATATTCATGACTGGTATGAAACCGTAAAAGTGAACTATGGTGTCAAGCCCGATGGCAGCTACGATTTTGCTACTTTGCCGGCGCAGTATGCTCAGCTTGATTACCGTGCCCACTATGCATTCTGGCAGGATAAAAAACTGCCCGACAGCTGGTATAAGTTTCGCGATATCACCTATTACTGGCTGGACAAGGGCGTAGATGGCTTCCGTTATGATATGGCCGAGATGGTGCCGGTTGAGTTCTGGAGCTTTCTTAATGCGTCTATCAAGATGAAAAACCCGGATGCTTTTATCCTCGCAGAAGTCTACAACCCAACGCTGTATCGCTCGTATATTGAGCAGGGGAAGATGGACTACCTGTACGACAAAGTCGGTTTTTATGATTCTCTTAAAGCCCTGATGCAAGGCAAAGGCACAGCGCAGCAAGTGCTGGATGTGCATGCCAGCGTTCAGGATATTGCACCGCACATGCTGCACTTTTTAGAGAATCACGATGAGCAACGTATTGCGAGCCCGGAGTTTGCCGGAGATGCCAATAAAGGTAAACCCGCCATGGTGGTGAGTCATTTGATCAGTCAGTCACCAACCTTGTTGTATTTTGCTCAGAGCGTGGGTGAAGACGGGTCAGAAATGGCAGGATTTGGCAAACCCAGCCGCACCAGTATCTTCGACTACATCGGTGTACCGGCCCATCAGGCCTGGATGAACCAGGGTAAGTTTGATGGTGCCTTGCTGAGCGAAGAGCAAAAGGCGTTGCGTGCTTATTATCAGAAACTGATGAACATGGCGTCTTACAGTGCGATAGCACAGGGCGAGTTCGTATCGACGGCAGTGACAACGACTAGCGCAGAGCCGGCAACCAAAGTGATTGGATTTGCCCGCCAGAGCGACTCACAACGTCTGATTGTGGTGAGTAACTTTGATGCAAGTCACGCTCAAAACGTGTCAATTCAACTGCCAGATGGTTGGCAGGGAAAAGCTTACGACAAACTTGAACAACATGGGCAGGTTACGCTTAACAATAGTCTGTTGACAGTGACCCTGGCACCTTTGGCCAGTGCGGTCTTTGAACTAGAGAATTAATATGCAAAAACAAAAACCACAACTCAGTTTCTGGCAGATCTGGAACATGTGCTTTGGCTTTCTGGGGATCCAGTTTGGCTTTGCACTGCAAAACGGTAACGTCAGCCGGATCTTTCAGACGCTGGGCGCGAAAGTCGATGATATTCCCATTCTCTGGGTTGCAGCCCCATTAACGGGCTTGATTGTGCAGCCAATCATTGGTTACTGGAGTGACCGCACCTGGGGCAAGCTGGGTCGCAGACGACCCTTTTTCCTGTATGGTGCTATTCTGACCACCTTGTCGTTGTTCTTTATGCCTAACTCTCCCACACTCTGGATAGCGGCGGGCATGCTGTGGATCATGGATGCCTCAATCAATGTCACTATGGAGCCATTTCGCGCACTGGTGGGTGACAACCTCAACGAAAAGCAGCGCGCCAATGGCTATGCGATGCAAAGCTTCTTTATTGGCGTGGGTGCCGTGGTGGCATCTGCCTTGCCTTGGATGATGACCAATTGGTTTGGGATCAGCAATACCGCTGAAGCGGGTCAGATCCCAGAGTCTGTTAAGTATGCCTTCTATTTCGGTGGTGTGGTGCTATTTTTGGCGGTAGGTTGGACCATTCTAAAAACCAAAGAGTACACCCCACAGCAACTGGCTGAGTTTGCCGGTGAAGCGGTTGAAAAGCAAACCAGTCAAAGCTATCAGCTGATCAACTATGCACGCGCAGCACTTATTTCTGGCGTGATTGGTGGAGGGATCCTGGCTGCTGTGATTGGACTGCAGCTGGAAAAAGAGCTTTATCTGCTGAGCGGGCTGTTCTTATCCTTCACGCTGGTTTTATTAATAGCAGGGTACCTGCAGCAGCGCGGTAGCACTTCAGGTGGCTTTTACAATGTTATCTACGATGTGTTTACTATGCCACGCACCATGCGCCAGCTCGCAGTGGTGCAATTCTTTAGCTGGTTTGCCTTGTTTGCTATGTGGATCTATACCACCTCGGCAGTCACCAGTTTTCACTATGGTACCAACGACGTAACCAGCAAAGCCTATAACGATGGGGCCGACTGGGTAGGTGTGCTTTTTGCCGCCTACAACGGGTTTGCTGCACTTGCAGCTGTCTGTATCCCTGTGATGGTGAATCGCCTGGGAATACGTGGCGCACATTGCATCAACTTACTGCTGGGCGCAGGCGCATTATTGAGCTTTAAAATGATAGCTGATCCTAGCCTGCTTTGGCTGCCGATGATTGGCATTGGCTTTGCTTGGGCGTCTATTTTGTCTCTGCCTTATGCCATGCTGAGTAATTCATTGCCAGCCCATAAAATGGGCGTGTTTATGGGGATCTTTAACTTCTTCATCGTGATCCCGCAACTGATGGCGGCCAGTGTACTTGGCCTGATCCTGAGAAACCTATTTGATAATCAACCGATTTTTGCATTAGTGGTTGGTGGTGTGTCGTTCCTGCTCGCAGCGATTGCTGTGATGCGGGTGAAAATCGAACAAGAATAACACCGCCCAAGGAGACTTTATGAAAAAACTATCTAGTTTAACCCTGGCTTTGATAACGGCCGGACTCGTCGGTTGCGGCAGTGCCAATAATGCGGCTCAATCGCAACAAGCCGCGCCAGGTGCACCGGGTGACAAGCCATACTGGGCGTACTCTGGTAAAACCGGCATTGGTACTTCCTACGAAGCTTACAAGCAGGGCCAGTATTCTGAGCAAGCAAGTACACAAGCCGTATCAAAAGTGTGGTTTTCTATCGCTAAGGGCATGATCACTGAAACTATGTTTGGTCTTATTCACCAGGCGCAGATCAAAGACATGCAGTTTATTGTTACCGGCCCGGATTTTACGGTAACGGAGCAAGATGCGCTGGACGTCAGCATTGATTACCTCGATAAAGACGCACAAGGTCGTCCGCTGTCTTTGGCATACAAAGTGACAAGCAAAGACAAGCAAGGCCGCTTTACGCTTGAGAAACACATATTCACCGATCCCGACGGGCAAACGCTGTTCGTCCGGGCTAAGGTACATACAGAGCTTGATGGCGTGAAGCTGTTCGTTAACGTAAACCCGTATGTGAATAACAACGGCCTGAACGATTTTGCGAAAGTCACTGAGCAGGGCCTGGTTGCCTGGGAAGGAGACAATTACCTGACACTGCAAAGCAGCACAGGCTTTAAGCAAGCAAGCGTGGGCTTTACCGGTCAGAGCGATGGTTTGGCACAGCTTAAAGCAAGCCAGTCAATGGCACAGCGTTACACCAGCACAGGCGCACAAAGCGGCAACGTTAATTGGCTGGCGGAGCTGGGTGACGTGGACCAGCAGGCGACATTCGACCTGGCACTGAGTTTTGGCCACTCGCAAAGCGCGAGTTTCGAGGAAGGCGCACAGTCACTGGCACGTGGTTATCAGCAGGTGCTGGCCCACTACAATGGTGAAGGAGAAGCCATTGGCTGGCGCGACTACCTGAACAGTCTTGAACCTATGAAAAAGCTCAGCGGTTACACGGCTGATCAGGGTAAACTACTTTACACCAGTGCTTTGGTGTTAAAGGCACAAGAAGATAAAACCCACGCAGGCGCCTTGATTGCCTCTTTGTCTAACCCATGGGGTGATACGGTGGCGGCTGAGCAAGGCCACACAGGTTATAAAGCGGTCTGGGTGCGAGACTTCTATCAGGTTGCGATGGCATTTTTGGCCATGGGCGATCCGCAAACCGCACTGACCGCATTTGAATATCTGGAAAAAGTACAGGTCACAGACAAAACGCCTGGCAACCACGGTGACACCGGCTGGTTCTTACAAAAAACCCATGTTGACGGTGAGCTGGAGTGGGTAGGTGTGCAGCTGGATCAGACCGCTATGCCGATTATGCTGGCGTGGAAACTCTGGCAGGCCGGCGTACTGAGCGATGAGAAGCTTGCTTACTGGTACAAGCGTATGCTCCAGCCAGCGGCCGAATTCTTAGTCGACGGCGGATTGGCAAAAATCCTCTGGAACGATACTCAGATCACACCACCGGCAACACAACAGGAGCGCTGGGAAGAGCAAGACGGTTATTCACCATCGACAACCGCTGCCATTATCGCGGGCCTGGTCGCTGCCAGTGACATTGCGAAACTGGCCGGAGATAAAGCCGGCAGTGAGCGTTATATGGCAACAGCCAAACGCTACGACAGTGAAGTGGAATCGACTATGTTCACCACAGAGGGTAACCTGCCTTCTAAGCAAAGCGATGGTAAATATTTCTTCCGCATTGGCAAAGACGCCAACCCGAATACCGATACTAAGCTGAGTGACAACAACGGCCGTGCGGGTATGGATAAAAAGCAGATCATTGATGGTGGCTTCCTGGAGCTTGTGCGCTATGGCGTAAGAGCGGCAGATGCCAGCAGCATTACCAATACCTTGCCAGAGTATGAAGATGAAAATCTGCCGGAGAACTTGCGAGTTAAATACAGCTTTAACTTTGCCGGGGATCCGAACAGTTATCCGGGCTACCGCCGCTATGGCAACGATGGCTACGGAGAAGATGAAGTGCGCGGGACCAACTACGCTGAGCAGGGTCAGAACACGGCCGGTCAGCGTGGCCGTGTCTGGCCTTTCTTCACCGGTGAGCGCGGTCATTACGAAATTGCAGCGGCCAGCCAGGCTAATGCATTGGATGACAGTGCGGTAAAACGTATCAAATACACTTACATCAAAGGCATGGAGCACTTTGCAAACGAAGGCCTGATGCTGCCTGAGCAGGTGTGGGATGGCGTGGGTGTGAATCCGTTCGGTTATACACTGGGCGAGGGCACCAACTCTGCTACACCACTGGCCTGGACGCATGCCGAGTATGTGAAGCTGGTTCGATCACTTGCCGATAAGCAAGTTTGGGATCATTACCCGATTGTTGAGCAGGCGCTTAAATAGTCGGTTTTTCTGTACAATAAAACGCGGTACACCCTGAATGTACCGCGTTTTTTCCTTTGTGTAATACCTTTGCATTACCTTATCGCTGTGATATGAACTCATTTTGGGTTTGTCTGCGTCTCAAAGTTAACCGTTTGCAATATCGGGAAGATTTTTAACCGTTTTTCTCTATACTTTATGGCAACTAATAGGGAGCTCAAGTCTGAGCAGTAATATAAACCTGTAAAGATTGGATTAGCCAATGTAATGAGTGTGCTTTGGGCACCCTCAGTTCTCTATTAGTTAAGTTGCTGACGCCGTGCTGTAGTAAACAGCCAATAGAATGGCCTTTGGTAAGAAAGTATTTAATGCAATTTACGCTTTGTTTGCCGCAATCTTCAGATTGCAGCAAGTTAAATAGGAAAAATAAGGAGAAGTAAGAATGATCGACAGTTATTTATCTGTTTTAAAAAACTATACGGAATTCAAGGGTCGAGCAAGACGTAAAGAGTATTGGCTGTTTATGCTATGTAATCTCATCGTCATGATTGTGCTGGGTTTGGTTGATATGATGCTGGGAATGTACTCTGAGGAAGCGGGTGTCGGTCTCGTAAGTGGCTTGTATGCGCTTGCCGTAATTATTCCAAGTATTGCAGTTGGTGTACGCCGTTTGCACGACATTGGCCGCAGTGGTTGGTGGATGCTGTTAACATTTGTGCCTTTAGTCGGCCCTCTGGTACTGCTTGTGTTTAATGTGATGGACAGTAAGCCGGGTGAAAACGAATACGGTCCTAACCCAAAAGAAGCACCACAAGCTGAGCTTGCTTAGCTTTGCGCAGTTTCCTGGGTGGCTCAACGCTCACCCAGGATCTCAAAATCATCACTTTGCAGACGGGCTTTGCCGTCTTGCTCAACCACCCAATGTTCAGCATGGATCTTGCCAAAGGCTTTATTCATCGTCCAGTTTGCACTGAGTAAGTAGCCTGTTTCTGGATGCTTTTCCCAGACTACATCGGTATAAGCAACATCACAGAAACCCTGATCTATAATGTCCTGCCAGAATGCCTCAATGTTTTTCCTCCCGTCAAATGAGCCAATGGGCCGTGCATGCATAATACTGGCTGTAGCATATTGTGCGGCGCAACCACGTGCATCCTGGCTATTAAATGCGTTCTGCCACGCGACAATGCCCGATTTACATAGGTCCAGCTCTTGTTGTTGTGTCATGTAATGACTCCACTTGTTGTGTTTTCAGTAAGGTAAGCTTAATGGTATTAATTGGTGTGAAAAACAGAGATAATAAAAAACACTGTTCGGTTAATGTTTACAATTGTAATGCACCAATTCGGAAAAATGTCACTATTTGCCCATGTCGTTGATGCAGGTTCTATATCCGCTGCGGCGGACAGGTTGGGCGTGTCAAAATCTGTAGTCAGTCAGCATTTAAAAACACTGGAGCAAGAACTAGGTGTAATATTGATCAAACGGACAACACGTCGTCAGTTTCTGACTGAGCCAGGAAAGCGCTTTTATGAAGCCTGCAAAGCGCTCAATCAGATAGCTGAAACAGCCTGGGAGGATGTGCAGGCTCAGCAGCTTGAACCTGAGGGGAGCGTGCATATTACAGCGCCGAATGCACTCATAGAAAGCCTGCTCACCCCAATTATTAGCAAACTGATGCAACAGTATCCAGGTGTGCTAGTCAAGCTAACATGTGATGATCAGCATCTTGATATGATGGCGCATAATATTGATATTGCAGTGCGTATTGGTACGTCTAAAGACAGCACGCTCAAACAAAAAAGGCTGGGTAGCTTTCGCGATGTACTATGCGGACATGCACGTTTTTCACAAGAGAAACTGACACAGGTCCCATACATTGCAAATGCCTGGGAAGGTACACTGATAACGCATCAGTTTAGGACGAAAAATGGTGAGAAAAGGGCGCTAACTCCTAAGGTTAGTTGCATCACAAATGCATTTCATAGTACCGTTTCACTCATTCGGGCTGGAGCAGGAATAGGCTTAGTACCGGATTTTTACTTAAAGAATTATTTGACGGACGTGACCAGGCTAATGCCACAAGCCTGTTTGCCCGAAAACCCGGTGTACTTACTCACCCCTTTTTCCAGGCATACCCCTATGGCTGTTCAGGTATGCATTGATGCCCTGAGTGTGGGTATTCAGGGTAGGTTGTCTGAGCATTACAGGTAAAATTGAACCAGGAGGCATGGTGAAACTTACTAAGCTGTTTATAGTGCTTGGGATCTTGTGCGCAGTGGCGGTTTTTACGCTTGATCGTGTGCAAATGAACTGCTTTCACTGTGTTAAGGTATATCAATTTAATGTATTGGTAATTCCTCTCGTACTCATTTCTTTCATTATGCTTGTGGCAGGGTTGATAAGGCTGCTCAGTGGTCAAAGGGTCAAACCGTCCACAGTTCAAAAGAATGCAGCTTGCGACGCAGACCAGCCGGATGCATAACCCTACTAATTAGATTATATAGCGAACCATGACAGAAAAAAAATGGACACTTAAAAGTATTGCTGCGCATCTTGGCGTGTCGAATGCCACGGTATCCAATGCCTTTAATCGCCCCGATCAACTGTCTGCTAAAAAGCGTGAGGAGATCCTGGCGGCTTGCAAGGCATTAGGTTATTTTGGTCCAAATAAAGCGGCCCGCTCTTTGAGAAAGGGCACGTTTAACATCGTTGCTCTGGTTTTACCCGACAGTGTGGAATACATGGTGTCCGATCCGGTGGCCAGTAGTTTTATGCGAGGTGTGGCTAAGGTTCTGGAGCCTCAGGGAATAAATCTACTGCTATTTTCGGGAAACACTGACAGTGTTAACAATGTCCTGGATTTTGTCGATGGCTTTATCTGCTATGGCCGACCACGTAATCCAAAGTTGATAGAGCAGCTGGCAACTGTGACCAAACAAGTCGTTACTGTCGATTTTGAGCTTGAGGGGCAGGCCAGTGTGAATATCAATAATCACCAGGCAGCCTATGAAGTAGCTAAAGCAGCCCTGACCCGGTTTGAGGCCCCATCAAAGCAAGCTGGTGTCGCCATCCTCGGACTGAGATTGCTGGATACCGAGTTGATATGTCGGGTGTATGAGCGCCATTTGCCTGAGTTAAGCACCTCTATTGCACACCAAAGGCTGACAGGTTACCGGCAAGCTCTGCATGACCATCAGGTTGGACTGCCTGACGACAGGATTTGGAATATTCCGGAAAGTAGCGAGCGCTATGCGCGAATTGCTGCTAAAGAGGCGCTTGCCGTTCAGCCTCGGCCCAATGTATTACTGTGTATGAGTGATTTAATTGCGCTGGCCGCAGCGCGTGAGGCGCTCTCTCAGGGGATCCGAGTCCCGCAAGAACTTAAAATAGTTGGCTTTGACGGAATTGACGAGGCCCAGTTGTTTCAACCGGCCATTACGACAATACATCAGAATAGTGAGAATAAAGGTGAACAGGCAGCAACTTTATTTATTGGCAAAGAGAAACAGCAAATACGTTTGCCTTTTGAGCTCAGAGCAGGGCAGTCAATCTGACCGCCCTGGTATCAGTTGTCACTGTCGTTACAGAGCCTGAAGTAAACCTGCCAGGCTGATATGCTTAGCTTGGCCAGGCTCTTGGAGCGTTATATTCGCTTCTCTTGTCGTCAGGTTGACCTCTAGTTTTGCACGGGCTTGCTGATTGCTCCACTGCAACGAGAATGCGTCTTGTGTTCCTGACAAAACAAACTCTCCATCGAATGCACTGCTTTGGTTTCGTAATTCAATCAGTTTGCTCAGGCCGTTGACTACGGGTTTGGATAACGCATCTTTAACTTGTTGCTCATTGAGGTAAGTGCGATTGATATCCCGTCCTACGTTCGTACTTTCGAGCAGCGCCATATCATTGTGCAGAGCCAGCAGACCGCCATAATAAACTTGCGGGACGCCGGGGGAAAAGAACTGAATAGCGCGTGCTATCAAATAATCGAGATCATTGCGACCCAGTGCATCATAGTAGGTGCAATTGACCTGATACAAGTCAACGTTGCTGGCAGCGGCACCGGTCGCTTGTTGGCTTTCACCCTGGCTATTTATGTGAATGGTTTCTACCAGCGTGTCGATTTGCTGTGCATTAAGCAGACCGGGTTTATCACCGTCCGGACCTGCATCGACAATGCCGATACCGTCATGGGTATCGAGCACCGTCAGGCAATTACGCGGCGATTGCTGTAACCAACAAAGCAGGGCATCGGCATTATTGCTAAATAGAGTGTGTAAGATTAACGGTGGCAAAGCAAAGTCGTATACGCGGTCAACTTTCGATGCTACGTCAATTTGAGTCTGATAATGGCTGTGGATCTCGGCGATGGTTTCCATACCGAGCGCATTGGCCTGACGCGACAACTGATTAATAAAGTCGAATGATTCAGGGGTCATAAAGCAGCTTGTTCCGGCGCGCTTTATGGCATAGCCAGCCGCATCCAGGCGAATAATCTTGACATTGTTTTTGGCAAACAAGGTGAGAATTTTGTCCAGATACGCTTTGCCCTGGGGCGTTTCAACATTGATATCAACCTGGTTATCAGTAAATGTGGTCCAGAAGTTGACCGTTTCACCACTTTGCAGCTTTTTAGGCGTAAAACAGCTGGTTGGCCTGGGTCTGAATATCGCTTGTGCTTGTTCGTCACTGATCCCACCAGGAAAAATATCCTGCTCTTTTAAAAACAAAGACCAGTAGGGCGACTGTTCGCCGTGTTTGAGTACATCCTGAAACTCTGGCGACTGAGCCGAAGCGTGATTGACGATTAAATCGGCCATTATCTCAAAGCGCTCGCCAAGTGTTTTCACACTTTCCCAGTTGCCCAGTCGTTTATCAACCTCACTGTGATCTATCGGATCGAATCCGGCATCACTACCGTCAATCGGGTAGTAAAACGGCAGGATATGGACACCGCCAAACAATCCCGCTAACGGACCGTCCAACAGCTGAGTGAGTTCCGTCAGGCCTGCACCGCTTAAGCGATCGGCGTAGGTTATCAGTTGCACTTGGTTTTTCATGGTTCAGTTCAATTCTCATTGTTGAAACTTAATCGATTAAGTTATATCTTTAATCAGCACGACAAGATATTCAAGCACTATTTACAGGAAAACTGGCACAAGGGTGCGATTGAGTTTTAAACTTAACCGGGCTTTGCCGCAATACCTAAGAGGTAATAACTATGACAAGCAGCAACTTAGGCGCATTGCGCTGGCTGACATATATGATGTTTTTTATGTTTGCCATGACATCGGACGCCGTGGGCGTGATCATCCCCGAGCTGATCCGGGATTATCAGTTAACCATGACGCAGGCAAGCGCGTTCCATTACGCGCCAATGATTTGGATTGCTGCCAGTGGTCTGTTGCTAGGCTTTTTGGCCGATAAAATAGGTCACAAGCCGACCATCATTTTTGGTTTTGTGCTCTTTGCCGGTGCCTGCTTTGGCTTTGCAATGGGTAAAACGTTTATCACCTTTGTGTGCTTACTGAGTGTGATTGGCCTGGCGATCGGCCTGTTTAAAACCGCAGCACTGGCTTTATTAGGCGATTTAACGCCAACCAGTCAGGCACATACCCGGACCATGAACATGGTCGAAGGCTTCTTTGCTGTCGGCGCTATCGTGGGTCCGGCCGCGGTGAGCTACATGCTGGCGTCGGGTGTCAGCTGGGTTTACCTCTATATTCTGGCAGGGGGCTTATGCAGCGTTTTGTGTTTAATCACGTTCGCTGTGAAGTTTCCCGAGCGGCCCACAAAGCAGGTTAACCAAGGCAGTGGATTCAGGCAGACTCTGCGAATGCTCAAAGACAAACATGCACTGGGTTTTTCGGCCGCTATTGCGCTGTATGTCGCAACAGAAGTGGCCATTTATGTCTGGATGCCGACTTTGCTCAAAACCTACGAGGGGAGCTGGAGCCTGCTGGCAACCTATGCTCTGACCATCTTTTTTATTTTGCGGGCGGTGGGGCGCTTTATGGCTGTCTGGCTGCTTAACCTGTTCAGCTGGCAGAGTGTGATGTTTGCGCTTAGCACGGCCATTTTTCTCTGCTACCTGGTGACTTTTGTGTTTGGCGTGGATGCTGCCGTCATTGCGCTGCCATTCAGTGGGCTCTTTATGTCGATGATATACCCCACACTTAATTCAAAGGGGATCTCATGCTTCGATAAGCATCAGCATGGCTCGGTCGCTGGCGTGATTTTGTTCTTTACCGCGCTGTCTGCAGCCCTGGCACCTTTGCTGATGGGTATGGTCAGTGATTATTTTGGCCATATTCGCTCCGGTTTTGCACTGGCGATGGGGTTTGCGGCTTTGTTGATGCTGGCGATGGCGTACAACTACTGGAAAAACCCCGCCCAGCTGAGGCTGGCAAACGCACACTAGCTCAAATACTTTTAAAATTAAATCATAGAGTTATTTAACTAGAAACCCGTCGTGAGTAATTTTTTGATTGCAAAGCGACAAATATTTGCTAATTTACTTAATCGATTAAGTATCTAAATCCACATAATGTGGTGCCAGCAATATATAATTGACAACAACGAGGCACATTATGACAACATACACCCCCAGTTGGTTTGCACTTAGTGCACTGACGATGGCACTCAGCACCACCGCATTAGCTGAAGAGAAGAAGACACAAGCAGATGCACAGGCTCAAAATGAGCTGGAAAAATCATTGTGACTGGCGTACCACAACGACGTACTGTTATGGCGTCGAGTGTGTCAGTAAGCAGCATCTCTGCCCAGCAGGTAAGCGTTGCAACGCCCAGGACTACGGCTGAGGCGTTTCGCTTATTGCCGGGCGTCAGATCTGAATCAACCGGGGGCGAGGGAAATGCAAATATTGCGGTACGTGGACTACCAGTCGCTGCTGGAGGTGCGAAATTCCTGCAATTGCAAGAAGATGGCTTGCCAGTACTACAATTTGGCGATATCGCGTTTGGTAATGCAGATATCTTTATGCGCCTCGACAGCACGGTACAGTCTATCGAATCCATCCGTGGAGGGTCAGCATCCACGGCAGCCAGCAACTCACCGGGTGGTATCATCAACTTCATTTCTAAAACGGGGGAAAGCGAATCGGGTAGTGTAGCAACCACTTTTGGTCTGGATTATGACGAATTCAGAACCGATTTTGAATTTGGCACTTACTTGTCGGACAGCGTAAGATTTCATGTTGGTGGCTTTGTGCGTCAGGGAGAGGGCCCCAGAGATACCGGATATACAGGGAATAAAGGCGGTCAACTTAAAGCCAACCTGACTAAAGAATTTGACTCCGGTTATATCCGTGTCTATCTGAAACATCTGGATGACAGAAGCACGGCTTATCTGCCTATGCCAATGTATGCCAATGGAGATTCAATCGCCGGGTTTGATGCTCTGTCAGATACACCGCATTCAGCTTTGTTTATACAAACACAAGGGTTGGGGGCCGATAATGATATTCGTCGCGGCGATGTGCGTGATGGCATGCACCCACAGGTTGACAGTGTCGGAGTAGAAGCCAGCTTTGATCTCGACAATGACTGGAAAATTGAGAATCGTTTTCGTGTTGCTCAGGTTAAGGGAACCTTTAATTCGCCTTTTCCCGCAGAGGTAGGGAGTGCACAATCAATTGCTCAGAGTATCGCTGGTGAAGGGGCTACTCTAAAGTATGCCAATGGTGCAAATGCAGGTAATGTGTTTAAAGATGACAACCTGATGCGGATTCATACGTTTGATGTTGAGATGCAAGATTTTGGCTCGTTGGTGAATGATATCAAACTCACGAAGCAATTGGGTGATACAGCTGTGACCTTTGGTTATTTTGCGTCAGAGCAAAGTATTGAAATGTCATGGCTTTGGAACTCCTACCTAATGGAAATAAAAGGAGAAAACGCTGCGCTGGTTGATGTGTATTCAGCAGCTGGTACAGCCTTTTCTGAGCAGGGTTTATATGCCTACGGCACGCCAGCCTGGGGTAACTGCTGTCAACGAAATTATGATACTGAATACTCAACACGGGCCCTTATCTGGCAGTGTCTTCCGTGCTTGGCGATCTAACGCTAGATGCCAGCTGGCGTTATGACTCAGGTAACGCCACTGGGACTTACGCGGGAGCGGTTGTGTCGCAGCGAGACATCAATTTTGATGGGGTGATTTCTAAACCTGAACAAGAGGTTGCAGGTATTGACCTGGCTAACCCTTCGCTGGTCGATTACGACTGGCATTATACCAGCTATTCAATCGGTGCGAATTATCAATTGAGCCGGACTCGAGCTATTTTTGGGCGTGTCAGTGAAGGTGCCCGGGCCAACGCAGATAGGCTTTTGTTCGGTAAAGTTAACGCTGATGGAAGCGTGGCAAAAGAGGATGCGATAGATGAAGTAACTCAGCTGGAGTTTGGCCTCAAGCAACGATTAGAAAATGGCAGCGTATTTGCTACCGCTTTTTATGCCCAGACAGAAGAGCAAAATTTTGAAGCCACTAGCCAGCGCTTTTTTGACCGTGAATATGAGGCGCATGGTATTGAGCTCGAAGGGGTGTACTTTATTGGCTCGTTTGATTTCAGAGGCAGCTTAACCTGGACGAATGCAGAAATAGCTAAAGATGCCTTGGCACCTGAAGTCGTGGGCAATACACCACGGCGTCAGGCGGACTTTATTTACTCCTTGATGGCGCGTTACAATCTTACTCAGGGTGCGGTAGGGCTGAGTATGATTGGCTCCAGCGATGCCTATGCTCAGGACAATAATGACCTCAAGTTTGACGGGTACACACAGGTTAATGCGTTTGCCAGCTATGATCTGACTGAAGACTTGTCACTATCGCTCAACGTGAACAACTTGTTTAATGCAGTTGGAATAACAGAAGCGGAGGAGGGCAGCATTCCTGAGTCTGGCATCATCAGAGCTCGCGCTATTAATGGGCGTACAACTTCCTTTACCGTTAACTATCAATTCTAGCGCTTTACAAAGAGAATTAACTACCAAGTTGATTTGCGAATGTGGATCACTTGGTAGTGGTCTTTATGGCAATGTCATTTCGATATTGCCTTTTAGTTATCCGGTAGATGTAAAACCGCTCAACACTATTGATATCTGATATCTACATTAATGAAATGATGATTTTAGTTTAATATTGCGTTGACGAGTAGTTGAGCTTGTGGGCATTATGTAGACAGTATAACAAAAGGAAAGTGCATAAAAATGAATAAGTATACTGGATTACTTTGTCTTTCGTTATTGCCCACTCTACTGCTTGGGGCATGTGGGGGCGGTGGTGCGTCGAATAGCGACAATCAAAACAACTCTGCACAGGATCAGGCACGGGAAAGTGCAGCTGATTTAGTCAAAAACTACATCAAACCAGCCTCTCTGGTAGTCAATTCCGATGTGGAGCATTACCAAATTGCTATGGTGGGTAATAGCCACTCCAGTGGCCTTGCCCCAACTCTCAAGCACACAATTGAAACTATGGCGCCTGATAAAACCGTCAATGTTGAAGTGTTAGGGTTTGGCTTCACTGACAATTTGATTAGCGACTATGAAGTAGTTAAACGTTTTACGCAACCCGATAAACCCTGGACACATTTGATAATTCAGGGTCAGAAATATTCTCAGTCAATGTCTAAGGCCTACTCCACAGAAGCAACCAAGCAGTGGGTCGCAATAGCCAAAACTCATGGCGCTACACCTATTTTGTTTCCTGAACACCCTCAGAGGGGCAATAGTGTAGAAGGTGGCTATGTTCATGGTATTCATAAGTCTATCGCTGACGCAGAACCAAGTTGTCTGGCACCTATTGCAAATGCTTGGTACGGTACGATTGCCAGTAGACCTGAGTTGGAATTACACGCTGAAGACGGAAATCATGCAGATGCGCTAGGCATATTGCTAAGCTCACTGGTATTTACACAGATCATCACTGGACAATCAGTAGATCAAGGAGTTACTAGTATCTTGACTGAGGTCTCACCAGAATTGCAAGGAGAGCTTGCTCAACATGCCGCGCAGGCAATTATTGAGCAGCCGGCATGCCCTGACAATACTTAAGCTGCTCCAAGTCGCTTCGTATCATATTTTATACCCGTAATACCATAAAGCCATTATCGTATTACGGGTTTATCGATAGTGCATTTCATGCAGACCATACTTTTTAGCTATCACCGCAAGACGGCCATCTAGTTGTAACCTGAGCACACCCAAGTCAAGCGCCAGTGAAAGTTGTTCACTATTTGTCAGTTTAGGGGAGAAGGCAATATAAGCTGGTTCCAGCGGACTGACAGAACCTACGGATTTGATCTGTTCATTGAGCCCCATTCGCTTTGCATGGAACCAGACCACGGGACCGGCGTCCACATAGACATCAATACGTTTGCTGGTTAGTAGCTGGAGGCTTCGCTTTACAGCATTGTCTCCAGATATCTGCGTAATATAATTGTTGGGTGATGTACGATGTGATTTTATGTAGGCATTTAGCAAGTGACCGTAGTCATAACCTTGCACGACCCCGAGGCGAACTTTATTTAGGGAGTGCTGGTTGTTGTATACCCAAGTATTGTCTGTGAGTGTGAATAACGTATTTGGACTCATGCTGAGGATAGGGACTTTTGGAAAGTAAAAATCCGGTGCATCATCTTTGAAAGCGCCCACAATGGCATGTACTTTTCCTTCGCGTGCCTGATGAATGGCTCTTAGCCATGGCATTTCAACATATTGGACCTCATACCCGGAAATTGCCAGTGCTTCGGTGGCTACATCGATCATAAATCCTTTGTCTTTATCATTTTCCCCGCAGTTCACAGGACACCAGTTGTCGCCAGCAATCAGGACCAGCTTGTCATTGTTTGATAACACGACCAGAGGGAACAAGAAAACACAAAAAAGTATGATACGTAGCATATTGCGGTAAATGAGAGGTGATACAGGGAGTCTAGTCAATAAATGTCGGTACGGCAACCAATTGAAGAACAACTCAATTATCAGTGTGTCTATGCTCGTTCAATTATTTGACTTATATAGAAAAAGTGACTCTAAACGTCTTTCAATGATGTCTAATTATAACAACATATCTTAAGTAAAAGAGATATGGATATTGACTACGAGTGCCAAAGGATTTCTTCTAAGTTATTGATACTAGTTGTTATATTTGTTCTTGCTGTAAAATCATTAAGAAGTCACCCAAAAGTCAGGTATAGGTATTTTGTATTGGTTATGTTGCCACGAATTAAAAACAGGAGAGGTGACATGATCAAACATAAGATAGTGATGAGTTTAGCTGCGACAGTACTTATTGGCTGTTTCAGCCAATTAACAATGGCAAAATGTGCACAGCCTATAGAGGCCACTGAGGCTGAGTTAGAAGGCGGATATCGGGACGTTGCAGAGCTCAAAAATGCCTTTATTGATACCGCACCAAAGCGACGAAATGATGGTTTGGCTGTAGGTGCGGTTGGTATTGATGGGGGCAACAAAGCGCTATTAATTAAATTGGCACAAGAAATAGAAAACAACATGCATGGGCAGTTCGACAGTTTACTCATCGCCCATAAGGGTAAGTTGGTGTTTGAGTCTTATTACTCTCGTGGTCGTATCAACCTGCCTCATTATCAGGCGTCAGCAACTAAGGTATACACGAGTCTGGCGCTTGGCAGAGCCATACAGTTGGGCTATTTGACCATGGCTGATTTGGACAAACCCCTGATTAGTTTTTTGCAAGGGCTAGATACCAGCAAGCTGACAAAAGGCAGTGATAAAATCACGCTCAATATGGCGTTGACTATGCGCTCTGGTATTCGGCTTAGTGATGAACAAAAGGAGGGGTTTGAGCAAATGTCTAAACAGCTTAAAGGTCAGCGACATGCTCAGGCTTTGCTGGAGCGTAGCGCGCCTATCAGTGCACAATCGCAGATATTCAAATATCAGGACGACCCTATGCTGGTCATGCATGTGATTGATGCCGTGGTGCCCGGAACCGCAGAAGCGTTTATCAAACAGGAGCTACTTGATAGGTTGGGAATCGAACAGTATCGTTGGCAAACAGCTGATAACGGCCTTCCTGAAGCTGGCTGGCGGGTCAACATGACATCCCGTGATATGCTCAAGTGGGGTACGTTAGCCAGTAACAAAGGTAAGTGGCAGGGTGAACAGTTGATCCCGCAAGGTTACATCACCAAAGCAATCAGCCCACAACTCCATACAGGGGATGAGGACATATTCGGTGGTGGCAAAGATGTATCTAAACAGGGCTATGGTTATTACTGGTGGAACGCTGAGCTGCAGTCGGGTGATAAACGCTTTTACAGTGTCTCAGCCCAGGGAGGTGGTGGTCAGTACATCATTTTGATTGAGGAACTTGACTTAGTCGTTGTGGTTACTGCCAATCGAAGGGAAAACAGCACACTGCAATTAATGGCAGAACGGGTGTTGCCTGCCTTTATGTAGCAGTAACTGGAGAATACCTGTCAAAGGGCTATTCTCCTTTTCAAAACAAACAGTTGGTATTCTTCTGGTATTGGCATAGGATCGTCATACATTCATCTCACAAAGAAATTGAAATGCGTAAAACGGTTGTTGTAGCCATTAGCGGCGCTTCAGGAAGTGGAAAAACGTCTCTGGTAAAAGTGCTTTCTGCGCGTTTCGGATGTCCCGGCATATTATTTGATGACTATGTCGATGCTCGGAGCTATCCCCGGAATTTGCAACAATGGCACGCCGAGGGGGCGGATGTATGCAAAATTAAAACGCCGACCATGACAAAGGCACTTGAATTAGGTATTGCAGGCAGGCCCGAATATGTGTTTGTTGAAGAGCCGTTTGGCAAAGCGCGTGACTGCATCGCGCCATGGATAGATTATGTGGTGTTACTGGATCTGCCTTTGGCGCTGTGCTTATCACGTGTGATCAGCAGGCATTTTGTCCAAAGGCAGAGTCATTCATCCCGTGCCCTTGGTAATTATCTGATAAAATATCAGGATCATTTAAAAGAAATTTATGCAGACACGGTCAGTATGGCCCGGCGCAACTGCGATTTGAGCATTACAGAAGATCTGCCGGTTGAGGCCTGCGCAGACAAAGTGACGGAATGGCTACAATCGTTGTGAGTATAAGGTAAAAGACAGTGAAGGTATTGGTAACGGGTTCGGCAGGTAGAGTTGGACGGGCAATTTATATTAAGCTGATGCGTGAATACGAGGTGGTTGGTTTAGATAAAACACCTTGTTCAACGGCTGATTTTGTTGGGGACATTCGTGATATCGATTTGTTGAACGAGGCCGTTGAGGGCATTGACGTGGTTGTCCATACCGCAGCGCTGCATGCCCCTCATGTAGGGCTGGTTGATGAAGGTATGTTTCAGTCTGTCAACGTAGAGGCCACACGACAACTTGCTCTGGCAGGCGTTCGGGCTGGGTTAAAGCACTTTGTTTTTACCAGCACGACTGCCTTGTACGGTCATGCTTCTACACCTTCAGGGCGCGCAGGTTGGATCACTGAGCAAACCTTACCTCAGCCAAAGTCGGTTTATCACCGAAGTAAAATATTGGCAGAGCAAGCATTACAAACTATTTCGACAGAACATAGTTTGCCGGTAACGGTGTTACAAATGTCGCGCTGTTTTCCTGAGCCAGCAGATCTGATGGCAATCTACAGGCTGACACGTGGCATTGACGCAAGAGATGTGGCGACGGCACATCTGTGTGCTATTCAAAAAAGGCTGACAGGCTACAATCGTTTTATCATATCCGGTACCACACCTTTTAGCCGCACAGACTGTGAGCGTTTATATCAAAATGCACCTGCAGTCATTACTGAAAAATGTCCTGAATTGGTATCAGTATTTAAGCAACGTTGCTGGTCATTGCCGAAATCTCTTGACCGGGTATATGACGCCTCGGCCGCACGACAGCAACTGGACTGGCTACCCAAACACGATTTTAAACGAGTTCTCGACATGCTGGATACTGAAACGGCTGAGGTATTACCCACTAAGAGGAGTCGCTCGCAGTCATAAAGCTGTGTGCAAAAGCTTTTAAAAAGCGCTTGATTTTTGTTCGCTCTGGCCGATACCAAACTACATGGATGGGAGCGGAGGAGCTATGAAAATTGAAAATGCACAAGTTAACATGAGTAATAAGCATGAGGGTCAGGCCCATGTTTATGAAAAGCGGACTGAAATTTCGGATCCACCAACGTCTGAGAACGTTAACCCAATCCAGTCTGGTAATGGGGGCCAGACCTTACAGGGGGAGGTGGCGGAAGTAGACAGTACATCGACAGAGCTGGATATGCAGACCAGCGCCAGAATGTACATCCTGAAATTATTGGTGGAAAAACTTTCAGGCAGTGACGTTCAGTGGTATGACGCTGTTGTGGGAAAAGATATTTCACATGCTGAAATGTCCGAGATTATGTCGGCGGGTGAGCAAGCAAATGTCAGCCCAACGGCCCCTACACAGGTGATCGTCGAGCGGTTAGCACACGAGAGTCAGTCAAACGTCTTCAAAGCTGATGGGCAAATTCGGCTTGAAAGCGGGGAGCAGATCAGTTTTGCGTTTAAATCTGTCTTTGAGCAGTCACATACCAGTTATGAACGCACCATTGAAAACGTGAATATGAAAGATCCTCTGATCATTAGTTTCACCAATCGTGCCGTAGAATTGGATAGTGAACGTATGGATTTTGATATAGATGCTGACGGCGACGCAGATACCTTTGCGCAACTGAAGAAAGGATACGGTTATCTGGCATTGGATCTCAACCAAAACAATCAAATCGACGATGGTAAGGAGCTGTTTGGTGCGCTCAGTGGCAATGGGTTTGCCGACCTGGCCAATTATGACGACGACGGAAACGGCTTTATTGATGAAAATGACAGTATCTTTGACAGCCTAAAGGTTTGGGTTAAAAACAAAGAACAGGATGAATTAGTGTCACTCAACGATGCCAACATAGGTGCCATTGCTCTGCAAAACGCAGATACGCCAATGAACATCAGATCAGATGGCCAGCTACAGGGAGCGATTCGAAAGTCGGGGTTTTATCTCGATGAGAATGGAAAACCAGGCCTTGTCCAGCAGGTAGATTATGTGGTTTAAACCCAAAGACATTTAACATAAGTACTTACCCTCAATGCAATTGTTTGGTGTAGAATACCGCGCGATTGTATGAGGGTCGACATAACTGACTGGTGTCACACCATCAGCCCAGCATTTCTCTTACAATCATAATATTCAGTTGGTGTGTATTGTCTATGTCACCGTTGTTTTTGTATTAATTTAGGTTGTATCATGAAATTTAAGATGTTCGCCGTGTTGTTTATGCTTGTTGCTGTCGCAGCATGCCAGACAACACTTCACCCCGATAATCGCACATCCATCAGCAATATCATCATTGAAGAGCCATCAGATAAACAGGCGCAAGACAGTGAAGTCAGAGTATCTAATGTAGCAGTAGGAAAATATGATAGAAAAGGAGGCAAATTTGCTCTTAGCCTGAGATCGTCAAGTTATATTGTAGGTGATTACCAGATCACACCATTTTGGGTTATTGAGCCTGCTGATCTGGATACTTTCAAAGAACTGCTTTCGAATTACTTAAAACCAGAAGAAGAGAAGGAGTTTACACTGACGGTCGATCTTGGTTCTGCGGGAAATGTACTTGTTTTGCAGGGTGAAGAGCGGTTGTATCTCAATAATTTTTTGAAGGGTTCTTTTGTATTTACAAGAGAAACCGTTGCTGAGCTTTATCAGTTCATAAATAAGCCCTATGTGTTACCAGAAAAAGGTAAGTAACAGCGCTTTTTAAAGCAATTTTTTAATCAATGATGGTGTCAGCCCGGACGACTCAGAACCGGGTCTGACGAGCCTCTTTTTTGCTCTATCCAGCGGCACCTGAGTAGTAGCCGCATGCCGACATACAATGCAATACCAATCTCACTTAGTGCCTGGTCAATTTGAAGGAGCAAATATACCCTAACGGTGTTAAAAATTTTTCATTTAGAACCTTTACCTAAGCTATTAGTTCGCAAATTTTTGCCTCGCCTATATGGACATAGGTGCCTCAGCGATAGCTGGACGCGTGAGCGGTGTTACCGACGATATTTTCTCGCCTCAAAATGGAGCACTTAATTAAGCAAATTGGTATAAAAAAGATAGTGAGATAGTGAGATAGTGATGCGACTTATCAGGCTTGTCGAGCCGTGATTGCCGCACAAAGTATACGGGAAAACAGTGCTATGGACATGGCAAAAGCCATTCAGCGAGCCTACTATCTACTCGCACAAAACCCTTCTTTGGATGATACACTGATAGCGTGCGCAGGCTCCATAGGGCTCGATAAGCCAAAATTTCAGGAAGTACTGGGCTGTGCTCAGACCCAAACACAACTCAGGCAACATCTGGAGTTAACACGTCGATTGAGGGTTTCTGGCTTTCCAGCGTTGTTTTATGTCAACGAGCAGGGCAACGCTTATGCTCTGACATTGGGGTTTTGCTGCGCAACTGAGCTGGAGCAGCGCTTTGAACAACTGAATAAGTTGTAATCTATCCTTACAAAATGAAACAGCCAATAAACAACACATAAGCTGCTATTTGCTACATTGATCCGCAAGTCTCTGCATATCTGACAACTGTTATAGATAAGGATTAATACATTGAAAATTAGCAGTTCTATCCTTCTTACAATCGGTCTGTTTACCTCGTTAGCCAACGCCATCGTTATTCGGCACGATGTACCTGAGCGACACTATGACGCTTCGCTATCTGACTTCCCGCCATTGGCAACACTTTATAATATTGGTGTCCATGGCACTTTAATCGCGCCCGACTGGGTACTGACAGCAGCCCATACCGTGTTTTGTATGAACCCAGGGCAATCAATAAAAGTGGGCAATGAGCTGGTCAAAGTATCACAGCGTTTCAGTTACCCCGAATATCGATTAGGCGAGCAACACGACATTGCTTTGCTCAGGCTGTCTCAGCCAGTAACGAGTGTGAAACCGGCTGAGGTTTACAATATGCAGGACGAACAAGGTCAAGTGGTGTGGTTTATTGGAGCTGGTGGTTTCGGTACCGGTGAGCAGGGAGAAACAGTCAATTATAAGGACAATAAAGGGAAGTTAAGAAAAGCGCAAAATAAAATAGTCAAAGTAACAGACGCCGATATTGTCTTTAAATTTGAAGAAGGGAGCAAAGGAGAGGCGTTGGAGGGAGTCTCTGGTAATGGTGATAGCGGGGGACCTGCCTATATCAAACAAGACGGGCGCTTAGTATTACTCGGTGTGAGTTCACGAACAGATTCCTGGTTTTACGATGTCGGTGAATATGGCGTTACTGAACTTTATACCCGAGTTTCGTCTTATCAGAGCTGGATTGAGCAAGTGATTGGCGCGCAAAGCGATGCTGCCAGACGTCAATTAGCCAGCGTGGATCCCTTTTTGCACGAAAACATGGAAGAGAAAAGGATGGATGCATTGTGCCGCTCACTGTCTTTTGAAAAGTGAGTTAGCCAAAAAAGTAAGCCATTTTTTAATTGTCTCAGTTTTCTATAGGGAACTCAGTATTAAATGACCTTCGCTGACCCTAGTCGCATTGAGCAGGGTTCAGAGAAGGTCAATCCAGTTTTATCAGCTGAGAGCTTGCTGGAGTTGCTGCATATAACGATCGCCATCAATTACACTGCCAAATGAGATAACACGCTTCGATTGTGTATCTACAAAAACAGGCTGTTCTTTTTTACCGCTATCCACAATGATGTTTAGTGACATTGACAGCTCTTTAGGCGGGCTTTGTGAATGTAAGTCCTGAGACTTATCCATATAGAGCACACACCCTTCCTCTAATACAAAGTCGCCATTGAAGTGAATATCAATCTCTTCGCCTTCTTCATAGGCGCTGCCTTTATGTTGATACTCATACATGTGTGTTGTATAGCCACTGCCACTTAGTCCCAGCGTCAATAACTCGAAATTGTGGTCATGACATAAACCGTATGCGAACAGGTTTTCATCATCTTTAGTGTAATCACTGTCTGCTCTTGGCTCCCACACAACGGCACGTAGCATCAAGGTATCATCTTTATATAGTACAAATGAGTTCTTACCGTATGAATTGGCTTCGGGGTGCTGAAGTGATTGCATAATATGATCCAATACATCGGGAATATTCGCTCTCAGCCCCATTAACTGATCTACCAGGCCTGGCGTGTCACACAGTCTCTGACCTTCTTTTACATTGTTTTTAATAAACGCCATCAATCCTTTAATAGAATTAGGGGTAACGGTTTTTGGTGAGTAAAATTCCATATGACTAACACGCCTCTTCAAATTCTGTTAACTGAGCCAGGGTAGCTTTGGCTTGCGTTCTGATGATTTGGCAGGGGTCTTCTAAGAACTCAATTAAAGTACTTTTTGCCAGCTGATGATCCACCCTGAACAGTTCCACCAGTGCTTGCCAACGAATGGCATTTATTCTGTGTTTGGTGAGTGCACTCAGGTACGGGGCGCCTGTTGCACCAAATTGAGGTAAAAATCCGATAAGGACCTTATATCTTTCCAGATTTTGAGTACCAGAGTAACTGGCGATTTTATTGCCCGTTGCAATTTCATATTGCGGGCATACGTCTCGCGTGACTGATTTATTGTGTAGGGCAACGACGACTTTTTCTTGTTGTCCATGAAATACGTAAGCGTAATCTTTTGCCTGTATTTTCAGGTTTTTAGTCTTAGTAAGGTTATTTTCATCGGGTAATGCGATTACACCATTGAGCTCCGGATAGGCGCTCACAGCGTAATGATGATCTGAAATAACACAGTATAAAGACTCGGATGCAAACGTGTTTGCTACACCACTTTGAGTTGCAAAAGCATCCAAAGTAATAAGCATTAGCCAGGTATCATCTTCATATAGTGTAATACCCCTGCGGCCGATTTTACCCAAAGAAGTGCTATCTTTGCACGCAACCATGTGCTCAATTTGTGTTTTGAATTGCTGTTTTTCCACATAGTCAAAGAATGCGTTTTCGAGACCTTCAACTGAGCTGCTTGTCGATAAGATACTAATAAAGTTATCAGTCATCATATGCCGTCCTTTTATACTGCCATAATACGAAATTGTTTCGTGAAAAGAGGTGAAGTAGCGATACCACTGCTACTTCGACCTATCTATAGCGCTATCTACTTACTTGATACCGATAAACTCAGGTGGAAGTGAAGTGCCATAGCCGCCTGCGATTTCTTTCAGATTAAGTGCTTCAATCGTTTTTGGTGTAAATGTTTTTGGATTGTTCATTCTCATATCCTCAATTAAAATTTATTAGTGTGGATTGGCTCGTGGTAGCCGAAGAAACTTGGGCCAACGATGCCAGCTACATTTCGCTAATTAATGGATACCGATGAATTCAGGTGGTAATTCAATACCATATCCGCCAGAGATCTCTTTAAGGTTTAGCGCTTCGATTGTTTTTGGTGCAAATGTTTTTGAATTTTTCATTGTTATATCCTCAGTTAAAACTTAATGTTTTCGATTGGCTCGTGGTAGCCGATGAAAATTGGACGGTCAATCCCGATACCGCCACCGGTAACGTTTTTTAGTTGTAGTTCTTCGATTGTTTTAGGTGTAAATTGATTTGCTTTTTTCATTGTTTTTTTCCTAAATTAAAACTTAATATTTTCAACTGGCTCGTGGTAACCGATGAAAACAGGGCGGCCATCCCAGAACCTGTCACCGATACCGCCACCGGTAACGCCTTTTAGTTGTAGGTCTTCGATTGTTTTAGGTGTAAATTGCTTTGCTTTTTTCATTGTTTTTCCTTAATTAAAACTTAATAACATCAATTGGATCTTGGTAGCCAATAAATACTGGGCGGTCAATGCCAGCACCTGTTACGGCTTCTTTAAGTTGTAATTCATCAATTGTTACTGGGTTGAATGATTTTGATTTGCTCATTTTAATTGCTTCCTTTATTAAGGCTGGCCGATGAAAATTGGTGGCTCAAAAATGCCGCCGCCGTTAACGACAGACTTTACTTCTAATTCATCAATAACTTGTGGTGTAAAGGTTTTGCTCATGGTATTACTCCAGTTATTTACATAAAACGAGGCTTTATTTAACGCTTCGTTATATTTTCTTGTTATTTATAGTCTTCAGGGAATGTAGGTACTATATCAGGCGGAAGCTCACCACCAGAGACAGTGCGTACACAATCATTTGTAAGTGTTTTCATGTTGTTTATACCTTTTATGTCAAGTTCACGAACTAAGCTGACGTTACTTTTTTAAGCGTCTCACCTAGTCGACGCCACACAGAATGGATGAAAAGCCTGGCAAATGCAAAACACATGGAGGTTGCAAAATAACCATTTAAAACAATGGCTTATCTTTTTTTGTTATACGCAGGTAATAACTAGGTTGTTCAGTAATATTACTTGCGTAAATAATGCTTAAAAAATGTATTGTGAAAGGTTTCTGATGATAACCTTTTACAGTAATGATCATCTTATGATGAGTGAGAATTAACTGGTGAGTTTTAGCTGCTCTTCACGTCTATTTACTCTTGGTTGCATTTAAAAGTGTATTTCAAATTTGCCTGATGGATTTTAAATCGCTAGCGCTATGCATAATGTGTGGGGTGATTAAATTTCCGCCAGGAAAGTGGCTGTTTTCTGAAATTAAAAAGATGTCATCTAAGTAATATAGTCTGGTAATTTCACAGCCCGGCAATGAACTCTTTATTTTATGTGATCCAATGAGCTGGATGATGTATTTAAAACTAATATTTTAATCACTGTTCTTTAAATAATTAAGAAGCCTCCGTCTAAAGCCAAAATATGTGCAATAAGCTTTGATTTAACCTATGTTATTTATTTCTTGCCCGGTTTGGTTAAGATGATATTTTAGTTTTTAAGATATAAGTTTGTATCGGTTCATGAATTACTGTAATTGAGGGAAGTTAGATGAATTCACCCCTAAACGAAGAGAGCTCACAATATGATGACTACAGAAAATATGGTATGTATTTGCTGTTAGGGATACTTTTTTTCGGTTTTATCTTAGAGGTTTTTATTGGAAGTCCGAAAGACCGTGCTTTTAAAAACGAGTTGACGACTCTAAATGCCGAGCTAGCAGAGGGGGACCCGAAAATCCGGGTAGTCAATTATAGTAAATATGATAAGCGCCTCCATTTGCGCATTGACTATTCCGATGGCGCTGAGCTAGCAAATGGAGCACGCAGACCAAACAGGCAAGCTATCAAAGATATATACAAAGACAGTTTATTGGAGAAGGTGTGCCAGGCAGAGCTTTTCATTGAAATGTTGGAGCAGGGACAGGTTATTGAAATCAACTTTTTTGACAAAGATCCGTCTAATCGCCCGGATCAGATGTTCAATTTGAGAGTAAGCCATGAGCGGTGTCATGGCGCGCAAGATAAAGATCAATAAAGCGATAAGACCTGCACAGAATCTGGCATCACAACTTTTAAACTGAATTGTTTCACATAAAAGCACGCGATGCCAAAAAGTATCAACAAAGGATGTCATGTCCTCTACAGGTGGCTTTTATTTTTCACACTCCAGTGCAGGCAATACAATATCTACCCACACCAGACGATGATCTGATGATGACGCTCTGTCTGCTACCAGCTCTGCGCCCGCCTCGTCACTCGCTGGCCAGAACACACCACTGCCGCTAATGGCAAGATCAGCAGAGGGCAGCACGTAATCTGCTCGCATTCCCCAGTGTGCGGTATGGGTAGCTGAATGTGGATTGTCCGGCTTATTGAGTTGCCCACCTTGTGAAGTTGGTGCAGGGTAGTCGTTAACGCGCGGATGGTTTAGCAACTGATCAATGGCACCCGGGTAGGCATCACCATCAACCGGGCTGGCATTTAAATCGCCCAGAATCACAAATGACTCATCTGCAAATCCACCAGCTCGTCCTATATCGTCATAAATGTAGTCGTTACCTGAAGCGCTAATGTAGTCTTTCCACAATCTTAGCTCATCATAATTACGCTTGCCGTTTCTGTCTTCCGGACCATCGAACACTGGTGGTGTAGGGTGGCTGGCCAAGACGTTGAGCTGTTTGTTGCATATCTGTACAGGAATATCCCAGTGCGACTTCGAGGATAAGCGCATGGCGGATACCTCTTCTGCTGAGTACCAACTGCTGCCATCTTGCTCCGCGGGCATCAGGTTCCCTGGCATATCTTTCCAAAGGAAATGCTGAAACGTTCTTATTTGCTCCCGTTTGATTGGATATCTAGATAGTAACACCATGGCATACTGGCCCGGGTACTTACCAAACCCATAATGAGTCAGGCGAGCATTATCACCAGTAAATGGCGTTGTTACGCCGGTATTAACTGGTGCCAGATACACATAAGGATACTCAATGGGCGCAAAGCCGTTCTGGGATACTTCAAGGTAATCATGTTTAAACAAGTTAATGCCTTGCTCTGGTTCTGCTATATAGTCGAACTCGTTTAGCAGGATAATGTCGGGCCGGGTGCGTTGAATGATCTGTGCGATATTATTTATCTGCTCATACTCGCCACTTTTTAATGCAAAGGTTAACGCATTGCCAGAGAGTGACTTTTGATTCGACATAGCATAATTAGTCGCCTCCATACTGACATTAAAAGTGGCCACTCTCAGAGTCTGCGGATTTGTTGGTTGTGATTCTGAGGAGAATGTGGTTGAAGTGCTCTGACAGCCTGTATTTAAAACGGTGGCGGCCAGTGCTAAAGGTAAGAAAATCGGTTTCATTGTTAGCCTGATACAGATGAATACTCATTTCACTATACCGTTTTTCTGCAAAGAAATGTGTTAATATTTCGTTGTGTGTTTGATTCTAAGTCTAGGTTAAATAAGGAGCTTACCGGTATGAGTCGACGATATGGCATTGTTTTATTACTGCTCGCAACCCTTACCGCTTTTTTGGTCGCCGTTGCACATTTGTCATGTATTTATTTTGGTCCGCAGTGCTATGCGGTCCAGATGGCTCCGCCATTTGTGGTAGAGTCTGCTCGCGCTGGTACGCTGATGGCACCGCTACTGACGGTGGCTGTATCTGCGATTTTTATCTTACTGGGTTGCTATGCGCTATCTGCCGCTCGGTTTATTAGACGATTGCCTTTTTTGCGGCTGGGTATTTATAGTATATCTGCTGTCTGTATTGTACGGGGGGTGTTGCCTATTCAACTGTTTTTTCGTTATCCGGAAAAAATCAGTGATCCCGTCCTGATTGCAGGTATTGTCTGGCTGGTCGTTGGGCTGTGTTATCTGTTTGGTTACCGAGCAGTTGAAAGCACTGCATGTGCAAAGGAATGTTAGCTGCAATTGCAGTGTGGTTCGTCCTGCCTGCTCAGGACATCCAAGCACAAGTGTCCTGAGCAAGTTAGCCTTGCCCTCAGAGCTTGGCTTTATTTACCATGGCCTCTATGTGTTCAAGCGCCATCCAGGGGTCTGTCTCATCAAACAGGTGTGAGGCATATTTCATGGTGAACGCTTGCGTATTGTTATTGAGCTTGGCCAGTTTCTTTTGTGAGTCGTTCCAGGTCTGTGTGTAGACATCAATATCAGCGTAACTCATTTTAGTTTGTCTGATGGTTACATGAGGGATGCCGCGCGATAACACGGTAACAGGCAGATCTTCTTTAATTTTATAAAGCGCAGAATGGCTGGAGGCCTCGGCAAAGTCCTCAAACGAGTTATGTTCACGTTCCCAGTTGATGATCATTTCCATCGTGTCCCAACCGGGTTTAGACATATTTGATTTCATGGCGTCGAACCAGGATTCATGGGCTGTGTCTATCAGCACCATGCCTTTCACTTTGTCAGGGTATTTGCTGGCGTAAGCACGGGCGACAAAACCGCCAAAAGAATGTGGTACCAGCACCAGAGACTCGACTTTTAAGTGTTCAACCAGGCCGGCAAGCTCGTCGCGCAGCTCAACCATGGTTCTGACTTTGGGGTTCTCATACTGGCTTTTGCCATAACCGGCGCGGTCGTAAAAGCACAACCGATATCCTTCAGGGTCGGCATTGTGCAAGGTATTTTTATAGGTGGTATGGGCATCAAGCCCCATACCTGCAACCAGCAGCGCCGTCACTTTACCTTCTCCCTGGCAGGCATAGGCCAGCTTCTTTCCCCCGATCTCAGTATATTGGTAATTATGAGCATCCTGCGATTGGCCTGCCTGGCCTGCAAATGCGGTGCCCAGCAGCACGACAGTGGCGAGTTTCTTCATAGTGCAAGTTCCTGTTGTTGATTGTTTATTATTTGATTCACCACAGCTAGCTTAGCGCGGTTGTTATTGAACTTTCAATAAAAATTGAAAGCTTAACGCTGAACTTTTTCTTTTACAGGTTCGTAAAAGGTCGCATATATCCGAATCCAACAGGGCTGCGTGTGAAAAAAACACTCTACTGGTTTACTCAAGATCTGAGGCTGGATGACAATCTGGCACTGGATTTTGCCGCTCACAATAGTGATGCGCTGACGTTTGTGTATGTGATTAACCCAAAGTATCGCACTCAGACCAATCATCACTGTAAGTTACTTGGCGACCGACAGGCGGCATTCATTGCGGATTCGCTGATGACGTTGGACAGCCAACTCTCAGCCTGCGGCCACAAGCTGTTGGTACTGGAGGGGGAGCCCAATCACCTGTTGCCGGAATTGGTTGCGAAGTATCAGATAAATCAAGTGATCTGTGCAGAGCCCACCGGCTTTTATGAACGTGCGATATTGCAGCAGACGCGTCGGGCTCTGGGCGCTGTTCCTGTGCATAGCTTTTGGCAGCACACCTTATTTGACCAAGCTCAAATTCAGACACTCAACAGTGATTTAGGCAGCTTTACTCAGTTCCGCAAGCGCGTTGAAAAGGCGCCTTTGTCGGTGGTCACTGCGTGCCGCTTTGAGCCAAACAAAATGCCGGCTCCATTAGCCATCGACAGCAGCGCTTGTGTAGCGTTTGAGCAGTGGCAAGCACAACTCCAGTCAAATTTGTCAGAAACCCGCGTACCGCTGGACTTTCCAGCCGGTGAAGAAGCCGCTCAGGCCCATCTTAAAGACTATTTTGAGAGCGGCGTGGCACGCAGATATAAAGAGACCCGCAATGAACTGGATGGTTGGCTCAATTCAACCAAAATGAGCCCTTATCTGGCGTTGGGTAATTTGTCACCCCGTCAGATTTGGTGGGCAACAGACGCCTTTGAGCGCCAAGTAGAGGCCAATGAGTCCACCTACTGGATCAAGTTTGAGCTGTTGTGGCGTGAATATTTTCAGTGGCTGAGCCTCAAGCTTGGAGCAAAACTCTATCGTTTTCAGGGGCTGGCTCAGTCGAAACCTTTAACCACCTTTATGCCCGAGCGCTTTTTGCGCTGGTGCGAGGGCAACACGCCCGCACCTTTGGTTAACGCACTGATGAACCAGCTCAACGAAACGGGCTATATGTCAAACCGCGGCAGGCAGATTGTCGCCAGTTATTTTGTTCACGAATTGGGGCTGGACTGGCGCTATGGTGCCGCATATTTCCAGCAACAGTTGCTCGATTTTGACGTCGCCTCAAACTGGGGCAACTGGCAGTATATCGCCGGTGTAGGCGTTGATCCCCGCGGTGGTCGTCACTTTAATATTGAAAAGCAGGCACAGTTATACGACCCACAAGGCGTATTTGTGGCTAAGTGGCGGGGTAAACAGGGCATAACAGCTGTGGATAGTGTGGATGCGGCTGACTGGCCGATGCCTGCTGAGGCCGATGTATGAGTGTGGCGCTGGTCTGGCTTAAGCGCGATTTAAGATTGTCTGACCATGAGCCTTTGTGCCGGGCAGTGGCCAGTGGCCACCCCGTGTTGTTGTTTTACTGCTTTGAGCCCATGCTGCTGGAAGACCCGCATTATTCGCCGCGTCACTGGCAGTTTGTTTTACAGTCGCTACAGGACATTCAGGCACGTGTGCCACACTCGGCACTGTGGGTGGGTGAGCAAAATGCACTGCAAACCCTACAGCAGATCCATGCTGATCACCAGATTGCCGGGCTTTATTCGCATCAGGAAATTGGCCTCGCGAATACCTTTGAGCGGGATAAAGCCGTTGCTGCCTGGTGCCGCGAACAGGGAGTCGACTGGCTAGAGTCGCGCAGCGGTGCGGTCCAGCGTGGTTTAAGGCAAAGGCAAAGCTGGGATAAACAATGGCAAAAAACCATGCGCGCAATTTGCGCCACACCCGACTTGTCGCAGGTTAACTGGTTTACATCGGGCAAGCCCATTGGTCAACTTAGTGATATTCAGCAACGCTTTAGTGCACCGCCGGGGAATTTTCAGCCGGGTGGAGAGTCTCAGGCACATCGCGTTTTGGAAGAGTTTTATCAGGGGCGGGGCAAAGGCTATTCATATAGTCTTTCAAGTCCCTTATTGAGTCAGCAGGCCTGCTCGCGTATGTCTGCTTATCTGGCATGGGGTAACATCAGTTTGCGTCAGGTGTACCAGAGTGTGCTGGCCCACTGGAAAATGGTTGGCTGGCGTCGCACTCTGGTGGCCTTTTCTTCCAGGCTGCACTGGCATTGTCACTTTATTCAGAAGTTTGAAAGCGAATGCGAGATGCAGTTCAGGCACATTAACCGGGGCTATGAACAGCTGCCGCGCTGCACCGGCGATGAGGCGCAGCGCAGGTTGCACGCCTGGGAAACGGGCAACACCGGGATCCCCATGGTAGATGCCTGCATGAAGTGCCTGCTCGAAACCGGTTATATTAACTTTCGTATGCGCGCCATGCTGGTGAGCTTTTTATGTCACCACCTAGAGCTTGACTGGCGCGCCGGGGTTGCGCACCTTGCTCGCCTGTTTCTGGATTTTGAGCCTGGCATTCATTACAGCCAGTTTCAAATGCAGGCAGGCGTGACGGGCATTAACACCATTCGTATTTATAATCCTGTTAAGCAGGGGGAAGAAAAAGACCCCGATGGCGCGTTTGTAAAAACCTGGCTGCCAGCGCTCAGAGATATTCCTCCGCCGCTGGTCCATCAGCCCTGGGCGCTTTCCCCAATGGAGCAGCTGATGTACGGCATTGAACTTGGCAAAGACTACCCCGAGCCCATTGTTGATTTAAAACTAAGCTATAAAGCAGCCCAGGAATTGCTGTGGCAGTGGCGCAAGAAACCTCAGGTAAAAAAAGAGGCGCAGCGGATCTTAAAACGACACGTACGGCCAAGTTAAAAGCTGGATAAGAGAATGAAGAAATCACAGTTACCGCAAAAAACCTGTCCGGTCTGCCGGCGTCCTTTTTCCTGGCGCAAGAAATGGCAACGGGACTGGCCCAATGTTAAGTATTGCTCCAAACGCTGTGCAGGCAACAAGTCAACACAAAGAGAACCTCATGAGTAAGCAACTGAGATTAATCCTCGGTGATCAGCTCAACGCTGGTCACACCTGGTATAAAGAAAAATCCGACGATGTACTGTATGTGGTGGCAGAGCTGCATCAGGAAGCCAGTTACACGCGCCATCATGTTCAGAAGGTTTGCGCGTTTTTCGCGGCAATGCAAGCCTTTGCGCAGGCGCTTGAGTCGGCCGGGCACCGGGTACTTCACCTGACACTGGATGATACTCAGGATTTTGCCTCTCTACCTGAACTACTGACGCACCTGTTTAGCGAACACAACATCAGTGATTTTGCCTATCAGCTCCCTGACGAATATCGGCTGCGCACGCAACTGGCACAGTTTTGTGAGTCGCTTTCAATCACGTCGAGTGTGTACGAAACTGAGCATTTTTACCTCGCCGATGAACAGTTAAGCCGTTACTTTAAACGCGATAAGCGTCATCGCCTGGAGCACTTTTATCGCAAGATGCGCAGTGAATTTAACGTGTTGATGGTTGATGGTGAGCCACAGGGGGGGCAGTGGAACTTCGACAGCGATAACCGCAACAAACTCAAAGCGGCGGATCTTGCCGATATCCCCGAGCCTCTGGTGTTCGCTAACGATGTTACTGACATTTTAGCACGACTGGAACGTCACCAGATCAAAACCATAGGGCAGGCAGATAAGCAGTTATTGTGGCCGGTTAATCGGGTTCAGGCAAAAGACTTGCTGACGTTTTTTTGCCAGTATTGTTTGCCGTCTTTCGGACGATTTCAGGATGCCATGACGGGCAAGCTCATAGAGCTGGGTGAAGACCGGGGCTGGAGCTTGTATCACTCCCGCCTGTCTTTTGCGATTAATGCCAAAATACTCAGCCCAAAAATGGTGGTCGATGCGGCCATTGCGGCCTTCGAGCAGTCTCAGGGTGCTATCAGCCTGGCTCAAATTGAAGGCTTTGTCCGTCAGATCATTGGCTGGCGTGAGTTTGTGCGGGGGATTTATTGGGCCAATATGCCTCAGTATGCACAGCTCAATCATTTGCAGGCCAAGCGCGCTCTGCCATCCTGGTTCTGGAACGGTGAGACAAAAATGCGCTGTCTCAGCCATGCCATCACCCAATCGCTGACTTATGCCTATGCGCATCATATCCAGCGCCTGATGGTGACAGGTAACTTCTGTCTGGTGGCTGGCATTGACCCGGATGAGGTGGATGACTGGTATCTGGGCATTTATATCGATGCCATCGAATGGGTTGAAATGCCTAACACCCGGGGCATGAGCCAGTTTGCTGATGGCGGCATTGTTGGCTCTAAGGCCTATGCGGCCAGTGGCAACTACATTAAAAAAATGAGCGACTATTGCGGCGATTGCGCCTACAAGGTGACAGAAACCGTCACTGACTCCGCCTGTCCGCTCAATGCCTTGTACTGGCATTTTATGCAGCAACACCATGCACAGTTTGCCAGTAACCCGCGCACCAAAATGGTATACAGCAACTGGCTGAAAAAGTCAGACGAAGACAAACAAGCTGTGCTCGAACGCGCCAGGCAGATGCTCGATAATATTGAACAGCTATAACACTGACGTCCCAAAAGAGGACTCAGTGCAGTAAAAACAGTGATAAATGAGGAAGGTATACAGATGATCAAACAGCTCAACCGGGAAGACATAGCCAATATGCAGGAGCGAGAAAGGGCACGGCTGATCAACAGCTTGTCGGGGTTTAAAAGTGCTAACCTGGTGGGGACTCAGGATGCGCAGGGCAACCCAAACCTGGCCATTGTTAGCTCGGTATTTCATATCGGGGCTAACCCGCCGCTGATAGGTATGATCATTCGCCCCGATACTGTGCCAAGAGATACCTTAAGCAATCTTAAAGCCACCGGTTTTTATACGCTGAATCATGTGAATGCGGATATCTGGCAACAAGCGCATCAGACTTCAGCGCGCTATGCGCCTGGCGTCTCAGAATTTGCGCAGGTCGGGCTGGACACTCAGTATGAAGCGGGTATAACTGCCCCTTATGTGGCGCAAAGCCAGCTTAAGTTTGCACTGGCGTTGCGTGAAGTGCAAAAGCTGGAGATCAATGGCACCATTTTGGTGATTGGCGAGGTGATGGACATCCAGCTGCCGCAACAGAGCATTAAAGCCGATGGTTATATCGACATTGAGTCTCTCAACACGGTCGCTATTTCCGGGCTCGACAGTTATCATAAAACCCAAAGACTGGGCCGATTGAGTTATGCAAAGCCTGAACAACCGCCCAGAGTGCTGAGTCTGGATGGTGAATAGGCACCATAAAAAGGAGCATTAAGCGCAAGGTGATAACCGCTTTTTATAAAATATGCATTCAACCATCGCAGCAATGCTGTTATTGGCCTGTAGCACGGGTCTGGCAGCGCCAAAAATAGAGGTAACAGACTCACGGGTAAACGGGGTGTATTTGGTATCCGTGTCTGATCCCGACGAGCTGGCAACTGAATTGTTGACATTGTGGCTGAGCACCGCAAAAGAGTTGTGTGCAGGTGGTACTTATCGTGTAGAGCCAAAGGGTCATCCGGTGGTGCGGGAGAAACGTTGCAGCGACGCTGTGAAGTCAGTCCAAAATGGCTTGCAATGCCTTGAGGTAGACGCCAGTGTGTTTGGAAAAGTGATCTGTGAAGTAGCCCCGCCAGCTGCATCTCGCTAAAAGCGGGGCCCTGCGCTCATTTACTCAATCGCATCGCCAGAGCATTGATCTCCCGAAGAACACTCTGGCGATTCATTTCCATAAAGATCCACAGTTTGGTGGCTATTTGCACCACTAACCCGGCGATAAACCACACCGCCCAAAAGACCTGATCCATCACTGATGTGGCAATATAAAACGATAACCGCTGTATACAAAACCTAAGGTGATCAACAGGGCGCTGATAGACGCCAAAATCACCCAAAAGCGGGTATTGCCCTGATATACATTGCCCAACATGGTGAACAGGCCTTTTTCCTCAGCGAGGATCGGGGCCATCTCTGCTTGCTCTTGCTGTAATGCTTTACTGATCTCTTTGTCTAAATTCATGATGCTTGCTCCTCGTTAACCATGGCACGCAATTGGGATCGTGCGCGGTTTAATCTCGATTTAACGGTGCCCTGGGGGACATCCAGTATGTTGGCGATGTCTCTGAGCGACATCTGCTCTAAGTAAAATAGATACACGCAGTGGCGCTCGTCATCGCTAAGCTGATTTATCAGTGCCAGAATGCTCAGCGAGGTATCCAGATCCGGTGTCTCGTAGGCGTGTTCCGGTTGGGTGTCTTCGAACCGACTTTCGCCTTGCTTTTGACTGATAAAGCGTCGATAGATGGCCCTGAACACCCAGGCGCGAAACGCACTGGGCTCTTTCAGCTGCCCCAGCTTTTTTGCCACACTGGTCCAGACATCCTGACAGATATCATCTGCACAGGCGCGCTGGCCACTGAGTTTCATTGCAAATCGCCAGCTTGGCTGATAAAACGCTTCGCATAAGGTTTCGAACGCACGCCGGTTACCCTGTTGGGCAGACAATACCAGTAATGCGGCCTTTGATGGTTCCATGCTATTCCTTGTGGCTTTTTCTACAAGACGACGCAGCACATAAAAAGGTTCACGAACATCACATTATTTTTCCCAGTAAGGGATATCGCCGAAATAGCGGGTCAGGTAATCAATAAAAACCCGTACTTTAGGCGCGAGTAATCGGGAGCTGGGATAAACCAGCCAGATTGCGGTATCAGACTTCAAGGGGTAGGCCGCGAGCACCTCAACTAACTCACCAGAGCGTAATGCCTGATACGCACTCCAGCGCGAATTAATGGTGATCCCAAGGCCAAGCTGACAGGCTTCTCTGATGGCATCGCCATTGTCGGCGCGCAGCTGGCCCTGAACTTTGATGGTCTGGACGCCATCCGGGGTTTGAAAAGACCAGTGTTCCAGCCCAGAGAGCGTAATGCAGGTATGATCCCGCAAATCCTCAGGGCTTTGCGGGGCTCCTTTAAGGGCCAGATAATTGGGTGCCGCAGTGAGCAGGCGAGTGTCTGTTGCTAACCGCTTGGCCACCAGAGTTGAGTCTTTCAGCGCACTATTTCGAATGGCCAGATCAAACCCGCCTTCAACCAGATCCGCAATGGTGTCAGAGAGTTTCAGGTCGAGCTTAATGTCCGGATAAAGCGCAAAAAAGCCGGGCAAAGCCGGCAGAACGTGCATGCGGCCAAAGGAGGCGGGCATGGTCAGCCTCAGTGTGCCACTGGGTTTGGTGGTGCCTGCGCCGATGGCGGCGCGGGCGGCTTCAACGCCATTCAAGACATCCTCGGCATGGGGTAAAAACGCCAACCCTTCTTCGGTCAAAGCGACCTTGCGGGTGGTGCGGTGCAGCAGTCTTACGCCCAAGTCGGTTTCAAGCTTATTAATATGACTGCTCGCGACCGCGGCTGACAGGCCCAAATCCTGACCTGCCTGACTGATGTTGTGGGTGGAGGCAATGCGGATAAACAGCTTCAGATATTCAATGTTCATTATCAACAAAATACATAAAGTGATTATAAAACCAAGTCTATTATCAAAATACTGAAAGGCAAGTATAGTTTTCGTCATCAACACAGGAGAGCACAATTATGAAAGCAATGGTTTTGAATCAATATGGCGATGACGCAGAGTTTACTGTTACAAATGTGGCTAAACCCAAAGTGAGCGCCGGTCATGTGCTGGTACAGGTGGCAGCCAGCAGTGTTAACACCGTGGATACCATGATCCGTACCATGGGTGAGGCGTTGCCCCTGTCACCAGCTTTACCCGCTATTTTGGGGATGGACTTTGCCGGTACAGTGGTTGAGGTCGGCGAAGGCGTAACCGGCTTTGCACCAGGCGATGAAGTTTATGGCTGTGCTGGTGGGCTGGCCGACTTACAAGGTGCGCTGGCGGAATATATGCTGGCCGATGCACGACTGATTGCACGTAAACCGCGTAATCTGAGTATGCGAGAAGCAGCTGCGTTACCCCTGGTTGGGATCACAGCCTATGAGGGGTTACAGCGTGGCGGTATTAGCGCAGGCCAACAGGTGCTAGTGCATGGCGGCTCTGGCGGGGTCGGTCATGTGGCTTTGCAGTTAGCTAAGCATTTTGGCGCTCGTGTTTACTCTACCGGTGGTGGTGAAGCCCAGCTGGATTTAATTCAACGTCTGGGCGCCGAACCAATCAACTATAAAACCGAGTCGGTTGCCGACTATGTTGCCAGACACACCGATGGCAAAGGGTTTGATCTGATCTTTGACTCGGTGGGAGGTGCCAATATGGCAAACTCGTTTGAGGCGGCTGCACTCAATGGTCATGTTGCCTCAACGGTCGCTATGGTGGACCTGGATCTGTCGCAGGCGCACTTTAAAGGGTTGTCGTTGCATGTCGTCTTTATGCTGATCCCCATGCTGCATAACCACAAACGTGAAGCGCATCATCACATTCTGAACGAGCTAACAAACATAGTCGAAGCTGGTGAGCTAACACCGATACTGGATGAGCAGCGTTTTGAGTTGACTCAGGCAGGGCAAGCACATACACGTCTGCAAAGTGGTCGGGCGATGGGCAAAGTCGTGATTGATGTTTAGCGCTATTTGTTATGACCTCTGTTAAAGAAAGGAAACAACGTCTAGAGTATAAGTGCTTAATCGAAAAGGACTCATAACTTATGACGCTGTATTTGGTACAGATATTCGCTGGCATTGTGATGCTGACACTAGGTGGTGAAGCGCTGATCCGAGGCGCAGTGGCTGCGGCTCGGCGGTTTCGGGTTTCACCTTTGCTCAGCGGCCTGGTGATTGTCGGGTTTGGCACTTCAGCGCCTGAGTTGGTGGTCTCTGTCGATGCCGCAGCTCAGGCCCAGCCCGACATAGCCATGGGGAATGTGGTTGGCAGTAATATTGGTAATATTTTATTGATCCTTGGACTATGTGCGTTGATAAGTCCTATGTCTGTGCAGCCACTGATCCTCAGGCGCGATGGCGTTATCATGGTGTTGAGTTCTGTTTTGTTGGTTGTACTGATAGGTGGCAAGGGGCTGTCTGCAACAGACAGTATGGTACTGCTGGGAGCACTAGTCGGTTATCTGGCCATTGCATATTGGAGCGAAAAAAAACACAGTTCACCTGCTTCGCAAGTGTATGAAGATGAGGCAAAGGAAATTGAAGTAGTGCCAGATGCTGCGTGGCGCATTATCTTGTTTTTGGTCGCCGGTTTGGCGCTGTTATTACTGGGCTCTCAGGTACTGTTGAAAGGCGCTGTGGGGCTGGCTCAGCATTTTGCTATTTCAGAGGCCGTAATCGGCCTAACTTTAGTGGCCGTAGGCACCTCGTTACCTGAACTGTCCGTGTCCCTGATTGCTGCATTGCGCCGCCATGCTGATGTGGCCATTGGCAATGTACTGGGCAGTAATATTTTTAATATTCTTGGGATCCTCGGTATCTCAGCCTTTTTGCAGCCGCTTCCGGCGCACTCTCGCGTGTTACAATTCGACCTCTGGATATTACTGGCCAGCGCATTTGTTTTGTTGTTTTTTCTGTTTACCGGCCGTCGTCTTAGTCGGCTTGAAGGGGGCATATTGCTCAGTGGCTATATTGCTTATCTTATCCTCAGCTTTAAAGTCTATGGTAGCTAGTTAAGACATTGCTTATTTGAGGTCATAACTGTGTCATTGACTGTGCAAAACGCCACGTATTTTTAACGACCAGCAAGCTAAATTATATCCTGTTTACGTCGAGATTGTCTCACCTCAAAGCCGGATATTTAATTCAGTGGATTGGTATGGCACGGGTCTTGACACTGTAATTGGTGAATTTTCTAAGCCTTACTGATAGTGAACTAAATAAGTTATTGAAATATAATGATTTATGTTTTTATTCCGAAAAAGTAAGGCAGATCATCAACAAGAACAATAACCAATCTGGTGCAATTGAGGACCCCAAACGGGAAAGGTTGCACCATCAGGGGGCAATATGAACTATTACGAAGTAAACTTCGATGGCCTGGTTGGCCCAACTCACAATTATGCCGGGCTGTCTTATGGCAATGTGGCGTCTAAGTCGAATGCAAAGAAAACGTCCAACCCAAAACAGGCGGCATTGCAGGGGCTCGAAAAAATGTGGCATCTGGTTCAGCTAGGTCTGCATCAGGGAGTAGTTGCGCCCAATGCTCGTCCGGACCTCACCACGCTTAGGGCTTGTGGCTTTACAGGCTCAGACACAGAGGTGATCAGCAAAGCGGCAAAGACACAGCCTCAGCTGCTGAAGGCATGCTACTCAGCTTCTTCAATGTGGACAGCAAACGCGGCGACGGTATCACCGAGCTGCGATTCGGCAGACGGAAAACTACACATCACGCCTGCCAATCTAAATAACAAACTGCACAGAGCTATTGAAGCGCCGCAAACCAGCCAGATCCTCAAAGCCATGTTCAGTAATGATGGTTTTTTTAGCCATCATGATGCGCTACCTCAGCATCCATTGTATGGCGACGAAGGTGCTGCAAATTATACGCGTCTGGCAGACAGCTATGGCCATCAGGGACTGGCATTATTTGTCTATGGTGAGGATGCCCATACTGAGATAAAACCTCAGTTATTTCCCGCACGACAGACTCGCCAGGCATCCGAGGCAGTTGCTCGCAGTCACCAGTTAGACCCGCAACACACCCTGTTTATCCAGCAAAATCCAGAGGTGATAGATCAGGGGGTATTTCACAATGATGTTATTGCCATTGGTAACGAAAACGTCTTTTTATTCCATGAGCAAGCATTTTATCAACAGCAAACTGTGATAGAGCAGATAAGCGCGCGTTATCATGGTGACAGGCCACTTCATCTGATTGAAGTTAAAAACGCAGATATCAGCGTTGAAGAAGCCGTTAAAAGTTATATTTTTAATAGCCAGCTGGTGAGTTTGCCCTCGGGTGGGATGGCCGTTATTGCTCCTGGAGAATGCCAGATGGTGGGCAAGGTTGAACAGTATTTGTCTGCATTGTGTCAAGCTAGCAACCCGGTAAGTGAAGTGATCTATATGGACCTTAAACAAAGCATGCAAAATGGTGGCGGGCCAGCTTGCTTACGCCTGAGAGTAACCTTGTCTGAGCAAGAACTTAGTGCTGTGAACCAGGCGTGTTTACTGAACGAGCGCTTATATGATCAACTGCGCGACTGGATAAATACACATTATCGTGACAGGTTGAGTGAGGCCGATCTCGCAGACCCAAGTTTAATCACAGAGTGTCAGACGGCACTGGATGAGTTAACGGTTATCCTGAATTTGGGGTCTGTTTACTCATTTCAACAGGCATAAGTCGTAAGGCGTTAATCAAGCGAAATGATCGGCGCCTCATCGAATAGGTTCGAATTGAGTGGATGTGTCACCAATGTGACCTGAATATTGGGCTGCTCACTGTATTCAGCAAAGGCCATCTCAGCGACCTGAGCATATTTGCTCAGGGTGTGTTGTAACTCTTGCCACATTTTGTCATGCAGTATGGCTGGCATTTTTAATGGCTTGATCACAACATGATGCTGAGGTGTTTTGTGTGGGGCCATTACGGCTTCCAACGTTTGTTCCATGTGCCTACAAGCAGACTGTTTGATGACCATGCTGTCTGGCGCGAACCCTAAAGGTGGACTTACTAAAAACCTGAACTTGTTCTGGGGTTTTAATTCCAACAGCTCAATATCCTCCAGAGCACGCAAATATCGGTAGCTGGAAAGGTCGCTCAGACCAAATTCACAGGCAATTTTCTCCACGCTATGTTGCTGGTAAAACAACCGTGAAAAATAGCTTAACAGGTGTGGGTTTTCTGCAAAGGCCTGGTCTTGACGCGCAGAAAAATAGGTGTGCGCTGTCCTATGTTGTTGGCTCTTACTCAGGAGCTCAGCCGTATCTATTCCGCACAACTGTGACAGTGTTAATAACCTGTCTAAACTAATGTCATCCTGATTGAGCATACGCTTGACGGTGTTTTCAGAAACGTCAAACAATGCAGCAATATCCTGATAGGTAAGTTGTCTTGATTTTAACTGGACTTTAACCGCGTCGAGACATCGCCTGATTATCTGCGTGTTGAGGTCTTTGGACACTCTATTTACTCATTTATTGTTTACTCTAAAAGGTACCACAAAATGATTGCTTGGGTATCAAAATATGGTTCTTGGTAGTTTGTTATTACCAGGTCGTTGTACCTTAAGTGACACGTGTATACAGTGACGGCACACCGACAAATACACTTGATAACACAAACCGGAACAGACATGCCCAAAGAGACAGCACAAAGTCCACAAACAACATTTGCATTTACCTGGTTGGTTCCATTGGTTGTCGCAGTTGGCGTAACGCTGGGAGCGCAGTTTATATGCCAATGGGTATGGGGAGTCAGACTGCCTGTTATTGCAAAGCTGACTGTTTATTTTTCATCGCATTTTATCTGTGCCTGCCTAGTAAAAAAGTATCTTATCAGTCAACCAGGCAATGAACCTCACCCGGGTTTAAGCTGGCCGCGTCCGGGTATTCATCGTTATCTGGGGCGCTACGGCATGATGTTTACCGCACTCCCATCCCTGGCGCTGACATTCCTAAACCCTTTGCTGGCCTTTCAACAGGCTAAGCTAATTGTTTGCCAGAGGTCGGTTGCAAGACGGGTCTCGGCAGGGCGAAATGACATGGCCGGATATCAAAACAAAGTACGTTATCAATTACCATTTGAAGGTCGCTGGTTGGTTTACAATGGTGGTAATACACCTTTGACATCGCACTCATGGGGAGTGCTCTCGCAGAGGTTTGCTCTGGACTTTGTGATGGTCGATCACAATTATTCTCGCCATACCTCCAAGGGCCTGAATGTGAGCGATTATTATTGTTTTAATCAGCCTATTTTAGCGGCAGCTGACGGTGAGGTAGTGGCTGTATTCGACAAGGTGGCTCAGGCGCCTTTGGTAGGATTTGGCATGATCGACTTCCTGTGCCGCCATTTTGCCGGTAATCATGTTGTTGTTAAACATGCACCTGGTGAATACGGTTTCTATGCTCATCTGAACAAAGGGTCTGTCCCAGTGAAAGTCGGTGACAGGGTGAAGCAGGGAGAGTTGTTGGGGCACTGCGGGTTCAGTGGTTTTACGAGTGAGCCACATTTACACTTTCATCTTCAGGACCACCCCAATATGTATTGTGCAATGGGTTTGCCCGTGACGTTTTGGGTTACACAAAGCCTGGAAAGTCATCAGGGTGCCTTACAATTGACGCGCGGTATGCTGGTTGGCAATGAGATGCAGTGACATTTTAAAGCTCAACTTGGCTTAAGGGCTTGTCATCACGAGGGGTCAGGGGTTTTAATGGACAGAGCAATAACAATACGCATGAAGGAGTACTATGTCTGCCTATACCATCAGCACCGATCCGACACGGCTTAATTTTGACGTGATTTATAACTTTATCTCTGGCTCTTACTGGGCAAAAGGTATTCCCCGCGAGACTATGGCCAGGGCAATCGACAATTCACTGTGCTTTGGCGTGTACTGCGAGGGGGGAGAGCAGGTGGGGTTCGCCCGGGTGATAACCGACAAGGCCACGTTCGCTTATCTTGCAGATGTGTTTGTTCTTGACCAACACAGAGGCCAGGGGTTAAGTAAGCAGTTGGTGAACGCGGTGATCAACCACCCTGAATTACAAGGCCTGCGCCGAATGATGCTCGCAACCAAAGATGCGCACGGCTTATATACCCAGTTTGGTTTTGAGACGCCGGACGACCCAAGTATCCTGATGCAAATTTGTCAGCCCGGTATTTATCAGGTCAAGGAGTGACCTCATGGAACTAGGTCAGTGCGAATGCGGTGCGTTTATTTTCCAGGTTGGGGAGTCTATGTATGACATCTCGACCGGTATTTGCAGGCGGTGTGGAGAAATATCCGACAGGCAATACTTGGTAAATCGCAACGACTTTCGATGGCTTCAAAAAGGCCGGGTCTCTACCTGGAAGTACCGTAGCTTCTGTGCTCAGTGTGGGAGCGATTTACCCCAAGAACAGGGGAACAATGTGATCGAAGTGCCTGCTCGGATGCTCAAAAAGGGCACTTCAGAGGATGAAATAATCGCTTTACATAAACGTTATGCAGAGCGAATCAAAAAACGTTAGAAAGTGTAAAGCGCAATCTGGGACACTTTTTTAGTGCCGCGCTCTGTCACACTGGCCGTAAGTTTGTAGTACTCACGGAGCTGGTTGTGAACCTCCTTAATTCAATTTCTTTTGGTGCGATTATTCGCACCAGCCCAGTTAAAATTCTGCTCACCTGGACCATGGTGATCTTAGAAAATATCCTATTAATTTTATTGCCTTTATTTATCGGCCACGCCATTGATGGCGTGTTAGCTCAGTCACTGACACCGCTCACCTGGTTTGCACTGGTGTTGGTGGCGCTGGTGGTGATCAGTGTCCTGCGGCGCTTTTATGATACCCGTGTATTTGGTGACATCCGTGTCTGGTTGGCTGAAATGCTGGCCTATAAGCTACGCGCTGCCCCGGTGTCAGTAAAAGACGCGCGGCTGACTATGTCACGTGAGCTGGTTGATTTTCTCGAAAATGACCTGCCTGGCGTGTTTACCGCTGTGATTCAGCTGGTCGCCACTGTGATGATTCTGGCGTCATTCCATTTGTATCTGGCCTACAGTGTCGTGTTGGCTGCTGCATTGATGTGTCTAATTTATGCGCTGTTTCATGACCGTTTCAGTCTGCTTAATAGCAAGCTTAATGACCAGCTTGAGCAACAGGTTTGGGTGCTGAGCCACAGGCCACTTGGCGCTGTCAGTGCGCACTTTGAACGCCTTAAACGATGTGAGATCCGACTATCCGATACAGAAGCCTGGGTTTATGGCCTGATCTTCCTTGTACTCTTTGCTGCTGTACTCGGTAATTTGTGGATGGTGCAGCTGATCTCCGATATCAGTGTTGGTCAGGTGTTCTCCATTGTGACCTATTCCCTCGAATTTGTAGATACCGCAATTATGTTGCCCATCACGCTACAGACGCTGTCTCGCCTGAGCGAAATCAGTAAGCGACTCAACCAACCTGTTGATACCGTGCCTAACCAGGAGGTGATCCATGATGTTTAAAGCCCGTTTGCCGGCCATTGCTGCCGGCGCCACATTACTCTTGTCATTGGTGACCGTGGTGCTAATGACACCCGTTGAACCCATGCCTCGGGTTGAACAAGTTGTGGTGCCAACAGTCTCTGTGTTGACCATAGAGCGTACTGAACTGACGCCCACATTATCCGTCCAGGCACATACTCAGGCACGCTGGCCTGTGCAATTGAAGGCAACCAGCAGCGCCAGGTTAGCGTATCTGGGCACAGATATGGAGCCGGGTAAGCATGTGAAAAAAGGTCAGGTACTGGCACGGCTCAATACCCGTTTACTTGAATCTCAGCTTGTTGAGGCGCGCAGTACATTGAAACAGGCTGAGCTCAATTTACAGCAACAACTGCATGAGCAAGAGGTCGCACAGAGCATGCGGCCCGCTCAAAGCAGCACGGCATTTGCCAGAATGGAACCGCATCTGGCGGCGGCGCGAGCGGAATTGGCACGCGCACAACAAAATGTAAAAAGTGCACAACAAATGCTGGATGACGCCATTATTGTTGCTCCTTACGATGCCATGATCACACAGCGCTTTGTGAGCCCGGGAGAATGGATGGAAGCCAGTCAGACTCTGTTCGAACTGGTGGCCAGCGACAGCATGGATATTCATGTGCCCCTGTCACAGCATGACTGGGACAGAATAAGTACAGCTGATCTCGATAAAAATGTGATTAAAATACACAGCCGCTCGGGTGCGAGCTGGCCGGCATCTGTGCGTTATGTGTCGCCACTGGTCAATGAAACAACGCGCCAGCGAACGTTAGTGCTGACGGTGTTCGATCCCTATCATCACGAAACTCAGTTGCTCCCGAACCAACAAGTGAAAGTGCAGTTTGAGCTCAAAAATGAAGGAGCCTTATATGAACTGCCACTCAGCGCTGTTGATCCGGACGAACTTATCTGGGTGGTAACAGCGCAGCAACAGCTGCGTCAGCTGAATGTCCGGGTTATCGAGGTAAGAGCGAACAGCGTGATTGTGTCACTGATTGACGAGCAACCTGCTTCATTGCAGGTTGTGCGTTTCCCACTGCGTTCCATGATGGCTAAAAAGAAAGTAAACCCGGTTACAGAGGCGTTGCAGATTGCAGACAAGCAGGAGGCGCTATGAGCTGGCTAAGCAAATGGTTTATTGATAACCCGGTGGCTGCCAACTTACTGATGGCGATGATTATTGCTGGTGGTCTGCTGGCGTTTGGTCAGCTCAGAGTTGAGTCTTTTCCTCAGATAGCGCCATCCAGTCTTAGTATTCACGTAGCATATCCGGGCGGCACAGCAAGGCAGATTGACGAAAGCATTACGCAACGTGTTGAGGAGTCGGTCAGCTCGGTGGCGGGGATAAAACAAATTACCAGCCAGTCGCAGGCTGGATTGTCTACCGTAACCATTCGCAAAAAGCCCGATGCGGACCTTGGCAAGTTACTGGAGGAAGTTCGCAATCAGGTTAATGCTATCAGCCACTTTCCGGCTCAGGCTGAAAAGCCCATTGTGACCCGGGATGAATTTACTAATCTGGCGGCGTTTGTCATTGTTTCTGCGCCGCGCAGCGATGAGGCTCTGCAACAAGTTGCCAGGCGCATAGAGTTGGCGCTAAAAAAGCACTCCGACATTTCCAAAGTCAGCAACTGGGGAGCGCGTGAGCCACGGATATACATTGACCCCGACCCTGAAGCACTGCTGCGCTATGGCATGACGCTGGAGCAGCTTGCGGGCACAATGGTGCAGATGTCGCTCGAAACACGCAGTGGGCAATTGCAACATGAAGGCGGGCGTATTACCTTGCGTGGAGACGGCTATCTGAGCGCGCTGGGTGAGTTGAAAAAGCTGCCTGTGATAAACGGTCCGGCAGGAGAAGTGACTTTAGGCGAGGTTGCAACTGTGCGCAGAGGCTATGAGCACAGCGACGCCATAGTTCGCAACAATGGCATACCCGGTATTGCACTGATGGTCAGCACTAGTCAGAGCGACAATCTACTTGATGTCAGCGCGGCAATTCGTGACACCATTGCTGAGCTAAAGCCTGTGCTGGCAGAAGACATTGAGATCACTACCATGGCAGACATGGCACCTTATATAGAAGAGCAGCTACAAAGGCTGGGCAGCAGTGCCTGGCAGGGTTTACTGATAGTTATTTTACTGTTGGGGGTCTTTCTAAACCTGAGACTGGCATTTTGGGTCGCTGCGGGGATCCCGGTTGCCATCTGTGGCACTTTATATGGTATGCAGTTACTGGACTATAGCCTCAATGACATCACCTTGTTTGGCTTTATTTTAGTATTGGGCATTTTGGTCGATGATGCGGTCGTTGTCGGTGAAGCCATTGATGAACACCAAAACGGCAGTGCCAACTACAAGCAAGCCGCCTACACAGGTGTTGAGTCTGTGACCGTCGCAACCGTGTTTGGTGTACTGACCAGTATTGCGGCGTTTTCGCCTATGCTCTGGATTAACAATGATCTGGCAAAATTGTTTGCAGGGTTTTCGGCTGTCGTTATTCTGGCATTGTGTTTTTCACTGGTCGAAAGCAAGTTCATCCTGCCATCACATTTGGCTGCAATGTCTCGTAAAGGGGCGCGAAGTGGGATTGTCGCCACAGTTCAAAACAAAGCGCGCTGGGCACTAACCCAGTTCATTCAGCACATCTACAAACCCATGCTGTGTGTGAGCCTGAAGCATAAAAGATCCACTTTGGTGATGTTTTTATCCGCTTTTGTATTGGCCTATGGTCTTTGGCTGGGTGGCGCGATACGAAGTACTTTGTTTCCGGATATTCCGGGCCGATATGTGACTGCGAAGGTAACTTTGGAAGAGGGAGCGCCGCTTGGGTTGCAGGCACGGGCGTTGAGCCAGCTTGAGCTCAGTGCGCAGAAAGCCAACAACACCCTGCAGGCAGACTACGCCCTAAATGCAGCTCCGATGAAAAATATTCTGGCGTGGTCCAATGGGTTTGGTGAGCTGGAAGTGACCGCTGAGCTGACCTCGGAAGCACTTAATGTACTACCAGCGAACACACTTAGCGACGCCTGGCGTGAGTATGCTGCAAACATAGAGGGCAGTTACGCGCAGCACTTTAGTGCCGCAGAGCCTCCGGCGGGGGGCACTTTTCTGGCCATTTCATCCCATGATGTTTTGCAGGCAAAGCAGGTCAGCGACCTGTTACGTGAAAAGCTGGCAGGTTTGCCCGGCGTGAAAGACGTACGAGACGACCACCAGGCAGCACAGCGACAGATCCGGATCAGGCTAAACGCATTCGGTCGCCAGTTGGGGCTCACCCAGGCACAGGTGGCAGAGTTGGTCGCCAATGCGCTTGGTGAGAGAGAGGTGCATAGGTTGTTATATCAATCTCAGGAACTAAAAGTGGTTTTGCGCTTTGCACAGCAGGCAGTACGAACAGAGCATGAATTAAAGGATATGCGGGTAATACTCAAGGACGGGCAAAGTGTAGCATTGGGTGATGTGGTCCGGTTAAGTTATGAGTACGAACCACAGGCGTTACAGCGTCGCGATCGCTCACGGGTGATTAACCTTTATTGGTCTCAGGATCGTGCATCAGGCTCACCGGAACAAACGCTGGCATTACTGGCCAAAGAGATTGAGACACTAAAAACCCAATATCCTGAGGTGGGTATCAAGCCTGCGGGTGAGTATGAAGAAATCGACGAAGTGAGCAAAGGTTTTAAAGCGGCATTATTACTGACATTGATGCTGATCTATGTGCTGCTGGCGGTCCCACTTAAGTCCTACTGGCAGCCGCTTATCATCATGGCTGTGATCCCCTTTGGGTTTGCCGGTGCCATTTTTGGCCATGCCATAATGGATCTGCCTGTCAGCTTATTGTCCTTGTTTGGTATGATGGCGATGACAGGGATTGTGGTGAATGACGCCTTAGTACTGATGACTCGCTTTAACAGCGAATATCGCAAGGGCATTGAGTCCACTGAGGCGCTGATAATGGCAGGTACCGCTCGTTTCAGAGCGATTTTTCTGACCACAGTGACCACTGTGTGCGGTTTGTTGCCTTTGTTGTTCGGGACATCTGAACAAGTCCAGTACTTAAAACCTGCTGCGGTATCTCTGGTATTTGGTGAATTATTCGCAACCCTGATCACCTTGTTCTTAATACCCGTGTTGCTTGGCTTCAGCCATAGACAACCCCGCTCTGCTGTCTCGTCAGCCAGGGAGACAATGACGGTCAGTTGACTTCGGGCTACTGCCTGAGCGATAGTTGTCGCCTAGGATTTACCAGTGAGCCCGTATGTCAGAGAACAAAGAGCCCGTGTTTAATCTGGTGCCAGAAATTGCTTTACTGGCACCTTTGCCCGATCACATGCGTAAACGATTTGAATTGGCGTTGCTGTTGATGCATGAACAACTTGAAGCGGGGTTGACCTGGCAGCAGATAGCTAAAAAAAGTGCCATTTCTGCATTTCATTTTCATCGTCAGTTTAGCAAATTGTTCAATGAAACCCCGGGACGTTATTTAAGTCGGGTTCGGCTGCAATATGCGGTGTATTATCTGTTGTATCACGACACTCTGTCGGTCACAGATATTGCTCAGTTATGTGGCTTTGCTTCTTCGCAGGCGTTGGCCAAAGCACTCAAGCGCGAGCTAGGGTTAACTGCAAAAGCGATACGTTTAATGGCTCAGCAAGCAACCCCTGCGCAAACAACGGTATTAATGGACAAACTGGCCCACCCAGGGGAGTCCGGCTCACTGGAGAAACAACTTGCTGAGGCCTTGCCATGCAATCGTACGTTTTTTGACAAACGTTATATCAGGCTCGTCCCCACGGATACAACCGATTGGGACCTGATCCTAGACCACTATGGGGAACAATCGGTAGGACTGCTGGGGATCACACAAACTACCGAGCTTGAGAAAAGCTGGTCGGATATTCATACTCAGGTAGGAAAAGTGGTGGCTCAGTCAGAGCCCTATGATTTGGAGCTCGCAGCCGGTAACTACTTTTGTTGTCGGGCCTATCTGTTGTCGGATGTGGCCTATAGCCAGGTGCTGCATACTCTCTTTGAAAAAGCACAACTAGCCGGTTACGAGGTCGATCCCAAAGGTCACTTTATAGAGTGGATTGAAGAGGTAGATATGGAGCGGTATGGGGGGATCACGATGCAATTTCAGATCCCCATTCTTTCCTGAATGAATGTACATGGAGGCAAAATGGCAAGTTTATTTGTATATGGCACATTGGCTCCAGGGCGTCCCAATGAGCATATTTTGGCCGATGTAGATGGCCAATGGCAACCAGGCAAAGTGAATGGCCAATTGTGTAATGCTGGCTGGGGTGCTGAGTTAGGGTATCCGGGACTGATTCTGGACAATGGCACGCAGCAGGTCGCAGGTCAGGTCTTTACGTCAGAACAATTGAGCACTCATTGGCACAGACTGGATGACTTTGAGGGAGCGCACTACACTAGAGTACTGACTGATGTAGAGCTCGATAGCGGCGCGATAATACAAGCGTATGTATACACCCTCTCGCAAGGTTAGTTTAATGATTAAAAATCGGCTTTTTATAATTTCTTAGCAGCTGTGGGCGTGACGTTCATTGTCCATGCATGTCGTTTGGCGGCCAGTTGGATATCATCTGATAAGGTATATATCGGCAGTCAAAGAGCCTATGTTGTCGAGGTCCTAGGTGAGCCAAGCCAGCAAAGAGCTAAGGCTTCAAACCTTAATATATGGAACATAAGAGCATTATTCGGCGGCGTACAGATACTGGTAAATTATGGCGGAGATAATTGCAGTATTGAGTTAAGTACCGATTGTCATGTGATCAGTTTAGACGTGCGTTACTTCACTGTTTGGGGTAATACGGCCTTTCTGTCTTACGCAAAATATGTTCACGTGTAGCTCTAAAGCTGCGCCGATAATTGACACTTTTCGAAAACTCGGTCTACTTTTAATTAACCGCAGTTTAATGCATGTGTGATTGCAACCACCAGGTATTAAGCCTGCGAGCGCGTGCTTTCACCTATGCTCAGAGGTTAATTGATGATTCAGTCACTCTTCTCCGGTAAGTCGGATAACACCCAAGCTATCCTGGATCAGGCTATTGATGCCGTGATCAGTATCAACACCAAAAACAACGTTACTTACATGAATGCGGCAGCTGAAAAGCTGTTTGGTTACAGCAAAACGGAAGTGATTGGGAAAAATGTTAAAATGCTTGTTCCCCGGGAATTTGCGACTAACCATGATCAATACGTTAATGCCAACCGGGACGGCGGACCCGATAAAATTGTCGGAACATCGCGTGACATCCAGATTGAAACCCGCAGTGGCGAGAAGAAGTGGTGCAGTCTGTCATTATCTAAGGTGCGCCAGTCTGATGGCATTCATTACACCGCATTTATTAAAGATATTACGGTACAAAAAGAAGCACAAGAGCGGATCGACCAGACGCTTGAGCAGTGTATTGACGCTGTTGTATCTATTGACCACAGCAACATAGTGACATTTTTTAACCCAGCGGCAGAGCGTTTGTGGGGCTATCAACGAGATGAAGTGATAGGTCGCAATGTAAAAATGCTCGTGCCAAAAGCAATTCAGGGCAACCATGACGAAATGGTTAATCGCAATCGCAGAACTGGTGAAGATAAAATTGTCGGTACGTCGAGGGATGTGGAAATTGAACGCAGTGACGGTCAGGTGTTGTGGGCCAACCTGTCTTTGTCGAAAGTTAATGTGGCAGGAAAAATAGCCTATACCGCGTTTGTTAAGGATATCACCGAGGAAAAAGCCCAGCGAGACCAGATTGCATTGCTTTCGTTGGTTGCGAATGAAACAGACAATTCTGTTATTATCACAGATGCAAACGGACTGATTGAGTATGTAAATCCCGGATTTACCAAGTTATCGGGGTACGAGCAACACGAAGTATTGGGCAAAAAGCCAGGCCATGTTTTGCAGGGTAAGCATACTTCACCGGATACCAAAAAACGGATAAAAAAGAATCTGGAGCAGCGCACCCCGTTTTATGAAGAGATCCTGAACTATACAAAAGAAGGCGACCCCTACTGGATAAGTTTGGCAATCAATCCGGTATTTGATGACAAGGGGAGTCTGATCCGCTTTGTATCGATTCAGGCAAACGTGGACAGTACTAAGCGTGTCGCATTGGAAAATGATATCCGCCTCAGAGCCATAGGTGAGGCGAATATAGTGCTGGAGTTTGATCCTCTGGGTGAGTTGACACTGATCAATCCTATGGGTCTCAGTGCTTTGGGCGCCAGCGATAAACGTGCCGTGCAGCAAATGCTCAAAACCTTATCGAGTTACCTCAGTGACGAGCAGTGGCAGTCGATACGCAACGGTCAGTTCGTTAAAACCCAGCTTGCCCTGCCAACTGGTTTAAGTGAAGTGCAAATAGACGCAGCCATTTCTCCTGTGTTAGATGAAGATGGCAACTTAAATAAAATCTTGCTGTACGGCACAGATGTGTCCGAGCGCAATGCGGTACTGACTGAAACGCACCATGCCATGGCGCAGGTCCTGTCAAAGATCAGCACCATCATTAATACCATCAACAGTATTTCGGACCAGACCAACCTGCTGGCACTTAATGCGGCTATTGAGTCGGCCAGAGCTGGTGACGCGGGCAGGGGCTTTGCGGTTGTGGCTGATGAGGTAAGAAGCCTGGCGATGCGTACGACAGAATCGGCGGGAGAAATTGGCGGTTTAATCGATGAAACGCGACAGCATGTGGATCAGCTGAGTAGTTACATTCAGGCAAAGTAAGTCTGGTGGGTAGGCTATTCGCTTCGCGAAATGACGTCAGTATCGAGCAACGCCTCCTGCGATATCGTTAAGGGCGTCAATGGGTATCCGTAGTTGATGGTCTGTACTTGCAAGCCTATGAGCAGGCGCTTGCTTTTACGGACCAAACCAAACGGGCTGAAATTCTATGGCTATTTCGCACAATTTTTAAGTACGAATCATCCCAATGACTTCCTCAGTCGTACATAGGTTATGTACTTTGACATAATTCTTGATTTAACACTCTTTAAGTTGGTTATACATGCGGTATGTTAGTTTAATTGTTTTGCTTCCACTTCTACTGTGGTCGTTTGTCACTACAAGCCATGAGTCGCCTGTGCCGGGTTTAAATCAGCTCAAAATTGTAACTGAAGATCTGCCGCCATATCAGATGTCAGGTAAGAATGGGAGAGTAGAAGGTATAGCCGCTGAAAAAGTAGCTAAATTATTGGCCGATTTGAATATAAAAGCCGACATTGAGGTTATGCCGTGGGCCAGGGCTTATAAAACAGCGGTAGATGAACCGGGGACTTTGATCTTTTCAATGGTAAGAACACCGGACAGAGAGGCCCTGTTTCACTGGGTCGGTGTTCTGATGAGCACTAAAACTTATCTTATTGCACTGCAAGAGCGGCGCGATATCAAAATGGAGAAACTGTCTGATCTGCTTAACTACAAGGTCGGGGTAAAGCGTGACGATGTGGTATTCCAATATCTATCGGGAAAGAACTTGCTCGACACCACAGTCGTATTGCCAGAGACATTAGTCACATTAAAAATGTTGCTGAGAGGTCGAGCTGACATAATAGCCGCATCCCCGATACATCTGGACTATATGTGCGGAAAAATTGGCTGTAAACGAAGCGATTTTAAATTTTTATTTGAACTGGATGAACTAAGCAGCGACTTTTATCTTGCCGCTAACAGACAAACGCCATCTGAGGTGATCTCACTTCTAAAACAACAGCTCACGGAGCCAGACTAAGCATTGAGAAGTTACAACGCAGAGCATGCGCTTAATTGGGGCCCAAACTCCATTTCATGAAATAATCCAAGTATTTAAAATCATAGTGTTTTTGAAAATTTCACAGTTGAATATGATATAAATGTTGTTGATTAAAATAATATGTAAGGAAAACACAGTGAAACAAAACACGATAAGGAGTTTTGCAGTGCGGCACTTGTTCGCTGCAACAACTGTTCTATCTGCCGCTTATTTGCCCGCAGCACTTGCACAAACCATAGTTAATAACATCTATTCAGAAAAAGGGCTGGCTGGCACTATGAGCCAGACACAGTTAGATACGCATACGTACACGTCAAAGGCACGGTTTGGCTGGAATAATCGCCGTATTATTATCGATGAAACACTCAAACTTGACAATAAAGGCAGGATATTGGACTTTGAAGCTCTGGGACAGTCTGCTTTCGGTGCTGACATCAGTGAGTCCTATACGTGGGAAAATGGCCATGCAAAGTGGCAAAATGATGATGAACGAAGTAGTGCCAACACAAACCAACCCACATTTTATGTGCCCAAAAATAGCACGTTGGCAATCGATAATGCCTTGATCCGTTACCTGATCAAAAACGATCTTGAGCAGATCGAAGTGCTACCCCACGGCAAAGTCACATTCACCAAATTGGATGCGGTAAAGCTGGGTGATGAGCAAGTCTACTTGTATGCCAAATCCGGATTGACCATGACGCCAGACTTTGCCTGGTACGATAAAGAAGGTAATTACTTTGCTCAGAGCTGGGGCGGTATGTATGTTATCCGTGACGGTTTTAGTAAAGAACAGTTTGACCAGCTAAAGGTCCGTCAGCTAAAAGCAGAACAAACATATCTGGAGAACTTGGCTGAGCAGCTTACTGAATACCACTCAGCGTTGCTGTTAGATCAGGTGAACGTATTTGACGTAGAAAAAGGGACCACGCTCACAGGTCAACAGGTACTGATTGAGCAAGGCAAAATTGTTCAGGTTGCGCCGAAAATTAAGCTTAGTAAAAAGGTGGCAACAGTCAATGGGCAGGGCAAAACCTTGATCCCCGGCCTGTGGGATATGCATGGCCATTTAAGTAAAGATACCGGGATCCTGAACATTGCTACCGGTGTAACCAGTGTACGGGACATGGGCAATGAACATCAGAATCTGATGGAGATCCAGTCTTTGTTTGATACAGGAAAAGTACTGGGTACTCGTGTATATCGCGCGGGATTTATGGACAAATACAGTGAGAACTCTGCCGGTTTAAGCGTTAAAACGCTGAAAGAAGCGCTCGAGATGGTGGATTTTTTTGCCGATAATGGATACGTCCAGATCAAGCTCTATTCGTCTATCGATCCTAAATGGGTTGAGCCGATAGCACAACGGGCGCATAGCCGAGGGCTTCGTCTTAGTGGTCATATTCCGGCTTTTATGACCGCAGAGCAGGCCGTGCATGCCGGGTATAATGAGATCCAGCATATCAACATGCTATTTCTGAACTTTCTGGCGGGTGAAAAAGTTGACACACGTACCAAGCAACGTTTTTCCTTGATCGGCGAAAAAGCAGCCGAAATGCCGATGACCGGTGAGGAAATGGATACCTTTATTAAGCTACTGGCAGATAAAAACGTGGTCATTGACCCTACCGTGTCTACCTTCAGAAGCCTGTTAATGAGTAAAAACAAACAGATTGACCAAGAGTTTGCCGAGATTGCATCGCATTTGCCACCGAATTTTGTGCGCAACCTGAAAGGGGCTCAGATGCAGGTTGAGGATGAACACCAAAATGCCTATCAGAACTCAGGAGACGCTATGCTGAAAATGGTTAAAATTCTCTATGACGCAGGCGTACCTATGGTTGCAGGCACAGACAGTGTCCCCGGGTTTACCTTACTTCGAGAGCTTGAGTTGTACACTATGGCCGGTATCCCTGCTACTGAGGTCCTGAAAATGGCCACAATCGATAGCGCCAGATTGATGGGGGTCGCACATCAGACAGGCTCTATAAGTGAAGGTAAAGTGGCTGATCTGCTCCTGGTCGACGGTGATCCGAGTCAGGATATCAAGGCCCTGAGAAAACTCTCTCTGGTGATTAAAGGTACTCAAGTTTTTAAGCCGGAAGCGATCTTCGAGCAAATTGGTATTGCACCTTTTACCAAAGCAAGCCGCATCATACTGTAATAAGTTAGTTGCAAGCTGGTACCTCATCAGCTTGCGCCCAAAAACAACAATGCACCACAGGGAGCATTTGCCACAGTGAAAAAACTAAGACAGCAGTATCTGTAGATGACTTGGTGCGAGAGTATCCGATCTTCGGCACAGTCACAGGGTGGTATTTCAGATGTCGGGAGGTGGGTCCTGGGCAATATCTTGCGCAGGGGCAAGATCAATGGGGACGAAGTGTTAGTGCGTATAGTACAGATCACGACACGGCACTTGCTGAGTGTACTCAGTTTGCTCGCGAAATTCAGTGCCGTGAGCGCTCTTCTTGATTATGACAGTTGCGTGAAATATTTGTGCACCAGCCTTTGTTGGTTGCTTTTTGAGCAAAATGGCAACAAACTGTTTGTTACCAATATTGGTGCAATCATGTAAAGGTGAAAATAATGACATTGATACTCAAAAAGAAGAAGGTAAAAAACCTGTCTGGGCAGGTGGTCCTCGGTAATAGCAAAACACGTCAGATTGGCGGGGCGATTTCCGCGATGGGATGTGGTCCAATCTCAGATCCAAACTATTCCTGCCCTGTGTCTGTTAATGGTTACACTTGCTAACTAGGGGTTATTACTAAGGGGTGGGCCTAAGTGGTATGGCCTGGCCCTTTAATAACCCTTGTTTAAAGACGTATATAATTCTACAAAAGACATAAGAGGCTCAACAGTATAGTACAGGAGCAAGCATAATGGACTATAAACATACCCAAATTGGCACCGCCATATTGGCCGTTATGGGCACATCTGCACTGGTTCTTGCCTATAGCGCTGTCGTTAAACCCGAAGACAACGCTAGTTTTGCTTTTGTTGTCGTTGGCATCATCGCCATTTTATTTAGTTCGCTTACGATTAAAGTAGGAGGGGGGCAGATCCGTTGGTTTTTCGGCCCGGGTTTTTGGCGTAAATCACTCGATTGCACACGAATAGACTCGGCAAAAATCATCAAAACAAAATGGTACAATGGCCTGGGTATTCGCCTGCTATCCACCGGCTGGCTATATAATGTCTCCGGTGTGGACGCCGTAGAACTCAAACTAAAAGATGGGGCCACTGTCAGCTTAGGTACCAACGAACCCGAAAAACTGCTCGAAGCGATTAAAAAAGCGCTTGAGAGTTGATGGCATGTTGAGGATAGGCCAAGCCTGGTATTATTTAATGATTAAACCTTGTTGTGATTATAATTGACGCAGGCGTCGTATTTTCAAGGAAGTGACAGTGTATATAGGTGAAGTGGCAAAGAAAACCGGTTTGTCCGTCAAAGCAATCCGATTTTATGAAGAGAAAGATCTTATCATAGCACCGAAGAGAAAAGGGGTGTATCGGATTTATACCCCAGAACATATTGAGGTGTTGAAACTGATCTCAGAAGCTAAGGACCTGGGGGTAACCTTATCAGAGCTGAAGGGGGTTATTAAATATCACAATGGCAGCGCAAATTGGACAGAGATTAACGCTTTTCTGGTGGTGATAAGGCAAAGACTTGAGAACGAGTTGCAGGCCATTTCTGAAAAAATAGCCAAGTTAGATATCTGCATAGGCTCAATCAGTTCTTGTCAAAAAACAGCTTGACTCTTCCCTTAACGGGAGACTCTAAGATGTTCATTGTTTACCTAAATTGAAGAGGAAATAATGAAAAAATCTTACTGTTAAATGGCAACCCAAAACAAAGTAGTTTTACTCATCGTCTGAGTTCTGAATATCAACACCAAGCTGAAAAGTCAGCAATGGTTCGTCGCTTTAATTTATCAGAGATGAATTTTGATCCAAACTTGGCGTCGGGCTACGATGAAGTTCAGGAGCTGGAAGCTTGCCTGAGTGATTTTGTTGAAGCCCTTATTTGGGCCGAACATATCGTAATTGTTACACCTGTCTGGTGGGGCGGGTTGCCCGCAAAACTCAAAGGGTTATTCGATAGGGCACTCTTACCCGGAATGGCGTTTTCTTTTAAAGATGACAGTGCCAGCGTTGTGCAACTGCTAACTGGTAAAACGGCAAGAGTCATATTAACTATGGATGCGCCACAAGAGTTTGCTGAACAACAATCCGGGCCGGTCCTGGAGCAGCTGAGTTTTTATACACTCGAATTTTGCGGCATTAATAAAGCTGGGGTTACTTTATTTGGCTCCGTTATTCTATCGGATGAGAGTCAGCGGAATATGTGGCTTAAAGAGGTACGTTCTTTGGGGGCGAGTATAAGTTAACGATTAGCTGTCTGTCGCAGCAATGCCAGTCAGTTAAACTGATTGGCATATTTATCCACTAAACTTGATTTCAGTTCTTTAATTTTTCAACTGAAACGCCAACAGTTATAAACAGAAGTAAGATCCCGATATATGAAGTGATCAGGTAGAGAGGAGGTAAAGAAAAGCTTCCTAATCGAACACTTGAAAGTGACACGGCAAACAGCCCACTCATTAAAGAACAAATAGTGACATGTGTATAGGATAATCTAAGCGCGAATTTGCCAAAGATAGCAAAAATTGCTGCACAGCCAGATAGCACACAAGTAATGATTGCTTCTGTTCGCTGTATGAATGCCATACTTGTTATGTCAGGTGCAAACGGATAGATTGGTTTTTCCGGCGCGAGAAATGTGCCAGTTAACAGTCCCAGAAGAGAAAGCGCTTGAAGTAAAAACAGCTTTTTCAATATGTTTTCTCGTGACAAAGAGCGCTTCACTATGGCATATCCACCTTGGTTGATTAGGCCATACAGGCTAGCATTTTGATCAATACTGCTCAAGTGTACCGAATATCATGATAATCGTAGCATGGCTGTTTATACAGCCATGCGGATTTGTGGTTTGTCTAAAAGTGAATTTTAAACATTTCCCAGGAACAGGGGTATGTGGCATTACAGCCAATCACGGTTGGGTAGACATTTGCGCCAGAACCGCCGTTACCAGCCGCTTGTACGTAATATCCGTTAACAGACTTGAGGGCTACTTTGTCTCCGCTTTGTATCAAAGCGCCAGGGTTGTTTGGTAGTTCGATGGTAAACGTTTCCCAAATGGATGCTGCGGTTCTGTTGGCGTTGAGTTCAGCACCACCACCTTGTTCTGCAACAAAGTAGTAGCCTGAAGTAGTCTGAATATGGACCTGATCGCCACTATTTAAGTCGCCACCGTTGATATCGATCAGATTAAACTGCTCCCAAGGCCCAATAGCCAGACGGTTTGCATTCACAGTGCTACCACCATTACCTTCTGCGACGAAATAGTATTGTCCACCTGTTTCAAAGGATACGTTCGAATAGCTTGTCGGGCCGCAGGGCAGAGTAGTGAAGGTGAGATCTTCACCCTGAATGGTTGTACGGGGGGGTTTGGGGTCACCTCGAAACCGAAAGTGATACTGTGTGCCGCAATCCAGGTTGGAAATTTGTGCACTCACAGGGCCATTAACACCGGGGGGAATAGCCAGTGCACCACTTCCGTAGCTGGTCGTTTGCCCATAGTCAAAAACCTCACCACTGAGACCGATTGTGGAAGAGGAATATCCGTTCAATTGAGCTGAAGTTTGTGTGATATTACTGGCTGGTTGGGTTAGATACTGGGTTCCTGCATGTGCCAAAAAAGTGCTACTAAATAACGCACACAACATAAATTTTGAGATAGTCATAGCCTGGCTCCTTGTGTGGATGGCTGTCAGGGATAACAGCCATGAAAGTTTAGGCGCCGACGCTACAAATACTATTACATTGCCTTACACGGCTAAACATGTATAAAACCTGAATTCAGGTCGATGATGCGTATTAGCTTTGTAAGTAAAAAGGTGTGTTTGTAGTGCCTGGTAATTGATTGTAAGTAACTGTAATTTAGACTTTTTAACCTTTTTAAAAATGTTAATGTGCACATGTTTTCGGATGACAACTCATTACTAAAAAGGAATACCAGTATGAACAACAAATTAAATGCACTACTAAAAGTATCATCAATTATCGCGTGTAGCTTCATGGCCACTGCACATGCCCAAGACAGCTCACCCATGTCTTGCTATTGGCAGTCTGATAAACAAAATGAAATAGGCACATGGGAAAACAAAATGTGTACCAATCCGGTAGATGCCAATTTACCAGATATTTTGGTCGCTAAAAAAGTGCATATTCCCAGCTATGGTATTTGTACAATAGACTGGCTTGATGGTTACCGGACTGAGCTTAAAGGAACAGTTAAAGTTGCAGGCGATAAGACTGCTTGCTGGGGAAGTGCGGTATCTTTTGAGCCTGCGCCTGAGAGTCGCATCGTGGATGGGTTGTTAGAAAAGCGTCTGGATTGTCGTTGGAATAACGTAGTCAACAACTCACATAATTTTATGTGTGATGATATCAAAGGGCGTACGTTGAATTTACCAATTGCCACCAAATTGCAGATAGCGGACTCTTCAAATTGCGTTATGAGCTTTCACAGCTCTACACTCAACCATTTCACTGGCGGTGTGGCTGTCATTGATAAAACACCAGAGCCAAATGCCTGTGAGGTGGGACCGGTTTACTTCAGGGCTTACCCTGCCCAACGTATAGTAGATGGATTCACCGAAACCTTACTGGAATGTACCTGGCAAGATGTCAATGACACTATGCGTATTCGGTACTGCTCAAAAGAAGGAGTACTAGCGCAAAAGACACCAGTGGGCCTGGACTTAAACGGTCATCAGCAGTCTCTAATAGAGTCAACAAACAAACAGTTACAAGCCGGTAAGATCATAGAGGATAAAACGCTTAATCCAGTCAATCCTCCGATTTATTTTAGAGCGCTTTAGCATTGGGCTGAGGGAACACACGCAACGAAATGACAGGGAAGAAGTATATATTTGATAAATACCAAGTACTCCCCGCCATATGCTTAGCGAACACAAAAAAGCCGACTGTCGTCGGCTTTCTAATTGATTTAGTAACCTTAGTTACCGTTTTCTTCAGCGTATTTTTTACACGCTTCTACGTCGCTGCACTCACCATACAAATACAGAGAGTGGTTGGTCAGTTTGATGCCGTTGTCTTTGGCAATCTCTTCCTGGCGCGTTTCAATCACGTCATCTTCAAACTCAACGACTTTACCACACTTAAGGCACACCAGGTGGTCATGGTGTGTACTACCTGACAATTCAAATACAGACTTACCACCTTCAAAGTGGTGACGGGTCACGATGCCGGCGTCGTCAAACTGGTTTAATACACGGTAAACCGTTGCAAGACCGATTTCTTCGCCTTTGTCCAGTAGAATTTTGTATACGTCTTCGGCACTGATGTGCTGGTTATCAGGACACTGCAAGATCTCTAAGATCTTAATACGTGGCAGGGTAACCTTTAAACCCGCTTTTTTTAGCTCTAAGTTGTGATCAGTCATTAATCTGTCTCAATTTGTCTAATTTCAGTTACTACTTAAGTCTAGCACGACACAGACTTAAAAATAGTGTGCTTTGGATTACTAACCCCGTTAGAGGTTGTTAGTCTTCCAGCTCGCTTAGGCACATTTCTTCGTATACCTGAGCAGACCACTTTTTGACACGTTCTTCTGTCAATTCAGGCTGACGGTCTTCGTCAATTCCCAGGCCAACAAAGTGACCGTCGTCAACCAGGGCTTTAGAGGCTTCGAAGTCGTAGCCTTCGGTAGACCAGTTACCGATCACGATTGCACCACGTTCAGTGACGATGTCGTTGATCATACCCATTGCATCGAGGAAGTACTCGCATAGTCTTCCTGATCACCACAACCGAAGATTGCTACCAGTTTGCCTTCAAAATTGATTTCTTCCAGCTCAGGGAAAAAGTCATCCCAGTCACACTGTGCCTCACCGTAGTACCAAGTAGGGATACCAAAAAGGATCAAGTCGAACTCTTCGATATCTGCTTTGCTGCTCTTGGCAATGTCTTTTACGTCGACTAATTTTTTGCCCAATTCTTTTTGGATCATTTTTGCAACGTGTTCGGTGTTACCCGTGTCACTGCCGAAAAAAATACCTACGCTTGCCATTAACTACTTACCTTTTATCTATTAATCGCTAATTTTTCTTGCAAAATGGTTTCTATCAGCGCGCTACGACTGATATTTTGCTCTTCAGCCATATCACTCAATGCCTGATATAGCTCAGAGGAAATTTTAAACTCGACGCGCTTTAACCCTCTTGCTCTGTCTCTTTTAATCTGATTGCGCTTGTTGATCTTTAGCTGCATCTCTCTGGGGAGAGGATTTGTCTTAGGCCGACCAGGGCGCTTTTCATTTTCAAACAAGTCGATAGTGGTTCTATCTAATTCAGACTTGGCCATTAACCAACACCCGCACCTTGCCAAAATACTTGTATCAGGCCCTTGGCGATAAAGCCTGAGCACCCTAAAAATAGCACTAACCAGACAATGTATCGACCAAACTTGGGCACGTCTCCTTTCTTTAGGACGTCCTGAATGGCCATACCTATGAAGAAGAAAATCCCGGCGAGAGCAAAGTAAAGACCAATGGTTTCAAACTCATTCATAAATTCGTTGATCATCTTTGCACTACTCAAAATATAAACGGCGGCTACTATACCATACCTGTTACCGATAAATTAAGTTTGCTGAGAAAAAACTGGGGTAATTATTGAATAAAATCAATAATTGAACGATTGACTGCTTGCGGTTTCTCTGCGTGCAGCCAATGTCCGGCACCCTGGATAATTTTTGCTCTGGCATTGCTAAAGGCTTGCATGATAGCGTCTTTATGTTCTGCCACAATATAATCTGAGTTGTTTCCTTTCAGGAACAGAGTATCACACAAACAAGAATGAGTTGTATTTATATTTGAGATGATCTTATCATAGTTAGCCTCTATGACGGTTAGGTTAAAGCGCCAGTTGAACTTACCAAGTTCGTCTTTTGCCAGGCTTTTAAGCAAGAAGCCGCGCACGCCTTGCTCTTCTATAAAGGCTTTCATTTTTGTGTCGGCTTCAGTGCGGCTTGTTACCTGTGCAGAAGCAACTTCGTTTAATGCCTGTATAATGGCGCCATGGCGTGGGTGATAATTCACCGGGGCGATGTCCAGCACTACCAGCTTGTGGATTTTACTTTCATCCAACATTGCTACTTGCATGGCGACTTTGCCGCCCATTGAATGACCAACCAGATGCGCTTTTTCTATGTTTAGGTACTCGAGTACATTTAGCACGTCCTGAGCCATACTCGGATAATCCATTACATCACTTTTGAACGACAAGCCGTGATTGCGCAAATCTAGATTGATCACAGCGTAAGACTCGCCCAGTGCACGGGCTATAATATTTAGGTTCTCCAGCGAGCCAAACAGCCCGTGAAGTAACACAACTGGCTCGGCACTGCCTATTGGCTGTCCCGATAATTTGTAGTTAAGCAACATAATACCTCCGGATCCGGCGCATAGTTTGCCAGTGTTGAAAGCAAAATCATAGCCGTAGAGGAATAAGTTAAATTTAGATATAATCCCGAGAAGATGCAGTAGATGTATAAAATGACAGGACAAGCATGAAAAAAATAGAAATAGATGACGAGCTATATCAGTACATTGCCAGTAACACGCAAAGTATTGGTGAAAGCGCTTCCCAGATCCTGCGTCGTTTATTAAACCTGAACTCAGTGGCGCAGAGCGCACAAGAAGTCATACAGCCCGCAGAACCGGCAGCTCAACCTCAGGTTGAATCCGAGCCTGCAGAGGTTTCGAGTGAGCCCTCAGGTAACGTATTTGATATTCTTAATAAAGAAGAGCTAGCTATGCAAAAAGGCGTAGTGGGGCGTTTTTTATTTATTCTGGCGGCGTTTCATCGCAGCCATAAAGCAGATTTCCATAAAGTTCTGGAGATCAAAGGGCGAGATCGCATTTATTTTTCGACCAGCAAAGCAGCGTTGCTCGAAAGCGGTAGTAGTACGAACCCGAAAAACATTGCAGACAGTCAGTACTGGGTTATGACAAACTCAAATACGACGCGCAAAAAAATGATGTTGCACGAAGTTGCGCTCATACTTGGTTATTCGGCGCAACAGGCAGAAACTATCCGAGACTACCTATAAGGAAATGTGATGGCAAATCACCCAAATGCAGGCAAACCAGCACCATTAAGTCAACTGGCGAATATTCCCAAACTGGTATCGGCTTACTACCTTAATGAGCCTGATCTCGAGCAAAACCCACAGCAGTGCGTTGCTTTTGGCACGTCAGGTCACCGAGGCTGTTCGTATAATGTGAAGTTTAATGAGTCTCATATCCTGGCTATCACTCAGGCTATTTGTGACTACAGGAAAGCCAACAATATTTTTGGGCCTTTGTTTTTAGGTAAAGACACCCATGCCTTGTCTGAGGCCGCTTTCAATTCTGCCATCGAAGTATTGGTCGCCAACGAAGTCCATGTTGTGACTCAGGAAAATGACGACTACACACCAACCCCAGTGATCAGTCATGCGATTGTTTGCCACAACCAGACTCATCCGCATGAGCTGGCCGATGGCATTGTGGTGACGCCTTCGCATAATCCGCCAGAAGATGGTGGCTTTAAGTATAACCCACCCAATGGTGGACCGGCCGATACTGATGTAACTAAGTGGATTGAAGATCGCGCCAATCAACTCTTAATAGAAGACTTGGTTGAAGTCGAGTTGTTCCCATTTGCTAAAGCCAGTCGCTCAGGATTTGTAAAATATGTCGATTTGATCACGCCTTATGTGGAAGACCTGGCAAACATTGTTGACCTCGAAGCAATTGCAAAAGCGGGCGTACGCATTGGTGTTGACCCGCTGGGAGGCTCTGGTATCAACTTCTGGCCGGTGATAGCTAAGCAATATGGATTAGACCTCACAGTTGTGAATGAGCAAGTTGACTCACGCTTTGCCTTTATGCCTTTGGACAAAGACGGCAAAATTCGTATGGATTGTTCTTCGCCATTTGCAATGGCCAATCTGGTGGCGATTAAAGACGATTATGATATCGGTATTGGTAACGATCCGGATTACGATCGTCACGGTATTGTCACTAAAGACGGTTTGATGAACCCAAACCATTTCCTGGCCGTGTCGATAGACTACCTGCTTAAGCACCGAGACTGGGGCAGTGAGATTAAAATTGGCAAAACCCTGGTATCCAGCGCCATGATCGACAAAGTAGTCAAAGGCAACCAGCGCGAAGTGTACGAAGTACCAGTTGGTTTCAAGTGGTTCGTTGAAGGCCTGAGTGAACAATGGCTGGCATTTGGTGGTGAAGAAAGCGCGGGCGCATCCTTCCTGCGTCGTAACGGTGAGGTTTGGAACACAGACAAAGACGGCTTTATTATGGGCTTGCTGGCTGCCGAGATCCTGGCTGTGACAGGTAAAACGCCGTCACAATATTACCGTGAGCTTGAAGCGCAATATGGCGCGCCAGTTTACAAGCGTATTGATGCGCCTGCATCACCTGAACAAAAAGCCAAACTAAAAGCTTTAAGCCCGCAAGATGTCACGGCCAGCACGCTTGCCGGTGACGCTATCACAGATATTCTGACCGAGGCACCAGGCAACAATGCCGCCATCGGCGGATTAAAAGTGGTAACCGAGTCGGGTTGGTTTGCGGCTCGTCCATCGGGCACCGAAGACATTTATAAAATCTATCTTGAGTCGTTTAAAGGCGAAGTGCATCTTGCTGAGCTGGAACAGGCGGCCAAGACATTGGTAGATAGCGTGATCCGCTAACTCTAAGTGATAAAAGGCCATTCATTGTGATGGCCTTTTTTATACCTACTATTTAGTTGTTGAAATTTGATACCAATTTGCTTAATTAAGTGTTCTATTTTGAGGCGAGAAAATAGGGTCGATAATAAGGCAAAAATTTTGTTATTTAGTTGTTCTAAATGAAAAATTTTTAACGCCGTTAGCGTCATATTTGCTCCGTCAAATTGAACAGGTACTTAGTGAAATTGGTATGATCCCTCAGCGACGCTCATTTCTCTCACAAAAGGTGATGTTAGTATGTACCTTGATACATTAAAGCAAACTGGAGACTTCCTGACTCTGACTCGCAATAACGAGTTCTCTCTTGCCGCTGAGCAATTTTCGCTGAGCAACGGCACTTTGGTTGAAGTAAAAGACACTGGCGTTATCCAGTTTACGCCTGCGACTTATGGTAATAAAGACATCGTGTTGTCGAGCGCGGTGCATGGTAATGAAACTGCCCCCATCGAAATATGCGATGAGTTTATTCAGGATGTGATCCAGGAGCGTATTGAACTGGCACATCGAGTGTTATTCGTATTCGGTAATCCTAAGTCCATCAATATCGCAGAGCGTTTTGTGGATGAAAACCTCAACCGACTATTCAACGGTGCCCATGAAAACCGCACCGAAAACCCCGAGCAGATCCGCGCTGCAAAGCTTGAAGGCTATGTACGCGACTTTTTCACCAGCGTGCCTGAGGGGCGTTATCGTTGCCATTATGATCTGCATACTGCCATTCGTGGCTCCAAAAATGAGAAATTTGCAGTTTACCCATTCTTACACGGCAAGCCCTGGAAGAAGTCACAGCTGCAATTTATGCTGGCCTGCGGCGTCAATACCATTTTGATGATGCGTTCAGCAGCAACCACCTTCAGCTACTTCTCATCATTTCAGTTTGGTGCTGACGCCTTTACGGTTGAGCTGGGGCAGGTGAAACCTTTTGGCCAAAATGATATGTCACGTTTTGCTGCAGTAAAACAAACGCTAAAAGCATTAATTAGTCAGGAAAATGTCGAATTTGGTGAGTTTAATGCAAATGACTTCGAGTTGTTCCAGGTGCATCGCACGATAAACCGCACCTGTGAGGCGTTTTCATTCCCGTTCCCTGATTCTGCGGTAAATTTCACCGGTTTTGCTAAAGGCGAGTTGCTCGCAACCGACGGTGATACGGCCTACTTCGCAGAAGTTGAGGGCGAAGCCATCATCTTCCCGAATGCCAAAGTTGCGCTTGGCCAGCGTGCATTACTGACTGTGATCCCGCTGGAAGTAGACGAAAACTTCGTATAACCCCATGTAAATAAAGCGCTTATCAAAGCGTATCAAAAACTTTCCACCGCAAAATGTGCAAATTAACGGTTATTCATCTAGGATTAGTTGAATAACCGTTTACGTTAACGTAAAGTGGCAAAAGCTTTAATTTAATTAATTTGCATTTACCGCACTAATTATTCAAATCTCTAACCGCGGATCCGGCCCATTTTAAGCGGCCTTGGCGTTGCAAATTAGTTATGACAACAAGAGAAGGTAGGTTATGACTAACCCCAATAACATATCGTTGAATATCAGCCATGCGCTCGAATTTATCGATGGCCATGCGCTTAACATCCCGACGCTGAAAATTCTCAGCGAAGACGGTGAGATTTTGGACGGTGCAACTGCACCTGAGTTAGACAAAGACACGGCGCTGCGTATCTATTCTACCATGCGTTTTATCCGCCTGCTGGATGAACGTATGCAGGCGGCTCAGCGTCAGGGCCGGATCAGCTTTTATATGCAGTGCCTTGGTGAAGAGGCTGCTATTACCGCCAGTGCGGCTGCGTTAAAACAAGAAGACATGATTATGGCGCAATATCGCGAACAAGCGGCGTTGCACTATCGTGGATTTTCGCTTGAGCAGTTTATGAATCAGCTGTTCTCGAACGAAAAAGACCTGGGTAAGGGTCGTCAGATGCCAGTTCATTATGGCTCAAACGAATTACACTATCTGACCATTTCATCGCCACTGGGTACACAGATCCCGCAAGCAACGGGGTATGCGTACGGCCAGAAGCTGAAGCATATTGATGCACAAAGCGGTGAGCTAAGCAGTGAAATTGACAACGTCACCATTTGTTACTTTGGAGAAGGGGCCGCATCGGAAGGCGACTTCCACGCTGGTTTGAACATGGCCGCAGTGCATAAGGCACCGGTACTGTTCTTTGCCCGTAACAATGGTTACGCCATCTCTACGCCGGCAGATGAACAATTTAAAGGCGACGGTATTGCGTCTCGTGGTGTCGGCTATGGCATCAAGACCATTCGTGTCGATGGAGCGGATACATTAGCTGTTTATGCGGCAACGCAAAAAGCCCGTGAAATCGCAGTCACCACAGGTGAGCCTGTCCTTATTGAGTCGATTGCTTATCGCTTAGGCGCGCACTCTACGTCGGACGACCCGTCGGGTTACCGTACTAAAGACGAAGAAGCCGAGTTTAAGTCAAACTGTCCGGTTGCCCGCTTCAAGGCCTGGTTATTAAAACAAGGCTGGCTGAACGAAGAAGAAGACGAAGCGCAAAAAGACAAAATCCGCGAAGAGATCCTGGCTGCACTGAAGGTGGCTGAAAAGGTTCAAAAACCGGCACTGGAAGAGCTTGTTTCTGACGTTTACGATACGCCAATCCCCGCACTGCAAAAACAATACGAAGAACTTAAAGAGCACATTAAACAGCATCCGGATGCATATCCAATCACGGCTGGGAGGGTAAAATAATGGCTAAAATGAACATGCTGCACGCCATTAACTCGGCACTAGACATCACCATGGCGGAGCACCCTCAGGCGTGTATTTTTGGTGAGGATGTAGGTTACTTTGGTGGTGTATTCCGTGCCACCTCAGGTTTACAGGAAAAATACGGTAAACACCGTGTGTTTAATACGCCACTGACTGAGCAGGGGATCCTGGGTTTTGCAAATGGCCTGGCGGCTTTTGGTGCGCCTGCACTTGCTGAGATCCAGTTTGCGGACTATATCTTCCCGGCGTTCGACCAGATAGTAAACGAATCGGCCAAGTTCCGTTACCGCTCTGGTAATGAGTTCAATGTTGGCAATCTGACCATACGTACACCTTACGGTGGTGGTATTGCCGGTGGGTTGTATCACTCGCAATCACCAGAAGCTTATTTTGCACACACACCGGGTCTGAAGCTTGTTGTACCGCGTAACCCGTATCAGGCAAAAGGCTTGCTGCGTGCGTGTATTAAAGATGATAACCCAGTGATCTTCTTTGAGCCAAAGCGTTTGTACCGCGCTTCTACGGGCGAAGTACCTGAGGGCGACTACACCATTGAGATTGGTAAAGCGGAAGTAGTAAAAGAAGGTAAAGATGTAACTGTGTTGGCCTGGGGCGCACAGATGGAAATCATTGAGCAGGCAGCGGCCAAGGCAGAAGAAGCCGGGATCAGCTGTGAAGTCATTGACTTGCGTTCAATTTTACCCTGGGATGTTGAAACCATCGCTAAGTCTGTTACTAAAACAGGTCGCCTGGTTATCAGCCACGAAGCACCTATTACAAACGGATTTGGCGCTGAGATCGCAGCGACTATCCAGAAAGAGTGTTTTCTGCACCTTGAATCGCCTATTGAGCGTGTTTGTGGCCTGGATACGCCTTATCCACTGGCGCTGGAAAAAGAGTATGTACCGGATGCACTTAAAGTATTCGCTGCAATTAAGAAGTCAGTAGAGTTTTAAGGGACGGATCATGTCTAAAGAATTTATTTTACCGGATATCGGCGAGGGGATCGTCGAATGTGAACTGGTCGAATGGCTGGTGAATGTTGGTGATGAAGTAAAAGAAGATCAGCCTATCTGTGATGTGATGACAGACAAGGCACTGGTCCAGATCCCGGCTGTACATGATGGTGTGATCACTCAGTTGCACTATGCTAAAGGCGATATTGCTAAAGTCCACGAGCCATTGTTTGCAATGGATGTTGCCGGCGAAGCGCCTGCACCTGCCAGCAATGCTGATGACAGCGGTTCAGTGCCAGCTGCGTCTGCGGCGCATTTAGAAGATTTTATTTTGCCGGATATCGGTGAAGGCATTGTTGAGTGTGAAATCGTCGAGTGGTTGGTCGCACAAGGCGATGAAATCAAAGAAGATCAGGCTGTGTGTGATGTGATGACAGACAAAGCTCTGGTGCAAATTCCGGCTAAATACGATGGTGTGGTTGAAAAGCTGTATTATCAGAAAGGTGATATTGCGCAGGTGCACAGTCCGTTATTTCAGATGCGTTTGGGTGCCGATCACAGCCCGAAACAAGATGAGCTTGCGGTCCATAAGCCACAGCCTGTTAAAGAAAACAAAACGCCGTCAACAGCAACAGCTGCGCCGGCTAAAGTGAATGGTAAAGCCGTTGCCTCGCCTGCGGTCAGACGTCGCGCGCGCGAGATGGACATCGACATCACTCAGGTACCAGGCTCAGGTAAAAACGGTCGCGTATTTAAAGAGGATCTGGAGCGTTTTGCACAGGGCGGTACTACAGGTGCCCAGTCGACTACGCCTTCTCAGACCGAACAGTCAACGCCAGCACCAGTATCATCAGGTGGAACACGTGTCGAGTCTATCCGTGGTATGAAAGCTGCGATGGCCAAGCAGATGGTCGCATCGGTTTCGACTATTCCGCACTTTACATATAGTGATGAAATTGACCTGACGGATCTGATAGCATTGCGTAAATCACTTAAGGATCAGTACGCAAAGCAGGGCATTAAACTCACTATGATGCCTTTCTTTATCAAGGCGTTATCGCTGGCGATTAAAGAATTCCCAATTCTTAATTCGCAGGTGAACGATGAGTGTACAGAGATCACTTACTTTGACGACCATAATATCGGTATGGCGGTCGACAGCAAACTTGGGTTGTTGGTACCAAACATTAAACAGTGTCAGAACAAATCGATTGTGGATGTCGCTGAAGCGGTAACACAACTTACAGACGCTGCGCGTGAGGGACGAGTTTCTCCAAATGACCTGAAAGGCGGCACGATCTCAATTTCTAACATCGGTGCAATCGGCGGTACTACGGCCACACCTATCATCAACAAGCCAGAAGTGGCCATCGTTGCACTGGGTAAGTTACAGCATCTGCCACGTTTTGATGACAAGGGTAATGTGGTATCACGTTCGATTATGCAAGTGAGCTGGTCTGGCGATCACCGTGTTATTGATGGCGGAACGATTGCAAGATTCAACAATTTATGGAAGTCTTACTTAGAGGAGCCGGCTAAAATGATGATGGCCATGCGCTAATCATTGCTTTTGCTAGTTTCTTACTTGTTGTAAAGGGCCTTTACGGCCCTTTTTTAATGCTCCCGCCGATAAAAAATTAACAAGCACTTACTGGTTTAACGAGATAAATTTTTGTTGATCCGGGTATATAGCTTGCTCGTACTATTAGTCAGATTTAACTGTTTGGCTTGATTTTATGATGCAAAGCGTGCAAGTGGCACTTTTTCCACTACCTGTATTTCTCCTGCCCGGTGGCGTCACTCGGTTGCGGATCTTCGAGCAAAAATATTTGCGCATGGTGAAAGAAGCCGGCGATGAGCGTCACTTTGCACTTAGTTTGTACAAGTCTGCGACTGAATTTCAGACTGCACCCTGGGCAAGTTGGGTGGAAATCATTGATTTCGGCTCCGCGGAAGATGATATTCTAACCATCGACGTACGTTCTAAGGGTTTGCTGGATGTGACCGAAGTCTGGATGGACGCTGACGGATTACGCCAAGCTCGCTTTGATGTAAGACCACACTGGTCGTGCTCTGAGCTGGCACCCAGATATCAACACATTAGCGATGAGCTGCTGCGTATATTCAAACAAAACCCCGAACTGGCTGCGTTATATCCAGAACCCCGATTTGAAGATGCTGCATGGGTAGCCGGACGTTTCTTGGAGATTTTACCGTTTTCTCCGGAGCATAAAGAGGGCTTTTGCGAGCCAGGCACATTGCCTCAGGCACTGAAATTCCTTGATACCATTTTAACGGGTCAGGACGACTGATATATTCGTCAGCATGTGTGATCCAAATCTATTTGTTCGACGTATAACGTGTATAGAAATAAAAAATCCGTTTTTAAACTTCCATTATGTATGGATGTGAGCTAATGATAGAAAAAAGCCGTCAGCAAAGTACCGAAACGCCACAGGGGTCAGTTATGAAAGACGTTGCTGCTACACAAACTTCGGAGCAACGCCTGCTCAGTCCCGAGCAACAGGCGCAGTTGTGCGACTGGATGCACCGCATTGCCAAACAAAGGGACAGAAAAGCATTCGCCTGTTTATTCAAGTGGTTTGCACCTAAGGTGTTGCACCTGGGTCGCCAACGCTTTGGCGATGCAAGCCAGGCACAGGAGCTGCTTCAGGAGAGCATGGCTAACGTGTGGCGAAAAGCCCATTTGTTTAATGCCGAAAAAGGCGCTGTAACCACTTGGATTTATACCCTGGTGCGGAATCAGTCCTTCGATATGCTGAGAAAGATGCAGACCAACCGGGAAGATAACCTCAGTGAGGATATCTGGCAGCAACACAGCAATGAGCGCGATGATAGCGCTGAGTTTTCAGACCACTTACTTGACCGCCAACTCGTTGAATACGTAGAAAAACTACCTGAAGAACAAAAAAATGTAGTGAAAGGCATTTATTTTCAGGAGTTGAGTCAGGAAGAGCTGGCAAATCAACTTGGCATACCTTTGGGCACCGTAAAATCCCGACTGAGACTGGCACTGGGCAAACTGAAAGCACATATGGGGGAGTACCATGATTAAATATCACCCATCCGAACACATTCTTCAATCTTATGTTCAGGGAGAACTGTGTGCGTCACTAAGTATCGCTGTTAGTATGCATGTAGCTATGTGCCCGCAATGTCAGCAGCTGACGAGTCAGTTCGAAACAAGCTGCGCTCACAGCTTTGTTGGCGAAGATATCGACATACAGGGCGATGAAAATTGGGACGATCTGATTGCTCAGATAACTGAAGATACAATGTTTTCAGACCAAGCTTCTCCTGCACCTCTAGAAATTGAAGTGAAAGGAGAGCAGTTTGTGCTGCCATCCAGTTTGCAAAATGTAGGGCTAAGTGGTTGGTTGAAACTTGGCAAACTATCCCGTTCTCGGCTGAACCTGGGCGACGGAAAGCTACACGCCAGTTTATTGCACATTGAAAAAGGTGGCAGTGTGCCACAACACACGCACAAGGGCTTTGAGCTGACACTACTATTATCTGGTACTTTTAAAGACGAAATGGATAGTTATGTTCCGGGCGATTTTATTATGTTGGATGGAAGTCATGAGCATTCACCGATAGCGACTGAGTCTTGCTTGTGTTTCACGCTGGCTGATGATGCATTGCACTTTAGCCAGGGGCTAAGCCAATTGTTTAATCCTATAGGTAAGTTGATTTACTAACCCAGAATTAAGTCTTATCTTAATTCCACCTTCGACTCGAGCACAAAGCCAGCCTTTGTGCTTTTTTCGTTTATAGACTACTGATTTCAGGCGCTTTATCCGAAAAGCTGCTAATGTACTATGGTAAGTCGTGCGCATATCAGATATCAGCGTAAAAGGTTACTCCAGACTCTGAGAGTTTGATCTGATGTCAGTCTGTTCCCGTATAACCAGACATATCAGCAAAAAGGACAAAGTAATGACAGAACAACCAGACTGGCTCCACAATTTTGTAAGGATTTACAATAAGCTGGACAAAGAAACCTTGCACCTGTTGGAAGAAGTTTATCATCCTGATATTCAGTTTAGCGACCCGCTTCACGGGATCAGCGGATTGCAAAATCTAAGTAATTACTTTGCTGATATGTACAGCAATGTGATCAGCTGTCAGTTTGATATTCAACACAGTTTATCTCAGGGCGATCAGGCTGCTTTGTATTGGACTATGCGTTACAGACATAACCGCCTGAGCAAAGGGCGGGAGATAAGCGTAGAAGGGCATTCTTACCTGAAAGTACAGGATGGCAAAGTGATCATGCATCGCGACTACTTCGATGCTGGCAGTTTGCTGTATGAACATATTCCCGTCATGGGGCTGGGAGTGCGCTGGCTTAAGGCACGAATTTCCGGAGAGCAATCGAGTAGTACAGGCAGTGGAGGCACGCAGGCATGTCCGAAGTTCTAATTACAGGTGCCAGCTCCGGAATAGGACTTGCGCTTGCCAGGCGGTATTTAGATGCCGGTTACAGAGTGCATGTTTGTGGTCGTGATATAGAAAAGCTTCAGTCGGTCTTGCCTGAATCTGAACAAGTCCGACATGTATGCTTTGATCTTAACGATAAGGCTGCCATTTTTGAGGTGGCTGACAAACTGCCACAGTTGGATGGGATTATTCTTAACGCCGGTGGCTGTGAATACATAGATGACGCGAAGCAATTTGACTCTGAACTGTTCGCGCGCATCATCCGCGTTAACCTGATCTCTGTGGGTTACTGTCTGGAAGCCTGGCTAGGCAAGCTACGTGATCCTTCGTTTTTGGTGTTTGTCAGTTCATCGGCAAGCTTTCTTCCTTTACCTCGCGCTGAGGCTTACGGTGCTTCTAAAGCGGGACTTACTTATCTTGCCAAGACACTCGACGTGGATCTGGCAGGAAGCGGTATTCAGGTCAGCGTCGTGCACCCGGGCTTTGTAGATACCCCTCTGACGCAAAAGAACGATTTCCCCATGCCTTGTCAGATAACCAGCGAACAAGCTGCCGAGCGTATATTTAAAGGGATAGAAAACAAACAGTTTGATATTCACTTTCCTCGCAGGTTTACTTACCTGCTTAAATTTTTTGGTTGGTTGCCGCATAACGTTTGGCGACATATTGCGGCAAAATGGATAAAAAGATGAAAAAAATAGCCGTCATTGGTAGTGGCGTTTCAGGTATGGTCTGTGCACGTTTGCTCAGTACCCAACATGACGTACATTTATTTGAAAAACGAGATCGTTTAGGCGGGCACACCGCAACAAAAGACATTAAATATCAGGGGCAAACCTATCAGGTTGATACTGGATTCATTGTTTATAACGACAGAACTTATCCAAACTTCATTAAATTAATGGATAAACTGGGGATCCAGGGTAAGCCCACTGAAATGAGTTTCAGTGTGCATAACAAGGATACCGGGCTGGAATACAATGGCCATGACCTTAATACCTTGTTTGCTCAACGACGTAACTTAGTTCGTCCTAGATTTTGGCGCCTGATCCGCGAAATTATACGTTTTAATAAAGCAGCCAAACAGCGCTTCGCGGAAGATGACTTTTCTGCTAACGAAACACTGGGCAGTTTTCTTGACGAGCAAAACTTCAGCGAATTTTTTGCTGAACATTATATTTTGCCGATGGGCGCTGCAATCTGGTCTACCAGTTTACAGAAAATGAAGGAATTCGAGCTCAAATTTTTTGTCCGCTTTTTTTATCATCACGGCTTACTCAATATCAGCGACAGGCCCCAGTGGTATGTGATCCCGGGTGGCTCCAGGCAGTATATTGCGCCGCTGTTAAGTGGTCTGGAGGCCAATATCCACCTTGATGCAGATATCAAAAAAGTGACCCGAGAAAACGACCGTGTTCAGTTGCACTTTGCTGATACCGTCAGTCAGTTTGATGAGGTGGTACTGGCGTGTCATAGCGATCAGGCACTCAACTTGCTCAGCGATGCCAGCGCTGAAGAGCGTAGTGTGCTGTCGGCTATTCCTTACGCAAAGAACAGCGTGATTTTGCATACTGATACGGATTTGCTGCCGAAGCGCCGTTTAGCCTGGGCGGCCTGGAACTACTTGCTCGACAACAATGAATCTCGCCCAGCGGCAGTAACATACAACATGAACATCTTGCAAGGTATCGAGGCGCCGTGCACCTTTTGCGTGACACTGAACCAGCCAATTGATGAAGACAAGGTGATCGGTCAATATCAATACGCGCATCCGGTATTTAATACCCAGAGTATGGCGGCCCAACAGCGTCGAAAGGAAATTTGTGGACTTCAGCATACTCATTTTGCGGGCGCCTACTGGTACAACGGCTTTCACGAAGACGGCGTGCGCAGTGCTGTTGATGTGGCAGCACGGTTTGGCATAAGCCTGGATGACCTGTAATGAATGATACGCAGCACAGTTCGCCTTTATATGTTGGCCAGGTCAGGCATCGCCGTTTTGCCCCTGTGTTTCATGGCTTTTCCTATCGTCTTTATATGCTGTGCCTGGATCTGGATGAAAACACCTTTGTGCAAAAAGGCCGAGGACTCATTGGTCCCCAGTGGTATCGGCCCATTCGTTTTTGCCAACATGACTATCTCAAGGGTGATCCTGGCACGCTGCAACAACGTATAAAAAACAAAGTTATAGAGCTTGGCGGGCAATGGCCCGGAGGTCGTGTAAAAGCATTGGTTCAGGGGCGTTGTCTGGGATTATATTTCAGCCCGCTCAATGTGTACTTTTGTTACGACGAGCAGGGCAAGTGTAACCTGATGCTGGCAGAAGTAAGCAACACCCCCTGGAATCAGCGACATTATTATCTGGTCGATATCAGTCAGGCGCACAGAACCGATAAGGTATTTCACGTGTCGCCATTTATGACTCTGGATATGCAGTATTTGTGGCGTGTTAGTGCGCCGCCCGCACAAGGGGCAGGGCGATTACTGGTGCACATAGAAAACCACGCTACGGCCGAACATGAGTACAAGCAAAAGGGTGCTTTACAAGACGACAAGCTGTTTGATGCCACCATGGCACTTAAATCAACACCCTTGTCGGTTAAAAGCCTGTTGGGGCTGGGTCTTTGTTTGCCCTCTATGACATTGAAAATATGCCTGGCGATTTACTGGCAGGCACTCAAACTTTGGGTGAAGCGTGTGCCTTTCATACCGCACCCCGAAACGCATTCTAACTGTAATAAAGCGAAGTGATACATGGAACAAAATAGCCAAACCATCTCTAAGCCTGCCACGGTATCCTGGTGGCATCAGTTGATGATAAATAAAGCCAGAGCCGTCATTTTTAAGTTGCTTGAAAAATTGGAGCATGACCGTCTTGAGATCATTGAGGGCAGTGAAAAAGTCGTACTGGGGGCGATGCAACCCAGACTACAGGCGACCATTTTCGTCAATGACATTAGTTTTTACCTGGATGTGCTTAAAGGAGGTGGTATTGGCGCCGCTGAGGCGTTTATTGAAGGGAAGTGGCATAGCCCGGACCTGACCAAAGTGATCCGCATGTTTGCCCGCGCGCAATCTCAGCTGGATGAGCTGGAGGGCAAAATGTCCTGGCTTACAGCCGTGAAAAATCGCCTCTTTCACTTTGGCAATCGCAACAGTGAATCGGGTTCTAAGCAGAATATTCTTGCCCATTATGATTTGAGTAACGACCTTTATCAGGCATTTCTTGACCCAACCATGATGTATTCCAGCGCGGTCTTTGAAACCTTAGAGCAGCCCCTCGAGCAGGCCCAACATAACAAGCTAAAAATCATTTGTGACAAACTTGAGTTGAGCGCCGATGACCATTTACTAGAAATTGGAACGGGCTGGGGAGCGCTGGCGTTATTTGCTGCGCAAAATTATGGCTGTAAGGTCACGACCACGACGATCTCCGACGCTCAGCACGACTTTACAGCGCAAAGAATTGAAGCGGCTGGATTGCAGGGGCAGATAACCCTGTTAAAGCAAGATTATCGCTTACTTGAGGGCAAGTTCGATAAGCTAGTTTCCATCGAGATGATTGAGGCCGTTGGTCACAGTTATATGCCGGGCTTTTTTGCCAAGTGCAGCAGCCTGTTAAAAGACGATGGCCTGATGCTACTGCAGGCTATCACCATCTCCGACAGTCGCTACGACCATTATCGCAATAACGTGGATTTCATCCAGCGCTATATTTTCCCGGGCGGGTGTTTGCCATCTGTGGCTGTGATGTCACAACACCTGGCCACACAGACCGATATGGTGGTGCGAGATATAGACGATATTGGCCTGCATTATGCGCAAACGCTTAAACGCTGGCGGATTCAGTTTGAGCAGAACTGGCAGCAGATCCGCACGTTTGGATTTGACGAGCAGTTCAGACGTTTATGGCTCTTTTATCTGCAATATTGTGAAGGCGCATTTTTGGAGCGGGTGATCAGTACGCATCATTTAGTTGCACGTAAACCCAGATATGTTGGGGTCAATGATGAGCAATTTCTGGCTAGTTAACCTCGTTATATTCCAATCAGTGTGGTGGTTGAGTGCTTTATTCACTCATCAGGCACTGATTGGGGTCATGCTGTTGCTGGCGCTGCACTTCGCGTTGTCGCCAAGTCGCAAGGCTGACCTCAGTAGTCTTATGGTTGTACCTGTAGGTTTATTGGTAGACCAAGCTCTGGCGGCAGCGGGTGTTATCCAGTTTGCCGGTGATCAGCCCTGGCTTCCTGTGTGGCTTGCTTTTTTGTGGGTGCATTTTACTTTGACGCTCAACCACAGTCTGAGCTGGTTAGGACGTTGCCATCTGGGCGTTCAGTCTTTACTCGGTGCGGTGTTTGGTGCTCTGAGCTACATTGGCGGCATAAAACTGGGCGCACTTGATAGCGCGCTGTCCGTTTTCAATTTGTTTATAGTCTTTGGCGCTGTCTGGGCGGTGGTGTTGCCTCTGGTGGTTCACCTTAACAGCCGTTTTGTCGCGAAAACAGGAGTACAACATGTTTAAACAGTTAAACGGCTTGATTTTGTCAGCTGCATTAGTTGTGGCGCCCGCACTGATTTCGACGCAGGCTGAGGCATCAACATCAACTGAGCTGTCGGAGCTTGATTTACGCGGTACAGCAGACTTGCGCTACCTGTTCTGGGATGTTTATTCAGCTGCGCTTTATACCGGCGGTGAGGCTTATCGGGAGACTGAATATCCCCAGATACTGAGCTTGACCTATAAGCGGGATATTGAAGCGCAGGAGTTGGTTGACGCAACCGAAGAACAGTGGCAAAAACAGCAGCTTTCGCTTGATAACAGTGAGCAATGGCTGCGGCAGCTTGCACAGCTTTGGCCTGATATTCGCAAAGGTAATCAGCTAATCCTGGTGGTCGATAAGGACCTGCAAAGTCGCTTTTACTTCCGCCCTGAACCGCCAGCTGAGCTGAGTGCGTCGCTGTCCGAATCTGATCTTAAAGCGTCGGCGCGTTTTTTAGGAGCGATTAAGGACAGTGCATTTGGGCCGGCCTTTTTAGGGATCTGGCTGTCCGAAAAAACCACAGAGCCTGAGCTAAGAAAGCAGCTCATAGGAAGAAGGTAATATAATGAAACTAGTTATAACTTTGCTGCTGGCGTTGGCTCTGAGTGGCTGCACCAGCAAAACGATTGCGGATTACAGTGACACCAAGCCAGAGCTGGCACTGGAGCAATTTTTTGAAGGTGAGCTCACGGCCTACGGGATAGTGCTGGATCGCAGTGGCAATCTTACCCGGCGCTTTGAGGCCGACTTGATAGGTACCTGGCGCGGCAATAAAGGCGAGCTGAAAGAGTGGTTTCGCTTCGACGACGGGGAGAAGTCAACCAGAGTCTGGCAGCTCGAGAAAACCGCGGATAACCGCTATAAAGGCACCGCAGGTGATGTGATTGGGGTCGCGCAAGGCGAAACGGCAGGGTCGGCTCTGTATTGGCGATATCAGCTGGAAATCCAATATCAGGGTAAGCCGCTGGAGGTGACGCTAGACGACTGGATGTATTTGGTTAACGAAAAACGCTTGTTTAACCGCACAGAAATCATCAAATGGGGTTTTAAAGTCGGGGAAGTTATCCTCATCATTGAAAAGCATGATACTTAAAACCAAACAGAACTTGACGTTGAAAAGGCCTGCACAAGCAGGCCTTTATGTTTTTAGCTGAAGTAATATAAGCCGTAACCCACAAGCAAGGCGGGTATCGCCGAGTAAAGGGTGGCCAGAGCGGCGGCCCCGGGGGCCAGCGCCAGTGCCGGGAATAGGGCATCACCGTCGTTGGCGATGGCGTTCGCAGCTAATGCACTGAAAGGTAAGACACCCTGAATATACAAGCTGGTGACGACAATCTGTGGCCCACAGCCGGGCAGCATACCAATTGCAATGGCAATCAGCGGCGCAAATACTGCGTACTCTGAGAACCAGGCCGCCAGGTCCAGGCCAAACAAGGCAACGGACAGTTCATACAGCATAAAGCTGGCTACAACCCAGGCGGTCACAAAGTGGGTGTCGTGGATGACCTTGGCCAGTTTGGAAGGGGGATCCTGCTCATCGTCCTCGGCGGTGACTTCGCGGTAGCTTTGGCCTTTTGAAGACAATGCCCAGATAGTCAGGGCGAACAGGGCCAGCGCTGCGCCTGCCAGCTCAACAGGCTTGGTTAATATGCCCAGGTCCGTATTAAAAGCGATAAGCAGCGCGATAACCACACAAGGTAGTAAAACCCAGCGCCATACAGGCTCGCTGAAGCGGATAGCGCTGGGTGGCGTTTTGCACTCTATGGCGGTTCTGCTGTGCCTGCTGGGTTGGCAAAATTCAGGTTTGTGCAGCATATTAACCACCAAACCACTGACGATTCCCACAGCCACACCCAGGGCGATGATAGTCAGGCCTTCGAGCGGCTTCTTAGCCAGAAGCAGGAAAGCGGCATCGCCCATGGTTGCCGTCAATACAGCAACCACGGAGGCAAAACTTGCCTGTCCTTTGGTGAACTGAGTGACCACGATGATTGCACCGCCGCAGCCGGGTAGCGCCCCGAGTATTGCGGCCATTGAGATCTCCAATAGCGGCGACCTGGCTTTGAGATAACTGAGCTCTAACTGAGGCAGTCTGTCGATAAGAAAGTAATAGATTGCCAGGGTACCGGCGACAAACACACTCACCTGAAAAAACGCGTCGGCGAGCGTGGCAATGGTTAAAGTGCGCAGAGGGTCAAATAGCAATGCCAGACAGATTAACATCGGTAGCAGCAAGCGCTTGTTTGCCAGTAACGAAGAGAGAGCTGAGCTGCGTTTGGTGGTTGTAGAGTAGGATTGTGAGAGCATAAAAAGTGCAACCGGTTGAAAACACAGTTGCACTTTAGAATGTTATTAAATGAAAATCAATATCATTTGTATTTATTTGTTGCGTTGAAACTCAGAGGTTGCTTTCCAGGTCGGCCATTCACTCTGCTGAGAAATGTCGTACCCTACCTGGAAGAACAATTGCAGATCCTGCACAGCACCGCTTAAATCCCATTCTTCACGGTAGCGATCACAAGGTTGGTGATAACAACCACGTAGAACCAGGCTCATACGCTTACGGTATTGCTCAGTGGCTTCGTCACGCGCTTCAGTACCACCACCGGCATACATTGCCGGGACGCCCATATTAGCAAAGGCGAAATGATCTGAACGATAGTAGCCACCTGCTGCCGGACGTGGATCGCCAGAGACAACACGGTCCTGTGCTTTTGCGGCGGTTTCCAGCATTTCGTCCAGTGATGACTTGCCAATACCCACAACACTGATGTCTTTTACTTTGCCCAGCAAGTTCAGGCTGTCCATATTAATGTTGGCAACCGTTTTATCCGCAGGGATAACCGGGTTTGCTGCATAAAATTTTGAGCCCAGCAGGCCTTGCTCTTCCGCAGTCACGGCCAGGAAAGTGATTGAACGGTCCGGCTTAACAGGCAGCTTGCTGAAGGCTTCGGCGACTTCAATCATGCCACCTGTACCGGTTGCATTATCGTGTGCGCCGTTGTAAATCTTATCGCCTTTACGGTTAGGATCTGTGCCCAAGTGATCCCAGTGTGCAGAGTAAATGATGTGCTCGTCACTGTGCTTGGCACCAGGCAGGGTCGCTATGAAGTTATAAGACGTTGAGGTGCTGATTTTACTTTTCACAGTAACAGACGCGGTTAAGTCGCCCATGTCTACGTGATAGGCACCGGCCGCCGCTTTTTCTTTTGCTTCGGCAAAGTCCAGACCCGCTTTTGCAAATAGCTCTTTAGCCACGTCGCTGGTCACCCAACCTTCGACAGCGACGCGGTCCATGTTGTTGTTTTCTTTTTGGAAGCCAAACTGAGGACCACTCCACGAATTCTCTACAACACTCCAAGGGTAAGAGGCTGGTGCGGTTTCGTGTACGATAATAGCGCCTGCAGCGCCCTGACGGCTTGCTTCTTCATATTTGTAAGTCCAGCGACCATAGTAAGTCATGGCTTCACCCGTGAACAAAGCTGGGTCCTTACGCGCAAAGCCTGGGTCGTTTACCAGCATGACCACAGTTTTTCCACGTACATCCAGACCTTCGTAATCGTTCCAGCCATATTCAGGCGCATTGACTCCATAGCCGACAAACACCAATTCAGAATCTTTAATCGACTCTAATTTACTGATACGGCCTGTGCCCATTACCATGTCTTTCTTATATTCGTAGTCTTTACCACCAATACTTAGTGTCATGTTAGGGTCAGCTTCGATAGATACTAAAGGGACTTCCTGGAAGAAGCTGTCACCATTGCCAGGTTGGAAACCCAGCTCAGTGAAATGTTTCTTAAGATAGGCCAGAGTCAGTTCTTCGCCTTTGGTAGAAGGGGCGCGTCCACCAAACTCGTCAGAAGCCAGTGTTTTAACGTGGGTTGCCAGTTGCTCGGCATTGATGCTGTTATAAGCGGCGGTTACATCGCCAGGCTGATTGGTTTGTGTTGCCATACAGCCAGCTAACACAGCAACAGACAGTGCGCTTAGCGCTAGTTTTAGTTTCATAGTGTTATTTATCTTCGCTTGTTGTTATATGCCGCTAGTATAACGTTATTTACACCGTTATTTCGACTTTTGGCGATAATTGACTAAATTGGCGGTTTACTAAACAAAGTAAGCTTGGGGTATTGGCTTTGGGTAAGGTAAAATGCCAGCTTTGAACACTGCCTGAGAAAGACATATCGGCAATATGAATAAATTCACCGCGCCAGAGCACTGGCATGCAAACCTGTTCAGTCAGGCACCTTTTGAACATTTAGAAGAACTGTTTTCACTTAGCCAGCACACTGACTGGCCGTCATTCGACTGGCTGAATGGCCAAAAAGATCAGCAACACAATCGGGATGTGGTATTTACACCCAATAGTGAGCTGGAAGGCGAAACTCTGTATTACGAAGAGATTATCGCTCAAACAAATCGTATTCCCACCCGAGAAAATAACTGGCATGATTTTTTTGGCGCACTGATCTGGTGCCTGTTTCCACAAACGAAGTCTTTGTTGAATCGCTTGCATATGCAGGAAATCGGCGAACATGGCCTGAAACAGCGCAGTAAAAAGCGTAATGCACTGACATTATTCGACGAATGTGGGGTGGTATTGGCGGTACCTGATATCAGCTGGCAAACGGCATTACGCGCCCACCAATGGCAGGAAGTATTTTATGAATACAGTGCGATGTGGCATCACAACCTGCTACCCTTTGTATTTGGTCATGCAAACTACGAAATGCTGACCAAACCTTTTATTGGTCTTACGGGCAAGGTCATTTGCATCGAAGTAGATGAAGCTTTTTATCACTTGCCTTTAAAGCTTCAGTATCGTCATTTAGACCAGAAACTGGTAGATATGATAGAGCGTCAGGGGTTGCTGGATAACAATAAGCACATGTCACCTCTACCATTACTTGGGATACCCCAATGGCATCTGGGTGAGCAGGACCTGGCTTTTTATAGCGATACTGATTATTTCCGCCCCAAAAGACTGCCGTCAGCAAAAAAGGACACACAGTGATACAGGTTGAGGGTTTAAAAAAACGCTTTAAGCTCAGCAGGGAGCATAATAAAAATAAAACCAGTGGCGACCCCAGAGAAAGAGACGGTTATTTTCATTCCGTTGAATCTGTGTCGTTTCGCTGCCAAAAAGGGGAAGTACTGGGGCTACTCGGCCCCAATGGAGCTGGTAAAACTACAACGCTCAGATTGTTGTCAACGGCACTGTCTCCTGATAGCGGGGCTATCATTGTCGCAGGGCAAGATATCGTCAAACACCCGCTACATGGCCGGCGTCATATCGGTTTTTTGTCGGGGACTACCGGCCTGTATGGGCGCCTGAGTGCAAAAGAAAATGTCGAGTACTTTGGCAGATTGCATGGCCTAAAAGGCAAAAAGTTAAAAGACCGCTGTGAACTATTGTTCGAAACGCTGGATATGACCTCTTTCCTGGACAAGCGCTCAGAAAGTTTATCTACCGGTATGAAACAGAAAACCAGCATTGCTCGTGCGGTGGTTCATGACCCGCAGGTGGTTATCCTGGACGAGCCAACAACGGGTCTGGATATCATGACCAAACAAACTTTACTGTCTTTTATCAGGCAACTAAAAGAACAGGGGACGCCAGTTATTTTCTCTACGCATCATCTTGATGAAGTCGACATGTTATGCGATCGAGTTTGCGTGATTGACAAAGGTATTAGCTGTTTTGAAGGCGACCTGGTAGCTTTTCGCGAGCAGGGACAAAACAGCGAGCTCAATCAGGCGTTTTTAAAGATCATTCAGAGAGGCGAACATGTTTGAAGTCATGTTAAAGGAGCTGCGTGAATTACTCAGAGACAGGAAAACACTATTTTTTGTCATTGCGCTGCCGATTGTTATCTTCCCTATTTTATTCGCCTTTGTCGCTTTTCTGACTTCCAAGGCAGCCTTAGAGGCAGAGCAAAAGGTTCACACGTTTTATGTGGTTAACGAGGACTTTGCCCGTCCTTTCGCTGAGACCTTGTTCTATCATCGCAGTTTTAAACGCTATGAGGGCGATACTAAGCTCGACAGTGTTGACGCACTCAGTGATGCTGTCAGAAGAGGTATTATTGACGTGGGGATCTACATTCCGTCAATTCCACAGGAACAGGTGACTCTGGGTGAACAAACTCGGTTTCAGGTGATTTTCAATGATGCGCAGTCTATAAATTACATCTATGGTCGTATAAAAAAGGTCATTGACGAGTATTCCGCCAAACTGACAGCGCAGGCTCTCACTGAACTGGGTGTTGAAGCGAATAAACAAGCGGCTGTGCTTCAACCCGTAATAATGGAAAAGGTGGACACGGCTGACCGGCGCGAAAACATTGGTGAGAAAATCGGTGCGTTTATTCCTTATATGCTGATCCCCCTGGTGTTGATGGGTGCCAGCTATCCTGCGATTGATCTCGGTGCTGGTGAGAAAGAGCGTGGTACGCTGGAAACCTTACTACTTACACCTCTGACTCGCACTCAGCTGGTACTTGGTAAGTTTCTGACCATTCTAATTAGTTCTATTGCCTGTGCTCTGGTCACCGTATCCAGCATGGCTATCTGGATTGGGGCTGCAAGTGGATTTGGCGCATTAGATCCTATTCTGAGTGCATTTTCGAGTGTTACACACTGGGATTTCCTGTTGATTTTTGCCCTGTTACTGCCCGTCGCCATGATGTTATCGTCTCTGGTACTGGCGATTTCTATTTATGCTCGCAGCTTTAAAGAGGCACAGAATTACATGGGACCGTTGAGTATGTTGGTGTTTGTGCCTATTGTGGTTTCCGTTTTGCCCAATATGACGCTAAACGCCAAAACCGCCTGGATCCCAATCACCAACGTGGCACTGGCCATCAAGGAAATTGTTAAGGGGACTGTTGATTACCAGGCAGTAGCGCTGATTTTCTTAGCTTCAACTTTGCTCGCTGCGGCACTGCTGGGTTGCTGTGTGCGTTGGTTCAGTCGTGAATCTGTATTATTCAGATAAATTAGTAGCATGGTTAACGCCATGCTACCTCATGCGGTAATTCAGGCTGCCTTGACATCCTCAGGGGAGGTCGCTTCAGGCTCGACCACGGTCAACACCTTCTTAATGTCAGACCAATGCAGCAACTCTATTCGGCCTTGTTCATTTTCTACCAGCGCAGTACAGTTTTCTATCCAGTCGCCATCATTGCAATACACGATACCATCCATGACAGCAATCCTTGGTTGATGTATGTGACCGCAAATAATGCCATCAACACCACGCTTTTTCGCTTCATGCACCGCTGCTTGCTCGAAAGCATGAATAGCTTCACGGGCTTTATGAACTCGGTTCTTTAGCCATGAAGCCAAAGACCAGTAGTGTCCGCCATAAAGCCTGCGGACCCGATTGGTCCAGCGGTTAAGAAACAGTAAGAAATCATACGCCGCATCGCCGATGATACTGATCAGCTTGTTATAGCGGGTTGCTGAATCAAAATCATCACCATGCAACAACAGAAATTGCTTGCCTGCAGACGTAGTATGAATATAGGTTTTGTGTACTTCAACATGAAACAGAGTTTTACCTACGTAATTTCGGAAAGTTTCATCGTGATTACCGGGAATGTAGATGACTTTAGTGCCATTTTCAGCCTTGTGCTGAATACATTCCAGTACCTGATAGTGGCTGGAATGCCAGAAAAACTGCCTTTTGAGTGACCATAGGTCAACGATGTCACCGACAAGATACAGGGTATCGCAACGTGTGCTGTTCAGAAAATCCAGCAGAAATTCGGCTTTGCAATCTTTATAGCCCAGATGTACATCAGAGATCCAAATTGTTGGATAGTAGGTTTGTGTCATAGCCATACTCTCGAGCGTAATAAACCCTAAGTTAGAGACGAGGGATGACAAAAACAGGGCAGTTAAGAGAAGCTATTGTGACAGTGGAGGTAAAGCAGAGTACGGCTAAGCGTACTCTGCTGAAGGGGGTTATTTACCTAATGCTTTAGCGATTTCTGCTACTGCAGAATCAATGTCCAGCATCAGTTTTTCACCAGTACGACGGTTTTTAAGCTCAACCTGATTGTTATCCAGGTTACGCTCACCGATCACCAGTGTAAATGGCACGCCCAATAGCTCCATGTCGTTGAACATTACACCCGGACGTTCTTTACGGTCATCGAATAGTACTTCAACACCGGCCGCTTGCAGGTCTGTATAAAACTTCTGTGCAATATCAGGGATGCGATGCGATTTATGCATATTCATTGGTACAATAGCCAGCTCAAACGGCGCAATGGCTTGAGGCCACTTAATGCCGTAATCGTCATTATTCTGCTCAATTGCAGCAGCTACGATACGTGACACACCAATACCGTAACAACCCATGGTCATGACCTGGTTTTTACCACTTTCGCCTAATACACCAGCGCTCATCGCTTCTGAGTATTTAGTACCTAGCTGGAAAATATGACCAACTTCAATACCACGTTTGATCTGCAGTGTACCTTTACCACACGGGCTTGGATCGCCTTCAACTACATTGCGCAGATCTGCAACTGTATAGTCTGTGACATCACGGTCCCAGTTAATACCGCTGTAATGCACGCCATTTTTGTTCGCGCCCGCAACGAAGTCCGCCATGACAGCAGCGCTGTGGTCGACGATAATAGGCATACTCAGACCAACCGGACCCAGTGAGCCGGGTTTAGCACCAATTGCGGCAACTATGTCTTCTTCTTTTGCCATTTCCAGTGGGGAATCAACCAGAGGAAGTTTCTCGGCTTTGAGCTCATTCAGCTCGTGATCACCACGCAGAATAAGGGCAACCAGACCACGCTTATCGTCTTCGTCCGGTGCACCATATACTATCAGAGTCTTCACACCACGATGTGGTTTAACACCATGCTTTGCTTTTAACTCGGCTATCGTGTTGGCTTCAGGCGTGTCAAAGGTGTTGAGCGCTTTTGATGGCTCTGGACGAGGCTCAGATGGCGCAATTGCTTCCGCTTTTTCAATGTTTGCAGCGTAGTCACTTTCAGTACTGAAAGCGATGGCGTCTTCACCCGATTCAGCCAAAACGTGGAACTCGTGAGAAACACTGCCACCGATAGAGCCGGTATCTGCGATAACCGGGCGGTAATCCAGGCCCAGGCGTTCAAAGATATTACAGTAGGCCTGGTGCATTGCCTGATAGGTTTTTTCCAGACACGCTTCATCCAGGTGGAAAGAATAAGCATCTTTCATGGTGAATTCACGGGCACGCATGACACCAAAACGAGGACGTACTTCGTCGCGTACTTTGGTCTGAACCTGATATAAGGTCAGTGGCAGTTGCTTGTAGCTGCTGACTTCACGGCGTACCAGATCAGTGATCACTTCTTCGTGGGTTGGGCCCAGTGCGAACGGACGATTATGTCTGTCATTAATGCGCAGCAGTTCAGGACCGAATTGCTCCCAACGACCCGACTCTTGCCATAAATCGGCAGGCTGAATAATAGGCATCAGCATTTCAATGGCGCCGGCTTTGTCCATTTCTTCACGGACGATTTTCTCTACTTTACGCAGCACTTTCAGGCCGGAAGGTAACCAAGTGTATAAACCGGAGGCTAATTTGCGGATCATACCCGCGCGTAACATCAGCTGATGGCTGATCACTTCTGCATCTGCAGGCGTCTCTTTTTGAGTCGCTAAAATATATTGACTGGTACGCATACTTGTTCCGTTCAATTGATGAATACTCAGGCCATGGCCCAGGTTATCATACGTTGTTGTAGTATTTTTGTCGGGTTAGTTTAACAGTGCTAAAACCGCTTAAAAAGCTTTATTTATCGCGAAAAAGCCACAGTTCTAATGGCTGAGGGAATTTTGCTCAATCCGGCTCAGCAATAGCCACTTCAAGCACATGGTTGTGTTCACCATCTACTTGCCAGCGTATGTTAAAGTTATACAGGTTCATGCCATAGTTTTGCGGATTTTCCTGCTTTTTTTTGTATGCAGGGCGAGGGTCTTGTTTGAGTACATTACCAATAAAAGCTCTCAGTTCCGGGTATTGGCTCTGTTGAGAGATAAAATCTTCGGCCTGATCACTAAAGGAGACAGTCATTTGAGTCTCTGGACGTGTGTCTGCAAAACCTGCGGCGGCATCAGTTAAGGCGTCAGAATAGGGTAAATAGGGTTTAATATCGACTATCGGTGTGCCGTCAAGTAGGTCTATACCAGATAACAGGAGTGCGAGTTGACCATTTTTGTACTCAACACCTTCAAGTTTCACAGCGCTCATACCAATGCCATTTGGTCTGAAGGTGGCGCGTGTCGCGAATACGCCTTTGCGCGCATTGCCGCCTAAACGTGGCGGTCGTACTAAGGCCGAATAGCCTTTGTCGGCGGTCTCGTGAAAGCGGAATAACAACCACAGGTGGCTAAATTCCTCAATACCACGTACAAACTCTTCTCTATTAAAGTCTTCACAGAATACCAGCTTAGCTTTGGCTTCTGGTACCAGGCGCGGTTGTCTTGGTATGGCAAACTTTTGTTTGTAGGGTGAATGGATCACACCAATAGGCTGTATATCGAAGTGCACACAATGTTCCGGCTAATAAGTTTGCGCGTATTGTAGCGACCAAAAGGCGTTGTAACAAATGGAACTGAATCTGCACTGTAATCCTGTGTAATTCCCCAGTTCGCTGTTTGTCGCTAGGATCGGGTTATTACATAATGTATTGGTTTGAAAATGTTTAGTATCGAAAGTGCTCCGCAGGCTGAGCAAAAAGGGCACCTTGCCTCAAATATGATGGAACCGACATACAGTCGTTTGGTAAGTAACATTTGCCGCCGGGTTTTTACTGAGCAGTCTCCGGTGATGCCCTTAGTCGTGGAGCAGCTTTGTAAACGTCGCGTGTTTTTACAACCATTATTTGCGGGGTAGGCGATGGGACGGTCCGGGCTACTCAACTTAATTCAGCACTGCAATGTGAGATTGAATTGGTTGTGAATAAGGTCATGTCCCAATGTGATATGCCACGCCACGAGCTTATCAGGCAAACAAATACAACAATGTTCGAACTGGCCAGACAAGCCATCTAGCTATTATCTACAACATCCGGGGCTGCGTTATCCAGGTGCATCATCAGTTTATCCAAGTTCTTTCGAACCTGCTCACTGCATTTATCCAACTCAAAGCGCACGCCCAGCAAACAGTCTTGCTCGGGGCCTTCGTTTGCTTCTATACGCACAATCGTGCCATACAAAGGGGAGATACTCAGAGCGTGAGGACCATTAAAATGGTCAAAGCTCAGGTTAAATTCGGTCGTCCTGTAAAGCCTAAGTGCGTCTACATAATCTGAATAGACCTGCATACCAGTGTGGCTGATGTTATTTACTCTGGCTTCAAGCAGCGCATCGGATGCAACAATACGCATTGCGTGTGATGGCAAGGCTGAATGACGCACCGAGTTACGTTTACAGGCTCCATTCCAGGATTTATTCACAGCCGCTTCAAGTTTTTCTGCCCGAAATGGTTTGACAACAAAGTGACTAACGCCGTTTTTAATCGCTGTTACCACGAAGTCGCGCTCGCCGTTTGAGGTCATCATAATAAAAGGCATGTCTTTGAATTTGGTACTATTGCGAACCTGGTAAAGTAATTCTTCGCCATTCATTTCAGGCATTTGCCAGTCTGAAATAATAATATCGACAGGCTTTGACTCTAAGATCTGCATCGCCTGTTTACCATTCGTGGCCATGATCACCTGATCGGACCCCAGACGTGTCTTTATTATGTTGCGCACAACATTACGTACAGCGGTACAATCGTCAACCACTAAAAACCGGACATTTCTCACTATATACTGCTCTGTCTTTGAACACAATTTAAGCTGGCGGCAATCATAGCACAGCTCATACCAGTAGGTTAAGCGATACATTGGATAATTTTAAACCGTTCCAAATAGAGTGACTTAGACACATGTAACTAGCTTAATTGTGAATAACTGTTGTGAAATGGCGCACAAAGTTACAGTTGCTCACAAGGCTCTCACTGAGTTTTGCACGTTTTTGTCGCACTATGAGCTCGTGAATTTCAGAGGGCGCTCGCGCATTAGCATAGCTGTTATCAGCAGCCCCCGAACTTTCAATCTCAGCGCAACAACACTTTTAGAGACTAGGAGCTCATAATGATCGGGATATTTAAAAACTCAGCAGTCATGGCTGGCGGTTTATTTTTGAGTCTTGCCAGCATGTACAGTAACGCCACTGAGCAAGAGCAAGATGATTGGGAAGTAAAAATTGGAGCAGGAGCATTAGTGGCGGATCTGCCCTGGAAGGGAGTCGGTAACGAATTTGCGATAGTACCTATGGCCGACATCAAAAAAGGTAACTGGTTTTCCAATGAGGACAGCACCATTGGTTATCAGTTTTTGAATTTAAATGATACTTTTACAGCCTACGCTGGCCTTGGTTATCGCAACGAAGGCTATGATAGTCTGTTTGGTGATACAAGCTCAAACAGCAAGGTATTCGATGGCTATGAAGCTCCAGATGGCGAGTTAGTGCTGAACTATGGTGCCAAGTTTTTATGGTTTGGGGTATCCGGGCATACCGATTTGTCTGACGAATCAGACGCCACCAATTTTGCACTGAGTGCAGAAGTTCCTTTGTATGAGAGTGCATATGGATTTGGTATTTCGGCGCAGGCACAGGTGCGCTGGCTGGATTCAGATTACGTGAATACCGTATATGGGATCAGCGGTAAAAATATCAATGCATCAGTTGGGCGGACAGCGTATCAGACTAATGACAGTGCGGTAAATGTGACGTTTGGTTTAAATGCCTACTACCAGTTAACGCAAGAAATTACCCTGATAGGCAGCGTCAGCAGAACAGAGCTGGATAGCGTCATCAGCAAGAGCCCTCTGGTTGGTGACGATACTATGGATGTGGCCTTTATCGGCGCACTGTACACCTTTTAAGCGTACTTGCCACACTTGCAAACTCGTTACACACGCTGGATCAGTCACCCTGATCCAGCGTGTTTTGTAACAGAGACTCGGTTTGGATAGCAATTTCTTTCATCTTAATGGCATATTGCTCCAGCGCTTTTTGTTCTTGGGTTTTTGCTTCAAATTTGGCAACAGGGATAGGGTAACCCGCCTGGTCCATGGCAATAAAACTGATGATACAATGATTGGTTTCGACCATGTGTTGCTTTTGTGGGTCGCCACAACGTACCTGAATAAAGATTTGCATGCTGGTTTTACCGGTATGGGCTATGCGTGCAGAGACTTCAACAATCTGGCCAACCAGGATAGGGCGGTGAAAGCGTACACCAGCTACCGATACTGTGACGCAATACGCACCACTCCAGCCCGCGGCACAAGCATATCCAGCCTGATCTATCCATTTCATGACCACACCACCATGTACTTTGCCGCCAAAGTTTACGTCGGTTGGTTCCGCTAAAAAGCGAAATACCACTTCCGATTGCTGCGCCATAAGGCACCTCTTCATCTAAATACATTTGCTTAAGTATAGAAAAAAAGGGGCATTTTGCCCCAGCAATTTAGGATAAAATCGGATGGTAGCGGGGGAGCCGCCCCCCGTCCAGACAGGCTTACATGTTAGGGTAGTTAGGACCACCTGCGCCTTCTGGCGTCATCCAGGTGATATTTTGGCTCGGGTCTTTTATGTCACAGGTCTTACAGTGAACACAGTTTTGCGCATTGATCACAAACTGTTTATCCCCATTTTCATCCTCGTTGACCTCATAGACACCAGCCGGACAGTAGCGCTGAGCAGGCTCTGCATACTGTTCAAGATTCACTTTGATAGGAATAGAGGGATCTTTGAGTTGCAAATGACAAGGTTGCTCTTCTTCATGGTTGGTGTTGGATAAAAACACCGACGACAGCTTATCAAAGCTCAGTTTACCATCCGGTTTGGGATAGTTAATTTCCTGAGAGTCTTTTGCCAGTCTAAGAGATGCATGGTCGAGCGTGGTGTCTTTGAGTGTAAATGGCAGTGAGCCGGAAAACAGGTTCTGGTCAACCATATTGTAGGCACCACCTAATATACGGCCAAACTTGTGCATTGCCGGGCCAAAGTTACGCGACTGGTAAAGCTCGTCATACAGCCAGCTGCTTTTGAAGTTATCGGCAAATTCGCTTAAGTCTGCTCGTGGGCTTTCTTCTCCAAGTGCAGCCAAAATGGTATCTGCAGCTATCATACCCGACTTCATCGCCGTATGATTGCCTTTGATTTTGGCAAAGTTCAATGTGCCGGCATCACAGCCAACCAGCAAACCGCCAGGGAAGTGCATTTTAGGCAGCGCATGAAAACCCCCTTTAGCTATCGCCCGGGCACCGTATGCAATGCGTTCACCGCCTTCCAGCGTGTCTTTAAACACCTGCTGATGTTTCATACGCTGAAACTCGTCAAACGGGCTCAGATAAGGGTTTTTATAGTTCAGGTCAATGATTAACCCGACGACCACCTGATTGTTTTCGCCATGGTACATAAAAGAGCCTCCATGGGTTTCATTATCGAGTGGCCAGCCCGTACCATGAACGACTTTTCCTTCCTGGTGCTTCGCAGGATCTATCTGCCAGATCTCCTTAAAGCCAATACCATAGTGTTGTGGGGTCGCGTCTTTATCCAGGGCAAAGTGGCTGACCAGCTGTTTACCAAGGTGGCCACGGCAGCCCTCAGCAAATACCGTGTACTTGGCTCTGAGCTCCATACCTGGCATATAACTGTCTTTTGGCTGACCTTCTTTGTCTACGCCCATATCGCCTGTGACGATACCTTTGACTTCATCGTTTTCAACTATCAAAGAGTGTGCACTGAATCCGGGAAAGACTTCAACCCCCAGTTGCTCAGCCTGTTCAGCCAGCCAGCGACAGACATTACCCATAGAGACAATATAATTGCCTTCATTTTTAAAGGTCTTGGGAACAGCAAAGTGCGGGATGCTGGTCGCTTTGTCCTGATCTTTAAACAGATAAATTTCGTCTTCAGTGACTTTTGTTGTAACTGGGGCATTCTTCTGCGCCCAATCCGGGATTAATTCGTCCAGCGCTTTAGTTTCAAAGACAGCACCAGACAATATATGTGCTCCGACCTCTGAGCCTTTTTCAACGACACAGATCATCAGTTCTTGTTGTTTTTCCTGTGCCTGTTGTGCAAGTCGGATCGCACACGACAGGCCCGCAGGGCCCGCGCCAACAATCACGACATCAAATTCCATGGTTTCGCGTTCGACCATTTTTACCTCACATAGATTGACGGTAGTTTAACTAAAACGAGGCTTTAGTTTTGTTAAGGTTAAGCTAAGGTTATTTTAGGTTGACGTTTACGTCAACAGGAAGTAGTCTGGATTCATTAAATTGTTTTGTTGACGTTTACGTCAGCCCTATAGAATAACCAGATGATGGAGTAACCATGAAAGTACTTGTGCCAATCAAACGCGTGATTGACTACAATGTCAAGGCAAGAGTCAAGGCCGACAACAGTGATGTTGACTTGACCAATGTAAAAATGGCAATGAACCCGTTCTGTGAGATTGCGGTTGAAGAAGCCATCCGTTTAAAAGAAGCAGGTAAAGCCAGCGAAGTGATCGCAGTATCAATCGGCGATAAAGCTTGTCAGGAACAGCTTCGTACTGCACTGGCTCTGGGCGCTGATAAAGCCATTCATATTGAAACAACTGCTAAACTGGAATCGCTGCATGTTGCTAAATTGCTGGCGAAACTGGTTGATCAGGAAAGCCCTGAGCTGGTCATACTGGGTAAGCAATCCATCGATTCTGACAACAATCAAACTGGTCAGATGTTAGCTGCATTGACCAAACGCCCGCAGGGTACCTTTGCGTCTAAAGTCGAAATTGAAGATGGCAAAGCAGTTGTGACTCGTGAAGTGGATGGTGGTTTACAAACTGTCTCGTTAACTCTGCCAGCTGTGGTTACCACAGATCTGCGTCTGAACGAACCGCGTTATGCATCCTTGCCTAATATCATGAAAGCCAAGCGTAAACCGCTGGATGTCATTGCTGCTGACTCGCTCGGTGTTGATCTAGCGCCACGCGTTGAGTTGGTTCGTGTCGAGGAGCCAGCTAAACGCGAAGCGGGAATTATGGTAGAGAGTGTAGAAGAACTGGTTAATAAACTAAAAACTGAAGCTAAGGTGATCTCATGAGCGTACTAGTCATTGCTGAACACGAAAATGGTGTACTAAAGCCAGAAACGGCAAAAGTGGTTCATGCGGCGAACAAGCTTGGCGCAGAGGTCCATGTTCTTGTCGCGGGCCATAATGTTGGTTCGGTGGCAGAGGCTGCAGCACAGATTGCCGGCGTAACAGCGGTTAAGTTGGCGGACGACGGCGCGCTTGAGCATCAGTTGGCTGAAAGCACAGCGGATTTGGTTATCACACTTGCACAAGGTTACAGCCATATTCTGGCTGCTGCATCGACCACGGGCAAAAATATCATGCCTCGCGTAGCGGCATTGCTGGATAAGTCGCAAATTTCTGAAATTGTTGATGTAGTGGATGCAGACACCTTTATGCGTCCTATCTATGCGGGTAATGCGATTGCAACAGTTAAGTCGCTTGAAACACAAAAAGTTATTACGGTTCGAGCCAGTGCATTCGACGCCGCTGGTGAACAAGCAGCTGTTGGTATTGAGAGCTTAACGACAGCAGTAGAAAATACTAGCAGTCGCTTTGTTGGTGTTGAACAAACTGAATCAGAGCGTCCTGAGCTGACAGCGGCACCTGTGGTTATTTCCGGTGGTCGTGGTATGCAAAACGGTGAAAACTTCTCTTTACTTGAAGGAATTGCCGACAAACTTGGGGCAGCTATTGGCGCATCGCGTGCTGCGGTTGATGCGGGCTTTGTACCAAATGATATGCAGGTTGGTCAGACGGGTAAAATCGTTGCGCCGGATCTGTATATTGCGGTCGGCATTAGCGGTGCGATTCAGCATCTGGCCGGTATGAAAGACTCAAAAGTTATTGTTGCCATCAACAAAGACCCTGAAGCGCCTATCTTCCAGGTGGCAGACTATGGTTTGGTGGCTGATTTGTTCGAGGTTTTACCTCAGTTCGAACAAGCCCTGTAACAACAAATTCTGGTTGTTAAAGCCGTGAGCACTTATGTGCCGCGGCTTTTTTCGTTTTTATCGGCGCAAACTAAGAGCGGGATGTGTGGCCTTTCACTGTGGAGGCGAAACAATCGCATGGTTAGTCACGGGGTCAAAACAGCTCATACAAGTCAGTAAGCTAGCCATATATGCGCATTTATTCCAAAAAAACCACAATGTTGCCGCACCAGCAGGGGTCATTTTAGCTCATTACGGTGTAAAAACGCCCAATATGGCGGCGTAGGAGCCTTGTTCCCTAATAGACTGCAATAATTCGTTCATTGAGCACGGTTAAGGTCATCGCGAAATTTGTAAAACACCTTTTCTGTGCGAGAAAAAACATGAAGAACAATCTACCTACTGGGATAACGAAAATCTGTGCTGGCGTTGCCATTGCTCTGGGCTTGCTGAGTACCTCTGCCTCGGCTAATACATTACAGGGCGAATTAACCGATGCGCAAAATAAAGCGCGTTTTGAAGGGGCGAAAGTCATCATCAAGGAGTTAGGCCGCGAAGTCAGCTCTGAGCGAAATGGTGAGTTTAGATTTATCAACCTGCCAGCAGGGACTTATACACTGGAAGTTCGCTACATTGGCGCGCAATCTGTTACTCAGCAAATTGTGATTAAAGACAACGAGGTAACTCAGACACGGGTTCTGCTCAGTGCTTATCAGGGCGAAATGGACAACATTATTGTCAAAGGGCAGCGTGCGGGACAGGCCGGAGCACTGAACAGGCAGAAGAATGCTGATGGTATTAAATCCATTGTGAGCGCAGACAGCATTGGTCAATTACCTGATCAGAATGCAGCAGAAGCGTTGCAACGCTTACCGGGCTTATTTATTGAGCGAGATCAGGGGGAAGGGCGTTTCGTTGGGATCAGAGGAATTGATCCTAACCTGAATAACGTGACTATCAACGGGGCGGCGGTTCCTTCTCCGGAAGGAGGTGTTCGCAGTGTGGCTATGGATGTTCTCCCGAGCGAAATCATTCAAAGCCTGGAAGTAAGTAAAACAGTCACCCCTGATATGGACGCTAATGCAATTGGTGGCAGTATTGAAGTGAAAAGCTTAAGTGCGTTTGACCGAGAAGGGGAAAGCTATAGCTTTAATATTCAGGGCGCATATAACGAACAAGTTGAAAAGAGCAGTCCAAAATTGTCAGCCAGTTACAGTGATATCTATGAATTAAGCAGCCAGACTCAATTAGGGGTTGCAACGGCCGTTTCGTGGTTTGAGCGTAAATTTGGCTCTCATAATATGGAAACAGACGGTGGCTGGATGGAACTGGAGATGGACGATGCCAATACAGGTGAAGAAGTTACGTTTTTTGGCGCCGAAGAAATTGAGCAGCGCCTGTATACCATCACGCGTGAACGCCTGGGGGCTGCACTGAATCTGGACCTGCATCAGGGTTTATTCAATAAGTACTATCTGAGAACCATGTATAGTGAGTTTTCGGATGACGAATTCCGTCTGCGTAACGAATACAAGTTCGACAAAGGCGAGTACCTGAGCGATCAATCTGGCGATGGCATGGCCTACTTTAGTGGTGCTGAGATGGACCGGGACAGCAAAGATCGGTATGAAGAGCAAAGCATCTTGTCTGTGGTGGCCGGTGGTGAGCATCTGGTAAGCGATTGGTTTATAGAGTACAGCCTGGTTTACTCAAAGTCAGATGAGCAGGAGCCGGACCGTTTGGATATGGCATTTGTGGCTGAGGACTTGACGCTAGGGTATGCCAGCCTGGGTGATACGCCTACTTTGTCTCGCAATGAAGGTGCTCATCAACTAAATGGCTTCGAACTGGATGAAATTGTTCATGAGAATAACCTGAGTGAAGACGAAGCGACTAGTTTTAAGCTGGATCTGACAAAAGATCTGGTGATTTCAGGCCACAATGCAGAGCTTAAATTTGGAGTTAAATATCGCGACCGTGAAAAGTTCAACTCAGTCAATGCGGTAGTCTATGACGGCGGATTTGACGATGTGACGGCAGAGCAGTTCAAGACTGTCGCACCTGAGTATGACTTGGGTGACTTTGGTCCGGGGCTGTCTGAGCAGGCCCTGCATAGCTATTTTGCTAGCAACAAAGGTGCCTTAGAGCGTAATGACCAGGAAACCAGTATAGAGTCTAAAGGACGCAGCTATCGCTCTGAAGAAACAGTCAGTGCGCTATATGCCATGATTAACATAGATTTTGGTAAACTCAATATGATCACGGGTGTGCGTTACGAGGACACCGACTACATTACCCGAGGCTATCGGGTTGCACTCGAAAAAGACAAACTAACCGACAGCGAACAGGTGAATATCAGTCCATGGGAAGTCGAAAAGTCATATGACCACCTGATGCCAAACCTGACTTTGCGTTATGAGCTGGCAGACGATGTGATCTCACGCTTTGCTTATACTCAAACGATTGCCCGTCCAGGATTTGAAGAAGCCGCTGCTTATCAACTGCTGGAAAGCGAAACGGATGAAGACGACGGACAGGTCGTGACTGAACGAGAAGGTGAGGTAGGCAACCCCGATCTGGACCCTTATGAGTCTCACAACTTAGATTTGTCTGTTGAATACTACACAGGCAGTATTGGGGTTATGTCAGCCGGCTTATTCTACAAACAAATCGACAACTTCATTACAGAGCAGGAAGTGCAAGGTCAGGCTGAATGGGCAGGTTATAAGAAAGTGATGCAGTACGTAAATGGTGGCGAGGCAGACCTGACAGGGATTGAGCTGGCTTACAGCAAAAACTTTAAAAACGGGTTGATGTTTTCTGCCAATACCACCTTAATTGATGCCGATGACAAGCTGACCCGCCAGTCAGATACCGTTGCGAACCTGATAGTGGGATATGAAGACGACTCTGTGAGTGCGCGTCTGAGTGGTAACTACAAAAGTAAAGCTTATCTGAGTACAGAAAACGATGCTCGTGTTTATCAGGACGACCATATGCAGCTGGACTTAAGTGTTAAGTATTACTTCACTGATCAAATGCAGGTGTACTTCAATGCAGTTAACCTGACGGATGAACCGCTATACATTTATCACGGCGAGCAAAAGTACAACTTCCAGTATGAACAATATGGCCGCTCTTTCGAGCTGGGCTTCACATACACTTCTTTCTAACCTGCTTAGCGGAGCGTGCCGGGGAAACCCGGCACTGTGTACTATTTATGACTTTAAAGCGATTTGTAATGTCCTGCCTGAGTGTGTCTGCTCTGGTATCTTTTGCCGCCCATTCAGATAATTCGGTGTCCTTCCTGGCATTTGGTGACGGTGGCTACCACCCGGACTACCCAAAGTTAAAGCACATCCAGAAACCAAAAAACAAAGCACAATTCATTGCTGCGGAGCGGGCTGACTGGCTAGCGGAACATCGACCGGTTGAAGAGTTTAATCACGCGCCAGTTTACGTTTATCCGGGCACAGATATCGCCACTGAGCAGACAGGTGCACTTGCAACTGGCAAAGCGATGGCTAGTCTATGCGAGCAGAAAAAATGTGATTTTGCTATTCAGTTAGGAGACAACATATATCCGGACGGTGCCGGTGCTAACGATGGTAAGGATGATCAACAGCGCATGAACGACCTGATCCTAAAACCGTTGCGCCCGTTATTTGAGCAGCAACCGGATCTGGTCGTATACTCCGCACTGGGCAACCATGACTGGAAAACGTCACGAAAAGGTGTGAAGCTTCAGACTGAATGGATGGCAAAGCAGCCAAACTTTTATATGTCGCCCAAAGGCTATTACAGCTACACCATAGGTGAACCTGGCAACGATGTAGAGCTGTTTGTACTGGATACCAATATGCTGCTCTCAGGTCAGCATTATTATGAGGTCCCGCTACGTCCCGACGGCAGTGAGCAGGGGTTGGCCAGCGCGCTTGCATCAGGTCAGGCAGAAGTTGAAGATATCGAACGTCATGAGACACCGATCAATGGAGAAGATCATCGGCAGCTTGCCTGGCTGGCAGATGGACTAAAGCACTCTAAGGCAAAGTGGAAATTGGTGTACGGGCACCATATTCTGTGGTCAATCGGTGGCTCCAAATATGATGAGGGTCATGTACTCAGAAGACTCATTTTACCCGAGCTATGCCAGTATGCGGACGCCTATATTGCGGGGCATGAACACGATCTGGAGCTGTTAACAGACGACTGTAGCCGTGTTATGCCTGGTAACGCCAAACCAAAGCTACCCTTGATTATCAGCGGAGCTGCGGCAAAAATGCGCGGAACACATACACCTTTTGCACAGCAGCAGGAAAATCGCTACCCAGAATATGATCTGGTATGGTCAAAAAGTTTTATTTGGGGTTTTGCCCATATTGAGCTGGACAACAAATTAGATAAGCTGAGTGTGTCTTTTTACACGACACCACATGACCAAAGTGGCAAGCTTGAGGCTGAACAGTCATTTAGTTTTGCAAAACGCAGTGACTGATAAGAACGGGATAGCACCAGAGTCATTGCAAAGGCTATCCCGCTCAATTTTTGATTGATTCAGAACAAAAAATTCATGGTATTCGGTAATTTGCACTATAGTTAAACTCACGCAAACAGACATGCGTACACCACTTACTGCCATCAGGTGAGCTAGGTAATGTTATTGTCGAATATGAGTTGAGTTGCCAATGAATACCAATGATCCTTCAATGGAAGAAACCTTGTTTTTCGGCCAGTTATTGGAAAATTCCTCTCCAATTGAACTTCTCAAACAAGTTTTAATGCGATCGCAGCACGCCATAGTCGTCACTGACGCTAATCGTGATGAAGGTTATCGTATTGTGTACGCAAACAGGGTATTTTGTCGTCATACTGGCTATGAACTTGCCGAACTAGTCGGCAAGTCAACGGCGATATTGCAAGGACCTAAGAGTAATCGCAGAGTGCTGGCCAGGTTAAGTCCGGCACTTGAAAAAAACGGCTATTTTTATGGTTCTTCTGTTAACTACAGAAAAGACGGTTCTATGTATCCGGTTGAGTGGAATATTTCAGCCATTACAAACGAGACGGGGGAGGTAACACATTACATTTCACTGCAAAAAGATCTCACCAATATGCGTCGTCTGGTTCGGCAGATCCGAGAATCGACGAACGTGTTTAAGCAGTTTTATCAGGAGTCAGCTCGCCAGGGCAGCCGTTTTGGTAAAGGGGCCGATTCTGTTCTGAATGCATTGAAAAGAAGTGCGAAGCTACTCAATGGCCGATTGCATCTCAAAGACAATGTTGAGCTTTTTCAGGAAGCGTTTCCGTATCAGGAGCCAGATGAAAACAGCTTTGATGAGCTGTTCTTTGACCTCGATGAAGATTCAGGTAGTGGTACTGATCAGCGCCTGAACAAACAAGCGATGACTGCTGAGGCGTTTTGGGCAGACAGCCCAATAGAAGAGGATGATGTTGAGTCCATTGTTGGGGCCCTTAACGAGTTGGAATCAGAGACAGGATTAATAGAGCTTAATGGTTATTCGCAAACGCGGTTCAATAATGTCGCAAGACTCTACAAAGAACTGGCCAATACCTTGTACTTTTGTATTGAGTTCAACGATGGGGCACTAATGATCGATGAGGTAGCGGATCGTCTTGAGTCTCAGGCTGCGGACTCCTCCTTTCCTATCGAGTTTTTACTGATGTTCAACAAAGACATCAACAGCTGGCTTAACGATGTGTTTGTCGAAAAGGACACTGACAATGTATTTGGTGGCGAAAGCAACGCGATTATGGCGGGTGAGCAGTTGTTATCTCTTATCGGTGAAAGCTAATTAACTAGTTGTTACCATCGGCGCGGTTGTTGATGTTCGCTTCGATGGTTTTCGGTTCTGGTTATAACTGAGCATCAGATTAAAGTCCCTATCGCATCCTCTGTGGTGAGCTCAGAGCAAGTTTCCAGAGCTCTGCCACTTATTCTCGATTGCACGAAATTTGCCAGGCTCACAATGGTGGGTAACCCGCTGTCTATGATAATGGGTTATGCTTTGGTACTTTTATTACTTGCCACATTGGAAAGTCATTGCTAGTCTTTAGTTTCCATAACGGAAAGTAAAGGAATGACTATGAACAAAGACTCTAATATCGGAGCTGCGGCTGCTCGTGCGTCTCTTGCCGCGGCGAGCGACGCCAAACGTCAGGCTAGTCTGCTTTTAAGGCCGCCAGTTTGGCTAAACATACTTATCAGCCTGCTGGCGGCATTGGCTACAACGGCAAGCGCTCAGGCAAGTCAAAGTAGTTTCTGGACTTTGATAGCGATAGGCGCAGCACTGAGTGTTATTGTATTGGCACTGGGTTGGTCTCATTATCTGCGAGTGTCTGGTGTGAAAGCAAAAACCCTTAAAGGTGCATCTAAACAAGGGCTAACCAAGATTATTCTGGCGTTTTCTAGTGCTTTTATCGTACTGCTTGCAATCTATCTGACCAAACAGGGAATCTGGCTATCTGCTTATGTGGCAGGTGCGATGATCGGCCTGTTTAGTAGTTTTGCTTTTTACAAGCTACCGGCGGGAGACTGGTTGGCAAAGGAGCCTGGGAGTGAGTAAAGCCTGTTTTGACTCGCTTATTCATGCCCATAATCGGCTACAGATCTGTGCGTTACTTCAGCCGGTCTCAGAGCTCGAGTTTTCAGTGGTTAAAGCGCAGCTGGATGTCAGTGATTCGGTACTATCTAAACATGTCAAAGCACTTGAGCAGGCAAATTATATTTCAGTGACCAAACGAGCCAGTCTATCTCGTCAGCGCACCTGGCTTTCTTTGACTGAGCCAGGTGAAGCCGCTTATCTTGGTCATGTCGCTGCGCTTAGAGAAATTGTGGGTTTGTAAAGGCATCAGGTTCAAATATGTCAGAACCGCTTTATATATCAAGGTGTTTGTTTTATATAGCCTCCAGGACAAAATGGGGCATTCTCTAATTCATGACGTATCAAGTTTATGTAGAACGTCTAACGCCGAATAGCAGGGAGCTTGGCGCCCCCTGAGTTTAAAAGCTTACAGCTTTTCCAGAATCACTTCTGCTTTACTGACTTCAAATGTCTTAGGCGCCTCAACTAATAAAGTGGTGACAATTCCGTTCTCCACAATCATTGCGTAGCGTTGAGAGCGGATCCCACCGAAGCCCTCTGTATCCATATCCAAACCAAGCGCTTTGGTAAAGCTCGCGTCACCGTCGCCTAACATCATAATTTCGCTTGCATTATGGGCCTCACCCCAGGCTTTCATTACAAAAGCATCGTTCACCGAAACACAGGCAATCGCATCGACACCTTTGGCTTTTATTTTGTCGGCCAGGGCGACATAACCTGGTAAATGAGCTGCAGAGCAGGTCGGTGTAAAGGCGCCTGGTACGGCAAACACAACCACTTTTTTGTCAGCAAATAGGGTGTCACTGTGGTGCGTGACCATGCCATCAGCGGTCAATTCACTCAAAGTGGTTTGGGGCAAGGCGTGTCCTTGTTCAATCATGGTTTTTCCTCATCGGATGTTACGGAGATTCGCTCTATTCTAGACGTAAAAGCGGTGATTAAACACGGACAAAAACTAAGGTTAAGCTAAAATCTAAGAAAAGGTCAGCAAGACATAGGTGATAACCCGAGCGTTGCGGGTTATCACTGGTATAGACAAGCTACTTGCCAGAACCATGGATGGAGCTAAAGATGTGGCTTACTTTGGCATTCTGTGTCGGGCCAGAATAGCCATGACAGTTAAAACAGTTTGCCGCTGGTTGTAGATTTTCAGGGCCTGTATAGACAACCTCACCAAATCCTTGCTGAGCATTGGTTTCCATTGTCGTGTTCGCCAGCTGAATGGACCCCCGCTGGTTGTCTCGATTTTTAGATGGTTGATTTACATCATTCAACCATAGTCCGCCAACCAGTTCATATTTGGCCAGTACTCTTAAAGAGTTATAGGTTGGCATACGCTTAAACACTTTGTTCAATTGCTCGTTTAGGGAAATGATATTAGCTCGGTTGTGCTCTGCCTGATTGTCTCCTTCGGCTGTACCCTGAGCATAAACCTGACAGACTTCCGTCGGTTGGCCTGTCAGAGGAGAATTGCCAGTTTTGGTCGGATCTATCGTTTTATTAAACTCACAATTTGCATCCGGATTTGGCAGGGTCGCAGCACACTGTTCACTGGCAAAACTCCAGTCAGAGGTTGGCTGATTTGCTTTTTGGCAGTCTGGTGCATTGTATTTATGCTCAAAGGTAGCCCAGATAAACTCGGGATGGTCTTTGGTGCTAATTACCAGGTGAAACCCAACCATACCATACAGCTCATCGGCATCGATTTCGCCATTGTTGTTGGTATCGGAGCGAACCCAAACGTAGTTAAGCATGTCTTTTTCAGCGATTTTACGCCACGATGTTTTGATTTCAGTTGTACCGGCTGGCAGTGTTGCTGAGCCTTGAGCGACATTACACATACCCCGATCAAAACGGGTTTCATACAGCACAATATTACCATTTTGGTCATATAATACGGCGTTGCTCAGCGCCTGATTCATCTCATGGGGCGCAGTGAAGTCATCACTGGTGGTGTGCGGATCTTTATCTCCTCTGACAAACAGTTTGGATTCCAGGGTATTTGGCGCACAAGAATCCTGATCACTACCTAGATAGATGGCATAGCGGTCTTCATTTAAGAAGGTTCGGTCCTTGCCATTTGGCGCGTTGATCAAAGAGATAAACCATTGCCAGGAAAACTGATAGAACTGACACAGGTTCTGCCCACCTCCCGGAATTTCGCTCGGTGGGTTATTGGGGTTCGTTACCCAGTTAATATTTGCAGGGCAAAACAAGGGATCCTGGCTGGCTGTGTTGTCAGAGTCAGCCACGGAACCTGAAGGCTCAGTAGAGCAGGCAAGCAAAGCCGTGATTGCAGCACTGATCAGAGAAAATTTAAGGGGGTGCATAACAAATTCCTTTCAATATCGAGACGGTCACCCTAACTCTAGAGCAATTTTAAGAAGTTACCATTACCGGGTATTACACAGTACACGCAGCTGATTTTCCGGTATTTAGAAGTAGTTTAAAGGGGGCGTTTGTGTGTTACTTTAGTAAATTACTCATCATGGTGTTTTCATCACCAAGCGGTCAATCGTACTAGGAGATATGAATTGCGTTTAGCCGTATTTTTTATTTTAGCTTCGACTTTTAACCTGGCTTATGCTTGCGAAGATCACCAGCCTTGCCATATGAGTGCAATGGAAGTGTTTTTACCTGAAGCGAAACGGTATCCAGCCCCAAATATTCGCATAGAGAAATTTGGTTATCAGAAAGAGCTTGGAAATGTTGCTGATGAGATTTCTGTAGAGAAAATAACAAAACTCCAGAAAGCATTGAGCGACATATCTGATAGTTCATTCAAAGAAAGTAAAACCTCATTTAATGTGCTGGCTCAGCTCATATTAAAGCCGTCTTCACCCCCAGAGATTAAGTTGCATACGACTGGCGAAGAAGAAGTGCACGATATGCTGAATGTCTTTTATAAAGCAGCATCTAACTTTAAACTCTTAAAAAGGGATCTACTGAGGGGGAAGGCGGCAAAACCGCTAAAAAGGTATGATGTGACGGAAATGATTACTGAGAACATTCACCTTTTAAGGAAGGAGCTATGTATAAACTAACTGTGATAATATCCTGTTGCTTTTTTCTTTTTATCATCTGGATAATTTATTTGGCGAACACCGCTCAGCCAAGCCTTTTTTTTGAACTTGTGAAAATTATTCCATATGGAGATAAAGTTGGCCATTTCGTATTGTTTGGTACCCTCACTTTATGCGTTAACGTTGCCAGCAAATTTAAAGTTTTCAAGCTCGGTACGATTGATGTCTTTTGGGGCACAGCCGCCGTGTTTGTTTTTGCCACAGTGGAAGAATTAAGTCAGTATCTTATACCAACGAGAACTTTAGATATGCATGACTATATTGCTGATATGGTGGGAATTATTCTCTTTACGTGGTTATCAAGGATTTTGTTGAATAGCAGTTTAATCACAACAAGAGGGCACTCTTAAGTGGAACGTTCAATAACGAAAATAAGTACAGCATTAACCTCTCACACTATAAGTGAGGTGTTCTTTGGTGCATCCGGCATTAGTGTAGCTAATGAGTCAACTTTGGCCAGGCTACAAATAGGCTATAGCATTCACCCCGATGGCTCAGATTTAACGGGAACAGAAGAGGGAAGTTGGCATCAAAGCTGGGTTGTCATAGCTACTGACAGTGAATTGGGCGACCCGTTTTTTGTTGATACAAGTGATCCTATGATGCCGGTTTATACAGCTATGCATGGCGAGGGGGAATGGATCCCAGAGCAAGTTTCAACTTCATTGAATTCTTTCTTGGAGTCGCTTTTGTATCTAAACAAACTCAGTAAGCAGAGCTTTGCTCAAGTTAGCCCCGATGAGAATACAATTACAGACCCCAGAGAGCTCGCTATTATTGAGCGTCAATTGCAAACTATTTCGGGCGAAACTGAGTACTGGGAATACTTCATGGAACAACACAGGGAGTGGGTTGAGGACCATGAGTAAGGTTACGCTCAGCTATTTGTTGATGTATTTTTCACCAAAGCTATTATAAAAATGATTGAATTGTTTTTAACCTCGGCATTAGTCAGTTTTATTGAAACTGAAACATATGTGGTTGAATCTTGCATTGGTGAGCCGTTCCAGTTGGTGGAGCATGTAAATCCCGCCTGGCCATTACATACAGAACACCTTGAGGAGGTCGCTTTTGTCCATATTCGGGCGACGGTTGACAATAGCGGCAAGTTAGTTGGTTATCACATTAATGATTCTAAAATGAGCCGAGTCTTCAGCCGCGAGTCAATTAGGGCTTTAAAAAATTGGCGGTTTAACGCGTCAGAACACGCTCACCGATGTTTTGATGTCACCTTTAAATTTGATTCAGATAAACGATAGGAAAAAGGCTGTATGTGGATGCTGATACTTCTGCCTATAATCTACGTGATTATTGCTGGCCTGATTGTCTTATTTGGCTACAGCAAGTCCGAAAATCTCAGCTTAAAGAAAAAATGGCGTTGCGAAGTGGCCTGTTAGCTTGTTTTTTTAGCCCGGCATTTATTTGGGTGTTCCCGTTTTCTTTTCCTGCCCCTGCAATCATTGCAATGGTATTAAGCGTGATAAGTCTTTTCGCAGCTGAGCCATCAAGGCTCCTGGTGGGAACACTTGCCTTCGCATTTATACCTTTTTTACTATTCTGGTTGGTTTATTTTGGTGTGTATATGCTGGCTTTAAGGCTAAGGGCATTGTAAGAAGCACGCCTTAAACTCACCAGCTGCATAGAAACAAAGCGGCCTGTCGGCCGCCAAAAAGTCTCAGGGCTATTTAAACTCATGGCTATTTAAACATTGTCTGGATCCGTTCTCGCTCCGTGTTTGTCGCGTAACTGGTGGAGTGAGCAAACAGGTTCATTAAGGGCGCTTCCATATGAGTTGCAAATAAAACCATATTAGGAAACTGATTATCCAGAGGCGTTGGAGGGTAGAGTTTTGGGTGCTGTTTACGAACGTTTGAAAAGTGCGTAGTGTATGAGTCTAGTTTTGCTCTTACATCCGGTTTTAGCGTTGCTTCAAATGTTTTATTCGGGCCATAGTGGATCAACAGCCACTTAATGGTACGAGGTTTAATGTCAAACCAGGTATTTTCCATCACCTCTATGGCGTCGTTGAAGTAAACCGCAGGTCTGGTGTAGTTGTCCATGCTGGCCCATAGCTGTTGTAAAAATGGCTGGAAAAGTGCTGAGTCAAATATCTGGTTGTGTCTGAAGTAGCGAATGCCTTGCCCCTGTAACTGAGCTTCAGTGAGATTTGCATATTGATGATAGCCAATCGATAACCCTGCTTTATTGCCTGTGTGCTGGTAAGGAGTATATCCAAACAAAGTGGGTAACCACATATCAACCACAATATTCCAGCTGTTGTCTGAGTTATCTGGGTCACGGTAAACACTTTGCAGGGCGTTTGAGAACGACAGCACCTGATCAATATCGTCAAAGGCAAGCAGGTTGGCGATACCATTGTCTTCAATGCCACCGCCATCCGCAAAGCGTGCAGCCACACCCGGCTTTTCCTCAGCAACATCTGCCGCTGACCAGTAATTATATTTAGGATCTATGCCATCCATTCCTTGAATGGCCGTTGCAAAAAATGCACTGCTATTGGCGGTAATATCAGCCAGTGAAAATGCTGAGACCTGATTGTCATTATTCAGGGGCAGTTTAGCACTGATGCTGGACTTGGCAGAGGAGGTGAGTTGAGTGTCAAAACAATAACTGGACACTAAACCGCCACCAACCTGTTGTAAATCAGTAGCCGTCGTTTCCACAGTTCCTAAGTCTTCAGCAAAGATGCCTGTTGCGATAGCGGTGCACTGGACGGGCGCCAGCATATCACCGGTTTGCGGGTTTGTATTCGGCGTAATAAATGCGGCTGTATTGCACAAATGGAACGGTCGTTTTATACGCCCCTCGCTTTGCTGATATGTGTGCACTGTGTCAGGTAACCCCGGGTTCTGTGCCTTTATGTATGCTGCATCTGCCTGATTATACGCAAACCATGCGGTTTCTATGACTGGCGTCATAAGTCCGTCGAAATGAGTGGAAGACAATCCCGATGGTTCCAGAATGTTCTTTGCTATTTGATAATTCCAGATCCGGTTATTTGGAAAGTATGGGTTAACAAATAACTTTCCAGCCGAATACGCCATGTTATCCCACTTAATGCCATCCAGAGTGACGGTTGTGCCGAGATAGCCCGATGGTGCGTAATCTAAAGTACTCACTGTCAGCGTGGAAGGATCTTCTACAAAAGGGCCGAGAAAAGTCGCATCGTCTATATGATCCGGTAGATAAGTAAAAGGTACAACTGCCCAGCTCCCGCCAGATACCGTTGAAATTGCCCGTGCCTGCCCGAGCACACCCATATCGTTGAGTGCTCGCATCTGACCTAGTGCAGCAATCATGGCAATGGAACCGCCACCGGAAAAGCAAATACCGACGTTGCCAGGTGTATTACCTTGAGTAACGAAATCAGTGGTTTTGTTACTGGTCTGGGTTGCTAACCAATTACCACTGACCTGAATGTCTGACCATTTACGTTTATGCCATGCAGGATCAGTTTTGGTTTGACCATTTGGGATTTGTTGGCTCATCTCAATTCCTCTTTGATTTGTGTTCAACCGCTCGTCGGGCTAAAGCCTAGTCAAGGTTTGCCATTGGCTGTATTACAGTAGATTACAATTACTAACCACGAGCGAGGCTGGGTAGCTTTTATTTATTTCAAATAAGTGGCCGTGACATATCGCTCACAAGTCCTGCGCGCTGTAAATATGATTGGAATAAATTGTAAGTGATTGATGATTGCGAGGCTAAATGGTACTGTTCTCGCTATTCATTGCCATGGTTAAAGCTTTTGTGCAGTACTAAGGACGAGTTGTGAGCTATATACAAGTCTATATGCTGGTTATGTTCTGCGCATTTATAGTCTGCTCTGTGGTCTCATTTTTTAAGAAACGAGCTCGGCGAAATAAATCTGAAGACAATGCTAATGAAGACAATGTTCAGACACCCAAGTGCGAGAACAACAAGCCAGCTATCATGTTGGACTATGATGAGAGTCTTGCAAGAGAGCTAGAACACAATCCATTATTCCTGTCTGTGTATAGCGACTGTGAAAAAGCTCAGGCAGAGTTTTTCAAAGATCCAGGGGCTTTTTCTGCGCTTGTTATGGATATTATGGATGTTGTAAATCGCCACGCAATCAGGCACAGAGAAATCGACGTCAATCTATGGTCAGGCATTATATTAAGAAAAATGTTTCCTGAGCGATATAAGTAGCTCGAAATATGTTGCGCACTGGCAGTGACCAGCTTGAGCTAAGGTACTGCCATTGGAACCGATTAGGAGAAAAATTGCTAGTCGCATTTGTTATCGCCGTCGTGGGGTTAGCCATCATGTTGGTTATGGAAAAGGTTTCTTCTAGATCTTCTCAGCCAAACAGTGACCGTAGTCCATCTGAAATTGAGTCGATTTCTCCTGAGCAAGTAATCTAACGGATTGTGAGGATAATACCCAACGAATCAGGGGAGTTGATTATACAATTTCCAGATAATGAGTATCGCTTGCTTTGTTTAAGTATCCCAGAAAGGCTTTTGGCTGGCAAGCGCTGGCCTATCCCTGTAACGCCAAGAGATTTACGTTTACGCCAGAAAAAGTATCCTTAGAATTTGGCGGTGAGCTGGATGCGGACTATCTGTTTCTTAATTCAAAGCAAATAGAGCCTGAATTGCTAGCAAGACAGTGGCTCGGGCTTTGCCGCAGAAATCAAGCACCGACGGATCGTCATCCTACCCATCATGTTTTTTCTGTGTCTATAGCGCCTTTCAGCGAAAAGCTCTTTGCTATCAGTCAGTCTATAGGAGGAGGGATCGCAGACACCGGGGGCGGACAAAGTTACACACTGGAGGAGCTGTTAACCTGGCAGAACTGGAAAATTCACTTTGAACTTTCGGGCTGTTCATGGGCCATCCCAGTCATCGAAAATAGCCAAGATAAAAAAAACATGATAAACACGCTGATTACAGAGGCCTGCAAAAGGAAGGGCATGTAAACATGATGCAAGGGCATAGTACGCGCCTAGCTAATCGGACTTCTTTTTCCTGCTACGCCAGTTATAGTGCGGGTATATAAGAAAGTCAGATGTAAATTCGCATCAAGGAGCTAATTTATGAGCAACATCTATACAATCCGCACTATGACTCGTGCCGAAGTTGATCTCGCGGTTGACTGGGCTGCACAGGAAGGCTGGAATCCCGGGCTAGAGGATGCGCAATGCTACTATCAGGCTGATCCGCACGGGTTTCTTGTAGGGGTTTTGAATGATGAGCCTATCGCTGTAATCTCTGCGGTCAAATATGATGATTTCTTTGGATTTGTCGGATTCTATATTGTTAAACCTGAATATAGAGGGCGGGGTTTTGGTTTGAAAATCTGGCAGGCCGCCATGGCCAGGCTTGACGGGTGTAATATTGGTTTGGATGGTGTGGTCGAACAACAGGAAAACTACAAAAAGTCAGGTTTTACTTTGGCTTATTCCAATCGTCGTTATCAGGGTAGTAATCAGCGGCTAGCAGTTCGAAGTACAGCAGAAATGACTGAATTGAACGCATTACCGCACAAAACAATAGAGCGATTTCTTGAGCCATTTTTCCCGGTACAAAGAACCCGGTTTTGGCATGCCTGGCGGGTACAGAGCAATGCAGTATCTGTTGGTTTGTTGATTGGAGGAGAATTACAGGGAGTTGGGGTTATCAGGCAGTGCCGGGATGGCTATAAAATAGGCCCTTTGTTTGCCCAAAATGCACAGCAGGCTGAGGCTATAATTAGCACATTGAGCTCAAAAGTCACCGGTGATTGTGCCGTTTACCTGGATGTGCCAGCATGTAATTCATCCGCGATTGGACTTGCGGAAAAACTTAACATGACACCGGTGTTTGATACGGCACGAATGTATACGCAAATGGTGCCTGATATTGGCATAGAAAAAACGTTTGGCGTAACATCGTTTGAAATTGGTTAGTCAAAGAGCAGAAATGGCGCACATCAGTGCGCCATCATATCAGATCACAGGCTGATGCTGTGTCTTAACGTTACTTCACAAGGGTCGCCATCGCGTCCGAACGCCGACTGAATGAATAGCTCATCACCTTGCTTTAGATTGGTCAGAATTGCTTTAGTTGTGTCATATCGACGTTTAGCAACCTGATCATTAAAGTTATTCGAGCTATCTTTGTTTACATCGTAATAAATGTTACAGCCACCTGTGGCACCGTCATTGGTCGTCCACGAAAAGTTGATGGTGTAGTTGGAAACACTGTAGTTAAACTTCGCGTTCTGGTTTTGCGAATAGGCGTCACCAATGTTTACTGTTGTCCAACGTGCTTGTGGTACACCCGGACGAGGTTGCTCTTCAATACTGACACCAAGAGAGGCGGCCTGAGCAGCACCAGTTAGAGTAAGGGCTGCCAGAATTAACGACGTTTTTAGAACTTTCATTATAAATTTCCTTATGTAAGTCAAACGCGCTTGTATCCAAATGACAAGCGCGTTCGCATATTAGGGAAATTCAAGTTGAATGTAAAATTAAAATTGTATTAATTTTTACTTTTTGTTTTCAAAAGTGAAATTGATGTGGCCTCAATTTGGATCTTTTCCTGCTTGAACAAACCACCAATGGCCTTCTTAAAATTGGCCTTGCTGGTGGAGAAGGTTTTTTTGATCAATTCAGGATCTGACTTGTCGCCCAATGGCAAAAAACCATTGTTCTCTTCCAGCTTTTGAAGGATCAGCTCGCCCAGCTCTGAAATCTTATCCATGCCAGGTTTTTCAAGTAAGATATCAATTTTGTCGTCTTCATGAACCTGTTTAACATAACCTATCATGCGCTGGCCTATGTACATACGCTTAAACACGGTATTAAAAAACACCATGCCAAAATGTTGTTCATTAACAATAACCTTATATCCCAGGTCAGTTTTTGCTACGACAATCAGTTCAACTTGCTCAAATTTTTTGTACTGAGCAGGCGTTTTGTTCAGAAATTTACCCAGGTTACTTGAGGCACACAAACGCTTGCTGGCATTGTCGAGGTAAAGCTTAACCAGGTAGCTGTAGCCTTCGCGCATTTTTGGTTTCTGCTCGTTGTAAGGTGCCAATACATCTTTGCTGATACCGAGATCTAAGAATGCACCCACTTTATTAATTTGTTTTGCGCGTAGCAGGGCAAACTGACCTAACTGAGCGAGAGGCTTCTGCGTGGTTGCACAGGGGTGGCCTTGATTATCACTAAAGACAAACACTTCAACGTTGTCACCTGCTTCCAAATGATCGGGCAGCTCTTTAAGCGGCAGAAAAACGTCGCCATGCTCCTTGCCATCCAGGTATGCGCCTTCGGCACAGATCTCTTCGATCATTAAAAACTGAGTAGTACCTAGCATATTTATTCCTCGGTTGGCTTTTTAGGTTTTCTTCTTAGTGGTGCGTGCCCATCGACATCAAATGGTGCCGGGACGGCCTTTTTAGGTTGTTGCGGTTTTCGTTTGGGTGCGCGTTTTGCTTTGGCTTTTGTGTTCGCTAATTGAGGCTTTGCATTTTGTTTCGGTTTGGTCGCTTTTGGCTTAAACCCTTTAAATTTAGCTTCCAGCCCCTCGACTGCCTGAAACTGAACTGATTCTTTCAGATAAGCTGCAATTGCCTCATAGCTTTTCCAGTCCTTAGGACCGACAAAAGAAATCGCGTCTCCTTTAAAGCCGGCGCGGCCTGTACGGCCAATTCGATGCACGTATTCTTCAGCCTGCTTTGGTAAGTCGAAATTGATCACGTGTGATACGTTAAGCAGGTCAAGGCCACGAGAAGCAACGTCTGTGGTAACTAACACCTTATACAGACCACGGCTAAATGCGTCCATGATGTCCAGACGTTTACTTTGTGCCAAATCGCCCGCCAGTGCAACTGCTTTGATGCCAAGTTCGTTAAGCATTTCGCTGAACCGAACTGTATCCTGACGCGTTGCCGTGAAAATAATGCATTGCTTAACGTTATCCTGTTGTACGAAGTGCTTTAACAGCGCCTCTTTGTGATCCAGGTGGTCGGCAAAATACATCGCCTGACGAATATCATCATGCTTTTCATTACTACCGCTGAGCAGAATTCGCTTGGGTGATTTGAGCAGATCTCTGGAGGTGATTTCAATTTGAGCATGCTCAAGCGTTGCTGAAAATAATAAAGTCTGACGAAGTCGGTGATCGGCTGCCTGGTTAATGGTCGAAAGTTGTTTTTCAAAGCCTAAGTCCAGCATACGGTCGGCTTCATCAAAAATCAGTAATTCAAGACCATGAAGTTGTAAGCTGCGCTGTTCTATATGGTCAGTAATACGACCGGGCGTGCCGATCACAAAGTGAGGATCTTTACGCAGGGCTTTTACCTGATCATTAAAGTTCTCACCACCTAGCACTTTAGTGCAAGACATCGCGGTACCGGCAATTAATAGGCGACATTGGTTAAACACCTGCGTGGCCAGCTCACGAGTGGGTGCTACGATGAGTACACGAGGGTCGCGTTTACTGAGCGCTTTTTGTTTCATGACTCGCTGTACAGCGGGCAGCAGAAAAGCCAGAGTTTTTCCTGAACCTGTCTTTGACTGTGCAAAGGTATCGTGCCCGGCAAGGGCTGTGGGAATGGCCTGAGCCTGGATCTCGGTTGGGGCTGTGATCCCCTGGTGTTCTAATTGTTTTTCAAAGCGCAGGTCAAGACCCAGTTCGGAAAATCTCAAGGTACTTTTCTCCAGTAATTATTTTCTAAAACGCAGTATTATAACAAACTAAGTCTACCTACCACCATAACTTTACCGCGCTTTGTGTCAGTTCTGCTTTGGTCGCTGACAAACGGTTTTGCAATTATCCTTAAAATCCGTAAAATATCGCGCCTGGCGCCGGATTTACGATCCGGTTATGTGCTTACACGTCGTGCTTAAGTGTAGGCTGTTTTAAAGCTTATCGAAGAGAAAGTTATGAATAACCATTTTGTTGTATGTGCAATGTACAAGTTTGTGTCCTTGCCAAATTATCAAGCGATCCGTCAGCCTTTGCTGGATGTGATGGAGGCCAATGAAGTGCGCGGTACTTTATTGCTTGCAGAAGAAGGTATAAACGGCACGGTCGCTGGCAAACGTGAAGGCATTGACGCTTTACTGGCGTGGCTGGACAAACAGCCTGGTCTTGACAACATTGTATATAAAGAGTCATACGACGAAACCTGCCCGTTTTATCGCACTAAGGTCAAGCTGAAAAAAGAAATCGTCACCATGGGTGTTCAGGGTATCGATCCTAAAGAAGTGGTGGGTACTTATGTTAAGCCGCAGGACTGGAATGCACTGATCTCTGACCCTGACGTGGTATTGGTTGATACCCGTAACGATTACGAAATCGAGATAGGCACATTCAAAAACGCCATTGACCCAAATACAAAAACTTTCCGTGAGTTCCCGGCGTGGGCAGAGAAAAACCTTGATCCAGCAAAGCATAAGAAAGTCGCTATGTTTTGTACCGGCGGTATTCGTTGTGAAAAGTCAACGGCGTACATGAAAGAGCAGGGTTTCGAAGAAGTATATCATCTGGAAGGCGGTATTCTTAAGTATTTGGAAGATGTGCCAAAAGAGGAAACAATGTGGGAAGGTGAGTGTTTTGTCTTTGATAACCGTGTTGCGGTGGATCATGACCTAAACAAGGGCTCTTACGATCAGTGTCACGCATGTCGCATGCCGATAACCGAAGAAGAAATGCAACGTCCTGAATATATGGAAGGTGTATCCTGCCACCACTGCCATGAAAATGTGACTGAGGAGCAAAAAGCCCGCTTTGCTGAGCGTCAAAAGCAAATTGAATTAGCGAAACAGCGCGGTGAAGGACACATTGGTCATGAAGCACAGGAAACTTTGCGTGCTCGCAAAGAGCAGAAGCAAGCAAAGAAAGATGCACAGCGAGCCAAATCGGCATAATCGATTTTGTTACCACAAAAGCCAGTATTAAGCTGGCTTTTTCATTCATATTACCTATTGCTGAGCTGCTAAAGAGATGTGCACGGTCGTTCATATATAATCATGAAAGCACACTCAATATACCAGCCATCACAACGTGACCCACGAAATTCACCACAAAACGGTGACGTATTAGGCACCGCGAAAGGGTAATTCGATAATTCTAAGAGAGTTACGCTACCCTTACATGCAAGCGGATGACTTTTGCCAACGGCCAGTTCAAGGGTTAACTTTCCAATTGGCACAGCCTCGAGATCTTCCGATGTCATATGAGTTTGTTGAAGCACTTTACCTGGAAACCAAGGATTTTTCTAAGCAATAGGAGTAACTCAGGGCTATGTACAAAACTTGCGAGCCCTTAACCACGCAGGGGTGGGTTTCGTGATCTGGACCGGGCTTTTATCCGGGGTGACATCTAAATGCATTTTGGGTGCGAGATAACGCTTTATCAAAAGCTGTAGCTTGACACTTTCAAGGCGGTAAAATGCAGATGTTAACTCGTCTTTTGCACCTTGTGACAGAAGCTTGCCCAAGTTCGCCTCATTTGCGTTGATCAACCACAATAGCAAGGCTTTTTTTGATTCATCAGGGTATGCGTCTACTAAGGCTGAAATTGGACTTATCAGTCGCTGAAAATTGAGAGTATGGCCCTGAATTACAAAAATGAGCAATAAATTAGTGCCAGCGGTTATGTTTCCACTGCGCTTATCGCTGGACTGATAGCCGATAAGTGCTTCTCGATAATATTTTTCTGCCAACTCTATATTGCCTTCGTCTAGCGCTAAGGTGCCAAGATTATTATTTATGTTTGCAAGGGCACGTTCATGATGGAGCCTCAGTGCTATGTCTCGCGCTGCCCTGTAAGACTGCTTAGCCAGAGGGTAATCATTCATATGGCGCGAGAGCACCGCCAGGTTGATAAGCAAAGCCATTCGCTTTTTGTCCGCTATTTCATGTTCCAGTGCGCAGGTGTAGAAAGATTTAGCCTGTGAAAAGTAGCCTAAACGTCTCAAAGCGATACCCATTGCGCTTAGTATACTTGTAAGGCGCTTTTGGAAATCGCTATGATGTTGAAGCTTCAACAGCGCGATGAGTTCAGCTTCAATATCGCCTAAATTGTTCGTGGCAATCGCTGAGCGTACCTTAATTAAATGCCAGCGGATCTGTTGTGGTGGAGAAAGGTTGGTGATTGTAGAAACTTGCCTGAGCAGTCGATAAGAATGAGAGGGTTCAACAATGATGTAATCTTCAGCTTCTCTAAGTATATCAGCTGAAGATCTGGAGACGATCTGAGGGGTTGCTGTGACGGACGTGATAAACAAAGTGCAGAAAAGCGCTAATAAGGTATATCGCAAATTGTCTCCCGTCATTGACCATACGTCTGTAACACTTTTTAAGATAGCGCAACAATGGCAGGGAGTCTATCTATCTGTTTTTCGCAATTGACAATGTGAAAAAATAGCGACCGGACACCGTGTTAATATCTGAGTTAGCTGGTTTTCCGGACGCTATTTAAGTGACTAGATAGGTCGCATTATCTTAATCAGGACACACGCAGTTTGGGCTGTGAGCCAACGCATTTTTGATTAAAGTGATGCAACTGGTAATGCTCCGGTTGCGCTAAGTGAAGCATTGCGGTACTTGGCGTAACTTTGTCTGGATTGAATGACAATTTGGTGTAAGCGTGTTTCAATGCTATGCCCAAACTTAAACCCAGGCACAACATCAGAATAAAAAACCCACTTTGTTTTACTCGTTGTTTCATAATTTTCCTTATTATTCTTATTTTTGTGGTGCAAACTAGCACAGTAATTAAATTACAAAAGGGTATAGAATGTGTCAATTATTTTAACGGGTTATTATTTAAAATGCCGTGTTAGTTGCTGTTTGGTTATGCTGATTGCATATTTCGTCTGGATTGACGTTGCTTTTTAAATGTTAAAAAGGTAATCCAAGTCAGCAAAGAAGCCAGGAATAATGCCGCACACGTAGAAATTGCCGCTCCAGTAATGCCGTGAGATGGAATTAGTAACCAGTTCAATATCGCGTCGGTAAATAATGTTAAAAGCCCAATAACGACAACATATTTCCCTTTACCTGTGTATTGAAGCCAGGTAGAGATAAACGCTGTAACAGCCCAGAAACAGGATCCCAGTATCAGGTACCTTAATGCTTCCTTAGCTGTAAAAAAGTCCTCACCAAACAATTTTAAAAGGTGAGAGCCTGACGCCATTAATGCTATCGATAGTAAAACAACGACCACCACCATGACTCGCTGAGCTTGCCATAGCACATGTTCGGCATGTTCTTCGCCTTTGTCTAAAGCCTGACCCAGCAAAGGTACAAATAGCGCTATGATGCTGACTTGTGCGACCGGCAACATATGAGCCGTCGTTACTGCACCAGCGTAATGGCCCACCTCGTGCTCCAGAGCGAGTAACTCCAACATGTACAGGTCTAATTGAGAGATTGCGATAGTAACTAACATCGCAAGCATCATAGGAACGGACGTCATCAACAGTTTTGTGCCGTCGTTGACGGGCGTCAAAGAAGTAAAAGACAGTAGATTTTTCTTGCGTAAAATGGCTAACTGCAATGACGTTATAATAAGTAATAGCCCAATGCCTGCGGCAATTACCTGCCAAAGGTGAACTTGTTCCAGTAAAGCAGCCAATGCGATGACGGCTATTGTTTTCCCAAGTGGTAAGCCAATCCGCCAGGGTAAATTGGCATAAACTAACATCTTCGCGCTTTGTAATACCCGGCTCAATATGGCGCCGATTGCTATCAGTGGAATAGCAGCAGATATCCATAGTAATGCATGATGTTCTTCCAGAGACCAGCTACCTATGTGCCAGTAACCAGTTAAATAAGTAAAAACAAAGACTATCAGGGATAGGCTAACTGCAATTTTACAAAAGAATAAGACGAACCCTCCGACCTGGCTGGTTGCGTTGTCCGCCAGCGGTTTAGCCAGAAACTTGGGGGCGACGCGATCACCTCCTAATAGCACCATAACGCCGCAAATTGTGGCATAAGCGTAGGCGACTTTGTAGTCGCCGTATTCATGAGCGCTCAGATTACGGCTAAGGCTGAGGTTAAACGCATAATCAACGATAAAGCCGACTATAACCGAGACACAAAGTGTCAGGGCGCCATGTTTAAGGTAGTTATCTTGTTGCATAGTTGATCTTGACCAAAACATATGGTTCGTGATGATGAAGGGATTATAGTGCAGTGAGCTTGAGGGTTAAATTTCACAAGATTACACCCCAAATGCAGGATGAGCGTTGTACGCTAGCGCAATATCGATACAACGAGAAGCTGCCTGTTTGTCACCTTGAACAAAGGCTGATACCGTTGCACCTTCTTTTAGTAAACACAAGGTATCAACCAATCTGTCATCTGGCTGGGGCAAACTTTGTGTGATCAAGTGTCTCACGGCTGTTTTATGCCTGGCACAGCTATCCTGGATTTGTGCATTCAGTGAGGCGGATTCACTGGCGGTGTTAATGAAAAAGCACCCTCTGAAGGGTCCAAGCTCAGGTTCACGATCATGAAACCAGTCGCTCAATGCATGAAACAGTAGCTCAATCAGCGCTGTATTGCTTTGCGCCCCGGACAACTTGCCGCTTAGCCACTGCAAATATTGCTGATCCCGAAGTGATAATGCAGCAAGCACCAGGTCGTCTTTGGAACTGAAATGATGATAAAGGGTTTTTTTAGCAACGCCACTGTGCGCGATGATCTCGTTTATTCCAACGCCACAGATCCCTTTTTGATAGAACAGTTCTAACGCCTTGCTTAGCAACAACTCTCGTTTATCTGACATATCTACCTCCCATTATTTGTGTCTATCTTGACACGGGTAGACAAATCTGTCTACCATGTTGGGTAGAACGATTGGTCTACCTAAGGAGGTGTTGTGTCAAACTGGATTGTCTATTTTTCTGCTGGTTTAGGTTCTATGCTAGCAATTACTGCTCTGGCTCTGGTTGGGCAGCATGAGCAAGAGTACTGGCTTTTAATGGCAGCCTTTGGCGCGTCTTGCGTGCTGATCTTTGTCTTGCCCGAAAGTCCACTGGCCCAAGCGCGCAATGTGATAGCAGGTCATTTTATTACTGCACTGGTGGGGTCGTTTTTGTTGAACTTGCCCCACTAAATGCATTCTCGCTGGGAACTGCAACAGGATTAGCAGTAATGTTAATGATGTATACGAAAACGGTGCACCCGCCAGCAGGTGCAAATCCATTATTTATTATGCTCACTGGTCAAGGATGGACATTTTTACTGTTTCCGGTATTAACAGGTGCAATTTGTTTGGTTCTTATAGGCCGTGCTTACCACTTGTTACGTACTCGCGCGTTGTATAAAAACAAAAAAGCCGAGCATAGCGGATAACCTGTTTCGCCAAATTAAATGGTAGTGATTATCAATACTGTTTGTGTATAATGCGCGGGTTATCGTAAAAAATAAATACAGGGAGGGATAGTGCTCAATTCATTTCAGGTACTATTGTTGGTCGCAGGTACCTTGTTATTTTACCTCAGTAATAAAAATCAGCAGTTATTACCTAGAACGCTAAGCAACGGTTTTCGATTGGCATCTTACCTGATACTGCTTTGTGCATATGGCTTTATTTTTTCGCAAATGAAGGGGCCCTCAGTTATTTTCCAGAGCTTTGTGGTGATCATGTTAGGGTTAATTATTCCTCCTTTTGTTGCACTATTAACGAGTCACAACAAGGGAAAGCTATGAAGAGTGGCACACATATTCAGCCACATTGGGTGAGCAAGTCTCTGGCTGGCATTATAGCTGGGGGACTGCTGAGTTTTGCGTTTGTTGGTCTAATCGTGTGGTTTGGTCCGGATGGTCTCAAGGGGACGCTCACAAACTCAGAATTATTGTGGAAAACACAGTTCAACATGTGGATTATCGCGCCTGTCTGGTTGGTAATACTCAGTTTGACTTTTTTGTTTAAAACGGGAAAACAGGCCTGGGGTTATTTGTTATTGGCCAGTGCGGTATGTTTTTCGATGCAGGCGGTTTTAAGGAGTGCGTTATGAAAGTGAGAGCGGACATTCTGCGCACCTATCAAACACTACATACCTGGACTGGCATAACGACCAGCTTACTGTTGTTTATCGGTTTCTTTGCCGGTGCATTGGTGATGTTTGCCCCGGAGATCGACCGATGGGCGACATCTCCGGAAAAACATATGCCTGCAATAGCTGCCGAACGCTATGATGAATTGCTGCAAAAAGTGCTACAGGCGTATCCAAAAGTCGCTGACAGCGTAACCCTGCATTTTGATAAGTCGTTATCGCCTGTAAGTTGGTACGAGCAGGGTAATGGGAGAGGGCTTGCCCTGGATGAGGTTAAGTGGCACGGAACATTGAATAGTGACGGTGAGCTGGTTACCCAACTGGTGCCTGTAAATACGCTTTCGGCTATGCTGGATATGTTGCATCGCACCGCGGGCATTATTGGAGAAATTGATCATCATCAGGCTGGGATTTTTGTACTCGGTATTGCTGCATTTGCATACTTTATAGCGTTAGTTTCTGGTGTGATATTTCTGCTCCCAACCCTGGTTAAGCGTTTTCAAGCGCTGCGCCGGGACGGAGAAAGAAAGCGTTTTTGGCTGGATGGTCATAATCTGCTGGGTATTGCGAGTTTACCGTTTCACATTGTGATTGCTATGACCATAACCGTTTTTGCGTATCATGACGTGTTTTATGGCGGTTTGTCGCAATTTTATGGGGATAAGCCTTTATTCCCAGGAACCGAGCCTTCAAAAATCGAGCGAAAGTTAGCAGACTTACCAAAAGTATCAGAGTTAGTAGCGAAAGTAGAAGCGCATGCGCCCGGATACGCTGTCTCTTATATCAGATATGCAAACCTGACTAAACCAGCCGCATCAGCCAGCGTAGGTGTAGTGAATGAAGACCAGCTAATGCGAGGCGCGTTAAATGACTATGTCTTCATAAATCCTTATACGTTTGAAATTGCCTCTTCCAGTGCTGCACATCCGGAGCAAAATATATGGGCTAAAATCGTATCTACTTTTTTTAGTCTGCATTTTGGCAGTTATGGCGGGGATCTAGTTCGCTGGGCTTATTTTTTGATGGGCCTGGCAGGCGCGGGTTTATTTTATTCTGGGAATATTTTGTGGCTTGAGAAAAGGCGTAACAAAGGAGTTCAGCAGAGTCGGAGTTATAAAGTGATGGGGGCACTTACAGTAGGTGTCAGCCTTGGTGCGCTTATGGGCATTGCAGCGGTATTTGCCAGCAATAAATGGCTCACTTTGACGCCTGTGAACATAAATCATGCTTATTTGTTCGTTTACTACATAAGTTTTTTTAGTGTCGTGATCTCTGCATTTGTTTACGGTCCGGCACGAACGGCAATTTACGGACTTAAACTTTTGACGCTTTTGTGTGTAATCGTGCCTGTCACATCCTTTATCGCTGCGGTTATTCCGGGTACCGAACTCTGGGCACCAAACAGCCTGGAATCAGTTTTGGTGGAAGTAGTGTCGTTACTATTTGGCCTGATGTTTTGGCTATTCTCTAATCATGTTGCTCGCCGGGCAATGGAAAATGAACCGGGTAGTATCTGGTATTTAAAGGAGCCTGCGATAACCTCAGGCATTGTTTTTAGTACACAAAGATAAGTTAAGGTCTGGCGGAGTTTGAAACTCCGCCTTTTAACATATATCTTAAGAACACATCATACATAGCTTTTAATACAATAATGCCAGCTTATTAGTGAGAGTTCGCAACATAGATTCTTCGCAAGAAGAGGGGTCTGATAAACCCTGTATCAGAGTCATAAAGTAACAATCCATCATCACTGTTGCCTTTGTTTCATCGTATTCCTGCTCAGCAAAAAGCAGATGCTTAAACGCGTCAAGTTGCGCTGCAAAGTAAGACTGATGCCAAAGAAGGTCTCCCAGCAAAGCCTTACTAAATTCTCTGTGTTGCAAATAAAAAGCAAATAAATGACTGGCGTAATGTCTGAGTTTCAGCCTTGCAGAATGATGTTGATCTGTATTTTGGGCCAATGCAATAACACTGTCTATTTGCTGATGCATGGCTGTTTTAAGAATGTCGATTTTGTTAGGGAAATGACTAAATACAGTTCCGGCGGCAACACCTGCGGCAGTGGCTATCTGTCGGGTTGAGGTATCTTTGTAGCCCTGGTCTATAAACAGCTGCCAGCTTTCTTCCAATATCAACTGCCTTGTTTTTTCTCTTTTTTTCATCTGTTCTAAGCTAAAAACTTTTCGTCATTATATCACGTCTGTAGGGGACCTTAACACACTACATATCAAGTCGTTCAAGGTTCTGTTAAAAGCAAAAGGTTAGTCGAAACTTCTTGTCCTCATAATAATTATTGACAATTGAGCGTGCTCATTTAAAAATGTGAGCGCGCTCAATTGTGAGTTAAGGAGGCTTTATGTTGCAGCGGTTGATAGGTTATCTCTTGTTTATTCCATTCATTGTGTTCTATAGCTATGTCTTGGGCCCAGCACTTAAGGCAGTGCTGGTACCCGGTGGGCTGGTTATATTCTTTTTTATCCTGGGACCTGATGCTTTTTTCCATCACTGGCGCAATGCCAAAAGTAATACCGAAACGACAAAAGAGAAAGGCATCCAGCCTGGGTGAAAATGTCGATTCGCTTTGAAGCGCCACTTGGGTATAATACGCCTGAAGTTGGCGCACACCCCATAACTATGCGCCTAAATCGTTCAATTTTAACTGAGGAATAATTATGACGGTTGGCATCATAATGGGCTCTAAGTCCGATTGGCCTACAATGCAACATGCAGCGGAAATGTTGGAGAAATTCGGTATTGATTACGAGACTAAAGTTGTTTCGGCCCACCGTACTCCTCATTTGTTAGCAGAATATGCTTCCTCAGCGGCAGAACGTGGTATTAAGGTCATCATTGCTGGTGCTGGCGGTGCCGCCCATTTGCCTGGCATGGCTGCAGCATTTACCAGCCTGCCGGTACTAGGCGTACCAGTTAAATCCAAAACCCTAAATGGCGTAGACTCTCTATTATCTATCTGTCAGATGCCTAAAGGTGTAGCTGTTGGTACTCTTGCTATCGGCGATGCAGGTGCAGCGAATGCTGGTTTGTTAGCAGCACAAATTCTGGGCTGTCAACAGCCTGAAATATTTGAGAAAGTAGAGGCGTTCCGTAAGGCACAAACCGACACCATTCTGGCAAACCCTAACCCAGCAGAGTAGTAATGAAAGTATTAGTATTAGGCGCAGGCCAGTTGGCTCGTATGATGAGTTTGTCTGCCACGCACTTAGATATTCAGGTTTCAGCCTACGACGTAGCGACCCAGCAAGTCATTGATCCAGTGACATTCGAAGCACATAGTGCCACTCTGGAGCAAGCTATTGCTGATGTTGACGCTATTACTGCAGAGTTTGAACATATCCCTGCGGATGTGTTGTCAGTATGTCAAAGCTCGGAGAAGTTTTACCCCGGTGCTGAAGCCATTCTGACTGGAGGTGATCGTGCCAAAGAAAAAGCTTTGTTAGAAAAAGCACAAGTGGCCTGTGCTCCTTATGCGTTGATCACAGAAAAAGCTCACTTTTTTGCTGCCATTGAAAAACTGGGTAAGCCGCTTGTCGTTAAGACCTGTCAGGCTGGATATGACGGTAAGGGTCAATGGCGTGTCAAACATGATGACGAAGTAGAGGCGATTTGGCTGGAAATGGCTGAGTTTCTTGCCGCAGGTACAGACACTGCACCACATGCGATTATTGCTGAGCAAATGATCCCATTTGACCGTGAAGTATCCATTATTGGTGTCAGGGACCGTACCGGAGAATGCAGAATTTATCCTTTGACTGAAAATCAGCATACTAACGGCGTACTGACATTATCTGTAGCAGGCAAAGAGAAATCCGCAATCCAGTCACAAGCAGAGACCGCTTTTGCTGCTATTGCTGATGAGCTCAATTATGTTGGTGTACTGGCGATAGAGTTTTTTGATGTTAACGGTACTTTGCTAGTTAATGAGATTGCACCGCGGGTGCACAATTCAGGACACTGGACTCAGCAAGGCTGTCACGCCAGTCAGTTTGAAAACCACATACGTGCAGTGGCAGGCCTACCTACAGGCGACACTAGCTTGCTCAGACCAACAGCCATGATCAACGTGTTAGGCCAAAGCAGTATACCCACCCAGGTGTTGAGCGTAACTGGCGTTACCAGCCACTGGTATGGTAAGACGGCAAAGCCGGGCAGAAAGATGGGACACATTAACGTTTCCGCCAATAGCTTGCACGAATTGGGCGAGCGTCTGGCTGAGCTTGCTGAGATACTCCCCGAAGCCGATTATCCCGGCATTGCTAAGACAAGTCATGCCCTGATCCTCAATTAGGGCTATCATCACGCCGGGTTTACCCGGCGTTGTTTTATCTGAAGACTGCTGGGGAGTAATAACGTGTTATTAGAACGACCTGGTTTACACCGAACCTTATTTCTGTTTGCTTTCTTGTTTGCGTTATCTCCATTTGCCAGCGCCTCTTTGGCACTTTTCATTGGCCTTGGGTTTGCGCTGTTACTGGGTAACCCTTTTCCTGATTTATCCAGCTCAGGCTCAAAATGGTTATTAAAGTTGGCTGTCATTGGTTTGGGGTTTAACGTTAATATTGAGGAGGTGATGAGTGTAGGTCGCAGCTCTGTGGTATTAACGATTATCAGTATTACTGCGACGATTGGCTTGGGTGAAATACTGAGCCAGGTATTCCGGCTAAACCGTAATACGGGCACACTCATCTCATTTGGTACGGCTATCTGTGGTGGTAGCGCTATTGCCGCTATGGCGCCTGTGATCAAAGCAAAACAAGAAGAAATCGCTATTTCATTAAGTGTAATCTTCGCCCTAAACGCTCTTGGTTTACTTATCTTCCCCTGGCTTGGACACTACTTTTCTCTGACAGAAAGTCAATTTGCACTTTGGAGTGCACTGGCAATTCATGATACCAGCAGTGTAGTGGCAGCCGCCGCAGTTTACGGCCCGCTTGCACTCACAATGGCTACAACGATTAAGCTGACCCGGGCAATGTGGATCGTTCCTTATGCTGCCATTGCTGGTGTATTTTGGCGCTCTTCCGAAAAGGCCAGTATCCCTCTATTCATCATCGGGTTTATTGCGGCGGCCATGATTAATACCTGGTTGCCTGACTATCAACCTGTGTGGACTTTACTTTATAGCGGTGCAAAGTCAGTTTTGGTCGCAAGTTTGTTTTTGATAGGCAGTGGTGTGTCGATGACGATGTTACGTCAAAGTGGTTGGAGACCTTTTGCGATGGCGTCTGTGCTTTGGTTTATCGTCAGTGGCGTGATGTTGTTACTGATCATGGATGGCCTGGTTTCACTATAAAGCAAGCTGTCTTAACCGGCGCTCCTCTTACTGGTATAAAGATCAACGCATTACAAAAAAAATAAAATAAATGAATTTTTTTTGGAACTTATTACGCGAGCTTCAGGTCTACTTTTATGAGGCGTGGATAGGCCTCATTTCATACTCGTTGTCCATCAACGACTATGTGAGCGCAGAGAGTATTTGGCCAGTATCTTTACTGGCCTTTTTTTTGCAATAATCGTTCTATTAGGTTGTTTGTCTTAAATTGTTCGAATTATCCGTATTCTTCTGCTTAAATTAGCCCACAATAACAACCTTAGACAATTCATATAATGAAACAATCTCTTACTTCTCTTGCAGTGGCGTCAGCGCTGTTCCTTTGCGGGTGTCAAGTCACCCAATCAAGTCATAGTAAACCGACCTCTTACGAAACCCAACCCGCACAAGTGATGACAACCAAAGCAGCCACTGGGTCTGAATCGATTACGTTAGAGCAGGCTATGGCCCACCCTGACTGGCTTGGTCGAAAACCTGAAGAGGGGTTTTGGAGTGCAGACAGTCAATCCGTGTTGTTTGAACAAAAACAAACGGGTAGTAACCTGAGAGATACTTTCAAATTTGGCCCGCAAGGACTTGAGCAAGTCGCGTTATCTGACAAGCATCAAATTGGTGCCCTAAACGCGGTATATTCTCAGGATGGTAAACTACAAGCCTACACATTTGCGGGTAATGTGTTTGTAAAAGACATTACTACCAATACAGTTCGGCAGTTAACGCGCTCCAGCCATACTGCAAAACAATTGCAGTTTCTGACATCCGGCAATCTTGCATTTTTAACAGATAATACCTTTTACGCAATAGATTTGGAGTCTGGACTAACAACCGAATTAGCTAAACTTGTGCTTGGCAATGCGCCTGAAGGCGTCACGGAGCCGAAAAGTTATATCGCTCAGGAACAACATAAGCTAATTGACTATGTGGCGTTGCAACATAAAAACGCAAAGGATGTACAGAGCCGCCAAGAAGCGCTGGTTGAACAAAACGCAACCCTGGACAACAACCAGTTTTATCTGGGTACAGGTCAGCGTATTGTTGAGGCAAGTTTATCTCCGGCCGGGGATAAACTGATAGTGGCAATAACCAAAGACATTCCTGAGCGCAGTGAACAGGATATCATGCCCAACTATGTGTCACAGGATGGTAATATTGATCCGGTTAAAGCGCGTAGTCGCGTTGCGGACAATAAACCTGTAGAACACAGCCTAGTCTATATAGACCTGAGCAGTAAGCAGCAAAAAATGCTGCCCTACGAAACTTTACCGGGATATGATGAAGATGTACTGGCGACAGTTAGAAAAGAGAATGCTCAGGCTCTAGGTAAAACATACACCAGTAAAAAGGCGCCCCGTCATATCACCCTGATGCTTGACTGGGCGTGGGATCAGTCTGCAATTCAATGGAATACGCAAGGCTCACAGGTCGCTGTCATGCTCGAGTCCTGGGACAATAAAGACCGCTGGATTGCAAGCGTTGATTTTAATAACAACACACTGGTTTCGCAGCACCGTCTGCACGATGAAGCCTGGGTAAACTACACGCACAATGATTTTGGCTGGCTTAATGATCAAGACACCCTGTATTACCTGTCTGAGGAGTCAGGCTACAGCCATTTGTACACTAAACCACTGAATGGTAAAGCAAAGCAACTGACTTCAGGTAAATATGAGGTGTCAGAGCTTACGCCTACAAAAGACAGCAAGTCTATCTACTTTAAAGCAAACATCAAGCACCCTGGCATCTATGAAATTTATCGAGTTGCTTTGCAATCAGGTGAAGTTGAAACACTCACAAACCTTGATGGTATGACAGATTATGTATTGAGCCCGGATGAGAGCAAACTGCTACTGACTCATTCTAAAATTGTCATGCCGCCTGAGTTGTTTATTGCTGATGCTAAACCTGGCAGCATGCCAAAGCAAATAACGCATACTGTGTCTCAGGAATTTTTGAATAAAAAGCTAATAGCGCCAAAAGTGGTGGCTGTGCCATCGAGCAATACCGACCAACCAATTTATGCCAAGGTATACTATCCAGCTGATTATCAGGAAGGAGAGCAGGGAAAAACACGCAAAGCCGTGATCTTTAACCATGGTGCCGGATATTTGCAAAATTCGCACATGGGCTGGTCTGTGTATTTTCGTGAGTTTATGTTTCACTCTTTGCTTGCCAGCGAAGGCTATGTTGTGATGGATATGGACTACCGTGCGTCCAAGGGGTATGGCCGTGACTGGCGTACAGCTATTTACCGCCATATGGGTAAACCAGAGATAGAAGATTTAGCAGATGGCGTTAACTGGATGGTCGAAAACGTCAACGTAGACAAAAACTCTGTTGGTACCTATGGTGGCTCTTATGGTGGGTTTATGACTTTCATGGCCTTATTTACTCAGCCAGAGCTGTTCCAGGCGGGTGCCGCGCTTAGACCCGTTACTGACTGGGCCTATTATAACGACCCCTATACCTCGAATATTCTGAACCGTCCAGCGGATGATCCCATTGCGTATCGTCGTAGCTCACCAATTTACTTTGCTGAGGGGCTAAACAAACCTATGTTGATCAATGCGCCTATGATTGATGACAATGTCTTTTTCCAGGACGTTGTGCGTCTGGTACAGAGATTGATAGAGCTTGAGAAAGAGAACTTCGAAACGGCCATTTATCCTGTAGAGCCACACGGATTCATTCAGCCTTCGAGTTGGTTAGATGAATACCGTCGTATCTACAAATTGTTTAAAGAAAACCTGTAGTTAATGTTCAGCGCAGATCAGTCGATCTGCGCTGTTAACTATTTACTTCTTCTGCCACAACAGAGGCACTGCCAATACTAACCCACCGAGGGCACCAATTAAGTGTGACTCTATGGCAACACGCGACGAAATGAGCTGACCCACATCTTCACTGGGGCCGGCGTATTGCTCCCACACCAGCTTGCCTGCAATACCGAGAAATAGCAGAATACCGGTTTTTTCCCCCACTTTGATATCTTTGATCGCGCCCCAAACAATGACACCGTGTAGCAGGCCACTTAGCCCAGTATAAATGCGGATCTCCGGACAAAATAACCAGATCCCGACCCCGGTCCACAGCCCAAGGATACTGAGGTGAAGTGCATAAACTTTAGGAGAACGGTATTCTGCATGGAGCACCCAGATAAACACGACCCCAACCACGTTCAGTAACCAATGCATCCAGTTAGTATGAACATACTGGCTGGTCCAGATCCGCCATAACTCGCCCTGGTCAATTAGATCCCGGTTAAAAACCAGTATTTCCTTGACTGATGGGAGCATCAGTAAAGCACTAAAGAACATTAGAACGAGCGGTGGAAGAAGATAACGAGGCGCTAAAGGGAGATCAAACATAATATTTCTTAGAATTTTTTTGCATATTGTGCCTGTTTACTTTTATGATGCCAATCATCTATCAGAAGAATTTCCAGACTGTATGAAATATCGCCTATCACTTGCCGCACTGGCGCTTGGCGCCGCCTTACCATTCACTTCTTTAGCCCTAGACAATAACACCAGGGAAGTCAGAGAGCCCGAAGCTGCAACCGGTTTACAGCTAAAGAAAGAGAAGACGGCCAAAAAGTATATGGTCGTTGCAGCCAATGCACACGCAAGCAAAGCTGGTCAGCTCATGTTGCAACAAGGCGGCAGTGCAATTGATGCCGCCATTGCAGCTCAACTGGTGCTGACTCTTGTTGAACCTCAATCTTCGGGGATCGGGGGAGGTGCTTTTATTCTTCACTACGACAAAGAAAATGAATATCTGACCACGTTCGACGGTCGAGAAACGGCGCCTGAAGCAGCAACTCCTTCATTATTCTTAGACAAAGAAGGCAAACCCGTACGTTGGATAGAAGCCGTAGTTGGCGGGCGCTCAGTTGGAACACCCGGTGTGTTGCACGCAATGAAGCAAGCGCATGATAAATATGGAAAATTGAAGTGGCGTCATCTTTTTAAACCTGCAATAGAGCTTGCTGAAAAGGGTTTTTTGGTATCTCCACGACTCCATATGCTATTGAAAAAAGAGCTGAACCCGGGTTGACCAAATTATCTCCAGCCAAAGAATATTTCTATCCTGAAGGTCAAGCTCTGGAAGCTGGCTCTTTATTAAAGAACCCAGAACTTGCAAGATTATACCGAGAGATTGCAGAATTTGGCTTGAAAGGGTTTTACGAAGGTAAAAATGCCGATGATATAGTACGCGCAGTGCAAAAATCGACGATAGCGCCGGGCGTATTGTCGTTATCTGATCTTAAAAATTACCACAGTAAAGAACGTGCCCCCATTTGTACCACTTACCACAGTTACAGGGTGTGCTCAATGGCCCCACCAAGCAGTGGCGGGATTGCCGTTTTGCAAATCCTGAAATTACTCGAGGGTAAGAAGCTTAGTCAATATAAGCCAAATGACCCTGAAGCCCTCCATTTATTTACTCAGGCCTCTCGCTTGGCTTTTGCTGATCGTAACTATTATATTGCCGACCCTGACTTTGTAGAAGTGCCAACTCAGGGCTTGCTGAACCCCGCTTACCTAAAGCAAAGAGCCACACTTATCACGGATAAAGACAATAAAGAGGTTCCCATTGGCGACCCCAGTATGGGCAAGCTGGCTTACGCACAGGACAACAGTTACGAGTTACCATCAACCACACATTTGTCGATAGTAGATGCACAGGGCAATGCGGTCTCTATGACGTCTTCTATTGAAATGGCCTTTGGCTCAACCGTCATGGTCAACGGGTACCTGTTAAACAATCAACTTACGGACTTCGCGTTGTCTCCAAAAATTGGAGATCTTTGGGTCGCAAACAGAGTAGAAGCCAATAAGCGTCCACGTAGCTCGATGTCGCCTGTCATGGTATTCAACAAAGATGGGTCATTAAAACTTGTAGTTGGTTCACCAGGTGGCAGTCGCATCATCAATTATGTGGCACAAACAGTCATTGGCGTACTTGATTGGGGCATGTCACCGCAGCAAGCGATTGACCTGCCAAGGGTGACAAACCGCAACCAATACACCACACTTGAAAAAGGTACCGAGGTGGCCAAGTTAAAGCCACTTTTGGAAGCAAAGGGGCATACTGTCAGAGTCCGTGACTTAAATTCTGGTATTCACGCCATCGCAGTGACAGAGGATCTTCTACTAGGAGGCGCTGATCCACGTAGGGAAGGCGCGGCAATGGGTGAATCCAGCGAGTAAGTTTGGCGCTTGAGATCGATTTATCGTATAATGTACGGCTCTGTTTACGCATTGCTCATGCCCGAACAGAGCCGTTTTTTATTGGTCTGACATGCTTAAAATTCATTGAATTTTAATGCATTTGCGCAATAATAATTCCTTGTACTTAATTTAACGAGTCACAGCTTGTAAATATGACTAAACAATCCGATCCCAATTATCTCTACATTCCATACTCTGGCCCAACGCTTTTAGAAACTCCGCTATTAAATAAGGGCAGTGCATTTAGTCAGCGCGAACGAGAAAACTTTAACCTGACGGGTCTCGTTCCTCCACGTTTTGAAACCATAGAAGAGCAGGTCGAACGCTGTTATCAGCAGTTTTCAAGTTTCAGCGACAACCTTAACAAGCATATTTATTTGCGTGCTATACAGGACAACAACGAAACCCTGTATTATCGTCTTGTGCGTGATCACCTCGAAGAAATGATGCCTATCATTTATACGCCAACGGTAGGTGATGCATGCGAAAAGTTTTCCGACATTTATCGCAGCTCGCGTGGTTTATTCATTTCTTATGAAGAACGCCATCAAATCGACGATATTCTGCGTAACGCGACCAAAAATAAGGTTAAGGTTATCGTGGTGACCGACGGTGAGCGTATTCTGGGTCTGGGTGACCAGGGGATCGGTGGAATGGGTATCCCAATCGGTAAGCTGGCACTATACACTGTATGTGGCGGGATCAGCCCAGCATACACCTTACCGGTTATGCTCGATGTAGGCACGAACAACGAAAAATTACTGAATGACCCCATGTATATGGGCGCACGTCATAAGCGTATCTCTCAGGATGAATACGACGAGTTCCTGGATCTATTTATCAAAGCCGTTAAACGTCGCTGGCCAAACGTTTTACTCCAGTTTGAAGATTTTGCTCAACCCAATGCAATGCCTTTGCTGGGTCGCTATCGTGACGAAATTTGCTGTTTCAACGACGATATACAAGGTACCGCCTCCGTTACAGTTGGCTCTTTGTTGGCGGCATGCCGCGTTAAAGGTACAAAGCTGTCTGAGCAAAAGGTCGTCTTTGTTGGTGCAGGATCTGCCGGATGTGGCATTGCAGAGCAGATCATTGCGCAAATGGTATCCGAAGGCATTTCTGACGAGCAAGCTCGTAGCCGGATATTCATGGTCGATCGTTATGGTCTGCTGACCGAAGGTATGGAAGGGTTACGTGATTTCCAGGCGGCTTTGGTTCAATCAAAATCGGCGCTTGAAACCTGGAACTTCAGTGGTGAATTTGCTTCTTTACTTGATGTGATGCACTGCGCTCAACCAGATATCCTGATTGGCGTATCTGGTCAGCCAGGTTTGTTCACCGAACAGGTTATCAAAGCAATGCACTCAGGGTGTGAACGTCCAATTATCTTCCCATTGAGCAACCCGTCGCGTCAGGTTGAAGCACATCCAAAAGATGTGATTGAGTGGACTGAAGGTCAGGCGATCGTTGCGACAGGCAGTCCGTTTGAACCTGTCGAGTTTAACGGCCAAACCTTTACTATTCCTCAGTGTAACAACAGCTACATTTTCCCGGGTATTGGACTGGGTGTATTGGCTGCTAAGGCTTCACGCATTACAGAGTCTATGCTGATGATTGCCAGTGAAACACTAGCAGAGTCTTCACCTTGGGCTAACACAGGTAAAGGCAGCTTGCTTCCTTCGTTGGTTGAAATTGAACCGTTGAGTAAACGGATCGCATTTGCTGTGGCCAAGAAAGCGATGGTAGAGGGCGTTGCGCTGGAAATGCCGGAAGATCTAATCTGGGCAGCCATTGAGAAAAATTATTGGTTACCAGAGTACCGCAACTACAAACGTTGTAGTGTGTGATTAAATTGAGGCGCGACTATCTGATTCGCGCCTTTTTTCTATAATTCAGCCCCAATAGTTAAACGACAATGTTTATTATTGTGAGCAAGTTGCGCGTTAGTGATGGATATCACTTGCAAAAACGTTCTTTATGCCTGTTGTCAACAAAGCTAAAACCACCAATGCCAATATATACTCTTTAAATTGCTTATGGCAGATTCTTTCTTTTTGAGCCACACTTAGTATCAGCGCTGCTCGCTCAGCGTTAGGGTGTGCATGGAGCACTGATAGAAAGTCTGTGCCGATCCGGCTCCTTTTTGCTTAGTAGCAGGAACCCAGCAAAACCGGTTTTGCATAGATGTTCGAGTTAGGTGAACTGAATGCGCTGTACTGTCGTAGCTATTATGTTGCTCGTTTCTGTTTTTGTAAAAAGTGAGCCAATCTACGTAGATATTATTTCAGACTACTCTCCAGACTCAAATATAGCCCCCACCGATCTGGCAACCCAGCTATTGCTTAAATTAGAGCTTACTCTTCAGGGAAAGCTCGTCCTGGCTTTTATGCCAGCCAGCCGTAAAAGGGAGTGGCGAGAACTCGTTCGTAATTCAAAAGCGTGCCTATACAACAAAGTTAAGACACCAGAGCGAGAGGCTATGGCTTTGTTTACACCTTACCCCTTGATGTCATTTCCAGCCAACCGTTTAATACTTAAAGATCAACCAAATATTCCCGATACGATTTCACTGGGCACAGTCGTCAGAATGGGCCTGAATATTGGCGTATCGGAAGGTCGCTCTTATGGACAGGAAATTGACAATTTTATCGCAGCAAACCAATCAGCTTTTTGGGTAGCACAAGGAAATCAAAGTGCTTACCGACTTAGGACAATGCTGAGTCAGGGAAAGCTGGACGGGATAATTGAGTACAGTTCAGTATTCATTACCGAGCATCCTTCGGCACAAGCACTTAATGGCTACACTTTCCATGCTATCGAAGAGGCTGGATTGACTATTTTTGGCTACATAGCTTGTGCAAAATCCAACGAGGGAAAGAAAGCGATCGATCTGCTACAGTCTGCACTCGAACGACCAGATCTGCAGCAAGCAATACTCAACGCCCACACAGGTTTGTTTTTTGAGCAAGAAGAACCCTTTATTATTCGCTCTTTACACAAAGCGTATAACATTCAGCATTGATTAACAAACTTGTGCTTTAATTGGCGCATCTCTTGTGGTTTTATGGTTCAACACCACATTTTTCATTTGAATAAAGTAAGGAGGCGTTCATGCGCTCACTTTTAGCCGCTGCAATTTTTGCGCTCAGTACCAGCGCACAAGCAGGCAGTTTGCCCGAAGGTCCACACTTATATGTAAAAGGGATGTCTTCTTTGGAAGTACAGCCCGACGCAGCCATTATTCGTGTCGCGATAACTGAAAAGCACAAGTCATTACCAGATGCAAAAGCAAATGTTGATCAAATCATGGCCAAAGCGATTCAGATAGCCAGAGATTTTGATATAAAAACCAATGATATTCATGCAGAGCAGCTTAATGTGCATCGCCAGACACGTTACAATCGTACCAACAACGAAGAAGAGTTCGACGGCTTCAGAGTCAGCCGTAGTCTTACCGTCAAACTAAAAGATCTTGCACAATACCCAAATCTGCTACAGGCCTTTGTAGACAGTGGCATTAATCAATTTAATAACACTGAATTTGTCGTTGAAGACAAAGCTGAGTACATGAAAAAGCTTAAAAAATCAGCCATTGAAGAAGCTAAGGCGGCTGCCAGAGAGCTTGCAGATGACTTTGACGTTGAACTCGGTCGATTATATTCCGTGTCGTTTTCACCGATGAATGTGCCTGTTCAGCCTTATGCTCGTGGCAAAATGATGGCGGCAGAGTCCATGGATGTCAGTCAAGCTTATAACACTGGAGACACAACACTCACTGCTGAAGTGTATGCGGTATATTTTATCGAGTAAACTCTCTATACTGGGCCTACTTATAATACTTACAAGTAGGTCTGCGTCATGATAACAGGATTTTTTGCTGCCATATTTACTCTTTTTTATATCAAACTCAGTTTTGATATCATAGGTTTACGTCACAAACACAAAGTTGCGCTTGGAGATGGTGGAAACCCCGCCTTAGAAAGAGCGATCCGCGCCCATGGCAATTTCATGGAATACACGCCATTACTTTTAATCCTTCTGTTTGCTTTGGAATTTCAAGGCGGACAGGCAATTTGGTTATACATCACGGGCAGCACCTACCTGACAGGTCGGATTTTGCACTCATTCGCGCTGAACATGGCCAATCTAAAACTGCGTGTTTTGGGTATGGCGTTAAGCTTTTTGTCACTGTTAGCACTGTCGATTATTAATATTTATTGTTATTTTGTTTAATGGAAAAAATTTTTATTACCGGGTTACCAAGAACCGGTACTACCAGTGTATGTGCTGCTTTTTTAGAGCTAGGTTTTAAAACAGCACATACAGCTTATACCCGGGAAACATTTTCTCAAGCTCAGGTCATAGCTGATACTCCTGTATTCAATGACTACGAAACACTGGCAGCGTTGTATCCAAACAGCCGCTTTATATATCTGGACAGAGCCATGTCAAGCTGGGTTCCCTCAATACGACGCTTACTAACCCGTATGTTGCCAAGGCTGGAAACTCAGCAGGGCGGATTCAATGACACTTTGAAACGTTGTTACTTTGGTACCTTTGAACATTTAAGCAAAGATAGTATCGCAAGCGATCAATACCTGATAGATATCTACCAAAAGCATCGTAAGGATTGCCTTGGCTTTTTAGAGCGCAAGCAGCAAACATACCTGATGTTGGACGTAGCTCAACCTGGTAGCCTACAAACACTGGCGGACTTTCTTGGTATGCAAACTGATTTGGCGAGTACTATGCCAAACCTCAATCAGGGAGGAAAAGTGACAGCGTGGAAGCAAATCGATCATCCACTGAAAGTAGAATCTACCAGAAATGGAAAAGCAGACAGAGACAGCCTTCTTTATAGCCCATCTTAGTTATGCATGAATAAAATGTCCGATACTAACTGTGCAGGCCACTAAGTAAACACAAAAGTAGGAGGCACACAGCAATTTTGGATATTAGCATCGTACTTAGGTAAAATACTCAGCAAACTGACAACAGAATAAATTACAGATGTTTGAGCTAAAATTTCACACCCCCTTCGAATGGACACATAGAGTCATGGCAGAGTTTGATATCTTTTTACAGGATCACGCTGCCGCTGAGAAAAAAGCATCCGGCATGGCTATGTCAATGCTGAGCCACTATCCAGATCGAATCAAACTCGTTAAAGCAATGGCTGACCTTGCTATTGAAGAGATGATCCACTTCAAGCAAGTGCTTAAATTACTGACTGATCGCCAGGTGACTTTGGGCAATGACAAAGCAGATCCCTATATTAAAAAAATGCGTGCGCTATTTCGTCAGGGCTCAGATGAATTTTTAATTGATCGCTTGTTGGTAGCAGCTGTGATTGAAGCGCGAGGCCATGAGCGTTTTTTCGCTGGTCGCGGAAGCACTACCGGAAGGTAAAGAAAAAGACTTTTACGTAACCATAGCCAAATCGGAAGAAAAACACAAAAACTTGTTTGTTGAGCTTGGCTACGAGTACTTTGACAAAGCTGTGATCGACGCGCGCCTGGAAGAAATACTGATTGCAGAAGCGCAGATCTGCGAAAGTATTCCATTTACCGCTGCATTGCATTAATTGTATAAAATTAATGCAAAAAAGCTCTATCTTTCATTATGTTAAATTGTATTAAAAGCTTAAAAGGGAGAGGGTTGCTACTCCCTTTTTTATTCTTATGAATCACTTTAAGTTGTGTTTAGATAGAGATTTGACCCTGCAAATAATCTACAGCATTGCCTTCAAGTATTACTCTGTCTTCGACAAGAGTACACTTTATCTTCCCTGTTCGCTCAGATAACTGCTGTGCTGTCACTCTGTTTTTGTCTAATCGCTCACACCAATAAGGCGCCAGCTGGCAATGAGCCGATCCCGTTACGGGATCTTCATTGACACGCAGTTTAGGGTAAAAACAGCGACTGACAAAATCAACTGACTCCCCGGGGGCAGTAACAACAACGCCACGCAGTTCAAGCTGAGCTAACTTCTCAAACTCTGGCACAATCGCTTTGACTTCAGAGTCATTACTTAGTACAACAATATAATCAAACCCCGCCAATACACATTCCGCACTTGAAATACCCAGACCAGTCAAAAGCATATCTGGTTCTTCAACAGGCTGCACAAGTGTAGCGGGGAAGTCCATACTGTATCCCTCTGGTACCTTTGTTACCAATAGTAAGCCGCTTCTTGTTTGGAAATGGATCGTTTGACCACGATGGCCTAGATGAGTGAACAACACATGGGCGGCAGCCAGGGTTGCATGACCACACAAGTCCACTTCACCTTTAAGAGTAAACCAACGTAGTTGGTAGGTGTTTTCCTTTAATACGAAAAAGGCTGTTTCCGATAGGTTATTTTCTTCCGCTATTTTTTGTAGTAAGTCGTCTGACAGCCAGTTTTGCAGCGGGCACACAGCAGCGGGGTTACCTTCAAAAACAGCTGATGCAAATGCATCAACCTGATAAATATCTAATTTCACATTATGCTCATTGTATTGATCATCTGATTTCAACATAACACGAGAGTTAGAAATAGGCCAGAGAATAGCAGGGTGCTTATATTTTCTATAAAAATTAGATAGTTACTATTGCTTACAACTATTGGCTGTGTTGTATTTTATCTCGTCCAGGATACCGTGCTTTTTAAATTCGGCAATAGCCTGATTCAGTTCAAACAGTAAGGTTTTACCATATTTATTGTGCTTTGAGACAGCGAAGAACAAGCCATTCATTTGTAAAATGGGTTCAACCATCACTAGGTTGGCAGCCATCGTCGCTAGTTCAGTATTACTATGCTGCTTAAAAGAATCAATCTCCATCTTGATAACTTCAGGATCACCAACGATTAGATTTACACGACCAGCCATAAGTAATCTGATATTGTGTGCATCATCAACGGCTTCCATGACATTAAATTTGCCGGCGTCCATGAGCCGGTCAAACTCTGGCGTATTCTGATAGCCACGGACTACACCAATGCGTTCATCAGCAAGTGCAGCCAGGCTGGTAAAGTGATCTGTGTTATAATCCTTACGCTTATATAGTGCGATCGGACCCCAGCCAAATGCCTCGGTGAGAGTAAGATGATCCAATCGGCGCGTACCAGGAAATGTATCCGAAGGCGACTCGGGCTCAATGAAATACTCAGGCACCAGCAAATCTACTTTTCCATTTTCAGCATAAGCAACGGCACGTGCCCATGGGTAAAAGGTCACGGTAGCACCATAACCTTGGCTATGCAGTAAAGCAATTGTGGCCTGCATTACCCAACCTTGCTTACACAAGCTCAAACCAATATAGGGTTGCCATTCTAAAGTGGTAACCTGAACTTGTTTGTCAGCTTTTATATTGTAGTGAAAGGTATGGTCATTGATTTTTCGACCAGGCACAGTATGTGTGCCTTTATAATCACGATATGTAACACTCACTTCTTGTGTATTATTAGCCAAGTGTAACGCGCCGCATGAATTTGGACAAAAATACATTTGTTTTTAGATTGCTCAATTATTAAAAAAGAGGGCGCTTTAAACCCTCTTTAAATCCTCTTTAAACCTTATTTAACCCAAAGCTCAGCTTGTCTCAAACCAGCTAATCGTCCGGCTTGCATTAGCGTTGCTTTAGTAACTTTAACTGCGGTGTTGTCAGCCAGGATCCAGTCAATCTCATCAGTATCGGACATAAACTGGCATGCTCTTGCCATCCTTGTTTGGCTCTCCTCATCGCCGTCAAACTCCATGTCATCAACAACGACTGTGATTGCTGCAACCAGCTTAGCTCTTAAACGTTTAAACTGTGCTCGTATATACGGCTCCAAAACCTCTTGGATTGTTTTGGTAGGTGGCTGGATAGGCTCGTTTGGAGGCTCAACTCCGAATGAATCAGCGGCTTTAACTGCCTTTAGATACTCTACATAATCAACAGCAAACCGCCATTGCTCATCCAACGCAACTAGCTCAGCAAATTGCCCAATGACCTGATGAGGCTTACCCAATGCTATAACCCGCTCCAAATCCTGGACTGATTTCGTCGCTGGCTTAGGTAGGAGCGCAGGTATGCCGTCATCGTCCAAAACTGGCTGGTTGTCATCATCAAATTTTATAAATGACTCAATTTTACATAATGTCATAGCTAAACCCATCCTAATGGCTCTACCAACTGTCCGGTACCAAAAGCTACCGTATCTCCATTGTCGTCGAGCATAGTGCCTTGGCCGTTTGTCATATGTACATTACCGTCAGATCCCCAATCTGTGCCATTAAACTTGAGCTCGATGTACGCGTAATTAATGTACGCCATACCATCTTGCACAACAGCGTAGTCAAGAGCAAGCAGGGCCGGGCTATTGTTATCGGGCAATGGAAATGTATCGGGCAGGTCAAAACACCTAGGGCTGGTTTGATAAAACAAGCCCGCAAACAGCCTACCTTGATCCCTCAGAGGAACTGTACTCTCGCTGCGTGCGTGCGAACTACGGACAACAATCTTACCAGTCAATGAATAGCACAAATCTCGCTGCAGGTAATTTTGCGACAGAAATACGTTTCCTATACCTGCACGACCTTTGTATATGGGTGAAATATTTGATGCTCTCGTCAGCTTTGCATTGGTATTGTAAACCCATACCTCAACACGGCCTACAGGAGCGACACTTGCGGCTGTCGGACTATTTAAAACAGTGTTGAATGAGTGAGTTGAAATAGTCCACGCAGCGCCTAGATCATCAGTCTGGACTGTATTAATTACAGTCGCTTGGGTAGGACGGCTTGCCCTAAACTCAGACCATTTTTTTTGTCCGTTGGGAACTCCCAACCAACAGCCTATCCAACCCTCTTTTAAATCGGCACATTGCAGTATATTAGCAGGAGAGCCAAGTACATCAGTATGTAAATACTCCGCAGAAACAGGCGAGGCGCTTGGATAAACTGCACCTAGCCAAATTTTGGTACCAACCGGAAACTTAGAGTTGAATTCATCTGCCACATCACCAGAATCGTACAAAAAAGCAGTGTTATTGTTAAAGGGCCAGTACGCAAAATTTTGACCAGAAGATACTCTCTCTATAATCATTGTATTCCCGTTGTCTCCGGCTAACAACCAATGCGAGGCATTGTAATTCTGGAATTCCGGAGCCGCCGTATTTCTTGGGTTATCGGAATCACTAGTTGCAAAACTAACCGTGCTGTTATTACCTGAACTAAAGAATGCTGCAGCGCCGACGGTTACAGTACGAGGAATAAACTCTGTTTTTGAAAGAAGTTCCCACCCACGATACATACTGGCCTTGACTTTTAAATCACTCTCACTGAAATCAGGTAAGCCCAGGCCAATAGCACCATAGCGCATATCCCTACAAACGCCCCCTTGACCACTGGAATATATGGCATCATAGGACTTACCATCTGGTCTGCCGGACAAGTGACCTATTGCCCCCCATTGCACATTGCTATTTTCGGACGGAATTCGAACCTTTTCTGGGTCGAATGTATCACTCCTCGATGCAATAGGGACTATATCTGTTGAACCGAATCGGGAACCGTGGCTCGTAGAGCCTGGATTACTACCTACGGCATGGTATCCGCAACCTAAGGGGTTAAAGCTTGGGTGGTACGCCCCTTGGTTAAGCCGATTGACTGTACCACACACAAGAAAGTAGCAATGGCCATCAATACCGAAATCACTTGGGTTAGCTCCATCTGCAGAAGTTCTAACTTGAAACAGTCCGCGTTGATAAGGTTTGGCTGAAACGCTTCTGGCGATTGTTCCTCCACCTACATATAAGCTGAATAGGCTAGAATCTCGAAACGCTGTAGATTGATTTTGCAAACCTTGAGGTTGAATCGATGATGATCTTGCATACGAGAAGTTAAAATAGTCTTTTGTAGAATCTATCGATTCCCAGTCTCCATTTCCTAAACCCACGAAACTTCTCCCCCGAACACACCATTGATAGAACTTCCCCGTAGAATCATCAAAATAGATGTTGTGGGCTGGGTCACTGGCAATCGCCATTCTTTGAGACTCGCTGGCATATTGCCAGTTAACCCCTTTACCTCGACTAGAATCATCTGCCTCATACCACGCAAAATAACTACTGGCCCGCACGGTATCAGCTGTAGTTGGAACACCATGTATATGTGTTGCCTGGCTCTGTATTAATCCGTTTGCATACACAAAAGGGTCACTCTCGTTTATCTCACGCAGATACAGCTCGAAGCCCCACATATCAACGCGATCAGTCACAACTTTATTAGTCTCAGTTTCCGACGCAAATGCGATAGCTGCAGTTGCGTGTGTGACAGACACGCCAGTTGCACTTTCGTATGTCCGAGTGCCAGACTCAGCAGGAGGCAATTTAATACGATTAGCCTGATACCCAGCGTTTGATACAGATAGCGACGACAAATGTACAATTAAACCAGCCATATGAAGAACAGGCTCATCAGTTGATGACCGCCCCTTTTTAGGTGACCCGCTATTTGCGAGGCCACTGCCCAAATTGAGAATATTTTTGGCCGTAGTCTCTGTAAAGAGCCCGTCGTTAATAGCAACATAACCAGCATTGTCATGACGGTGTGTCCCGAAGTGTACCCAGCCACTCGCTGCATAACGCTCCAAATTTTGCTGTCTAATGGCCTCCATCTGGCATTTGCGCATAGCCCAGGGGTAGGGGTTGGCGCTATCCACCTCGCTCTGCATCAGGCGCAGGCTTTTTACTGTCTGAACATTACCATCCAGATCGGTAAACTGCACCGACCCCATTTTTGTTTGCCAGTCAACCATGGCACGCACGTTGTCGTTAACCATGGTGTTGGCATTTTTTAGGGCGGTTACGGCGCTGTTAAAGTCTCCGCTCGTTGGCATAACAAGCGCAGGAACCTGCGACTGGGTGGCGTTGTCCCAGGGTGCCAGCAACTCTATGTACTGGCCCTGATTGGTGGCGTAGGCCCGATTGACCTCAACCGGGTTGAATGAGCCAATGATCAGGCCATCCCCCGGGCGTATGTTTGCGACACTCTCGCCGCTGACAACCTGGATCACATTAGATCCATTGGTTGCATTAACTGATTGTGCATTAAACCATGCCATGTACTTATCCTCGTAGATAGATGACCGCAGCCTGTTTGACCTGGTCAGGATGTGTGAATGTGATAGGGTGGCGCGCCTGTGCGATGGTGTAAGGGCGCTCGAAGTCTTGGTCGGCCTGGCGCATTGCTTTACCTGGTATCGCACTGCTGCAGAGGTAATCGCCAGTCTCGATGTCGCCTCCTTGGCCACATACGTTGAGCACGCCCTCGCCCAGGGCGTTAAATGAGATCAAATCATGAGTGCTGCGGTACTGTACAAACCGCTCAAACCCGCGAAATCCGCGAAGGGCAGCCACACGATTAGTTAATGCAGTCCGCGTGATAAACACGCCGCGTACCGCTCTGTCATTTGCTTTTGTGGTAGGGCCCATGGTGCAGATGGCATTAGACAGATCGGCAATATTGACCAGGTCAATGTCCCGGACCAGGTCGCCAGGCTCCAGGTGAACTGATTTGTCAACCAATCCATCATGCCCACCAGTAAATGGGCCTATCAGACCTCGACTGGCATATAACGCATATGTGCCATTGGTGTAAATTGTTGCACCATAGCCTGAGCTGTTGCTGTTATAGATAAATAGATTACCCACATTGCCGCTGTTAGCGTTGATCCTTACAGCAGCAGGGTTGTCTGCAGCGGTTTGGCCAGGTGTTGTTACAAACTGGGCGTAGGAATATATTTGGCGTGCCTCTATGCCGCTATTGTTGATTTTAACGTTGCCAGATACCGCTGTGATGCTGTCTATGGTGCCCGTTGCGGCAACAATTGCGTCCGCAATGACTGTCCCATCTATTAGAGCACTACCATGTATGTGGAGCGCAAATGCCAACCAATTACTGCCTGACCAGTACTTTGTGGTTTGGGTTTTGGGCGCAGACACTTTGTAAATAGTTACAACGTCATTTTGAACGGGTGAACCACCGGTGCATACGCTATTGGCTACGGCATCTGACCAAACACCAGATTCAGTACCAACCGTAAATTGCCCAGCCCCTCTAGAACCTGCTGGGCCCTGTTGACCATCTTGACCATCGTATCCGCGAACCCGTGACCAGGTGTAGTCAGCCGGGTTGTCAGACTCTGTAGCAGTAGTCTTATTGACCGCTATACCAATGTACGCGGTATCCTCATTGGACACCTGATACATATTGCGCCCATCAGCATAGTCCGAATACGCAATCCAGGTGTACGTTGTTTTACCATCGGCACCTGGCTCACCGGGCACACCATCAGTGCCATTTTGCCCGGTTGCTCCTCGTTCACCTCGGATTTTTGACCAGGTGTAATCAGACGGGTTTGACGACTCCAAAGGCGTAAGCTTGTTGTAAGCAAGCCCTATATAATCACGCCCGTTGGGATAGTCGCTCATCCCAATACCTGTCGGCCCCTCTGCATATTTGATCCAGGTATAGGTCGTTTTACCATCGGCACCAGGCTCTCCGGGGATCCCCTGCGGTCCACGCTCACCGTCCTGCGCCCGAATATCATCAACAGAATTGACCGTATAGTCGCCTAACTCCAGCCGTCCACGGAATACATGCACCGGGTTGTCCGGGTCTGTATTATCCACGTATGAGGTGGGTACAAAGGTATCACCAATCATCACCCCCTGGCGGATAACATCTGCAGACAGGTCAATACTGCCCACGTCACCATCGTTATAACCGGCAATAGAGACTATGCGGCCCTGGTTGTTGATCACCCAACCGCCACGCGCTATCAGTTGGCCACCCTGAGTCTCAAAGGCTTGGCGAATGTCGGCAATACTGACAGCCTGGCCAACCTCATTAGTGATCGCCAGATTGCGGATGTACTCAGCCAACGGGCCGTCTACCCAGCTATGACCATCCGTTACGCACTGTACGGCATCCGTCTCATTGGTGATGTTGCCAGCTCCATCAATACAGTAGCCAACTGCTGCCCGGGTATAGGTGATCGCACTGGCCAGTGTGGCGGTATCGTCTTGTTCGATTTTGGCAACCAGATCAGTACGCTGCCTGGCCAGTGCCTGTTCCTGGCTCGCCAGTGTCTCTGTCACTGCCTTAAATGCCGCCTCGGTATTGGCAGCAAAGGCGCTAAATGCCTGGTCTCGTATAATGTTTGCCGCATCGACCTCGGCAAAAGCCTCAGTCACATCACTAAATGCGGCCTGTGTATCACCCACAAAAGCCGCAAAGCGCTCGTCACGTGTCACACTCGCACGCACCTCATTGGCAAAGGCGCTGGCCAGGGTGGTAATGTACGCCTGGCTTTGGTGGTGCAGGGCACCCAGCTCCAGGGTATAACTGGCCGTCGATGTTAGCTCGTCGGTCACTGCCGAGAGTTTATCCTGGGCCAGTGCCAGTTTTATGTCATGCAGTGCCAGGTCATTACCCTGCATCAGCTGGTTATAGGCAGCTATTACATCGTTAAGGCTCTGTGCCTGATCAGCCAGCTGCATGCCTTGGATTTGTACAACGTTACGGCTTATCTCACCGGCAATGGCGTCCAGGGTTTGGTCAACGTGGGCAAACTGGTCATTAATGCCACCGTCGGCAGCGTTATAGATGGTAATTTGGTCGCGGATGTAACCATCAGCGGCCGCAATCCAGCTTGACGCATGGTTGGCCTTTGCCAGGGTATTGTTGTCGGTCAGCGTCTGCAGGGCAGCGGTAATGCCATACTCACCATTAAATGTATTAATGGCTGTGGCCACCTGGTTGCTGGTTTGATAGCCTCGGGCGTCCACCATGGCAGTGGCCAGCATCATGCTGCGCTCAACCACCGGGCCATTTATCCAGGTGTGACCAGCGGCCTCACAGGCTACAGCAACCTGCTCGTCTACCGGGTTGCCGTCTGCATCAACACAGTAGCCGGTTACAGCTCGGGTAAAGTCAATCGCCTGCGCTACAGCTTTACCGCTCTCGGTGGTTATCTCAGCCCGTAAGCGCTGCTCACGCTCAGCACTTGCCTGGCGCTCATTGGCGTAGGCGCGGCCCAGGGCTGTTACCCCCGCAGCACTTTGATTTTGCATGGCAATGAGCTGCGTGGTTTGCTCTGCAACCGCGCTCACCTCGTCGGTTACAGCGCTCAGCTTGCTGTTAGCATGGGCCAGAGTCACCCCCAGCTCTGCCAGCTCGTTGTTGCGTAGCAGGGTGTTGTATTCGCTCAGCACCTCATTGAGGGTTTTATCTGCCAGGTCAAGCTGCAGGCCTTGCACTTGCGTTACGGTTTGGCTTATCTCACCGGCAATGGCATCCAGCTGCTGCTCAGCCGTTGCCAGTTTTTGGTTAACGCCACCGTCCTCATTGAGTAGTTGTGTGACCTGGTTTTTAATCGTGGCGTTGGCCCCGTCTATCCAGGATTGAGCAGCATTGGCCTTTACTATTACATCGTTGTCGTCCAGCGCCTGCAGCACCGCACTAATGCCATACGTGGTGTTAAATGAGTCCAGTGCAGCCTGTACATTGCTCTGTGTCTGGTAGCCCTGGGCACTGGTCCAGGCCGTGGTTGCATACTGGGCCATGCGGCCGGTTCCGGCGTCCAGCTCCTGCTCAATGGTGGTGGTGCGTGCCGTTACGTCTCGCAGGGCAAGGTCATTGGCACCACGTTTACCTACCTCAATGTAATCCACATCACAGGCACCCAGCTCAAAGGTCAGCCCCGTTATGGTACCGACATACCCAGCTGTGCCAGTTGCATCTACCTGGACCACCTCCCAGTCGGTACTGGTTGGCTCCGGCAACGGGATAGGCTGCGCCCCGCCAAAATGGACACGGCCAACCCAGCTGCCGTTTGCATGCTTACGTACACGCAGTCTGAACACCGGATTTTGGTTGGCGCTGTACTCGATACTCGGGCTGGACAGGCTAGTGCTACAAACCAGATAGCCCTGAGCGTTATAGCTGCTATGGCCAGTAAACCCCTCAGCACTGGTGTTAAACTGCCAGCTGTAGGCCGGGGTTAACGCTGCTATGGCTCCGGCAATTTGCGCATCTACCTCTGTGTAAGTAGCACGCTGATTGATTAGCCCCGCCTGCACCATTATCTGTGCAGTGGCCTCTGTCAGTTGGTCCTGTGTTTGCGTTATTCGCCGTGCCTCAAAAGATACCCGGGCATCAACACCATTAATATGCGCCTGGGCCAGGGTAAACTGGCTGTCGGTATACTGATAGGCTCGGTTAACAATGGTGCCATTGTCCGGGTCCACGTACACAATCGCGTCTATCAGGCGCTCGTTGGCCAGTGTCCGGCGCTCATACTCCTGCCGGAAAGACGTATAGTTACCCGTTACGTCAAACACCGCGCGCTGCATGTCTGTGAGCGCCAGTGCTGTCTCATCCAGTTTGATGTTGGCCAGGCGCACTTGATTGGGCAGCCCATTGGCCAAAGAGTCATCCAGTATTGCGGTAACGTCCTGCAGCACCTGAATTTGGTCTATGTTTTTGGCCACCAGTGAGGGCAGGTTGTTATCGGTCTCCGGGCGCAGCCTATCAACCTGTTGGTTAATGTCTGCTATCAGGTCCTGCGCCTCCTGGCTGAGTTTATTTAGCGGTATCTCATTAATAAACTCTGTCAGGTCAACGGTGGTTGTAGTTGCACTGACATTAACCCAGTCACTGTTACCCAGGTGATTAACTGAGCGCACTCTAAACAAATAGGTGGTGATTGGTTGCAATCCGATGCGGTTATACACCTGCGCAAACACCCGCTGGCCACTGGCCGGGCTCTCGGCAGAGCCTAAAAACTCCCACTGGAACTGTGTACCTATACCAACAGCAGGGAGAGCAGCAGTCAGCGTTACCTGGTTATAATCCACCTCAACGCTCACCAGCGGGGCGATTGGCTGCAGCACACTAAACTGTGTAGCCACAGAGGTAGAGCGCTGGCCAAATATGTTGCGGGCATACACCCGTACAGTATAGGTACCGAGCGCTAGTTTTGGGATGGTGATCTGGGTGTAGGTCACAGCGTCCCGATAAACTCTGTTATCACCGTCATAAAAAATAACATCGTACTCATGTACTGCGAGGGGCGTAGCGTGGCCCCATTTAATTACGCCATTGCCGTCACCGTCCACCTCAACCCGGACATCAAAAACAGGCCCCGGCTTACCAGTCACATAATCACTGTTAGGCGTGATATCTACCGCGCCGGGTACCAGGTCGTCCGCCCACAACAGGGGCCCATCCTCGATACATACCAGGGTAATACCACCGGTCAGTCGGAACTTGCGGTCAACAACACGGTATATTTTTTTGCTGATGTGCTCACGGGGCAAATCTACATATATTGTTCGGCCAACGGCTGCACGCAGGGCAGTGTGGCGCAGCGGCAGCTCTATCACCCCAAGGCGGGTTTGCTCAAGATGGATTTTAGCCAGGCGCTGCGCGGTCGTTACGCTACGGACAAAAGGCAGGCTGATTGACGCCTCTAACGGCTGATTATCTCTGGCAACATACCCCTCAGCCACAACGGGCGGCGCATCGGTACGCTCATAGTGCTGGTTTGGGTCAACAAACTGAGCGCGTACCGTGTTAGCACGGTCGCGCAGATCCGCATGCCATTTGATTTTAACATTGCCCATCACATCATCAGGGCCGATGGTATAAGTGGGGTTGCCATACCAGGCACCTACGCGCACAAACCACTGGCCCATTTGGCGGAATATTTTACCGGCAAACGTGCGCTCCAGCTGGCTCAGCACCTCGCTCGGGCGGCTTGTAAATTGAAATGTACCATTGCAGGTATAGCGCGGCTCTGTTGCAGTGTTCCCATCAGTATTGGTGTACTCGGTATCCTCGTCCGCTACGTTCGCGGCGGCTATCCACCAATTGAGTGGTATCGTATGCATTGGTACCTGATGCGCACCATAAAACCGTACATAGTGCAGGGCACACAGCACCGCGTTTTGTGACCACGCCCAGGTGCTTTCATCATCCGGGTTCTGACCACTGTCACGCGGGTCCCATACGCGTATACCACGAATGAGAAACTCGCAATCACTTATGCCGTCCGGAAACACCTCCCGGTTGTTTTCCAGCTCAATGAAAACGTGAGCCTGACCGAAACCAACGTGTTTGCTGGTCCAGCCTGCCATCTTAGACACGGCCATGCTATTGGCCGTTGCATGGCGTCCATCACTCAGGGAGTAGTTATAGCTGTCTGCGGGGTAATCGCTTAGCGGCTTGTTAGCAATGTAGATGTCTTCGAGGGTATCAATGGGAGCACCGTTAATGAGCACAATTAGCTGCACCCATTTTTTTTCATCGCGTTCGACCGTTGCCTGGTGCGCGATAACACCACCAACCCGGTCGCGGCCGAACGTAATACGGCGTGGCTGGTCAATGCCTTTTTGCAGACCCTTGGCCAGCGTGGCCATGTCTTCCTGAGGGAGATCGGGATCTAACTTGTCCAGCAGAACACCAACGGTTTCGTCCCAGATTTTCTCGCCGAGGTCCAATATTGGGTCAACAACTACATCTACCACTTTAGACATTCGCACTCTCCAGACTGTAGCAGCTGTGGACCATTGATAGGTCAAGCGCTGTGGTACCGTTTTGTGTTACACAGTACACACAGTTGAGCCCAACAATACCGCCTACCAGCTGGCCGCCGTAATTCACCAGGGCCAAATCGCCCCGGCGCGCGTAGCTAGATAAAACAGGCTTTAAACGGGCTTTAAACACACTTTCAATGCCATCAAAGCCAAGAGCTTTTAAACGCCGCTTAGCGCCCAGCTCGGTTTTGTAATGGCCTTTGAAATCGCGTGCCAGGTCTATACCCGTGCGGCGCAATATCCAGTTGGCCACAAACAAACAGCAATCAAACTCTCCCCAGGCAAAATCGCGCTCAGCGCATTGGTCCAGGTAGTCCTGCAAATCAAGGTTCATATTCAAAATCATCTGGTCCTATGTATTTTCCCGGTTGGGTGTCTGGTAGGTATGTCGCGGTCGCAGCAACAATTTCACTGAAAAACTCGTCCTCTGGGTGCAGGGCCTTTTGGGTGGCGTCATTCCAACGCTGGTTGAGCCGGGCCTGTTTCCAGCGCTCAGCCTCACCAGCCACCTGCAACTGCACCTTGCTGACACTGCCGCGCTCAACATCGCAGCTTACGATGTAGCCGCTTTCAAGCATTTGGTATTGGGAGACACGGTAATGCGCATCCACCGTGACCAGGTAAATCTCAACCCCCACGCCAATCGGGTCGTTGACTGCCACTTCGGCCAGCACGGTGTCGCTTTGGGTGTGTAATGTCAGGCTGATACGCGCACTGTTGTTTTTGTCGCTGGCGGGCAGCTCACCCACCTGGCCCAGCATCCCGAGACCATGCCAAGTGCGTTCAAGGAACCGACGCTCGCCCACACCCGTGTGCAACAGCAATTCACCGCTTTCAAAAGCCATTCGCACAAAATAGCGGGGACGGCCGTTTGCCAGGTCCTGAACCAGGCTTAAATTAAGCGCCTCCATGCTAGAAAGCCTCCCGGCCCTTGATTTTCCATGATGTGACCAGGCCATCTTTTAACTGGGCCTCGGCGAGCCCTTGCTTGTTATCGGCCAGGCGGAACACGCCATAGGGCTTGTTAAAATAAACAGGCGAGGAATCACCAGGAATAGAGCGGACAGGGGACTCAAATACCAGCTGTGCATGGCCGTGGCTGTTAACCACTACATCCTCGGTCAGCACTTTGAGTTCAGCAGTCTCGCCCAGTCCAATCTGGATACGGCTTCCGGCAGGGGCATAGGTTTGGTTAACAGGCATCCCACGTACGTTGAGTACATTGCCATCCTGGTTGCTGCCATTGACAAATCCGGCGGCGGTTAGATTAGTTTGCGGGCGGCGATAATCGTGCAGGGCAAACTTGCCCACCTGGCCACGGAGTTTAGCCAGGAACGCATCGAGGGCGAGCGCATCACCCTCACGGACGTTGGTTAGTTCGAGTTCAAATTCCCAGTACGCGCCTTCCAGGTCGTAAACCTCACTGGCATTATTGGCTTTGCTGACATGCACCTGGCTGTTAGGTACCAGCCGGAATACGCAGGATTTTGGGGGCTTTGGTAGGGGCAATTGCTCCATAGTTTTTCATCGCTCGTCGGTTACTGTGGGAGCGAGTGTAAAAATTATGGAGCTGGGTTTTAGGTGTAAAACGTTTTACATCACAGTTTCGACACGATATAGCTTTCTAAGTCACCTATTTCCACATTGTTGTACCTGAAAACACTTTTTAAAAACTCAAGCAATTCTTTTTGGCTAGGATCGCTTTCTTCAAAAGAACACAGATAAAGATAAATATTAAGTAGTCTGAGCCCAACTTAAACGACACTATATTGTATATATCCAAGTATTTCTCATCGTATTTTTTTGCTGACTCACACAAAAGTTTGAGATACTTAACGTCCGGTAGTACTTGTTTGAAAATTTGATGTTCCTTCAATATGCAATAGCAGATGAAAAAGTACAAACTATCGACTTCCTTTGGCACCACGGATTGACGCTTGCAGTAACAGGCAAAGTAAAGAGTTACGATTATTGGGTGGGCAAACTTGTCACTTTCAAACTTTGTAATAACTTCCAAGAGGCTTTTTTGGGTTTTTTCTTGTTCGCTTGTTAAGCCTCCTACGTATATCAAAATACTATCTTTTTTACTGACTAGATTGAAATCATCAACACTTTGCCTAAGCGTTTTGATTGATACACCACTAGCAAGCCTTTCATAGTGAGTAAGTGAATCTGCACAAAAGTCCGCAACCTGACTATGCAGCAACTGCCTATCCTGGAACTCAGTCATAGCCTTAAGCTCCTTCCTGTTAGTGCTCCAGGTCATCAAAAGCAAAATGATGGTAAGCAAGAGAAAAAGTGGTGAGAGTATGTTGTTAAAATAAACTGCAACATCGACCCAATCTTTCAAACCCGTTGTATTAGGGCTGTAATCGTATCTATCAAAGAAAACGAAAAAAATCCAACTTGCAGACATAACTAGGATTGAAACTATAACTAAAATAGTTTTTTTTCCTTTAAAGGAGGCTAGGGTGTTTGAGTAGAACTCCGCCATTTTTTCCAATGAGGCTTTGGCATCAGAGTAGAATGTAGGTGCCTTTTCAGCAAATCGACAGACAACAGTGATCGCCATACCTAAAGTATTCCAAAACAGCAGTGTGGCTAGTAAAACTAAAAATTGTTCAAAATTAATCATAGAATTTCCTTCTATCTAACTAGCGCAATCATATCAATTATTTATCCGTTGATCTCCCAAATAAATTGCTATTCCATTGTTCATGACATTCTAATGATGTTAGCTCTAACGCATGTATCCTGATACCATAGCTGTATATTTAAACAGTATCCGTATCCACATGCCAGTCATCCGCTACAAACACAACTATGGTCACATCCTGCTCACGACAGGAGGGCTGCTGCGCAACACAAAATGCGTCAATCGGGGTCGTGTTCGGTGTAGTGATCTGGATGACCAGGAACACTATCTAGCGTTTCGAGGGTTTACCAGTGAGCTGCGTGCATATCATTTTGAGCGTGTAACAATGCACGATGTGACAGGCATCACCGGCGATAAGACCGGGCTAAGTGGCTGGGTAGACCTAAAGGGGCATTATGTTGGTGTGTGGTGTGATGACGGTGTGTATCTGGCCCTGGACGCAACGGGCTATCCGGTTGAGGATAAAGACTACACACCACCAGAAAAGGCACCAGGTGTTGTTATTGACCTGGCGCGGGCTCGCAAGCTACGCTAGGCCGCTTTAATCGCCCGAATAATACTGCCATTGGAACGGACATTGGCTATCACAACAGCCTCAATGCGGCTGGCAATGTTTTGGGCAACCAGTTCGCCTTTAGCGTCATTTTGCGCGGCCTGGACGGTGATCTGATTGGTAATGGCAAAACTGATATTGCCCTGGCCACCACTTTGGCCACCTGCGTTATAGTGGCGGGCCATGGCGCTGATCTCTATGTTTTGTTTAGGTGACAGGACGCGCTCACCACGCTGTAGCAGATAGGTGCTCTCGTTGGGCACATAGTCCAGACCACCATGCGCAATACCTGCCGGTTGTTGAGCCTTTATCTGTCTAACCTGCTGCAGGCCAGATAACACAGCAGCGGCGGCTGCAGCCACACCCAGTGCAGGGCCCACGATAGGGATAGGTGCCAAAGCTGTATAAGCGCCGGTTGCTGCCTGATAGGTGTTGATCAATGCCTGCGATATAGCAAACGCCTTGTAAGCTTTAAACGCGGTTTTACTTTGTCCAGCCAGCTGTTTAAACATGTTGGCACCCAGGCCAACAACGGCATTGGCTTTTTCGGCCTGTGTTTGTTTCTCAAAATTCGCGAATGCCAGGATTGTCGATTGCAACGCGCCGGTATGGCGAGTTCGGATCTGCATTAAACGCTCCTGGTGCGCCGCTTCGTTCGCCTCTCGCTGGCTATGGAAACCTTGCGCGGCCAGTAGCTCCTGCTGGCGCTCAATCTCCCTAATCTCGTTGTCAGTGTTATGCTTTAGCTCGCCAATTTCATCATTGGCGGCCAGACCAAGCTGGCCACGGCGTTTGGCATCCACCCGGGCTTGCTGGCGTGCTTGCTCCACGGCCAGCTCATTGTTGTAGGCGGCCAGTGCCTCGCGGCCACTAAACCCGCGCATCTGGGCTATGCGGTTCTCCAGTTCGGTGCGCAGGTCGTTGCGCCGCTTTTCCTCCGCCTGATTCTGTATGCGGGTTTTCTCGGCTTCGCGCCGGGTGGTGATCGCCTTTACATCCTCAGCGTGTTTAGCGTCGAGCTGCGCCAGCAGGGCGTTATATTTGGCTTTGTTTGCCTGGTCGTTGTCCCGGGCGGTGATCACCATTGCCCGGCGCTTTTCGTAACTGGCCTGCAGCCGTCCTTCTTCATCCAGCAGGCTGGTTTGCAGCTGCTGGATATTCTGGGGCAGGGCGGCTGCGGCTTGTTGCGCCTCCTCGATGACCGTTTGCCAGGGGCTTTGCGCCAGGTTTTTGTTGGTGTTGGCGGTTGCAGCTGCCAGCTTTAGCTGCTCGTCGCGAAGCTTTGACTGCTCATTAATGTACTTTTGAGTTTGCTCAATCTGCTGACGGTAAACAAATTTAGAGCGATCAGAGCCCGCATTATCCCGGAGCGTCTGCAGGCGCTTGAGTTTGGTATAGGCGCGGTCGATAAGTTTCGTATAGTTAGCTGCCCGTTTGCCCGCTCTCTCTATGTCATTGCGAGCTGTCATGTTATTAACCGAGTCATACGCCCCGGCGAGGTTTAGCAGGTTGGTTTTGAGCGTTTTGCTACTTTGGGCCGCATTGTCGCTCTGCATTGCAAAGTAGGCCACACCTAAACCCGCAGTAACCGCCAGGCCAACCGGACCACCAAACACACCCATTACAGCGCTCAAGCCGCGAGCGGCAACCGATGCGCTGCGAGCAGCAACCGTATAGTTTGCGGTGGCTGCGGTCAGTGCCTGCTGTGTTACCAGGGCCCGCTGGTTGGCAGCCGCCAGGCGGGCAACGGCAGCGGTGCGCATTTGCTCTGTACGGGCCACGTTGAGTGTATGCGCGGCATAGGTTTTAGCCTGGAGCGAGCGCTGATGCTCAATGGCCGCAGACGCCTGATTTTGTTTTGCCAGCGCCAGATCGGCACTTAACGCACGTTGTTTAGCAACCACCTGAGCCGTAAAGGCGGTCGTGGCACGGGCGGCACCCGCTGCCAGATGACCACCCAACACAATCGTCAACCCCGTTGCTGCAGTTGTTAGCCCGTCTACCAGCTCCGCGTTTTCGCGCAGCTCACGCATGCCATCGCGCAGCAGGTCAACAACGCCGGTTACTGCAAAATTAACCGGCTGCTCGTAATGGCGGATCAGCCGTTGATACTCGTTGCTCATCTCAGCAAACGAGGCGTTGATTTTACCCTCAGTCGCCTCAGCAGCTCCGGCGTAGTCCTCCAGCGCCGTGATCAGGTATTTTTTAAACATCTGGCTGGTTACCCGGCCATCGTTTACCATCTGCCGGAATCCTCCGGCAGCTACACCCGCCGCTTTATCCAGGCGTTGCAATAGACCGGGCAGGGGTTCAGTCACCTGGTTTAGTTCCTCGGCGCGCAAAACGCCCGCCGTCATCCCCTGGGTCATACCAAACAGCGACTGCTCCAGCTGCACATTGCTGGCACCGGTTTTAGCCGCCGCGTTGGCCATCCCCTCCAGGATAGACACACCCTCACGCTGCGTAACCACACCGGCCTGCTGCAGGTTGAGAATTTTGCTGTAGCTATCGGCCAGGGTGGTGTACTGCGTATTGAGCCGATCCGCTGCATTAAACAGATAGTGCTGCACAGCATTGTAACCCTGCGCCGTGTCAGTCAGCCCCTGCAGACGCGTATCCAGTAACTGCGCTGCGCCCGTATCACGCACAAACATCGCGCCAGTCCCTAACCCCACCAACCCCGACAGGGTAATGGCCAGATGAGAGTACCCGGTATTTAACGCAGACACCTGTCGGGTTGCACCTGAATGAGAGGCGGCAACTTTGGCCTGCGAGGCACTTAACTGCTGGTTTGCTGCAACCAGGCGGCGCGTAGCGCTGCGCTGCAGTTCCTGCACGCGAGCTGCCTGTTGCTGGCTGGCCGCACGGCGCTTGGCCGCAATGGCAACCAGGTTGTCCGACTGGGCAACTTTCTGGTTGGCGTTGGTTTGTTTGCGTGTTTCGTCGGTGGTTTTTTTAATGGCCTGGCCGGTTTGGCCTTGCGCAGCGGCAGCGCTCTTTTGGCTTGTGGCTACCTGCTGTACCACCTCAGCCTGATTGGCCGCTGCGGTAGTTTGGGCCTTGGCCTTGTTAGCTGCTTTTTCCTGGCTGGCTGCCGATTGCGTGGCAGTAGTTGCCACATCACGATTAGCCGCAATAACGCCTTGCGCAACCAGGCTTTGCTGCATGGCAACCTGGCTGCCCCGTTGCATGGCCTCTATAGCAACCGTCTGGCCAGCAGTCGCCTGGCCAACCGCCTCAGATAGGCGGGTATTAGCTCCACGTTGCGCCTCAAGCGCTTTAGGGATCCGTTGTAGATCCGCAATATTTTTTTTAGTGCCGTCGGTTACCGCCTTACCGTCGTAATGTAAGCGCAGCGCCAGTTTCAGTTTTGATTTCATCGGGTCGCCTTAACAGTCCTACAACTGTGCGCTCCAGCAGCTGGAGCTTGGTAAAATCGGTGGGGGTGAGTGTCAGGCCAGCGTAGCGCCAGGCAATGTCGGCGCGGGCGTAGTCCAGTGCTACCTCTACGCCGCCTTTACAAAACTGCCACTGGCTACCGGCAGTGGTGAGGGCAGTAGCGGCCACCCAGTTATCGGGCAGTACAGTTAAATCGGTTTGCGCTTTGGGTGGCTCAGCCGGCGCACCAAAATGCGCCAGGTCATCGGCTACCGTCTGGCTGGTTGTTGTTGCCAGGTCCCCCACAAACCACCTGGCAACATCAATTAGTTTTTTTCCTGTACGGCGTATTGCGCCTGTATGCTGGCCGACGATAAACGAGCTGCCAGCGCACCATAGGCCAGCATTTCCTCTTTTGCGCCCTCGGAGTAGGGCGCGTCTTCGCCCTCATAAGTAAAGCCTGTCCAGCCAACCAGCAATTTACGTACTACATCAGCATCAGACAGGTTGCCACTGGTGATCTCGTCGATTTCTGACTGGGTGATCAGTTTTATCTGGGCGGTGAATTTAAAGGCTAGCCCGCCAAACTCAAAATCCAGGGGCATGTCGATTTGTGCATTTTTCAATTGTTCTAGCAGTTTCAATTTCATAATCAGATCACTCAAATACTAACGTTAGTTCGTCATAGCCCGCGTTTGAGGGCACCAGTTTGCCGTCAAACTCGTAGCCGGTCAGTTCGCTATCCAGGTTGGTGTATTTTGGTACCGGCATCTGGTAGCGGCCCAAAATGGTTACCCGGGAACCTGCGCTGCTACCGTGGTTAAACTCAAAGGTCTGGATATTTCCCACCGCGTTAAACGGGTTAAACAGTGCCAGGGTTTCGGCGGATACCGTAAAATTAGCCGTGCTCTCGTGGCCGGTGATCATGATCTCGTCATGGTTAATCGCCCGGTCAAATATCACGTTATTACCAAGATCAACCGTCAGTTTATGTAGCGTGCGGCTGGCACCGTCCAGTTTAAACGCACTGCTATTGGTCGCGCCCAGGGTGCTGGGTTTAGCCCAGTTTGACCAGTTGGCCTCTGGCGGCGCGCTCGATGCAACCGGTGGGCTAAACAGCCCTTTAAACTGCCAGTTAATCATGGGGCGGCCTTTTTCCAGGCTAATGCTCATGTTGCCCATCATCTGGTCAATCTCATGGGTGTTATTACCAAACCGCAGTAGGCATTTAGCGGCCGTAGCCTCGCCTTTGGTGTACGTCACTGCGGTAGAGGTCGATACCTGCACCAGGCCACAGGCCAGCAGCAGCGGGCCGATGGCCGGGGCATTGCCTGGTGTGCCACTCACAGCCAACGGGGTTTTAAAATTAATGGATACATGCTGGCCGTAGTATATTTCCAGGGTTGCCCCCGAGTGCGCGCGTTCCAGTTCGTCGGCCTCGGTTTCGGTCTCGATGCTAAACTCCACATCAGACGCATACACCGCATGGCTGCCCAGCAGCGTGGTACCGGCACTGGCGGCCAGCAGTATTTTGTCTTTAAATCGCCAGCTCATACTTTAGCCTCCGATAGTTTGTCGCCGTCGAGCACCAGGCAGCCTTTGGCCTGGCTGCGGTTACGTCGTTTTTGTGCCAGTGCGGCCTGCACCTGGGCGGCAATCGCTGCCGGGGTTAGGGGTGTTTGCTTAGCACTTGGTTGCCGTTTTTTGTCTGTCATTTACATCACCTTTGTGTTTACAGTTACCAGCCCACTTACACTGAATTGGCACTGGTAAATCAGGTTTTTGGTGTCCGGGTTAAACTCCACAATGCGGCCCCGGTGTAGTTTTATGGGCTCGTAGGGCGGTATGGTCAGCCCGCCCAGTGTCTGTTTAACCTGCTCACGCGCTTTGCGTACCTCCGCATCTGTACTGCGGTTCGCCGCACGACAAGGCACAATGATCATCACCGCAAAAATCTCAGTTACCTGGTACTCGTCCTGGCCGTTAATGCTGCTGGCCAGTTCGTAGTCCTCATCGAGCGGCAGCACACAAAACAGCGTGTGTTGCACAGGTTTACGGCGGGCCTCGTTAAAATCGGCGGCATAATGGGTTGTGAACCCGGCGCGTTTTAAAGCGGCCTCAATCTGGTTTAAATCAAAATTAAACTGCATTTAAAGCTCCTTTAAACCAGCCAGTCGCTGACGATGTCTAACACTTCCCCGGCCTGGTATTGCTCTATGCCTATGATGGGCCGTGCGGGCAGGGTCACACTGTGGTTACGACCAGCTTTACCACCAAACTGGTGTATGGCCGCATAGTCCTCGCCCAAACCATGCTCCAGTACGCCTTTATCAACATTGTGGGTGATAGATCCCGCCAGGTTGCGTTTATCCGTCAGTGTTAACCCGGGTACCTCCGGGTCGCGCCCTTGACCGGTTCGCGCGGCCTCCGACTGTTGCCAACGGGTGCCATCCGGTGCCAGCTCATCTAAAAAGCGCTCGGTTACATCCATATCCAGGAATGCGCCTATATCGTCCAGCATGTCGTCGGGCGCTTTACTGCGCTGCTCAATCACCTGCAATGCCTCAATGCCATCGCCGGTTATATTGATATACACGCCCGCCATGGGTTAGTCCCATCCGCCGGAGCTTGACGAACTGGAGCTATCGGATGATCCACCCCAGGAGCCTCCGTCAGAGCCGCCAGAGTAACCAGAACTCATGCTCGATGAAGTGTCCGGTTCAAAAACGGATATGCCCGAGTCTCCAAACACAGGTGATGAATCACTGATCGAACTTCCAAAGTCTTCCAGCGCTTCGTATTCGTCGTGTGTCATGTCCAGAGAACAAACATACACCCATGCATCTGTCTGAGTATCGAATACTTGCCGTCTGCGGTTATGTGTACGGCGCCGTGTATATCGTTTTTTATTACCCAGCCCGAATAGCTTATTAATAAAATTAAACATATTTATACTCCCCACTTAATGATTAATACGCTGGCCAGTTAAACTCGCTGGCGGGTGCCGCAGTGCGCACAGGTCCGCGCGATGCAGGCGGTGGCACTTTTACCTGGATAACGCCAGATTCGATTTTGCCCAGCTCCTGCATGGCATTTTTTCGACGAGCCAAAATGCTCTCGTCAGTGTCGTTATTACACAACTCATAACGCATCAGCTCCGCAGCAATACCACGCAGGGGCGAGCTATCAATCTCAGCCACGGTTAGGTTAAAACGCACTACATAACCAAAAATGGTGTTGTCCACATTGGCAGCAGCGGTTTTAAACCAGTTGGCAACTGTGGTTTGTAAATCGGTTTCAGGCGTGCCCGTCAGTGCCTGGTTTAAGTCGCCCTCAGTGACTTGCTGCGCGTCATAACCAAGCGCAAAGCGCCCATTGGCAAATTCCAACAGCCGATTAACCCCAATGCTGTTTAATACATGTGATGGGTCTACAAACATAAGACCTCCTATATATAGTGGGATAAGTAGCGGGGCCGAAGCCCCAACAGGGTTAGGCTGGCGTAAACAGGTTCGTCAGCAACATGCCGTATTCTTTAGCGATAGCCAGCTCACGCACGCGCTCCCCGACCAGCACCTCAATACCACCATCAAGGCCTGCAGACACATCACGGCGTGACGACACGCGCTCACCATATTGGGCCGTCATAGCAAAAGTCATGCGGTTGTTTTTGGTGCTAGCTAGCGGGTCAATGTAGGTCAGTGACAGGGCATTCCCCCAGGCACGTTCAAACTTGGGGTTTTCGCCTTTTTTAGCGCCGTTTACCATCGCCTCGCCGATATGTATTTTGTCTATCCCGAGGGTGTCCTGGATAAATGCCATAGGCACCAAACCACTGTCGCCCAGGCTACCGTTGTACGCCTTGATCACATGCTTGTTAGAGCGCAGCTTGGTTGCCGTTTTACGCTGCAACACCATGGTATTGGGCGCGACCAACATGTCGTCCATCAACTCCTGCAAAAATTGCAGTACATCGTTATTGGGGTCGTCCAGGTATTTAAAATCTGCCCCGCTCAGGTCATGGTTGTGGGCATAGTTGGCTGGGTCGGTATACAGCTTGGCTACTCGCAGTTCGCGGGCCAACATCACCAAGTCGGTAACCCCTTCGGTGGCGTGGTTTAATGGGTCATAGTGTGGCGGTGCCTGTTTTATATCGTTGTTTGGCACAACATCCGACAGGCCATGATCTTCTGTCTTGGCTGTTTGTTCTGATTTTGTAAACTCAACCTGATTAGGCTCAGACTTACGGCCAATCAGTGTATCCGGCACGGTTAAGCGTTCAGCTAAGTCAAACACGCTGTACTCAAATTTTGCGGCACCAACCGGCACACGAGGGCACACATCGTCAGCAATCATTTTGTGGTTGCGATACGCAATCGCAATGGCGGTTTGTTCGGTGTTGGGGGTAAATGGTAAACCGTTACTCATAACAGATCCTTACTTCACAATTAAATAGGGAGAGATGGTTGCACTGCCCACCGTGCCAAGCTTGCCACTTTCAAGCGCAGTGCCCAATACCCAAATCTCGTTGTCTTCGGCGTACAAGCTCATATCGAGTTTGATGCCACGGCCCTCAGCATCCGACACCAGCGGGTCGCCCGGCATCACATCACCGCCATAGGTCACTTCGCCTGTTTGAGTCATGGTGACATCTACGCGGTGTACTTCGTTGTCGCTACCAAGCTCTGTCAGGCCCAGGATAGGGCTGCTAACCCCAGTGGCCTGCGTAGCGGTAAAATCAGCACCGGTTGAAACTGCTGCAATGCGGTATTTGCCCAGCATGCCGTCTGCAATGTAGTTTTTAATTAATCCTGGTCTAGCCATTGTTGGACTCCTGTTTTACATGCGCCATTGCCGCGCTAATGCTGATGGTAATACCGTTATCTGACTGCGATTTTTGGAACTCCAACGCCTTACTTGCCAGCTGCTCAGCAGTCAGCTCGCCGTCGCCTTCCTGGCCGTCGTGCTTGCTGAAGTCTTTTGTCAGCCCGTTTTGCTCAGGCAGGGACTTTAAAAAGTTTTTGAAAAATGCAGCCGGTTTAACCGTGCTAGTGCCAGAGCCATCTGCTGCGGCGAACTCAAATGTTGCATCGCCTCCAGCCTCCAGGTTTGCCATAAAATCGGCCAGGCCGTCTGTGCTGGTAACGCGTGGCGCTTTGCCGCCGTTAACTTCTGTGTCAATAAATGTCTGCGCTGCAATTTTTCGCTGGTTAAACTGCAGTTTCGCATTTTGCTGTTCGGCTGCGTCCAGCTTGGCCTGCAATGCCTTCTCTTGATCAGTCGGTTCACTCACTTGGGTTTCCTCTGTTTTAGTTGGGGGGGCGCTAAAGCGGTGGTCGCCATAGCGTTCTTTGTCTATTTCGTGGTCGGCAATGGCGGTTTGGCGTTTCAGCCAGTCCGCGTCCCAGTTGGGCATAACGCGGTCAGCAGTCTCTACACCGTACTGCTCTATAAACCATTCGCGCAGATTGCCCATAAAGCTGGTGAGTGTGCGGGCGGCCTGCAGTGCAACGTCGTCTGCGCGCTCCTCTGCATCACTGGCCGCAAACTCAAAAACAACGCCAGGTTCATCGCCGTTAAACTGCCACGGCATACCAGCAACAGCAGGAGGTTTACCACCCAGGTAGCCAATATGGCCGAGTGTGTAGTCACCGGCTTTGCCTTCCAGGCGTACACTGCGGTTGGGATAGCGTTTGCCTTCTACCGCCTCTGCAAATTCAACGGCCACATCCTCGGCGCGGGCAAACAGCGCACCGTTTTCTACTTTCAGTTCGCTGGTCCAGCCCCATGCCGGGGCGTTCATATCTGGGTGGCCAATCACCAGCGGGCTGGTCTTGGGGGTAAAGTTGGTAACAACAGAATTAAGGTCAGCCTCAGTAAATTCCTGGGTCTGCCCGGATGAATCGGTATGCGTACCAGCCCGAAAGATTTCGAACCAGTCAAACTCAGTGTTTTTGGTTGTTGCTTTGTCAGCCATCGTGCTCACTCACGGTTAATGATATGAGCTGATGTTAGCGGGGGAGAGGGGTTAAATTAGGTGTAAAACACTTTACAGCTAAACGGGTTAGCGGCTTTAAATAGACTACTCAGGCAATCAAAAATGATCAACCCTGAGGATAAATAATGAATACAGAACAGCGTTTTTTAAACTGGCTGGCAACAGGCCGAACAGGTTACAGCAGCGAATACATGGGGTTTAAACTACTCGGTTACAACAAAAAGCGCGTCAGCCACCCGTCAGATCCGGGCGACTTTAACCGCTGCCTGGTCATGCTCCAGGAGGTGTTCAACGGCGATAAGTCCCAGCTGCATAAACTGGCAGGCTCCAGCGCGTACTGGGACGCACTCCTGCCAAAGTGGAACGACATAGAGCAAACGTTCCTGGACGAGGCGGGTTACAACTGGAGCAAAGGCACGAAAGCACCTAAAACCTACAACCTGCTGCGCACTATCCTGGACAACGTCAAACCCAACAAAAAAGACACACCGGTGTTTTCAATTAACCTGAATAGCGTAATAGATGGAGAATAAGAACAGATTTGCTTAAGTTGATTTCTAATATAAAACAGTAACTTAAACCAAGCCTTCATAAAAAATGAAAATAAATTAACTAAATCGGTTGAATTATTTCCCGGTATTTATTATATTTAACCTGACCCAAATAACTAACCGGGTCTAATGGAGCAATTAAGCATGTCACTAACAGATTTCGGAAAAGCAGTTCGTAAGGCACGAATAGACGTAGGACATACGTTGAAAACGATGGCTGAAGAACTTGGTACATCAGCAGCTTTTTTAAGCGGCCTGGAAACTGGAAGTAAAAAAGTGTCTAAGGAATGGGTGAGTAAGATCGAAGATTTCTTTCAAGAAGAAGGAATTAAAATAGAAAACCTATCTACTCTGGCTGACGTTGCAAACAAAAGTGTGTCCTTATCAGGACTATCACAACAGCAACAAATGCTAGTAGCTGGTTTTGCTAACTCTTCGTTTACTCCTGATGAGCTTAAACGATTTGCTGATTTTTTAGAAACGATTAATCAAAACGGCTAGGAGTAGAGTATGCCTGAAAGTTACCGACTGAGAGGAAATCGCGTTGCACCAATGCCTCTCAGTCGAATCAATAGCGTAGCTGTGATAGTTGCCAAATATTTTGGCTTTAACAAAAGAAATAAACGAAAGCTCGATAAATGTTTTGAACAGCTATCAGAGATAGGGGTAACCCTTCAAGTTATTGATGATACTGAATGGCTCTTTGTGACTAAAGGACATTATGACCCAAATAAAGCTGTAATATCTGTACCTCAGTCAATATATTTAAACGCTTGTGGTGGGGATAGAGATGCTTTAGCAGTTATGCTGCATGAATTAGGGCATATGTCACTTAGTCACAAAGCTCTTCTACATCACACAGACAATGACGATGTGTGCAAAGAAGAGGATGCCGAGTGGCAGGCAGATTCATTTGCCGAAAAGATTTTGGAAATCATGGGATATGAGACTAGTCAGTTATCACTTGATTTTTATATGTGAAAACCCTATCCAAACGGAGTAGGGTTCACAAGGGTTCCTTTACTTTAATAGTAAAGGGTAATTTCAACCTGAGGCATAGCAAAGGTTTAAATCACTTGTTTGGCGACATTGATATTAGACTTTAATAATAACTTTTTCAAGTTAAATTATGCGCTGCGCCTCACAACTTTGTGGAGGATTCAGTATGGCTACTGGGTACTGTCCAAAGTGCAAACAATCTTGTGAGATTAGTTTTGTTACCCATGTGGTTAAAAATGGCAAAACTATTTATCCCAAGAAAGGTAAGCGCTGTTTGGTCATTCCTAACTGCACGCACTGCAAGTAGAATGACTACATCACAAAGCCGCTGTATCAGCGGCTTTTTTTGTCTTATAACCACTTTGTCTTTATGAAAGCGTAATTGTAACTTTTACTACGCTTTTTACCACCCGCAACACCCACCACCTCAAACATGAGTTTAAACCCAGTTTAAAACCGGTTTAAAAACGCCTGAAACAGTTTAAACGGTTTTAATGCAACTCTACCCACAGCAAAATTATCACAGCGGCGCTCAGGGCGCGTCTGAGCGCTTTTGTATTTTGGGTGTAATTCAGGAGATGGGATTTACGCATAGGTCCAGGTAGCGCAATTCAAAGCGGGCTACTTGGGCCCGAGAATAGTAGATTAAAAGTCAGGTTCTTCGTCAGCAAAAACATCGACCGGTATCTCTACCATGTCACCGACTTCCCAGCATTTAAGATTTAAGATTTCCTGTGGTGTACCTTTCTTTACATAAAAATAATAGTTATAAAGCATCTGATCTGAGTTACCCCAGTTTTCCTCAATTTCGATATCTAACGAATCAAACAAGTGTTTAGGTAGCCCTAAATAGTCGCAGAGTGTACTCATATAATTTCCTCATGATTATTTGCTTACATTCACAACTAGAGTATTCGAATTCTCTCAGAGAGAGTAGGTAAAATATGACCTGCAACTCGGATTTTCATTGCAATACGACAACTATGTCAAATGATTTGATTAAGAATGGCAAAGGCCTGATTTCCAGCTACACCAACATAGGTGCTAAGCGCGTACTCTTTGAAGCTAGTAAACGCCAGTGTGGAGCGCGCCTTCAAATCTCTTGCGGTTTCGTAAAAGCTCTTGGCATCAAGATTTGCACACTTAATTAATTCGTCCAATCGCTCTACAAGTTCGATTATTTCGGGTTCATTACATCCAATTCTATCTAGGACAGCCTCAAAACCCTGTTCACTTAACACAAGCAAGTCAGCCTGCAACTCTTGTGTAATCTCAACATTTTCGTTTACGTCTCTTACTTTGGCGAATAAATCTTTTAGTAAGTGATTTGACTTTTTATTTTGAATTTTAATTTGTTCCAATTCATCAAACACTTCTTGTTGTTTAAGCGCTAGGTTCCTTTCAACAGACAATGCCGCCAAGTTGATTACGTTCTCTAGTTCAAACTGCTCTTGCTCTGTCTTAGCAATCGTATGGCTAGATTGTTGCTCTGTTACTACACACGCATAGTCCCTGAGTAATTGTGTAATTAGTTTTCTCATGCCTGGCGTGAATTTTATAGTCATACCTATTGAATTTTTCCCGAGCGTAATATCTACATTAAAGTGGTGTTCGGGAAAATTATTGCTGAGAACTTCCTGAAAGTGGGACAAAATAATTTTGCCAGCTTGGAAATACTCCTTCTTGAAGTGTATTGTATCAGCTGTGAGTTCTTCATAATCTAAAGAGTTTTGTCGAGATTTTTTCGCTAAAGCCAAATCAATCACTTCAGGGTTGCCTGAATGATGGTGTGAACAAACAACCAATGCAGTATCTTCTTCGATTGCTCCTTTATTTAGCGCATACCCTTGCATAAATTCGACACCATCTTCTAAATATTTTTCATTCTTAACTACAAAAAGGGTAAGGTGAGCTTTCTTTTTTCCTTTAGCAGAACTCAGTTTGCTAAAGTAAGCTCCAAAATGCTTCCTCTCAATCTCTGGACTTAACGTGATCACAATTAGTTTATCTTTTAATAGAACTTCTAATTTGTCGTTCTTGTTTACCCCTTTAATAGGGTTGTAATTCCAATTTTTGGACTTTAGGTCATTAATAGTGTTTTTTCGTGTAAGGTCTGTATACTTGAATATCTCATTAAACAAATCTGCCTTTCGGCTAACAAAGCCTTCCCACGTTGTATTGTAAACGTAAACTCTAGATATAGGCATCGCCATAAGCTAATCTCCTTTTACATCTTCTCAAGCATATCTCGCTGGATTTCATCTTTGGTTGGGCGCTCTGGTTCTATGAGTGGGAACATCATCGAAATACTCGTTCCTTTCTTTCCTGTCTTAATACGCAACTTGGTGTGAAATGCTTTGGCTATATCTCTCATTGTGTACAGGCCTTCACCAAAATGCAGGCGCGACCTTAAAGGGATCCCTACTCCATCATCTTCTATGCATACTTCAAGTTGGCTTTTGAGCTTATGAATATTAACTTTCACAAATGTACCTTCGGAGTGGAGTACTGCATTGTGCAGCGCGTGATATACCACAGAGTAAACGTCTTTCTCCAATTCCTTATCCATTTTTAGACGACCCAACGTTACGTCAAAATGAACTTTAATCTTTGCCTGTAGATTTGACTGCACTTGGAGTAAGTCTAAACCCGACTTAAGTTTTTGATCGCCCAGATACGGACCATTGTGCGCAATCGGTTCAAGCAGCTCTAGCACTTTATCTAATTTAACCAACCCCTCAGTTAACATGGTGTCGTCACCAGAGCAAAGAACTCTAGCTTGCTCAGCTAACATAGCCGCATGAGTAAGGTTGCTGCGCTGTAACTTTTCACGGTTTTGACGATAGACCCTGTGAAACGATTGAATCCAAAAATGAACATAAAGACCAGCAACAAGTAAAACAGCCACAACAAATGCTATGTAAGCGGTAATTGCTGTAGGGGAGTTGTACCAAGCAGACGTAATCTCAAACTGATAGGTTACTGACTCGCTCCAAGCCTCCCCGAGCCGCTGCCTGAACTCAACTACATAGCGGTCAGGAGCCAACTCGTTCAACTGTAGCATTGGGCTGTGTAAAGACAGCCAATCACCACCATTGAAACGATACTCATATTTAACCCGATCATTATACGCATATTGTAAATTTGAGACCGCAATATCGAGCCAACCGTCTTGATCTAATGTCAAACTCGTATTACCCAGTGAGACCCCGTTAGCTGATTTCACATAACTCACGATTGGAGCGTCCAATTCAAATTCGCTAGAATTTGAAATCTCCAGAAATGCACTATCGCTAACAGCATAGATACGCTCACCCACTATACGCATACTGCCGATCATGAAAGCATGATCTTGAGTTTCGCGTATTAGCTGAGTCGCTGATTTATCGGCGTCCAAAAAATGAATACCGTTGTTTGTCAGCAAATATATTTTGTTCTGAGACTCTACAATCTCTTTGATGTATTTGGGAGAAGGAACTTTAATCCAGTCGTCGCCATCTTTTCTATAAAGCCCGTCACCGTAAGTCGCCATATAGATATTACTATTAAACATTGCAACATCAGTTACCTTAGATTGACCTTGGTATTCATGGAAAACTGAATTTGGCTCACTGGCCCTGACCAATCCGGCTGCTGTGCTAATATACAGGTGACTATTAATCTCTGTTACATTCAATATCTCGTTACTGATCAACATTGAGTTGATAATATGAAAATCATCATATTCCAACTTTGAGTTAAAGCGGACAATTCCGCTTTCATCCGTTGCCAGGTAAAGCTGCTCGTTGATTACAGTCGAGTTGATAACATAGCCGTTAAAAATCGGTTTAACGGCACGCTTGGTTACGTCAACAGAGTACGCACCATCGTTCGTAGATACGATCAGGTACCCTGCAAAAGTAGAAAACGCAGTGACTTCAAAATCCTTGCCTATCTGCTCATTGAGCCACTCAACTGGCTGTCCATCCTTGTATACTCCTTTCGTTGTCCCTACCCACCATGAGCCGTTTACACGCTCCAAAATGTTGTAGGGTGAGCCAACAGTAAAATTACTAACACGGCTGTTGCCCTCCACAATACCAAATTCGTTAATGTTTAGACCCCAAAGCTGTTGCTTGCTATCAGCAAACATGGAGAGGTAAGTCTTTCTGGTAGAGTTTACTTGCTCACGAGTTTGTTCCAACGTAGTTAACGATACTTCATTCACACTGTCACCATCCGTGTAATAAACAAAGTAAGGTGCTACGTATGTAAGGTTCTCAGCGCGCTTTATCGAGTCATTGGTAAGCGTAGTGCCCTGTAAATTCGAGTAGTAGCCGAGATGATCATTAGCAAAATACACAACTCCGTGTGGTGTTACATCAATGTCGCCGACTTTGACTGTTTGTGCCACGACATTTGTACTCATACCCTTTTGAAACTGATAGAGGCCATCACTTGCTAGCGCAAAGACATGACCATATCCAGATTCCAAATCTATAACCTCAGTTTTCCCCGATAGTCGGATCGCATACTTACCTGTGCTCAACTTATACTCAAGAACACGGTTAGCTTCCTGAGTGAATAGACTTTCATGGGTAATGGCTATATTCGTTGCTGATGTTTCAGCAAATGATCGAGCTTCAAGGCTCCTAAGATCAATTGACCATACAGCACCGGAGTTATATAAAACATACGCTACATCCGTATCGCTGATCTCAATATCTCTTGCAAGACCAGAGGGCAACGCTGAGAAGTGACTCAAATTTAGAAGGTGTTCGCCATCATATCTGAGCAGCCCTTCATGTGACGGGAAATAAACGTAATCACGGCTGTCCTGAGCAACACTGCTAAGATGCTCAACCTCTAAGGCTGCTGCTCCACCGTGCAAAGCTAACGCCAGTAATGTAATCCTTGCTGCAAACATAGCTAAGAATTCCTTTTTATAAGGGGAGGTCATAGCCACCCCTTGGCCCTAATTATTCGACTTCTTGCGGGTTGTGGTTTCGTACACCGCATCCAGCTAGCACCACTGGAGGGAATGAAGAAACAGAATCCATTTCAAAATTAACAACACTCGTTTCATTAATACTAACACGTGAAACCATTTTGTTAAATTTGTTTTGCTGGCGTTTTTGCCAATCGAAGTTTTGCTCTCGGGGAGCAAGAATAAATAGGTAGGTAGGTTTTCTAGGGTCTGACGCATTTTGCTTGTTTTCCCAGGCCTCCATAACGGATTGACCAGCACTTTCACCATACAAGTGAGTATAAGCAGCTGCGATTAATTGGGCGCCTGAATTACTCATAACCATAACGGCTGTGTTTTTGTAGTCGCTGCCACAGTCAAACGACACATCTACATTGAGTGTGCTGCCATCTGGCAACAACAGGTCAGCATTCATCCGCTGAACTTGCGCTCTGTCAGGCAAAGGTTCAAGAGCAACTGCCGATGAAGACAGCATTCCAAGGAGCAGAGCTAGTGGGGCAATTCTAATTTTCATATTATTTATCCTTCAGTAGGCCATATAAAGCGCTCCCTCAGCAATGGTTTTAACCATGATTTCGTTAAAGTTATGCTCAAATGCTTTTTCAATTAACATTGGCCGTAACTTATTACGAATTATGAGTTCACGCTCCGCGTCAAGGTGTTTTGGTTCCAACAAATCATCCATTATTTCTTCAACTAAGGCCAATGCGGCCAATGCATCTTCGGTACTATTTCTAACACTACCGCTGGATTCCACAGTTGGTTTTTTGTCATTGAAAGTAGCGTCATTTGATTTGCTTTTACTCTCAATCTCAAAGATCTCATCAAGAGAGACACCCTTTTTGATGCAAGCTAAAACTATAGCTGCGTATGGAAGCGTCTCTTTCTTTCTTGCCATAGCTATCCCACTATGAGAGAGCCCAAGCTCTTCTGACAAAGCCCGATCACTACTCACACCAAATTTCTTTTGCAGCTTTGAGATCACATCACCTATCTCAGACACCGCCATACTATCGGTAAACATTTTTAGCTGTCAACACCTAATTTATTTAGCATAAAAAATAAAAATTAAACTTGACGCTATATTTATTTAGCGCTAACTTGAAAAAACACTAAGTGCAAAATAATTTTAGCGAAACAATTTAAGCATAAAGGTAAATCTATCATGACTGACCAAGAAAAAAAATTTGAACATATGTCTATCGAAGACATCAGCAGCGGCTTATCAGCAAATGACGTCCAGTTTTCAGATATTGCTGCCGCAAAAGGCTGCTCAGTTTCACATGTATACAACGTTGCTGCTGGCAACTCGACCTCTAAGCACATAGCTACAGCAATTTGTCTGTCCCTCGGAAAAACCCTTACTAGCGTGTTTGGTGACAAATACACAACAAGAAAAAAGCGAGGTCCAAAAAATCGGGAAATCAGACGGCAACAAATTGCAGATGCAATTAAACAAGGTAAGCCGGTCCCAGTACCAAGAATGGATCATATGTAGAACGAGCACCACATTAAATAGCAGGAGATTTTCACGTGGAAAATTACGACTCTAAACTAGAAAACAACATTTTTGAAAGTCAAACGCCACCCGATTGTGAAGTGTTGGCAGCTTTCTCACATGCTGTAAACGCGTGTATGCGCAGAAGCGGCTTCACTCGCGCAGGCCTTGCAGACAGAATGAATCGCGCACTGCAAGCACATGAAGTTGAGGTAAATGAAGGTAACTTGAATCGCTGGTTTGCCCCAAGCCAGTCGACAAATATGCCCATTCAATACCTACCAGCGCTATTGTGGGCGCTAAAAAGCATTGAGCCGCTAAACATTCTTGTTGAGCCGATTATGTATAAGGCTGTAAACCAGCGCGAGCTAATGATGCAAGATGTAGCGCAGGCCGACATTGAAATCTCGCAATTACAAAAGCATAAGCAGCGACTGCTAGAACAACTCTCGCCTAAGTCCTAACTAATCCCGGAGCTATGACAATGCCTATCAAAGACCAAGATCTGCCCAAATTTCGAGGTTGCTATGACAACTGAACTCGCTGCAATCGTTGGTGAAGAATCAGCTGATGAACTGCAACACCAGATAGAAAGCCAAACTGCGCCACTCAATATAGTAATGCCTAATAGTATTGACGAGTGCATGGACCGGGCGACATTTCTGGCAAATCGACAATTTAGCGACGCAGCAGAAATGGGCTTCATTTTATTGCATGTCAAAGCACAGTTAAAACATGGACAGTTTTCTCAAATGTTAATTGAGCGCGGCATACACAGACGCACAGCTACAAGGGTAATGGCTGTAGCAAAAATGCTAAAACAGTTACCAAAAAGCAAAATGGACACGGTGTCCATTTTGAACATGTCTCAAAAGCAGCTGACCGAACTCACCAAAGTTCCCATTGAAACGCTCAAAGAGCTGGACGATGAAGACTACGAAGTATTAGCTGAAACAGCCAGCAAGAACATCCGCGAGCAAGTAGCCGAACTGCTGGAGAAAAAGTCTGAACTCGAAGACTCGCAAGCCGAGCTGATCAACGAACTGGAGCAGGAGCGACTGCGCAAAACGCCGACCAGCCGGTTTGATATGCCCATATTTTTGAGCGAGATACGCAAAGACGCCATCTGCCATACCGAATTATTAAACGACGCACTCCAGCAGGCGCAAATGGGGGTTACTCAGCTGTGCGAGCTGCGCACGCTGGACTTGCCATCGCGCATTGCCGCCGCCCAGGTGGTACACCACGCCTACGCCAGTATTTACACCCAGATAGGCACCATGCTCAGCCAGCTACACATGGAGTTTGGCGAGTATGTACAGGGCATCGACAACCTGCCCAGGTTTGACGATGCCGAGTGGCAATACGTCGATACCGAGCGCGAGCGCCTGCTGGAATCATTCCGATTAAGCACGAAAGGAGATAAGTAATGCATCCTGCTGTGATCAAATTTAATAACCTTCCTGCCAAAGTGGCTGCGCCCACCTGGCAACAGGCCAGCGATAAGGCCCGCAGTACTGCAATGGCCAGGCAAACCATAGTTAAACACCTGCTCAGCGCTGGCACTGCCATAGATGCGGCATTTGTAAGGTTTAAACAAAACCTGGAAAGCGGACTGGTTACGCCTGCTCTATCGCAAGCCATTATTACCGTTAATAAGGTGCCCAGCCGTGCAACCCTGTTTAACTGGGTAAAGGCGTACAAGGCCAATGGCCTGGAAGGGCTGTTACCAGCACACCGGGGCAGGGGCAAAGACCTGCCAAACTGGGCCACCCGCGCGCTGCAGTTTTACCATGCCCCCACATCGCCGTCGTTTGCCATGGTGGCCGACGACCTGAAAGCCGAAGGCTATAAAGTAGAGGCGCACCAGGTGCGGCGCTTTATTGGCTCGCTGCCGCACGAACTGGGCCCTAAGAGCCCGTACCGCATGGGTGCCAAGCTGTACAAAGAAGCCCATAAAGATTTTAAGTTGCGCTCTACTGCGCACATTCCGGCTGGTTTCTTATATAACGGCGACGGCCATACGCTGGATGTTTACCTGGCCCACCATAAAAGTGGCAACCCGTTTAGGTATGAGTTAACCGCACTGCAGGATGTACGCAGCCGCAAAATTGTTGCTTGGGATCTGAGCGAGGCCGAAAACACATTAGCAACCTTGAACGCCCTGACGACCTCTATCAAAAAGTACGATCACCTGGTGAGCATGTTTTACGTGGATAACGGCTCGGGCTACAAGGCCAACATGATGAATGAGGAATGCATAGGCGTGTATGCCCAGCTGGATATAGAGCCTATTTTTGCCATTCCTGGTAATGCCCGTGCTAAATGGATTGAGCGGTTTTTCCTGCATATGGAAGACCGTGTTGGCAAGCGGTTCCAGACCTACTGCGGCCGCCACGAAGACGAGAGCTTTAAAAAGCTGGTACTCAAGGAGATTAAACAGGGTAAGCGCCACCTGCCCACCGTTGAGGAATGGGTGGCCGAGTTTAATAAATTTTTAGACCACTACCACAACAGCCCGCACCCGGAGGAAACCGGCAAAACCCGTCAACAGGTGTGGGACGAGAACTTTGTGCAATCAAAGCCGCCACACATTGATTTTGATTTTCTGCCCAAAACCAAAGTTAAGGTGCGCCGTGGCCAGATCCAGTTACACAAACGTACGTACACAGCCGACTACCTGCACCAGTTTAACGGCCAGGAGCTGATAGCCGGTTTCAGTATGACCGACGACAAAACAATCAAACTCCATGAGCTAACTGGCGAATTGCTGCTCATTGCACACCTGAAAACCAAAGTGCCCGCCATTCCTGAGTCGCGCATAGAACAGCGCCGCGACGAACGCACCAAGTTCCAGCTCAAGCGGCTGGATAAGAAGAAGCACGAAATCCTGGCACAGGCCGCAAAAACCCGCGTTGTGGATGTAGACGAGGTTGAAGAACTGGCAGCCGACACCGGACCCCTGAGCATTGAGCACAAAGAGCAAACCCCGTTTTTTGAAATGGACCTGAACGACTTTCTGGTTGAACCCGAACAACCAGAGGCACTGGAGCTAACCGATTTTGCAGTAACAGAGGATGACGAATAATGACATTTACAGAGCACTACAGCGAGTTGCAGCAGCTGCAAACCCGCATTATCAACAACGAGATTGAGCTATTTAACATACCCGCCACTGAGTATTGCAATGGCTGGGCACTGGAGAGCGTACAGGCTGTACTGGAGGGCAAAAGCCCCATTGACCCCAAGAAGGTGATCAACTCACTGTGGCAACAGTTTTTTGGTGAGTTTGACCCGCAACTGTTTATGGCAGATGCGCCTATATCCAACGCCTACACAGAGGACGACAAGCTGATCCTCGCCCGTATCAAGCGACGAATGAAGGAGAAGGAACTGGAGGGGCAGGGCGTTATGAGCAGCACCCTGGCAACCCGCATTAATAAAAGCTCGGGCACCATCAGCCAGTTGTTAAACGGCAAATACGCTGCGAGCCCTACTAAGTTGCTGCACGAGATTTGGAGCATCCTGGAGCCTACCGACATGGAGGTACAACAGGATAGCAAGCCCGCAAAAAGCGATGCCCTGGCTAATATCCGCATCCGCTATGGGGATGTGCCCTATGTACAAACATCAGTACCAAAACTAATAAAAATGGCGTGCGAACATGCCCAGGAGCGCCGGCGTATTGCCGTAGTTGCGGGCACTGCAGGCATTGGCAAAAGCAAAGGGGCGGAGCACTACCGTGACAGCAACGACCACGTATTTATGGTTGATGGCGACGAGGATATGACCTCTACCCAGGTGCTAAAGGAGCTGGCTGACCGCCTGGGCATATCCAAAACCGGTGGCAACAGCAGACTGCGCGACAAAATAGTCGACGCACTCAAAGGCACCAACAAAATCATCATCCTGGACGAGGCCGACAAGTGCAAACCCAACGCGCTCGACCCACTGCGTACTATCTCTGACCGTGCACAAATTGGTGTGGTGCTGATCGGCAATATCCAACTTGTAGACAAACTACAAAGCCAGGAGCGCTACGAGCTGATCGCCAGCCGCGTGTGCTTCTGGCCTCGTGCGGTAGGCGAACTGCCTATCGAAGATATCAAAACCTTATTCATGGAGCTAAGCCATGGCGCTTTGCCACTGGCCGATGACAGCGAAGCATTTTGGAAATGGTTGCACTCTCGCGTGGAGGGCAATGCTCGAATGCTGGTCGAAAACGTGATGCCACACGTGATCTCACATGTACGCAAGAACCCAAATAAGAAGGTCGACAAACTGATGCTGAACAGCATCTGCGCGACCATTTTGAATAAGCAAACTATCTGATTTTTAAAAGAGTGGGCTGCTGTACAACCCACTCAGCAACCACAACAGGAGATATAAAATGACTAATGTACTACACCCAGCTGGGCACCAGCACGAAGGGCGGCTCACTTGCAAACGGCCACTCAATTACACCCGCAGGCTGAGCGTCCAGCGACACCCGATAAGCTGACTGAATGCGGTCTAGATAAAACATTGTTGTGTCGAGCAGATCAGGCTCATTCATCAGCGACTCATACACCCGCTGAGCCGCACACAGCTGACACAGCGCATAGTAATAAACCAACAGTGCTTTCGAGTCGTGCGCGTTTGGAACTACGGTCTGCAAAGCGGATTGCAAGACTTGAGAACCTAACCCAAAGTCATGCACCGCTTTCAAAATTCCTTGAATCAACGCCTCAGACTGCGCGCTGTATTCTTGCTCCAGTTCAACAAATTCACGTGGGCACATTCCTGAAATTATTTTGCTTAGCACATTGGTGTGCTCGGCAGGTAGCGCGTCTGCAAGTGTTGTTTTCAGGGAGCCACAAAGCTCAGTAATTTTAGAGAAATCCATTTTAACCCTTAACAAAAGTAAAGGCCTTGCTGCAACAAGGCCATCATCAACAGAAGGAAAATACACATGGCAATTTCAGTAAAAGTACACGAAGCCTTCTTTAGCGGCCATTTCGTCCTCAATGACAACCTGGACGAACGCACCATGCTGCACCACCTCGGCAAAAACGACCCCGAGGGCGTTATCCTGGACGAGGTAGACGGCAACGTAGTAGGCGCGTTCTGCGTATTCCTTGGGCAAAGGTTATACGAGTGCAAACAACTTACCAAGGTTAAATCACATGTAAATTTTACGCAGGAATTTACGAACCGGTTCGACCGCATCGCCCGAATGTACCAGGGCGACGATCAGCCCTGGGATTTTAAGTTGTTGGAGTATATGACGTTTCCAACGGTAAAAATCGAGGAAGCAGAGGTGGCGGCATGAACATGGTACGCAAGATAAAAGCGGCACAGAGCCGGGCCGGAATAGGCCAGGACGAACACGTTGCCAACGTTTTGCAGATCAGCAACAACGTAACCAACAGCTGTACAGGGCTTACCCCCAACCAGCAACAGGCTCTGTTGACCCGCTACAACGGTATGGCAGCCAAAAAGCCACTGAACAAATCGCTACGCCTGATCTTTAGCCTGTGGGGCCAACTGGCCAGCGCCGGTAAGGTGGATGAAGACAGCAAAGAGGCCTGCGAAAACTGGTGTAAAACCTACACCGACGGCACCAACCTGTACAAAGCAAACGATCACTGGGGCAAGCTGATCAACATGCTAAAGCAGTGGCTGGCGCGGGAGGTACCCAATGGCTAGAGGTGCAGAGATTACTATAAACCCAGAACGCCCCAAATATAGCGAGGGCGTTTATCCTGAGCTGAGTAAACGCGACAAAGCAAAAGGGGCCGCGCGCAGAAAAATAGACATACTGGCCGAGGAAAAAGAGTTTGCCGCGCTGTGCTCGCAAGACTCTGGCCTGGGTTACCTGTTCGAGGATGACGACTATGGCTGAGCTAACAATTGACCTGGGCGTGCTGCCTCACGGTGTGCGGGTGTATGTTGCGGTGCTGGGTGTTCAAAAGGCACTAAAGCTGCTCCAGGAACATCAAAACCGGATGTTTTACATCCCCGCAGAGCCAGGACCAGAGCACGAGTTTAGCAAGGTTTTTGGTACCGACCTGGCAATGCGTATAGCCCAGGAACATGGCTGTAAAAGCTACCAGGTGCCAACCGCCGGTAAAGTGCTGGCTCAGCTACGTAACCGCCAGATCATTGAGGCGTACAAAGCCGGAGCCCATGTAAACCAACTGGTTGAGCGGTTTGGCCTGACCCGGCAGCACATAACCAACCTGGTTAGGCAGGCAGAGCCAGACGCAGCCGCCATCGAGGACTGGTTAGGCCAACGGGGAGACGGCCACCTGCAGCAAGAGCTGTTTTAACAATGGACAGCAATAACATTGTCCTGATAACCGCCCAGCAGCTGGCATGGAGCGACAAGCCAAAAAAGGAGCACTATGTCGAGGCGCTGGGCTTTACACAGAGACACATACAACACCGAGTGGCGTTAAATTTGCCACTGTACGGCCTGGACAAAGAACTGGCCCAGGCGGAACAAGAATTAGGAGAAATGAAGTGAAAACAGCCGAATTTACAAAGTTTGAAGTCCGTGCTCGCTGCCCATATTGCGAGGAAGAATCCCTTATTTACCCGGATGAACTGCGCGACCAGGAAGCTCAGTGTCAGCATTGTGATGAAATGTTTGGTTTAAAAAATGAGGCTTAACCATGGATACATTCGTAATTTTGCTTTGGAAAGACGCACGGGTAGCAACCAATGAGGTTTACGGGGTTGTTGAGGTAGACGAGCACGACATAGCGCGTTTGGTCGCTGAAAAATACACACAGCTAACAGGTAACAAGGTCCAGCACTGCGAATTACGTGGTGTTGTGAGTGACACAAACGAAATGTACGCCAATTTACCAAGGCTGGACATTGGCCAGGAGGATTTATGAAACTAACAGCAGAACAATTTAACGAACAATACTCTGTCGGTAGTGGGTTTATTTACCAATCTGTTATGACGTTTAGAGACGGCGAAGCGGTCAAAACTGCGAGCGACGCCTGGACCATGTGCAGCGGTGAAGTGGTGGTGAAACTACAGGGTAAGTCGGGCTGTTTTTCTGTGGACCATTTGACATATACTGGGAAATGATATGAAAAAACACCTAAAAACAGCTTTGATTTTGGTCGGGTTGATTTTTCTACTGGGCGGCGCGTTTACCGTTGATGAGCCCACCGACAAAGCCATTGAGCCAGGCCAAAAATTCAAAAACGGATTACCGGCACTAAGGCCCATCCAGCCCGATTGAAACCGAGTTTAAACCCAATTTAAACGACCGTTATTGCAGTAGGTCGTTTTTTGTTTTAGCCTAAATAGCCACACCACCGCACACCCTGTGTAAAACATTTTACAGCTAATTTACCCCAGCAAACCCGCCATACTCGGCCCATGAGCAAAACATCTGAGCCTGTTTGGTCACTAGCAAACGCATAGTTGCGGCCCCAACTCGGGAGGCAAAAATAGCCATTTCCCGGGAATGCCAGCCCAACCTCATTGCACTGCTACGCAAAGCCGTTCGCACGCAGCTGGATAAGCAACGCGCCCCGGTACCCGCACCCAGACCTGTGCCCACATGTTTTCAAATTGCCAAACAAAAACTAAGGGCCGCGAATGGAAAAGCTGATCAAACAACTCAAACAACATGAAGGCGTGCGCCTGACGCCATACACCTGCCCAGCAGGATTTCAAACAATTGGCGTAGGCCGCAACCTGGAACAACGCGGCATAACCGAGCGCGAAGCCGACTACCTGCTAAGTAACGACATTAGCTACTTCACTGACCAGGTGCGCTCCAACATTGATACCTCACGCTGTAACCCAGCCCGCGAAGCGGTGTTGATCAACATGGCATTTAACCTGGGCACAAGTGGCCTGCTGAATTTCAAAAAAACCATCGCCGCCGTCGAAAAAGCCGACTGGGAAACGGCCGCTTTAGAAATGTTAGACAGCCGCTGGGCCGTGCAGGTAGGTAAACGCGCCGACGAACTGGCCGAGCAAATGCAATCAGGGGAGTGGTTCGAATGACACCAGAACAAGAACATCAGCTATTCAGATCGATCGGCGAGATACAAGGCACGCAAACTGCAATCCTCCAGCAGCTAACAGATATAAAGTCTGACCTGAACAAGCGCGTAGATGGCATCGAACAGCGCGTGACAACGGTTGAAGAAAAGGTCACCAACACCCGAATCAAAGTAGGCACCATCAGTGGCGTTACCGCCCTGGCTGTGGCAATTGCAGCCGAGCTTTTGAAGCTCAAAACCGGGGGCTAGTATGGCGCATTCTGCAGAGATAAAGAATGCGGTTCGCCATAGCTACGTAAATGAGCTGCTGGCACTGTCTGTTGCGGCTGTAAAACACTCCGTAGCTGACGGAACAGCACGCCGCTGGAAAGCCGAAGCCAAGGCCAATGGCGATGACTGGGACCTGGCGCGAACGGCAGCACGCAAGGCAACCGGCCCAGCCGGAGAGTTTACCCAAGATTTTGTAGAAGAATTTACCATCCAGGTACATGAAACGTTCAACCTGATCAAAGACCCAGAAAGCGGCCTGTCGCTGGCAGACAGAATAAAGGTGCTAACCCAGCTTAGTGATACCTATTCAAAAGTGATGAATCTGAGCGGCGGAAATAAAAAGGTTGAAAGACGCGCCGTGGCAGCCGAAGTACTCAAAAAGCTGGCTGCATTTGTTGGCAAAAATCACCCCGATTATGCCCCTCAACTCGTTGAGATACTGACCGCATTTGGCCCGCAACTCGTCAATATAATGGATGACTGATGGCTGACCTGAACAGCAAAGAGTTTCTGGCTGAGCTGGAGCAGATCACCGCTGGTCTGCGCCTGGATATTGAGGCCAAACAAAGAGACATTGATCCAAGCCCGGAGGCCATTAAAGCAAGGCGTAAGCAGGTGCTGGGCGGTGACTTTGAGTATTTCGTGTATACTTATTTCCCTCACCACATGTGGCTGGACGAGGGGCAGAAGCCCAGTGAGTTCCAGGCCTACTTTATGAACTGGTTCCCCGAGGCGCTAAAACTAACCAATGGTTGGAAAAACTGGTTTGTTGCACCACGGGGCGAAGGTAAGTCGACGCTGGGCGTAAAGATAGCACCGGTTTATGTGGCAGTGCTGGCACTGCTTCAGGATGACGACGTATGCAAAGAGCTGGGCCTGGCAAAGCCCGACATATTTATTGACTACACCATTTTATTTGGCGCAGAAGCAAAAATGCCCGCCAAAACACTCGAAGTGGTTAAAACCGAGCTGCTGCAAAACAACAACCTGATGCTGGATTTTCCGGAGGTCTGCCAGGCGTCGCCAGTCTGGAAAATTGGCGAGTTTGTTACCGCCCAGGGCGTGCGGTTTGAAAGCCGGGGCGCTGAGCAGTCCGTACGGGGCGCATTCCATGGTGCCAGCCGCCCTAAATTACTCATGGCCGATGACATTATCACGGATAAAGAGGCCAGGTCGGCTACCGAGCGGGACTCGCGATGGGCATTCCTTGAGGCTGCGGTGCAGTACCTCGGCCCGCCCGACGGCACGGTTAAATTCCTGGGCGTAAACACGGTATTAAACAGCGACGACCCTATCTCGCGCGCCGAGCACGCGCCCGGCCACCTGGTACACAGGTTTAAAGCGATCGGTAACTTCCCGAGCGCATGGACCTGTGGGAAGAATGCCGCGAACTCATGATCTACAAGGACAAAGAATTTGAGAAAAAAGCGGCAGCCAAAGGCCAGGCCGTTGCTAAAGAGGACAAACCCTCATTTAAGTTTTGGATCAAGAACAAGCGGCAAATGTCAAAGGGCGCAAAAACCAGCTGGCCCAGTGTGCGATCTCTGTATGACCTGATGGTGATGTGGGCGTCTAATAAACGCGAGTTTAACCGCGAGATGCAGGGTATAGCCAAAGCCGATGACGAGATGATATTCCATCCAATGGAGTTTTGGGTGCATCTGCCCAGGATATGGACGCCCTACGGCGCTTGCGACCCCAGTATGGGCAGAACTGCCGGGGCCGACCCCAGTGCGTTACTGGTTGGTCTGTTTTGCAAAGAACTAAGCCAGCTGCATTTAGAGTACGAGAGCCGCAAGGTACGAGGGCCCAGCAAATTGCTCAATGACCTGATCCGCCTGCAGCGCGAATACAAATGCCTGGTGTGGGGGTTTGAGAACAACAACGCGTTTGAATACATGCGCCAGGACTACGTTAAGCGGGGTATAGAGGAGGGCGTACCACTGCCATTGCGCGGGATCACAGCAACGGTGAGCCAAGAAGAACGCATTGAAGGATTGGAGCCCTATGTAACCAATCAACCGGCGCAGATTCTGTTTCACTCCAAGACACCATTGCTGATCGACGAGCTGGAGAATTGGCCAGAGAAACAGAGCAACCATCACTACGACCTGAGCTGTTGTTTAACTATTTTATGGATGATTGCCAGCACCGGAGCCGGTGGCATTCCAAAGGTCCGCAGTACCAAAGTGACCAAATCAATAGGGGGCTACCATGTCTAAACCTCACCTGAGTTATAAGGGATATAGAGCCCTGCAAAAGATGTTCAACATGTCGCAAACAGACCCAAATATGTTTGGGCTAATGCGAGAGCTGCCAAACCCAGACCCGATCCTCCGCAAGGCAGGTAAAAGCGCGTTTATCTATGACGAGATTGCAACGGATGCCCATGTGATCGGAGAGCTGCGCAGCCTGCGATCAGGCATGTTCGCGTTTAGTGCTGAGCTGGTACCAGGTGGTGATGATGCCGCCAGTAAAAACAGCTATGAGCTGGCTATGGCACTCATGGGCCGCCGCCCGGCAGCCATGACGGAGTGGATGGACACCGACTGGCACAACTACAGTGCTATTTTGCATGGGTTTGCGGTTACGCATCTGGGCAAGTTCCAAAAGACCGACGGGCGCTGGTTGCCGTCATCCGTAGAGCAGTGGCCAGCAGGCCGGTTTGTGTTTACACCTGATCATGAGCTACTGGTAAGGACCCGCGAAAACCCACAGGGTGAGCCAATCCTACCAGAGCGCTGGACATGTGTTCGCCACATGCCAACAGCCAAAAATCCCTATGGTACCGCGCTTCTGAGCAGTTGTTTTTGGCCCTGGACGTTCAAACACGGCGGGTTCAAGTTTTTTGTGCAGCTGTGCGAGCGGTTCGGCGTGCCATTCCCTGTAGGTAAGTACCCTGTGGGTACGCAGGACAATGAGATCACCGAGTTAATGGAGGGGCTGGCCAAGCTGATCACAGATGGCATCGCGGTTATTCCCGATGATGCCACAATGGAGATACTAGAGAGCAAAATGAGCGGTGAGCCAGTGCAAAAGCAGCTGATCGACCTGTGTAATGCAGAGATGAGCAAGGCATTGACCTCCCAAACCCTGGCAACAGAGCAAAAGTCAGGTGCCCGTGCGGCCAGCGAGACTCATGCAAAAAGAGCGGGCGAAAACCAAAGGGCAGACAGGGCGCTGGTATCAGGGTACCGAAACCAAATCCTGGAAATTGTTCACCGAGTTAATTTTGATGGCGGCGAGCCACCAAAATACATCTGGCGAGACCAGAAAGAGATAAACCTGGACACGGTAAACGTAGTGCGTGAGTCCGCCAGGTTAATACCCGTGAGCGAGGATTATGCCTACAAAGTCTTGGGCATTCCAAAGCCTCAGCAAGGGCAAGAAATCCTGGAAGTAAAAGACGACGGCACTGGCATAGCCAGCGCCGCCAAGGTGGAGTTTGCCGCAGGCGATCAACCAACCACCGACATACCCACATTCGATGCGTTTGACCAGGCAACCGAACTGGAGATCGCAAAGATATATGAGTTTGCCCAGCAATCGGACTCAGTCCAGGCGCTGGCAGACAAGATAAAAGCACAATTCCCCAACATCACATCAGGCGCACTGGCCGACATCGCAGGGCAGGCGTTTGAAAATGAATTTTTAGCGGGAATGAATGAAGCGAATGATGAGGAAATTTAAACATGAACGGTATACCTGAAGGCTTTATGAAAGACGGCAAAGGCAACCTGGTTGCAGTCGTCAACATCAAACAAACAGATCTTATAAAGGATGAGTATGTACGCAAGGCTGTTGCCAAGGCCAGACAACAACAAGCTGAACTAGCCGCGTTCAAACAGGCACAAATGGAGGAATCAGACGACTTTCTGGAGCTATTGGCACAAGAATATGACGTAAACCTGGGCGGCAAAAAAGGCAATATTACGCTGCGTTCGTTTGACCATTCACTGTCTGTAAAAATCCAGGTGCAGGAACGCATCGAGCTGGGCCCAGAGCTACAAGTCGCTAAGCAAGTGATAGACGAGTGCCTGAACGAATGGACCGAAGGCGGCAACCAAAACATCAAGGCGATCGTGAACAAAGTATTTGCCACTGATAAGCAAGGCACGTTAAACCCACAACGGATCTTAAGCCTGCGCCGCCTGGAAATATCGGACGATACCGGTAAATGGCAAAAGGCCATGGACATTATTGCCGAGTCAGTCACAGCAATTGATAGCTGTAGATTCATCCGTTTCTATGAGCAAGATGAGCAGGGCGCTGATCAGGCAATTTCTTTGGATATAGCAAAGCTCTGAGGTGACTATGGGACCAATAGCGATTGCCGTGGGCCTGGCAAAGTTAACAGGCCTGGACGAAAAACTGGGTGACTGGCTATCAGGCTCAAACGCCGCTGGCGTGGCCAACAAGGTCATTGATATAGCCAAAACCGTTACCGGCACCAAAGACCCCGCCAATCTGGTCGATGCGTTAAGTAGCAATGACACATTACAAACGCAGTTTCGTCTGGCTGTGCTCAATAAGGAGCAAGAGCTGGCAATTCTTGCCCTGAAAAATGTACAAGGTGCCAGGCAAATGCAGCAGGCGGCGCTGGATCAGGATGATAGGGTGGCCAAGCGGTTCATTTACTATTTTTCCTGGTTCTGGGCAATCGCAACCTCTCTATATATAGCAGCAATAACGTTTGTAGATATACCAGAGGGCTCAGAGCGATTCGCCGATACGATATTGGGTTTTCTGCTGGGTACCACACTCGGCGCAATTCTCAATTTTTTCTATGGCTCCAGCCAGGGCTCAAAATCAAAAACTGATTTGATCGGCAGGTATAAATAATAATGCCTGCGAGTACTGATCCTCAATATGGTCACAAGGTGCAATTCCGCGAGGCCATAAACCACTTTAAAGACAAAGTCCAAATCCCCACTGAGTCATACAAAGACCTGATGGGCCATATCCATGCGCGTGCGTTTACGGTTGCCGGTGCAACCAAAACCGCGCTGCTAAACGACCTCTATACAGACGTACTAAAGGCCATCGAGGACGGCGAGACGATCACTCAGTTTCGTAAGCGGTTTGATGAGACCGTGGCTAAACATGGCTGGTCATACAATGGTAAGCGGGGCTGGCGCACTCAGGTTATATACCAAAACAACAAAAACACCGCACGTGCCGCTGGCCGCTGGGAGCAACAGACCAGGCTAAAAGAGCGACGACCGTATTTGTTGTATCTAACAGCCGGTGATCAACGCGTAAGACCCAAGCACCAAACGTGGCACTATATATTGCTACCGTTGGAGCATAAGTTCTGGGATACACATTATCCACCAAACGGCTGGATGTGCCGCTGCAAAGTAGTCAACCTCAGCGAGCGAGACATTAAACGTATGGGCCTGACAGTCACGCCAGACTCAGCGATTAATGCCCACCTAAAACCGTTTAAGGTCGTCGACCCACAAACGGGCGAAGAATTAGAAAAATTACCAGGCATAGATCTCGGCTGGAATTACAATCCTGGTAAAGCATGGCTGGGTGCCGATCAGTCAACCGGTAAAATGCTCGCAGGCCTGGATAAAAACCTACGAGAGATCACGACGCCGTTGTTTAACGGCGCAATTAAGGAAGGCCAACGTTACTATAAAAAGCAGGTTGCCGCTGCAGCAGCTCGCCAGGCACTCAACAAGCCAGAGACAGGCCGCGTATTCTCGTTAGGCCATTTGCACAGCGACGTATCTAACGACGTACTCACCAAAGCACCGCAAACCAAAAGCACACTGGTAGTCATAGACGAGCCCATGATCAAAACAGCCATTCAGGTTTTAGGCTACGAGCAAGCAGCCTCAATGATGGATATAGTCCAGGCAAACGGCCTGAGCACATTCAACCAAAGCGTGATCCAGTTAACCATTAACGATGTGCTGATCATCATTGAGGTAATGCCAGACCAAAACCGCGTGGTGGCCATTCAGCAGATTTAAACGGGGTTTAAAGGCGTTTTAAAGTGTGTTTAAAGCCCGTTTAAAACGGCGATTAATGATCTAATTCTAAACGTATTGTGAGCAGGAATGAGCGCGGAATGATATGAAATGAGCGGTTTTTGTCTAAAAACAAACGTAATTTGCAAACAGGTGATTTTTTAGCTAGGATCTGTTCAGGCCTTGATTAATAGGGCTTTCAGAGCGACGACCAACCGAATTTCCCATCTTGGCTAAATCTAGAAATGAACGACCCCTTACACCAAGCCCTTAAGCGGAAAGAGCAGAATAAAGCAAAGATATAAGGACAAAACATACGGCATTGTAAACAGACTCTCAGATTTATTATCATAAGCTTAGTCACTAACCGTAAACTTGCCATGAATATATCATTTAACATAACGTAAATTATAGGTTGTTATTAACTAAGTAATTTGAGGTTGGTGTGGGACCTCCTAATAAGTCTACTATGTCCTATACTAGACGGTATCGGACATTTTAAGTGTAGAGGTTAACACTTTTTGCTTGGCTGTGCGTTGCTCTCCAAATCTCTAACTCGTTGAGCTCACGTAACCATAATTGGGTGATGATACATGAACCTCATTTTTGAAACGGCCGGTTTTCTTTGTCCGCAGTACCAAGAGCAACATCAATACTTTCTTTTAGTATGCTCATCTCAATAGGCTTGGTAATGTAATCTGTAAACCCCAGCGCCTTTGCTGTTTCTTTATCTGCTTCCATCGCATTTGCGGATACAGCAATAATTGGAATGTTCTTTGTTTTATCATGGTCTCGAATTGCCTGGAACACCTCATATCCTGATATGTCGGGCAAATTAATATCTAACAAAATTAAACTGGGTAATAATTCATTAGCCACTTCTATTCCTGAGTTGCCGTCAACGGACTCATAGTATTCGATGCCATCCAACCTGCTTATCATTCGTTTCATCAACTTTCTATTTGTTATATTATCTTCAATATACAACACACGTGAAGCTATTTTTCATCAGTTCCAACTATGCGTAATAGAGGAAGTGTAAAATAGAAAGTTGACCCTTTACCTTGCGTACTAGATGCACCAACCACTCCATCCATGGCCTGAACTAACTCCCTGACGATTGTAAGTCCAATCCCAATACCCTCTTCTCCTGTATATTCGTCAGATGCTCTCTCAAATGGAGAAAAAATTGTTTTTAACTGCTCCTTGCTAATTCCTTTCCCCGAATCTATAAAGCTAATTTTCACTTGTTCTTCTGAGGTTTCAATCAATATTCTTACCGTCCCTCTTTCAAAGTTATAATTAATAGCGTTATCGATTAGGTTTGTAATTACCTGCTTCAACTTTGAGTAATCTGCAGTTACAAAAAATTCTTCTTCATGGTTAAAATCCAAGGAAATACTCTTACCTAACGCTTTGGGTGTAAGTAACTTCAACGACTCTTTCACAGCCTCATTGAGAGAAACCTCCTCCAGTTTTAGATTGATATTTTTATTTTGAATTGCATTGATTTGAAGTATATCATCAACCATAGCCATAAGAGCCTTACTGGCCAATGCGATTTCTTTTAAATTATCTCTCTGTATTTCAGTTAGCTCTTCGTCATCGAGTAATTGTGTAAAACCGATAATAGCATTTAGAGGAGTGCGTAGTTCATGGCTCATTCGAGAGAGAAATTTTGACTTAGCTTTATTGGCGGCTTGGGCTTGTTGAGTTGCATTTTCTAATTCAAACGTGCGCTGCTTAACCTTTTCCTCAAGTGTCTCTCTATATTGACTTAGCGCGATTTCATACTTTTTTTGCTCTGTGATATCTCTCACTATACCAGTGAACATTTTTTTGTTGTTGATGTTCATTTCACTTATTGAAAGTGACAAAGGGAACACAGAGCCATCTTTTCTCTGACCCAATACTTCTCGTCCTGAACCTATTACCTTTTTAATGCCGCTTACTTTATAATTATTTAGGTACTGATCATGCTCTTGTTGATAAGGCTTGGGCATTAGCATTTTTATGTTATTTGCAATGACTTCATCGGTTTTGTAACCAAAAATTTTCTCTGCCGCAGGGTTAAAACTTTCAATAACCCCATATTCATCGATAGTAATTATGCCATCAATGACAGTTTCAATTATTGCTTTTATACGAGCAACTTGGTCTCCCAGTAATGACTTCTGTTCTACAATATCTGATATATCCCGCACAATTCCTGTGAACATAACTTCGCCGTCCACTTGCATCTCACTTACAGAAAGCTCCATCGGAAATAAGGCTCCATCGGCCCTTTGGCCAACAACCTCTCTACCTAGACCGATTACCTTAGCACTCCCTGTTGTAAGATAACTATTTAGATAGTAGTCATGTTCAGCTGTGTAAGGTTCTGGCATTAACATTTTTACATTATGTCCGATAACCTGATCTTTTCTGTAGCCAAAAATTCGCTCTGCAGCAGGGTTAAACGTCTCAATTACTCCTTTCTTATCAATAGTAACAATCCCATCAACAACGGTATTGATTACAGCTGACAACCTTGAATACTGAGAGGCTAGTTGAGAATTCAACTCGTCGAATTTATCGACATTAAAACCCTTTTCGTTTTTACTCATTACACCACCAAAAGACCTTCTCAATTAGCTTTTAAAGCTCCACTTAAATAAAAAACCGCTTAGCAGTTATAAAAATCACACTTCTGAAAAACAGCGTGGTAATTATTTAATTGTGAATAAAAATAAATAAAAAAATCCGATTTCTATATTCCTTCTTTAGGCAATCTGATAGTGAATGTACTACCAACACCGAGCTCACTTTCTGCATATAATTCCCCATGCATTAACTCAATCAATTTTTTTGAGAAAGCTAATCCGATCCCCGTACCTTCTGTTTCAGTGGACTCTGCTCCCAATCTATTAAAAGGTTGGTAAAGCTTTTCCATATCACCTTCGGAAATCCCTACTCCACTATCGCTAATAGAAATTTCACAATGCGCTCTTCTATTCGCTATTCTCACCACTACCTTACCTCCTTTTTTGTTATATTTTATCGCGTTTGATAACAGGTTTATTATTACTTGCTTTAACCTCATAGGATCACACTTGACTTTTACTTCTTCAACATCATTAACTTCCAAATCTATATCATTATCAATACAGCTAGCCTTAACCAAGCAGGTACATTCATTTATGATGCTGTTAACAACACAGACACTACTTTTGACACTGTATTTCCCAGACTCTACTTTAGATAAATCTAATATTTCATTTATTAGGCTAAGTAAATGCCTGCTAGCTTTCAATATTTCATATAAATCATCTTTATCATCACCAGATATGCTTTCTGATGATTCTAAAAGCTGACCAAAGCCAAGAATTGCATTGAGTGGTGTTCTAAGTTCATGGCTCATACTAGACAAAAATTCAGATTTTGCTTGGTTTGCCCGGTCGGCTTCCTCCTTAGCTAGTATGAGTTTTCGATCGTTTTGAATTCGTAGTAACTCCAAGGAAACACGGTCAGCAAATACGGCGATGAGAGATTTTATATAGTCACAATTATATAACTTCTTATCGCTCATTAGCCCAATGCCTCCTAACACTTCTCCATCTAGAGTACTGAGCGGAGCTGCAATAAATGCCTCGATATTGTTTTCTTGCAACCATGGGTCTGCCGGAAACTTCCGTGAAGCACCTTCTTCATAAAAACAAATTGAATTACTTTTGATATACTCACACGGCGTTCCTTCAAGTGCATAAGTAAATTCCTCCAAAAACTCCCCATTACTGAAAAGCGAGATTGTTTTTGCTACACCTGGCTGACCAGTCATAACAGATATAAAACTGCAAGTGGCTCCTGTAGCTATGCACAGCGCCTGTGTTGTTTCGTCGAAAAACTCGTGACCAATCGCTGTGGAAGTGCTTATAACCATCGCTTTAAGTGCTTCTTGCAACATTTTATTGGCTGTAATATCTGTACGGATAGATACATACTGATTAGGGTGACCATTTTCACCAATAAGAGGAACTATTGTCGAATGCACCCAGTATAAGCCACCATCCTTACGCCGATTACAAATATCACCTTTCCAGGTTTTACCTTGAGATATAGTTTTCCAGATATCTTTGTAGAAAGATGAGTCGTGGGTATTGGATTTAATTATCCTGTGATTCTCACCAATTAGCTCTTGTTCTGAATAGCCGCTTATTTGACAAAAATAATCATTCACATAGGTTATGTTACCTCGCCTATCTGCAACACTTACAATTGCATGGGAATTGATGGCCTGATGCTCTTTATCACGCTCCAGCATTTCTTTTCTCAACTCATTTTCCAGGCTGTTTTTAATTCTATAACGACTAGCACGGACTGATATCGTAAGGCATAGGTGGTGGTGTTCGGCAGGCTTAAGTATGAAGTCGTCAGCACCAGATTTTATCGCATATAAATGTGAGGCTAGTGTTGAATCACCAGAAAGGAAAACAATTGGAATATCCGTGAAACCTAACTGTTCCCTGATCAGCAGAGCCAGTTCAGGACCTAGAATTTTTGGCATATGAAAGTCAAGCAATATTACGTCTGGGTTTAGTTCTTGAAGTTTATCAAGCACAGCTAAGGGCTCAGAAAACTCGAATGTTTCAAAGCCTTGTTCCTGAAGTATTTTGGCGTACGTACTTAACGTCAAGGCATTATCATCAACGATCAATACCCGATAAGGGTTCTCATCACAATCACTTTTTAGTGAACTTACCAAAGGCGCTATATTAACTTCGTGACAAGGTAATTTTATATGCTGTTCTACTCCAGCTTTCAACAAAGCAAGCCTGGTATCACTTTTGAAGAATGCTCCCGACATTAAGACAAGTCTGATGTCAGAATTTTCACTCGACTTTATTGATTTGACAATAGAAATAAGCTTTGGGTCTTCTGGTTTTCCATTCCACTTTAATATTACCGTTCTAACAACTTTACATTGACTACTTATTATTTTTATAAAATGTTCAAGATCAACAGCAGTTGACACCGAAAAATTTAGGCGAATAAGAATATCTTTTAACTGCAACCGGTCTGATTCAATATCATCAATGACAATGATTTCACTCTTGTCTTTATTAATTTTGTCATCGATCGGAGCATTCTTTGAGTACAGGTCAATATTTAAAAGGATTTGCATGAGCGCTTCAATGCTGTCATGCATTGTTCCAATTTCGTATTCGGATGGCCCACAATCAAAAAATTTTAAGTACTTTTTAATTGTCTTATTTAGAAATGAACTTGGATAAACAAAATTACTTTCTTGGTTAAATAGCTCTTCAAAGTTCTCACTAATTGAATATAGCAACTCACGGCTCAACGGTGTCGAATTACTTTCGTATGCTTCAATTTGAGACCGTAATTTATCTAGAAGACGAAAAAGTTTGTTAACGATAAACATGCCGATGTTTCCTTTTTAGCTCTTCAATTCAGTGCAGATTTTTTTAAAGCTTTACTTGCCCTCTTTCAGTCTTGATACTGATTCTTTATCTCGTTTATCTCATCAATATTATCTATAAATATATCAACCAGTTTAGGATCAAAATGTTTGCCACTACTACTTTTTATATAATCTATTGCCTCAGAAGCTGGCCATGCATGTTTATAAGGGCGCACAGATGTCAAAGCATCATAGACATCGGCAATGGCCGCAATGCGGCCTTCTATCGGGATTTGCTCCCCAAGAAGTCCTTCTGGATAGCCCGAGCCGTCCCACTTTTCATGATGAGTCAGAGCGATATTTTTTGCCATTACCATCAAATCAGACTCGTCGCCTTCTAGGAGTCGTCCTCCTATGGTTGCATGCGCTTTCATTTTTTCCCATTCATCTGTGGTCAGTTTGCCCGCTTTTAGCAAAACGGCGTCCGGTACCCCTATCTTGCCTATATCATGCATTGGGCTAGCATTGAGGATCAGGTCAACATCATATTCATCCCAGCCTAGTCTCTGGGCGATAAGCTTACAGATATGACTCATACGTAATATATGGTTGCCGGTTTCCTCGTCTCTGTATTCGGCCGCCATGCCAAGTCTTTGAACAACGCTTAAGCGAGTATCGTGTAGCTCCTTGGTACGCAGTAATACCATCTGCTCTAGTACGTTTGCCTGATTATTCAGCATTTTGTGTGCCAGATGAGCTTCCAATAAATTCCTTACACGGACCAGTAGTTCATTTTTTTCGAACGGCTTTGTAACATAGTCTCTAGCACCTTTTTCCAGAGCTTTAAGAGTACTTTCGCTATCGTGCTGCGCTGAAATCACTATGATAGGCGCCATCGGTACTGACTCTAATGAGAAAAGCGCATCCATTACATCGAAGCCATCCATATAGGGCATATTGATATCGAGTAAAATCAAATCAGGCAGGAGCTTCTTATATACCTCTACACATTCACGTGAATCAGATAGCAAGTGCAGATTATGGTAACCTTTTGAACTGAGCAGCCTTTGCAGTAATTTCAGGTTAGTAGGGTTATCATCAATAGCCAAGATCACCGAGTTTTCTCTCATTTTTTCCACAATATCGCCGCCTACTAGCCTTTAAGTCTTAGGTAAAAGAGTGCACTACGGTGAACTCTGATGTTAGTGTTACGCACTACTTGGGCTGCTCTATAATTCTTAACTGCTGGGTGATACGAAACAGCTTATCCTCTATAACAAAAGATATACCTTGTGCTTCCTCAACAACTTCTTGCGCTTCGTCAATCAGACTCATAAGTGCGGCCTCTTGCTCTTCATCCAGTCCAAGTGTTATCACCTTTAGTTGAATATCCTGAGACAGTTTGCTGATGAACTTTGCAATTTGATTGTCTTGCTCTTCACAGAGCGCCTTGATTGTCGAAAAATCTCCCTCCAGCTGACTTTTTAGTTCCTCAATTGCTTTTTTGCGTATATGTTCTTTTTCCAGTTGTTCTTCAATAAACTCAATGCGGCTATCAACTATTGTAAGTAAGATGGCGAAGTTGTCTCTGGCTCGTCCCATAAGCAATTCATCATGAACGGGCATTCCTTTGACTAACATTGAACAAAACCGTGAGTTAAAAAGCATGTTTGATCCAAACGGGACTATTCGTTTAGCCACCCTACCCAATTCAAGGATCTCACGCTCCAGATCGGTTGTACTTTGCTTGGGAAACTGATGATATGTATTGGCAACTCGAAACTCACAGCTACACCTAACACCCGCATTACCATAATACCTTCTTATATTTTCAAAAAGTTCTTCTATTTCAATAACATCTAAACTATCTGTAAAAAAACTAATAAGGGTTCCCAGCTCATTTGCTTGTTGCATTGAACAAAATGCAGTATCCGAGGCCATTTCAAACTGCTCTTTAAGTAATGCTCGCTCCGAAATACGAACTTCCACCCTCTTTAATTTTTCGAGCAATTCGTTAACATCTACAGGTTTAGAAATATAATCATCTCCACCACACCCGTAGGCCAAGAGCTTATCTTCACTTGAGTCCAAAGCTGATATGAATATCACTTCACACTCTGCATATGTTGCGCAACTTCTGAGCTCTTTGACCAAATCGTACCCTGTGTAGCTCTGTCCCAGCATTATATCCATTAATATAACGTCTGGTTTATGCTGTTCAAGAAGGGGAAAATTGGTTCGCTACCATCCGAAGAAGCTATATCAAACTTACTTCTCAAAGCCCGCTCCAGTAGCGCTCTGTTTTGCGATTTATCGTCTACTGATAGTATTCTCACAGCCATCCTTCTTGGTGGATCAGTTAAGAAAGTTTCATACAAAAGATAGCCAACACATGTATTACCCGCAAATCACATAGCACCATTTATTAGCCTGAAAGTCAGTGAACGTTGGCTATCGACTAATCGATATCGTTCACTGCTTGATGTGAGATTTTGAGAAATACTGGTATATCTTTCAGTAGGTATGCATAGGTTTATGTGTTAGCCACCTGGTCGTTAAGATGAATTTACAGTTAATTGATAAAATGCCATTGAGCTCACTTTACGCTTGTCTTAGTATTAGCCTTGTCGTTCAAAAGAAGTAAATACAATATGGAACTTGTCAGACCCCTAGAGCCAATTTTGATCATCGATGACGTCGAAGATGTACGTAGTTACCTGATAGACATTCTTGAAAATCTGGGTTTTGAAGAAGTCTATGAGTCTGAAGACTTTAAATCAGCGATGCCATTGATGGCTGAAAAATTACCTAATGTAATTTTCCTGGATATAGAATTGCCAGATACAGATGGCACACAAATTCTGGAATACATCAATGACAATTACCCCAATGTTCATGTCATTATGTGTTCTGGGCATAACAGTCTCGAAAACGTGCAAAATACCTGGGAGTTGGGCGCAAAAGGCTTTATTGCTAAACCTTTTAACGCTAAAAAAGTCGATTCAGTAATGAAAAGACTCGAAATGATTGCATGAATAAAACCACCGAAGAAATAATCAACCAGCTCTCAGAATTGATACTGGGGAAAGAAGAGCAGATCAAGCTCGCTGTTGTCTGCCTGCTTTGTAAGGGACATCTGTTAATTGAGGACTTGCCCGGCATGGGCAAAACTACCCTTTCCCACGGTCTTGCGAATGTGCTTGGATTGAGTTACCAACGAGTTCAATTTACCAGTGATCTGTTGCCTGCCGATATAACCGGTTCCAGTGTATTTAATAGCTCACAGCAAAGTTTTGACTTTCACCCTGGGCCTATTTTTAGTCAGGTATTGCTCGCCGATGAAATAAATCGAGCCAGTCCAAAAACACAAAGCGCTTTGCTTGAGGCAATGGAAGAACGTCAGGTCACGGTTGATGGTAAGACACATCCTTTGCCGGACCCATTTTTTGTCATTGCAACACAAAACCCATTGCATCAATCGGGACTCATCCACTTCCAGAGTCGCAGCTGGACCGCTTTTTTTTGCGGATCAGCTTAGGCTACCCGGATGAACAAGCCGAGAAAAGTCTTATTTTGGGTAATAACCTGCAAAGGCAGACTTTGAGCGAAATACCATGCGTATTAGACCTGAATGCACTGGCCGCACTTCAGCAAACGGTACTTTCCATCAACCTGTCAGACTCCGTGGTGCAATACATCATCAACCTGGTAAATTTCACGCGTTTTAGCGGGCAGTTTAGTGATCCCCTGTCACCACGTGCCAGTATCGCTTTAGGGTTGGCAACTCGTGCTTATGCGCTAACCTTGGGGCGGGATTATGCATTACCAGATGATGTACAGGCCGTATTTGGAGCCGTTGCCGGTCATCGTCTGAATATTGCCACACATGAGCTGGATGATGTCGTCAAGGGGATCTTTGATAACGTCGCGGTTGTACTGTAACAATGCGCAGTGACTGGCTACAGTCCTGGCTGGCTGATATGATCAAGCGCAAGCACAGCGCTGCGCAAATCACTCTTTCGCATCATAACATCTATATTGTTCCGTCAAGGCAAGGCGCATTCTTTCTATGTATGGTGATCCTTAACTTTGTTTTGGGTAGTAATTACCAGAACAATCTGATACTCGGCGTCGCGTATATTATGCTTCTGATCCTGGTACTTGCGCTGATTTATGGGTACCTAAATTTGCATGGCCTGACGATACAGTTGTTGGATATTAAGAACAATTTTGCATCTAAGCCTGTCGAAGTACGTATCAAACTTACTACTCCTCATGACTGCTACTCTCTGGATATAGCAAGCCAGGAATATGATTCCAGCCCCAGTAATCACAACTATTATCAAGGGGTAACAGTCGCCTCACTCTTTTTACACCCTGAACAAAGGGGCCGATATCAGCTTGGTCGAATTAAATTATCCAGTCGCTATCCGTTCGGTTTGGTGCGGGTCTGGACCTACCTGAATGTAGACAAAACATTTTGTATCTACCCAGCTCCACTGACGTGTCAACTGACATTCAGTGCTCAGGAAGCTACCGAGTCTCAGGGTCAGTATTTACAACAAAGTACACAAAGCCATGAAAACTTTGATGGCCTGGAACGGTTCAGACCGGGCATAAGCAAAAGCAGAATATCCTGGCGACACTTTGCTAAAAACCAGCAACTGTTGGTTAAACAGTACAGCGGCGACAGTTATTACTCCCAACATACTTTTGACTACGCCGCGCACGATGGTAACAAAGAAGTACGCTTGTCAAAACTTTGCCACCAGATCCTTGAAGCAGACAAGCAAGGTGACGTGTTCGCATTACGCCTGAGTAATGCAGTTCAGGTTGACGTTGATCGTGGAGACAAACATCGGGAAACGTGTTTGGAGGCACTAAGTGATTTCTGACAAGCTCCTGGGGGCACAAACCTTAATCACAACGGTGATATATGGTTTAGTCAGTCTCTTGCTGTTTAACCACTTTGGGGTTGTATTTACCAGCGCTATGTTGCTTATCGTGTTGTTTAAGGTAGCAATCTATCGAGGCCTAGTTAAAGGGCCCTCCGAGACAATGATCAACCTGCTGGCTTTTACTGTCATACTGGTCGTATTTGTAGCGATAGGTTTTTCAAATCTGGTGGAAATGTTTGTATCCTTATTGTTGGGTGCGTGCGCATTGAAGACGATTCAGGCTAAATCAAAAAAACAGGCAATGTCTGTTCAGTTGCTCAACTTCTTTGTTTATCCCTGCTTTTTTATCTTTTCTCAGAATGTTTTGTCACTGTTGTTTGTACTTGCGATGTTGGTAGTAAACCTGGCTCAAATGCTTTGGATAGAACATGGTATTGAGCTTCGCAGCGCCACAAAACAAGCGAGTAAACACCTGTTACTCGCTCTTCCCTTGGCCGCTATCATGGTTGTTCTACTCCCTAAAGTTTCACCGTTTTGGCAACTTCCCGGTGCCAAAAAAACGCAAACGGGATTGTCTGAAGATATTGACCCTTTTAAGATCTCTGAACTGTCTCGCTCAGACGAGTTGGTGTTCAGGGCTATCTTGCCCAATAATGCACAAATGCAACCGCCGTTTTACTGGCGTACTTTGGTACACGATAAATTTGACGGCACAAGATGGCGGGTATCACCGCACCATGACGTGCCGCTGCAGACGCCCTATAGAGCAGTCGGTGAAAGCTATACTGTGATTGCCAGAGCATCTGGTAAAACCTGGTTATATAGTCTGGGCCAGGCAAAATCGACTACGCGCGGGGTTAATACCAACCACTTTGGTACTTTGTTTATGCAAAAGCATCTCAGCAGTAGCATTGAATACCAGGTGACGCCCATCCACATATCAGGTTCCGGACTAGTAAACTGGCAGTATAGAGTCAATACCGCATTGCCGGAAGAAATTAACCCGCTAGCTACTGAGCTGTCTCAGCAATGGGATAGTCGTGCCAACAATACCGCTGAGTTTATTGAGCAAATGAAACAATACTTTGTTCAGAACAGTTTTCGTTACTCACTTAAGCCTCCGCCAATCAATGCTACAGATAGCATAGACATGTTTTTAACCCAGACTCGGGAAGGGTTTTGTGGTCACTACGCCGCAACGGCCGCCTTTCTGTTGCGTGCAGCGGGAATTCCTGCTCGCCTGGTTTCAGGATATCTGGGTGGTGAATATAACGACGAACGTGGCTATTATAGCGTCTATCAGTATGACGCCCATGCGTGGGTAGAGTACTATGTGCCACAACAAGGCTGGTATCGCCTGGACCCAACAGCCTGGATTGCACCAGACAGACTCACGGGCTCTTTGTCAGAGTTGACAGCGCTCGAAGAGGAATTTAAAGATAACCTGGGCCTGAGCCTGATGTCTTATTCAAATCTGGCTCTGGTAAATTGGCTCAGACTTCAGATTGAGCAACTAGATTACCAGTGGACACGCTGGGTGTTAAATTTCGACCATCAGAAGCAATCACGGCTGCTGAGAGACTTATTCGGTCAATACCATAAAATATTACCGGGACTGAGCGTGTTTTTACTATTGATCGCGATATTTGTCATACGCTTTTGGTACCTGCAACGACAGCAGATTGTAAAATTACCAGAAGCTGTCAGACTGCATCACGCAGTATGTCGCCTTGGAGGGGATGGACTACACAAAGTCACCCCCGCACAAGCTTTGTCTGCGTTGCAATCTCAATATCCCGCTTTATCGCAGGAGCTGGAAGAATTTAACCAATACTTTGTAAAATCGAGATTTTCCCGAGCGCCGTTAACCAAGGTGGAAGCTGCAAGGATGAAGGCGCTGGGTCGTTTAATAATAAAAAAGGCGAAAAAATAACATTATGAATGCTGTCATTATTGGTGTTTTGCTGATGCTCGGCCTGACACTATTTAGAGTAAACGTGATTGTTGCAATGACGATCAGTGCTATGGTTGCCGGGCTAAGTGCCGGCCTTGGGTTATCGGAAACACTCAATGCGTTTAATTCCGGCCTCTCCGGTGGCGCAGAAATTGCGCTGAGCTATGCCATGTTAGGTGCGTTTGCTGTTGCCATTTCTAAATCTGGGTTAACCCAGATCCTAGCCGACAAGCTGCTGTCACTGGTCCACGGCAATCAGCAAAGCTCTAGTCAGCTGTTAAGTATGCTGATTATGGTTATTATTCTGGGCTGCTCTGTCGCATCACAAAACCTTATTCCGGTGCACATCGCTTTCATCCCAATCCTGATACCGCCACTGTTAGTGATATTTAATCAGCTGAATATCGACCGCCGAGCCATTGCCTGTATATTGACTTTTGGTTTGGCAACTTCCTATATGGTGTTGCCTTATGGATTTGGCGGTATCTATCTTTATTCAATTCTGCACAAAAACTTGGTTGATAACGGCCTAGAAATAATCAATACACAAGTCCCCTATGCCATGGTGATCCCGGCACTGGGAATGCTAATTGGCCTGATCATTGCGGTATTCATCAGTTACCGTAAACCGCGTCAGTATACTCATGATGAAGTGACGTCCGATATGCTACAGCCGGGCATCATGAGTCATGATGCTCAAGAAAAACGTAAGGTTATCATTGCTGGCACTCTTGCTATCGTTTGTTCCTTACTTGCACAGAACGTCAGCGGTTCAATGATTCTGGGCGGTCTGGTTGGCGTTATGATGTTCAGTCTGTTTGGTATTGTTAAGTGGGACCAGAGTTCAGATGTATTCAGTAAAGGCGTTGCTATGATGGCGATGATTGGCTTTATTATGATCTCTGCACAAGGTTTTGCGTCTGTTATGAAAGAAACCGGTCACGTTGCCAGTTTGGTAAGTGCGTGTGCTGATTTTGTTGGAGAGAATAAACCATTGGCCGCTGCCATGATATTACTGGTGGGTTTACTTATTACTATGGGCATCGGTAGCTCCTTCTCGACGGTGCCTATTATCGCAACTCTGTTTGTACCTCTATCAATGGAAGTGGGCTTTTCTGCTATGGCAACGGTTGCACTTGTTGGAACAGCAGGAGCGTTGGGAGACGCAGGTTCACCGGCATCTGATTCGACCTTAGGACCAACATCCGGTTTAAATGCCGATGGTCAACACGACCATATCTGGGATTCAGTAGTCCCAACTTTTATTCACTTTAACATCCCTTTGCTTATCTTTGGCTGGATTGCTGCAATGGTGCTATAGAGCAGAGAAAGTCGACCTGAAGGTCGACTTTTTCTTTTTTTGTATCAGCTAAAACCCAATACCCCTTCAGCTGTCTTTTAAATCGCTAAATAACACATCAAACCAACGAATATCCTCAGGACCGAGCTTAGCTTGTTTGTACAATAATGGGTCGAGATACACATCTTTGTAGATATGATACATAGCAATTTCCGTGAGTACTCGCCACTTATCGCCGTTAAGCTCCTTTATTTCAGCGGTACTAAAATTAAAATCAAGCAACGGGTCGTGCTGATTCTCTGTAGTACGTAACGCAAGATCTAGCTGTTGTAAAATCGGGTTGATAACCTTAACCGTGCTTGCGTCGCCGAACTCTCTAAGTATGTTTTCTTCTGCTTGTCTGATAGCTTCGACTTCTTTATGCTCGGCCAACTTCTGCGCAGCTGGCCTGAGTGTAAATTTTGAGACTATGCCTGCAACACCCGGGAGTAAAGCTTTAGCAGCGATCCCAGCCCCCAACAAGGGGTTAGTTAAAGCCGCAACACCGCCAATCAAAAGCATACCATAGGTTAGTTTGCGGTCTAATGCGTCTATCTGATCAGCCAGGGAATGCAGTGAACCCGGGTCTGCGCTGGTTCGCTCTATAGCAAGCTGTGCAGCACAGTTAACCATATATTCTCGCAGCTGGGCCTCAGCGTGGGTGGTTGGAAAGTGAAAAATACGCCTTTTTGGCAGCTCATTAACTTCAGGCACCCCTTCGGGCAGGTTTCTTATAGTATGAAGTGCAAAGCCGTGCTCACTAAGCGCAAAGGGTACGACAAAATAATGCTTCTCATCATACCTTATGCCGCTGTTACTTGCAGTCCTCTCCACGGACATGAAAATAGGCAGTCCATTCACTTTTTCTTTTACAAACTGAAAGCCTGATGCCAGCTCTGCTGACACTTTTTCCGGCATCTCAGACAACATTACTTTGCCTTTGTTAAGTAACTCTTTCATACAACCCTTTATGACAAGTCCGCGGTATATATACACATAGTTTTTGGTAGTTTATCTTGCATTGGAACCACATAGCGCCGGACCAGTTTAGCCCCTGCCCGTTGCGCGATTTTGATGCTTGCGACATTAAAATCCAGGCAATGAAACTCGATATGCCGCATTGCTAGCTCTTCTTGTAATCTGGGTAACATCACTCGGAGAACTTTATCCATTATTGCATTACCGCGTGCTGTTTCACAAAGCCAGTACCCGATTTCACAGGTATTGGGTGCCTCTACCGATTTAATAGCAAAAACACCAATAAATTGATGATGATACATAATAGAAAAATAGCGACTGTCAGACATAGCAAGACGTTCTGAGATATACTTTTTGGCGCCATCCAGATCCGTAACAGACGCTGCCCAGGGCAAGTAAGTTTCCAGGCTCTCCCTGCTCAACTCTACAGCTTCCAGTAGTACACTCGCCTGTTTTATGTTTAGCGGAGTGAGGTTTAAATACGGTGAGATGTCGTAATCCATGAATTCCTTCCAGGTAAACTGCTAAAAGCACCTTCCCGCCACATTGATGATACTGCAAACCAGCTCGATTATAAAAGGCGGTTTGGTGAAAAATGGGGACACAAATCAGTCATTGCTAAGTTTATGAACTCAAGCCTTTGTATGATGTGTTCTTGTGTGATGAAAGGAGTCGTTCTGACTCCTACATAAAATAATGCTGATTGCGAACTGTCCGTTAACTAAAGCCATTCAACATTTGATCACAAACTACTGGCGTTGGTCTGTGGTTGTCATCGACAGCTACAAATGTAAAGCTGCCAGAGATGGCCAGGTGCTTATCATCTTTGTGCATGGTTTCCAGGTAAATGTGAACTTCCACTTTTAAGCTGGTGTTACCGACATGAACCACGTTAGCTACGAGCTCTGCAAATGTGCCAGCCGGGATCGCTTCTTTAAAGTCGACTCTGTCTGATGAAATGGTTACCAAAGGTTTGCGGCAAAAACGCGTCGCAGCAATAAAGGCCACCTCATCCATCCAGGCTAACGCATCGCCACCAAACAGTGTGTTATGGTGGTTGGTACGACCTGGAAATACCGTTTTGGTAACCGAGGTTTGCGAGTCTTTAATTCGTTGAGCTATTACTGCGTCTTTATCTGTTTGTGTCATTCTTTACTGCTTTTCGTTGCGAGTTGATCAATCATTAGAAGTTGTGGATCCAGACGTTCATTAAACCAATTAAAACGCCAGTCCAAGTGTGGCCCTGTTACCCTGCCGGTTGCGCCTATGTCGGCAATATGGTCGCCAAGCTCTACCAGCTGCCCTTCCTTAACATGTAACTGGTTGAGGTGTATATAGGTAGAGGTAATACCATATCCGTGGTCCAGGATCAGAGTGCCACCACTGTAATAGAGATCTGGATTAGCAAAAACAACTTTGCCTGAGACAGGGGCCAACACCGGTGTGCCGGTTTTATTGGCAATGTCCAATCCAAAATGGGGTCTTCTGGGTTTGCCATTAAAATAACGCTGGCTGCCGTAAACCCCTGATATTCTGCCCTTTGAAGGACGGTACACCGGGTCATCAAAATACGGTAAAGTGCTCAGCTTGCTTCTAGCGGCACTGACCTGCGCACCTTCTTTACGGATCCGAGCCAATACTTCCTTTGGTGGTGAGACATATTTTTTCTCAACCCCGGTAATGCGGTCAATGTCATAGTCGCGAGACGTGATCAGCAAAGTTTTAGTGTGGGTTTTGCCGTCTTTGTCGACCCAGCTCAGACTATGTTCAACGCCGGCGTCTCGGCCAAAACCAAATACAAACTTGCCATCCGGGGCTATGGCAAGGTCTTTATCGTTAAGCCTGGCAGATTGCACCCCATCCAGCTGCGCAATTACCATCCCCCCTGGGTGAGTGATCCTTTAAGCTCAATGGCATGAGCAGATCCCATACCAAGGCATAAACCGGCCAAAATCGTGGCCGTTTTCTTTGCTTTACTTAGCCAATCAGGCATAAGCGATTGCTCCTTTTCCAACGCCCTCAAACGCCTTCACTTTCACTTTTCGCTCTGGATACTGTGCTTTGATCTCACCGGCGAGATACTCTGCAATACACTCAACGGTGCTGTCACAGGGGATCAAGTCACAACGTGATTTGCTGATGGCCAGCTCAAAGTATCCCTGAGATGCCGAGTAAGCAAAAGCATAATCATTGTCGCGTGCAGTAATGTGCTTTAGTGCGCTTGCATCAATCAAATCTTCTTCACTGCCAAGATAGATGTCCTGCCAGCGCTCCGCCCACTCCTTTTGCAAACGAGGCATGCTAATATCATCAAGATAAATGCCAATGTCAGAGCGGTGTCCGTGAATAATACGCTGGCAGTTACCGTCATGCTTTTTCAAGCCGTGACTGTAATGGTAGTAAAAACTGCGACTAGGCTCAGGGCGAAGTTCAATTTCGACGTCCTTCACGTTATCAGGCATGTTAGGCAAGATTTGTTGCTTCAAAAACGCAATCACAGCGTCTTCGTTGATAACGTCACCCTCGACGATACAAACAGCTTCGTCAGGTGCACTCATAGCGAGGTGATGACCGCAAAATTCACCGTCAAACCTCACTCTGCCGTCTTGCGAAGACAAATTGCAATCCAGTTGACTTGGAATTGCCAGCTTATGATCAATTGTGTCATCTATAATGGCCTTGATCTGTTTCTTTACCTTGGCAAAGTCCAGCACCATAGACTCTTCATTCAACTGGCCATGCAATGTCATATCAACAATCCAGCTCTCGCCGACGGCGCCGCGTTTACTACACAAGTAAGAAAAATCAATTACCGTCAAAGCATCTACAAAAAGGATCATAAACTTCCGTTAACATTAAAAACGACTAAGTCAATTATAAAGATTTTTAACACAAAAATCGCCCTGAAAGGTCGAGAAACAAGGAAATTATCAATATGAGATGACTATTTGAATGGTTTTCATTCATTAACCTCAACCCTGCCAGTTTGTTGCGCTTTAAAAACGCCATTATTCTGTGAATATACGCATATAGGGTAATAGCGCTACTAGAATGACGAAGCTCAGCAGTGGTAATTGATAAAGAATTCGGCGCCAAATGGTTAAAGTGCTTAAAGAGCAAGCAAATTTTAACTGTTCAGAGTTGTTTGGCGTACAAGTGTAAGCTAAAGTAGCGGCAATTTAAGACTAAGATTGAAGATTATGGAACCAAAAAATAGCTATACAAAAGAAGAACTGATCCTCTGTGCTGAAGGCAAAATGTTTGGCGAGAACAACTGTCGCCTGCCAATCGATAATATGCTCATGATGGACCGTATCATCGAGATTAATGAAGATGGCGGTGAATTCGGTAAAGGCCAAATCGTTGCAGAGCTGGATATTAACCCTGATCTGTGGTTTTTCGACTGTCACTTCCGTGGCGACCCGGTCATGCCAGGCTGTCTGGGTCTGGATGCAATGTGGCAAATCGTCGGTTTCTTCCTGGGTTGGTCAGGCGGTCCGGGCCTTGGTCGAGCACTGGGTGTAGGTGAAGTTAAATTCACAGGCCAGATCTTGCCAACCGCTAAGAAAGTAACTTACCGTGTAGACATGAAACGTGTTATCAAGCGTAAGCTGTTTATGGGTCTGGCAGATGGCACAGTAGAAGTTGATGGTCGTGTGATTTACGAAGCAAAAGACTTGAAAGTTGGCTTGTTCCAGGACACTAGCGCATTCTAAGTATCTAGCGTCTATAAAAACAAAGCCCCTTTACAGGGGCTTTTGACATTGCTTAGTCATTAGATATTTATAGGAATTTAGGTTTTGTACATGTTGCGGTTATCTATGGCCTCTCGCCATCCCCCCAACCATTCGGATCTGTGCTCTACTTGCTGATATGGACATAAATCTTTGGACCGGCCCGCTAAACCTGCTTTAAATCCCTGGGCATGTGCTCTTTCTAAACGGTCTCTTTTCTGTCTCTTCATAGGTAAATTCCTCACCTTCATATTTTTCAAGTTGCTTTCGTCGTTACGACATCCACATTTAATAAATAGTTAATAAATTCGTAAATATCAATCCGTACGAAACACGACAATGTCCTCGGTACAATTTGATTCAGTGCTTCGCCGCAGGCTGCCTGGCAGCCGATAGCTCGAATTTCACTTAACTACTAACATTTCTACTATTGCATATGGTTAAACAACGGCCGACTGCGAATGCACTTTTTTGCCAGACACACGTCGACTAATTCAGGATTGGCCAAACCTTCAAAAACAATAAATCATATATCGTTTTGACATGCAACATGCTGACGATGAGTGAGGATAATAAAAACGGCATAAAAGAGAAATTAATACAACAAACCCGACTTTCTTAGCTAATTTATCTTTTTTACTCTTTTTTTAGGCTTGTTTATTGATATTTAAGCGTAAAAAAACATTCATTAATTTGTAATAAAAAAGGCCGCTGGAATGCGGCCTTAGATCAATGTGTTAAGTGTTTTACTGAATTATCTCAAGACCGCCCATATATGGTCTCAATACGTCTGGCACAACAATAGAACCATCAGCTTGTTGATAGTTTTCTAATATTGCAACCAAAGTACGGCCAATTGCTAATCCAGAGCCATTTAGTGTATGGAGTAATTCTGGCTTCTTCTCACCTGCACGACGAAAACGTGCCTGCATACGTCGAGCCTGGAAATCTTGCATATTTGAACAAGACGAGATTTCGCGATAAGTGTTTTGTGCAGGTAACCAAACCTCAAGATCATAGGTTTTAGCAGCGCCAAAGCCCATATCACCAGTACACAGAACCACTTTGCGATAAGGTAGCTCCAACGCCTGTAAAATACCCTCTGCGTGGCCTGTCAGCTCTTCCAGTGCTGCCATTGAGTCTTCTGGCTTAACCAGCTGCACCAGTTCTACTTTATCAAACTGGTGCTGACGGATCAGACCACGGGTGTCGCGACCATAACTGCCCGCTTCACTTCTGAAACACGGTGTGTAAGCAGTCATGCGAACAGGTAGCTCTTTTTCGTCGAAGATTTCATCTCGAGCACAGTTAGTCAAAGGTACTTCAGCAGTAGGAATAAGGCTGTAGCCGTCTTGGTCTTCACTCAGTGCCTCAGTGTGGAACAAGTCTTCTGCAAACTTAGGCAGCTGACCGGTACCATAAAGGCTTGCTTTATTGACCAGGTAAGGCACACACATTTCCGTGTAACCATTTTTATCTGTATGCGTATCCAACATAAATTGCGATAATGCACGATTAAGGCGGGCAATACCGCCACGCATCACGGTAAAGCGTGAGCCACTTAACTTAACACCGGTTTCGAAATCCAAACCCTTGCCCAGCGCTTCACCCAAGTCAACGTGGTCTTTTACTTCAAAGTCGAATGTTTTAGGCTCGCCCCATTTACTGATTTCAACATTTTCGCTTTCATCAGCACCCACAGGCACATCTTCGGCCGGCAGATTAGGTAAGGTTGCTGCAATATCTTGCAACTGAGCCAGCACTTCATCCTGCTCAGTTTTTGCCGCACTGAGCTGATCGCCCAGATCTGCAACTGCATCAAGTAGCGGCTGAACGTCTTCCCCTTTTGCTTTGGCCTGGCCTATCGCCTTGGAACGGCTGTTACGCTCACTTTGCAGCTCCTGAGTTTTGGTCTGCAGTGTTTTTCGTTTTTCTTCCAGCGCGTTAATAGCTGCTACATCAAGTTCAAAGCCACGTTTTTTCAAACGCTCTGCTGCTTCCTCAATGTCCTGGCGTAAATACTTTGCATCTAACATAGTTTGTTCTTTTAACCTTTTTGCATGACTAAGCACAGGCCTATCCAGGCCATGAAAATACACATCACGACATTCAACACTATATTCAGTACCATTTTCACAATCTGGCCTTGCTGAAGTAACAGCAAAGAATCCATTGAAAAGGTAGAGAATGTCGTTAAAGCACCCAAGAAGCCAATTCCGACCAGACTTTTAGCCGGTGATACTTCAATGATCTGCTTATCAATTAATCCGTAGAGAATGCCCATCAACAGTGAACCCAGAATATTAACGGTCAACGTGCCAAAAGGGAATCCCTTACCCAAGAGTTTTAGGGTGAGATCGCTAATAAAAAAGCGCAAGCAAGCGCCGAATGCACCGCCCGAGGCAATCATTAAATAGGTTTTAAGTGGATCCATCAGAAGTCATCTTCATCTTTATAGCGCTGCTGTGGACTTTGCTGGTTTTGGGCACGCAAATAACGGAGCTTTTCCGAAATTTGTTTCTCAAGCCCTCTGTTACTGGGGTCATAGTATCGACGTTGCTGAATCTCCCTGGGGAAATAGCATTCACCCGCAGCAAAAGCACCGGGTTCGTTGTGCGCATAGCGATACTCATCTCCATAGCCAAGCTCCTTCATAAGCTTGGTGGGTGCATTACGTAAATGCTCGGGCACAGGGTAATCCGGGTCACTCGCTGCATCTTGTTGCGCCTGATTAAATGCCATATAAACCGCATTGCTTTTTGCTGCACTGGCCAGGTAAATCGTAGCCTGCGCTATAGCACGCTCTCCTTCACTCGGGCCTACCCGGTGATAAATATCCCAGGCGTTAAGTGCCACCTGCATGGCGCGAGGATCGGCGTTACCAATGTCTTCGGTGGCAATCGCAAGCAGCCTTCTGGCGACGTACAAAGGATCTCCACCTCCAGCCAGAATCCGACAATACCAGTAAAGCGCAGCATCCGGATCACTGCCGCGCACTGATTTATGAAACGCAGAGATCAGGTCATAATAGATGTCGCCGCCCTTGTCATATTTTGCCAGGTGCGAAGGCAAAACCTGCTTTAGCACAGCTTCATCAATCACTATTTGTCCTTCACCATTGGCACCCAGATCAGTAGCCTGTTCCAGCAGATTTAGTGCTTTTCTGGCGTCACCGTCTGCTGCGTGTGATAATGCGTCTATCACCGTATCGTCCAGGGTGATTTTCTGACGGCTGAGCTCTTTGTCCTGGGACAGCGCCTGGCGTAATACCAAGCCCAGCTCATCCAGACTCAAAGGTTTAAGGGTATAAACTCTGGCCCGGGATAAAATAGCGTTGTTCAGTGCAAATGATGGATTCTCTGTGGTCGCACCGATAAAGATAAAGGTACCGTCTTCAATGTGCGGCAAGAATGCATCTTGTTGCGACTTGTTGAAGCGATGCACCTCGTCGACAAAGAGTATCGTGCGCATCCCCCCCTGGGCCAGTCGGTTTTTTGCTTCAAGGACTTGCTCACGTATTTCTTTCACACCGGCAGTCACCGCAGATAGCTTACATAGCTGTGCATTGGCGTGGTGGGCAATGATTTCAGCGAGCGTGGTTTTGCCCACACCGGGTGGTCCCCATAAGATCAGACTGTGACACCGCCCCTGAGAAATCGCCCTGCGCAGCGGGCTGTCAGGTGCCAGAATGTGGCTTTGACCAATATAGCCATTCAGGTCCATTGGACGCATTCGCGCCGCCAAAGGCCGCACATCTGGCGCAAAATCAAATCCCAGATTAGTCACTTTGTGTCTGGTCGTCGACGACCACCCCTTCTGGGATAACAAACTTAAACTGCGCTGCATCTATTGGTACATTAATTTGCGCACCACTAAACTTAAAGCTAGAGATCTGGCCAGATGAATCTGTCACGTTGAGCTGACCTATCTTAAGACTGTTGTCTGCAAACAAAACATCCAGACGCTCCACCTGGGCACCCGTTTGAACAGGTTCGATGCGATACCCGCCTGAAACCTCCGACACGCTATATTTTTGCCACTGTTTAGGGTCTTGCGTAGTCAACAACACAAAAGGCGTAGTGTCTATCAGGCCCAAAGTATTGAGAATGGTAGCCTGCTCTGCAAAGCTATCGAAATACACAGTTCTTAACCCATCAGAAACCAACAGCGTCTCATCGGGCTCATCCTGCTGCCAACGGATTTTTGCTGGATATTGCAAGGCGATTTCACCTTTACCTGACTGGATCAGGTGACCATCCTGATCGATAACGCTTTGCTCAAACTTGGCCCGGAAGCTCTCAAGTGCCTTTAGCTTTTGTTTTAATGACTGTGCCGCAACGCTGACGGTCTGGGCTTCGGTTGTTTGTGCTGCATCTGCAACAGGTATGACCCCAGTAACACTCAGGGCCAGAATAAGTGGTTTTAACTTCATTAATTCGCTCCACCTTTAGGTACCAAAACTTCTCTGGCACCATTGTGTCCTGGCGCACTAACGACGCCGGACATTTCCATTTGTTCGACCAGACGAGCCGCGCGGTTGTAGCCTACGCGCAACTTACGCTGAACACTCGAGACTGATACCTTACCTGTTTCAATCACGAATCCCACCGCTTCATCGTATAGCGGATCCGATTCTTCATCTTCACCTTCGCTTGTCTCGCCTGGTAGTAAAATATCTTCTGTGGCCTCACCACACAAGATGTCGTCGATATAGTTAGGTTTACCACGTGCTTTCCAGTCGCTCACAACCGCATGCACTTCATGGTCGTCTACAAACGCGCCATGCACGCGGATTGGTACACTGGTGCCAGGTGGCAGGTACAACATATCACCCATACCCAACAGGTTTTCTGCCCCCTGTTGGTCTAATATGGTACGTGAGTCAATTTTACTCGATACCTGAAACGCCATTCGGGTTGGAATATTCGCTTTGATCAAACCAGTGATCACATCAACGGATGGTCTCTGCGTTGCCAATACTAAGTGAATACCAGCAGCACGGGCTTTTTGCGCGATACGTGCAATCAGCTCTTCCACTTTTTTGCCCACAATCATCATCATGTCAGCAAATTCGTCAATCACCACCACAATACTCGGTAGCTTATCGAGTTCCTGTGGCTCATCCGCCATGCCATCGGTATCTTTAAACAGCGGATCCATAATGGGGTGTCCGGCTTCTTTGGCATCCAATATTTTTTGGTTATAGCCTTTGAGATTACGCACTCCCAGTGCCGACATCAGCTTATAACGACGCTCCATTTCACCCACACACCAACGCAGTGCATTGGCAGCTTCTTTCATGTCGGTTACAACCTCACATAACAGGTGGGGAATGCCTTCATACACCGACAATTCGAGCATTTTCGGGTCAATCATGATCATCCGCACATCTTCAGGTGGCGACTTGTATAGCAAGCTTAATATCATGACATTAACGCCCACTGACTTACCTGAACCAGTTGTACCCGCGACCAGCAAATGCGGCATTTTAGCAAGGTCGGCGACCACAGGCTGGCCAGCGATATCTTTACCCAGTACCATAGTCAAGGGTGATGGATTCTGCTCAAACTTAGGGGCGTTGATGACTTCGGATAGCCGCACTATTTCACGGTTCTTGTTGGGCAGCTCCAGGCCCACATAAGTCTTACCCGGGATCACTTCAACCACACGCACGCTAACCGCAGACAACGAACGTGCCAAATCTTTTGCCAGACCAGTAATTTTCGCTACTTTTATACCAGGTGCCAGGTCCAGCTCAAAACGAGTAACAACAGGGCCAGGATAAACCCCCATGACCTTGGCCTGAATATTGAAATCCAGTAATTTAGCCTCTACCAGACGAGATACGGCTTCCAATTCCTCTTCGGATATCGGGTTCTTCGCCTTATCGGGTCTGTCCAGCAGGTCAAGCGAGGGCAACGGATCTTTCGGCGGCTCGGCTTCTAATAAAGCCTCAAACTGCTCTTTAGCGCTGGGCGGCGGCTGATAACCAGAGGCTGGTTTTTCCTTGGGCTTCAATGGCCTGGCTGGCGAAACAACTTTGGTCTCTGCTGGCGCAGGTGTGTCGTCTAGCGCATTAAGTGCAGCAACCGTATCAAAAGCTTCATCGTCAACTGCTGAAAAATTAATTTCCTGCTCAAGAATATCATCGAGTTCATCAAACACACTTGGTGCTACAGCGATATCGTCTCCAGAGCGTTTATCTGTTTCCAGCACCCTGTCTGGAACTGACTCTGTGGCAGGCTCGGCTTTGGGGCCAAACAATCTGTCTTTAAGCTTCTTTGGTTTAGTTTCTTCTGGTTCTGGCTGCTCTGCTTCGGTCGACGTATCCAACTCATTTTCTGCAGATACATCATCATTGAGTCCACTATCAGTTCCGGCCTCTCTATCCATGGTGTTTATCAGGGCAGACTCTGGCCTCGGTGCCTCACTATCTAAACTTACATTGTCTGGTGTAGGTGTTGTAACAGGCGTGTGTTCTGCACGATGTTTAATCTTTGCAAAACACCACTTACAAAATGCCACTACCTTTTCGCCAATGTAGTCAACGAACTCAACCCAGGAGACACCCGTGAGTAAGGTTAAACCGGCAAAGAAAAAACACAGTAATAAGATGGTGGTACCGGTAAAATTGAACGCTGGCATCATGGCACTGGCGACCACGTCCCCCACTACCCCACCGGAAGAAAAGTTGTAGATATCATCAAAGTTGATACTACAGATAGCGCTGGCAGAGGTGATAAACAAGGTACCGCCAATGAGCCTTAACCCCAACGTGGTGTAATCAAGCTGCAATAATTTGTGTGGTTTTTTAAATAACAGGTAGCCGAATAACTGAATAAAAGCCGGCACCAGAAAGGCCAACCAGCCAAAACTGAGCAGCAGAATATCGGCAACCCAGGCACCGGCAGCGCCAGTAATGTTATTGACCTTGATAAATTCGCCCGTTTGCGTCCAGGCGGGATCGGCCGGATCAAAGCTGATGAGTGCGCACAGCGTAAAAATTGCCGCCGCCGTACTGATGATCAGGCCAGTCTCCAGCAGGCGCTGAATACCATTTAAGCGCATTATGTAATACCTAAATACTGTTTAGTTAATTCTAACATGACTTTTTGCACACCTTAGCAAGAATTTCCTTAGGGTGCACAAGGTTTTATCACTTCACCTTGCTCCCCTTTGACTTCTTCCATAACAACATAAGTACGGCTTTCGCTAATACTAGGCAGTTTCAATAGTATCTCACCCAGAACACCTCGGTATTCAGACATATCTGTTACCCGGGTTTTTAACAGATAATCAAAGTTACCGGATACCAGATGACATTCAATAATCTCGTCATGCTGCTTTACCGCCTGATTGAACCGGTCGAATACGTCAGGCGAATTTTTATTGACTGTGACTTCCACAAAGACCAACAAACCCTGACCCAGTTTGACCGGATCCACAACCGCCTTGTAACCTTTTATATAACCTTCACGTTCAAGCTTTTTGACGCGCTCCAGGCAAGGTGTTGCACTTAGCCCAATCCTTCTGGCCAATTCTACATTAGAAATTCGTCCGTCTTTTTGCAGTTCAACTAAAATCTTTCTATCGGTTCTATCTAACTGAGTATGCATGTTCAGTTTTTTATCCTGAATATTTACTTAATACAGTGTTAATAACTATCAAGTATATCAAAAAAGGTAGGACATACTAGCAAACCATATCTATAATGGTCGAAAATTTTTACCCCGTTCTTAATTGAGGCGAATTGTTATGATTATTGGTGTACCTAAAGAAATAAAAAACCACGAGTACCGTGTTGGTATGGTTCCAGCAAGTGTTCGTGAACTGATTAATCACGGCCACCAGGTAATAGTAGAAACAAATGCTGGTATCGGTATCGGTTTCACTGACGAAGACTACATTCAGGTAGGCGCTGAGATCCGTGATACGGCAGCGCAGGTATTTGAAGAAGCAGACATGATCGTGAAAGTAAAAGAGCCTCAGGCTGTTGAGCGCGCGATGCTTCGTGAAGATCAAATCCTGTTCACTTACCTGCACCTGGCACCTGACCTGCCTCAGACAGAAGACCTGGTTAAGAGCGGCGCAATTTGTATCGCGTACGAAACTGTGACTGACGCACGTGGCGGTCTACCTCTGCTTGCACCTATGTCAGAAGTAGCTGGCCGTATGTCTATTCAGGCTGGTGCTCAGGCGCTTGAAAAGTCTCGTGAAGGTCGCGGCATGCTGCTTGGCGGCGTACCAGGTGTAGAACCTGCTAAAGTGGTTGTTATCGGTGGTGGTATGGTTGGCCGTAACGCAGCGCAAATGGCGGTTGGCTTGGGTGCTGACGTTACTATCCTTGACCGTAACATCGATGTACTGCGCAGCCTGAACGCTCAATTCGGCAGCCAGGCAAAAGTGATCTACTCAACTGCTGATGCGCTTGAGAAGCACGTACTGGAAGCTGACTTAGTTATCGGTGGTGTACTTATCCCAGGTGCTGCTGCACCTAAGCTGGTTACTGCTGATCACATCAAAGCAATGAAGCCAGGCGCTGCCATTGTTGACGTTGCTATCGACCAGGGTGGTTGTATTGCCACTTCTAAAGCAACTACACACGCAGAGCCAACTTACATTGTTGACGACGTAGTTCACTACTGTGTTGCTAACATGCCAGGTGCTGTACCACGTACTTCTACATTCGCACTGAACAATGCGACTCTACCTTACATCATCAAGCTTGCAAACTTGGGTTACAAAGAAGCCTTGCTTGCTGATCAGCACTTCCTGAATGGTCTGAACGTCATCAAGGGTCAGATCACGTGTAAAGAAGTGGCTGAAGGTTTCAACATGGAATATGTTGACGCACGTTCGGCGCTAGCTAACGTATAATCGATACACATAGCGTTTTAAAAGCCTCGCCTAAGCGGGGCTTTTTGCTTTTAGCTCCTTCGCGAAACACAGAGTTGCCTGCACCACAGATTATTGACTATCTTTTTATAATAGTCAGTCGTACAGGTAGTGTTGCATGGCCATTTCCCTCACACAGCAAGAAAAACTCATTTTAAAAACGGTCAGTATTCCTCCGCGCCCTCAGGCACTGTTGCAGTTTTCAGAAGAAGCTAAACTTCCCGAACCCAACATCACTAAGATTTCCGAAATTTTACAAAGCGATGTAGCGATCAGTGCGGCCATTTTGCAAGTAGTCAATTCCGCTGCCTTTCGGCGCTCTCGCGAGATTGATTCCATCGAACAGGCAGTCATGATTCTGGGTCTGAAACGCCTTATTCCCTTAGTTAAGGCCGTTGCTTTGAAATCGTCTGTTGATTTGCCGGCAGCGCTTAGTGATTTCTGGGAAACCCAGTCTGAAATAGGGCAGCATGCATCATTGATCTGCAATCGGCTTAATCGCCAAGCACTGGCCAATCATGCCTATATGCTTGGATTGTTTCATGGCGTTGGCATTCCGATATTATGTCAGCACTTTGATGACTATCAGAGTGTATTAGACAAAGCACAAACTGATGGGTGGACCGAAGCAAGTCAGTTTGAATTCGCACAATATCATACTAGCCACGGTACTATAGGCGCTTTGCTGGCTCAGCAGTGGCGTTTGCCAAAGATAGTCATTAATGTGATTTATTATCAACATGACGTTGACGGGATTCTCACTTCAGGGGAACTAGATAGTCTTGGCAACGACTTGCTATCCATTTTAAAGATAGCCCGTCACAAAACGTATTTGTCTACTAATCCTGTAAGCGAACAAAACCCCGAATGGCAAGTGATCAAAGATGATGTGATGGATTATCTGGAAATATCCGATGAAGAGCTGGATGAACTTTGGGGTGAATAGTCACCCTCCAGCCAAAAAGGCTGGAGCACAACTATTGATAGAATAATGGACAGTTATTCTGAGAAAGTCACTTCCGTATCCTGACTCACTGAAACTGATTGCGTCGAGTACAATGCAAATGTCGTGTCTACTGACTCAGGGTCATCAAGATGCCCCAGGCACGAATAGGCTATCTGATACTCTCCTGCGGGTACAAAGCCTATCTCAAACTGACCCTCCTGATTGAGTACTGCCGTTGCCATAGGTCCGTTACCCTCTTCCTGCACATCTCCAAGCTCACCTTCAGTCTGGGTATACAGATAAACAACCTGCTTAAACCCACCTACGGTCGGCGCCAGAGCAGAATTATCGGCGATACAGGCTGTTTGCAGATCAGCCGTTACGGTGCCTGAAATATCAAATACCAGCGCCTGATTTTCTAGTCTGACGGCAGTCGGCTTTAGGTAGACCGTGCTGCTGTTTCCTGTTTTAACCAGCGCCTTACCCAAGTCAAACTCCAGGACATAGTCATTTTCACCCTGGTTAACCAGCACTGAATTGATTTGGATTTCACCCTCACCATCATTGCCTTTACGCTTGACTGCCAGTGCGGCCCGACTTTCATCTTCATACACAACATGAGAGCGCATCTCGCTGATTTCACCTTCAATACCATTGACGACAGTGACACGCATCCATTCATAGTCACCGGCGTCAATTTCCTTATCAGCGATCAGCTCGAAGGTGTTGCTACCCTGATAAGCCAGTAAGTTCACTTTTTGTGGATTACCGGATTCATCCAGCGTTTCAAAACGTGTCGTCGTACCGCCAGAGCTTTGCAGAACAACTTCTTTGAATACTAAGTTCACTGCAGCCACATTATTAACGGCCGCATCCGACACCCCCAAAGTAAACCTGGCCTTTTGTTCCGACTGCACATTCGTTTGTGTGCCAGAGTTGCTATTGCTATCACTGCCACCACAGGCAACCAGAAATGCCGAAGCTAATGCCAGACCATACACTTTGTGTAACATACCCAAACCCCTTTATTGCCATATTTACAATTTAATGTAATCAAGTTGTGATGAACGTAACTTTAATAGCCCGGTCCTGTTTTAAGTCCAAGATCCATTTTTGGATTTAAATACCTAAATAATTGAAAGTTTCCCTCAATGATTTACCTTTATAGAGGGAAGCAGTTAGGAGATATGCCTGTGAAGTTCAAATTTAAGGTAATTGCCGTTTCAGCCTCAGTGCTCTTTCTGGCCTTGTTACTACTATCACTCAAACAGTATTTTTTGCTGAAAGATAATTTACAACAACAAGTCAATGATAGTGTGGGAGAAATCATTCAGGGGATCAGCAATACGGTGACCTCGCAAATGCAGGGTGCCATTGATTTGGCAGTTTTGACCACCGGCCTGGTAGAGCAAAGCGACACGCTGCAAGATGCGCTGCCACTGATTTCACAGCCAAAGCTGAAAGAGACCTTTTTACTGATAGGCTATGGCGAAGACGCAACCGGCAACTATGTAGCCAGTGATCCGGGTTGGGATCCAGGCCCTACCTGGGATCCGCGGGTGCGACCCTGGTTTGCCGGCGCAAAACAAGCAAATCAGCTGATAGTCACAGCCCCATACGCCGATTCGGTCACCAAAGAAATTGTGGTATCCGTGGGTACGCCTGTGAAAAAAGGGGGCCGTTTCCATGGCGCTATCTTTTTTGATGTCAGTCTGGCCAAGCTCGGTAACATGATCAATTCTTTCGAATTATTCGACTCAGGCTTTGCCTTTATGGTCAGTAAAGATGGCACTATTATCTCTCACCCCAATACAGAGCTTAATGGCCAACAAGCTAGCGAGTTTTTGGGCCGTACTCAGGTATCACAAATAGTGCAGGAAGTTGAGATGAACAACCGCACCTATCTGGTCACCTTTAAAGATGTGGAAGGACTGGACTGGTACGTTGGTGTGGCACTTGAGAAAGACAAAGTATTCAGTGCAGTTGATACCATGGCACAAGATGCCACTTTATTCTCAATTATCGCCGTGATAGCCGCTGTGGTCGTACTTTCTTTAGTCATAAACTTGCTCCTAAAACCGCTTGAAGACATCAATGTCGCTATGGCGAATATTGCGCAAGGCCACGCAGATCTGACCGTGCGTTTAGAGGCCTCTAACGAGCCAGAATTCGCCTCATTGGCAGAGAATTTCAATCGCTTTACCTCTCGTCTGCAAAATCTGATTGCGGATATACAACAACTTGGCCATGAAGTATTAGAAGATGCCCGTCAGACTTCAACAGGTGCAAACCAGGCAACCATGGCTATCGAAGAGCAGCTTAACGCACTTAATACTCTGGCCACCGCAACAGGTAATATGTCAAGTACAGAGCAACAAGTAGCGGATACCGCTCAACAGGCTGCAGATGCCATACAGAACACCGACAACCTTGCCAGTAACGGCGAAACCATAGTCGCTGAGTCCACCGATGCCATCACCGAGCTGTCTGTACAGATAAAACGTGCGGTCGATGTGGTAGCCGAGCTGGAAGTCTCTTCGTCGGGCATTGAGCAAATCTTGTCTGTGATCAATGGCATTGCCGAACAAACCAACCTGCTGGCCCTCAACGCAGCCATTGAGGCAGCGCGTGCCGGCGAGTCAGGTCGCGGGTTTGCCGTTGTTGCCGATGAGGTCAGGACCCTTGCACAACGCACTCAGGAAGCCACTACAGAAATCAAAGCCATGATTGACCAATTACAAAGCGGCGCACAAAGCGCCGTTGGGGTGATGAACCAGAGTCAGACCATAGTAGAGAAGTCGGTCAATAAAGCCAACGACACCCGTGAAGCCCTTGAGTCGATCCGCCAGTCTATAGCAAGCATTGTTGATTTAAACGTCAGTATTGCGGATATGATCAGTGAACAAAAGCATGTGGTGGAGGAAGTGAATAATAACGCCTCGCAAATTCGTAACTTGTCAGACACTGTATTCGATGAAGCCAAAGCCGTTGATCACACCATGCAGTCTCAGGTAGAGAAAATTGCCAAGCAGGAAAACATGTTAGAACAATTCAGAGTCTAATTCTGAAACAGCATAATACTAGCGAGTGCGGTTAAAACTCGCTAGTATATGGATATAAAGACAGTATCAGTATCATTTCGGCATATGCATAGCGACCTAAAAGAGACTTTCGAGCAATATTTCCAGATTGCCGAATCAAACCAAATCAATCTGTACCCGGTAGATGCCAACATGGTACCAAAGAGCCAGGCACAGCTTGAATCTGCCATTCCGCCTCTGTTCAGGCTGGCAAATGAAATCAATGAGCTGGACTTAAATGCGCTAAGACCATTGCGCAACCTTGGCGATGTGGCCAGCGATCTGGCCGCCTATCTGCAGGCCCAGTCACGAAAAATCGACTTAATCATGAGCCATATCCTGGCCACGGAACAACCTGAAGACGAGTTGCTGAGGTGCGACAGTTACGGCGGTGGCGGCATTACGGCAACGCTTGAGCAGGACTATGACATTGGCCAGAACTTCAGGACCAAGGTATTTCTGCAACACGAAGCCAGCGCCATCTTTTGTTATGCGCAGGTCATAGACAAAGAAACCGTGGACTCGGGCTTTCGCTATACTCTGGCTTTTACCCAGATCCGGGATAACGATCAGGAGCTACTGGTCCGTGCCAGTTTACATGCTCAAACCCGGCAGCTAAAAAAGCGTCAGTCGCCCGACGAAAACGAACAAAATAGCTGACAGCCAAGCTGTCAGTGCTAAACTAGTCGTCTACTAATTTTGATTGATAACACCATGAGTTTTACACTTTTACCTGAGTGGGCGCCGCAAGATGCAGTGATGCTCACCTGGCCACATCCCGATACCGACTGGGCGGATATTTTACCCCAGGTTGAACCCGTTTATATCGCTTTGTGTCAGCAGATCTCTCAAGTTGAGAAAGTGGTTATTGTGGCACACAGTACTGAGCTAAAAGCACACATTAACCGAAAGCTTATCGCCGCAGACGTCGATATGACGCAAATTGTGTTTGTTGATGCGCCCTGTAATGATACCTGGGCCCGCGATCATGGCCCGCTTACTACGCGTGACGCATCGGGTCAGCTGTCAGTAAAAGACTTCACCTTCAATGGCTGGGGTAATAAGTTTGCTGCGGAGCTCGATAATCAAATTAACGCGCAACTTCAGGCTCAGATCATCAACCCTGCAAATCACTATGAGCGCATCGAGCTGGTACTAGAAGGCGGCGGCATTGAAATTGACGAAGCTGGTACTCTGTTAACCACCTCAGAGTGTTTGCTCAATCCAAACCGCAATCCGCACCTGAGTAAAACTGAACTTGAGCAGGAGTTAAGTAACTCACTGGGCGCGAAACAGTTCCTGTGGGTCGACCACGGATATTTGGCTGGTGACGATACTGATAGCCATATAGATACGCTGGTACGCTTTGCACCCAATGATACTCTGGTGTATGTCCGTTGTGATGACCCACAAGATGAGCATTTTGCTGCCCTGAGCGCCATGGAGTCGCAACTCAAGTCGTTCCGCACACCACAAGGGAAACCTTATAATCTGGTTGCCCTGCCCTGGCCCAAAGCGGTCTATAACGATGAAGGCGACCGAATACCTGCCACCTATGCAAATTATCTGATCATCAATGACACCGTTTTGATGCCGCTATACGGTGATGACAACGACGCCCAAGCGTTGACTCAATTGCAAAGCGCTCACCCGGAACGTACCGTGATTGGCATTGACTGTCTGCCTATTATTCATCAATTTGGCAGCCTGCACTGTATTACAATGCAGCTACCCGCCGGATTTTTAAAACAGGACTAAATTTTAATGAGCAACAACACGTTAAAAGTCGCATTGGTTCAGCACAGCAATAGTGCTGATTTACAAAACAACCTGGATAAGTCCATTGCCGGGATCCGTGATGCCGCAGCTCAGGGTGCCAAACTCGTGGTATTACAGGAGCTGCATCGCAGCCTGTATTTTTGCCAAACCGAAGACACCGACCTTTTTGACCTGGCAGAAACCATTCCAGGCCCAAGTACAGACCTATTTTGCCAGCTTGCCAAAGAGCTGAACCTGGTGATCGTTGCCTCGCTTTTTGAAAAGCGCGCAACCGGCTTGTATCACAACACTGCAGTAGTTTTTGAAGCCGACGGTAGCATTGCCGGTAAATATCGTAAAATGCACATTCCCGACGACCCCGGCTTTTATGAAAAGTTCTACTTTACACCGGGCGACATGGGCTTTACCCCTATTCAAACGTCAGTCGGTAAACTGGGTGTACTGGTATGCTGGGATCAATGGTTCCCCGAAGGCGCACGCTTAATGGCGATGGCCGGTGCTGACATGTTAATCTACCCCACCGCCATTGGCTGGGATCCGCGCGATGATAAGGACGAGCAAATTCGTCAGCGCGACGCCTGGATGATCGCACAGCGCGCCCACGCCGTATCTAACGGTCTGCCAGTGTTGAGTGTCAACCGTGTTGGTCACGAAACCGACCCCAGCGCCCAAAGTGAAGGGATCCAGTTCTGGGGTAACTCCTTTGTCGCCGGGCCTCAGGGTGAACTGCTGGCGCACGGTAGTGAGACTGAAGAGCAACTCTTAGTAGTTGAACTGGACCAGAGCCGCAGTGAAGCGGTACGACGCATCTGGCCTTACCTGAGAGATCGTCGCATCGACCACTATCAGGATTTATGCAAAATCTACCGGGATTAAATCATCCCACCGAACGGCCTCGACACTCAGTCAGGCCGTTCTGTTTTATCAATGCGAAAGCGAATTGAAAAAACCATGTGTAATAAAAACAACTTGCAGTAACAGGAGTATATGAATGGCAACAGCGCAGTGGAACCAACTTCCCTGGGTCAAATCACAAAAGGATAAAATCCATTGGGGCCAGCTGGTCGGTAGCAGTATGTCCATTGCCATCAGTGAGGGCGTCAGACAACATGATGCACTGGTTGTAGTCGTAACCCCCGACACGCCAAGTGCACTGCGACTTGAAACTGAGCTGGGTTACTTGCTGGGCGAAGACAAAGTCCATGTTTTTCCGGACTGGGAAACCTTACCTTACGATCACTTTTCGCCGCACCAGGACATTATCTCACAGCGTCTTGCCAGCCTGAACTCTTTACGCCATCAACATCAGGGCGTCTTACTGCTGCCTGTGTCTACCTTAATGTTGCGTACCGCACCGCCAGAGTTTATTTACGGCAACGCCCTGCAATTCAAAGTAGGCGACTCGCTGGATGCACAAAAGCTCAAAGAAACCCTGGCTCAGGCCGGTTATCGCAATGTTCAACAGGTGATGGAACATGGTGAATTTGCCGTGCGCGGTTCTATCATAGACTTGTTCCCGATGGGCAGTACCACGCCATTCAGGCTCGACTTTTTCGATGATGAGCTCGACAGTATTCGGCTGTTTGATATTGAAACCCAGCGCTCCAGCGAGCAGATCAAGTCAATCGACCTGTTACCGGCCCATGAATTCCCCACCAATGAAGAAGACATAGAGCGTTTTCGGATTGCGTATCGTGAAACCTTTGGCGCGAGCAGCGAACAAGACTCCATTTACATGCAGGTTACCCGGGGCAACTGGCCGGCGGGTATCGAATATTATTTGCCATTGTTTTATGAGCAGGTAGCCACGATTTTTGACTATCTGCCAGAACAAGCGGTGTTTATGCACCTGGGCGACATTGAGCAAGCCGCCTCGGAGTTCTGGCTGGATGTTAACAAACGCTATGAGAGCCGTCGGGTTGACCCACTACGCCCTCTGCTGGAACCGGTGCGCCTGTATCAAAATGTCGAAACCCTGTTTGAAGGCTTTGCACGTTACCCCAGAATTCGCCTGAGTGAAGCAAGCTTAGGCACTAAGGCGGGCCATACTAACCTCGGTGCCAGTTTAGTGACCGATGTCCGGGTTGACCATAAACAGAGTGACCCATACAAGCCTCTGCTTGATTATATTACCTCTCAGAAGAAGAACAAAGGCCGGGTGCTGTTCAGTGTTGAGTCGGATGGTCGTCGTGAATCCCTGATGACCTTGCTCAAGCCAAGCGGCCTGAAACTCAAAGAGTTCGACAGCTTTAGCGACTTTGTCGGTGCACGTAACGATGTGGGTCTGATAGTCAGCCCGCTGGAGCGTTCGGTGCTGCTTGATGGTACCAAACCTCTGAGCATACTGACGGAACAAGAGCTGCTGGGTATTAAGGTGTCACAGCGCCGCCGTCGCAAGCATAAATACGATCAGGGTCAGGATGCACTCATTCGCAACCTGGCCGAACTTAAAGAAGGCCAGCCAATTGTGCACCTGGATCATGGTGTTGGGCGTTACCTTGGCCTGCAAACCATTGACGCAGCGGGAGTGGCCACTGAATTTGTAACCATCGTCTATGCCAATGACGCTAAGTTATATGTGCCGGTATCGGCGCTACACATGCTAAGCCGCTATTCTGGTGGTGAAGAAGCTTCAGCCCCGCTGCACAAGCTCGGCTCTGATGTGTGGGAAAAAGCTAAGCGCCGCGCGGCTGAAAAGGTCCGTGACGTTGCCGCTGAGCTGCTGGACATTTACGCTAAACGCCAGAGTAAGCCCGGACACTTGTTCAAACTTGACGGCCAGGCGTATCGCGAATTCAGCGACACCTTCCCGTTTGAAGAAACCGACGACCAACGCAACGCCATTGATGCCGTACTGGGTGATATGCAAACCCCGCTGGCAATGGACCGGCTGGTTTGTGGTGACGTTGGCTTTGGTAAAACTGAGGTGGCAATGCGCGCCGCGTTTGTGGCCATTAACGACAACAAACAAGTGGCCGTGCTGGTCCCCACCACCTTGCTGGCGCAGCAACACTATGAAAACTTCCGCGACCGCTTTGCCTCTTTACCTATTGAGGTGGGCGTATTGTCTCGCTTTAATAGCACCAAGGAGCAAAAAGACACCCTTGATAAGCTCGAAAATGGCCAACTCGATATTGTGATAGGTACTCACAAGCTGCTGCAACAGAGCATCAAGTATAAAGACCTGGGTCTGCTGATTGTCGATGAAGAGCACCGCTTCGGGGTAAGACAAAAAGAGAAAATCAAACAGCTACGTGCGGATGTAGACATACTCACGCTCACCGCAACGCCTATTCCCAGAACCCTGAATATGGCCATGAGTGGCATGCGCGACCTGTCTATCATTGCCACACCACCAGCAAAACGCCTGGCGGTTAAAACCTTTGTGCAGGAGCGCAATGATGAGGTTATTCGCGAAGCGATCCTGCGGGAAATTAAACGCGGTGGTCAGGTGTACTTCCTGCACAACAATGTAGAGACCATAGATAAAATCGCGGCTGACATTGCCGCATTGGTGCCCGAAGCCAGCATTGCCATCGCCCACGGCCAGATGCGTGAAAAAGAGCTTGAGCAGCTGATGAGCGACTTTTATCACCAGAAACACAATGTGCTGGTGTGTACCACCATCATTGAAACCGGGATTGATATCCCGTCTGCCAACACCATCATCATGGACCGTGCAGACAAACTGGGCCTGGCGCAGATGCACCAACTGCGTGGTCGGGTTGGCCGTAGCCATCACCAGGCGTATGCCTACCTGCTAACCCGTAACAGCCAGACACTGACCAAAGATGCGGTGAAACGCCTGCAGGCCATTGAGTCGCTCGAAGATCTTGGTGCCGGCTTTGCTCTGGCCACCCATGACTTAGAGATCCGGGGCGCGGGTGAACTGCTGGGTGATGAGCAAAGTGGTCAGATCCAGACTGTGGGCTTTACCCTGTATATGGAAATGCTGGAACAGGCCGTTCAGGCACTCAAAGAGGGCAAAGAGCCGACGCTTGAGAACCTGTTACAACAGCAAAGCGATGTGGACCTGAAGATCCCCGCCCTGCTGCCTGATGACTATATCCATGACGTCAATATGCGCCTGAGCATGTACAAGCGCATTGCCAGCGCCAATGATGAAGAGTCACTGGACGAACTAAAGGTTGAGCTGATCGACCGCTTTGGCCTGCTGCCGGATGCAGCGAAAAACCTCTTTAGTATCCAACTTTTGAAATCAAAAGCGGCTAAACTGGGGATCACCAAAGTAGAAGCCAACCAAAAAGGCGGCTACTTTGAATTCAGTGCCAGTACCACGGTTAACCCGACATTCATCATTGCTCTGATACAAAGCAACCCGGCTGTGTACCGCATGGAAGGTGCCAGTAAGTTACGTTTTAATATCGAAGAGAAAAATGGTCAGGAACGCTTAAAACTGGTAAATGCAATGATAGACGACTTTCAGAAAAAGGCGGTGGCATGATAAGGACAGCCCTTTCACTGACGATACTAAGCACAGTGCTGCTGGCCTCTGCGCCGGCCAGTGCAAAACGCTGGTATGAAGTTGAGCTGATCGCCTTTGCCCAACAAAAAAACGATCAGCTGAATGAAGACTTTACGATTGAAAACCCTGAGCTGGATTTAAACCGGACACTGGACTTGCTGACAAAGGGCTATAACAGCGCAGGCCAGCAAGCTTGTCTGAATGGTGACAGTCGTTTTGACCCTCGCACGGTAACTAGTCGCTTTGTCCAACAGGATACCTCCTGGCACTGCGCCGACGGCATAGATTATATGGAAAAATATCAGCAGCTGCCGTTGACGCCCTATGCCGAGCCACAGGAACATAAACAAAGCATCTACTTGCTAAGCGAAGAGCAACTTAAATTCGACAGCGTGCTCAATCAGCTAAAAAAGAAAGGACTTGAACCCATTCTGCACACCGGCTGGCGCTTTCCCGACCAAAGTAAAAAGCGCGCGCCGAACATACTCGTTTATGGCGGACAAAAGTTCGAGCAGCCCGCCAGCTATGTGGCTCGCTTAGATACGTCCGATGATGGCTTTATCAGCCTGCTGGGTGAGCCCAAAGAGCGTGCACTAAGGGAGCAAGACCCTGCGCTATGGCAACTACAGGGCTGGATGAAAATCCATATACGGCATTACTTATACGTCACCAGTAACTTTGACTATCATTATAAAAGTGATGAAGGCGATTTAGAAAGCGCCAGAATGTCTCAGTTTACCCGTGTATACAGCGGTGACATCCATTATTTAGATCATCCCAAAATGGGGATTATCTTCCAAATCAGAAAATACAGACACTGACGGAAACTACTATGAAAAAAATTTTAATCCTGACTGCGCTGCTCGGCCTGGCCGCCTGCTCTAAAGTAAGCATGGAGAACTACGACAAAATCGAAGTGGGTATGGATAAAACTGAACTAGAACAACTCTTAGGCTCAGCAGATCAGTGCGAAGAAAAAACCCTGCATACTAACTGCACCTGGGGCAACGACAGCAAACATATTAAAGTGACGCTGGTTTCGGATAAGGTTACCTTGTACAGCAAAAAAGGGCTTGAATAAGCCTCTTAGCTAACCACTATAAGAAAACCCGGCTATGCAGCCGGGTTTTTTATTTTAACTTTTCTGATAAGAGCTATAGGTTAATTAGCGTCATAACGCCCTGTCAGCGTAGCTCCGCTAAACATGGGGTCGGCGCTCAACAGGATATAGTAAATCCCGCCACTCGTTGTACTAAAATGACAGGTTTCACGGTTACCGACTTTCCAGGGACGACAGTCATAGTCTGTTTTGCTTGCCTCGCTGCCAAACTTCACATGCAAGTCCAGCTCCCCTGTTCCGCCTGTGGTGCTGAAGGTAATATTAGTCGCGCCAGCAGGCACCGCCATGGTATAAATCAGTTGACCACTATCAGACACATTGACGGGGACAGCGACCCCATTTTGCAGTTCGTTTTCACCCGCGGTGGGTTGCTGAATATATCGAGCTAACAAAGTGGTATTTTGATAGCCCGTTTCGGTGCCAACCGCAATATAGTGCCAACCTTTTTCGATGTTATCTAACACCAGGGTTTCATCATTACTGGGCCCTGTAGATTCATGGGTATAACGCCAGCCGTTATCCGGACGGCCATACTCATAATAAAGATCCGCATTGCCCGTGCCATGGCGTAGCGTAATCTCCAGAGAAACGTTTTGTAGCCCTTCGGGCACGTAAATGGGGTACTCTTTAAGCTGTCGGGTATCTGTACCTGACAAACACCTGGCCTGACCCGCCTGTGTTCTGTCTGACGCTAACTGCACCCCACAGGCATTGATGCCAACCTGATCACTCCCCTGAATGTCATCAACATTCACAGGCTCCACTGGTGAGGGAGGGCGCGTGGTATCAATAACACACCCTGTCGACTCTACTTGTGTCAGCCAGTTTGAAAACTGGTCGTCATACAACTTCTGAGCGACCCATTTGTCTACCAGTTCAGAACGGTACCCCGCAAAATCACCGTCCTTAAACAACGTCAGCATATCGAAGAACGCGGCGTTTTGTTGCTCGTACATAAAGCGTGTTGCCAGGTAGCCCCAGTCGTAGATCCGTGTTTGCCCCACTCCATACTCGTTGCTGAATATAGTGGAAAGTGAATAAGTCCCCTTTCTGGCCTCCTCAACAGCATAAGGGTTACAGTTCTTCAGCGAGCTATATTCCGCAATCCCTTCACCAAACCAGACTGTACGGCCTGCACTATTGCTGTCATTGAAGTCGCCTTTTGAGATATAACGCCCTTCCAGATAATGAACATATTCATGGCGTAGGTTCCAGATATCAAAAATCGGGCGCTCAGATACATGTTCATAAGCATAAAAGGTGGCCTGATCGCCCGGCTTAGACGGATCCCCCTCTCGATAGGTCCCTCCATTGCTGGTGCTGACATTGAACAGCACTCCACCGTATGTAACCCACTCTTTTTTATCATTGAATATCACCATTCTGAGCGAATCATTGTCATCCGGTGTAACCGGGACCCGCTCAGTGCGCAACAGTTGATGAAAGTGGTCTTCATGGACCTTGAGCGAGTTACAGGTCCATGCCAGCTGCGTTGCAGTCATATCCTGTGCCCAGATAAACAGGTTACCTGAGGGGCACGTTAGGCGATTACCAAGTACCTGGGTAATGATTTCCTGTGGCTTGTCACACACTGAGTAAGTATTACACTGACGGTTATAATTGACCGATTCGAGTACAGCCAGATAAAGAGTCCGTTCACGGTCGGTTTTGAGCGGTCCGTAACTGTTCAGTATGCGTGTGATTTCATTTCGTAATTTGGATTCTAACTGGGCAAAGTGGGGCTCTTGTTCCCCACGATAAAAATTAACCAGTTGATACCCCAGATTGAACAGGTGGTAATCGTTGGCTGACTTACTCAGCCAATTCAGATTGTCATTAATGAAACCCGTAATTGCATCTATCAGATCGTGTGTATGCTGTTGCGAACGACAGCTTGTATCACGGCACAGTCATTCAGAACTTGCCAGAATAAAGGGGTTGCTGAGCGGCCCCAGTCATTAATTTGCTCGTAGGATTCATCATACCTGGCTAACAGACCAAGCGTCAGTGGCACCAGAAACTGACCTATTTGTGCATTTTTAATGATGCCCGTCGCACTGCGGATCAGCTGAGCATTGGTTTCAGTTTTATCAAAGAAGTGCTCATTGGCGTAGAGAGTATTGATAGTACTAACCATAGCTTGCTGTGTCGTCGGGTTCACAAAACGTCTGAAATCGTAATACGAATAAGCTTTTAGCCAGTAAAACAAATCGCTAAGGTAGGTAACATCAGTCTGACCATCGTAGTTAACCAAGCGGGTATTTAGCTCATTGATAACGGTTGCAAAATTAGCATCTGTGTAGGCCCCCAGAGTCAGAGTTTCAGGGTTATCATTAAACAAGGTATCGATACAGACCTTACCATGATTTCTTATCGCCTCCAGAAAAACTGAACCACTGAGATGACTGAATACCTCATCGGGGCAGCTGGATGAAGTCGAAAGCGCATTACTGAAAGACATAAAGGCACGGCTTGCAAAAGGCAGTTCTGATTTCGGTGTAATTTGCCTGTTACTGTGCATTGCGTCCGCTTTATACTCAGTATCGGCATGGATATGCGCTACGTCGGCAGCGCTAAAGTCATTTATGGGTGTGGCCGTTTCTCTGTCACCTTGCGCCCAGCCAGAGGCTGAGCTCAGAGCGATGACCAGAGGTGTCATCTTGATTACTTTATACATGTTGTTGTCTCATTTAGTTGTGTTGTTATATTGCGGGCACAGTTAACCCTCAAGACAGTGCCCGATAGGTGTAACAATAAATAAGCCACACAGGGTGTGGCTTATGGTCTTCAGGGATTAGTGTGGGCGACAGCCTGCAACGTCATAATCAACGACTATGGTGGCACCGACCGGATTACCTGACATCACCAGATAGCCCCAGTAGCGAGATTGATCTGTGATTTCATAGAACAGGCACTGCTGATCAGCGTCTGTCACTGACACCGCGTCATGATCGCTGCCATCAGCTTTGGGCCAGTGACCGTCACCGAAATAAATACGGGTATCGGCGGGCGCATTAATCAATGTAACAGCAACTGTTTTTGGACCGCGATCCATTTCTGCAAATGAATAGCCACGGGTGCTGTTGATGCAGTGCGGTTGACTCGGAGTCAGACGTCTCACCGCTGAACCATCTGAGCCCTCGCAAGCGTTAGTCAGGGGCGGATGCTCAACGACTACTGTGACAACTGCGCTGGCTGTCATATTGTCATTGTCGGTGACCGTTAAAGTTGCCTGATATACGCCTGCTTGTGCGTAACTGTGACTTGGGTTAGCAAAGTCACTTTGTGTGCCATCGCCAAAGTCCCAGTGAAAAGCGGTGATCTGACCGTACTCATCGTCCGAACCCGCACTGCTGAACGCCACGGCCTGGCCGATTTGATTGTTGCTCGTTAATACACTGGCCTGTGCAAGCGGAGGCTGAGGTGGCGGTGGAATGTTCGAGCAATTTGCAAAACTACACAAAACAGTCATCTCAGTGACATCGGCGTTGTCAATCACGCCATCGCCATTGATATCAAACGAGTTGTCCAGTGGCAGGTTTGCAGCAATGGCGGCGCGCACCGCACTGATGTCATCACTGTCAACATTGCCATCTTCATCAAAATCGCCAATCGGAAGTACCCGAATGATAACCTGTGTGCTGCTGCTCGCGCCTTTATCATCGGTCACAGTAAGGCTAACGGGATAACTGCCAGCGCGTTCGAAGTGATGACTGATAGTCTCACCCACCAGAGTCGTGCCATGTCCAAGATCCCACAGATAGGTAATAAGCTCGCCATCCTGATCGCTCGACTGACGTCCATCCAGAAAGACCTGCTCCCCGGCTCTGACGGTCTGGTTACCGCCTGCGTTGGCTATCGGTAAACGGTTTGGTGCGGAACGGTCGGCATCACGATGGATATCATAGTACGCCTTGAAGCGCAGCAATTCATAATCCTTGAACGGGTCGATCATCACGTTAAACACACCACCTTGTTCAAACTGACACAATTCGGTCTGATTTGGCGCCTCCCAGGGGCGACAGTCATACTGAGATTTAGACACAGCCTGATTTCGACTAACGTGAATATCTGGGTCCCCATTGTAACGCTCGACCAGCTCAAAGGTTACCAGAGAAGCCGCATCCGGTACTGCAAACTCATAGTTATAAGTCTGTCCACCAGCACTGGCTGCCAGGTTTAGCTCGTCAGCCAGGTAAATACGTTCACACTCATTACACAAAGGTGCATCCTCTGGCGATAGCTCAGTGATCACAGCGCTGCCATGTGCTGTGCTTTGATTCCCGGCATTGTCGGTAACCGTAAGGCTAACCTGATAAGTACCAGTCATGGTATAAATATGATCAACTTCTGCTTGAGTGCTTTGCGTACCATCGCCAAAATCCCACAGGAATGAGACTATCTTGCCATCTGGGTCGTTAGAACCAACGCTTGAAAACTTCAGTGCGTGGCCTACCGCTTCTGCACGCGTCTGGCCGTTGATGTTTGCGAACGGCAATTGATCTTGTGTGTCTGCTATTTCGTAATACACCTGAATGCTCGCATTGGTGTAAGTTTCAAAGGGGTCGATGATCACCTCAAAATCGCCTCCGCCCTCAAACTCACAGTATTCCGTGATCCCTTTCCAGGTGAAAGGTCGGCAATCAAACTGTGTTTTTGAAACCGCCCTATCTTTGGCCACGTACATATCTAAGTCGCCATTTCTCTTGATTGACCCATCTGCCATCTTGGGCCCCTGGTAACCCCCGGGTACGACAACCACAGTACGGCTGGCGCCTTGCGGTACACTGAATTGGAAGTCAAAGGTTTTACCGTTACGGTCCGGCCAGGAAGCATTTTTCTTATTCGCCCAAAGACCATCGAGTTTAAACAAGGTATAACGCTGCTCACCGTCATTGAGATAGGGATCCTCACCCTGAATGACGCTCAGCGTGGTGTCACTGTAAGCAGTAAACGCATGAACAGAGGCAAAATAGGGATAATTCGCATCCGGTGTATCCACCGTAACTGCTTCACTGTCTCCGGGACTGTTAAAAGAGATCAGATCGGCTATCCATTGTTCATCCGCATTGGCCGGTGGTGTCGGGATCTGGCCTTTTGACACATACAGATCCGGGTCTTCACTGTGACCATTAAGATAAAACAGGATGTTGTGTGCAGTATCAGGCAGGTTTATCTCAAAGGTCTCCACTGACGCTTTGGCAGCAAAAGGAATGTGATAACTGGCCAGCACCTCCCCCTGCGGTTCGACATCCAGCCCCGAATTACCATCCCAGGGATGACCCGCATTGCTAACATACTGCGACAAACCTGTTTTGATCAAATTATCGTTCGACCATAGAGTACTGCGTGCTGGATTATGGAGCGCAGCGGTCATACGTGCAACCTGCACTTGTGTGAACATGGCGTAGTTGTCTGAGTAGTGCATAAAGTTTTCGGTGTTAGTAGGCTGTCCCAGGCAGTTAGGCGCATTATTCTGCATTTCACTGGGCATAGACATCTGAGGTGTATCACAGCTACGGTCGCCGGTTGAATGACAAAACGCTTCGTTGGTAATCGAGCATTGCTTAGTTTCGAAGGTGTGGATCAGGTTAAGCCAATGACCAAACTCATGGGTCAGTACCGAGCGAAAATTTTCACTGGTGTTGTTACCCACATAATGGCCGTTATAGACGACTCGTGCGGTATTTTCCTCAGTCATCGCTAATTCCGGATACCAGGCAACTCCGGAATTAGTCTCCTTACCATCATCATACAAGTCATGCATGAGATACACATTCATATAGCTGAAGTTGTCCCAGGCATCGGCCTGTATTTTCGCCAGCGTTTCATCATCATGGTTGCCATAGCCCCTCTGATCGTGACTATATCGGACAATACCATTAGTTGGGTTGCCCTGAGGGTCTTTACCCGCCAGCACAAATTCGATATTCAAATTTTCACGGATCGCCTGAAACTGAGGAGAGACCTCAGGAGAGTCGACCGACAGTCCCTGAAAGTCATTGTTTAACCTGGTCAGTGCATCCTGTATTTTCTCGTCAGTCAGACACTTCTGGCTGTCATCGCTGCAGTTGTAGGCGTCACCGTATACATGGAATACGACTGGGATATAGTAGCGCCCCGCTACTGCGGCACTGTTGCTTAATAGCTCGGGCGACAATGGTGCACTTTGTGTTGCTGCCATCATGGGCTGTGCAAATGGTGCCATCAACCCGACAGGTTGCTGAGTAGCAAGCTTTTGCAATCTTGCCCAGTCCTGACCGTTGTCATCTGCGCCACAGCTGGGCATTAACGGGTCCTGAGGCCACTCATTGTGTGCAAGTTTCGCTTTAACTTCACTCGTCTCGGTGCTGGCATGTTTGACGCTTGCTTGCACTGCTAGTGGTGCAATACAGGCACTAAACGAGCATAGCCCCGCAATAATGCGTTTCTTCATCTTGTTGTATCCTTGTTGTTGATATGTAGTGCTTTGTACAGCCCGCCCTCTGATTGCCGGTACGGGCTAATATGCTTTGTTATTTTGGTGTAACTTTGGGTCCGACTGCTATGCCATCTTCGCGGCATTAACAATGAAAAAGGCCTATTTTATGTCGTTGTGCGCTGACCTAATTGGTCAGTTGGGTAATGATGTTATCTAGTCCTTTTTTTGAAACCTGAACTGCCTCTAACTGAGTTAATCCGTCCGGGTATTCTTCCTGCTCCAACACTAGCCATTGCGTACCACCTTTTTTCACATTAGCGTAAATAACAGCAGGCCAATCTGTAATGTCCTGACCGATCAAAGGCTTCTTGTTGTATGTTCCCGCTGGATATTTGGCTTTAAAGTGCGTAGTAATGGTTCTGTTCGGATAGCGATTAATGTAAGTCACGGGATCTTTTCCAGCGTACTGGGCCCAACCCACATCCAGCTGCAGCACAAAGTCTTCAGGTGTATTTGCAGCAATGTAATCCCAGTACGTGCTGTTTTTGTAAGGCACCAGCTCCCGGTCATGATTGTGGAAGCCAAAACGCATACCTTTAGCACGCATTTTTGCTGAAACTTTGTTTAACTCCATAACAAATGCTTCTATGGTCTCGGCCTGCTCTGCTCGTTTATCACTGGGCACTATCATCATTGGGCTGCCCAACTGCTGATAAAAACTTACAGTCTGTTCAAACTTCTCATCGGTCAATTCATGCATTTTGACATGCGCCCCGCTGACTTGCAGATCCAGGCTATCCAGATAACGTTTCAATCCCTTAGGATCATCACGATATGGGCCAAAATCACCGGCAAACTCAACCGCATCAAATCCCATAGCCGAGATTGCTTCCAATGTCCCCTTAAAGTCTTTTTCAGCGTATGGTTGACCGACCATAACTGCACACTGATCGCGGGGATTTGTGATCGCTCAAGTTGCATCGTCCTTTGATTGTCTGCGTCGCGAGTGCCTGGTTGTCCGTTACATGCTGTTAGCAACCCCGCGCATACCAGCGTTGAGAGAAAGCGTTTAAAAAACGTCATAGTAAGTACCTTTATTATTTAAATGCGTCTGGCGGCGATTTCTTTCACCGCGTAGTTCACAGCTCTGACTGTTAATGCCATAAATGTCAGACTGGGGTTTTGCACTGCGCTAGAGCAAAAGCTAGCTCCATCAGTAACAAATAAATTTGGAATATCATGACTCTGGTTAAAGCCGTTAAGCACAGAGTCTTTCGGATCCCTGCCCATTCTGGCAGTACCCAGTTCGTGGATCCCTGAACCGGGCGGTTTGTCGTGCAGGCCGCAAGAGACATTTTCCAGGCCTATCTTTTCCAACATTAACTGGCCCTGCTCGGCGGCGTCGAGCATCATCAATCGTTCGTTTTCAGAAAAGCGACAGTTGATCTCAAGTTGCGGTATGCCCCATTTGTCTTTTTTAAATGCGTGTAATTGCACACTGTTTTCAAACCTGGGCAACATCTCTCCCTGCGCCCCTAACCAGAACTGCCACTTTCCGGGCTTCTGTAACTGTTGTTTGAATGCGATACCAATGCCATCCTCGTGCTGCATTGCCTTCCAGTCCTCTCGATAAGCACCGGCGGACATACCATATCCGCGTAAAAATGGCCTTTTCGGATTAGGCTTGAAGTAGAAGTTAGGTATATACAATCCACCTGGCCGCCTGCCGGAATAAAAAGCGTCTTCAAATCCGGGGATCTCTGCTCTGGCCCAGGCGTTATAGTTATGATCCATGAGGTAGTGACCAAGTACACCGGAGCGATTGGCTAGACCGTTGGGAAAGGTCTTGTTGCGAGAATTAAGCAATATTTGTGTTGAACCCAGCGTAGATGCACACAAAAATACCACTTTGCCAAAATATTCCCGTTGTGAAAGGTCTTCATTATCTATGACTCGGACGCCTTTAACGCGATTGCTTATACCATCGTAGATCAGACTGTGCACCACGCTATTGGGTGCTATCTGTAAGTTTCCGGTTTTAGCTGCATCTGGCAGCGTTGAGCTTTGCGTCGAGAAATATGCACCGAAGGAGCAGCCTTTTTGGCATTCATTACGTGCCTGGCACTGTCCCCGGCCCTGAGCCAGATGATGTGCGCTGGGTTTGGTCAAATGTGCCTGCCTGCCGTGGATCAGCTTTCTGTCAGGAAAGGCGGCTTCAAGCTGCTGTTTTATGTGTAACTCAGGCGCCGTCATATCAAAAGGAGGTAAAAACTCACTGTCGGGAAGTTGTGGCAATGACTCTTTCTGTCCGCAAATACCCACATGACGCTCTACATAGGAATACCAGTGAGCCAGGTCTTGGTATCGAATTGGCCAGTCATTGCCAAATCCATCTAATTTATTTGCATTAAAGTCAAAGTCACTCCAGCGATATGAAAAGCGATGCCAAAGTAATGATTTACCACCTAACTGATTGGCGCGGATCCACCAAAAATCAGTTCCTTTTGCGGTCTCAAATGGTAAATCTCTGTCATTACCAAAAAAGTGTTTGGTACTGTCATTAAACGCATAGCAATTTTTTTGAACATGATACTGCTGCTCTATCTCCGCCAGTGACACTTTGCTACGAAGCGGTTGTTCCCATGGGGGCATGCCTTCGCCAACGTAATCTTTGCGATGCTCAACAACCCGCCCCCTCTCGATGAGTAGCGTCTTAAATCCTTTTTCACTGAATTCCTTTGCAGCCCATCCGCCCGTTATCCCTGAGCCAATCACAATGGCATCATACGTTTGTTTTGATTCTTTGATGTACATAACAGCTCCTTAGTAGTAGGCCAAAGAGCCATAGCCAGCTTGCCCGCGATAGGCTATCTGACCTTTGAATCCGCCAGGATAAGCCTGATACACAAGCTCCTGACTGGCTCCGGTTTCTGACGTGTAGTAACCAAAGCAAACCAGTGCCTTAAGCTGTTTAAAGTCAGTACGCTGCTGCTCTGAGAAAGGCTCGGCTGCGGTTTCCAGTCGAGTTAAGTGCACAACTTGCTTTTCGCCATTAAGCTGTGCGAATGAGTGCCCATATATACGCAGACTGCTTGTTTCGATTACACTCAGTATCGCCCGCATACGGTTATGTACATTCAGGTCGTAGCAGTGATACAACTGATGATCAATAAAACCATGAACGCCTATGTCACCGGCGCCGGGGGTTTCAGTTGCCGGGATAATGGTGTTGCATACTCTCTTTAGCAGCATCAGCTGTTCTTTGCTCAACACCTTGGTCTGATAGGGTTCACCGTCAGGCACAACCCGATAGTTCAACGCAGCTGCTAAAGCACTATCACCAATAAGTCCGTTACTTAAACCGGCCCCTAAACTGATGAGTACACCCTGCAAAAAGCGCCTTCTGGAGTAATTAGTGTGTTCAACTGTCATTGCATACCCCTTTCGGAGTTTGGCGTCTGGCTTTATAAAAGCTGCCCAGCAAAAGCAGTCCAAATGCCACAACCAGACTAAGTGGGAAGTAACTCAGAACGACTAAGGTACTGGACGCATTTTGAGTACCCACCGCCGGCCCTCGCTCAACTAACTGGCCAATTATCGGGTTCCAGATACTGACAGCAAACATACCAGCAGCCCCCATGACTCCCAGGCCAAGTGCGCCGGTTCTGGGTAACTTTTCAGACACAAATCCAAGCATAGTGGGCCAAAAATAGGTGACCCCAAGAGCGAAAATAATCGCCGCGTAATACACCTCAGAGCCCTGTGCAACAGACATAAAGCGGATCCCCATATATGCCGCGACAGAAGACATAAGCAACACACCCAGTGGGTTTAATTGTTTAATGACAGGTCCTGCAAAATAACGCCCGACTGCCATCACTCCGGTGATCAGCGCCAGAGTCAACATGGCAGACGCACCGGATTCTCGGAGTATGCGTTCGATCCATTGTTGGGTTAGCAGCTCAGTACTCGCCGTAAGCGTCATACACAACAACATGAACAAAAAAAGAGGTGAAAACAAAGCCTTTAATACCCCACGCTGCGGCTCCGCAGGTGCCTGTTCTTCGATAAAGTTGTCGGGTAAACGAATAAGCAATACGCCATAGAGCAAAGTTGGAATAAGCAGGCAGGCAAACTGAAACTGCCAGCCAAGACCCAAATAGGTCATTGATATTGAAACCAGTGAACCTAACACGATACCGCCGGGAAACCAGACATGAAAACGGTTTAACATGGTCGTTTGCTTGGTAGGAAATAAACGGGTAACCATTGGGTTGCAACCTGCTTCAACAGCACCATTCGCCAGACCAATTAAAAAGGTTGCAAACATCAGGCTGTAAAACCCCGAAGCAAATATGGTGCACAACAAACCCAATATATGGCCGGCAAATGCAATCATGAGTAACCGTCTGGCACCCAGCATTTTGTACAGAGCACCACCGACGATTGTTGCCACTGGAAACCCGAAAAATGCCATTGCGTTGACCCAGCCTAGCTGGCTGTCGGTTAGCTGCATTACCTGACTGAACTGCGACAACATGCCAGCACGGATAGCAAAAGTCATCGCTGTTACCGTCAGTGCAATACATGCAGTAATAAAGGCCCAATGCTTGACTTGTCTGTTCATATTTCACGCTCCCCAAGCCCAAGGAGACGCCTGTTTGTCATCTCGCAACTGGCTCCGCCTGCGAAATCGTCAAATGCTTTTTCAGTCGGTTTAATGATCAGATCTTTAATGATCTGGGCTCCTTGCAGCGCGCCTATGTAGGGGTCTTTGATGCAACACTCCCACTCCAGTACAGCCCAGCCATCGAAGCCATATTGTGTGAGTTTGCTGAATATCGCGTTAAAATCGATTTGGCCGTCGCCAAGGGAGCGAAAACGCCCTGCTCGGTCTTTCCAGTTAAGATATCCGCCATATACACCGGTCCGCCCATTGACACGATATTCCGCATCCTTGACGTGAAATGCCTTGATCCTGTCATGATACAAATCAATAAAGGCGAGATAATCCATTTTTTGCAGATGTAGATGACTTGGATCGTATAATATATTGGCTCTGGGATGGTGGTTGACCTGCCTGAGAAACGCTTCAAAACTCGCTCCATCGTGTAAATCTTCCGCCGGATGCAGCTCAAAACAAACATCAACCCCAGCGATGTCAAAAGCCTCAAGGATCGGTAGCCAACGCTGAGCAAGTACTTCGAATCCTTGCTCTATCAAACCGCCAGGGCGTTGAGGCCAAGGGTAAACCATAGGCCAAAGCAGTGCGCCAGAAAAAGTGGCATGTGCACTAAGCCCCAGGTTTTTACTGGCCTGAGCGGCGAGCATCAGCTGTTCACTCGCCCACAAAGAAATTGAGTCAGGATCTTTGTTCAAGGTGTTTGGATAAAACCCGGCAAACATCTCAATATAACAAGGCGCTACAGCCACCAGTTGCCCCTGTATATGTGTTGAGAGCTCTGAAATTACCAGATTGTAGCGCCCCAGTAGTGCCTTGATATGCTCACAGTAATCTTTACTTTCGGCTGCATGCGCTAAATCGAAAAGAGATTCAATGTGGGTCGGCAGCTGAATTGCTTTGTATCCCAAGCTTGACGCCCACTGTGCAAGCCCTTCCAATGAATTATATGGCGCTTCATCCCCAATAAACTGCGCCAGAAAAATACCAGGCCCTCTAATTTCAGTCATGTAATTGCGCCCCTGAACAGCATGCCACTTTTGCGATGATCCGCTGGCCCGAACAACACTATCAATGAACAACATTCCCCGGATCCCTTCTTTGATCCCCGGTACGTCTAACGCTTTATCACAAGGTGGCTGGACCAATTGCCGCGCCCGAATTTGCGCTGCAAAATTGCGGTATAAATTTGCAAAGGCTTCTATATACCCTTCCGGATGACCTGCGGGCAATCTTGTGTTTTCAACAGCAAGAGACGATTTATTAGCAACCCCACTTCGGATAACTCGCATCGAACTGTCTGCATATCTGAGTGTCAGGCTGTTGGGGTTTTGCTGCTGCCACTTTAGGCTTCCTTTATCTCCATAGACGCTGATAGAAAGGTTATTCTCTTCTCCTGTAGCCACTTGACTGGCCAGTAGTACTCCTTTGATTTCATCACCAAACCTGAGTAGTACTGCACCATCATCATCCAGCGCCCTGTGCTCGTATGCTGTATTAAGATCCGCGCATACATGGGTGATAGATTTACCACTGATGTATTCAGCCAGATTAGCTGCATGAACACCAATATCGCCCATGCAACAACTTAACCCTGCCTGTTCAGGGTCAAGTCGCCAGCTAGCTTGTTTTGTACTCTCAGCATTTTTACCACTCAGCCAGCCCTGTTGATAACTCACAATAATTTTTCGAATAGTCCCTAACTCGCCTGCGTGTACCCGATATCTGGCTTCCTTCACCATCGGATAACCGGTATAGGTATAGGTCAGCGCATATAACACATCAGAGCATGCAAGCTGACGGGCCAGTGTAAGTGCCTGAGCCAATGAAATCGTGGCGGGTTTATCTGAAATCACATGAAAACCATGTTTAATCGCTTCGCTGGCCATTTGAAAGTGCAAGTGGTTCGGCGTGACTATGGCTAGTAGCTCCATTCTTTCGCCCTCTGGCAATGAAGATTCCATCTCCAGCATGTCATTAAAATGTTGGTAGCAACGCGAAGCCTTTAAACCCAGATATCTTCCGTACTCATATGATCGCTGCGGCGCACTACTGAATACGCCACATACCAGTTCGATTTGACCATCAAGCTGTGCTGCCATGCGATGTATAGAGCCAATAAAGGCGTCCGGGCCACCGCCGACCATTCCCATCTTAATTTTTTTCATCTACTTAATTCTGCTGTCTTATTTTTCTGATATCGCAAAAATAGTAAATAGAAAGTGAATTTATGCGTTAGGTCAAAATCGGACAATAATGCAAGAAAATCGGCGACATTGTATTCACCAATTAATGATTAATATTTAAATACATCTATATTAATGACTTACGATGACATATATTGTATACATAAGAAGAAATGAAAAAGAATGAGCTGTAATGCAATGGATAATGATAAAAATCAGAGCGATGCGTTTTTCGACTCTGTACACTTTTCTCAATTATTAGCTATGCTCGACATGCTCTCTGGTACGCTATTTTGGGTTAAAAATGCGCAAGGTGAAATCGTATTCGGCAATGAAGCCTTCCTTGCGCACATTGGTGTATCTTCTTTGCACCAGATACTTGGTCAGACCGATCTTGCTTTTGCACCACCTCACCTCGCCCACCAATATATGGTTGATGATAAAAAAGTAATTTCAGGTCAAACAGTTACGGAACGACTCGAAGTAAATCAAGCCGATGGTTCAGACGGTATTGCCTGGTATGTTACCTCTAAGCGCCCTTTGTATTCTGCAAGCGGCGAGATCATCGGAACTTATGGTATGTCAAAAAAGCTCCACGTACATACCTGTACTCAACCCGGGATGAAAGCACTTAAGGCGCCAGTCGAGTACATCAGAGCCAACTTTGCTCAACCTCTCAAACTCACGGAGATCGCCGAGGCAAGTCACTTATCGGTCAGCGCACTGGAGAGACGATTTAAAAAGCACCTGAATACCACACCCAAAAAATTTCTGACCCAGGTTAGACTAGAACAGGCCAGAAAGTTACTAATAGAGACCAATGACTCAATAAGTGACATTGCATTTTCTGTAGGATTTACCGATCACAGCTATTTTAGCCGACAGTTTCAGCTGTACTTCAGTGAACAACCCCGCGAGGTTAAAAAGCATTACCATCGATAGATGATAGTCACGAACTGACAAAGGCGGCATACTCATCAAAGTAACCTGCCTTTTCACTCAACGGACAAAACGCGAATATGGCAACAGCACCACCTTTGACTAGTCGGAACCCGCAATGCTTCAACAAACGCTGACATGCCAAATTATTGTGCTGAACCTTGCCCAATACGAGTGACACCTCACGGCCGGGCACCAGTATATCCAATGCATTCAAAGCCGCGCTGAGTGCCTCAGAAGCCAGACCTTGGCGCCAAAATCGGGGAGCAAGCTCAATGCCCAGGTGAATGTGTTTTGTATTGACGTGGTAATCGTATAACCCGAGCGTACCTATGAATTCTCCGTTATATTCAATCGCAAAGCGCCCGCCTCGCCCCTCGTAGAATTCTTCAAGGTCGGCCTGTAACATTGCCCTGACTTCTGGCTGGGTTAGCTTATCGCCATAATCATTGTACTGGCTTACTAAAGGGTCGTTTAGCAGCGCCACCAGCGCCGGTACATCACGATAGTTCACCAGCCTTAGCAGCAATCTGGGGGTTTTAATTTGCATCGGGTTCCATCATCCAAAAGCTTTTAATAAAGCCCTCTCTTTTTCGCTAAATTAGTATAAACTATCGGGCCTTAAGTAACAGCCGTCAGGAGTCGTTAAGATGAGCGAAGAGTATATTGTCATTCCCCCACCACTAAAGTATGGTGCCCGGAAAAAGGCGAAGGCTGGACACTGACCGGGATAACCGGTATTGAAGAAAACACCTCAGTAATGTTCAGTGGCGTCCGCTACACCATCCCGGCAAAGACCATTGTCGAAGAACTGCTGCCAAATTATCAGGCAAGAGAGAAAGAGCAAGGGTGAGCTCATCAGCTCACCCGCACAATATTAACTAAGAAAGATACGCCGCTACCATACCGAATATCTTCATTCTGTATAACTGGTAATTCTCATTAATCTGATTTCCGTACCTTCGTATACAACGCGACGATTTTCCTTCAGTATGTCCAGGCAGAAAGTGGCTGTGATGTGATTTTCGTCCGATAAAATGCGCGCATAAAGCCCAGTAGGTAACGCCTCCGGGCTTGGCCCTTCTCCCGCTTCTTCAACACCATATATATTGCCATCCGCTGTATCCGATATCCTTAGACTCGGAGGGTGTCCGTTCCAAACCGATAATGTACCAGATACATTTTTACAGGGTTTTGCTTCTGCCGATGTAGATTGACAGAGCGCACACATAAGTGCCAGAAGGTAGAATTTTTTACGCATTAATGTGCTAGGCATAAAATCGCACTTTGATTTTCTTGAAGAACCATATGCAAAGGTAGCTAAACAGAAACACGACCGCGCTATAGGCCGCTGCAAGATAAGGCGTTAACAAGTAGCCGACCACATTTCTGCCACCATCAGCAACTCGCATCTTTCTTGCTTTTATTTCCTCTTCAGTCCAGGTTGACTCTTCGACAAGACTGATGGAACCATCTCCATCTCTATCTAATTGTACAACTATTAAATCCAGCTGATAATTTAAATTGTATAAAGATGCTGCAACAACCAGATACATGAATACAACACAGACGAGGTATTTGGTCAGTACTTGCAAAGGTTTTAGGCTCACTCCTTTAAAAAACAGAATAAATATGGGCATTACTAAAAAGGGTACGCCGCCAACTTTTATCAATAAAGTAGCACTTTCAATACTCATGCTAATCATAATAGACCTACAGCCAATTCCCTTTCTCTGAATATACTAATTCGCCATTTTGATTGGTGATTTGAAACATACCATCAGTTAAGAGTGTGTAGACTACCTGCTTCCCTTCAAATTCATACCCGACAAATCTGCATTCAGAACCTGGGATAAGACAGTTTTTGTGTAATGTTTTACCGCCGAGCCGCAATTTCTCCCCTTTGAGATTATGTATTAAGTTTAAAACAACGTTATCGCACATAACATCGGTCTCTTCACATAACCTTGTTACTGTTGCTTCATACTTAGCCGTAACCAAAATTTCAGCGTACGACGCCGATGATATTGATAAAAAAATTAACGCTAAAGGAACCTTCATAGCTTATCGTACCTCGTGAGCCATAATTTCTTCCTCAAGCTCATGCCTATCGCGCTCTTTGCAAGATAACTCTACCAGGTTCACAGTAGGGATTCCGAGCTTGACGATCATCTTTTGTATTTCCCTTGGCATATAAATGTGATTGCCTCTTGAGATATTGCAGTAGTTACGCTTTGCAAATTTTTGCAAATAGGCATCATCTTCATTTGAAGGGAGCCTGAGAACAACCGCAGCGCCAGGGTTTATACAGCACCCAATGTACTTATCGGCATATTCGTAGTTAAAATAAACAAGCTGATACCCTAACACACGCGTTTCTTTTTCAGGAAAGTGGAAATTAAGATAGTCAAATCTTTCCTGTGGCTCAGGTGAGAAAATGCCTGATTTAACCATCTGATTAACAACCTCTCGCCCCTTTACCAAACTTTCCTCAAGATACGTTGGCTCTATTGTTAAAGAAGCCTCGATACTGATTTCTCTTTGGCTGTATGACTGAGCTGACCAGAGGGCAAAACTAACAAGCGTCGTAAGCTTCATCTTAACTGCAAAGCGCTTAAAGCAAGACCACAAATATTCCATTCCTTTTCACCCAAAACCAAAAACTATTTCACGTTCGTAGCGCTTTTATAATCCGGCCCGATAAAATCCCACTCAGCAACCGGTACTTTTACCAGCATTACCGAGTCCTGGCCAAATCGACGGGCATATAAGGACGCCAGCATCTTAGCCTTTTCAACCCCCTGCTCGTCCACTATCACGGTCACCACTTTTGAGCGCTCTGGTTTACCTTTGTAGTAACCTACCGAATCAACAACATTAAAACCATCAAACGTCTTTACTATCTCATCGTTTTGAAACGTCTGCCATTGCTCTAGCGACACCCCACCGCCACCTGGCAATGACAGACCAAAGAACAGCCTGAGCCGATAGACTTCGTCTGCATAGGCGTGGGAAGTACTGAGCAGCAGAGTAAGTAATATCAAACGATTTGCGAATTTTACGACCATACATTTTCCTTATTGAATGCGCGAAAATTAAATTGATGACCAACATCCTTTAAAGCTAAGTCATTAGTGGTTCTTTGCTTTACACGATTTAGACTTACTTGAGGAACAAAGAGTTGGCTGACCAAAGAATATGGTAACTATTATTCTTTCACCCAACCAACACTTAACACATAGCGGCTGCCTTGCGTAACTTTGCTCACGGCATGGGCTTCTATGTCGGGTCTGAACAGTTTAACCCTTGTCCAGTTTACAAGGGTATTTTGGCAAATAAACTCTCCACCTTGTTTCGCGTGTTTAAGGATAATATTGAGCCGGTAGTGTTTGCCAGCGTTGACCTGATCCACATGCTGTTTAATTTCACTGCCCGCCGGGAAATGGATCAGGTAACAGTCGAATTTAATGGGCCAGATTGCGCCGCATAACAGCATTTTATCGTAGCCCGAGTCTTGCCTTCCCGCTTCCCAGCGCCATAACTTATTCAACATACCAGCACTCTCTTAACGCCTGCGCAGAGATCGTCTCGTTGAAACTGCGCCTTTAGTCGATTTTAAAATTGTCCATCGTGCGTTGCAGTGTATCACTGTTTAGTTTCATGTCATCAAAGAGTTTTTTCAGTGCCTGAGAGGTTTTAAGTTCTTCATTTGCAGCATCTAATACCGCGGTGGTATTACTGGAGATATCCTGTGCAACCACAGACTGCTGCTGCGCCGCCGTGGCCACTGAGGTAGTCAGTTGCTCTACGTGATTACTGTGATCGCTCACCTGCATAGAAACCTGGCGAGTTTGTTCTACTTCACTCATAATACTACTCGCCAGGCCGGTATTTTCCTTAATGGCATTGACCACATTGCGACTGATGTCATTCAGATTGCTGAGTAATGTAGAGATCTGCTCTGACGACCCCTTACTGTTGTTGGCAAGCCCTCTGACTTCATCGGCAACGACCGCAAAACCCCGGCCATGTTCCCCCGCTCTGGCCGCTTCAATGGCTGCATTCAGGGCAAGCAAGTTTGTTTGATCAGCTACGCTGCGAATAGAGTCCAGTATGGTGTTAATCTCTTCCACCTGCTGCTCCATATTAAGTGCCATTTCGTTTACCTGCTCCATGCTTTGCGATAGCACATTCATGGCATCCAGATTGCGCTGATTGTCTTCCAGCAACTTTTTAGATTCGTCGTTAAGCTGATCACTGGCTGTTAGCGTATCTGAGGCCGCTTTGGCGATGTCTTCGCTGGTTGCGGCCATTTGCTCAATCGCCGCGGCAATATTGGTTGCCAGGCTCTGCGTGCGCTGAGCGTCTTCCGTGACATGACCGGCCGCTTTTTCCATCTGATTACCCAGTTTAGTACCTACATTAATAGACTTAGATAACCCAACCAACAGATCTTTAAAGGCATACACCGTATTGTGAATGGACTCCGATATTTTGCCCAGTTCATCGCTGGTTTTTAATCTTACATCTAAAGTGAGATCGCCGTTATTCGCGACTTTGGTCAATATGCTGGTTAACTCGTTCAGCTCGTCTCGCAATGAAGTAAACAGATGCGTGTTGATCACTATGATGATGAGCATAAAGATCAGAAATAATACAAACAGCCAGACCATTTGATTGACCAGATCCGCTTTATACGCCTCGCTGATTTCTCGTGTATGTGCCCACTGGCTGTCGAGTAACGCTTTTACATCCTGAATTTGCCCTGTTGCCTGGGCAAACCACTGGCTGCTATTGGGCAATCTCGAAAAATCGACGTTATCGGCCGTCGAAACCGTCGTGATAACGCTATCCAGTGTTTGTGCACGGCTGTCAGACATGATCCGTTTATACGTATTCAGTACGTCGCCAGACAGCGCAGTCTCAAGCTGCTCTTTCAGAAGTGATAGCTGTAGCTGGTAATAAGCGAGATCCCGCGCCACAGCTTCATTGACCGACTTCCTTGCCAGCACGCCATTCACTTTCCCTCTCAACTGACCTTTTCGCTCCTTGCTCTGTGCCATTAAGAAAGCAATGGATAAATTCGACGCCAATTCGCGGTTAGTTACATAGGCCTGCATGCGCATCGCAGTACTTAACGCAAGCTGATTTACATGGCTGTAATAATTGAACGCATTCTTTCCCTGTTGCTGATCAACCTCGCGACGCACCGCATCTTTTTCCCGTAACAAAGAAAACAAGTTCGGCAACCACTTTTGTACTTTGTCGTCTTCTTTAAACACCCCGTTGTATAACCCCGCCAGCGCATTAACCGCAGCATCTGCTTTCAATCTTTGTGCAGCAACCGCTTGTCGGGTTTGGGCATTAGGATTACCCAAAAAACCAGCCGTTAACCCCCGCTCCACAGCATGGTGATGTGCCACTTTTTCCATCGCATCCAGCAAACCTATGTAGGCAATGTCATTTTTAGTGGCTTCAATATCCTGCCAGTATTGGTAAACCACTTTGCTAAGCAGGATTAAAATGAAAATTAATAAGGCGGTAGAGCTGATAATGGATAATTGGATAATGGAAAAGCGCTTAAGCAGATTCATGATTTCTCCGGTGATCACTTAATGACGCCAATCTGGTACACCATGACTGGCCATCCTTATTGATACTAAAGATAGTCAAAAATCTGCAAAATCAACAATAACTGTACTGCGACCTTTGTTGGGTGGCCTTAGTGTGGCGGGCTAGGAGTGGCAGGCTTTTGCCTGAGTGTTCTCCTAATCAACCTGTGTCACTCTGGGGTAACGTTCACAAGACAGTTCATGATAAATATCATCCAGATACTTCGCCAGCTCCCCGTCATCCAGCTCAGGCGGGATCACCACATCGTACACGCGTGCTCGGAGCCCTGTATCTGAGTCAATAAACAACTGCCATTGTGCTCCAATACGGCTCACAGACATGCGCTTGCCAAATACGTTAAATCTGAGTGTCATGCATGCTCCTTAAAGCAAAGTAGGTACGCTCAGACACAGTTTTCATTAATTTAAGGAGAAAGTCGATGAGCTAATTAAATTGTTTTTCATAAAAATGAGGGTTGGCGACGGTCACCGTCAGCTTAGTAATGTGCGTGAGCAGAACTTGCCTGGTTGTGCCTGAAACAGTCAGTTGAATACATTCGTCCCTGTTCATATCACGACATAGATCAGCGGCAGTGCCCGAGACTTGCTCACCATTTCGCAGACTCAGAGTCACCGGATAGCGAAACATACAAACAATTTCAAAGTAGTCATAATCACTGCAACTGATCATACGCTTACTCTCCTGCTCCAAGTCTGCCCATGACTATCTGGTGCACTGAGTGCTGTCTGAACAAGTTTGACGCCGCAATGACATCTTCAACTGACGCGTCTGGTGATATGTACAACCAAACACTTTCCGTAGAGTTTTCGATGCGCAACTTATCTACTAGTTTACCGAGCTCGCGGATCTCATTCAGAGGGTAACTGACCTTCTCATACATAAAGTATAGATGGCCACTCGCCAGCAATTTTACTTTAATCGCTCTGTCGTGGGCACAACCATAGTCGCAATGGTTGATTGGTTTTCCTTTGATAACAGAAAGAGCCTGAGTTGACGCCTGTCGCGGAGTAACGAACAGCAATAGCAGGAATGCCAAACTCAGGCCCGCATAGCTAAGTACAGACAATACTGAGTTACCACTACGGTGCTGACGACGCACTCGGGTCACGCTTTAGCGCTGTGCTGAAGACCCAGTAAATCAAGCAATGCACTGTGGATCTGTAGTTTGGGTGTGCCTTCGCTGTATGGTGCGACAGCAAGCAAAGGGGCTTTTAATCGCAGTTTCAAGGTCTCCAGATTGGCGTCGTATTCCTGCATCTCGGGGTCTACCTGATTGGCCACCCAACCAACACAGTTTAGCCCGGCGGCGGCTATTGCCTGTTCGGTCAAAAATGCATGGTTCAGACAGCCAAGCTTCAAGCCCACCACCAGAATCACGGGCAATTCTTCTTGCTTTATCCAGTCATACAAAAACTGAGTATCGTTGATCGGCAATGCCCAGCCACCGGCGCCTTCCACCAGCGTATATTCAGCACCTAAGCTGCTAAGCTCCTGATACTTTTCACTTAAGACTTCACAGCTAATAGTCACACCTGCACGCTGGGCAGCAATATGCGGTGCAATCGGCGGCTCAAAGCAAAACGGATTGATCTGCTCGTATTTACCATGCACAGACGCCGCTTCCATCAGGCTTAGTGCATCTTCATTAACCAGCTGACCAAAGGCTTCTTCGGCACCTGCCGCCAGGGGTTTAAAGCCCACCGCTTTTTTTCCCCGCTGGGCCAGTAGTTTTAGCAGCAAAGAAGACACATGGGTTTTGCCCACTTCGGTGTCTGTGCCGGTGATAAAAAATGCACTCATAATTTAGTTAGCTCCATAAACGCAACCTGATAACTTAACTGGGCACGGCCATTGGTAAGTGGGTATTCTGCTAGTAATTTACGATATTGTGTCTTGCCCAGCAAGCCACGGCGCTGGCCTTCATGTTGTAACTGGTTAGCGCCGATGGCTTTCACAGATTTAAAAGCTGCCTGCGCTGTTGCAAAGGTTTCTTTAAGGCACATCAGCTGGGCATCATCTAGCGCAAACCCAGCTTCTTCGCTATAAGCAAGCAAACTGTCGAAGGGTGTAAACCGGTTAACATGACAGTGCGCATCAACATTCTGCCAGGCCTGCTGTATTTCGCACAGTGAGCCATCGGCAACAACACTCAGATAGGCTTTACCGCCGGGTTTTAATATTCGATTCAGCGCCTTAAACAAAGCCGGATGATCCTGGCTCCATTGCATAGCAAAGTTGCTGAAGATGGCATCTACACAGTTATCTGCCAGCGGTAAACTGTCCATATCCGCACAGACTTTAAATGCATCCTGAGGCCCCTGCTCTAACATACCGGCACTGAGGTCCAATGCCACCAGCTGAGCGCAGCGTGTACTTAGCGCTGCATGGTGCTGCATGGGGCCGGCGCCCAGGTCTAACAAGGTTGTACTGGGTTGGGTAATTTTCCTGAGCAGGATCTCCGCCGCTTGTTGCTGGACATTAGCATGCTGAACGTAGACCTGAGACGCGCGAGAAAAACGCGAAGCAACCTGCGCTTTAACAGACGCACTCATATCGCCTCCTTAAGTGCATTAAGTAACGCATCTATATCTTGCGTTGTATGCGCTGCAGTCAGTGTCACACGCAATCGGGCTGCATTTTGTGGCACCGTGGGTGGGCGAATGGCAGTAAGCCAAATGCCCCGCTCTTTAAGCTGCTGTTGCCCCGCCAGTGCATTGTCTGCTGAGCCCAGAACAATAGGCTGAATGGCTGTGTCTGAGGGCGTCACTGCAATACCCAATTGCGCGGCGGTTTGTGTAAAATAGGCAATGTTATTTTTTAATGCCGCTCTTTGTGACACTGCACCGCGTAACTGAGCAAACTGGCTGCTTGCGATGTCGGTCAGCATGGGCGACATCGCCGTGGAATAAATGTATTCGCGACTAAACTGTAATAAATACTGCTGAACCCGTTCACTGCATAACACTGCGGCCCCCTGACACGCCATGGCTTTACCAAAGGTGATCACCAAAAGTTCAGGTTTTACGCCACGTTCAATACTGCCCAGCCCGTTGTCGCCTACTACGCCCAGTGCGTGGGCGTCATCGACCATCAACCAGGCGTTATGGGTTTTTGCAAGCTGCGCAATGTCGATTAAAGGGGCACAATCCCCGTCCATCGAGAACACGCCTTCCGTCACAATCAGTTTGTGTTTTGCTTTGGATTTTTCGAGCCGGGCACGCAAATGCCCCACATCGTTGTGGTTGAATCGGGTCAGTTTGGCCTGACTGTGCAACGCACCGTCGAGCAAGCTGGCATGGTTGAGTTTATCCTGAAACAGCTCTGCCTCGCGCCCAACAGCCGGGTCGTTAAATAGTGCCTGAAGTACACTGGTATTGGCTGCAAAGCCGCTTGCAAAAAGCAATGCTTTGTCATAACCAAAGGCTTCACAGAGCTGCGATTCAAATGCCGCATGCACTGACTGAAACCCAGTCACCAGTGCGGAGCTGCGACTACCGGGTTGGCCTGTCAGGTTCAGTGTTTGGTCGGCCAGTGCCAGGTAATCGTTACTGGCGAAGTTGAGGTAACGCTTACCATCAACTTCAATTTCACGGGCAGAGACCTTATCAATGCACTGACGATGGCGCAACAAAGAGGCAGCAGCTCTGCTATTCAGAGCCGCATCGATGAACTCAAAGGCCATTTAGTTGGCTTCGTAAAACAGTTCAGAAGTGGCTTTGTCTGCAATGGCAGAATTCAGAGACGCTTCATAAGCTTCGTCTGAATAATCCTGACGCTTCTCCGGTTGCATACCAAGTTTTCTTAGCAGGTTCATGTCTGCATCGGCTTCCGGGTTTTCTGTGGTTAACAGCTTGTCACCGTAGAAAATCGAGTTTGCGCCGGCAAAAAAACACATCGACTGCATCTGCTCGTTCATTGCTGTACGGCCCGCGGATAAACGTACATAGCTGTACGGCATCATAATACGTGCAACAGCAATGGTGCGAATAAACTCAAAATGGTCGAGATCTTCTACGTCTTCAAGTGGCGTACCCGCGACTTTAACCAACATGTTAATTGGCACACTTTCCGGTTGTTTTGGCAAGTTAGCCAGCTGCATCAGCAGACCATAACGGTCAGACGCTTGCTCACCCATACCAACAATACCACCGGAACAGACTTTCATACCCGCGTCACGTACATGATCAAGTGTATCGAGACGATCCTGATAAGTACGCGTGGTGATGATCTGCTCGTAGTACTCAGGCGATGTATCCAGGTTATGGTTGTAGTAGTCTAATCCCGCTTCTCTGAGTGCGTGGGCTTTGTCATTATCAAGCTTGCCGAGCGTCATACAGGTCTCCAGGCCCAGCTCTCTGACTTCACGCACCATTTTTTCGATATAAGGCATGTCGCGATCTTTCGGATCAGACCAGGCAGCGCCCATACAAAAACGCGTTGCGCCTTTTTCTTTGGCCACCTTGGCTTGAGCCACGACTTTTTCTACTTCCATCAGGCGTTCACGCTCCAGGTCGGTTTTATAATGACCCGACTGGGGGCAGTACTTGCAGTCTTCAGGACACGCACCGGTTTTTATAGATAAGAGTGTAGAGATCTGTACTTCATTGGGATTAAAGTTTTTTCTGTGGATGCTCGCAGCATGAAACAACAGATCATTGAATGGCATTTCAAATAGTGCTTTAACTTCTTTATGCGTCCAATCGTGACGTACTGTGCCCAATTCCATAATTATTCTCTTCTTTTGACTGACATTTTTTAGTCAGTTGTTATGACGGTGATTGGCTTAGTCTACTTCTTGCTTTACCATTGTCAACACGGACCACTTAAGCAAGGTTTACAAGTGAGCAATAATAACACAATCGATTTAGCCTTTGATAAAGCGCATATCTGGCACCCCTATACCTCCATGCTGGATCCCCTGCCCGTTTACCCGGCCAGTCATACCCAGGGCAACCGTATCCACCTGGAAACAGGAGAAGAATTAATTGATGGTATGGCATCCTGGTGGAGCGCCATTCATGGCTATAATCATCCCGACATTGTAACCGCAATCACTGAGCAAGCAGGCAAGATGAGCCACGTGATGTTTGGCGGACTGACCCATGCGCCGGCGGTTGAGTTGTGTAAAAAGTTGGTTGCCATGACCCCGGCCTCCCTCAATAAAGTGTTCCTTGCGGACAGCGGCTCGGTAAGCGTTGAAGTGGCGATTAAAATGGCTCTGCAGTACTGGCTGAGCCAGGGTCATACACGCAAAACTAAACTGATGACAGCGCAAAAAGGCTATCATGGCGACACCTTTGCCGCCATGAGTGTGTGCGATCCGGTGAATTCTATGCACAGCATGTATCAGGGCTTTCTGCCGGAGCATATTTTTGTGCCAGCACCCTCCGGGCGCTTTCATGAACAGGCATGTAAAGAAGAGCTTGCGCAACTTGAAGCGTCATTTGCAGCCCATCATCAGGAGATTGCCGCGTTTATCATTGAACCCATAGTACAAAACGCCGGCGGGATGAACTTTTATCACCCGGATTACCTGAAAAAACTCCGTACACTGTGCGACCAATATGATGTTTTACTGATACTCGATGAGATAGCGACCGGCTTTGGCCGTACCGGAAAATTATTTGCCTGCGAGCACGCCGACATTAGCCCGGATATTCTGTGTCTGGGTAAAGCCCTGACAGGCGGCACCATGACACTGTCGGCAACGCTCACCACAGATGAGATAGCCATTGGGATCAGTCAGGGCGAAGCCAAAGTACTGATGCACGGACCCACTTTTATGGGTAATCCGTTGGCCTGTGCTGCTGCGAATGCGAGCCTGACCCTGTTGCAAACGAATGCCTGGCAACAACAGGTCCAGCGCCTGGCAAATAGTTTAGCGTTGCTCGAGCGTTGTAGAGCACTGGACGCAGTGCAAGATGTCAGAGTGCTGGGCGCAATCGGGGTTGTTGAGGTAAACCGCACTATAGACGTGGCAAAAATACAGCGCTTTTTTATTGACAAAGGCTTGTGGATCCGCCCGTTTGGCAGGCTGATTTATCTGATGCCCCCGTATATCACACCGGATGAAGATATCGCGCAACTGGCTGATGGGATTTATGACGCCATCGCACAGAACGCGTACTAGTTTTCCTCAGCACAGCTAAAAAGTGCGACAATAAAAGCGAAATTGGCACTTTTTTTGCCAATTTTGCAATTATTTAAGATATTTCATCGTTTGTACCTGAAATCATTTCATGGCTTTGTTAGACTAGGCGACTTTGATTGTAAATTTCGAAATAGAGTTGAGAATCGAGTAACTATGCAACAAACCGTCAAATTGCAGCCAGCTGAAGCTTATCAGCCACCGCGCTTTACTGTTTATCAACACCGTCAGATTGATAAAATTGAGCAACTTGAAAAACTGCCTGAGCACCTGCGCTTTCAGATGAAGGTGGTTGCAAACGTTTTCCCTTTCCGCGTGAACAACTATGTTATTGATGAACTGATTGACTGGGACAAAGTACCTAACGACCCCGTTTTTCAGCTTACTTTCCCTCAGCGTGGCATGCTGGACGACGAGTCGTACGAAGAAATGGCCGCACTGCTTAAGCGTGAGCACACGCCAGAAGAAGTGTTTGAGCTATCAACTAAGCTAAGACAAAAGCTTAATCCGCATCCAGCCGGTCAGATGGATAAAAACGTCCCCACCTTTGACGGTGAGCGCGTTGAAGGCATTCAGCACAAATACAAAGAAACCGTGCTGTTCTTCCCGGCACAGGGCCAGTACTGTCACTCTTACTGTACTTTCTGTTTCCGCTGGGCACAGTTCGTTGGTAAAGCAACTCGCTTTAACAACAACGACGAAGATCTGCTACACAGCTATCTGGAAGAGCACACAGAAGTGACCGATCTGCTTATGACAGGCGGTGATCCTATGGTTATGCGTACTGTTAAGCTACGTAAATACCTCGAAGCACTGAAAGAGCCGCGCTTTGATCACATTCGCACGATCCGTATTGGTACTAAGTCTCTGACTTTCTGGCCATTCCGTTATGTGACCGATCCGGATGCACAGGACTTGTTAGCGCTGCTTAAAGAGCTGGTCGACGCCGGTAAGCACGTGTCTATTATGGCACACGTTAATCACAAGCAAGAGTTACGCACTGACATAGCCAAAGAAGCGATTAAATTGCTGCGCAAGACTGGTGTACAGATCCGTACTCAGGCGCCTTTGCTTAACCACCTCAACACCGACCCTAAAATGTGGTCTGAGATGTGGAAAGAACAAACACAAATGGGCATGATCCCCTATTACATGTTCATTGAGCGTGATACCGGTGCTAAGCGGTACTTTGAATTGCCGCTTTACAAGACCTGGGAAATCTTCCGCGATGCCTATAAAGATGTATCGGGTGTGAGCCGCACGGTGCGCGGACCTTCTATGAGTGCAGGCCCGGGTAAAGTTGAAGTCTCTGGTGTAACAGAAATTAACGGCGAGAAAGTGTTTGTATTACGCTTTATTCAAGCCCGTAACCCGGACTGGGTGCAGAGACCTTTCTTTGCAAAATATGATGAAGAAGCGACCTGGCTTGATGGCCTTAAACCGGCATTTGGCGAAGAGAAATTCTTCTGGCAGGACGAATACGAAGCCATGTAAGAATTCTAGCCCTAAAAAAGCCGACAACTTTGTCGGCTTTTTCGTTTCAGATAATCGCTTATTGCCACTACCACTCAAACATATAAGCCATCTTGCTAATGGTTCTCAGTGCAACACCATGAGTATTGCGTTTGGCATACAAGTGCTGCATTGATTTATCTTTCACTTCACCAACTATCACTTCTTTGACTTGATAGCCCATCGCCTGTGCTGCACTGGTGTAAGCAACAAATTCCCAGCGCTTGATATTAGTGTTATCGGCTATCACCAGCGGGATCCCCTCAGCCAGCGCATTGATAAAGCGTGCCAGATTGAGGTTGTGATATTCCGGCAATCTGAATTTTTCGAAATGGTACTCGCCCTGTTCATTATGAAAGTAATCATCTGTTGAGCAAATGATAAATTGCGTTTCATCGCCTGCCACCAGCTCGTCTGCCAGTGCGTATGCGTAGTGTGTTTTCCCAGAGCCAGGTAATCCCCGTAATATAAATGCCTGTTTCATCTATTGAACGACTTATATCCAGTTTTTCTTAGTAGTAGACAGGTATAATGCCATAATTTTTGCGATTAAGTAATTCATCAAGTAAAAGGCAGACAGTTTTTACTCTATTGCCTGCAAACGACGACCGACTTTTCATAATATAAAGCTCTGAGATGAGCAAATATTAATCGTTCTCTTGCCTGTGCGCACTAAAGAGGGTAAAAAGCCTTAAGAAATTAACTCACATCCCCATTTGGTGGTTTTTTTATATGTCCATCGCAGGTAAGATACGACATAGGTGACTGCGCAAAAAGCGTGGTCCTGGCAGTGAGTTAAAACAACACACGCAACCGACTAATTATAAATAATCATTTTGGAGTAAAGATGAGCCACACAGCGATAACGGAGCTACTAGCAGGCACCGTTGCGGTAGACAGCCAGGTTACTGTAAAAGGCTGGATCCGTACACGACGCGATTCAAAAGCGGGTATTTCATTCCTAGCCGTCCATGACGGTTCTTGTTTCGATCCTATTCAAGCCGTAGTCCCTAATTCGCTTAATAATTATGAAGAAGTGACTCGTCTTACCGCTGGCTGCTCTGTGGCCGTGACCGGTGTTCTGGTGGCCTCTGAAGGTCAGGGCCAGGCTTTCGAAATTCAGGCTAACAAAGTAGAAGTACTGGGCTGGGTTGAGAATCCGGATACCTACCCGATGGCAGCAAAGCGTCACAGCATCGAATATCTGCGTGAGCATGCACACCTGCGTCCACGCACCAACGTTATTGGCGCGGTTACTCGCGTTCGCAACTGTTTGTCGCAAGCTATCCACCGTTTCTTCCACGAAAGAGGTTACATGTGGATCAGCACCCCAATCATCACAGCAAGTGACTGTGAAGGTGCGGGCGAAATGTTCCGTGTTTCTACACTGGATATGCAAAACCTGCCGCGCACAGACAAGGGCGACATTGATTACAGCGAAGACTTTTTTGGTAAAGAAGCTTTCCTGACCGTATCTGGTCAGTTGAACGGCGAAACGTATGCCAGCGCCATGTCAAAAATCTATACGTTTGGTCCAACATTCCGCGCGGAAAACTCGAATACCTCGCGTCACTTGGCAGAATTCTGGATGGTTGAGCCGGAAGTAGCGTTTGCCGATCTGGACGATATTGCGGCCCTTGCCGAAGACATGCTGAAATATGCCTTTAAAGCTGTATTGGAAGAGCGCCGTGACGACATGGAGTTCTTTGCACAACGCATCGAAAAACAGGCAATCACACGTCTGGAGTCATTTATCGACAAAGACTTCGCACAGGTTGATTACACTGATGCCATCGAGATCCTGAAAAACTGTGGTAAGAAGTTTGAATTCCCGGTTGACTGGGGCGTAGATCTGCAATCAGAGCACGAGCGTTACCTGGCAGAAGAGCACTTTAATGCGCCGGTTGTTATCAAGAACTACCCGCGTGACATCAAAGCTTTCTACATGCGCCAGAATGAAGACGGCAAAACCGTTGCCGCAATGGACGTCGTTGCACCGGGCATCGGTGAGATCATCGGTGGCTCTCAGCGTGAAGAGCGTCTGGATGTGCTTGATAAGCGTCTGGAAGAAATGGGTCTGGATAAAGAAGACTACAGCTGGTACCGCGACCTGCGTAAATACGGCACGGTGCCGCACTCAGGCTTCGGTCTGGGCTTTGAGCGCCTCGTTGCTTACGTAACCGGTATGGGCAACGTCCGTGACGTTATCGCCTTCCCGCGTACCAAAGGTAGTGCAACTTACTAATCTAATTTAGTCTTAAAAAGCCCCGTTCTGGGGCTTTTTTTATGCCTGTTGGACTTATTGGTCCGCGACGTAATTCTGGCACGCGCCCAATTCGGTGTACCTGTGCGCATGTCCTTCGGTCATAGGCGCAACTCCATGTAAAGGCCCCCCATTAACCCGCCAGTTTTTTCCTGCAAAGCTCACGACATCCCCTGTGTGATACACACTCGGATAAGCTTGCCAGGACTCTGCACAAGGCTGGCATTTAGGTAAGACTTCACCAATGGCATCAAGTAGCTTATTTTCACCGCGTGCGTCCTGATGCAGCTCCCAGATAAAAATACCCGGATAGCCATTGTCGGCAACAAACTGTGACTTGGTACGCACCAGCTCCGGCGTTTCCCAAAAATGCAGGTAGTTATCCAGCTCATAGAAACCAGCATTATAATCCACGCCGAGTCCGTCAACGAAAGTTTCGACAATATCTCGTGCCGTAAAAGTCATCACGGGGCCACTCACCCCGTTCGGGAAGGACTTATTGTAAAAAGGAATACCTAAGCTGGTTTTACTTACATCGTATTTAGTGATCATACTCTGGCTCCACTGTGCAGGGTTAACCAGGCCGTCATGAATATAAGACCAGGCAGCATGATGGTTTTTCGGCGAGCCTCCCCACCCTCCGGTATAGTCGTAAGCCATGAAACGTATGTAATCGGCGTGCTCATCTAAGTCGGGATGAAAGTTAATCCCCGACCAGCCACCGGCCTGAACATCAACACTGACCTCCAGATGCGCTGGTAATGCTGCTCTCAAGTCTTTAACCAGATCCAGTAAATAGCCACTTTCTACTGGGTTTGGCTGGTTGTATGTACTCCAGTCTTCCCAGTCGACATCGATACCATCTAACTTGTGTAACTCAGCATAAGCAACCAGATTCTTTACCAGGTTAGCCCGAGCCTGCTCATCCATAGACAGAAAGTCGACTCCGGCTCCGCCCACTGAAATCATGACACCGGTATTGTTGGCATGGGCGTGTGCCACAATGTCATCAATATAGCGATCAGCTTCAAGCGTGTTTAGGGTGCCATCAGCATTAGGATAGGCGAATGCCACAATAATATGTGTGAGTTTATCCGTGGCCAGTTGTTGAACATCTAGTTGACCACCCGCAGGGTAATCCCAGGTAGAGTAAAAGCCTTCAACACGTGGACAAAAAGCATCTTGTGCCCAAACAGACTGCATTGACAGACCAGACATAGCGACAGCTAAAGTCAGACAGGTTTTCTTAAACATAACGTGCTCCATGTTGTATAAATATTAAACACAACAAATATCACGTTAACAAAATATTTAAAAATGAAGATTTATAATAATGGGACAGGATAGCGAATAAACGAAGGGATAAAAGTAGAGGCCGCTTACGTTAAACGGCCTCTGCTATTGAGTTATAGCACTTCTAACAGCTCAACATCAAAGATCAGAGTTGAGAATGGTGCGATTGATGCACCTGCACCACGCTCGCCATAAGCAAGGTCATGTGGTACGTATAGACGCCATTTAGAGCCAACAGGCATTAGCTGTAGTGCTTCAGTCCAGCCTTTGATTACGCCATTTACTGGGAACTCAGCAGGCTGACCACGCTCGTAAGAGCTGTCGAATACGTTACCGTTGATCAGAGTACCGTGGTAATGCACACGGACAGTTGAATCAGCTGCTGGCTTATCGCCTTCACCTGTTTCGATTACTTCGTACTGCAGACCAGACTCAGTTACTGTGATTTCAGCGCGCTTGGCATTTTCTTCCAGGAATGCAGTGCCTTCAGCAGCCAGTACTTTGGCTTCTTCTTCACGACGCTGTTGAATTTCTGCATTGATTTTTTCGAATGCAGCCTGGATCTCAGGGATCTCGACACGGAATGCTTCACCGGCGTAGGCATCTTTCATACCTTCGAATACCGAGTTCAGGTTCAAACCTTCAAATGGGTTAGACTTTAGCTGCTCGCCCATTTGCAAACCAATACCATAACTTGCCTTTTCAGCATCTGTGTTGAATAAATCTGACATATTAGATCCACTTTTTTATCAGTTTAAAAGAAGCGGCAGTGTATCACAGCGCATAGATGACTAACAGGGAGGTCGATAACTTTATAGAAACAGCGCAGGAAAGCGCTGCAAGCAGTCTGGCTGCCTGCAAGAATAAGAAGGCTCTGCCTTAGCTACGCTTTGCTTTGGTTTTTGAGTTTGAACTCTCTGACCATGAAAGTGGCAAACGGTAAACTAAGCGTCAAACCTATGATCAGCTCGTTGCTGTAACCCACCAATCGATCGGTGAAATAACAACCAAAGCCAACTACGCCGAAAACCGAAATAACCACACCAGCAATCATAGGGAATAATTTTTCATACTTGGTGATGATGTGGCCTACTAATAAGTTGAAGGCAAATGTATATAACAAAGTTATCCAGATACTGGGATACTCCTGACCATCAATTGCCAATACCAACGCGGCCTGAAGACCACTTAAATAGAAGAAACTGAAAATCACCCATAACGAACTATGAATAACCACTTGTTTAGCCATCACTGCCTCCGAACGAAAAAAACCGCCGTATAGGCGGTTTTGGGAATGAGGTGGCGGAGAGATAGGGATTTGAACCCTAGATACGCTATTAACGTATGCCGGTTTTCAAGACCGGTGCTTTCAACCACTCAGCCATCTCTCCGTTGTTGGCGCGCATTCTATTGTGCTGCGGCGTAAATGTAAAGTCTTAATTCAAGATTTTGCAAAAGTAATGCTTAGATGGTTATCTTTCATGCACTTTGCCCTCTTTTCGACTTTTCCGGTTAATAGTACTGCTTTGGTCTTCTCGCAAACAGTGCCCCGATCACGCTCACCCCAACACATATGAGTATCACAAAAGCCATATCCACGATGCCCTGCGTCGGATCAATGACTGGAAACAGGTGTTCAATGAAAATAGGAATAACGGACATGACAGTCACACAACTAAGCACCTTAAATGCACGACTAAAATCAAAGCGTCGACTATAGTTCATCCAACTTGCTAATATAAGCAGGAAGCAAGCTGGTGACAATAGTGCTAGCCACACCTCACTGATGTGCGGCAGTAAGATACCAGTAGAAACACACCCTAAAATACCCCAGACAATCCAAGTCCACCAATTCTCCCGCTCTTTTAAAAATAGATTGCCCATTACTATTCTTCTTATAATTGTGTTCTGAGACTGCTACGCTTTAGCCTAACAAACATTCAGGTCACAAAACAACCGCAAGACGAAGAATTAGTGGATTAAGTTCCTTTTTTAATGACGTACATCATGGTCTCAAAGGCCGGCCTGCGGCCTAGATAAGGCATTCACTTTCGATAAGGTCATTCACCTATGTCTTCATTCCACAGGTCCGAGCGGGCTTTGATAAACTCGTCCATCATAGTGACGCACTCAGGATCCTGACGCACATCTAGCTCTACGCCATGTTCGCGAAGTAACGCTTCGTTGCCCATAAAGTTTTTGTTTTCTCCTATCACCACTTTCGGTATCCCGTAAAGCATGACAGTTCCTGAGCACATTGGGCAAGGCGACAAGGTGGTATATAAAGTACACTCTTTATATACCGCAGCGCTCAAACGGCCGGCATTTTCCAGGGCATCCATTTCGCCATGTAGCACCGTACTTCCCTTCTGGACTCGCTGATTATGTCCACGTCCAATTATCTGGCCTTTATGAACCAGCACAGAACCAATCGGGATCCCCCTTCATCCAGCCCCTTTTTCGCTTCTTCAATCGCCGCCGCTAAAAACTTATCCATCGTTGCACTCCTGATGTTGATTACCTCAATTTGAAGACCCTGTATCCTCAAATGCGTTCAAATTAGCATGCAATTGAGGACAAAATAAGAATAGCCTAACTCTGGACGCGGCGGCTTTATCAGAGCAGATTAGCGCAGCCCCTGATACCTGTATTGCTGATTGAGCTGTTGAGCATGCACATCGTCAACGATACCTTGTTTGTTCAATACCGCAATGATTGATCCCGGTTTTCTGGCCAAATTAACAGCGATTCTATCAATCTCCACATTCCCTTTATATTGTTCAAGCACCTGCTCTATATCTTTTTCTGACCAGGGTAAACCGTAATTTTTCGGTAGCCCTTTCTCAAGGTTTTCCTGCTGCTTTTGAGCCAAAGTTCTCTTTACCTTCTTGGCCTTTGGCTGCCACTGTAAAGACTGGAAAAGCGCCCTAATCACGTCTGGGTGGTTATAAGGCGACTGTGCGGGCAGGATCTCTCCTGTGATCGGATCAATGCCATTAGCCAGGCCATTTACTATCTTGACCACTTGTTGCTGATTCATATCGACTCCTTGATGATAACAATATATAAACTTCCTGTAACAATACTAGTGTAGCAGGCTCATAGATATTGGGAGGTCTTTCTCTGGTAAAATAACCAACGCAATGTGGGGGCAGAGGTAATAGAGGAAGTGAGATAGCTGCCCTAATCCCACAAGGTTAGTACAGCAAGACCAGCTCTTTAAAGCGAACTGGTCTGAAGTAGAGCTGGGTTTAAAGCCCCTTGATCGATTCGTTGATGGCGCTCAGGGCCTTCACCGGATCGGTTGCCTGAGTGATAGGTCTGCCAACCACAAGATAATCACTGCCCGATTTTATTGCCAGCTCTGGTGTCATAATACGTTTCTGATCTCCGGCATCACTCCCCGCAGGACGGATCCCCGGTGTGACTAAGCAAAAATCATTGCCTAATTCAGCCTTGAGAGTTTGTGCTTCCTGAGCAGAGCACACAACACCATCGAGCCCTGACTCTTTTGCCAATTTAGCTAAGTAAAGCACCTGCTCTTGAGGAGTTTTGTCTATACCCAGTTTGCTGAGCTGTGACTGGTCCATGCTGGTTAGCACTGTTACTGCAATCAGCAAGGGCGCTTTATCCCCGTAGGCTTCAAGTGCTTGTTTAGCCTTGCTCATCATTTCAGTGCCACCACTGGCATGCACATTGACCATCCAAACACCCAGCTCGGCCGCAGCCGTAACAGCTTTTGCAACAGTATTAGGGATATCATGAAACTTCAAATCAAGAAATACGTCAAACCCTTTGTCGATCAGCTTGGAGACAAACTGAGGGCCAAAGTAGGTAAACATTTCTTTTCCAACTTTTAGTCGACATTCATTCGGAGAAAGCTGGGATACAAACGCCAGCGCAGCAGCTTCATTGTCGTAATCCAGTGCAATAAGCACCTTTTTCATTTCAGTGTTTGACATAGTTGACCTATTTCACCTTTTAACATGTCGATTTTCAATAACCGTCCACGCCCTGGCTTGGCAGTATTGACTCCCAAGACTTACAGGAAGGACATAACCAATAGAGTTTGTGGCTGGTGAAACCACAGTTGCGACACTGGTAGTCTGGCTTTGTTGCTACATAAGCAGACACCAGATTGTCTACTTCATTTAATACAGATTGAAACTTATCTTGTCTGCGTGCGAGCAATTTAAGTAAAAAACTGAAACCACGAATTGATGGTTCACGCTTTAACGTGTCTGTGAGGTATTCAACCGCTTGCTCTGTGTGACCCGCTTCCATGAGACCTTCACAATGCTTTATTTTTACCAGCACGCCACTGGCTTTAAGCAAATCATTCACCAGCGTATAAAATTCATGCTCTATGTTAAGACGTTGGTAGCAAGTTTGCAGGTCTTGCAACACAAGAGGGACGGCACAGGGAAATTGTGATACCAGCTTACGCCAGTAATAAATTGCTTTAACATTATCCTCTTTTCCCAATGCATCATGGCCTAATTCATACAGAGGCCTGATTGTCGTCTTTGGTAATTTGAGTGCTCGCTCGAAGTATTCAGTATCACATTGTTCCTGCGTTGGGCTGTCAAGTGCCGCTTCACAGTAAAAGTTAGCAATTGCAGCACAATAAGTTTGTTCGGTAAACAGATCTGAATGGCTCTCATACATATTGACACCCTTTTGCCATTCTCGAGTTTGTGAGTAAAGCTGAATAATGGGTGTGAGTGCATCTTCATAGTCTGATTTAACCAACTCGACTAAATGCTCTTCGGCACTATCTAACAAACCAGCCATGATATAATCCTCGGCTAGAGCGAGCTTGCAAGACTGAATAACCTGACTGTCCAGACTGGGTTGTTTTAGTAACAGTTCGTGAATACGGATGGCTCGATCGAGCTCACCTCTTTTGCGGAATAAGGTGGCAAGTATGAGGTAGTGCTCAACTGAGTCAGCACTGACCTCCAATAATTTTATCAGATGCTCAAGGCCCTGATCTTCTTCTCTATCTAAAAGAAACTTTAGCCCTTTGCTATACTCCGAAGTAATCTTTCGATTTTGCTCATGAGCTTGATTCTTAGCGCTGTTTTTCCCCATGACGTAGCCATAAGCAGCTGCTACCGGAAGCAATAGGAAAAGTAACTCAATCATTTACTGCTGTGCGCTTGCGTCGAATGATTGACTCTCTGCTGCTGGCGAATTCGCCTATTTAACTGCGTTATTTTGCCAATGCTCAGCAACAACCCTAGTACCAAACCGAATACCACGCATAGGCTCATTAAGCTGGCTAGCGGCACTTCTGAACTGGCGATGATATAATCCACTCTGACCAAAGCTGGGTTTTGTGTTCCCAGTACAAAAGCGATTATCACCAGTACCAAAAATAATCCTTTTCTTACTACCTGGATCAAGCGTTACCTCTTTATTCAGCTTTCAAGACTGGCGTTTACGCGATCGCGAAGTTCTTTACCAGGTTTAAAGTGAGGTACGTACTTTCCATCCAACTCAACGGTTTCACCAGTTTTAGGATTGCGGCCCGTACGAGGTGAACGATAGTGGAGTGAAAAGCTGCCAAAGCCGCGGATTTCGATACGATCCGAGCTTGAAAGTGAACCTGCCATCTGCTCTAAAATCTCTTTTACCGCATTTTCAACGTCTTTGACTGGAACGTGAATATGTTGCTCAGCAAGTTTTTCGATTAGTTCTGACTTTGTCATAGCGTTTCCTTTAGATAAAAAAGAAGGGCAAAAAGTGCCCTTCTATTCAAGACTGATTATTAGTCTTTTTGAGCGTTTTTGAAAGCTGCAGCCATTGCATTTTCGAATGCTGGCTCTTCTTTCTTCAGCTTCTCAAGCGCTTCTTTCTCTTCAGCTTCGAAGATAGCTTTAACAGATAGGCTGATAGTACGGTTCTTACGATCAACACCTACAAATTTAGCTTCAATTTCGTCGCCTGCAGAAACAACGCTAGTTGCGTCTTCGATGCGCTCTTGTGCGATGTCAGCAACACGGATGTAGCCTTCAACGCCTTCGATAAGCTCAACAGTTGCGCCTTTCGCGTCAACGTCTGTCACTTTACCTTTAACAATAGCACCTTTTTTGTTTGCGTCTAGGTAGTTATTGAAAGGATCAGCTTCGATTTGCTTAACGCCTAGTGAGATACGCTCACGCTCTGGGTCAACCTGAAGAACGATTGCAGAGATCTCGTCGCCTTTCTTGTATTCACGTACAGCTTCTTCGCCAGGCGTGTTCCAAGAAATGTCAGACAGGTGTACAAGACCGTCGATACCACCGTCAAGACCGATGAAGATACCGAAATCAGTGATTGACTTGATCTTACCAGTAACCTGATCGCCTTTGTTTTGTAGACGAGCAAATTCCTGCCAAGGGTTAGCTTTACACTGCTTAAGACCTAGAGAAATACGACGACGCTCTTCGTCGATTTCAAGAACCATAACTTCAACAGTGTCACCTAGTGAAACAACTTTTGAAGGGTGGATGTTCTTGTTAGTCCAATCCATTTCAGATACGTGTACCAGACCTTCAACGCCTTCTTCGATTTCAACGAAACAACCGTAGTCAGTCAGGTTAGTAACACGACCAGTTAGCTTAGCGCCTTCTGGGTAACGACCAGCGATAGCTGCCCAAGGATCTTCGCCAAGTTGCTTAAGACCTAGAGAAACACGAGTTTTCTCTTTGTCGAACTTAAGTACTTTAACAGCGATTTCGTCACCAACATTTACGATTTCACTTGGGTGCTTAACGCGCTTCCAAGCCATGTCAGTGATGTGAAGTAGGCCGTCAACACCGCCCAGATCTACGAACGCACCGTAGTCTGTCAAGTTCTTAACGATACCTTTAACTTCTTGACCTTCAACAAGGTTAGCCAGCAGCTCTTCACGCTCTTGTGAGTTCTCAGACTCGATAACAGCACGACGAGAAACAACTACGTTGTTACGCTTCTGGTCAAGCTTGATTACTTTAAACTCAAGCTCTTTACCTTCAAGGTGTGTTGTGTCACGTACTGGACGAACGTCAACAAGTGAACCAGGTAGGAATGCACGGATTGAATCAACTTCAACAGTGAAACCACCTTTAACTTTACCATTGATGATACCAACAACAGTTTCTTGTTCTTCACAAGCTTTCTCAAGGCGGATCCAAGCTTCGTGACGCTTCGCTTTCTCACGAGAAAGAATAGTTTCACCGAAACCATCTTCGATTGCGTCTAGTGCAACATCTACTTCGTCGCCAACAGCAACTTCTAGTTCACCAGCAGCATTTTTGAATTGCTCTGCAGGGATTGCACTTTCAGACTTAAGGCCAGCATCAACAAGAACAATGTTGTTCTCGATAGAGATAACAGTACCTTTAACGATAGAGCCTTGCTCTGCTTCAAAACCCTTTAGGCTTTCTTCAAATAACTGCGCAAAATTTTCTGACATACTAAATACGTCTCATAAATAAACATTCCAATTAGCAACCATGCTGCATGGGGTGGTTAATATAACGTCGGCCTCCTGCCAACGCGTTAAGAAATCTAGAACGATGCAGGCAACTTGCCAGCGGCAATCGCCTCTTGAACCAAAGTGGTTACTTTCGCAAACACTTGTTCTGCATCCAGTTCAGTAGTATCGACCACAATAGCATCTTCCGCAGGCACCAAAGGCGCGACTTTGCGGTTCATATCACGGTCATCACGAGCTTCAATCTCGCTTAAAAGACCATCTAGTGTAACATCCAGGCCTTTATCCTTCAACTCCAGATAACGACGCTTTGCACGCTCTTGTGCACTGGCTGTTAAATAAATTTTCAATTCAGCTTTTGGGAAAACGATAGTGCCCATATCTCTGCCATCGGCAATCAGACCACTTTCACTGCGAAATGCTCTTTGGCGACGCAGTAGCGCTTCACGAACCCGGGGTAATGCGGCTATTTTTGACGCGGCTGCGCCCACTTCCTCATTACGTATGGTATGTGTAACGTCCTCACCTTCGAGGATCACTTTAATTTTTTTCGTAACGCCGTCGATTGGAAACTGAACATCCAGATTCGCGGCCAGAGGAACTAAAGCCTCTTCGTTATCGAGTGCAATATGATGATGAATAGCGGCCAAAGATAAAACGCGATAAATAGCGCCACTATCCAACACGTCCCAATCGAGCTTTTCGGCAAGTAAACGACAAACCGTTCCTTTTCCTGAGCCGCTTGGACCGTCTACGGTGATTACTGGCATTACAGCCTGCATTTAAACCTCCCGAAATGCACACCAAAAATTAACGCCGGTATTATACGCAAGTTTGCTGAATAGATCCTTATTGACATGTAACTTTTTGTTTGATTTTAAATTTACAGCACAAAGAAGGTAGAGCCAAAAGGCATGACAGGTAACCTGTTCGTCAGTAACAAGTTACCTGAGAGTGGCCAAATATCAGTTATCTAAAACGACTAAACAGCCGGTTCGATGTTACTGACTAACCGAAGACAAAACGTCAAAGTAAGTTGGAAAAGTTTTCGCCGTACAGCCCGGGTCGTTAATAATGACATCCACTCCACCTACAGCCACCATGGAAAAACACATGGCAATACGGTGGTCATTATAGGTGTCGATCTCTGCCAGCTGAAATGTATCAGGCGGCGTGATTTCGATGAAATCGTGCCCTTCTGTTACCGTTGCACCAACCTTCTTAAGCTCCGTTGCCATCGCGTACAAACGATCTGTTTCTTTCACACGCCAGTTATAGATATTACGAATTGCCGTTTTGCCTTTTGCAAACAAGGCAACGGTCGCTAATGTCATTGCAGCATCTGGAATCGCATTAGCGTCAATATCAACCCCGTTGAGCTCACCTTTACGCACCACAAGTTTTTCGTCGTACCAATCAATATCCGCTCCCACCTGCTCCATCACAGAAGCAAAGCCGATATCTCCCTGAACACTCTTACGCCCTACACCATTGATTTCGATTTCGCCACCTGCAATGGCTGCTGCGGCAATAAAATATGATGCCGATGATGCATCCCCTTCAACCATAATACTGCCAGGAGAAACATAGCCTTGCTGGCCTTTAACATGAAAGACCTGATAGTTGTCATGCTCAACAGTAACGCCAAATTGTGCCATTACACCCAGCGTGATATCTATGTAGGGCTTTGAGACCAGCTCACCTTTGATCCGGATGGTTGTATCTTTAACAAAAAGTGGAGCGGCCATAAGCAGTGCGGTCAAAAATTGACTTGATATGCTACCGTCTATTTCAACATCACCACCTTCAATTGCACCTCCATTGACCTGCAGAGGTGGATAGTCTTTATTTTTCAGATATTTTATGTCGGCACCTAAAGTATGTAATGCGTCAACTAAGTGGCCAATGGGACGCTCCTCCATTCTGGGTTCACCTATCAAAGTGAACTGGCCCTTTGATGCCGCCAGTACGGCAGTCAGAGGCCTGAATGCAGTTCCCGCGTTACCCAGAAACAAAGCTTCAGACGGGGTTTTGAAACGTCCACCCTGACCAAAAACACGAGCAGACGTCTTATCCGCATTTAACTCAACATTTACGCCCATCTCTGCAAGTGCTAACAACATATGACGTATATCGTCACTGTCGAGCAGATTGTTCACTTCTGTGACACCATCACACAAGGCTGCCAGTAACAGAACCCGGTTTGACAGGCTCTTAGATCCAGGCAAAGTAACGCTGCCGTTCACTTTGTTAATCGCGTTTAGCCTGAGTTGTTCCATCAGCTGTTCTCCTGAGCAAATTTTTCCATAAATGCGATCAAGGCTTTAATCCCTTCAATGGGCATCGCGTTGTAGATACTGGCTCGCATGCCGCCTACAAAACGGTGGCCTTCCAATGCAATCAGGCCATTTTCCTGCGCCTGTGCCAGGAACTCTTCATTCAATGTCTCATCGTGCAGCCAAAATGGTACATTCATCAAGGAGCGACAGTGTTTAGCAACTTTGTTCATATAGAAAGACGAGCTGTCGATGTAATCGTACAGAAGCGCTGCTTTTTCTTTATTATGTGCTTCCATCGCCTTAACACCACCAATAGACTCCAGATATTTAAAGACCTCAGCGGCCAGGTACCAGGCAAACGTCGGTGGCGTGTTGTACATACTTTGCTGTTGCGCTTCAATTGCGTAATCCAGAATTGCAGGTCTTGGCAGACCTTTGCGCTCAAGCAGAGTCTTACGCACAATTGCAATGCTCAGCCCTGATGGGCCAATGTTTTTCTGTGCACCGGCGTAAATCAAATCAAAGTCGTCTACGTTCATTTCACGCGACAGGATATTTGAAGACATATCTGCGACAATCGGCGCGGTTGGATGCTTTGGTACCTCAAATAACTCTATGCCATCAATGGTTTCATTAGGGCAATAGTGAATATATGCTGCATTTTCAGGTAAATCCCACTGTGACACAGGCAGCACATCGAAAACACCGTCCTGATCACGACGAATATCAATCGCCTCTACCTGAGTGAATTTCTGACCTTCTTTGGTCGCACCACAGGACCAGATACCATTCTCAATGTAAACACCGGGCGCATCGTCCTGGTGCAAGTTAAGCGGCACTGCCGCAAAGTGGCCGCGACCACCACCGTGCATAAATAGCACCTCAAATTCATCTGAAATATTCATCAGACGGCGTAAACTTGCTTCACATTCACGGGCCAGCTCCAGAAATGGCGCTGAACGGTGACTGATCTCCATGACAGAGACGCCAAGGTTCTGCCAGTTAATAAATTCTTGTTGGGCTTTTTTCATAACAGCAGGAGGTAACATCGCCGGACCTGCACAAAAGTTATAAACGCTCATAATTTCCTCATTCCAGTTTTTATACTGCACCAGGCAGTGTATTTAATTATTTTTGTAAACGCACAGAACGTAATGTTGTGCGCTCACATTATGTCTGTCGAAATAATAAAAAAGCGGCCTAAGCCGCTTTTTTATCTTCCCCCAGATTACTCTGGTGCCTGCTCTTCAGTGTCAGGCGTTTCAACAAGCTCAGCTTCCCCTTCCAGGGTATCGTCGATTTCAATCTCTTCGATACGTTGTAAACCAACTACCTGCTCGTCGTCAACCGTTCTTATCAGGATAACACCCTGAGTATTACGTCCAACGGTAGATACCTCGTTGACTCGGGTACGTACCAAGGTGCCACGGTTAGAGATCAACATGATTTCGTCATTGTCCTGAACTTGTACAGCTCCAACCACACGACCATTACGCTCAGTCACCTTAATTGACACAACCCCCTGGGTTGCACGACTCTTCGCCGGATACTCCTCGAGTGGCGTGCGCTTACCATAACCGTTTTCGGTCACGGTCAGAATGGCGCCGTCATTCTTAGGTACAATTAACGAAACAACTTTCACGTCATCAGGCATCTTAATACCGCGAACACCTGTCGCAGTACGACCCATAGGGCGCAGCGCCATCATTTCTTCACCTGTTTCAGGGTCAATCTTCACTTCACCGGTTTCTGAATCGCGCAGCTTCTCGTTGAAGCGAACAACTTTACCATGGTCAGTGAATAGCATGATGTCGTTTGTGCCATCAGTGATATCTGCACCTATCAGGTTATCACCGTCATTCAGGTTAATAGCGATAATCCCGCTTGCACGTTGACGGCTGTATGCTGTCAATGGCGTCTTCTTCACTACACCATTGGCCGTCGCCATCAGTACAAATTTATCGTCTTCATACTGTTTAACCGGCAGAATCGTGGTGATACGCTCATCGGCTTCCAGCGGCAGTAAGTTAACAATTGGCTTACCACGTGCAGCACGTGATGCCAGTGGCAACTGATACACTTTCAGCCAGTACAGGCGCCCTGAGGTGGAGAAACACAAAATCGTATCGTGAGTGTTGGCAACCAGCAGACGTTCAATGAAGTCTTCATCCTTCATCTTAGTTGCAGCTTTACCTTTGCCGCCGCGACGCTGCGCTTCATAGTCAGACAGAGGCTGATATTTCACATAGCCTTCATGAGACAGGGTTACGACCACATCTTCTTCGTTGATCAAATCTTCCAGGCTAATATCGTGTGCTGCTGCTGAAATCTCTGTACGACGATCATCGCCATAGTTTTCTTTTATTTCCGCCAGCTCGTCACGGATCACTTCCATCAGACGATCTGGTGATGACAAAATAAATAGTAGCTCAGCAATTAAATCTAACAGCTCCTGGTATTCACCCAGGATCTTTTCGTGCTCAAGGCCTGTAAGCTTATGTAAGCGTAAATCAAGAATAGCCTGGGCCTGTTGCTCTGACAGATAGTACTGACCATCGCGGATCCCCAACTCAGCATCAAGCCAGTCTGGGCGTGCCACGTTCTCTTCACCAGCACGCTCCAGCATAGAGCGCACAGAACCCAGCTCCCATGAACGTGCGGTTAGTGCTGCCTTTGCTTCTGCCGGAGTTGGTGACTTACGGATAAGTTCAATAATAGGGTCGATGTTTGCCAGTGCAATCGCCAGACCTTCGAGCGTATGCGCTCGGTCGCGTGCTTTACGGAGGTCATAAACGGTACGACGCGTTACAACTTCACGACGATGCACAATAAAGGCTTCGAGCATTTCTTTTAGGTTGAAACACTTCGGCTGATTATTATCAAGTGCAACCATGTTGATACCAAACACAGTTTGCAGCTGGGTTTGGGCATACAGGTTGTTCAACACCACTTCGCCCACTTCACCACGCTTAATCTCAATAACGATACGCATACCGTCTTTGTCAGATTCGTCACGTAGTGCGCTAATCCCTTCCACCTTTTTGTCTTTAACCAGCTCGGCGATTTTCTCAATCAAACGTGCTTTGTTAACCTGATATGGGATCTCATTGACGATGATGGTTTCTTTGCCGGTTTTCTCGTCGGTTTCGATCTCTGCGCGGGCACGAATATAGACTTTACCACGGCCGGTTTTATAGGCCTGCTCGATGCCCTTCTTACCGTTGATGATAGCTGCGGTTGGGAAATCCGGACCTGGGATATAATCAATCAGCTCATCGATAGTGATGTCAGGGTTTTGGATCACAGCCAGACAGCCGTTGATCACTTCTGTCAGGTTATGAGGTGGAATGTTCGTTGCCATACCAACCGCGATACCAGACGAACCATTCACTAGCAGGTTAGGTACTTTTGTTGGCAGTACATCAGGAATTTGCTCTGTGCCATCATAGTTAGGCACATAGTCGACGGTTTCTTTGTCCAGATCGGCCAATAGCTCATGAGACATTTTAGCCATACGCACTTCGGTATAACGCATCGCAGCTGCCGAGTCACCATCGACAGAACCGAAGTTACCCTGACCATCTACCAGCATGTAGCGCAATGAAAAAGGCTGTGCCATACGAACTATAGTATCGTAAACCGCACTATCACCATGCGGGTGGTATTTACCGATCACATCACCCACAACACGGGCTGATTTCTTATAAGGTTTGTTCCAGTCGTTACGCAACTCGTTCATTGCGAATAACACGCGACGGTGTACAGGCTTCAGGCCATCGCGGACATCCGGTAACGCACGTCCAACGATAACGCTCATCGCGTAATCAAGATAGGAATTTTTCAATTCGTCTTCGATATTGACCGGGAGGATTTCATTGGCAAGATCAGTCATTTAATACCACTTTCCTTCAGAGTCTTTCCCTTTTGTGTCACACTATGGACATCAAAAGGCTCAATTATTATTAGTTCGACTGCGGATACTATCATAGATTCTGCCCTAATGCAGTGGCTAAATCACTCGGAAATTTAATCCAATACCGATAGAATGCCCTCAGTTCAACGAGGAAGTTTTTTATGACCGAACATCAAAATGTAGATTTAAGTGAAATTGCGAAATTTGAAGAAATAGCAGAACGCTGGTGGGACCGCGAAGGAGAATTTAAGCCACTACACGATATCAATCCTCTGCGATTGGATTTTATCAATGACCGTTGTGGCGGATTATTTGAGAAAAATGTACTGGATGTCGGCTGTGGCGGCGGTATCCTGACAGAAAGCATGGCAAAGCTTGGAGCCAAAGCGCACGGTATTGATTTGGGCCAGGAGCCACTTAACGTTGCTAAACTACATGCGCTCGAAGCCGGGGTGAGCATAGATTACCGTAAAGTGTCTGCTGAAGAATTCGCTGCACATCACCCCGAGCAGTTTGACGTGGTCACTTGTATGGAGATGTTGGAACACGTACCTGACCCGGCATCCATAGTTGCAGCAGTTGCAAAAGCAGCCAAACCTGGTGCTGATGTATTTTTTTCGACCTTGAATAAAACGCACAAAGCATTCTTACTTGCTGTCGTTGCTGCGGAGCGAGTATTAAAAATGGTGCCTCCAGGTACCCATGACCACAATAAATTTATTCGCCCCTCAACTTTGATTGGCTGGGCTGAAGCAGAAGGCCTGAAAGTACGTCGTGCTGCCGGGATTAACTACAACCCGTTTGGTAAAACCTTTACACTGACCAATGATGTCAGTGTCAATTACCTACTACATTTTGAGAAGCTCGCATGACACAGGCCGTAATATTTGACCTCGATGGGACATTGCTCGACACCAGTGATGACCTGGGTAGTGCACTGAATCACGTTTTGAAAAAGCACGGTATGGCGCAAGTCGATCGTGCAAAATATAGCCCTGCGATTTCCAATGGAGTAAAAGCGCTATTAGAAGTTGGCTTTGGCAATAAGCTGAACGAATTCGACTTCGAAACCCTCAAGCAAGAAGTGCTAGACTACTATGCACAAAATCTGGCGGTTCACTCACACTGTTTTAAAGGGGTTGAGTCTTTATTGGAGACTCTTGCGCAGAAAGGGATAAAAACGGGCATTATGACCAATAAGCCAACCTTTCTGACCCTACCTTTACTAGCACAGATCACCGCACTCAGAGACATTGAGGTGGTTGTCTGTGGCGATACCTTAGAAGTTGCTAAACCCCACCCTGAACCTCTATTGCTTGTGGCAGAGAAACTGGGTGTTAACCCTGGGCAATGTATATATGTGGGGGACGCTGCTCGCGATATTGCCGCAGCCAAAGCCGCAGGAATGAGATCTGCCGCCGCTTTATGGGGCTTTATTCCATCCCTGGAAGAAGCACAAAGCTGGTCTGCGGATCTGGATCTTACTAACCCAGAATCGATCTTTTCTTATATTTAGTGCCCTTAATAATAAAACACCACTATATATTGTGTTTTATACTATATTGAGAACAAACTTGCGCAGAAAAAAAACAGTCGCGCAATTTGCGAAAATTTCTTAAAAAAAGCGAAAAATCGGCTGGCGTGAGTTGATTTTTTTTTGCTTACAGCGTCGTTGGATAGCAGAAGGTTAGTATTTGCTAACATAAAAATATTATCCCTATGTTATCCACAATCCATAGAAAGTTGTTCTATTGCAAAATGACGCTAACCCCACTATCTTGTGATCCTCTTTCTAGCGGACACCATATATAGTGGTGAAATGCTAAGCAATTATGAATATGCGATGAAAATTACCGCATTCCGGGGGAATACAGGCGTAGCTATGAACCAACAATTATCTGTCAGTAAACGAAACGGCCGTAAAGAGCCGCTTGATTTAGATAAAATTCATCGAGTGATAAACTGGGCTGCCGAAGGCCTGAATAACGTATCGGTTTCTCAGGTAGAGCTTAAGTCTCACATTCAGTTTTATGATGGCATTCGCACAGAAGACATTCATGAAACTATCATCAAAGCAGCTGCCGACCTTATTTCAAAAGACACACCAGATTATCAATATCTAGCGGCACGTCTGGCGGTATTCCATTTACGTAAAAAGGCTTATGGCCAGTTCGAACCGCCTCACCTCTACGACCATGTCACTAAACTGGTTGAAGATAAGCGCTACGATGCAGGTCTGCTTACCGATTATACCCGTGAAGAATATGAGCAACTTAACGACTTCCTTGATCATGACCGTGATATGTCGTTCAGCTATGCAGCGGTAAAACAACTTGAAGGTAAATATCTGGTGCAGAACCGCGTGACTGGTGAAATCTATGAGAGCGCTCAGTTCTTGTATATTTTGGTTGCTGCCAGCCTGTTCTCAGATTACCCAAAAGAAACGCGCCTTGACTACATCAAACGCTTTTACGATGCCGTTTCGCAATTCAAAATTTCGTTGCCAACACCTATCATGTCTGGCGTGCGGACACCAACTCGTCAGTTCAGCTCATGCGTCCTGATTGAAACAGCAGACAGCCTGGATTCGATTAATGCCACTTCATCCGCAATCGTAAAATACGTGAGCCAACGCGCAGGGATCGGTGTCAACGCAGGTCGAATTCGTGCGCTGGGTAGCCCTATTCGCAATGGCGAAGCATTCCACACAGGATGTATTCCTTTTTATAAACACTTCCAGACAGCCGTAAAGAGCTGCTCTCAAGGTGGTGTGCGTGGCGGTGCAGCAACACTGTTCTACCCGCTTTGGCACCTGGAAGTTGAAAACCTACTGGTGCTGAAAAACAACCGTGGTGTTGAAGAAAACCGAGTCAGACACTTGGATTATGGCGTTCAGTTCAATAAAACCATGTACTCTCGCCTGATTAAAGATGACTACATTACTTTGTTCAGCCCGTCAGATGTCCCAGGCTTATACGATGCTTTCTTTGAAGACCAAGAAAAATTCGAGCGCCTGTATGTACAGTACGAACAAGACGAGTCTATCCGTAAGAAACGCATAAAGGCACTTGAGCTGTTTTCTATGTTCGCTCAGGAGCGTGCAAGCACGGGTCGTATCTACCTGCAAAACGTAGATCACTGCAACACGCACAGCCCGTTTGATGCCAAAGTTGCGCCTATCCGCCAGTCTAACCTGTGCCTTGAGATTGCACTGCCAACTAAGCCGCTCAGTCATGTTAATGATGAAGAAGGCGAAATTGCACTGTGTACCTTATCGGCCTTTAACCTGGGTGCTATCAGCAGCCTGGATGAGCTTGAAGAGTTAGCAGAATTGGCTGTTCGCGCTTTGGACAATTTGCTTGACTTCCAGGACTACCCTGTTCCGGCTGCAAAAAATGCGACTATGGGTCGCCGTACACTGGGTATTGGTGTTATCAACTTTGCCTACTACCTGGCTAAGAATGGCGTAAAATATTCAGATGGCAGTGCTAACGGCCTGACCCACAGAACGTTTGAAGCGATTCAGTACTACCTGATGAAAGCGTCTAACAAGCTGGCTCAGGAACGCGGCGCATGTCCTAAGTTCAATGAAACAACGTACGCAAAAGGTATTATGCCAATTGATACCTACAAAAAAGATGTCGACAATATCTGTAACGAGCCGCTACATCTGGATTGGGATGCACTGCGCCAAGACATTATGCAATATGGCATGCGTAACTCGACCTTGTCTGCATTGATGCCATCTGAGACCTCTTCACAGATCTCAAACGCAACTAACGGCATCGAGCCACCTCGCGGTCACATTAGCGTTAAGGCCAGTAAAGATGGTATCCTAAAGCAAGTTGTGCCTGAGTACGAAAGACTGAAGGGCAACTACGAGCTGTTATGGGATATCCCATCAAACGATGGCTACCTTGGCCTGGTAGGTATTATGCAAAAGTTTGTTGACCAAACTATCTCTGCAAACACGAACTACGACCCTACTAAGTTTGAGGGTGGTAAAGTACCTATGAAGCTGTTGCTCAAAGATTTGCTAACTGCATACAAACTGGGTGTGAAAACCCTGTATTACCACAACACCCGAGACGGTGCATCGGATGCTCAGGATGAAATGAAACCTGAGGTTGAAGACGATGATTGTGCAGGCGGCGCTTGTAAAATCTAATCTTGGTCAGCGGGTATTTTACCCGCTCTTTTTTGGTGTCGAGAATTATCTATGTCGTATTCTACGTTTAACAGAACCCACAACGATCAATTACAGGAACCGATGTTTTTCGGTCAGTCTGTTAATGTCTCCCGTTATGATCAGCAGAAGTACCCTATTTTCGAGAAGCTGATTGAAAAGCAGTTGTCTTTTTTCTGGCGACCAGAAGAAGTCGATGTAAGCAAAGACAGGTTAGACTTTCAGGCATTACCAGAGCACGAAAAGCACATTTTCCTGAGTAACCTGAAGTATCAAACTCTGTTAGACAGTGTCCAGGGGCGTTCTCCAAACGTGGCTTTGTTGCCTATCGTATCTATCCCTGAGCTGGAAACCTGGATTGAAACCTGGGCATTCAGTGAAACCATTCACAGTCGCTCATACACGCACATTATTCGCAATGTGACAAAATCGCCCGAGCTTATCTTCGATGATATCGTCGAGAACGATAAGATCAGTGAGCGTGCAGAGGCCGTGACTAAACACTATGACGAGTTAATCGAGAAGGTTTCTCTGTACAATCTGTACGGTGAAGGTAAGCACGAAGTCAACGGCGAAACAGTGCATATTAACCTGTTTGAGCTGAAGAAAATGCTCTATCTGTGCATCATGTCAGTAAATATTCTTGAAGCCATTCGTTTTTATGTGAGTTTTGCCTGCTCTTTTGCATTTGCAGAGCGTGAGTTGATGGAAGGTAATGCAAAGATCATCAAATTGATTGCCCGCGATGAAGCACTCCACCTGTCTGGTACACAGCATATTCTGAATATCATGCAAGACGGCAAAGACGACCCGGAAATGGCCATCGTTGCAGCGCAATGTCAGGAGCAAGCTATTCAGATGTTCGTAGAAGCCGCAGAGCAGGAAAAAGAATGGGCTGAATACCTGTTTAAAGATGGTTCTATGATTGGTCTTAATAAAGACATTCTGTGTCAATATGTTGAATACATCACCAATGTACGCATGACTGCGGTTGGCCTGCCAACACAGTTTGAAAGCAACAGTAACCCAATCCCCTGGATCAATGCGTGGTTAGTCTCTGACAACGTTCAGGTTGCCCCACAAGAAGCAGAGATTAGTTCTTATCTGGTTGGTCAGATCGACTCAGAAGTCGATGCCTCTGACTTTGGTGACTTTGATCTGTAATGACAGACAGGCCAGTCAAAAAGATCTTTCTTGACCCAGAAAAAGAGCCGCTATTACATGCGGCTCACTCCCCTTCACTCCTGGCTACATTAGAAGCAAATCAAGTTGAGGTCGCCTATCAATGTCGCGAGGGGTTTTGTGGTGCCTGTCGCGCCAAGCTTTGCCGGGGTAAGATTGCTTATAATCAAGAGCCTTTGGCGTTTGTGCGTGATGGCGAAATTCTGCTCTGCTGCAGCAAACCCATCACAGATGTGATCATTAAGCTAGTGTAGTTTAATGATCTCACTTTGGTAATAATCCACTTTATCACTGACACTTATCACGCCATTATCAATGATCACATCCCAGTGCAGGCTGCGTGACAGTGCCCCAGCCAGCTGACTCACAAACTCCGCCGATAAAGAAAAAATACGAATGTCCTGCATCGCAATCAAGTGGGGAGAGAGTTCCTTGTACCAGGCATCTGCATCGGCCACCAGACAGACCACTTTATCTGCATGCTTACGATACTTTTGCAATTCACCCAGGCTGGGCTCACCAACATACAGTGCAACCTCAATTTTCCCGTGCGTATTTTCAAGCCATACATCGGGTTGATTTTTCTCTCTCACCCCCAGCCAGTGCACGTTATCAAGATACGACAAGCCACAGAAACCGATTAACTTCAACACAAAGTGCTCCAGCGTTTCGGCTTTTTGCAACGCTGCGGTGAACACTTCCTGATGATGTGAGCGATGGAACAAGTCTGCAATGTTCATCCGCACTTTAAAAACAAAGAGATCAGCCATGATATGTGTACCTGAACCTATTACTTTAACTATATGAAGCCGTCAAAATAATGCAAACTTAAAGAGATAGTATAACATCATTGAAACCGCAATAATGCAGTGTTATATTATTGCAAGTATAAACAATCCAGAATGAGTGTTATGTTTAAGCAGTCTTTAATCACATTTGCCATTACCAGCGCAATTTTTTCCTCTCAAGCCTCTGCAGCACAACTGAAAGGTAAAGTGCTGGATACCAACAATCAACCTGTTCCGAATGCCACCGTACATTTGCACGGTAAGTCGCAGTCCGTTAAAACCGATATCAACGGTCAGTTTAGCATTAATGTCGATCAGGATTCACAGCTGCATGTCAGCAAAGACAACTTTATCAATGAGCGTATTGACGTCTCTGCAGACTCTCCATACGTTACCGTGAAGCTGGCACCCAGCTCGGTTGAGAGCGTTGTTGTGTATGCCTCTGCGCTGCACAAGAGCAACATCGAAATGGCATCACCTGTGGCCGTACTTGGTGGTGATGAGCTGAAAAACAGTGCCAAGCCTACGCTTGGTGAAACGCTAAAACAACTGCCAGGTATTAACGCCAGCTATTTTGGACCAGTTTCCTCTAGCCCGATCATTCGTGGTTTAGACGGTCCGCGCGTAAAGATCACCCAAAACGGTCTGGACAGCAGTGATGCATCACGCGTTGGACCTGATCACGCCAACACCAATGACTCTCTGGCAGCACAGCAAATTGAAGTACTACGTGGCCCTGCTACTTTGCTTTATGGCTCAGGCGCCATTGGAGGTGTCGTTAATGTGGTTGATAACCGCATCCCCACTGATGTGATCGAGGGAGTTCAGGGCGCAGCTGAATTCAGCCACGACACTAATTCAAACACCAATACAGTGGCCGCGTTATTTGAAGCCGGTAACAACGGTTTCAACTTCCACTTTGACGGCGTAACGCGCAAAGGCGGTGACTATGAAACACCGCGTTTTGCTTTGCCGGGCGAAGAGCATGAAGATCATGACCACGATGAAGCGCATCATGATGAGCATGAGGAACATGGTCACGACGAGCATGAGGAACATGGTCACGACGAGCATGCAGAAGAAGAACATGGTGAAGAGTCACATGGCGAGACTGAATACGCAGAGCGTGTAGCTAATACCTTCATCGACTCCAAGCAATTTAATATTGGTACCAGCTTCGTTGGCGATCACCTAACGGTTGGCTTATCTTACGGTCGCATTGAAACAGACTATGGGATCCCTGCCCACTCTCATGAACATCACGACCATGGCGACGAGCACGACCATGATGACCACGACGAACATGCTCATGACGACCATGATGACCATAGCGAAGACGAGCACGATCATGCACATGGCGCAGAAGAAGAAGCAGTTTTCGCGCGTGTTAAACAAGACAGATGGCAAGTCCTGTTTAACTACGCGCTGCATAATAACTGGATCGAGTCTATTCAGGTGCGCGCAGGCTTTACCGATTATGAACATGCCGAAATTGAGCATGGTGCTGTAGGCACGCGCTTCAGCAACGAAACAACTGAGCTGAGAACGAATATCGAGCACAGATTGGGCGAGTGGCACGGCATTATCGGTTATCACTTCTCTGACAGTGACTACGCCGCTGAAGGCGCGGAAGCGTTTACCCCGGCGACTAACACAAAAACACATGCCCTTTACGTGCTTGAAGAACGTCGTTTTGGTGATGTGACGTTAGAGCTAGGTGCACGTGTTGAAGACTTTGCGCTGTCGAGCAACTTTGCATCAGGTCACGATGAGCACGACGAACATGATCATGATGACCACGATGAGCATGAGGGTCACGAAGATGAGCATGTTGCCGAAATCATCAACTATACACTGGATACCACAAACTTCAGTGCCTCAATTGGTGCGGTATATGATTATACTGAAGGCCACAATGTTGCCGTTAACCTGTCTCGATCGGAGCGAGCACCTCTGACTGCCGAGCTGCTGTCAAACGGCCTGCATATTGCCACTTCTACATACGAGCTGGGTCTTGGTTACCACATTGAAGGCGATGAAGTACACTTTGAGCCAGAAAACATCGAACAGGAAAGATCGACGAACCTGGATATCAGCTTTAGACGCTTTATTGGCGATTTTGGTTACACAGTAAACTTTTTCTACAATGACGTTTCGAACTACTATTACCAGCGTAACACAGGTTACATGTACACAGGCGAACACGGTATAGAGCTCGCTGATCATCACCATGAGGGTGCTTTGCCTGTGTACCAGTTTGAAAGCGCCGATGCAGAGCTGTATGGGTTTGAGTTTGATGCCCATTATCAGATTGACGCGCGTAACCGTATTAAGGTCTATGGTGATCACCTGAGAGCAGAGCTTGATTCTGGCGAATACTTGCCACGTATTCCGGCTAACAAGCTGGGTACAAGCTACCGTTTTGAATTGGAAGATTTCTCAGCCGAGCTAAGCGCCACACATTACATGACACAAGACAAATTAGCGCAATCAGAAACTAAGACCGACAGCTATACTCTACTCAATGCCAGCTTTAGCTATGACTTCAGCTTGTCGGGTGTCGACTTGGTTGGTTATGTGAATGTCGACAACATCACGGATGAACTGGGCTTTGTACACAGCTCGTTTATCAAAGAGCAGGCACCACTGCCAGGGCGTAACTTCAAGTTAGGGATCCGTGGATATTTCTAAGTTTGTAGGCTCTGTTTATCTTACACGCTAATAGCCAAAGACAAACAGTTCCTATCTGAGCCCAATGCCGCCATCTGGCGGCATTTTCTTTTCCAGACGACCTACCCATCTTCAAGATATTTCGCCTCGATACTTTCACCTGTGCAATGAGTGAGCCTGAAAGCGACCTGGTACAAGCAGGATGTGATTATCTGGAGGAACCGCCCCAACCTGACACTATGTCGCTTCGCTATACTGGGGCGATTTAACTATAGCTGAGTGAAAAAGTCTTCCGGCTGATGTCTGACAGGCTTAGTACATTGAACTGTCGGAGTGCCAAGATACAGATAACCAACAATCTCATCCTGCTCACTCAGGCCAAGCTGGCGCTTAACGGATGCACTTTGAGCAAAATAACCGGTTCTCCAGACACCAGACAGACCCTGAGCAAAAGCCGCTTGCTGCATAGCAAACACACTACAAGCTGCGCTTTCAATTTGCTCGATCCTGGGTACTTTGGGGTGCTCTACATAGGGGGAAACGGCGATGATCAACATAGGGGCACGTTCAGGTAGTGCTTTGGCACGGTCGATAATGCGTTGCTCTTGCTGTTCCTCTACTGCAGCCTGATAGAATATCTCACCCAGCTTCTCTCTGCCCTGCTCCTCTACTAAAATAAAGCGCCATGGCTTTAAACCTCCGTGATCAGGCACCTTAAGCGCTGCTTTTTTTATCACCTCAAGTTGCTCTGCACTAGGTCCCGGAAAGGACAAGTTGCTGTCTGATTGTCGCGTTAATAATAATTCAATGGCATCCATTTGTAATTCCTAATAATTCTGTTCGCTCATTATTCTAACGCGACAAAGGTCTAAAAGTTTAGTAGCAGTTGCTAAAAACCATTTACGGCAAATAATTCTTATTGGGCTCCAGATGCTTACGAAGCCAGTAATCCAGGCTGAAAAAACGCCCGCCGCCTGTAAATATCAGGCTTATCAGCATAGCAAAGTAAATCGCAGCGAACTCAATGCCATTGTTCAGGATCACCGGATTTCCGTACTCGTAAAGGTATTCTGGTAATCCATTGGCCTCAACAATTTCTTTGATGCGGGACAGCCGCTCTGCGACCTCTTTACTGGCCTCCAAACTCTGCTCAGCTGCATCACTTCCAAGCCAGGCAAATACCTGGGCTGCGCTGGTATCCGGGTTGCTTGGTGCCACCGAAAACCAGCCGTTATGCCAGTGCACTTGAGTAGCAGCGATGAACATAGTCACGGCAAGTGGCACAGACACCAGACGAGTAGCCAGGCCTATCAATAGTAGCCAGCCACCAAGAAATTCCGTCCACCCCGCCAAAAAAGCCAGTAAATCCGGGGCTGGTAAACCAAGTCCCCACTGCGCGTTACCAAACCAGGCAACGACATTTTCATCGGCAAGCAAACGCTGCCACCAGGCAAGCTCCGTATTGGTCAGATTCAGTTTACTGAATCCAGCAATGATCATGACAGGTGCCAGGATAAATCTAAGCATCAGAGGCGCCAGGCCATCAAGAAAAGACACTTTGTCCAAAAGAGAGCGATAAAGAAGGTAGAATGATTTGAGCATATTTAAAGTCTGTTATAACTAATGTTATGAGTGTAGACCTTAAATCACCGTTTTTTATTGCACCAGACATGCTTTTTAAATGCCACAAAACACGGGTGCCATACAAAGGTCCACCCGTGTTTTGTTGTGCAAAGAGTATGGATTATATTTTTCTTGCTACCTGTAAGGCTTCATAGATAGCTCTTTTGGCATCAATAGCCGCCGCCAGCTTAGCGCCGCCGATGACATGCTGATTCGCAGGCATAGTGTCTTTGTCAAACAACGCATCGTTCGATGTCTGGCCAATACAGGCAACCACAGTGTCTACGTCCAGAACGCGCTCTTTACCACCTTGTTTGACGAGCAGGCCTTTATTATCGAATGAAATATACTCGCACTCGGCAATCTGTTCGACGTTATGGTGCTTGGCTACCGCGCGGTGGATCCACCCCGTCGTTTTGCCTAAGTTATTACCAAAGCGACCTTCGCTACGCTTAAGCATATAGAGCTTCTTACCTGTCGCACTGTCTGACGGTTGGCATTCAATTCCCCACTGCGCTTTGAATTCTTCTATGCTTTGGTCTGCCTGTTCAGCCAAAAAAGCGACCATATCAAAGCCAATTCCACCGGCACCAAGAATCGCGATTTTATCACCAAGCTCAACTTCTTTGCGGATCACCTCATCGTAAGCAAAAACACGCTTACCATCGCTACAGGTAATTCTGGATTGTCGAGGGCTGACCCCAGTTGCAAATACGATGTCATCGTATGACTGCGCCATGGATGACTCATACTCGCAGCCAAGTTTTAACTCGACACCCAAACGCTCAACTTCTTTCAGGAAGTAGTTCAGAGTGTACTTGAAGTCTTCTTTACCAGGTATCCGCATGGCCAGATTAAACTGACCTCCTGCATGCTCATTCTTGTCAATCAGAGTTACTTTATGACCTTTTTTAGCCAGATAGCAGCTAGCAGACAATCCTGCTGGTCCCGCCCCCACGACCAACACCTGTTTAGGGCTGTTCGTGCGCTCCAGAGGATAATCCAGCTCGTAACCTGCCTGTGGATTGACAAGACAGGTAGCCCGTTTGCCTTTAAAAACATGGTCCAGACAGCCCTGATTACAGCCGATACAAATATTAATTTGCTCGCTCTGGTTTTGTGCATACTTGTTGAAAAACTCAGGATCGGCGAGTAAAGGACGCGCCATTGAAATCAGGTCCGCCTCTCCCTGATTGAGAATATCATTTGCAAGATCAGGGGTATTGATCCGATTAACTGCAACAACCGGGATATCTACGACGTCTTTAAGGCGTTTTGACGCTTCACGAAACGCACCGGCAGGTACCATACTGGCAATCGTTGGAACACGCGCTTCGTGCCAGCCAATGCCGGTATTGAGAATATCGACGCCGGCTTCTTCCAGTGCTTTGGCCTGCGCTGTGACTTCTTCGGCTGTGGAACCATTGGGGATCAAATCCATCACAGACAAACGAAATACGATGATGAATTTGGCCGAGACTTTTTCCCGCACCGCACGAACTATCTCAACGGCTAAACGCATTCGATTTTCCAGCGTGCCACCGTATAAATCCTGGCGCTTGTTTGTATGATCGGCCATAAATTCGTTGATCAGATAGCCTTCAGAACCCATGATTTCAACGCCATCATACCCAGCTTTTTCAGCCATCTTCGCGGATTTTGCAAAATCTTTAATTGTATTGCGGATCATGCTCAGCGACATAGATTTGGGTGTGTAAGGATTAATCGGCGCTTTAATCTCGCTGGGTGCAACATTAAATGGATGGTAAGCATATCGCCCTGCGTGTAACAACTGAAGGCAAATCTTACCACCATGCTCATGCACAGCGCTGGTGTATGCACGGTGCTTGATAATGTCATAGCGACTGTTAAACGAAGAAGAAATTGGAGTGAGTTTGCCACGCAAATTCGGGCTGTAACCTCCGGTTATAATCAAGCCAACACCGCCCTTTGCTCGCTCCTCGTAAAAGGCTTTTAAGCGCTTCCTGTTATGCCATCCCTCTTCCAGGCCTGTGTGCATAGAGCCCATGACCAAGCGATTTCGCAAATCTGTATTCTTCAATTGTAGTTTTTGTTCTAACATTGCGTGCCCCAATGTAACTGGTCTTACCTGTGAACATTAACGATTTTATATTTTTTCGCAAGCAAAAACCGCGACTAATTTCTTTGAAATCGCATACAGGGAGTAAAGTTTGGCTATTTTTCACCCTGTCATCAGCAAAATAATACTTAGTTACGTTTTTGTTCTAACGACTGAAGAGCAACTAAGTTATGATTAATATTGAGTACATTCCACTTAGACATTCAGAGGTACGGCTTTGAAATTGATCGGTAAATTTTTTCTCGGTATCTGGCACGCGCTGAACTTTTCTCGCCGCCTGGTTCTCAATTTTTTGTTCTTTTTCCTCATTATCGCGGCTGTCTTAGCTGCACTCCCAACGGAGAAAGAGCCACAGATTGCACAAAACAGTGTATTGCGTCTTAACCTGTCAGGAAAACTGGTTGAGCAGCTCACTTATGTGGACCCGGTAGACGCAGCAATGGGAGACATTTTTGGTAAGCAAGACATGCCAAAAGAGATGTTGGTTGATGACGTCGTTGATACTATTAATATTGCCGCCAATGATGCTCGTATTAAGGCACTCTATTTAGATTTACGCCATATGCATTACGCGCACCTTGATAAGTTACGCGATATTGCAAGCGCTATAGAGGGATTTAAAGCCGCTAATAAAAAAGTGTTTGCACATAGCCCATACTTTAGTCAGTCTCAGTATTATCTGGCAGCCCATGCTGATGAAGTTTCCATCCACCCTTATGGGGGTATTAATATCAGTGGCTATGGCTCCTATCCTATGTACTTTAAAGATGCTCTTGAAAAGCTCAAAGTCACTCAGCATATCTTCCGCGTTGGCACTTATAAATCAGCGGTAGAACCTTTTATTCGTAATGATATGTCTGAAGCAGCAAAAGAAGCCAACCAAATGTGGCTGAATGCCCTGTGGGCACAGTACAAGCAAGATGTAGCGAATAAGCGCGGATTTGATACTGCAAACTTTGACGAAACATTAACTCAGTTTGTTGATAAAATGGCCTCTGTGACCGGTGACTCTGCACAGTTTGCCGTTAAGTATGGCTGGGTTGATAAACTTGAAACCGATCAGGAGTTTAATCAAAAGCTCATCGAGCTGGTTGGGACCCAGGACAATGGTAAGCGGTTCAAACAAGTCGCATTTGAAGACTATTATAATGCAGTGGCATCTGATGGCTTTGGTGTAAATCCATTTACAGATAAGGTGGCAGTAGTCGTAGCCAAAGGCAACATCGTTGATGGTAAACGCAAGGCTGGCATGATTGGTGGAGACTCAACTGCTGCACTCCTGCGCCAAGCAAGGCTGGACGAAAAAGTAAAAGCTGTGGTGTTAAGAATCGATTCTGGCGGCGGGAGCATGTTTGCATCTGAAATCATTCGTAATGAAGTGCTGGCCATTAAAGCCGCAGGCAAACCCGTCATTGCCTCTATGGGGTCAGTCGCAGCGTCCGGTGGATATTGGATTGCTGCTTCAGCCAATGAAATCTGGGCATCTCCTAGCACGATTACCGGCTCGATTGGTGTATTCGGGACCATTCTAACTTTTGAAAACTCTCTTAAGGAGCTTGGGATTTACTCTGATGGTGTCGCCACCACTGAGCTAAAGTCTTCCTCTTTAGCACGAGGCCTGGACCCTAAATTTGCACATGTATTACAGATGGGCGTTGAAGATGCTTACAACAAGTTTATTTCTGTCATTGCTGATTCGCGAAACCTTCCGGTCTCTGATGTTGATAATGTTGCTCAGGGCAGAGTGTGGCTCGCCACTCAGGCACAGGAATTTGGGTTAGTTGATAAACTGGGCACCAAACAAGAGGCAATAGAGGCAGCTGCTCAAATGGCGAATCTGGAGCATTATGACGTATTCACTGTTGAGCAAACTTTGTCTGAAAAAGAACAGCTGCTTCAGGATATTTTTGGCTCTGCTGCAGTCCAATCACTGTTGACTACGTCTTCTGACGATCCAGTGACTCAGCTAAGCTCTATAGCGAACCAGGGCCTGAGCCAGCTTCTAAATCAGGTCAGGCATAATGCCAACTTAATCTCACAGTTTAATGACCCAAACAACATCTATACCCTGTGTACGGCCTGTGTTGTCGCAGAATAGAGAATGTCTCTTCGATTTGACTGCATTGTGATGCTGCAGTTGATATAATTAGCCCGGACTGAATTCCGGGCTTTTTTTTAGGTAGCAGAATGAAAAGAAAAAAAATCTATATTGCCTACACAGGCGGTACAATTGGTATGAAGCAATCCAGCCGGGGCTATGTTCCTGTTGCGGGCTATTTGACTGAAACGGTCAAAAGTAATGCCGAGTTTACCCGAGAAGAAATGCCCCTGTTCGACATTCATGAATACTGCCCGCTTATAGATTCGTCGGACATGTCTCCACTACACTGGCAACTGATAGCCGATGACATAAAAAGTAAGTACGAAGAGTATGACGGGTTCGTGGTGCTTCATGGCACAGATACCATGGCATATACTGCGTCAGCATTGTCATTTATGTTTGAGAATCTGACTAAACCTGTGATCATAACGGGCTCTCAGATCCCCCTGTCTCAGCTTCGCTCTGACGGCCAGGTTAATCTGCTTAACGCGATGTACCTTGCTGCGAACTATCCCATTGCTGAGGTGAGCCTGTTTTTCAATAATAAATTATTTCGTGGTAACCGAGCCATCAAAGCACATGCTGATGGGTTTGACGCTTTTGCGTCACCGAATATGGCACCGCTCGCACAAGCTGGTATTAATATTCAGTTGATAGAAGGTCAGTTAAGTCCGTACGTAGATCAAGCCTTGCGGGTTACTTCTATAGCGTCACAACCAATAGGTGTATTGCATCTTTACCCGGGGATTAGCAGTACTATGGTAGCTAATGTTCTGCAATGTGATGTTAAAGCACTTATCCTGCTCAGTTTTGGCGTCGGTAACGCACCACAGCAAGAAGATATTCTCAATGCGCTGAAAGCGGCGTCAGATAAAGGCGTTGTTATTGTGAATTTAACCCAGTGTATTCAGGGCCAGGTCAACATGGGTGGCTATGCAACTGGCAATGCTCTGCTTAACTGTGGCGTGATTAGTGGCTACGATATGACACTTGAAGCCTGTTTGACAAAATTACACTATCTATTCAGTCAGGATCTTGAGTTGGAAACGGTTCGCCACCTTATGCAGGACAACCTGCGTGGTGAATTGACCCGATAAGCAAGTTTATCGTTACAAAAAAGCCCGGACGTCTATTAAACCTCCGGGCTTTTAGAAGTTCTACCGTTATCTCACTTTAGCTGCTATCTCAGTCAGGTCGGTCAAATGGCATGATTCTCCACTGTGCGTTTTAATACCATGCTCACCAAAGTAGTCTCGCTGTGCTTGCACTAAGTGACCATTACTAGGTGTGCTCAATGTCGCAATGTAGGTTTGCGTTGAAGTGAGCACAGGGAATGCAAGGCCACTTTGAATAGCTTGCCCAGCCACTTTGCGCAGGGCGTTTGCAGGCCCTTCCAGGGTATCAATGTATTCAACCCCTTTGGCAATGTCATCCAGGTAATCTGCTCGGATGATACAACCTGCACGCCATGTTTGAAGCGTCTTATCTAAATCTACTTTCCACTGATGCGACCTGGATGCACCTTTGATAAGTGCCAGGCCCTGGCGGTAGCACAGCAGGCTGGCGAAATAGAATGCGTCTCTTAGCTCGCATAGATCCAACTCAACGTTGTTTGTATCACGATTAGCATAGGTCATTTCTTTCGCTGCAGGTGTATCTATGGTGTTAGTCAAGTGTCGTGCCTGCACAGCTGCAACCAAAGAAGGCACCGCAATTCCAAGCTCCAACGCATTTTGTGCTGTCCAAAGACCAGTACCCTTCGCACCTACTTTATTATCAATCAGGTCGACCACCGGTTCATTTTTTTCGCTCTCCAGGCTAAGGATATGGCTGGATATTGCCAGAAGATAACTATTGAGCTGTCCTTCAGACCACTCTTTAAATACCTCAGCGACTTGGGCTGGCGTTCGACCTGTGCCGATCCGCAACAACTGATACATCTCCGCAATCAATTGCATCAATGCATACTCAATCCCGTTGTGAACCATTTTTACAAAATGACCGCTAGCAGACTGACCAACACGCGCGAAGCAAGATTCGCCGTTATGTGTGGCGGCCACTTTTTCAAACCAAGGGATCAAACGTTCCCAACCGCCTTCTGAACCGCTGGCCATCATGGCAGGACCATGCCGAGCACCTTCCGCACCACCGGAAATCCCCATCGTGGCAAACTCAAATTTATTTTGGTATTTAAGTTTACGAGCAATACCATCTTTGTAGTTGCTGTTACCACAATCAACAATGATGTCGCCCTTTTCAACGCCTGCTTCGATTAAATCCTGACACACCTTATCCACCAGCTCACCAGCCGGTACTAACAGCAAAACAGATCTAGGTGTGTCCAACCGTTTTACCATGTCAGCAAGATCGGAAACTATGTGAAGGCGCTCGGCAATACCCAATGACTGTGCGCAACTCAATAGCTCGGCACCTGCATCCGGGTTTTTATCATAGGCGACTAGCGTCATACCCTGTTCTACTAAATTTAGCGCGAGGTTTTTCCCCATCACACCCAAACCAACTAATGCAACTTGCATTAAGTTTCCTCCTCGGTAACAAATTCTATACTATATCGGTAACGCACCTTAATTATACCCCAGCTGAGTAGGATATACAGCAGTGCACAACTTACCTAACCGATCCACACAACTGTTTGAAAATCAGACAAAACCAAATAAGTGCGGCTAGCCATTGACAAAAAGTCATGATTGACGACACCTGACACCGGTGTCATAATCAGTTCATATAGATGATATAATTTAATTTGCATGTTAAAAAGGGCTATAAGATATTTCTTTCTTAAAACCCAGCAAGTTAACCAGAAAAGTCACCGAGACAAGCCAACAGGAGAACCTGATGCTTAGACGCACAAAAATTGTAGCAACACTTGGGCCAGCTACGGACAGAGATAATAACTTAGAAAAAATCATTCGTGCAGGCGCAAACGTTGTCCGCTTAAACTTTTCCCACGGAGTTGCACAAGACCACAAAGACCGGGCTCAGGCGGTCAGAGACATAGCAAAAAAACTAAATAAACACGTATCAATTCTGGCAGATTTGCAAGGACCAAAAATTCGCGTATCAACGTTCAAAGACGGCAAAGTAGAACTGGCTGTTGGCGCTAAATTTACGCTAGACGCAGAACTCGAAAAAGGTGAAGGTACCATCGAGTCGGTCGGTATCGACTACAAAGAGCTACCAAATGATGTTAAATCGGGCGATTTGCTATTGTTAAACGACGGGCTTATTCAACTAACTGTCGACTCAGTAGTGGGCAATAAAGTACATTGTACTGTCACCGTAGGTGGTGTTCTGTCGAACAACAAAGGTATTAATCGACTGGGTGGTGGATTAACAGCTCCCGCATTCACGGAAAAAGATAAGCAGGATTTACTGACCGCTACAGAAATAGGCGTTGATTACATCGCGGTTTCTTTCCCTCGCAGTGGTGAAGACATGCGCTATGTGCGCGCTCTTGCAGAAAAGGCAGGTTCAGATGCACAGTTACTCGCTAAAATTGAACGTGCAGAAGCCGTTGAGTCTGTTGAAGCGATTGACGATATTGTATTGGCTTCTGATGCCGTAATGGTTGCTCGTGGTGACTTGGGTGTTGAGATCGGTGATGCCGCATTGGTTGGTAAACAAAAACAAATCATTAGTCGAGCGCGCTCTTTAAACAGAACAGTCATCACAGCAACACAGATGATGGAGTCTATGATAGACAATCCGATGCCGACCCGCGCAGAGGTTATGGACGTTGCGAATGCCGTACTCGATGGAACTGATGCTGTAATGTTGTCTGCTGAGACAGCAGCAGGCGATTATCCGGAAGAAACCGTTGCAACAATGGCACGCGTTTGCCTCGGTGCTGAATCGCAGCCACAAACCCATATTTCAAAACACCGCTTAGACAGTATGTTTACCGACACTTCGGAGACTCTGGCTCTATCTGCAATGTATGCGGCTAACCATCTGACTTCAGTGAAAGCCATAGTGGCACTGACAGAATCAGGGAATACAGCGAAATTAATGTCAAGAATTAGTTCTGGCTTGCCAATTTACTCATTATCAAGACATGCCAGAACATTAGGCCAGACAGCGCTTTATCGAGGCGTTTATCCGGTTTATTTTGACTCTACTAAATGCAGTGAAGAATCAACCGTTCGCGATGCGCTAAATACACTGGTAGAAACAGGTGCGCTGGAACAAGGCGATACGGTGATCCTGACTCACGGCGACGTTATGGAAACTATTGGTGCGACCAATACAATGAAGATTGTCACCGTCTAAGAAATGATATTTCCGGGTAGCATTTCTGCCCGGATTTACCTTTCAGCACTCAATAATAGAGCTGCTTAAAATGCATTAACTTGCTAAAGCAGCTTTTACTTTGTCTCTGTAACTGCGGCTTACTTTAAGCTCCTGACCATTCTCCAATACCAATAAGTACTCTCCGCTACTTTGTGTAACCAACTTACTTATTTGCTTAGTATTAACGATGGCAGAACGATGCACACGCACAAACAGCTTAGGATCCAATTCTTGCTCAAGCTCTTTCATTGTTTTGCGAAGAATGTGTGTCTGACCGTCAGAACAGTGTAAGCACATGTAATCTCCGGCTGCATCGATCCACTGAATCGATGCAGCAGATACACGAATGATCTCTCCTTGCTCTTTTACTGCAATTGACTCTGGATACTTCTTGTCTTCAATGGTGTCGCCTGTAGCCAGTTTACGCAGGATTTCTTCGCAATTATTACCAGTAATACCGGCAACGAAGCTGGCGAGCTTTTTCTTGTGAGCATTGTCTTGTTGTGTTTTCAAATAGCTATGCACTTTTTCAACCGCCTGTTTTAGTCTGTTGTCATCTACGGGCTTTAGGATGTAATCTAAAGCATGAATTTCAAAGGCTTTTACTGCATAATGATCAAAAGCAGTGACAAACACGATGGCAGGCAGCGGCTTCACACTTTCACTAAGCGCCCTGGCTACTTCAAAACCATTCATGGTTGGCATTTGAATGTCTAAAAAGACAAGATCTATCTGCTGATTTGCGCATAACTCAAGCGCCTGCTCTCCTGAGCTACACAACTCGATAACCTCTATCTCTTCTATTTGTTTTAAGCGCACCGCCAGGCCTTTTCTGGCTAGGGACTCATCATCTACAATTAGTGTTCTGATTTTGCTCATTACTTTACTTCTCAGCCTTTTCAAAAGGAACTCGTATATTCACCTTCAATCCTGAAGGTGTGTTGTGCGCAAGCACAAATGAATAGTTGTTTTCGTACAAGGTTCTTAGTCGGTCCTGGGTGTTCGCGATGCCAACTCCTTGTGCATTGCTTAGCTGGCCATTTTCGATTGAGGCACCGGGTCCGTTATCCCCTACCTCTAACAATAGCTCATTGGCAAAGACCTGAGCCCTAATCTCAATTTTGCCACCGTTAGCCATATGCGCAATAGCATATTTAATCGAGTTTTCAATTAAAGGCTGCAAAATCAAACTAGGAACCAAAGCCTGTTTAGCATCCTCAGTAATATCAAACTCAACTTCCAGACGTTCATCAAAACGTACTTTTTCAATATTCAGGTAGAGTTTCAGTGCATGTAACTCTTGCTCCAGTGGCACCTTTTTGATTGGATCCGTGTTTAGCGTGTAACGTAAGAAATCACTCAGCCTGGACACCATTTGATTCGCATCTTTGTTTTCTTCAACCAAAATCAAAGTCGAAATTGCGTTCAAGGTGTTGAAAAGAAAGTGAGGGTTGAGCTGATAACGCAGCATCTTCAGCTGTGCTTCATGTGCCATCGTATTTGCTTTGAGTGCTTTCTGCCGCTCGCTTTGAAGCAACTGATAGTATTTAATACCGAAATAGAGGCCACTCCAGCATAGAATAATATAAACTGAATCCAGCCCTTGCTGCAGATAATAATACCATTCTTCAGGGCGATAACCGTGTCGGTATATTTCCCACATGTTGAACTTTTGAACAACAGACCACAATGTGCCTGTAAGATACGAAGCGCTAAAAACGACAAAAATGAGCAGTAGAGGTTTAGCATTCCATACCTTGCGATACAAATAGCGCAATGGCACCGTCATTAAACAACCGGCGTAAGCATTCAACACGATCACAAATACGTAAATATCGCGCATTTCGAATACTTTTGAACCGATATAGTTTACTAGTGCATAGCCTATCCAGCCTGCAATTTGTAAAACCCAGAAAAATCGCTGTCGATTATCGACCAGAGCTTGCCACTTCAAACGCTATAACCTCTTAAGACTTAGCCAAATTATATCCTATGGCGGCCTTGTTCAACAGCGCCAGCGGTCTTGCTTTTCTAACGATTAAACGCAAATTGATGAGCGAAATTACGTTGCCAAAATAATAAAAAAAGGCCCTGACGGGCCTTTCTCTATTTAACGCTTACTTAGTGTACGCTCTTGGCATATCGGAGTCGTTAGTATAGCGCTCTCTGAGTTTATCGTGGCGAGATTCGGTAGTTACCTCTTCTCCATTAATCCAGAGTTTGTCTAAGGTTGTACTAAACTCAAATGGATCAGCACTCCATAATACTAAATCAGCACGCTGACCAGAGGCAATCTTACCGCCATCAAGGCCGAACGTCTCTGCAATGTTGCTGGTTACCGCTTTCAATGCACCTTCATAGCTCATGCCGTGGGCAACCGCAATACCTGCATCAAACCGTAATTGATACAAATTATGCGCCCCTTCGAAGGCAAATCCTGATAGTAGTACCTTAACACCAGCGCGCTCAAGCTTACCAGCATTAGTAAGGTCGGCATGCAAGGAGCTGAAGCTAGTCGGTAAGTTTGAAACAGCACTGATCACCACCGGCACCTTTGCTTTGGCGATTTCATCTTTGACCAGTACAGCATCATTGACGCCCCATAATACCAGTTTCAGATCGAACTGTTCCTTAACCTTGAGGACTTCAAGGATATCCGACGCCCTTTCAACTTCAATAACAACAGGGATTTCACCTTTAAGTACTGCACTCAGTACCTGTTCTTCGCGACTTGGCTTTTTAGCGTCTTTCTTGTCGTCTTTTTTGCCTTTCGCTAGCTTTTCTTGCTGCGCTTCCAGCTTTTCAGTCAGAGTCTTGTACTTCATTGCACGAGAACCGCTGCCGCTGGCATCCATATCGATGACTAACGCAGTGTTGGTTTTAAGTACACTGTTAAACTCACCCGAAAGGTCAACAACAAACGCAAGTCCCTCAAAAATACTTTTACCGCCATGTGGGATCACAACATTCTGCGTAATACCACCTTTGCGACCATAAGGAATAAGTGACGACCTTGGGTTAAATGCAGGGCTGGCATCAAAATCAATACCAGCTTTGTCGTCGTCACCATCTCGTGAGCCGGCAACCGCGCTGACTTCAACTAAACCCAGCTGGTTCATCGAGCCAATGAAACCAGGCGTCAATACTCTACCCTGAGCATCGATTGTCTTATCGGCTGATACGTTGCTTGGATTGATTGCCGTGATAGTGCCATTCTCGATAACAACCGTTGCCCCTTCAAGCACACCAGCTTCAGTCATTGTATGAACTGTTGCATTGGTAATGGCTGTCGTCTGGGCGAACACAGCCGAAGAGGCCATCAGTGCGCCAGTCAATAAAGAAACATTAAACTTTTTCATCATTTACTCCTTAGCGCTGACCCAGCATAAAATCACTTACAGCCTGATACTTTTCATCGTGGCGGTCATATACTTTGGCACCATCGATATAAACAGTTTCAGCTTTAGAGTAAACACTGAACGGGTTTCGATCCCAGATCACTATGTCTGCTTGCTTACCTTGCTTTACTGAGCCAGTTATCTCCTCAATACCCAGTGATTTAGCTGCATTATAAGTGATCCACTTAATCGCATCTTGCTCTTTCAGTGAGAAACCAGCCTGGTTTGCTGTATTCATGATTTTAGCCGCTTCATGGTTCAAACGCTGGATGGTCGTGTCTGAGTCTGAATGCACAACCGCACAAGAATTCTTTACAGCATCCACGATTGCTACGTTTTCCGGTACCATGTCATAGGCTTCCATCTTAAAGCCCCACCAGTCCGGCCACAATGCAGCACAGTTTCCGTTCTCAGCCAGAAGATCAGCTACTTTATAGGCCTCGATACCGTGATGGAAAGTGCCAGAGTGATAACCAAACTCTTTGGACAAGTCGATCATCATCGCCATTTCTTCTGCTTTATAGCAGTGGTTATGGATCAAGATTTCACCGTCGAGCACACCACGAAGCGTGTCAAGACGAATATCACGCTTTGGCGCATCCGGATTCAGACCTGCGGCATAAGCTGCTTCATATTGCTCCCATGCCTGCTTGTACTCACTCGCTTCTGCCCAGGCAGCTCGGTAGCCGGCCATATTACCCATACGCGTATAAGGCGCAACGCCCTTGCCACCATATACCCGTTTCGGGTTTTCACCACAAGCCATTTTCAGGCCATATGGCGCATCTGGAAATTTCATACCCTGCATTGTTGGTGAAGGCACATTTTTCAATGTCACACTGCGACCACCAAACAAGTTTGCAGAACCGGGTAGGATCTGTAAGGTTGTGATCCCCCTTCACGGGCACGATTAAAACCAGGATCTTGTGGCCAAACTGAATGTTCTACCCAAACCTGAGCGGTATTTGGTTTTGTTATTTCATTACCATCCGCGTGTGATTCAACAGAAGGACTAGGATAAGCGCCCAAATGCGAGTGCACGTCAATGATCCCAGGTGTAACCCACTTACCCTGCGCATCTATCGTCACGTCTGCCTGAGCAGACAGATCCTGACCTACCTGACTGATTTTACCATCTTTAAGTAAAACATCAGTTGCTTCGAGACGTTCACCCGTTCCGGTCAAAACCGTTGCATTGGTGATAAGTGTAGAGCCCTTGCTCAGCGGCTGGTAGGTACTTGGGTATGGATTTTTATCAATGGTGACTTTTTCTTTTTGAGGGCCTTTGTCTTGGCACCCAAGAAGAACTGTACTTAATGCAAGTACAATCGCCGTTGGCTTGAATTTTTGCATCATTTTTCTCTTATTGTTCTGCGTGATTGATCACCCCGCAGGCTATTGGCTAACAATTGACGTAAAATTGCAACTTAGTTTCGACAGTTCACAATATAGCTCGGCCACCTGCACATTTCGAGTTTTCTCCCTGTAATATAGATTTATCTGAACTTTAGATTCACTCGTTCAATCAAAGCAATCACCACTTGCCTAGCCTGTTCGTAGACTATTGCCCAGTCTTGTTTCGCTCAACAACACGAGTAAACACCAACTGCACCATGAAATTGTGCCAATACTGTTCGTGGCTTGTAGATATCTTGACTGTACGACACTGGATTAAAAAACCAAATTATCCAGCAATACAGACACAATCAGAGAAGCATAGACACAGCTTTGACACAGGTATTAATCTAAGTTCAATCAAACGAAAACAGCACTATAATGAAACAAAGAGAAATGGTTAATCGAAAAAAAGTTTTCCAGGAAACGCCACATCTCCATTTACGCCGAGAACAACTATACCATTAAAATCAGCTTGTTACTTGGCCTTTTTAATTCAGACATAGTTACTTACATTCGGATATTGTCCCGTTACAGCATTTTGCATTATTCGCATCAATACTTGTTGTGAGCTTGACATAAATCTGGAGAACATCATGAAATTTGCCGCGACCCTAATCCTGTCACCACTGCTTCTGGCAACCAGTTTATCAGCTAACGCTGGAGGAGTTGAATTTGTTGGAACTGACAACAGTATTGCCACCCAACTGTGTATTGCCGTTGGAGCAAACCACCGCCTGACGTTACTCAATGAGCTGAACGCACACCACATAAGTCGTAAGGTTGTTACAGACAAACTGACCTGTAACGATCTGAGTGTAGCTCAGTTTGCGAAAAAATTTAACCTCCACAAGTCTGCACAGCTGCTCAATATTGACTCCACCACAGATACCTCAATTCGTGATATCGCGATGTCTGAACAGCACAAAACCATTGCCGTGTATGGTTCTAAGTAAGTCCGAGTGACCACCAGCGCATTGCGGCATCTGATTAAAAGATGCCTCAATGCGCTGGTATTAGTCTTTTCAGCGCTTTTATACTCGTTCTGTCATATTAAAGTTGCTAATAAACCAAACAGACCTCCGAATACTCCACCCCAAACCACGAGCCACCCAAGGTGGGTATGGATCATGTCCTGAACGATACTCTTTACCATAGCAGGTGTCAGTTCAGCCAGACGCTCTTCTACGGCATGTTCAATGGCTACTTTTATTGCCTCGACCGACTGCCCGCTGGTCAGCATTCCTGACAACTGCTGCTGAAATTCCGGACCTTCACTGATCTCAAATAAGGCTTCTTTCATTTTATCCGTAAAGCTGTCTTTCATCGGTTCAATAGCTTCTTTACCACCAACCATTGCGAGCATAGCGCCAAACTGTGAGGCCTCAATAACCTGTACCAGCTTATTGAACGCAGGGGATAAATCCGTTTGGGTGATCACAGGCTTAAGATCCAATTGAATTTCGTTCTTTTGAGCAAAGCTACGAAGCTTATCGTCATTAAAAAACTCTTCGAGTATGAGTTTACGGATTGCTGTTTTGAATTCTCTGAATTTAATAGTGATAACTCCCGATCCATACAAACCAGGCACCTTTTCAAATAACATGTGAATTGCAAGCCAGTTTGTCACTGCACCGGATAGTGCAAACAGTCCCATAGTTAACAGTACATCGACTTTCATCAACCAGCCAATAAGTACGACTGCGGCGGCCAGAATATTCGTCACTAGACTTTTACTCATTATTGCCTCTTGTGATCTGAGTATTTTGTTCGGCCGCATATTGTAGTGAATTTAAATCTGTCTACAAGTATTTGTGTTATAGCAAAAATCGACCATAGTTTAGGATATGTGTAGTGATCAAACTGTGAAGGTACTATGTGGAATCTCGTAAATCAGTATATCAGTGAAGCAATTCATGAACATTTCGAGTTTACCCGTAAAACGCAGTTGCCCTGCAACGCACAAGCTCGATTATTCAAGATAGAGAATGATCATCACTGCTACTTAGTCAAAGTCGACCACATACAAGCCCTCGAGCGTTTTGAGTGTGAGGCTAAAAACCACGACACACTTATTCGAGACAGTGATTTTTTAATAGCAGATACGATTACAATTGGCTCAAGCATTGAGTTCTGCTTTTTAGTGCTCGAGTGGTTGGAAACCTCGGGAGAGATGGAAGATTGGTTTACCTGTGGTACGACTTTAGCGAAATTACATGCGCGCCACGAACAGCAAATGTACGGTCTCGAGGAAGACAACTACTTTTTTGATCTGGCGCAACCAAACCAATGGCACAAAAAGTGGGAAGTGTTTTTCGCGGAAGAGCGAATAGCTTGGCAGTTACAACTATTGGCTGAGAAAGGCATCAAGCTTGTAGATATAGACAAGTTTGTTGAGGAGATAAAACCCATGCTCCCTCATCAGGTCGCCCCTTCTTTGTTACACGGCCATTTTTGGCGCGGTAATATTGCTTTTTCTCAGGGAAAGCCCTGCTTGTTTTGTCCTTCCTGTTATTACGGCGACAGAGAAGTTGATCTTGCATCCAGTGAGCTTTTTGCTCCCTTACCTGCGGCGTTTTACGAGGGGTACGACAGTGTATACCCGCGCCTGGATGGACACGAAGAAAGTAGACGCGTCTATCAACTTTACCCTCTTTTGTGCCATGCCAATATGTTTGCAGGGGATTACCTGAAACAAGCGGCCAGCCACATAGAAACCCTATACAAATAAGTGCAACTTTACTGTAATAATCCACAATGCTGCTATAGTTATTAATGCTAAAAATGGAAAACTCGTTGGAGTAAACTCATGAAGCAGCTGTATGACCAACGTATTAGTTGCCCGCATTGCGGCCACCACATCTTTGTTAGTATCGACGCCAGCGAGGGCGATCAGGACTACTACGAAGATTGCGCAGCCTGTTGCAACCCTATTCACTTAAACATGCATATCGACTATGCGATCAACAAGCTTGAACTGAGGGTAGACTCAGACGACGAACAAGTGTTTTAACAGGCACTGACTGTGCCTGCTTCAAAGCAATCAATGTGAGTGCTTAACCTGCTCTTCTGATTATATTGACGTGTCGGTGAATCGCATATTCTCTTTGAGCAACTGTACCGCTAGGTATCGAACCTTACTGTGTTGCTTTTTAGATGTGCACATGGGTACCTTGCAATAACAAAAAGCAGATGCCATGTTCTCATCAGCCTCTTTCACATTAACCAGGTGAGGACATATTACAAAGAGAAGTTTCCTCTGTTTTTACGCAGATAGTGCTCAACCGTGTTAACGGTGGTATATGTTTGCTGATCAACTTCAATGTTCAACGCATCGCCAACACGCGCCCCGCCTATATTGGTCAGCGTCAAAGTTTCTGGAATAAGGTGAAGCCAAAAGCCCTCTTCTTCAAGTTTGCCAACGGTTAAGCTTGCACCATTAACGCAAATAAACCCCTTATAGAGAATATATTTTTTCCACTGTTCGGGGATGGTAAGCTTGATCCGGCAGTTGTCTGCATCCTGAATGATTTGTTCAACTGCCCCCTGGCAATGCACATGCCCAGATACAATGTGTCCACCCAACTCGGTGCCAAAGGTCACAGAACGTTCAAAATTAACCCGGGCGCCCTGCTGCAAACCACTGAGGTTGGTCAGCTTGAGCGTTTCATCAATCACATCAAAGGATACCTGACCAACGACATCAGCCCCTCTCACTTCAAAGTCAGTAACTGTCAGGCAACAACCATTAATTGCAATGCTTGCACCATGAGTCAATTTTTCCAGGTACCGGCTATCAACTGATAACACTAACCTCATGACCCCTTCACGTAAAACGGCACTGACCACCGTTGCTTGAGTCTGTACAATTCCGGTAAACATAACGCTCAGATTTTCGAAAATAGTGGCGCGCAGTGTATCGCAAACAGTTAACAGATTAAACAGCCCTTTCATCGGATAAAAGTGGTAAGTTTTTAGGAAGTTATTTAAGATTAACGTTTTAGGAAACCCAGACTCAGTATGAAATTCGCTTTATGGGAAGCTAAGCGCCTGGTGCGCCTTGCCACCCCCGTCTTCTTTGCCCAGATAACCCTTGTGCTCATGTCCGTTGTCGACACTATGATGGCAGGACAAGTGAGTGCTGAGGACCTTGCCGCATTGTCTATTGCAACCGGCACCTGGAATCCGATGATTTTTTCATTGCAGGGGATTTTACTTGCGATCACCAGTATGGTGGCATATTGCGACGGCGCCAAACAACGTGACGGTATCAAAACCTATTTCCAGCAAGGTATTTATCTGGCATTGCTACTCTCTTCTTTGGGCTTTATCGCCAGTGCTTTCACGCCTTTGGTCTTTGCACGGATAGGTGCCGCCAGTGCCATCACCACACTGGCACAGCAATATATTGATTTTGTAAAATGGGGCCTGCCTGCCTTTTTATTGTTTTCGGTCTATCGCAATGTGACTGAAGGCGTTGGCAATACCAAAGCTGCTTTGTACATTAGTTTGCTCGGCCTCGCGGTCAATGTCTTTGCTAACTATGTCTTTATTTACGGCAAACTTGGCATGCCAGCCCTGGGTAGTGCGGGATGTGGCCTGGCAACGACGCTGGTGTTTTGGGTCATGGCCGTCGCCCAGCTCATCTATAGTTTTTACAACAAATATCTGGACGGTCGTTGGTTAATTAAGGGGTTTGCACGCCCTCATGCTGCTACTCAATTCCAGATAGTTAAACTGGGTCTGCCCATTTGCCTTGCTACTTTCTTCGAAGTGACCTTGTTCGCCTGCATTCCTCTGTTTATTGCAGACCTGGGGGCAATCGCGGTGTCCGGGCACCAGATAGCAGCCAGTGTCACGACTATTCTGTTTATGCTGCCGCTGAGCTTGTCCATGGCAATTGCGATACGCATTGGCACCTTATCGGGTGAAGGGCACTACTCGCGACTGGTGAACTCGGTCTACACCAGCTTTGTATGTGCCGTCGTGGTCTCTATTATAGTTGCCACCTTCACTTTTGTGATCCGCAACGAAATTGCCTGGGTATATACTCAAAACACCGAGGTTGCAGTACTCGCTTCCGGGATAATCGTGCTGGCCTGTATTTATCAATTGCCAGACGCTTTGCAGGTTGCCGCCAATGGCGTATTGCGAGGCTTAAAGTACACCAGCCCTATCACCATAGTCACGTTTGTCTCTTACTGGTTGATTGGGTTCAGCCTTGGCTTTGTGCTCGCAAAGACGGATTTACTCGTACCGGCTATGGGCGCAAGAGGGTTTTGGGTTGGTATTATCGTTGGCTTAACCTGCGCTGCGATATTACTTCTGTATTTTGTGAGGAAACGCCTTGATACGTTACGTCCTGATCCTGTTTAGTGCAGTCTTAACTGCCTGCACTCCTGTGGCCAGCGATATCAACCAGGAATATGCGGACAGACTGGCCCATGTGCTGGGCTTGTCGCCTTTAAAAGTTGAAAAGCCTGACCCTCTGGTGCCATACAAAGCCTCCAGGCCACAAGCGTCTTTTAAGCTTTCTGTTTTGCAGCTTGCGGATCTGGGACACTGCGCGCTGGCACAGGACGTTGCCACGCACAATAACCAGCTTGGCAAGTTAGCCGTGCCCAGCGAGGTCTTTAAATATCAACTGCGCTTCATTCAGCTTGCCGATCAATGTATAGAGGACAGCAGAACCAGCGACCCTGAAGTTAAACAGATCCTAGCGCAAGCCGCTGCAAACAAACGCACGGCTTTGAGTCAGTATTTCGCTTTTATGCTGTCGGCAGAGGCTGAACTGACTCAATTTACCAGGCTGACATTTACCGAAATCGATAAGCGCGGTACTGATAATGAAATTCAAGCCAACGAAGGCCTGGCCACTTTGGCATCAATCGCGATCTCCCTGTCAACGCCAGAAAAGATTGATCCGGAGCGTGTCACGCCTGCCCTCAGGAAATTAAACAACAATCACTATGTTCAGACTTTGCTCACCAGTGCACGCAAACAAATTAGCTGGAACCGAGCGTTAACGCAATGGTTATCACAAGTAGAGCTCCAAGCAGCCGTATGTCCTGAGGGGAAAAACCAACGTAAAGCCGAAATATTGCACAATGTATTCAATAAGTTTTCAATTTCAACATTGCAACCTTATCAGGCTCAACTGACTAACCAGCTACAGGAATTAAGTGACTCTGTGACAAAAATTTCGGCGGCGATACCCTATCCTCCCTACCCAAATCATGCCGACGTGCTGATGGATGAACTGAAAACGTCAAGTCGACAGCACGCACAGTGGTGGCAGCGCTTTTACAAAGTGTGTAAAGTTGCACCGGTATGAACGAAAAAAGTGCAAACAAACATTAATTTAGCAAATTTACTTGATCCCACTGAACGCTCACTATATATTAGCGGCCGTTGGCAAGTGACTTAATGCAACAAAACAGTCATAACAGTTCAACATTGTACGACCGTAGCTCAGTTGGTTAGAGCACCACCTTGACATGGTGGGGGTCGGTGGTTCGAATCCACTCGGTCGTACCAACTTATTTAATAAGTTAAAACTCAAATCTCAGTACGACCGTAGCTCAGTTGGTTAGAGCACCACCTTGACATGGTGGGGGTCGGTGGTTCGAATCCACTCGGTCGTACCAACTTATTTGATAAGTTAAAATGCATATTCCAGTACGACCGTAGCTCAGTTGGTTAGAGCACCACCTTGACATGGTGGGGGTCGGTGGTTCGAATCCACTCGGTCGTACCAAATCATTTTATAAGTTAAATCCCTTATCTCAATAAGTCAGTAGCTCAGTTGGTTAGAGCACCACCACTCTCTATGACCCGGTCCAATGGTCGGTGGTTCGAATCCACTCGGTCGTACCAAATCATTTTATAAGTTAAATCCCTTATCTCAATAAGTCAGTAGCTCAGTTGGTTAGAGCACCACCACTCTCTATGACGCGGTCCAATGGTCGGTGGCTCAAATCCACTCGGTCGTACCAAATCACTTTATAAGTTAAATCTCATATCTCAGTAATACCCTAGCTCAGTTGGTTAGAGCACCACCACTCTCTATGACCCGGTCCAATGGTCGGTGGCTCAAATCCACTCGGTCGTACCAAATCACTTTATAAGTTAAATCCCTTATCTCAATAAGTCAGTAGCTCAGTTGGTTAGAGCACCACCACTCTCTATGACCCGGTCCAATGGTCGGTGGCTCAAATCCACTCGGTCGTACCAACTTATTTGATAAGTTAAATCTCATATCTCAGTAATACCCTAGCTCAGTTGGTTAGAGCACCACCACTCTCTATGACCCGGTCCAATGGTCGGTGGTTCGAATCCACTCGGTCGTACCAAATCATTTTATAAGTTAAATCCCTTATCTCAATAAGTCAGTAGCTCAGTTGGTTAGAGCACCACCACTCTCTATGACCCGGTCCAATGGTCGGTGGCTCAAATCCACTCGGTCGTACCAACTTATTTAATAAGTTAAAACTCAAATCTCAGTACGACCGTAGCTCAGTTGGTTAGAGCACCACCACTCTCTATGACCCGGTCCAATGGTCGGTGGCTCAAATCCACTCGGTCGTACCAACTTATTTAATAAGTTAAAACTCAAATCTCAGTACAACCGTAGCTCAATTGGTTAGAGCACTACCACTCTCTATGACCCGGTCCAGTGGTCGGTGGTTCGAATCCACTCGGTCGTACCAAATCATTTTATAAGTTAAAAGCCTTATCTCAATAAGTCAGTAGCTCATTTGGTTAGAGCACCACCACTCTCTATGACCCGGTCCAATAGTCAATACTTCGGATCCACTCGGTCGTACCAAATCATTTTATAAGTTAAAAGCCTTATATCAATAAGTCAGTAGCTCAGTTGGTTAGAGCACCACCACTCTCTATGACCCGGTCCAGTGGTCGGTGGTTCAAATCCACTCGGTCGTACCAAATCATTTTATAAGTTAAAAGCCTTATCTCAATAAGTCAGTAGCTCAGTTGGTTAGAGCACCACCACTCTCTATGACCCGGTCCAATGGTCGGTGGTTCGAATCCACTCGGTCGTACCAAATCACTTTATAAGTTAAATCTCATATCTCAGTAATACCCTAGCTCAGTTGGTTAGAGCACCACCACTCTCTATCATTACTAACCTTCGCTCGCTATTTTCAATTCATCAGCCTATAAATTTGCTCATTTCACCTTGCGCAAAAGTCGCGCTAAAGCACGGTTTCGCACCACTAATCCACTCGGTCGTAACTGCACCCGTTATTAACCTCCCATCACAATTCTTAAAGACCTCATATTATCTACGCCTCAACAGCCTGTAAAATTGCGCATTTCACCGTTAGTACGAGTCATGTTTATGTGAGAGTACATCGCACAGGTTTGCTCTGCCCTGATATTTTGCTATAACTAGTTAGCGAATCCCACTCTAAGGAAGGTCATGCTTGGCAGGTTATCCACCACGTTCTTGTCCATGTTGATAACAGGCCTGTGCAGCTGTATGGCGCAAGCTAAGCAGCCACTTCCTCAATCATTGACTATTGCCATTGGTCTTGAGAACTACGACTTCAACCCCCTGTTTAAGGAGTTCACCAGGAAAACCGGTATTAAAGTTAAGGTCGTTGAATTCGAGAACAACTCTTTAAAGTCTGAGCTACTGTTGAGGGCCAGTAATAACGCCCTACCCGACGGTATCATAGTCCCAGCAGACTATATGGGCCTGACAGCGCTAAACTTGTCCGAAGTACCTGATGATTGGCTTTCAACGCACTTAATTGACCAGGTCCGCATGAACATCAAAGCCAATGGCATTACGCTAGGTGTACCGATTGTGTTTGGTAACCACCTGATGCTGTATTACAACCGAGCACTTGTCAGCGACCCTGCCCAAAACTGGCAGCAGCTTCGCGAGCAACAACAGAAGCAGATGCTTAAAATCAACTGGAACTATTACGAAATGTACTGGTATCGAGCGTTTTTAGGCACTTTCGGAACATCAGTGATTTTAAATGGCAACGCTCACTTAGATACACCCGCTATGGTTAACGCCCTGCGCTGGTATAAGTCTCTAAAAGAAGAGGCCTGGCTGGATGTAGAGTGCGACTACGATTGTACCGTAAATCAATTTTTAGCCGGTGAAGTTGCCTACACCATCAATGGCTCCTGGATGTTCCAACGTTTCTCTGAACATTTCAGTGATAAATTGGGTGTTGCGCAATTACCCCGTCTACGCGGTGAACCGATGCGTTCGTACTTTTCATCTCACGTTATGGCGTTTCCCGACAACGCCTTATCCGGGAGCAAAAGAGCCGAGCTCAGAACACTGTCTGAGTTTTTGCAATCTCTGCCTGTACAAACTAATTTATGGTCTTCCATTAATGCACTACCTGTCGACAGGCGCGCACTTGAAATGCTTAAGATACAAGGTATTACACAAGTAGAGGCGCTCATCTCTACCTTAGAGTACGCTCAGCCTATGCCTAACGAAGCACAGATGGCCTTTGTCTGGGAGGCGATGTTAAAGGGTTTAACACGCCATCTGGCTGGCGTACTTGATGAACATCAGGCCGCCCACTTTATGCAACATATTGTCGAGAAGTCGATTAGCTATGAGCAAGAAAAAAAGCCTGGTCAGTGAATTACAGCTTAAAGTCGGTACAATGGTTTTAGCCCTGCTGACCATTGCCCTCGCTCACTTTGCTTACAGTGCCTGGACCCAAGCTAATAAAATCGCCGCAGACACGGTTGCACAAAGAGTAACGAGTCTGTCTTTAGACATTAAGAACAGACTCGCCGAATTTACTTTTCAGGTTGCTCATTACAGTGATCACCGGATCCTGGCAGAATTGCCGCTCAATCTTTTATACACGCAATACGCGCTCAAAGAAATGCGCGATCTGGTCTACACATCTCCCTTGGTAAAAAGCGTAATGATCAGCGACGGTTCGCCCTACATAGTCGAAGGTTACCCGCTTTATACCCTACACTGGGCCACGCCTTCTGTGATTGAGCATGCCAACTCAGTGATCAACGAAAATGCACGTGAGTTGATGGTACGTAAACTACTGATCAGCAATAAAGAGCTTGGAGTTACCGATACAAACGGGGGAACCTTGTTCATTGCCGTACCACTGCGCCAAACATTGCCTTCTTTAATAGACCCCTTTCGCTATACCAGTGTGCTCTTTTTCGAACTTGACGTAAGAGAGCTTGCCATTGAGTTGGCAGATTATGAATCTTTGAGTGTTTTTTCAGATCAACAAATGTGGTTTCGTGAAGGCCAGGAATTTGAAGGAGGCTTTAGCGCAACACATCCTATTTATGAACGCAGTAGTGACGGATTAAACTTATCTCTCTCACTTTCTCACCAGCACAGCGCATATACTCGGGAGATCCTCTACGCCATTATCAGAAGCGCACTACTTGCACTGGGTGTATTAATCATCCTCTTTTGGTACCTGGCCTACGTGAGCCGTAAGGTAACAAGCCCCATGAAACAGCTTGAAAAATACTGCACATCGCTGACTTCAGGTAATTATCAACAAAATAATGCGGATCTGGAATACGAAGAGCTCAAAACACTACAAAAGACGCTGAATGAGCTAGTGAGTACCGTCAATACCCAAGTGACGCAGCTTAAGCAAGAGAAGGTACGCGCAGAGCAATCTGAATTGGCTAAAGCGCAGTTTCTAGCCACTATGAGCCATGAGATCCGCACGCCCATGAACGCGATTCTGGGAGTGTTCCAGCTACTAAGGCAGCACCATCATGATCAAGAAGAGCACTCGCTCGTCGAGCAAGGCTATACCTCCTCGCAGACCCTACTTGCTCTGGTTAATGACATACTCGACTTTTCAAAAATGGAGGCTGGTAAGCTTAACCTTGAAGTACTTGCAGTAGACATATTAAAGCTATGCAGGGAGGTGATTCAGGAATATCAACACCTTGCACGTGATAAACAAGTCCAGCTAGAACTAACCACGGAGCTAAAACCACAACTATCAGTCAGGCTTGCCGATCCCCTGCGGCTTAAACAAATATTGCGCAACTTGTTGTCAAATGCCATCAAGTTTACCGAACAAGGTCAGGTTAAGCTGAACGTGCAGGGCGACAAAGAGCAACTTTTGATTGAGGTCTGTGATACGGGCATTGGCATGACGCCTACTCAGGTCGCCAGCCTGTTTAAGCACTTTCAGCAGGCTGATAGCTCAACCACGCGCAAATATGGCGGTTCGGGGTTGGGACTGGCAATTGTCAAACAGCTAGTGGAGCTGATGCAAGGGGAAGTTGCTGTCAGCAGTGTTACGGGTGAAGGTAGCCAGTTTACAGTTAGTTTGCCGCTGGTATGTACCAAGCTGACAGCACAACACTCACCCAATAAAGCTCAGCCGCAAATACCCGACTTACGCGGTATCAATGTCCTGCTGGCTGAGGATAACCTGATTAATCAACAAATATTTGCTGCGATGATGAAAAAAACCCACGCTAACCTCACCATGGCAAACAATGGTCAGTTGGCGATGAATTGTTTTAATGAGACACCACCCGACCTTTTCTTTGTCGATATTCAGATGCCGGTGATGGATGGTATAGAAGTTTGCCAGCAAGTGAAGAATACCGGCTACCATAAACCGCTCATTGCCATCACAGCCAATGTGCTCCCTGAGGATGTTAGCCGCTATCTGTCACTTGGATTCGATGATTTCGTCGCCAAACCAATTGATATGCAGGCGCTGTTCGATACCATTGCCCGGGTTATGGACAGGCAGTTACAAGCACCATCTGACCCTACAGGCTCTGCGACCCAAACACTAACAGACAAGTAAATCCATTTGAGCGTTCAACAGCCCTCCTTCGGTTCAGCTTTTTGTTCTCAGTAGCAAGTACTATTTTCATCTGTTTACAGCTAACAAACTACAGCCAGGCTCAGGAGTCGAAGACAGAGAGTTATTGGAATATTTATATTGACCCTAGAATAGAAATAACCGAGAATTTGTTTCGTAATTTGCTACATACTGAAAAACACAATAAATCAGCATTTTACTTTTTAATTTAGTACATTTAATGGAGTTACTATGTATAAAAAAATTGCGTTCACAGCTGTATTGGTTTCACTGTTTTCCGGGTGTGCCAGTGTGCCGCTAGAGTCAGAAGAAGCATCTAGTCGAGCGAAACAATACGAAGCGCCGAAAGATGGTTATGCTGGTTTGTACATCTACCGAGATTCTTCTATAGGTGGAGCGTTAAAAAAGGACATTTGGGTCAATGACGAGTGCGTGGGTGAATCTGCACCTAATGTATTCTTCTATAAGCAGGTTGAAGCAGGAAAAGGCACTAAGATTACAACTGAATCTGAGTTTTCACCAAATGACCTAATCATTGATACTGAATCAGGCAAGAATTACTATATCGAACAATATATCAAACTAGGCGTTTTTGTCGGTGGTGCCAACCTTAAACAGGTTAGCGAAGGAGAAGGGCAAGAGGATATCACTCCCCTGAAACTTGCAAAACCGGGCAAGTGTAGTAAGAAATAATACAGCCAAATATACAGAAGCCCCTCAAAGGGGCTTCTGTATATAAAGTTATGTGAATTAGTCTGACGCAATTTTATGTCTTGTATCTTCCATCACATTCACTTTACCTCATCCGCCGCTTTTACTAGTTACAACTGACAGTCCTGACCCTAGTGATGAAAGAGTAAATTTTAACTGCCTTAGTGTACTTTCCTAAAAGTGAGACAATCACTTCAATTGCCCTAATGCGGCCAATAACGCCTTAGCCATAGGTATTGCTGACGCCGGATTCTGTCCGGTTACAAACTGACCATCTACCACAACATTCACTTCACCTTTTTTTGCAGCAATAAAATTCGCACCAAGCCTGATTGCCTCATCTTCAACCAAAAATGGATAATGTGTGCGAGCAAACCACCCTTCTTCGCTATTCGCTTTGCCGGTAATACGCTTGTTTAAGATCAGCCGGTGACCACTTTCATCCTGTAAGTTCAGCAAGGCGACGGTTCCGTGGCAATCCGCAGCAATAATACCACCCGCTTTATAGATAGCCTCAGTAAGCTTCTTTGTTGAGGCATGTGCCGTCAAATCAAACATTGGCCCAGCCCCACCTGCGTAGTATACCGCAAGATAGTCACGACTATCGCGTGTCTCTATGCCACTTGGTTCTTTTAATTGCTGCTTTAGAAGCGAATTATCCAGCCAACGTCTTTGTGCCTCTGTCAGTCGCCCTCTGGGGTATCCTGGCTTGCCGGTACTGCTGGCAAGCTCAATCTCGTACCCGGCGTCGTATAGCACCTGGTATGGACCCACAACTTCAGGTAACCAAAAGCCATGCTTATCCCCGGAGATAACAAACAAAACTTTACCTTTGCGCGCATCAGCAGATAAAACAGGCATGGAAGCAGCCATAATCAGAGCCAACAAAACAAGCTTTTTAGCTAATATCTGAAAATGAACACGATAGAATGTACACATCATAAAAGTCCTTATTTGGAATTAATTTCTGCTCACCTTATCGATTCATATTCAATGACACATGAAGCAACGCTGATTTATTCAGGAATTATCAGGACGGGACAGTGACCTCACTGTGACCACGGTTTTATTTCTATATATTTTAACAACTTAAAACTACATCATTGAGATGAGTTAAAGTGCCCGGATTTACGTCGACCTATAAACTAGCGTACTATCTGACATATCCAACTCATATGTTGACGTGTACAAAAGATAAAAATAATACCATTGAGTACCAGGCAGGAGCCTATTTTGAGATACCTGAGATTTGAAAACCTGATCATAGATACCCATAACCAATTACTGATCCGTGATGGCGTCTCAGTGACGCTGGCACCTAAAGTGTACGATCTGCTCTACTACCTGGCGTGCAATCAGCAGAGAGTAATAAGCAAAGATGAGTTAATGGATGCGGTATGGCAAGGCACATTGGTAACTGATAACGCCATTAGCCGTACCCTGGTCAAGGTGCGTAAAGCATTGGGCGACGATCCCAAATCCCCCAATTTCATTTTGACCGTGCCGCGCAAGGGTATCGCATGATCACCGCATTTCACGGAACAGATCAGGTACCCATACAAACACTAAGTTCCCAAAGTGCAAATACAATTAAACACCAATCTCCTTCCAACGGAGCCCGAATTCGACGGCCCATTTTATCTGTTGTTGCCTTGTCTGCAGCCTCTTTAATAGCAGGGGTGTTTTTGTACAACCCTTATTCTTCGCCAGAGCTGAGTATAAACAAGCAAGTCAAACCGTATACGCGCGCGCAGGGTGAGGAGCTATACCCCAGCATGTCGCCAGATCTCAAATCTCTTGCTTATGTCAAAAAAACGAAGCAGTTGAATGCGCTTATCGTCGAAAATGTCAGCACACATGCCCAACAGCAGCTATCAATCCCGCTTGCGCGGTTCAGTCGGCCAAGCTGGTCACCTGATGGTGAACAGCTCGCTTTTGTTATGCATACACCGCAAACATGTGCCATTTATCTGGCTCCTGTGGCGAATTTGCTCACACAATCACAGTGGCAGAAACTCAGTACATGTGGAAATGAAAGCAGGCCTGCTCTGGCTTTTTCAATAGACGGGAAAAAACTCTATTTTAATGACCGCACGTCTGAAGAATTCGGCTATCAAGTATTCCAGATTGATTTGGCCCAGGAACAAAAGTCGATCTTGAATCAACCTATAACAAATGGCCGTGGCAATTATGCATTTGACCTGTCACCGGACGGTCGCTCGTTGGTAATGCTAAACAGTGAATTTGGTCCAAAGACACGTATTTACACGCTCGAGCTATCCTCGTCAAAGCTCACCCAAACCGCACAACTTGACTATCTGATGCGCTCAGCCATCTGGCATCATGACAGTCAAAGTTTGATCCACCCTGCCCCACATCCGGCTTATGAGTTATGGCAAAGTACTGTGCATGGCGATAAATTGGCAACCGTGGTTAGCAATACGGCGCGCGTAAAACATCCAGTCAGAATAAACAATGGCACAGACTTTACCTTCGTGTCTTACCTCCTGGACCGAGATATCTATTTGCAGCGCAGTACAGACAATCAAACACAACCCCTGGCAAACTCGTCGGTCATGGACTACCTGCCGACAATAGCAAACACGTCATCACATTATGCCTTTGTGTCAAAGCGCTCAACACACGCACAAGTGTATCTGGGTGATATCACGCAGCCGCTGGCGGAGCCTGTCCCATTGACCTCAGGCAAAACTCCTCATCGATTTTACCAGCTCGCATTCTCTCCCGATGGAAGTCAATTGCTCAGTCTGGCTGACAATCAGCTTCTCCTCACAAATATCACAACACAGGAAACGACCCCTCTGCTAGGCACCGATATGGCGGTCAGAGGCGTCAGTTGGCATTCTGACAATCAATTGCTATTTTCCACTACCAGAAACAATCGCTGGCAGCTGATACGTTTCGATCTGACAACGCATGAATCCGAACTTATTTTCCCCGAGTTTATGGGTGGGATCTACAGCAAACACGATGACGCTTTTTACCTGATACACCGTAAAACAGGTCAGGTATTCATGCACACAGTATCAAGTGAAGAGACCTCTGCGTTACCACTGTATTGTACAACGCACCTGCCTAACCGGCGGCTTACTCTGCAACGTGGAATCAATGGCTTACATTGTCTGAAGGACGACCAAAGTCATACACACTTGCCTATGACATCCACGGATAAAATCACCTGGCCACAACAGATTGATAATGCAGATTATCACCTTTCGACACATGGGATAATCTATACCCGCCTGCAACGTACTACAGCAGATGTCATGAGAACACTTGATGTACAGTAAAGCATTTTCTCAAGGTGATACAGTCTCTGTATCTCACCTCAATCTAAGCTGTTAATTTTATTGCTTTTAGTTGTGACCACTTGTTGTGGTCATTACTTTTCCGTAAGCCATCATACCTTTTCCCTGTTTGTTCCTGAATCCTCTTTTCGATTTAGCAATACTGACCTGCGTTTTCATTCACAGGATCAGGAGACAACATGGATAAACCCATCCAACCCAAATTATTGAGTAGACGACGCGTCGTTATTACTTCGCTTGTCATTGCTTTCACTGCGGTATCAGCCACAAGTATTCAGGTGTTCAGTAGCCACTTTCAGACGTCAGGGAAAACCTATGACATCAGTCAGAGCACACTTGAATTCAGTACCGCACATCGCGCCAACTTTACCCACTACCTGCCGTTACGCGGTGTTGTCGAGCCGCGAGACACCATCTTTATAGATGCCATTGATGGCGGACGTGTAGACGCATTATATGTCCAGGAGGGTGAGCAGGTTCGTCAAGGTCAGGCACTACTCAAGCTCAGCAATACAGATCTGCAGCTTAGGGTGTTGGCTCGCGAAGCAGAAGTATCAGAGCAGATTAACGACATGCGCAACACGCGTCTGGCCGTTGAGCAAAACCAACTTGCGCTGGCACGTGACATCATCGAGCTCGATTTTACCATTCTCAAACTGGAAAAAGATTTGGCGCGTCAACAAAAGCTATATGAACAAGCCTTAGTGCCACAACGAACAGTAGAGATACTCAGAGATGAGCTTAATTACCAAGTGACATACCGTGAAACGGTAAAACAAAGCCAGCAAAAAGAAGCATTATTACAACAGCAACAGCTCACCCAGCTTTCTCAAAGTATTGCTACCTTACAATCTAACCTCAAGATATCGCAATCCAGTCTGGACAAGCTTACTATCCGTGCCCCTCGCGATGGGCAACTGACATTTATGAACGCCCGGGTTGGTGAATCTAAAGCGCCTGGTGAGCGACTTGGTCAAGTCGATGTGATAGACAAATTCAAAATCAGTGCCCACATTGATGAATTCTATATAGACCAGATCTCAATGGCGCACACCGCCGCGATGAAACTCGGGCAAACAACAATTACGCTCACCATGGCCAGAATTTACCCGGGTATAGAAAATGGCCGATTTAAAGTGGACTTTCATGTCCAAAACCCCAACGGACTGCCCACATTGAGACTAGGACAGAGTTTGCCACTGGAGTTAAACCTGAGCTCCGAGACAGCTCAGCTGGTCGTTGATAATGGTGCATTTATACAGTCCACAGCTGGAGCCTGGGCGTTTGTAGTGAGTGAAGATGGGCGCAGTGCACACAAGCGCAAAATCACCCTTGGACGCCGGAACCCCACTCAAGTGGAGGTCGTCTCAGGGATCAGCGTCAATGAGCGACTGATCACGTCTTCATACAACCGCTTTGCCGACGCAGAGCACCTTTCTCTTATCCCATAAGGTAGAACAATCATGATCAAACTAAATAATGTCAGCCGCTCATTTATTGCGGAACATATCGAAACCGTCGCCCTGGACAAGCTCTCCTTGTCGGTCAGCCAAGGCGAATTTATCTCTATTTTGGGGCCGTCAGGCTGTGGTAAGTCATCTTTGCTCAATATTCTGGGCATGCTGGATGACATCGATGAAGGCAGCTTTGTGTTTAATGACACTGAGCTTGCCACTGCATCTTCATTAACAAAGGCACAATTGAGGAAAAAACACATTGGATTTATTTTTCAGAATTTTAATCTGATAGACGAACTCAACGTAGAGCAAAATATCGCACTGCCACTGCACTATCAGCAGCTCAATAAAGCACAACGAGCCGCTCGGGTTGAAGAGGCTCTTCATCGCCTGGATATTGCTCATCGTCGCACTCACTTACCAGCAAAGCTCTCAGGAGGGCAACAACAACGGGTTGCGATTGCACGTGCGATAGTCACTCAACCAGATTTGATCCTGGCCGATGAACCGACAGGTAACCTGGACTCCCAAAACTCAACACAAGTCATGGAGATACTTCGCCAGCTCAACATGATGGGAACAACCATCATAATGGTGACGCATGCGCAGGAACAAGTTCAATACGGCACTCGGGTTATTCGACTTATGGATGGCAAAATACACCAAGACAGTCCGGTTGCTACTCACCGCACATGGAGTAAACAGGAGGCATTAAGTGATTAACCTTCTATTCACCATGACATGGCGTAATATGCTGCGCAGCAAACGCACTACGTTCATCCAGCTACTCAGCTTAATCATCGGCCTAACCTGTTTTATGTTGATACAACTGTATGTCGCACATCAGCATAGCTTTAATTCACACTTCACAGATGCAAATAATATTTACCGAATTAATCTGATCAGAGATGACAACCGCCCTCAAACACTCACACCACTGCGGCTTGCCGAAGAGCTTACCAGTAACTTTGCTCAGGTTACGGAAGCAACTCGCATTTCAGTCAGTACGATATCTATCAGGAATGAGTCTGGTGTATTTGCTGAACGTGCGCTATTCGTCGACGAGAACTTTTTCTCATTTTTTGACTACACCCTGATTGAGGGAGATGTTCATACGGCACTCCTTGCACCAGATAAAGTGGTATTGCATGAAGCACAGGCGCTGAAGTATTTTTCACGCAACACTCAGGTTATTGGTGAACAGCTTAACATTAACGGTAAATCCTATCAGGTATCCGCGGTAATAAAGTACTCAGGTGACCCATCCACCATTCCGCGCGAGATAATTTTGCCAATCCAGAACTATTTTCAGCAGCTGCCAAATGAACGCTGGCAAACATTGTGGAATTTCAACGCGACGATTACATTTGCAAAAATCACCCAAGCAACTGCAATACCGTCACTGACAGCAAATGTCAGTGACTATTATCAGCAACGCGTTGAAGGGTTATCGTCTTACAAGCAGTACCGGGTTATGTTCGAACCCTTACTGGATGTCTATCTAAACGCAACTGCGACTCGCAGCCTGATCCCACCGGGCAGTCGTGAAATGGTAGACACCTTTGTGCTGATATCTTTTATGTTATTAGTTTTGGCCTGTATCAATTTCACTAATTTAGCTACCGCGGCTTCATTGCGACGTGCCAGAGAAGTAGGAGTAAAAAAAGCACTGGGAGCAAGTCCAAATCAGCTCGCCTTGCATTATCTGATTGAGTCTTTATTCATAACGCTGTTGGCTCTGGGAGCGGCACTCGCTTTAACCGCGATGCTTTTGGATGCATTTAATCAATTGATGGGGGCGCAAATCTCGCTTTCCCTTTCCTTTGAACTTATTCTTACGCTGATACTCACCTTGCTTTGCGTTACACTTCTTGCGGGAGGCTATCCTGCTCTATTTCTCAGCCGCATGAACGCGGCTTTAGTACTGAAGGGAGTGATAGATGCAGGTAAAGGAGGGATACTCTTTCGGCGTATACTCATGACCATACAATTTACCATAGCCACGCTGTTGCTGATCGCCAGCATAGTGGTGAGTCAACAGATGGATCATCTTAGTACAATGGCGCAAGGCTATGACAGAGAAAATGTCCTCATCATCAACCGCGGTGCTACCGTTTATCAGGATTTCAAGCGTCAGGTATCAAGATATGACGATGTCGTTTCCCTGAGTATGTCACACACGATCCCTACCAAAGCGACGCGCACATCAGCGATTGTGCGAACTCATGAAGCACCCGATAATGAGATATGGGTCGGTAATAATCCGGTTAGTTATGACTACTTCAGGACAATGGGTATTAAGCTTCTGAGTGGTCGGGTTTTTACGCGCCAGTCACCCGGAGATCCATACTTTGAAGATGAACAGAATACAGCGAATACTCGCGGGAATCTTATAATCAATGCAACATTGGCGGCCAGATTGAATGTTGACCCCAATAACGTAATAGGTCGCTATCTGACACTCGGCAGTGTTAACGAAGGATTGCATCGTCATCAGATTATCGGTGTGGTCGAAGATACGCATTACGTTGATGCGAGTCAGCATGTTCCGCCTATGGTTTATGTTTTGTCTGAAAAACCCGAAGATCTGGCACTTAGATGGATGGCAATCAGACTGAAAGCTGGGTTTAATCCAGATGTGCTGCAGCAGCTGGAGCAGACTTGGCTTGCACTGGACAGCAGCAAAGCATTTAAGTATGAATGGCTGGCAAGCTTATTCGACGCGCAATATCATAACCAGGCACAGCACCTGCAATTGCTGAAGCTATTTACACTCATCGCAATGGTCATGTCTGTTACCGGGTTGTACGCAGTGGCTTCGTTTACCCTGTTACAAAGCCTGAAGGAAATAGCAATACGCCAGATTATGGGCGCACAAAACTGGCAAATTTATGGGCTGTTCCAATTACGCTTTGGTGTTTTGGTGCTGCTTGCAACCCTTATCGCATTGCCCATAGCGTTTATCCTGCTCACCGATTGGCTCAATCAATATGTCTACCGAATTGAGTTACCCGTTGATGTATTTGCCATCTGCTCGTTTGTCTGTTTGGCACTGGCAGGAATCACAGTCCAGATGGTGGCTTTTAATGCTGTGCGAAGTCGTCCCGTCGAGACACTGAAGCGTGATTAGGCCGACCAAAGAAATGAGAAGCCCCTCGTAAGGGGCTTCTTTAAATCAGGTTACGCTAATTTATCTGACGCAACTTTATATTTTGGATCTTCTATCACATTCACTTCCACCAGATCTGCCGCTTTTGCCAGCAACTGCTGACAATCCTGGCTTAGGTGACGTAAGTGTAACTTTTTGCCTGCTTTAGTATACTTTTCTGCCAATGCGTCAATCGCTTCGATGGCACTGTGATCAGCAACACGGCTGTGCTTAAACTCGATGATCACATCCGCAGGGTCATTCGCCACATCAAACAACTCAGCAAAGTTTTTAACGGAGCCGAAGAACAGCGGACCATGTAGCTCATAGACTTTTGAGCCTTGCTCATCAATGTAGTTGCTGGTGTAGATATGCTTTGCATGTTCCCAGGCGAACACAAGTGCCGACACAATCACACCAACACATACTGCAATAGCCAGATCGGTCACTACAGTGACGCCAGAAACAAGAACAATTACAAACGCATCACTCTTTGGTATGCGCTTCATCAGGCGGAAGCTTGACCATTCAAACGTCCCCAGTACAACCATAAACATCACACCGACTAACGCAGCCAATGGGATCATTTCAATTAAACTTGCCGCAAACAGAATAAAGGCGAGCAATAAGACAGCAGCAGTAATACCAGAAAGACGACTGCGACCACCTGAATTAATGTTGATCATAGACTGACCAATCATCGCACATCCGCCCATAGCACCGAACACACCACAGGTCATATTGGCAGCGCCCTGACCTATACACTCTTTATTTGAATGGCCACGTGTTTCCGTGATCTCATCAATCAGGGTCAGTGTTAAAAGTGACTCAATCAGACCAATTGCCGCTAGGATAAGCGCATACGGGAAAATAATCGTAAAAGTTTCCCAGGTCCAGGGAACCTGAGGAATATGAAACTCAGGGAAACCACCGGCAATGGTTGCATTCACGTTACCGCTCATATCTTTGAGATAATCCAGTACGTTTCGTGTATCCAAATCAAGGCCAATCACCAGGCCTGTCACCACCAATATTGCCGCCAGGCTTGAAGGCACTGCGGTTGTTAGTTTTGGCAGAAAGTGGATGATTGCCATCGTCAGCGCAACCAGACCAGCCATAATGTAGAGCTGTTGCCCTTGCATCCATTGTAATGTGCCAGACTCATCCATAATCTTAAATTGACCAAGCTGGGCCAAAAAGATAACGATGGCCAGACCATTCACAAAACCCAGCATTACGGGGTGCGGTACCATGCGAATAAATTTACCAAGCTTAAACACACCTGCTAGGATTTGCAGTACCCCCATAAGCAGCACAGTCGCAAACAGGTATTCGACGCCGTGTTCAATCACCAGGCTGACCATAACAACCGCCAGCGCACCGGTTGCACCAGAAATCATGCCCGGACGACCACCAAAAATAGAGGTGATTAAACCCACGATGAATGCAGCGTACAAGCCAACTAATGGATCGACATGTGCGACAAACGCAAATGCGACAGCTTCAGGTACCAACGCCAGAGCGACGGTCAATCCTGACAGTATGTCGTTCTTAGCAGAGCTGGGCGCTTTGCCTATTAGATTAAACATTTAAATCCCCAAGATTATTACTACGACAGAAAAGCGCTGGATCCTAGCAAAATCCAGCGCTTTTAACAAATGAGATACATTATAGTTGAGTTTCAGGTCTGATGTATGACAATCAGATTGGCAGGGCTGTGGTTCGCTTCACACACGTCATGGTGACGTTTGAATGTACTTCCTGAACATATTCAAGGTTAAGCAGATTATCTCTGACAAACTGCTCATATCCCTCTATACCTCGAGAAATAATGCGCAGCATAAAATCCATAGTTCCTGCCATGGTATAGCACTCTGTGACTTCATCGTAACTCATGATCAGTTTTTCAAACTCAGAAAGGTTATTACGACCATGATTTGATAACTTTACATGAGCATAAACGAGCATATCAAAACCAAGCTGTTTCTCATCGAGCAAAGCAACTTTACCTTTGATGTATCCATCCTGCTCCAGCTTGGCAATTCGGCGCCAGCAAGGTGACTGCGACAATCCGACCTTGTCGGCAATCTCTGCCGTAGATAAACTTGCATCTTGCTGTAGCAGCGCTAGTATTTGACGATCAACCTGATTTAATGACATATTTTTCTTAATTTTTAATTAGTTAAATGAATACAGTGCTGATAGATTCTGTTATCAGCCAAACCGTCCGCTCATAAAAGGATTATGGCGCTGTTCATAGCCAATCGAAGTGTCTTCCCCGTGGCCACTCATTACCCGCGTCGCCTCTGGCAATGTGAATAACTGAGTTTCTATTGACTGTTTTAATAGCGCGGCATCCCCTTTCGGGAAGTCCGTTCTACCTACAGACCCTTTAAATAAAACATCTCCAACCAAAACAGATGAACTTTGCGGCTCATAAAACACGACATGACCCGGTGTGTGCCCCGGGCAATGGCGAACTTCTAGTTTTAGCTGGCCAAGTTCAACACATTCACCGTGCTCAAGCCAACGTACAGGAAAAAACGCCGCCTGTGGTGCAAAACCAAACATCTGCGCCTGCATAGGTAACGCGTCAAACCAAAACTTATCATCGCGCTGTGGTCCGACAATTTCAACCCCCAATGCGTTTGATAGTGTTTCACTGGCACCCACATGATCCAGATGGCCATGGGTAAGCAAAATCATTTCAACATTGAGAGTGCGTTCCTCTATGACAGACAATAGTTTATCAACATCGCCTCCCGGGTCAACCACTGCACACTTACCTGTGGTTGGACAACAAATGATACGGCAATTTTGCATAAATGGTGTTACGGGTATGGTAATTACCTGCATCTACTTTTCCTTAAAGGACATGAGGATCGGATACTTGAGGTATGCTTGGTCATAATAAGGTGTACGCTTGTAGAGCCACTCCATTCTCGCTTTTGGATCGCCTGCAAAGGCCTTATCCTCACTGATTTTTTTATCAAACGCCAGCGCCATTGCTGGATTGTCTTTTAACATTTTCCGAGCAAAGGGTTCAAGTGCATAATTTTCAACGTACTCAGTACGCTGAAATAAGCCTGGAAAGTCGCCCCAGGCAAACAATGAATCTGGCGCTTCTGGGTGCAATAAATGCGTTGCCAACTCTCCACCGGCCTGCTGTGTAGACACTTTGTACCACCCAGACAGACTTAGAGACGATGATACGGCTTGCTGTTCAAACTGGGCGCTGACACGAAAGCGGCCTTCAAATGGCGATTTAGCAAATTCGTATGACTTTATAGAAAATTGCACCAGCTCGTCTGCCAGTACATCTGTATTCAACTGCTCAACAGCAATACCGTGCAGTTTGAGCTTTTCGACTGTACCTGTATACGCTGGTGGGATATAAAATGCACTTGGCACTTTTACTTTGCGCTTTTCTACTTTCTGCCAGTATACGGGTAACTGCTCATAAAACTCAGGCTCCCCCAGGTATTTTGCCTCCATTTGACCGGATAGAGCACTTTCAAAGCGTTTATAGCTAATACCTTTAAAGGTGATCAAGTCCGGCTTTTCGCTATAACCTCGCTCTACGACCAACTCATCAGGCACAAAGTGTTTCTCTGTCTCAACAGCTTTAGCCAATGCCTGCTGATGTTCTGTCAACGCATCAATCACGCCATCAACAAATACATAGGTGCCCAGCACACGCTGTTTGTAAGGTTTGAGGGAGTGATTCTCTAGTAAAATGCTGGGTAAAGCCTTAATGTCAGCCCAGCCATTAGAAAAACGAGGGCTGGCTACCCAGCCAGCAAGACCTTTCTTGAAATCTCGCTTATCCATCACAAACACCAAAGGTCCCGGCTCGTGACCTTGTTGACGCAACTTTTCATCAATCATAGGTGTAAAGTGTTGCTCCAACACCTTTGCAACCGCAGGAGATTCACTGGCAAAGCTCGGGTTAAACCCGTAGGTGATGTCATACTGATAATCGGCACCATCCGTAACATGTAAATCTAGGTACATGGCGGGTTGATACTGATTAATGACATTCATGATAGCCCGTACGCCTGGCGTGTCTAGCTTGGTATAGTCACGATTTAAGTTTAAATTCAGCCCGTTAGTACGGTAACCCATTTCCTTCGGCCCGCGCTGATTAATGCGGTTGTAGACACTACGCCTTTCATGCCCATCCACGTTAAGGATCGGAATAAACAGAATGTTGACTTTGTTCAGAATATCGCGACGTTTACCTGTGGCAATATCTCTCAACAACATAAACATGGCATCTTTGCCATCTATTTCACCAGCATGGATCCCCGCCTGAATGAGTAATGTCGGTTTATTATTATTTTTTAACATCGCGGGAGTGAACTGATTAACCTGTGAGGCGACCAGCATTTTTATGTCTCGACCAGCATCACTCTGGCCGATAGTTACCGCCTTAAACTGGGTTGGATTTGCGGCAACCAAACGGTCTACAAATGCCATCGTTTTTGCATAATCAGGACTTTCTATGCCCTTGCTCAGTTCGAAATCTGTGGTAAGAGGTCCTTGCTCTTGCATAAGACCAACACTCTTTCCTTGCCAGTCTTGAAGCGGTGGTAAATGACTATTCAGATTTACTGTTGCACTTAGCAAAACAATGCCTAAATTCATAAACAATCTTTATTTCTATCTATCGATATGATGATTATATCAATATTTAAATTAACAACTTACAATGTGCGGTGATTCTACAAAAATTCACAGTTAATCGCGAGCTGACTTTTGGCTCAGCGAAAAAACATGGATAAACACATGACAAAATCGATTTTAATTACCGGATGCTCAACGGGGATCGGCTTTTATTGCGCCCAGGCACTTCATAGTGCTGGATTTCGTGTCGTTGCATCGGTGCGCAATCCTCAACACTTAGAGCGCTTTAAAGACCGCGGGATCCCTTGTATCCTTTTAGACTTGGCTGATGATTCTTCTATCAAAGAGGGATTCAATGAAGCCATAGCGCTGTGCAATGGTCAGTTAGACGCGCTATTTAATAATGGGGCATACGGTCAGCCTGGCGCAGTCGAGGATCTGCCTACTGACGTACTGCGCAATCAGTTCGAAACAAATTTATTTGGCTGGCATACACTGACACGCCTGGCTGTTGCACATATGAGAGCCCACGGCGGTGACAGCCGCATCATTCAAAACTCATCGGTGCTGGGTTTGGTAGCTCTGCCGTACCGGGGGGCCTATAACGCCAGCAAGTTTGCGCTGGAAGGGCTGACAGATACACTGCGGATGGAGCTAAGTGGCTCCAATGTTCAAATAAGCCTGATAGAGCCCGGCCCTATCGTATCTGAATTTCGCCGTAATGCACGCGTCGCCTTTGAGCAGCACATTGAGATTGCAAGCAGCGCGCACAAAACCGAATACGAAGCACAACTAACTCGCCTGAACGCTCAGTCTGCACCGCAAAAATTTACGCTGGGGCCAGAAGCCGTTTATGACAAACTCTTGCATGCCCTCACCGCTAAACGCGCAAAGCCAAGATATTATGTGACCTTCCCGACGTATCTGATGGGATACCTAAAACGCCTGCTCAGCTCAGCCTGGTTGGATAAGGTTTTGCTAAAAAATAGATAATATCACTGCATACAGTAGTGACTGGATCAAAAAAAGGAGCCAGTGGCTCCTTTTCTTTCAATCGCTTAGCTTAAGAGAATTAAGCCGCAAGACCTTCTTTTGCTTTAGCAACTAGTGCTGCGAAAGCTACTTGGTCGTATACTGCGATATCAGCTAGGATCTTACGATCGATTTCAACAGATGACTTTTTAAGGCCATTGATGAAACGGCTGTAAGAAAGGCCGTTTTGACGTGCAGCAGCGTTGATACGTGCAATCCATAGTTGACGGAAAGTACGTTTCTTAGCGCGACGGTCACGGTAAGCGTATTGACCTGCTTTAGTTACTGCCTGGAAAGCTACGCGATAAACACGTGAACGTGCTCCATAGTAACCTTTAGCTTGCTTTAATACTTTTTTGTGACGTGCACGTGCGATAACACCGCGTTTAACTCTTGCCATTTCTGATATCCTCTATTAAGCGAATGGTAACATACGATTGATAAGACCCAGGTCATTCTTATGAACCATAGTCTTATTACGTAGGTGAAGCTTACGCTTAGAAGATTTCTTAGTCAGAATGTGACGAAGATGCGACTGTTTACGCTTGAAACCGCCAGAAGCAGTCTTTTTGAAGCGCTTAGCAGCACCTCTGTGTGTCTTTAGTTTGTAAGACATTGCAATAACTCCAAATGATATTGCGTTAACATTATGCAATCAGGCGGATGATAGACATCACTTTTTTGGCCTGGTATGCACCCTAATTCCGGTGAAAAGCCACAAGTGACCTTTACTTAGGTACCGGTTAACTCAGGTGGCTTACGCACTTGGAACCTGAGTTAAATTCTGTCGATCGCTAAATCGGCGCGTATTATGCCTTAATTAAGACTTTTTCGCAATAGGTGCCATCATCATAATCATTTGACGGCCTTCAACCCGGTTAGGGAATGACTCAACCTGAGCCACCTCTTCCAGGTCAGCCTTCAAACGATTTAGCATTTCAATGGCAATTTCCTGGTGGGCCATTTCACGGCCACGGAAACGAATAGTGATTTTCGCTTTGTCGCCCGCTTCAAGGAATTTGCGAAGGTTACGCAGTTTGACCTGATAATCGCCTTCGTCCGTGCCAGGACGGAATTTGATTTCTTTAACCTGGATCTGTTTTTGCTTTTTCTTTTGTTCTTTTTGTATTTTTGCTTTTTCAAAAAGGAACTTACCATAGTCCATTACTTTACAGACTGGTGGCTCTGCATTCGGACTGATCTCAACCAGGTCCAGGCCGGCTTCTTCCGCAAGCGTTCGTGCTTCTCTAATTGAAACTACGCCTGCCTGTTCGCCTTCAGCGTCAATTAAGCGAACTTCTTTCGCTGTGATTTCTTCATTGATACGATTTTTCTGAGCAGTAGTTTGCCCTTTTTTGCCGCCTCTAATGGTACGTTCCTCCAAAAAGTCAAAAATATATTGTGCGAAAAGCGTTTTATGTTAGTTGATAAACTTTTCGCACAGGTTTGTTAATTTAACGTCTGTCTTTGATTTCTTCGCTGATCTTAGCAATAAAGTCATCAACAGAGAACTTGCCCAGGTCTTCACCTTTGCGAGTTCTTACCGCAACTTCTTGTTGTTCAACTTCTTTGTCTCCAACAACAAGGAGATACGGGATACGTTTTAAAGTATGCTCGCGGATTTTAAAGCCAATCTTTTCATTTCTCAAGTCAGCACCGGCTCTTATTCCAAGTTTATTCAGTTTTTGTACAACTTCCTGCACATAGTCCGCCTGTTTATCGGTGATATTCATGATCACCACTTGCTTAGGCGCAAGCCAGGTCGGGAATAAACCCGCATACTCTTCAGTCAGAATACCAATGAAACGTTCCAGTGAACCCAACACAGCACGGTGGATCATCACTGGTGTTTTACGTTCATTGTTTTCTGCTACATATGTCGCGCCTAAGCGGCCCGGTAAAGCAAAGTCTAGCTGTACTGTGCCACATTGCCAAGCACGCTCAAGACAGTCGTACAAAGTAAACTCGATCTTAGGACCATAAAACGCGCCCTCGCCTGGCAGATAATCGAACTCGATGTCGTTTGCTTTAAGTGCATCAGCCAGCGCTTCTTCTGCTTTGTCCCACATTTCGTCGTCGCCGATACGCTTTTCAGGGCGTGTAGACAGTTTTACGACAATCTTTTCAAAGCCGAATGTTGAATATGTATCATAGATCATATTAATACAAGCTGATACTTCATCCATGATCTGCTCTTCTGTACAGAAGATATGTGCGTCATCCTGAGTAAAGCCACGAACACGCATCAGACCGTGCAGTGCACCCGAAGGCTCGTTACGGTGACAACAACCAAATTCGGCCATACGTAGTGGTAAGTCGCGGTACGACTTCAGGCCCTGGTTGAAGATTTGCACGTGACCCGGACAGTTCATCGGCTTAATGGCATATTCACGCTTCTCAGACTCTGTGGTGAACATAGCATCAGCGTACTTGTCCCAGTGGCCTGATTTTTCCCACAGACCACGGTCCATCATCAGCGGGCCTTTAACTTCTTCGTAAGCATATTCACGTAGCTTCTCGCGCACGAAGTCTTCAAGCTCACGGTAGATGCTCCAGCCGTCGTTATGCCAGAAAACCATGCCCGGCGCTTCTTCCTGCCAGTGCCACAGATCCAGCGCTTTACCGATTTTACGGTGATCGCGTTTCTCAGCTTCTTCCAGGCGCTTCAGGTAAGCCTTAAGCTGCTTCTTATCTGCCCACGCAGTACCATAGATACGCTGCAGCATTTTATTTTCTGCATTACCACGCCAGTATGCGCCAGCCACTTTCATAATTTTGAAGTGTTGGCAGAATTTCATGTTTGGCACGTGCGGACCACGACACATGTCCACATATTCTTCGTGGTGGTAAAGGCCTGGACGGTCATCTTTGTCGATGTTTTCATCCAGGATTTCCATTTTGTAGGTTTCGCCACGCGCTTCGAACGCATCGCGTGCTTCTTGCCAGCTTACTTTCTTTTTAACAACGTCATAGTTAGTTTTAGCAAGTTCAAGCATGCGCTTTTCGATGGCATCGAGGTCTTCCTGAGTCAGCGAGTGCTCCATGTCGATGTCATAGTAGAAACCATTGTCAATGGTCGGACCGATCGCCATTTTGGCTTCAGGGAAAAGCTGCTTAACCGCGTGGCCAATCAAGTGCGCACACGAGTGACGAATGATCTCTAAGCCATCTTCATCTTTTGCGGTGATGATCTCAAGCTGCGCGTCCTGTTCAATCAGGTCGCATGCATCCACTCGGACGCCGTTCACACGACCGGCAATGGTCGCCTTCGCAAGGCCTGGGCCGATGTCCTGAGCAACTTCTAAAGTGGTAACCGGATTTTCAAAAATACGCTGACTGCCGTCAGGGAGAGTAATTACTGGCATGATAATTCCTATTTACAGTGGTGACACCTACAACGCATCACATGTATTAGTTAAGTTAATTCTTTTAAATTTGACGCCCATCAACGCTTTTACGAATAAGCATTGATTGAACAGTGATATACTGACAGAGTCTGGGGACTTTCAAACGCAGCGCCCATTGTGAACGCTCACGTGGCGAGTTGCAAGGAAAAGACTAAGATTAAGCAGGGATTTGGGTAAAATGACGAGGAAAACCATGGCACAGAAACACACATACAAGTTTGCATCCTTCAATTTGCTGAACTTTGCTGCGCCCCCCTATTCTTTTTATCAACTAGATGAATCCTACAATGACACACAATGGCTGACCAAAACTCAGTTTATCACAGGTTTAATCCAGCATATGGACCCCAGTGTGATTGTATTTCAGGAAGTATTTAGCCCGGAAACACTGGCCACCTTGTGCGAAGATTTAGGGCTGCCCTATTTTGCCACCGTCGATACGCCCAAACCCGACCTGGTTTATCCCAATGTGCTGTTTAACCCCATTGTCGCCATTGCCAGTAAGTTCCCCTTTAAAAGCTTCACTCCGCTGGAGCCTTGCCCTGAACTCCTGGAGTACCTCAATAACCAGCACCAGTTTAAGTTCAATCGCACGCCCATAAAATGCAGTTTTGAGCTACCCGGTTTTGGCCTGACAACCGTCTATGCGGTGCATTTTAAATCTCAACGCGTCCATTCGATGGCTCATATGCTGGGCAATACTTCTGTTGAAGATCCCCTGCTCACGTTATTACACCAGACAGTGGGCACTATGCAGTCGCAGATCTCCCGCTCCTTGGAAGCCTCTATTGTTTACTACGATGCACTCAAGACTCAAAGGGAAAAAGGCGCCGCAACACTCGTGATGGGCGATTTCAACGACCATATTGCCAGCCCGGCGCTGTCTTTTATGACTCAGCAGTTTCCAACCAGTGCCATACATCAGGATGTTAATAGCGTCGGACTGTTCGACAGTTTTTGTCTGGCCGACAATCAACTTAGTTTTGGCCAGAAGCCGCCGACACATTATTATCAGGGTACGGGAAACACGCTTGATTATATTTTAGCCTCTAAAGAGTTCAACCCAAACCATGAACACAGCAAGGTCAGACGCCTGACCTATCACAATTATGCCTCGCACCTCGACCCCAAAAGAGATGAAGAAGACATTCGCTATTCTGATCATGCCGCCATTGCCATAGAAATGATGTTGCAATAAGTTCTCGGCGTTGGCGAGCTGTGATATGATCTTTACCTGTAACGATTTATTTGACCAGTTAATGGGAAACCAACAATGAGAACACTCGGTGTAGAGATTACCGGCAGCGAGGCCCTGCTGTGCCTGCTGAGCAAAGAAGAAGACGTTTTTGATATTCGCGATATTCGCCAGACGCGCTTTACGCTCGGCAATATTGGCCAGGACACAGACGCGATGCGCAAATTCCACTTCGATTTTGCCAAGCTGGTAGAAGATTACAAAATTGACTCTATTGCCATCCGTCAACGTGCCCATAAAGGCAAGTTCGCGGGCAGCGCGGCCGGCTTTAAAATGGAAACAGCGATGCAGCTTATCGAAGGCACAGACGTCAAATTATTGTCTTCTACTGAAGTTAAAGAACAGCTGAAGCGTAATCCGGTGCCAGTCGATTTCGCCGATACAGGGTTAAAAAAGTACCAGGAACAAGCGTTTCATAACGCCTACGTATACATTATGCGTAAAACCTATGGTCATGACGAAGCCGAACAGGCGGAATAACCCTATTGCCCGGCACGTAGGCCGGGCTTTTTGATCCCGCGACACACCGATAACACTTTCTCTTATTTCACTTTTTCCAAATTGTCACTTGGTTTTCAGTCATATTCTGCGTTATAAGTACGCAAGGCGTGTGCGCTTTTTCTGAGCAAACCTACGAACACACCACATCAACACACAGGGTCAGCCCGGCACTGTCATTATGCAGGAGGCAATATGCTTAAGTTTTTCGAACGATTCACCGACCCATTCCCAGCGCGACCAGCGACACAACCACCACAAGGCTTGCTGGCGTTTTGCCGGTTTTATACCAAAGGCATGGAATGGCCTCTGTTGTTGATGTCGCTGTCGGCTGCCACCCTGGCTGCGCTCGAGGTGATGTTGTTTGGCTTTATGGGCACACTGGTTGACTGGATGCAGGCTTACACGCCCGCTGAGTTGTTTGAAGTCAAGCGCCAGGAGCTCACTGTGATGGCCGTGATCACTTTAGTCGGTCTGCCCTGCCTGGTATTTTTCCACAGTGCGATACTGCATCAAAGCCTGCTGGGTAACTACCCTATGGCCATTCGCTGGCTGGCGCATCGCTATCTGCTAAAACAAAGTATCTCTTTCTATCAGGATGAATTTGCCGGGCGCATTGCAACCAAAGTTATGCAAACGGCCCTGGCCATCCGAGAAGCGGTGATGAAGCTGCTCGATGTACTGGTTTACGTTATTGTGTACTTTGGCGCTATGCTTGCGCTGGTGAGCGACAATGACATGAGACTGATGATCCCACTGCTGATTTGGCTGGTCTTGTACATAGGTATGCAGTTTTATTTTGTCCCCCGACTCAAACAGATTGCCAGTAAACAAGCCGATGCCCGCTCTCAGATGACTGGTCGCGTGGTCGACAGCTACACGAATATCACCACCGTGAAGCTGTTCTCATATAATAAACGCGAAGAAGTCTACGCCCGGGAAAGCATGGACCTGTTTATCCAACCTGTCTATGCCCAGATGCGACTGGCAACCCAGTTAAACGTCAGCATCCAGACGCTTAACTTTCTTTTGGTGTTCAGTGTCGCGGCTGGTTCACTTTACCTTTGGTCACTCAGCGCCATCACCAGTGGTGCGATTGCAATCACGATTGCTCTGGCTTTGCGCCTTAACGGCATGTCGCAGTGGATCATGTGGGAAGTGTCCAGCCTGTTTGAAAACATCGGCACGGCCATTGACGGTAAAAATACCTTAGCCAGGCCGTTAGACGTGCAGGATCTGCCCAATGCGCCGGCATTAAAAGTCACCAAAGGCGAAATAAAATTTACCGACCTGCATTTTGCCTACAAACGGCAAAAACACGCCGATCAGCAAGCTGTTATTCAGGGACTCAACCTGACCATCTCCCCTGGCGAAAAAATCGGCATTGTTGGCCGCTCTGGCGCAGGTAAATCAACCCTGGTTAATCTGTTACTGCGTTTTTACGATGTTCAGCAAGGCGGCATTGAAATTGACGGGCAAAATATTGCTCAGGTTAACCAGGAAAGTTTGCGTGCACGCATTGCCATGGTCACACAAGACACTGCGCTGCTTCACCGTAGTGTCCGTGATAATGTACTGTACGGCAGGCCCGACGCCAGTGAAGCCGAGCTGCTGGATGCCATTAATCAGGCCGAAGCGAGTCAGTTTATCGAAGGGCTTGAAGACAGCCAGGGGAATACCGGACTGGATGCCCAGGTGGGTGAGCGCGGTGTTAAGCTTTCAGGCGGACAACGCCAGCGTATTGCCATAGCACGAGTATTACTAAAGAATGCCCCTATTCTGATTTTGGATGAGGCAACCGCGGCACTGGACTCTGAAGTTGAAGCGGCGATTCAGGATAGTTTAGACAGTCTGATGACAGGTAAAACCGTGATTGCTATTGCACACCGCTTATCGACCATTGCACAAATGGACCGGCTGATAGTGATGGATCAGGGTCAGATTGTCGAACAAGGCACACACGATGCCCTACTGAAACAAGATGGTATTTATGCGAAATTGTGGACACATCAAACGGGCGGTTTTATTGGTGTTGAATAGTCGCAGCCATGTGGCTCAGGTCGGTTGTTGCGTTGCGTATTTTATGCCCCCACAAAACAACTGGCAGGCCTGATCCACAAAAGCATCAAGATCTGCTTCCGAAAGGGGGGCCTGCCAGCGGATAGCCTGATCCCAAAACGTCAGCCTTTTCAACGCCCCCCAAAAAAACGCTGCAGCAAATGGCGCAGAGAAAGTTCCCAGACATCCAGCTCTGTAAGCCTCTTCAAACCACAGGCTCATTGCAGCTTCGCACTGGCTAAACTTACTATTAAGCCTGTCAGCCTGGGCCTGACAGCGCATGGACTCGATCATAACGATGCGTGACAACTTGATATAGTCTACGTCCGCTAACAAAGAAACAGCGCTGTCGGCAAGGTGACGCAGCTGAATTTCAAAATCATAGTTTGGGATAAACTGAATGGTGGTAATCGGCTGTATTCTTTCAATTAACGAAACAACCACCGCATCAAACAAGGCTTCTTTTGTTGCATAATGCTTGTACAATGTACGTTTGGATACCCCTGCTGCACCGCAAATTGCCTCCATAGTGGTGGCCTGCAGTCCCCGCTGAGCAAACTCTTCTACCGCTGCGCTTAATATTGCTTGTTGTTTTTCAGTAAGCTGGGTCATCGACTCGAACATCTGTGTGAAATTAACAGCAGTTTAACTTAAAAAGGCCCAGTGTGAAAGTAAACGCTTTCGTGTACTAAATTCTTAAAAAAGTACACCACACCGTTTACCCAATAAAAAATTAGGTATACACTTGCGTATACTTGCAACATTGTCGACTCATCCCAGCACAGTACAACTGACTGAAAATCCTGTTGGATAAGCAGCAGCCGGTGCTTTAATGCTGACCCGGTTTGCGCTGTTTTGGTGTAGACAGCGCGCCGTAAGACAGTCTGTTCACTGGTTTCAGGGCCGGATCTACAGTAATTAAATCGGCACACGCAATTATAAAAGCAGTGCTACACTTACTTGATTGGTTTGTGAACACGTCAGCGAATAAATGCAAAAGTAAACCCAATAAATGAGAGTTTAATTCGTCTCTTTTCAGGAATAAAAAATTTTAATCAGGATTTGGAGTATACATGTATCCAGCCAACAAAAGCAGTCGTGTAGTACACCTGGCAACAACGGTATTGTCTGCACTCATTATTTCCGCCTGCTCCGAGGCGCCACAAGGCCAGGGTGGCCCCTCTATGCCGCCCGCACAGGTAAGCATCAACAAAGTCACAACCCAAAGTGTGCCATTTAATATCGAGCTGCCAGCGACACTGGCTGGCGATAAAGAAGTGGAGATCCGGGCCCGCGTGTCGGGGCTTATTGAGTCCCGAAATTTTGAGGAAGGTCAGTATGTTAAAGCCGGGCGCTCTTTATTTACCATTGAGCTTCGTCCATTGCAACTGGAGCTTGAAAAAGCCGCAGCTGAACTCAACGCAGCCAAAGCCAATGTAGCGCAGGCAAAGCGTGAAAAAGACCGGCTTGAGCGCCTGAAAGACGAACGCTCAGTGTCGAAGCGGGATTTCGATAATGCCGTATCAGCGTACGAAATTGCCATCGCAAATCTGGACTCAGCCAAAGTAGCGCTCAGTGAAGCGCAGCTGGACCTGGAATATGCTCAGGTTAAAGCACCCGTTTCGGGTATCATGGGCCGGGAATTTGTCTCCCAAGGTAGCTATGTCTCAGGTCCGACTGTACTCCTGAGTGAACTGACCGACACCGGCATGATGCGCGCACGCTTCGGCTTTTCTGAGCGAGAGCAATTGGCAATGCGCCAGGATGTCGAAAATGGCACCCTCAGCCTGCCCAAAAACAACGAGTTCAACGCCACCATAGTACTGCAGGATGGCTCTGTCTATGCACACTCCGGCAAAGTTGACTTCTCGGATGTGCGAGTCAACCGTTTTACGGGTACCAGTGAGCTCCAAGCACGCATCAATAACCCCGACGGTGAACTGCGCCCGGGTCAGTTTGTCCGCGTTCGTCTGTCAGGCGCGGTGCGTAACAATGCTATTGTGTTGCCACAGCGTGCGGTGTTGGATAACGGCACAGGTAAGTTTGTCTATATCGCAACCGAGAATGAACAAGGTATGACCGTTGCTTTGCCCGCCCCTGTTGAAGTGGGTGAATGGGTGAATTTAGATGGTAAAAATATGTGGGTGATACGACAAGGCCTGACACCCGGCCAACCCGTGATCGTTGAAGGCATGGCGCGGATCTTCTTCCCGGGAATGCCAGTCTCAGTGAGCGGTGAAGGAGAATAATTGTATGTTCTCTAAGTATTTTATCGATCGCCCGATATTTGCATTTGTGATCTCCATTGTCATTGTACTGGCAGGTCTGGCAGCAATGCGCACCCTGCCTATTGCACAGTATCCAGAGATTGCCCCTCCTCAGGTTCAGGTAACCGCCTTTTACCCGGGCGCGTCTGCCGATGTATTGGAACAAACGGTTGCAGCACCAATAGAAAATGCCATCACTGGGGTTGAAGGCATGATGTATATGGAGTCAACCAGTACCAGCTCCGGCACAACCACTATCACTGTCACCTTCGAAATTGGCACCGATATTGATCAGGCCGCGGTCGACGTCAACAATCGCGTCAAACAGGTTGAAGCGCGTTTGCCGGAAGAAACTCGCCGCCAGGGCGTCGTGGTGGCGAAAGGCTCCTCCAGTTTCTTACAGGTTCATGCGTTTTATTCGCCTGACGGTACGCGTTCCAGTCTGTGGACGTCGAACTATGTGACTATGAATATTCTTGACCGCATTAAGCGTATTCCCGGTACCACCAGCGTACAAATTTTTGGTGCCAAAGATTACGCCATGCGAGTGTGGATCCGCCCTGATTTAATGAGTCAGCTGGGTGTGACGGTCGAAGAGATCACCGCAGCCATCCGTGAACAAAACTCACAGTATGCAGCAGGAACCATCGGCGCCACGCCAACCAGCAGCCATCCGCAGGAGCTGGTGTACAGTGTGACTGCCAAAGGTCGTTTGTCTACGCCTGAAGAATTTGAGGCGATTATTATCCGCGCCAACCCGGATGGCTCAACCCTGCGCCTTAAAGATGTTGCGCGTGTCGAGCTGGGCTCAAAAGATTACAACTTTGCCGGTACTTTTAACGGTAAAGAGGCGGTATTACTGGGTGTTTTCCTGCAACCTGGTGCCAATGCACTGGATGTAGCGAACGAAGTAGAATCTGTGATTGCTGAGCTACGTCAGCAATTTCCGGTCGGACTTGACCACGGTATTCCATACGACACAACCCGCTTTGTAGAGGTGTCCATTCGCGAAGTACTAATCACGCTGGTTGAAGCCATGGTGCTGGTATTTTTAGTGGTATACCTGTTCTTGCAAAACTGGCGCGCAACATTAATTCCGACTCTCGCAGTCCCGGTTTCATTATTGGGCACTTTTGCCGGCCTGTATATGCTTGGTTACTCCATCAATACCCTGACACTCTTTGGCATGGTGTTGTCTATTGGTATCGTGGTCGACGATGCTATCGTGGTGCTGGAAAACGTCGAGCGGATCATGCACGAACAACACCTGAATGCTCGTGAAGCAGCTATTAAGGCAATGCAGGAAGTTAGCGGCCCGGTGGTCGCAATTGTACTGGTATTGTGTTCAGTGTTCGTCCCTATCGCATTTTTGGGTGGATTAACCGGTGAGTTATTTCGACAATTCGCCATCACCATCTCGATTTCGGTGAGCCTGTCGGGTGTAGTCGCACTGACTATGACACCCGCGTTGTGCGTAATGATCCTCAAACATGAGCACAAACAAACTGCAGGTTTCTTCTTGTGGTTCAATAACTGGTTCCAGCGCGTCACTGGCCGGTATGTCGGCTCCGTGAGCTTTATGATCCGTCGTGGCCTGCTTGGACTAGTACTCATGGCCTCCATGGTTGGCGCAACCGTTTTCATCTGGCAAAAAACGCCGGGGTCTTTGGTTCCGGATGAAGATCAAGGCTTTTATATTGCCGCAGTGTTCCTGCCTGATGGCTCATCACTTGAACGCACCGCTGCAGTTGTTGAAGAAGTGGTTGCAGCTGCTCAGTCTAACCCGGCCAATGAAAACGTAGTAGCCTTTACCGGTTTTGACTTTATCGGTGGTGGTTACAAAAACAGCGCGGCGACCCTGTTCATTACCCAGAAACACTGGGATGAGCGCGAAATCGATACTAAATCTCTGGTTGGTGAGCTGTTTATGAAGACCGCCGGGATCAACGAAGCGCTGGTACTGGCCTTCAACCCTCCAGCGATTTTTGGCCTGGGTACCACCGGCGGCTTTGAGGTATACCTGCAAAATAAAGCAGGTACCGACCCTGAGCGCCTCAAACAAGGCATGCAGATGCTAATGGGCGAAGCGCAAAAGAGCCCAGTTCTGGCCGGCATTCAGACGCTTTGGCGACCAGATGCACCGCAGCTGAAAGTTCATATGGACAGAGAGCAGGCACGTGCGATGGGCGTGAACATCAACTCGGCGTTCAACGCACTTGCCGCTAACCTGGGTAATTACTATGTCAATGACTTTAATAAGTTTGGCCGTGCGTGGCAGGTACTATTGTCAGCCGAAGCTGAGTTCCGTATGTCACCCGAAGACGTTGGCCGCATTTATGTGAAAAACAACCGAGGTGAAATGGTCCCTATCTCGGCGTTCACTGACATTGAATACAGCCGGGGTCCGGAAACCCTGCAAAGGTACAATAACTTGTCGGCCGTTAAGCTGATGGGTAATGCCGCGCCCGGTTACAGCTCTGGCCAGGCCATTGCTGAGTTTGAGCGAATCGCTAAGCAAGTTTTGCCACCGGATATGACTTTTGAGTGGACAGCATCCGCGTATCAGGAAAAGCGCAGCTCAGGCACAACCGGTCTGGCACTGGGGCTGGCCGTTGTGATGGTATTTTTGATCCTGGCAGCGCTGTATGAACGTTGGTCACTGCCTATTTCTGTATTGCTGGCACTACCCTTTGGTACTTTTGGTGCGCTTATCTCAATCTGGGTTGCAGGTCTAACCAACGACGTTTACTTCCAGATTGGTCTGGTCACTTTGCTTGGCCTGGCCAGTAAAAATGCCATTCTGATCGTTGAGTACGCGCTGATGAAGACACAGCAAGGCTGGAGCCCAGCTGCGGCCGCACTGGAAGCGGCAAGGTTGAGATTCCGCCCCATTATTATGACTTCACTGGCCTTTATTCTGGGCGTAGTACCGCTGGTACTGAGCTCAGGTGCAGGTGCGGGTGCACGTCATAGTGTCGGCACCGGGGTAATGGGTGGTATGCTTGCAGCCACTTTCCTGGCCGTATTCTTCCTGCCCCTATTCTTCTACTGGTTAACCGCAAGACGTGTGGCTGAGAAACGCTCCAAACACGAGCTGTGCGAAGAAATTGCGCAGCAACATAAAGCTGAGCGCGTAGATACTAAAGAAGATTTAGCCTAAGCTGCACAAAGCATAAAAGCGCCGGTGACTCAAAGAGCACCGGCGCTTTTGTTTATGCAGACAAAAAGGTTAGTCTGACGTTTGCTCTAAAGCGCCTTGCTGAGGATTATCAGCAACCAACAGTTGCTCAGGGTCGCTTAAAGATTGCAGTGCCGCAAATTCGCTTTGGGACAATTTAAACCAGTAACCTTCAATACCCGCTTTGCGAACCCAATACTGGTCATCCTCCCGGGCCAGCTCATAACGAGACAAGATGTCGTTGTCACCGGCTTCAAAGCGGGCCACAACCTCCAAACTTGCCTGGCTCACAGCGCCAACACGCAAATTCTCAAGCGTCCTCAATGCCGCCTTCAGGCTGTCGGTATCCAATGAGTCGCTCAGCTCTTCACCCGCTTTGCGCAGCGTCCAGCTTTCCTCTCGTTTAATAAGCTGCAAGTCGCCAACACGGATCTGACTGACCTCATCCAGAGACAGTAAGTCAGCTTCCAGCCAGCTATCAATTTCCGTGCTCAGATCATAGCGGTTTAGCTCCACCCGGTAGACCTCATCGTTCTTTCCCGGTCGAACATATACTTGCTTAAATGCCGGGGTATTACCAACATAGAGCTGCCCTGCGTCACCCAGGTCCAGTTTGAGTGCATAGTCGTCCTGCGCTACTTTAAAGCGCGTATGGCTTGCCTGGCTGGTGGTTTCAGGAAAACGCATAGACAAACGACTAAGCTGAGCTAGCACACGCTGGACTTTGCTCTGATCAACCGCAAGCTCCGGATGTGACTCTAGCGTCCAGTTATCGCCTGATTTGATCAAGGCAACACTTTGCTCAGCCTCCTCAGATTGAGTGCTCAGCGCTAACCGGGTAATATCATTTTGTTGAACCTGCCAGGCGCTGGTAACGGCGCTGTCGCTGCCATCATTCAACCATAGCAACGCTGCCACGCCACTTTGCAACAACAGGCCAATGCCCAACCACATTATCACTTTCATTTAACGTGCCTCCTCTGGCGTAAAAGCAGACTGGTGGCGCGCCAGGCGTCTGGTGCGACGCACTTTAGCCACCAATGCAATGATCAGGATAAGACTTGCAACCGCACCATAGTTAAACAATTCGATGTGCATTGCAGTTTTCTCAGTAAGCGGCGGTAATGTCCGGTTAAAATGACCTCGTGCCCGGATCCCCAGCAAACCATCGTCTTCCAAAGCCCAGTCGAGGGTATTTTGTAACAGCGCCAGGTTATTAAGCGAGGCAGACTGATTGGTGCTGCCAATCAATCCGAGTACCTGATCGCTAAACATCGCATTACTACTGAACACGATTAATCGGGTTTTTTCTGGCGAGTGCCGAACCATTTGATCAATCTGCAACTCAGTTTGTTCTGCTTCACTGCTTTCGGTTTGCTCTTCGCCCTCATCAGCACGGTTTGTTGAGGGCTTATCGGCAAAGTAGGAAGTAAAACGACCCTCTATGACGGCAGCTATATCGAATTGTGTGCGCTGAGAGCTTTGCGGATAACTCACCTCTCCCTGAGTATTGAAACTCGGCATCACATCCAGTTGTGTTGTCTGCCAGGCCTGTTCAGAACTACGTAACAGAGGTTCAAAGTTGTTTTCGCCCTGATAGTCAATACCCGAAGACCAGGGCACTGTAACCTGGGCAAGCCCACGGGTGATCAGGCTTTGTTTGTTCAGCCCCTCTGCGCGGACATCCACAAAGTAAGGATATTCCAGCATCTGAATTTCCTGAAACTGCAAGCCGCCAACGCTGCGCGTCACAGGTATCGGAAATGCGCCATGTTGCTCGTCCAGGATCACCTGCTTTGGTATATTCACGCCATGATGCGCCAGCCAAGCTTGCAGGCCGCTGTTGTGCTCAGTAAGGTTCAGGCTGCGGCCACTGAGATTAATCTGATAAGGCGACGTTGCAGCAACGACCGTTCCGCCACGCATCATAAACTGGTCTACCGCAAACAATGCTTGCTCATCCAGAGACTCAGGCGCCAGCAACAATAACAGATCGGCACTGTCATCAACATGGCCATCCGACAAGTCTTCCCGTTTCACATTGGCCTGCTGGGCCAGCAAACGCTCAACCTGACTAAAGGCACTTTGCCCGTATCGACCCGGTGATGACATGGCATCCGGCATTACCAGCGCAATGTGTTTATTAAGACCCTGTGCAAACTTCTCCACCGCAGCGTCAAAGCTGCGCTCAAACGCCTCAATACTGAAGTCTTCCAACGCCAGTTGCACTACCTGCTCGTCATTTTCGAGTGTCAGATAAAATAAAACTCTTCGCCGGATAACAAACCAGCTCGCATTGGCATCATCCCCAGCTCTTCAGCCAGATGCTGTGCAAGCGCGCTGTCTTCAGCCGGATCCTGATAGTTAACGCTGAGCTTGCCATTCGCGTCAGCCTCATACGTCGTCATTACCTGCCTGATATCCTCAAGCAGAGAATTGAGCTGCTCGGGTAGCACTTGCGTGGCAGATACATAGGCATTGAAGGTCAGCGGTTTATCCACCATATCGAATATCTGGCCTTCAGCGCGGTAATCTTCAAGCACGGATTTAATGGTGCGGGTCAGGTCATACTCCGGGTTTCTGAGCACCACATCCAGGTCGCTCTCACCACGGGCATTAACCTCAATTAAGTCTCTAAAACCAAGTACCTGGTACTGATCCCCATATTTGACCAATATATCAAAATAGGAACTGACTATTGCAGACTGATAACGGTCTTCAACCTGGAACGGCATTGCCCGGATCCCATATTCACGGTTGGCTTGTTCTTCCAGCTGCGGATTTTGCTGTGGGTCTATAAACTCTGCCCGCACTTTGCCTGCACCTGCCACTTCATATTCAGCGATCAGATCTCGCATTTGTGGTACCAGCGGCGCCAGCAAAGGATGGGTTTTTGCAGAGAAATAACCACGGATCAACAAGGGCTCTTCTAACTGCTGTAAATAGCGTTTTGTCTGGGTCGAAATGGAGTATTGCTGCCCCTGTGTGGTGTCAACGCGCAAATAAGGCAGCTTGTATAACCACAGGTTTGCAAATAGCAAGTTGGCGACAGCAAAAGTGACTCCCAAATGCCAGTGTTTATGATGAGCTTTGACGGGTTTATCCACCCAGCGGGCGCGCTCCAAAGCGAACACATTGAGTAGCAAAAAGACTAGGATCAGCGACAAATAATAATACAGATCTCTTAAATCCACTACACCCCGGGCAATAGATTCAAAGCGACTACCCGTTCCGAACAAGCGCATAACTTCCGCAATCTGGTGGCCAAAAAACCCGGTTAGCCCCTCACTACCAATCACATATAAGAGTACACAGATACATGTGGCAAGCATAAAACTGATGATCGGGTTATCCGTTCTGGCGGAGACAAATAAGCCTATACTGAGATACACACTGCCCAGTAATAAGGTTGCCAGATAGCCCGACCAGACCGGGCCCCAGTCCAGTTCAGCCAAAAATGAGACACTCAATGGCACCACCAAAGTGATGGCTAAAGCCAGTAGCAGCAACAGCACACAGGCAATAAATTTGCCCAATACAAATTGCCACAACCCAAGTGGCTGGGTGTAAACAAACTCCAGCGTACCGGAGCGACGCTCATCACTCCATAGGCGCATGGTAAAGGCCGATGACAAAAAGATCATCAGTACCGGTAACCACTCAAACAAAGGTCTGATATCCGCAATATTGCGGGCAAAAAAAGCCTCAGCCCAGAAGAAAGTAAACAGGGCCACACCACCAAAAACCAATAAGAACAGATATGCCAGTGGTGACGAAAATACCAGCCACAGTTCTTTAGCGGCAATTGTCCAGCACAGCCTCAATGGCGTTACATTATGCTGCATGGCTTGCCTCCTTCTGACCATATTCGCTAAATAGGGTTTCCAGATCCCGGTTTACCTGCCCGACTTCGAAAACTCGGAGTCCACAATGTACCAACTTTTGAATCAGTTCAGCACACACGTTTGAGTGCTCCGCCTCAGGCATAAGATCGAGATGATACGTATGATAATCGCCAGTGTGTGAGACCAGATTGAAACGCCGCACGCCACTTAGACGAGAAACAAACCCAAGCTGTGCTGGAGCTGCATCGCAACATAGCGCCACCTGAGTACTATTTTTTATCTCGCTCAGTGGTTTATCGAGCTGAATTTCTCCTTTGCTCAGCAATATCACACGGTCACACAAGGCCTCGACTTCCTGCATGATATGGGTCGATAATATGACAGTCGCCCGTTTAGCTACTTCCTTAATCAGGTGCCTCATCTGCTGTGTTTGTTGCGGATCCAGACCATTGGTTGGTTCATCCAGGATCAGCAGGCGTGGCTCACCAAGCAGGGCCTGCGCCACCCCGACCCTTTGTTTGTAACCACGTGACAAAGATGAGATTGAGGAAAATAAACGGGTTTCAAGTGCGGTTGCGCCGACGGCTTGCTTTATCTGTTGGTTCTTGTTCCTGCCCTGCAACCCTTTTAGACTGGCTGCAAAATCCAGATAATCAGCCACTATCATATCCGGATAGACTGGCAAACTTTCGGGCAGGTAGCCCAGTTTTGCCTGAAACGCCCTAGAGTTTTTGGCCAGATTGATGCCATCTAGCGCGACCTCCCCGTCATCCGGCTCCAGATAACCTGAGAGCATTTTCATTATGGTGGTTTTACCTGCGCCATTGTGGCCAAGCAAGCCCACTATCTGACCAGGTTCAATGTCAAAGCTGACATTGTTGACAGCAATAAAATTCCCGTAGCGACGGGATAAATCACGCACCGTAAGCATTTGGCCTCCTAATACAAAGCTATTGAGATGAAAGTGATTTGTTGTATTTGTTGGCGTTTCTGAGCACAGTCTGAAGAGGCTGGCTCGTCGAGACGCCAAATTTGCATATAGGGTCATTGAAGAAGCAATTCAAGTTGTAATTGCACCTTTTTCGGTGACGCATAATGTTCTGTTAGCCTTTAGTCTAATTTCATGTCATTTCGTCGGCTCTGGCTTGCAATGGGACAAACTTTACTATTTCTTTGAGTTATAGCTTATTACGTTTTAAGCACCTTTAGTGATTTCATGGGTGTGCCGCAGGCAATGACAACAACAAGGAAAAGATCATGACAACATCAGCAATCAAGCCAACCCTCAGCTATCATCGTGGCGTCTCTGACAGGCCTTTACTTGAGCAAACCATCGGCGGCTATCTGGAGCGCATTGTCGAGCAGTTTGGGGAGCGTGAAGCGATTGTTGTCTGCCATCAGCAACATCGCCTTAACTACCGTGAATACCTGACTCGTATTGACGAGCTGGCTGCTGCGCTATTGCACTGCGGGATCCAGCCAGGCGACAGAGTTGGGCTTTGGTCACCCAATAATCTTGAATGGTCGCTGGTGCAATTTGCCACCGCACGGATCGGTGCCATTATGGTGTGTCTGAACCCGGCTTACCGCCCTGCCGAACTGGAATTTGCGCTCAATAATGCCGGCTGCAAAATGCTCATTATGGCCTCCCAATTCAAACATAGTAACTATGTCGATATGCTCAAAGAACTTGCCCCGGGCCTGGAAGATTGCTCTTTTGGAGATCTGTACGCTCCCAGACTACCAGATCTGACCCATGTTGTGGTTATTCCACAAACTGGAGAAGTGGTCCCGGCAGGACTGTTTGATTTCAACCAGTTGCTTACACTCGCCTCAGAACAAGATTATGACGCCCTGCGCACTATCGGACCCAGACTAAACCCTACCGACGCCATCAATATCCAGTTTACCTCAGGAACAACCGGCAACCCCAAAGGCGCAACGTTAACTCACCGAAATATTCTCAACAATGCTAACCTGGTCGCGCAGACTATGCAGCTGACAGAACAAGATAAACTTTGCATCCCGGTGCCCCTATATCACTGCTTTGGCATGGTGCTGGGCAATTTAGTATGTCTTAGTCAGGGGGCCTGTGCGGTCTTCCCAAATGACGCTTTTGATCCGCTTTTGACACTACAAACTGTCGAGGCAGAGCAATGTACTGCATTACATGGCGTACCGACCATGTTTATCGCGCAGCTGGAGCATGAGCAATTCAATCAGTTCGACCTGAGCTCTCTCAGAACAGGCGTTATGGCGGGTGCCACCTGCCCGGAAAAGGTGATGCGTGATGTTCAGAGCAAAATGCATATGACCGACGTCTTAATTGGCTATGGCCAGACTGAATGCAGCCCTATTAACCATATTACTGACGTGTCAGCCCCTTTGATAAAACGGGTCACAACAGTCGGTCGAGCCATTGCCCATACAGAGGTGAAAATCATTGATGAAAGTGGCGAGCTTACCCCCAAAGGAGTACCAGGTGAAGTCTGTGCTCGCGGATACAGTGTTATGTTGGGCTATTGGCAAGATGACACGAAAACTCAGGCAACCATAGACGCTGACGGCTGGTTACACTCGGGCGATCTGGGTGTGATGGATGACGAAGGTTATGTCGCCATTGTCGGGCGCATCAAAGACATGATCATCCGCGGCGGCGAAAACATCTACCCACGAGAGATAGAAGAAGTATTGTATCATCATCCCGACATTCAAGATGCCGCTGTATTTGGGATCCATGATGAAAAGTACGGTGAGGAAGTGTGTGCCTGGCTACAGCTCAAGCCGGAACATTATGTCGATGAAGAAGCTGTGCGGGATTACCTAAAAGACAAACTCTCCTATTTTAAAGTTCCTAAACACATACGTATTGTCGACACTTACCCTATGACAGTCACCGGAAAACTACAAAAATTTAAAATGCGCGAAGCGATGGAAAAATCTCTCAGTGAACTTGCATAAGTAAGGGCGACACGTCGCCCTTCACCAACGAGCAATACACGCCTGATAACTGAAGCTCAGCCATTTTCAGGCACCTTATTGGTTAAAGTAAAAGGGTTTTTGAATAAAAAAGACTTACTCACACAATAAAATTTTAACAGCATAAACAGCTAAATACATAGAAATCGTTCACAAATTCAACTAGCCTATTAACACGAGCTCCACTTTTAAAGTATTTTTCATGGTTGCCAATCATGCATTTGGGTAGACGGTTAATCGCAATACAAACACTTTTGGTCTTGATGGCCGTCATACCTTCGCTTTGCTTTGGCAACATTCCCTTGCTTGCCAATCAATACTCTCTGAAAAAGCTGACCGCTGAAGATGGGTTTGTCTCGTCAGAAATTTACTCCATTATTCAAGACCAACAAGGGCTACTCTGGTTTGGAACAGCAGAAAATGGGGTCATGCGCTACGATGGTCGCAAAGTCACCCTGTTTGAGTTTGATGGCAAAAATGCAGGGGGCCTGTCCCATAATGACGCAGGGAACCTGATGCTGGACAGGAATGGAAACATTTGGATCGGGACCTGGGGTGGCGGCGCGAATCGCTATGATCCAAGAACAGGAAAATTTGAAAATTTTCTCCATGACCCCAAACAAGCCGATTCAATTTCCGCCAACAGGATACAGTCTTTGTATCACGATCTGGATGGCTCTATCTGGCTGGGATCTTATGATAGTGGTCTCAACCGATACTTAGGGCAAGGTCAGTTTGAACACATCAAGAAAACTTCTGAGTCGGCCACTGGCCTTTCCCATAATCGGATCTGGGACATAGAAAATGACGGCAAGGACCGTATCTGGATTGCTACCAGCTATGGGTTAAATTTATACGATAAAACCACCAAAAGTTTCCATTACTTTTTTCCCGACTCAGCCAATATCACCCCAACCGGCACAAATGAAATCCGCCATATTTTAAAGGCGTCTGACAACCAGCTTTATGTAGGCACACAACAAGGTCCATTCACATTTGACCCAGAAAGTGCTGATTTTACCGAAATAGGACCACAAGATGGCAGTCATCTTGGCCAGGTAAACTCCATGATTGAAGATCAGGAGGGTTACATCTGGTTTGTTACCAGTAAAGGGGTATTCAGAAAAACCCCTTCAACTGATGAGTTAGTGCAACTAGACCTTGAGCATAGTCATGGCATGAGAATTATCTTTGAAGATAGTGCCAGAACGCTCTGGATAACCAACGAAGTGCATGGCATTTTCAAACTGGTACCTCATCGCAAATTTAAGTCAATTAACAGCTCAAAACTACAGGCACCTAATGGCATTACCTCAGACAGTAACGGTGATCTGCTCATAGTAAACTCAAGGTCACACCTGTTAAAATGGGACGTGTCTTCGCAAACCTTGCGCACCCTGTCTGGCCCAATTTTTAACGAGTCAAATGGATTTAATGAAAACAGACTATTAGAGCGCCCTGTCTTGCATCTCGACACACGGGGTAACTTATGGGTTGCACAAGATGAAGGACTGGCGAAGTTTCATTTAGACTCGCTCGAGGCAGAGCTCATTCGTTATCCCAAGGATGACCCTAACCACCGAGAATTTAGGGAAATCAGAGCACTCGCCCTCGATAAGCAAGGCGATCTGTGGATAGGCACATATAAAAATGGCGTTTATATTTACAGCCCAGATAAAGGCACCTTCAGGCATCTTGACCCCTCCTATGGCTTATCTCACCCAGAAGTTCTGACAATATACCAAGATAATTCACAGAATATGTGGGTTGGCACCGGCAATGGCGTTAATCTTTGGCTGGAAAAAGAACAAATATTTCAGCCGTTTACAAATAATATTTATCGAGAGGACAGCCTGCTTGGTAGTATTGTTCAGGATATTCATCAAACTCAGGACGGGCAAATCTGGATTGCCACTCAGCAAGGGCTTAACCTCTACCAGCCTCAGACCAATAACTTCGCGCACTTTAGCATGCAAAATGGCTTACCCAGCAATCTGATCCGTTCGATTTCGGATGACATGCGAGGGAATCTATGGCTCACCACCAACAGAGGCATCACCAAGTTCTCACCAGCAGATGGTAAAGTCACTAATTTTGACAGCCACAATGGGCTGCTCGGACTAAATTATTATCCGGATAGCCTGGTTAAAGGTAAGCACGATCTCTTATTTACCAGCAGTCAACGCGGCATCGAGTACTTTAGTACACGCCCTTTGCAGGCAAACCAAAAAGATCCTGCTCTGGTCCTTACCGGCTTTAACAAAATGGGGCAGCCCGTTAAATTGGACAGACCCTACTCCTATGTGACTGATATTTACCTTACATATCTCGATTACATATTCTCTCTGGAATTTTCAGTACTGGACTTTGTCTCGCCCAATAAGAATCTGTATGCCTATAAGCTTGAAGGTTACGATGACAACTGGATAGAAATAGGCAACCGCAATAGCGCCTCTTTCACTAACTTAGATGGCGGGCATTATACCTTTCAGGTAAAAGCAACCAACAGCCGTGGCGAATGGGGCTCAAGCATTCTGTCTGTTAACCTGCACGTGTCCCCGCCTCCGTGGAAAACTTGGTGGGCATACACTTTGTATGCATTGGCGTGTGCTCTGGTTATTTTTAGCGTGATCTACTTGCGTACCCGACTACAAAAAGCGGAGATAGACCGCCAGAAGCAGTTTGTAATACAGCTTGAGGAGCAGGTCTCTGAGAAAACCGCCTCATTAAAATCACAAGCCACTGCGCTTGAGGCAGCACTGAAAAAAGCGGAAGAAGCCACCCGGCTTAAATCTGAGTTTTTGGCCAATATGAGTCACGAGATCAGGACACCCATGAATGGCGTTTTGGGCATGTTGGAGCTACTCAAACACAGCGAGTTAACACCCGAACAAGAACACTCGGTGGGGATTGCCAGCAACAGTGCGCACTCCTTACTCAGCCTCATTAACGACATTCTTGATTTTTCAAAAATTGAGGCCGATAAACTCGAGCTGGAATTCATTGACTTTGATGTCAGGCAGCTGTTTGAACAGCTTGCAGAATCCATGGCTCTTGCAGCACAAACAAAGGGGATCGGCCTTGTTTTGGATCTGACCGGCATAGACGCACACATTATTAATTCCGACCCAGGCAGGATCAGGCAAATTGCAGCCAATATCCTCAGTAACGCTATTAAATTTACAGAAGAAGGCGAAATTATCATTTCCGCCTCGCTAAACCCTTCAGCCAGTGATGGCCAGTACACTCTCAGCTGTCAGATCCAGGACACCGGAATCGGGATTCCAGAAGACATGCTCTCGAGTCTGTTTGACTCCTTCACCCAGGTTGATGCATCAACCACTAGAAAATACGGCGGTACCGGGCTTGGGCTGAGCATAACGAGAAGACTGTGCCAGCTGTTAGGGGGAGATGTTTACGTTTCTAGTAAAGTGGGTATTGGTAGCTGCTTTGAATTTACTTGTCTGGTATCCAAAAGCGATCAGCATCAGCAAAATTTACCGACATTTGATTCTACGAATATTCGTGCGCTATTAGTTGACCCGGACACATCCAGTAATCAAGCCATCAAAAAGCAACTTGAACTTTGGCAGGTTAAGGTGAGTGTGGCAACGAACGCAGAAATAGCACTGCAAATACTGGCTGACAACACCATAGATATTGTCTTTTTTAACCGCTCACTTCCAACCATGAGTAGCGAGCTGATGGCCTGTGAGATACGGAGAAACGCTGAACATAGTCGGTTAAAATTGATCATGATGACACTGCTGGATGAACAGTTCGAAGCCATTGAGTCCAGCTCAGAACAGCTGGACGGATACTTCACCAAACCAGCAACACAAAGCGACCTCATCAAGGCGTTGTCTACCGTAAAGGCCAATACTGAGGCTGATCCTGACACTTCAGCCATTCAAAATACCCTTACTGATAGCGATATCTCAGCCCCTTGCTGGGCAAAACACACCCGCGTTTTACTCGTTGAAGATAACAAAGTTAATCAAATTGTAGCTGTACGTATCTTAGAGCATTTAGGGATATCAACTGACATTGCCGAAAACGGGTATGAAGCATTAGATAAATTGCGCGATGCTGATGACTCAACTCCATACACTATTGTACTGATGGACTGCCAGATGCCGAAAATGGATGGCTATGAGGCAACCCGCTGTATACGTTCGGCACAGGCTGGTAGTCACCAGGCAGATATTCCCATCATCGCCATGACCGCCAATGCCATGCAAGGCGACAAACAAAAATGCCTGGATGCAGGTATGGATGATTACATAACCAAGCCCATAGAATCTGCCAAAGTTGCCGAAAAGCTTGAATACTGGATCACTAAAACAACGATAACCTGATTAACGCACTGGCTTTGCTAATCTACGAATGAGCAGTATTGGGTTGAGTGGAGTTGCTCATTAATGTCAGAGCAACACATTCAAAACGGACGAACCAAGCATTCGGAATGCTAAAATGAGGAAAAGAGCACACGAGATAGCGAAAAGCCGCTATCTCGCAGCCCTACCATTTTGATGGACGCACAGTAGGTAATCCCTTCAGAACTTTTTTCATGTACTCAGCTTGCTTACCAGATGGCGAACCGTCAATATCAGCAACCCTCTGTAAAAGATCTTTTATAGAATCTACCTGATTTGGTTTGAATTGGTCATAAGCCCTCTCCAAACTTCTTGCTGGGTTTGAGAAAAACTCCTGACCATTACCTATAAGATACACACTGGAGGTGAGCATATCTTTTGCTTCCCCAGGGCTAAGGTGAAACTCTTGCTCAAACACCTCAAGGATTGCCGACTTTTGAGTAGCGGTGATATCTCCATCCACTTTTGCCACCCCTGTTACCAGCAAACCCGCAACATCCAACGGAGAGTCCAGTTTGAAAACAGGGTTAAGATCGTGGTTTTTGCGAAAAGTCCTGCGGCGGTGCCATGAAAAAGGATTAAGCCAGCCCAAATCAATTCCAGAATCGTTGAGTCGATTAGCCAAAATTAAAATTGTAATGATTGCTCCGAGCAAACCTAAGATAATGTGCATTGTTAAAAATTCTCCTTTTTTGGCTAACAGATAATTCGACTCCCTTCTTCCTGCTATGCATTACTGGTCAGCTTTTATGATTGGAGTCAGACAGTTGTGAACAATAATACAGTGAACGGTATTGATTTGGCAAAAGTTGTTTTGCAGGTTGGCGTGTACGCAAACATTTAGGTGGGTTCGAATGCAGAGGTAATATCGCAAGCTTTTACACCATGGTTGCCCCCCTTGAAACAACAAAAATTCATATGGTATTCTTTTTGGCTGGTTTAGAATGGATGTTGAAAATTTCAGGTGTTCGTCACTATGGGTGGCAGGCCTCTTACAGAGGGAAGTTTCCGGGTCAATGAAATACAATACTCGTATTATTTATGTTGAAGATGAGCAAGAGACCGCTGATATAGTCAGCGCCTATCTAGCGCACGCAGGTTATTGTGTATCTCACTTAACCACTCATAAAAGTGCGCAAAAAGCTTTATACGAAGAGAATTTTGACTTGGCCATTCTGGATATTGTGCTGCCTGATGGCAGTGGTCTGGAGCTACTACAAAATGCCGTAGCGCAAGGTGTGCCAAGTATTTTGTTGTCGGCGAAAAAATCCGAATCAGAGCGCATAGAAGGGTTCAGATTAGGGGCGGTAAATTGGTAGACATCCATTACTAAATTCACAAATTTTTCCTCTCGCATTGACCCAACAGAACCCATACAAGGCACATGCAACATTGGATACTTACATAGCAACTCGTAACGAGAACTGATAACGCTGGGTGTCCGTATTTTTCTATTCGGCTAAAAGACGCTTTCAGTTTCTTTATAGGTTGTGTTATGGGAATTATAAATTATTTGATGTCATCCACATGTCCTTTAGTAGTCCCAGTTTTCTTTGGTCTGTTTTTCTTTCTCAGGAATCCAGCCAAAGCAAGAAACTGTATTTTAGTCACTTTCCCTTTCTTCCAACCCCTTGTCTTCACTTGATTTTCTACATATTTGTTATAAATAGGATGCGCCCATCCTTTTTTTATATGAGCACGTTTACCTTTATCCAAAGCTTTTATTCGAAGATGGTGTGTTTTCGGTCGTCCTGATGGCATCATCATCCCATTATGAACTCCATTAGCCCATGCTTCGGGAATGCCATAGCTATCACATATCGCAGCAGGGATAAGATGCTGTGCTTCACGACCTCGTTTCCAATCTTTAAATGCTTGCTTCTTGTGGCTTAAGGAATATCTCGCTTTCGCTAACTTGGCTGAGTTTCCATAATTTCCTTTAACCAACTGAGCCGGAATATTTCTCGGCTGATTAGAAAAAGAGGATAACAGATCGTCTTTCAGTTTTCTTTGTGCAACAGCCTCAGGTCTATTATCCACAAGCCCAAAACCTTTTTTTAGAACAATTTTCTTCTGACTAACACTGTTAGCAATCGCCCTACTTCTATTTTCTTTTGGCTTCTCTACTTGTGAATACATATCTCAACCCTTTTTCGTTTTCTTTAGTGGTTGTTAAAGGCTATATTCAGTTCCATATAACTTGCCCTTAAAAGCCACAGTGGTTTTTGTTTTCGACTGTATCGTTACTTTTACTGGCCTTTATCGCCTTGATTTGGCTGGCTGTGGATATGACGGACAGGATATGACGGACACCCATTCCAAAACTTGTCGCTCTTACTTCTACCATCTATGCTTTTAACCTGCTCCAAGGATAAGGACGAACCCAATGCCAAAGGCACGGAAAAGCCAGGTCAGCTTAGTTGACACAAAATACTACCATTGCATCTCTCGCTGCGTAAGGCGTGCCTTTTTATGCGGTCAGGACCCATTAACAGGCCAATCTTATGAACATCGCCGTGAATGGGTTGAAGAAAAATTACTTCTGCTAGCAAGCATTTTCTGCATTGATATTTGCGCTTACGCTGTAATGAGCAACCATACTCACATCGTTTTGTATGTAGACGATAAAAAGGCAAATCGATTGCATGACAAAGCCATCGTCATACGCTGGCACAAGTTGTTTAAGGGAAACTGGCTGACACACAAATTCATGGAAGGTAACGAACTCACTCTGTCCGAACGCATTATGCTCGACGATATTATCGACAAATATCGCGAAAGACTGGCCAGTATCAGCTGGTTTATGCGCGTACTGAACGAAGACATTGCCCGCCGTGCGAATAAAGAAGATGGCTGCAAAGGCCGGTTCTGGGAAGGCAGGTTTAAATCCCAGGCATTGCTCGATGAAGCCGCCCTTGCCGCCTGTATGGCCTATGTAGACCTCAACCCTATCAGGGCCAAAATGGCCGCCACACCAGAAACCTCTAAATTCACCAGTATCAAAAAACGCATTGAACACGCACAGCAAGGTAAACAACCAAAGAGCCTTCTGCGCTTTGCTGGTAACCCCAGACAAAACATGCCCAAAGGTTTGCCCTTTGAGCTTAAATACTACATTGAACTGGTTGAACTCACAGGCCGATGTATTCGAGCTGACAAACGAGGTCATATCTGCGATGCCCAGCCTATTCTCGCCAGATTGCAAATAGAACCTGAAAACTGGCTCAAACTCACCACGCGATTTACCAAAGTATTCCACGGTGCAGTCGGCAAGCGCCATGCGTTGACTGAATTTTGTGAACACCTGCAAAAAAAGCGACGCCCCAATCTGGCTAATTGTGAGCGCTTATTGGGCTAGTATTGCCTTTATCCTGAGCTCACGTGATGACTGCCGTACCAGGGCTGTGCTTGAGCGTGCCCAGAAATATCAAATAGCTGTTGTTTCAACTGAGATTGCTCATCAATGAGTTCCGACTCTGTGGTTTATCGCTTCTTTCTTTCTCAACATCGCAGTCATTCTTCAAGGGCCCACAAAAGGAACGAACAACGCTGGGTGTCTGTGCTTTTCATCAGGGCCAAAATGGACGCCACACCAGAAACCTCTGAATTCACCAGTATCAAAAAACGCATTGAACACGCACAGCAAGGTAAACAACCAAAGAGCCTTCTGCGCTTTGCTGGTAACCCCAGACAAAACATGCCCAAAGGTTTGCCCTTTGAGCTTAAATACTACATTGAACTGGTTGAACTCACAGGCCGATGTATTCGAGCTGACAAACGAGGTCATATCTGCGATGCTCAGCCTATTCTCGCCAGATTGCAAATAGAGCCTGAAAACTGGCTCAAACTCACCACGCGATTTACCAAAGTATTCCACGGTGCAGTCGGCAAGCGCCATGCGTTGACTGAATTTTGTGAGCACCTGCAAAAAAAGCGACGACCTAATCTGGCTAATTGTGAGCGCTTATTGGGCTAGTATTGCCTTTATCCTGAGCTCACGTGATGACTGTCGTACCAGGGCTGTGCTTGAGCGTGCCCAGAAATATCAAATAGCTGTTGTTTCAACTGAAATTGCTCATCAATGAGTTCCGACTCTGTGGTTTATCGCTTCTTTCTTTCTCAACATCACAGTCGCAGTCATCCTTCAAGGACCCACAAAAGGAATGTGTAACGTTGGGTGTCTGTGCTTTTATTGGGTGTCCACGCACTTGTTTTTTATTAGGTGTCCACGCACTTGTTTTCCAAAGATGGGGCTGATTTTGTAATGAGTAAGCCCGTTCTTTTCGTACAACTTTGAATTAGCAGTGCCTAGCGATATATCCATATGACAGTTAACGCTCGCAGAACCCGAACAACAAGTACTTTAACCGCCTGTTTTTCGCGGCCATTTCTTGCTGCTTCAGGTTGCTACATTTATTGTATTTATTCGTGCATTATGATGTAAGAAATAGTTGAATAATTTGGAATTGTATTGCAGGTATAGTTTTTGTTTTGATCTGAGACGTAGACTTGAATTTTCCTATTCGCTGCTTTCGCAGCCAAAAGCATAGATGAGCCTAGGTCAGTGCGTGCACACATCCAAGGGTTTGAACCTGAGTTGGTTTTGAAAGCCAGTTGTCGCTTGCCATTTGCATCGGTACAACCGGAGTGATCTGCCATTAGAAAGACAATATTCCCGTGGCATGGAATATCACCCGCTAGTGATAGTGATGAATACAGAGTTAAAAATATAACTATTAATGTTGTCTTCTTCATTTTTCTACCTTTAATTATGACGCTGAATTAAGCGATGAGTAGCATCTGCGAGATTTTTGCTAACGAATTAAATTGCAAAGATCGCAACAATATCCCGAATCCAATTTAATTGTCATTGTTAGATTGTTCACAATGACCTTACTCGGCTAACCGAGATACGATTCCCCGATTCGTCACATTTATTCGAATTTACATCAACTTGGATTTTAGAACCACTACATAGTCGCAATAACTCGAACGTGGAACGTCAAACGCTAGCGAGTTGACATAGCGAGTTGACAGACACCCAATCTAAAACTTGTTTGTCGCACCTGCACCATCTAGATAGCGAGTTGACAGGCACCCACTCCAAAACTTGTCTGTCACTGGGTGCCTGCGTACTTTTGCGTACTTTCTACCCCACCCAACAGACCCAAATGTAGGACAGTTTTTGATTGGGTGTCCACGCACGGCGTTGGTCATTCTTCAAGGTCCCATAAAAGGAATATGTAACGCTGGGGTAACGCTGGGTGTCTACGTATTTTCGGTGATATTTAAAGTCAATGCGATAGACACGTACTGTAGTGTTTTTTCTATTTTATTTAGCCAAATACTAACTAGATAACAACACCATACATAATAGCTTCATCCTACACGATACGCTCAGAAAAACTGCCATCAAATTTATAGGGGAGTTACTCAAACCCAACAGATCCAACTGTAGGACAGTTTTTGATTGGGTGTCCGTGCTATTCGTTCCTTGCACGGCGAGCTTGGTAAAAAGCGAGCAGACATCCTCTCCCAAAATCAGACCCCAAATGTGGGACGGTTTTTGATTGGGTGTCCGTGCTATTCTCTTTTTTGATTGTTTGATTGGGTGTCCGTGTTATTAACATTAGGGGCGCTGGATAACCAGTCAAGCCCGGATATATGTCAGAGCAACACATTTATAGCGGACTGGACCAAACATCAGGCATGGCAACACGGGTAACATAACGAACGGGATAACGAAAACTCGCTACCCCGCAGGCCTACTCGGCTTGACATCGCTGGAGCGTCCATATATGTCTCCTTTAATTGTTTTGTCTACGTATTTTTTCTAGACTGGCAAATACCAATCTACCATTTCTTGAATATATTTTGGCGCATCTGATATGTCAGGCTTGAATGTTATGGTGTCTTCGTTAATGAAAAGTATATATTTTGATATTTCTGAAATGTTTTCAGGTGGGAACCCATAACGCATTAGTAATGTATGTACTGTGTTATTTGTACCGAACCTTAATAACTCTATCATTCTATCAGAGCGCTGGTCTGATGTTTGATCTTTATATACTTTAAAAGAAGTTATAAAAGACTCTGTCAAAGAGAATGAAATAACTTGATCAAGATAATCATAAGTGTCAAAAACTACCGCATCATAACTAACGTTTTTTGCTAATGTGGCCTTGTCAAAGATTGAATATGTTTGCGTCAACGTACTCTTTGGCAATTTGGTAGCCGGCTGTGAAAACGCAGCATAACCTTTCCTCCCCTCATCTTTTTTTGAAATATAACTATACCGAATGCCGACAATTTCTCTAAAGGTTCTCCCCTGAATTACTTGGAGGAAAATTGAAATTGCCTGCCTAAATACAGCAATTTCACCATCATACAAGACTCTATTTATTGAAGCTTCATATATAAATCTAAAGTATTGTTTCAATGACTCTCTTTTTTCTTTATTCTTGGCACCATACAGATTATCCTTAATCGAGTCCTCGCTATAGATAACACTTAATATTGCTTCGCAGTATTTTAATATCTCTGATTCAGATAGACGTTCAATTTTGGATAAAGGTGCTTGCTTATCATCGTCAAAGCTGCCTTCCTTTATTGAATTGATCAATTCTGAAGTGTCAGGATCATCTATGGTTTCTGGATTGTCGATGATTGATTGCTCATCTAATAGGAATTTCTCATTGACTCTTTGGGAGAGTAGCAGAGGGTTTTTTGTGAAAACATACCCAAAGTCAAATTTTGGTTTGTTGGATAGTCGGCCAGCTCTTCCTATTAGGTTTTTAAATGATAAAGATCTACTTTGATCGCTATCACCAAGAATCCGCATGTTGTCAAGCCATACAATATCAAACGGCATGTTAACACCCTGTGCAAGCGTGCTTGTCGCAAAGCAAATTTTTGCATAACCCTTTCTTATTAAGTCTTCGACAAGAAAACGTACTTCTAGTGGTACTGAACCATGATGAATCACAATACCTTTGCGTAATAATGCGACCAGTTCAGAGTTATGCTCATCGTTATCAGCACCCAACAGGTGTTCAATTGTGTTAATTATCTCTTCAACTTCAACTGAGTCTATATCCTCATAGTTATCAATATATTTTCTGAATGGCTCGATGAATTTACCGTTATATATAGATGCTTTTGATACATAGACAAGAACGGAGTGAGTTCCATCAAATGCAAAATCACTAAACTTTTGTTCATGCTCTACACATTTTTTGATTTGGTGACCGCGTTCAATGAATGGAGAAAAGTGATAATATTTTTTATTTTTATGTTGATATATAAAGATTTTACCTACAGAGCCATGGGTATATGATCTTGAATAACATTCAGCTTCAGAAAAGTTATGCTTTTTAAGTTGAGCTTCAGGATTTTCTACAAATGGATGCGCAAAAATTAGTTTTGCTTTATCAAAATACAGCTTAACCCTTCGCACGAGAACATCGAAAATAACTCCTCTTTCATTTTCCTCAGAGACCTGAGCTTCATCAAAGAAAAATACTTTAATATTTAAGTTAAGGTTGCTGGAAAATAGGTCTCTTGCTCGTTCAGGTGTAAGAATAAATATTCTTCTTAGACTCCTAGACTTGAATATATCATCCACAAATGAGGAGATCATCACATTTTTGTCACCATTGAACTTTTGCTTCATTGTGTTGACATACTCTGCGATCAAAGCTCTAGAAGGAACAATTACAACAGCATCGCCATCATCTTCAGCAATAAAATCTCTGATGGAATATGACTTTCCAGCACTTGTTGGTGCGGATATAGAAACAACTTTATTCTCATTAACTGCTCTTCTTACACTCGCCTGAACAGGGGTGAGATACTCACCAAACTCTTCCTTGTGTTGCTTTCCAACGCCTGACAAAAGAAATGAGTACAAATTGTTCGGTTCAGGTAGTTTATAAAAGAGTCCGAGAGAAGTGATGATTTTCTCTTCATGTTCCTGAAACTCACCTCTGTGGAACTTTTTATAATATGTTATTTTTTCTAATATTTCAGAGCTTACAGGGCCTTCTTTATGAAGAATGTCTAATAGTTCAGAAATACCATTAATTGGCTCTATGTCTTCTGCAATATCGGTTATGCTCATTTGCTTACCCCAACCAAATATACTGCTTTTATGCTATCTGAACTCAATTTATCTTGAGCAGATTTAATAGCATTTTTTAAAACTACAAGAGGGTCAGATGCATTTATTGAGAATGACGCAACAATACCAAAACTATCATTATTCAGATTTTCAACAGCTGTATCTGAAGCCAGCTCTCTTAAGTGAACATAATCCCTCAGATGTTTTTCATCATCTATAAAACCTTTTGATTGATTTATAGCATTGCCATGGGGTTTTCACTTCCTGAATATTTTGCTTCTCCAAAATTTATAAACTTGTCAGAACAAACTGTATGGAAATCAAAGCCTTCATTTTGTTTTATCTGGGGCTTCCAGAGTTCTGCTATGGGCAAAATTACATGATTAAATATTTTCTCAAGTGCTTTGGTAGATCCGATTGAAACCATGACTTCACCAAACTCACTCCCTACATCAGAATGTGTGGTGGTAGATTCAAATATCTCAACTAGTGTAGAAGCAGTTTCTTGAACTGTTCTATCATATGCTCTCTTGCTACCTACATCTAAATTTGTCATCCAAGAAGTATCAAGAACTTTTTTAGCTAGAGCTTCAGATATTATCTTTATGTCGTTTACTATTACATGACATACCTTGATTTTTCCAATCGGTGTGTCTGTCTCTATCTCAAAGTAGTCACATCCCCAATCAGCATCAGAATATTGACTTCCATATTTAGGTTTATCTGCCATATAAAATTTACTTCAAATGTGTCGAATGTTTTTAGATGTTGAGGCTTGGTAGCTCATTAGCGTGAATACCGGTTAAACTCCGTAACTGCAATCCCGCCAACACCACCAAATTAATTAATTTATTCATATTAATAACAACAACCTAACACCTTTATTCATGTTACTCAAGCCAAAACAGCTATGTTAAAAACAAGATTTAGTATTAAGGAAACTTTAAGGTCGGACAAAACGAGAAATTTGACATGGAAACTGACGAGACTCATTTATATCTGTATAGATAAACAGCATTTAGAGTAGGAATGCCCTAGTCTCCTTTTTTGGTATCTGTACACACATAACTCAGCGATTGCCTTTGCAGTTAAAAACAAAGAAAGCGTCTAAACTGGCTATCACCCACCAATCTCCACCCAACAAAAAAGCGCGTAAAAACGCGCTTTTTTCAGTCTTTTAATCTTTAAAGATTAAAGAACTTTAACTGGTACCGCTTGCTCTGAACCGAACTTAGTTGTCAGTTCTTCTTCAAGTGGGGTGAACGCAGTCAGGTCGATGCCTTCAACAGCGGCCTGGTACTCGTCCATCGTTGGGAAACGACCCAGAATAGTGGCAAGTACTACCAGTGGCGTAGAGCCAAGTAGTGATTCACCTTTCTTCTCAGCTGAATCCGCTACAACACGGCCCTGGAACAGGCGCGTAGACGTTGCGATTACAGTGTCACCCGGTTCTGCTTTTTCCTGGTTACCCATACACAGGTTACATCCAGGGCGCTCTAGGTACAGGATGTTTTCGTACTTAGTACGTGCAGCCGTCTTCGGATTTTCATCGTCAAACTCAAAGCCTGCGTACTTAGCCAGTACTTCCCAGTCACCTTCTGCTTTTAGCTCATCAACAATGTTGTATGTTGGTGGCGCAACAACCAGTGGTGCTTTGAACTCGATTGAACCGTTTTGCTTCTCAAGGTTGCGTAGCATCTGTGCGATGATCTGCATGTCGCCTTTGTGAACCATACAAGAACCAACAAAGCCCAGGTCAACTGGCTTACCGTCGTAGAAAGACACAGGACGGATCACGTCATGCGTGTAACGTCTTGATACGTCTTCGTTGTTTACATCCGGGTCGGCAATCATTGGCTCAACGATTTCGTCCAGGTTCACCACAACTTCAGCGTAGTACTTAGCGTTGTCATCTGGTGCCAGTGCTGGTTGCTCACCAGACTTGATACCCGCGATACGCTCGTCTGCCAGGTCAATCAGACCCTGAAGCGTTTTCGCTTTGTTGTCCATGCCCTTGTTGATCATGATCTGGATACGGCTCTTCGCCAGCTCAATTGACTTGATCAGCGTTTCGTCGTTAGAGATACAGATTGACGCTTTCGCTTTCATCTCTGCAGTCCAGTCAGTGAAAGTGAACGCCTGGTCAGCCATCAGCGTACCAATGTGTACTTCGATGATACGGCCCTGGAATACGTTTTCACCGCCGAATTGCTTCAGCATTTGTGCCTGAGTAGCGTGTACTACATCACGGAAGTCCATGTGCTTCGCCATTGCGCCTTTGAAGGTTACCTTCACAGACTCTGGAATTGGCATTGCAGATTCACCGGTCGCCAGTGCCAGCGCCACAGTACCTGAGTCGGCACCGAATGCCACACCTTTAGACATACGCGTGTGCGAGTCACCACCGATGATGATTGCGCGGTCATCCACAGTAATGTCGTTCAGTACTTTGTGGATTACGTCGGTCATTGAGTGGTAAATGCCTTTCGGATCACGTGCTGTGATCAGGCCGAACTTGTTCATGAACGCCATCAGCTTAGGAATGTTTGCCTGTGCTTTTGCATCCCAAACAGACGCAGTGTGACAGCCAGACTGATACGCGCCATCAACCAGCGGAGAAATAGTAGAAGCAGCCATAGCTTCCAGTTCCTGCGCAGTCATAGGACCCGTCGTATCCTGAGAACCAACGATGTTTACTTTAACACGTACGTTTGAACCCGCGTGCAGCGGCGTCTCAGACGCAACACCGATTGCGTTACGGTTAAAGATTTTTTCAACCGCAGTCAGGCCCTGGCCTTCATGCGATACTTCTTTAGAAGGTGCATATACTTCTGGTGCTTCAACACCTAAAGTTTCAGCGGCAAACGTCTGTAGTTTCTTACCGAATACGACCGCGTAAGAACCACCTGCCTTCATGAACTCCACTTTTTGTGGTGTGAATGAAGATGATACGTCAACCAGCTCTTTGTCGCCGTTGTATAGTTTCTTCGCTTTGGTGTCGATTGTCAGCAGTGTACCAGTCGCAACAGAGTATGCTTCTTCCAGTACCGGGTCGCCGTTTGCGTCGGTAACCACTTTGCCGTTTTCGTCGGTTTTCTTCACCCAGTTTTTCAGGTCAAGACCAATACCACCGGTTACATCAACAGTCGTCAGGAAGATAGGCGCGATACCGTTAGTACCCGCTACAACCGGTGCAATGTTGATGAATGGAACATAAGGGCTTGCCTGCGTACCTGCCCAAAGTGCCACGTTGTTCACACCAGACATACGAGATGAACCTACACCCATAGTGCCTTTTTCAGCAATCAGCATCACTTTTGCATTTGGGTGCTTCTTCTGTAGCTCGACAATCTCTTGCTGTGCTTCAGGGGTGATCATGCATTTACCGTGTAGTTCACGGTCGGCTCGTGAGTGTGCCTGGTTACCCGGAGAAAGTAAGTCAGTTGAAATATCACCTTCACCGGCAATATAGGTTACAACTTCAATTTTTTCGTCAATATCAGGCAGCTTAGTAAAGAATTCCGCGTTCGCGTAGCTTTCTAAGATGTCTTTTGCAACGGCATTGCCCGCTTTGAATGCGTCTTCCAGACGTGACGTGTCTTCATCGTACAGGAAAACCTGGGTTTTCAATACGTCAGCTGCTTGCTTAGCAATGGCTTCGTCGTTGCCCAGCGCAAGGTCAAGTAGTACCGCGATAGAAGGACCGCCTTTCATGTGCGAAAGCAGTTCGAATGCAAAGTCAGCTGTGATTTCAGCTACAGTCTCTTCGCCCAGGATAATTTCTTTTAGGAATTGTGCTTTCACACCAGCAGCGCTGGTTGTGCCCGGAAGCGTGTTGTAGATGAAGAAGTTCAGTGAATCTTCACGGTGCTCATGCCCTGTGTCTTTGATTTGGGCAATAATTTCAGATAGCAAGTCAGCGCTATCGATTGGTTTTGGACTCAATCCAAGTTCCGTTTTACGGGTTTGGATTTCTTCCATGTACTCATTATACAAACTCATATAAACCTCGTCAGGCAGTAATACGTGTAGATAGAACCGACCCATTCTACCCTACTTTGCCCTTGCACGTAATCTTTTAACGAAAAAAGCCTGTTTTCGCTCAATTTTTACGCCAATTTAACCACATAGGGCCGCGTCAGGAAGGATGAAAATTCCGGTGTCACTTAGCCTCAGGGATAAGGCTTTAAACTCAGGTTGAAAGTGTTAACTTTTGAGATAATAAAGATGAACAAAACACAGCCAACATGGCTGCTTGTATTCGGTAAATACAGACAGCTGGCCGGGCGCAATGAAAGCACCCGAGACCAGCTGCGATGGATCAGTTGTTGAGTTCAGTGTCGACCGGCTGCTCTTCTAAATCAAGTTCGTCGATGAACTCTCCCAGTTGTTGCTCCACTATGGTGTTGGCATGGGCAAAGTAGGCAATATGAAACACCGCATCGCCTTCATTGACCAAAGGTAAAGACTGCTGACCGATAATAATACCACTGCGTGGTGCCTGGATAGCCACTTCATTGCCACCCAGCGGGTTACTGATATAGCCCAGCACCTGCTCTTTATTAACTCGCTCTCCCAGGCCCACCATAGCGCGGACAATACCGTCTGTATGGGCACGCACCCAGCTGGTGGAATCCGCAATCACAGGTTCTGGCAGCTTTTTCGAGCGCCGACCTTTAAGTACCTTAAGCCGTCTGAGCACATTTTCAACACCCTTTAAGCCCGCCGCAATTGCGAGTGGATCAAAGCGCAGCGCCTCACCCGCTTCGTAGGTGATAACGGGGATCCCCAGGTTACTGGCTTCACTGCGTAAAGAACCGTTGCGCAGCGTTGCGTCAATCACCACAGGTGTACCAAAGGCTTTGGCAATGTCAGCGGTTGCTTCACATTCCAGGTTTGCCCGGATCTGAGGCAAGTTTGAGCGATGGATAGCACCTGTATGCAAATCAATGATATGAGTGCATTTGCTGGCAACCCGTTTAAAGAACACATTGGCAACTCGCGCTGCCAATGAGCCCCGCTCTGAACCCGGAAAACAGCGGTTCAGATCTCGCCTGTCTGGCAAGTAGCGTGACTTATGAATAAAACCAAATACATTCACTACCGGCACAGCAATCAGGGTTCCCCGCAGCGCTTTTGGATCAACTTTCGCTAAAAGCTGGCGCACTATCTCTACGCCGTTAAGCTCATCACCATGAATGGCGGCGCAAACCATCACCACAGGGCCCGCCTCTGCGCCATTGACCACTTCAATGGGAATGGTTAACGGAGAATGGGTATAGAGCTTGGCCACTTCCAGCGACAGGGTTTTGCGCTCAGCCACCTCAATGGGTGTATTTAGTAGTGTAAATACCTGGTTTTTTTTAGCCTTTGCCACGCGTTGCGGTCCTCTTACTGGCTGCATTCTTTTCCATAAATTCAATGATCATACCGGCAATGTCCTTTCCGGTTGCTTTTTCTATGCCTTCAAGGCCAGGCGACGAGTTTACTTCCATCACCAGTGGCCCTCGCTCTGAGCGCAGCAGGTCGACACCGGCAACATTCAGGCCCATTGCTTTAGCCGCTGCAACAGCGGTTTTGCGCTCTTCCGGAGTAATGCGGATCAGGCTGGCACTGCCGCCGCGGTGCAGGTTAGAGCGAAACTCGCCTTCCTGCGCCTGACGTTTCATGGCGGCTATCACCTTATCCCCAATCACAAAGCAGCGAATATCCGCACCGCCGGCTTCTTTAATGTATTCCTGCACCATAATGTTGGCTTTCAGGCCCATAAAGGCTTCAATCACACTTTCAGCTGCTTTACGTGTTTCCGCAAGGACTACACCAATGCCCTGAGTGCCCTCGAGCAGTTTAATCACCACTGGGGCGCCACCGACCATTTCAAGTAAGTCTTTGACATCATCGGGCTTATTAGCAAACCCGGTGATGGGCATACCAACGCCTTTGCGGGATAACAGCTGTAAAGAGCGCAGCTTATCGCGCGAGCGGGTGATGGCCACCGACTCGTTTAACGGATAAATGCCCATCATTTCGAACTGGCGTAACACAGCACAACCATAAAACGTGACCGAGGCACCAATTCGCGGCACAACGGCGTCTACATCAACAACCTTTTCGCCTTTGAAATGAATTTCTGGCTCATTGGAGTTGATGTTCATATAGCAGCGCAGCACATCCAGCACCACAGGCTCATGGCCGCGCTCCTTTGCCGCTTCTATCAAACGACGGGTCGAGTAAAGGTTTTTATTCCGGGATAGAATGGCGATTTTCATGTTAATTCCTTGCTTCAATTCTTTTTTTAGTCAAATAAGAGGCTGCGGGGTCTACACAGATCCGCCCCTCCATTGCTGTACGCCCCAGTAACATTCTAAATTTCATGTTATCCCGGTTGGTCAGCGTGATTTCAATGGGCCAGCGCTCGGTGCCAATGTGCAATGTCGATTGAATCACATAGCGAGATTCCTGATGGCCGCCCGAGTCTGTTACCGTGCGAACGTCCAGCACCGGCGCTTCGCAAACCACTTCGTAGTCGGTATTTTTTTGTTTGGGATGCATCCAAAAACGGACCCAGGATGCGCCTTCTTTTTCAAACTCTTCTACTTTGAAGGCATGCAAACAAGAGGTTCGGGCGCCGGTATCAACCTTAGCTTTGATCCTGTCTATACCCAGCTCAGGCAAAGACAGCCATTCGCGCCATCCAACCTGTATTAAAGTCGACATTTTTGTGCTCCTTAAAAAAGCGCTTTATACCTTGCTCTTAAACAATAGACTAACAAAATTTATTTATCCAAAGCAGCAAAGCAATTGATTGAACAATAAAATTTTGTTCCACAGTAACAAAGGCGTGGTGACTTAGCCAGCAAGCCTGACTCTGATTGATACTTTGTAATCTTTTGACTGTCATTTAATACAATGTTACTAAATAAACATAAAAATTTGAGCTGTTATAATTTATAACGAATTCGAATTTCGGATAGAATTATCCACCTTTAGTATTGCCGTCCTTTTCGTGGGCCAGACAAAAAAAGCCCGTACAGAAATCAACATATAATCAGGAATGACCATGTTAAGACCGAGTACTCTGGCAGCCAGCATCAGCTTGGTGCTGGGCGCCGCCGCTTCGTTTCACACCAGCGCAGAACAAAGCCAGGCACCTCAGGCTAGTAACACCACAGAAGTGATTGAAATCACAGGTACCCGACGCAGTCTGCGCAGCGTAGCTGAAAGCACGGTACCGGTCGATGTTATCAGCCTGGATGAAATCACCAGCTCAGGCCAGCTTGAACTCAGCCAGGTTTTGACAACGCTGGTACCGAGCTTCAATTTTCCGAACTCGCAGCTGGCCGACGGCACCGATCACGCACGCCCGGCGGTATTGCGCGGACTGGCGCCCGATCATACTTTAGTGCTTATCAATGGTAAGCGCCGCCATGCCAGTGCCCTGCTGAACCTGAATGGCACGGTTGGTCGTGGCTCGACAGCGGTTGACCTGAACACTATTCCGACCGCTGCTATCAAGCGCATTGAAGTATTGCGTGACGGTGCGGCGGCACAATACGGCTCAGACGCCATTGCCGGTGTGATCAACATTGTTCTGAACGATGCCGATGAAGGCGGCAACCTGTCGGTCACTTATGGTGAGTACGACACGCAGATGGCCGGCTCTGCACAACTGCTACGCACCTATGAAGATGCCGAGGGTAATCTGGCATTTGACAAAGGCGCAGATCGCGAACTGAACGATGGCGGCACCACCACAGTCAGCGGCAATATCGGTTTTGAGCTTGGCAGCAAGGGCTTTATCAACGTGGCTGCTGAGCTGCGTAACAAGCAACCGACCAACCGCTCAGGCATCGATGAGCGCGAGCAGTATGCCCGTGATGAAAACGGCAAGCTGGACCCTCGTGAGTTTAACGCAGAGCGTTATAATCACAGATTTGGTAAAGCCGACATCGAAGACTTTGCGCTGTTTTATAACGCAGGCTACGCACTGGCGCCGGACTTAGACTTGTACTCATTCGGCAGCTTCTCAAGCCGCGACGGTAATTCAGGTGGTTTCTTCCGTCGTCCTCAGGATAGCCGTAATGTCCCCGAAGTTTACCCGGATGGCTTTTTACCGCAAATAGACACCGAAGTGCGCGACTATAGCTTTGCTGTGGGTGCCAAAGGGGATGCCGGTGACTGGCAGTACGATGTCAGCACCAATTATGGCCTGAACGACTTTGGCTTTGGCGTATCGAACAGCCTGAATACCTCTATGGGCGCAAGCAGCCCAACTGAGTTCGACAACGGCGCACTGGTGTACAGTCAGCTGCTGGTTAATGCAGAGGCCAAAACAGAGCTGGACTTGGGACTGTATGACAGCGTGTTTGTTACGCTGGGCAGTGAATACCGCCGCGAAACCTATGAAATTCAGGCGGGTGAACTGGCGTCTTATCAGACGGTATTGGATGCAAACGGCCAGCCGGTTGCCGCAGGTGGCGCACAGGTTCTGGCTGGATTCTCCCCAGAAAGTGCGGTGGATGAATCACGCCATAATGTCGCGTTATTTGCTGAGTTTGATACTTACCTGACCACCGACTGGAACCTGGTACTGGCGGCCCGCTATGAAGATTACAGCGACTTTGGTTCAACCCTGACTGGTAAGCTTGCAACCCGCTATGTGGTGAACGACCAGCTGTCGCTGCGTGGTGCGCTAAGCACAGGCTTCCGCGCGCCTTCGCTGGCTCAGACTTCATATAAGTCGATTGCCACCGTATTTGAAGACGGCGTACCAAATGAAGTTGGCCTGTATCCGGTCGATACTCCTGCGGCTGCGGCACTGGGTGCTAAACCACTGGAAGCCGAAGAGTCTGTTAACCTGACAGCCGGTTTCATTTATACGCAAGATGCTTTCAGCCTGACACTGGATGCGTATCGCATTGATATTGACGACCGCATTGTGATGTCTGAAAACCTCAGCGGCGACGCGGTTGAGCAGATCCTGCAACAGGCTGGCGAGTTTAACGTACAGCGTGTACGTTACTTTACCAATGCCATCGACTCGCGCACTCAGGGTGTAGACATTGTTGCAACCTATCGCTTTGATTTGGCCGACTATGGCGACCTTAACCTCAGTGCAGCCCTGAACCTCAACGATACCGAGGTAACAAATGTCAAAGCCAACCCGGCTGAGCTGGCTGCGCTTGGCGATAGCTACCAGTACTTTGCCCGTCGTGAAATTGAGCGCTTTGAGTCGGGCACACCGGATAACAAATGGAACCTGGTGGCAAACTGGCAACGTGAACAATGGCAGGTTATGATCAAAGCAACCCGCTACGGCGAAGTGACCGATCCTTCCAGCACAGTAGAAAAAGATGAAGTACTGGCAGCCAAATGGATCACCGATCTGGAAGTGGCTTACATGGTAAACGCGCAATGGCGTGTTGCCCTTGGCGCGAATAACCTGTTTGATCAGTATCCTCAGGATACCGTCAGCAACATTGGGTTCAGCAACTTTAACCAGATCTTCCCTTACTCAGCGTTCTCTGCATACAGCACAGACGGCCGCTTTGTATACGGTAAGGTGTCGTTTAACTTCTAAGCGAATAATAAAGCCCGCGAATGCGGGCTTTTTCAACTCATTAAAGTTCTATCTTATTACATGCCACTGGGTTTGCCTGCCCGCTAAGTACCAGACCTGCTTGCCATCAAATACCGCATCTTGCTCCAGCTTGATTTGGATCCACTGGTTGTCCCACTCCGGTAATTGCGTTTTAATGTTTCCTTCAATGGCATAAACCGTGTTTGGATACAGTTTCCAGTCTCCCTGTACCGGTGTCGGCCCCTGATTATCCCACATACCAATGGTTGGGCCAGGTGCATGACCAACAAAGCCGAGCGGATGGGTATAAGTACTGCTGACAATCCCTGCTGCTTTACTTTGTTTAATGGTATTGGCCAGGATCTCATTGCCCGTTAACCCTGATTTAAAGTTACTGGTTAAGATATCCTGCCAGCGATTACCTGTCGCCATAGCCTGTTTCAGGCCCGCTGGTACATCGGTTTCATGAAGCTTGAGCACGTAGCCCATTTCCTGTGTATCCGTGCACTGATTTAGGTAACAGATACCCACATCGGTGTGGATAATGTCTCCCGGCAAAATAGTCCGGTTGTATTCACCAATAAACACATCGTCTTTACTGGTTTTGTCGCCCTGACGTTGAATATTTACGTACGGCTGGAACCAGGGTCTGAGCTGTAATTCTTCAAAGCGTTCGCGTAAGTACCATTCAACGTCTTTGGTGGTGGTCACGCCTGGTGTGATCACCTTATTGGAGAATGCTTCTGCAATTACCCGACGCGCCAGTGTCACCGCCTGCGGGTATACATTAAGCTCTTTTTGGCTGCGCGTTTCCAGCCAACGGATCACCAGTTTTTCGGCGCTCACCAAGCGCTGCTGGTATTTGCCCGGCAATACCTTCAACAGTTGTTTATGTAATCCAACACTGAGACCATCGGCCAGTGCCCAGTCTTCACTAACGTTAATCCCAATACGCTTAGGATCACGCTCGGCAATCACCTCAGCGAGGCGTTGCCACTGCTGTTCTTTTGTGCCCCCTTTCCACACTGTGGGATATAAGTCGCCAATGGGATAACGACTCACACTAAAGCGTTCAATACTGCCATCGGCTTGCTTTGAAAACACCAGCAAGGTAGTGCGGCGTGCCGCAAAAGTCGGTTGCGGAACCAGGGTATAAAACAGCTTATCTTCACCATATTCTCGGTTAATGACGAGCCACATATCCAGGTCCGCCTCACGCATTAGCTCTGGAAGTAAGTTATCCAAGCGATCTGTCACCATCTCATTGATGGGTTGCACGCGCTCCCTGAATGACAACACATCGGGCAACGCCGATATTTGACGGCCCTGTGCATATTCCTCGGCCATAGCGGGAGTGCTTATCGTGCACAAGCTCAAAAATAATCCAAAAAGTCTTTGCATAATAGTCCTAATATTTCTTTGAATTTAAGTTATCTCAGATCGCCCACTGTCTTCACAGTCGTTTATTATTTATGAGCAATCGCACCTTTGATCTGTTTCCTCAGGCGCGCAGCCATCAGTAAAAGCTTACAGACCATTCAGTCTCTTCGGTACAGTGATTCTATGGAGCTTGAAGCGAGTGAATTTGCATGGATCATGTAACCTGCCAAAGCCGCAGAGGCGCCTTCTGGAATATTCAGGGGTTTAGACAGTGCATGAACGGTAAATTGATAACGATGTACTCCATGGCCTTTTGGCGGACACGCTCCGCCAAAGTCATTCGTCCCGAAATCATTCCTTAACTGCTTTGCACCTGCTGGTAATAGTTCGTTACCCAGCTTGCCTGCACCGGTCTGTAAACTGGTTACCGTTGCGGGAATATTTACCACCTGCCAGTGCCACCAACCACTTCCCGTTGGCGCATCAGGGTCATAGGCAATCACCGCAAAGGCTTTAGTCCCATCAGGTGCACCACGCCAAGACAGCTGCGGGGACAAATTATCTCCTTTACAGCCAAAGCCCTGAAATACCTGAGATTGTGTTAAAAAGTCACCATTTTTTATATCACTAGACTGTAGTGAAAAAGATCCTGCCATGGCAACAGCTGGTAGTAGAGCAAAACAACAAAATACGCGGTTCAAATTAAACATATCCAACTTTTCCTTATATAACGAATCACCCAAAATTGTTCTAAATATTTGCTTAAAGTGGAACCTGTAACAATCGGCACTAAAATATAGCCAGCTTATGAGGTTACTACCTTGCCAAGGTTCGCTACTAAGTTAAGCAAGTAGATATAAAAAAACCCGCTTTAAAAGCGGGCTTGTTCACGATACAGAAACAAAAGAAATACATCAACTAGCAGCTACCAACTCATTGTGCTGTTGATACAGGGTTGAAGCCTCAAGTTGCTGCCCTTTGACGATGCTGAAATGTCTGCCACCAAAACGCACACGGCCTCGCTTACGTTCAATAAGCGACTCTGCCATTGACTTGTCTTTCATTCTGTCGACAAACTGTTTTCGGGCACGATGAATCTGGATATTAATGTGACTCTCGGTCAGCCCCAAATCACGGGACAATTGCTTCACCGAGACCCAGCCTTGTGATGCATCATCGACCTGATGCTGCATATCTTTTATTTTATACCTGGCCAATAGAGCCGTCAGGTAATGGTGTGTACGGGTTTCAAAATCGACTTCTTCCTGAGCCTGTTTTACCTGTAACTCAGCGTATTCCTCATCCTGGCTCAATGTAAAATGGTACTCCAGATCGCCGGGATCTGTATCTGTGACTTCTGCCGTGCACTCCTGTTGGCTTGCCCGCGTCTGGATCAGGCTCCAGATCTGCTGCGCAAAACGCAGTTGCTCACCATCAGTAATACTCACCGGATGTTCAGAGCCAACTTCCTCGTAACACCAGGTTTGTTCAGCATTGTTAAAATACACTATCAGCTCAGGGTCTGATTCACTTGGTAACAGGTGGTAGTTTTCCAGCTGAATAACCGGCATTTGCCCGTCAACAAGCTCGTCGTGGCTATAAGGCACCAATAAATCCTCAGGTGGCGCCAGATCCGTTACGCTGAAGCTGTGGCAGCTTGAATCTGAAAAGCGAATTTCATCATTCACATTCAAAGCAACGTCCTGGTTATAAGGGACTCGTGCATCATTGAGCCAGGTGCCATTACGGCTCAGATCACGTAAATACCAGTACCCCTGTTGCCACTCTATCACGGCATGAATGCGGGAAATGGCCAGTTCATCAAAGCAACTGTCCACTGAATGCTTTAGTCGCCCAAATCGGTGAAAGGACTTTAAATATAAATACTTAGATTGCTGTTTATGTTGTAACGTGGCCATAATCGCTCCTCGATAACTGCTCCGGGTTGTCGCAATAACACGCCTATCGCCCTGACCCGGAAAACTGTTCCTTAATAATCTTAACACCGTTTCACAAAAACACCGATTTCACCACATTACACCAAAATATTGCCTAATCTGAAATAATCTCATCCGACCTACTCACCTGATAGACTGGCATTTGATTTGCTTAACCGTTACTATTGTTATTCGGTACATGTCGTTCTTTTGGCACGTCATTTTCCCGACGATACATATGCCCTTCAGGCATTGCCACCCGTAAGGTACAAGATAAAAAATAAAATGGATAAATCGCAGCCATCAACTAACTCAGAGCAGCCCAAAGGGGGATCCTCCACTTCTCAGCAAACGAGTTTGCCCGAACACTATCATGTTATAAAAGTGTTAGGTGAAGGCGGAATGGGCGAAGTTCTGTTGGCAGAAGACATCCGACTGAACCGAAAAGTGGCAATAAAGCGCCTAAAGACACAGGCTGCGGGCACCGACATCTCTCTCGCAGTTGCTGAAGCCCAAATTCTTGCCAGGTTAAATCACACACACATAGTTCAGCTTTACGACATAATAACAGGCCCTGATCAGGTTTATCTGGTCATGGAGTATGTCGATGGCACCACATTGTTTTATCACCAGAAAACTCAGATATTAAGCCTTGAGCAAAAACTAACCTTGCTGATTCAGGTTGCCAATGGCATTGCAGCCGCTCATCAGTGCGGCGTAATACATTGCGACCTAAAACCGACTAATATATTGCTGGATAAAAACCAGCAGATCAAAATTACCGACTTCGGTATCGCGCGCATCACGCACACTTCTCAGGAGGGAACTCACACTGACATGATGCAAAGCCATGCCAGTATGACCGCCACCTCGCCAGAACAGCTCAAAGGTGAAGCACTCTCACCTCAGTCGGACCTGTTTGCTTTTGGTGTCCTTGCTTATGAATTGATAAGCGCTCGTCACCCTTTTGGTAAAACCCAATTACGTGAGCGTATACTAAATGGTAAACATGACGATGCAGGCCAAGTCTTACCGGCTTTACCCGAACCGCTGGCTCATCTGTTAAATCAGCTGTTGTCGGTTAATCCTGAAGAACGCCCGGCGAATGCCAGACAAGTGGCCAAAAGACTGGAACAAATTCTGATAGTAATCACACAAAACGCTATCATGGATCAGGAAACCGTGCCATTTGAGTCTGATGTGTCTGCGTCTGATACTTCTCAGCCGGTTCGAACACAACCTAAGTGGCGGAATCAGTACGTCGTTCTAATCGCTTTTAGCCTATTATTTTTGACCGTATTGGGTGCGTGGCTGTTTAGCCAGACTCCACAAGAAAAGCGATATGTGTTGGTGCTTAAACCTCAACTCACCCAGACAAGGCAGCTCAGTGACGAGCGCACAAAAAGTACCCTTGCAAGCGTCGATCACGCGCTGCGTCAGCTCATTGTTGACGGAAAGCATACCGAATTGATTGCTCACCGCCCAGAGGCGGAACACTCTTTGCGCCAGCTGGCAACAACGACGGGGGCAACAGACATAATCAGTACTGAGCTTACCTGCAGCGAACATAGCTGTGAAACAGTCGTAAAACGTCTAGGGGGCGAGAAATGGACCGTTCAGCAGCAGATCAGCTGGCCAATGGCGCTCACTAGTGAAATCGAGAATTTTTATTCCACCCAGGCGCAAGCTGTCAAACTGTTTCCTGATCTAACGCCTAACAGTTTGCCCCTCGAAACAGTCAGGCAGCAAGATTACCTGAGTTACCTGCAAATTTACCAGGATGTGTCTAACCTGGGTGCCTATAACCTGAGCAATCTGGAGAAGTTACAGCAGGTGTTGACGAATTCTCCCTACCTGTTTGCGGCCTATGGGCTATACAGCGACATAAGCTTGACGGTATATGATCAGACCAAAAGAGAAAAATTGCTCGCGCAACTGCGTACCGTTCTAAATAATGCGCCAACACGCTATAAGCAAAAAGCCATTTTCAACAAAGAAATGATGCTACTTGCCTTGACCAGCCATGATGAAACTTTGTTCGAGACACACTTAGCTCACGCCCGGGCACGGCATTTCAGTGATTACGATATCGAAGTGATCCTGTCAAAACGGGCCAAACAGCAAGGTGATCTGAAAGCCGCAATTGAGCACCTACATGAGGCTATGGCACTCAGAAAAAATACTTCTATCATGTTCAACCTAGCTAACACCTACTATCAGAATGGTCAATTTGAGCAGGCATGGCATTATCTTGATGAAGTACTCGGCTGGATCCAGATGATTACTTAGCCAATCAGTTGCTCGCCGACATTCACCTTACTGAGGGCAGAGTTTCAGCAGCAATTGAGCGCTACAAAAAGGTGATCTCTGTAGATGCTCAACCTTTCGATGTCAACGCTCTCGTGCTGTCTTATATGCTTGACGGACAATTCTCAGAGGCACTATCAGCCGCGAAACCTCTCACGCAAATCGAGAACAACTCCTTGTTTTTGCTTAATCTGGCTGACATTGAAAAGCTCAACGGTAATATGGAACAAGCGGCGTATTATTATGAGCAGGTGATAGAGAAAAACAAAACATCTGATGATTTTTATGATCTACTTGATGTTGCCCAGGCTCATGCGCAGCTCAGTAATCACGAACAGGCTGTAACAGTACTTAATCAGGCCATAAAACAATCCCCCGAGAATCGTGAGTACGCATTTACAGCAGCCCTTGTGTACACTCAGGTGGGTGAGCTTACTTCCGCAATGGTAAACGTAAAATCGGCATTGGAACTTGGCTATGGCGCGGTCTGGTTTAACTTGCCATGGTTTGAAGCGCTTTGCCAGCGAGAGGAATTTAAGCAGATTGTATCAAGCTACAACAAAGCAACGCTTTGCCAGAAGCGTCAACCCTAAAGCTGACGCTCTGTCTTTATATAACCAATGCTTATGCTGGCTTATCGCGACGTACGCCAAGACGTGGATCTTGAGAATAGAAAATTTCGTTGAGTGCCCCTGCTGAATTGTTCAGCCTCACAGCAACAAACCTGAAATCGATTTCATCGAATTTGCCTTCTGCAGATGCCACACCACCTAGCACGTTCTTGATAGTCAAAACTAAGGTTTTACCTTGATTCTCAATATCAGTCGTCAGCTGATAATCCTGTGAGTCCTGCTCACAAGATAAAGAAATACCGCTTTGCCAGAAGCGCCAGTCACTATCTGCACAATCTTCCATCTCGACAATGAACACAGCCTGCTGCTTCGAGATCAAAGCACGACGCGCATTCTCAGAAATGCCCGGTATGTCGCCCAGATTAAACACAACATTAAGTTGCGCCCCTTGCGGTACCGGCGTGTATTCGCCACTTGCTCTATCGTAATATTGCAGCCCCCAATCTTCAGTTGTGGTTGTCGGGCTGAGTCGGAATAAATAGTTTTCGCTATTTAGGTCAAAGCTTAGAACATCATTTTGCATTTTAGTCACTCCTTATTAGTTATTGCGCTCAACAAGCTTACTCTGAGTTTTTTAAAAACACCAATAAAATCCGACAATTATTAATGCAAATGATGCAACTATCAATCACTACACACAGCAAGCCTCATGTAATGTCGGTGTAATGGTTACTCGCTGAAAATCTCTTTATTGTATCGGTTAGTACAGTTGAACGATTAAGTTGTCACAATGGCTTTTGAACATAAAAAATGCGCTGGCGCTTCTGAAAAAGCAATCTATATTACGGGTGTCCAGGTAAGGCCTGATGGCTTGGACGGAGCTAAACTCACAGCCATTGGAGGGGCAAAAGCCTTTCAGGCACATCTGGACACGACCCGGAAAAATTACCCTGCGACAAAACTGTTACTGAGTCTGTCTCCCGACGAAAGCGGCCTGCGCTATCTGAGTCAGGATATCAATGGTAGACAGGTATTCTGCCAAAGCGTGGTTGAATTTTTGCAACAATACCAGCTTGACGGACTGAATCTGGATGCCGCGTTTTACCATGCTCAACTTGAAACACAAGCAATCAGTGGTAGCGCCCATTTTCAAAATATTGCCGCCATCTCGTCTCATGATTTTGATGCACTTTTTTTAGGTTTAAAATACCAGTTTGATCAAGCGGCACGGCATAACGGACAAACCTATTTGCTTACACAAATTTCAAATAGCACTGGGCCTTTGCTAAATCATAGTTACCCAGGCGAGCTGGCACCGAGCAGTGATATGACTGGAGAAATGCTGACTTCAACAGAACATACATCAGACCTTACCTGCCTGAGCGATGAGGAAGCAGCATCGTTGAGTGGTGGCACAGCCGTAAACAATCTGCGCGGTATCGTAAAGTATCACAACACACCACTGACCAGTGCGCAGGAACGTGATTACTTCAGATACAGCCGTTAATTCGAGGGTAGATTACTACCTGTGTGCTTGTAGGTTGTTAGCTTGACGCTGCAAGCGCAACCAGCGCATTCAAAGCAGCCTGTGCATGTTCAGTTTTAACAAAGAGATGATCATGATAAAAAGCGGCAACCACATTTGCGCTGATCCCCTGCTCGGTCAGGCACTGCGCCACAGCAGCAGTCAGCCCAACCGCATCCAGGCTGGAATGTACACTTAAAGTTATCTGACGAAAGGGCCCTTCAAATTCGAGCCCATAAGACTGAGCAGCCGTTTTTTCGACTATCAGGGTTAACCCTTCTTGCTCCTGAAACGTTGCCAGTGGATGAAGTGGTGCGTACTCTTCAAGACTACCTGATACGCTACAAAAGACATATTCTCCCGGGTTTATAACCGGCTCCATCGTTTTCAGAAGTGCCGTCAAATTAACAATGCCTGACATTATTTTATTTCCTTTATGATTAGCTTTGCGAAAGGTGTTAGTTCATAGAGCGGCGCAATTGCGTGAATCGCGCCTGATAATACAGCGCTCTATCTGCATCACCAGCATCATTATAATATTTTGCGGCAATTTCGAAACATTCTATCAATCGATTGGTTAACTCAAGCGAGGCAAAATGCTTTATGGCAATATCAAGCGCAGTTGTCGCTTTGTCCTGGCCTGTGGCGATACGCCAAACCAGATTGTGATAAATAACAAAAGACAGCACTTCTATGTTGTTCAGTGCTTTGTCGGCTTTGAACTTGAAAAGTGTCTGAATGTCTTTTTCAGCCTGTAACCAGTCAATCCTGGATTGTGCATATTGCCAGCCGACCCAACGGTAATAAATGCGTTTTTCAACGTCTTCGGCAAACTGGATTTGTAATTGTTCTACCAATGCCAGCGCCTGAGCTTGCTCTCCTTTGGCATAAGCCAGCTTACTGCGCATAAAGTCAATCGCTGGTTTCAGCTCTGTGCGCTCATTTTTGTCAAACATGACTGCCTCTGTAATTTTATCCTCGGCTTGTGTTGTTTGTCCTTGGTTAATGTATACCGCAGCCTGTTTGAGTCGAGCCAACCCCATTTGTTGTACATCATGTCTTCTGCTGGCGTAGCGATAGGCATTATCGTAGTAACGCAAAGCCAGCTGATACTTGCCCAGCTTCCGCTGATTGTCTCCTTGCTCCAGCCAGGCCGCAGCCTGGCGTTTGAACCGGGTGACCTGATAGTCTCGCTCGGGTGCCGAAGAACACCCCGACAACCCAAGTAAGCAGATCAGAGATAGCCAAATCATTTTAATCATGCATTTCTATCTCCCCATTCTTAACCGGGGTACTGATCCCATCTCTGAATACCGGATGGTTGTTCAATGCCTCCAGAGTTTTTTCCATTTGTTCAAGCACCTGCTGCACACTATGGACAGTCAACGTAAACTGTTCACGCTCACCGTGCACATCTTTAAGCATTTGCTGCATCACTGTCAGGTTGGCATTGAGGTTATGAAGCACCAAGGGTAACTGACTATCAGTGATCTCTTTAACAAGTTCGGTGGGCTGACCATAAGTTGTTAACGTACTTTGTGCCTGAGTTAGCATGCCATCTGTCTTTACCAGCGTCTGATTTAACTGAGCCAGTAATTGCGGCATCTGGGCAAGCCATACCTGGCTTTGTTTTAGTGTTTTTTCAGCCTCGGGCAACAACTCACTTTCTCGCAGCTCTTCACTGACGATCATGATATGATCACTGATCTTTGCGACCCTGTCGAGCGCTCTGAACAAAGACCCAGCTTCCGGGTTATCCTCTTTTTGCAGATTCTGTAACAACTCCTGAATACTGGATAAAATAGATTCCACATCGTCTTTTGAGCGAGACACGTAACCCGCTGTCAGATACTGTTTTCCCAGTGCACTGTTAATATGGGGTACCAATGCCCTGCAGGCAAAGCCACAAAAGGGCCGACTTTATCAGGCTCAGGCAAAATCAGATCTAATGTCGTGACTTCATCAAAAATAGGGTGTTGCTCACCGGTCAGCAGCGCATACTTGACCACCTTAGTGCTGTATTCCTGAAATACCCAAAACTCCACATCAATTTCATTGCTTTGCAAATTTAGCCGGTAATCATCTATACGCCCTATCTCCATACCTTTAAAGTATATCGCCGGCAAAGCGCTCAGTCCCCGGGCATTATCTAATACGGTTTTGTAGTAAACCTTGTCTGCAAAAGTGTGATTATTCACCAGGATCATGATACAAAATGTGGCAAGCAACAGCACGCCGGTAAGGCTAAATGCAATCACTATCCTATTGGCATTTTTGGGCTTGTGCTGCATGCGTTCCCCCCAAAGCTAATTCTTCCGGTAACCCAAGCTGAAGCTGCTGGTCCGCTAAGCTCACTATCAACTCCTGGCGATTAGAGCAGAGAATTAAAGTTGTGCCTTTTTCTTTAAGGTGCTTAAGTAGTGCCAGCTCATGACGGCACCAGTGTCTGTCGACCTGCGCCATAGGCGCGTCCCAGATCAACGCCTTTGGTTCCATGATCAAGGCTCTCGCTAACCCTGCCAGAGATGCCAACCCTGACGAGAGTCGATCAGTGCGTTGATCCAAATACTGCGTCAAACCAAACTCTTCACAAATCCCATGCACCTTTTGCAACTTTTCATCGTGACTTAATCGGCTGTGGTGACGATTCAGTGGCAGCAACAGGTTTTCTTCCAGAGTCAGATTAGATATCAATGCGCAGACCTGAAAAATAACCCCCAGATCGCGACGAAAACGCGCATATTGCAGCGCAGTCATTGCTGGCATTTCAATGTCATCAATCAGCACTGTCCCTTGCTGAGGTCGGGTGATATCACAAATGATACTGAATAGCAGCGACTTGCCACTGCCAGAGCGACCAGTGATCAGCAGGCACTGCCCGCTTTCAACAGTGATGCTGATATTAGCCAATATGGGTTGTTCAGCCAGGCTGTGACTGATATTTCTAAGTTCTATTTTCATCACCAGTCACTCATTAGCGCAAAGTACAGCAAAGTGAACAGTACGTGGATAATGCACAGGGCAATCAATCCACGGCCAACGGCTTTTATGTTTCGTTGCGGCACCTCAGTGATCGCACTTTTGACGGTCAGACCGTGATAGCTGGCTATCAGGCTAATCATCAACCCGGAAAATGCGACTTTGGCCAGCATAATCACCATATCCAGCCAATGTAGCTGCGCCATTAACTTAACAAAGAAAGTGCTCACAGGAATCGATGCAAACGCGTTACTCACCAAATAGCCACCAAAAATGCCACAGGCAACAAAGTAACTCATCAACAGGATCAAGGACGCGACCATACCCAAAACCCGGGGTGCAACCAGATACGAAATTGGTGACACCCCCATTGCTATCAGTGCGTCAATTTCCTTGCGCACTACCATGTTGCCCAACTCAGTGGTAATTGCCGTGCCCGAACGTGCCAACACCACAAAACACACAATGAAAGGACCGAGATCTCTTACAATTGTTGATATTAAAATGGCATAGATCCATTTGACCTGGCCGATAGAAGACAGCAAAGGGTAGCCCTGAACAATGATTAAAGCCCCAATTAACAAAGCAATTAACATAACGAGCCCAAGGGCCTCAACTCCGGTGAAGCGGATCTGTCGTAGTAAGATTTCCAGGCTAATAGAACGGTTGCGATGAAAGACTAAAAAGTCTGAAACCACATAAGCCGAAAAAGGCAAAAATCCATAATTAATCATTACTGCTCCCTATTGTATTGGTACAACAGACACAGCATGCTCTGGCCCTAATTGATTCAGTTAACTTTAAGCGTAGCAGTAATTTGCTTTATTACAGTGAACAAAAAGTGATTACTTGGTGAACTGTGGTTTATGTTGATAATTAGCACGCAAGTTGGGCACTCAGAGGGATTTTTCCATCGTATAATTAATCAAAGTGACGCCGTGCCTCACAATTTCATTGCGTTTTACCATTGCAAAACCACGCGCTGCAAAAAAGCGACGTGCAGGTTTAGAAGCTTCGACATACAGCCGAGGCAACCCCTGCTCTTTGGCCTGCGCTTCTAACTTACGGTAGAGCGCGCTTGCAATGCCCTGCCCCTGAAACTCTGGGTGCGTATAGGCGCAATCGATATGACCATCATCATCCAGCTCAATAAAACCTGCAACACGTTCATTGATCAGGGCAACCCAGGGACGCTTGTTTGCCAACCGCTGTGACCAAAATGCATAGTCGGGCGGTGTTGGCGCCCACACGGCTTTTTGCGCCTGAGTGTAGTCGTCTTTAGCAATTGCATGCACTGCACTATGAAATAAGTCTGCAATTTCTCTGGCCCAGCTACTTTGATAACGCTTAATATCCATCTACTCCCTCATATCCAACGTCTTGTAATTAATCAGGATAACACTTTATTTAACAATGATATAAGTTTTAATCTGACGCGTTGTTCAATGAGCTGCGCTTAACAGGGCGACCTCGTCTCGTTTGATGCGGGTCAATGTAACATCAAATGGCTATGCTAGGATAATCACTCTAATCGTGCTCATCCAGTCAGGGATATTGTTATGACAGACATTCAAACTCCAGATGCTCCAGCCAATCTGCTGCAAAAAAAGCGGCTCTGGTTACAAATAGTGGTCGCGTTGATACTCGGCATTACCATTGGTTTACTGCTGTCTCCGCAAGGCATGGCGCTGGTCAGTCAATCTGCAGCAATGGACATTGCTCAATGGGTTGCACTACCCGGGCGTGTGTTTCTCGCCCTGATCCAGATGGTGGTTATCCCACTAGTGCTTTCCTCAATCATTCTGGGTATCGCAGGTAATAAAGATACTGCGTTTTTAAAAAAAGTGGGGATTCGTATCTTACCCTACTTTGTCACAACCACTTTCGTCGCGGTCATTCTGGGTCTAGCTGTGGTCTACCTCATTGAACCGGGTAACTATGTCGACAGCGCCCTGTTCAACGCAATTGCCGATCAGCCTGCGCAAGTCGTGTCGACCCAAGTAACGCAGAGCTCGCTGCCAGATAAAGTAGCGGCCATTATCCCTGCGAATCCAACTCAGTCCACATTGGATAAAGACATGTTCGCCATCGTCATTTATGCCAGTTTTATTGGTATGGCGTTGACCACATTGGCCGCACAACGTAAGGCACTGATGATAGATTTTATGGACGGGATCCAGTCTGTCTCATTACAAATTGTGAACTGGGCCATGCTACTGGCTCCCCTTGCAGTGTTTGGTCTGCTTTGTGATATCACAATCCGTATTGGCGTAGATGCCCTGATTGGCGTATCTGCTTACGTTGCCACAGTATTATTGGGACTCGCCGGGCTATTACTCATATATACTCTGGTCGCTTCATTTGTTGCCAAAGTACACCCCATGGCTTTTTTAAAAGCCATCCGAAGCGCACAATTGCTTGCGTTTTCAACCTCTAGTTCCGCAGCCGTAATGCCATTATCAATGCGCACAGCCCAGGAACAACTGGGGGTAAAAAAACCAATAGTACAATTTATTATACCACTTGGCGCCACCATCAACATGGATGGTACGGCACTTTACCAGGTGGTTGCAGCTATTTTCCTCACCCAGGTCTTCGGTGTGGATTTATCTGTGAATCAGGTGGTATTGCTCATTCTCACCACTGTGGGCGCATCCATCGGCTCACCCAGTACACCCGGGGTCGGCATCGTGATCCTCGCTTCTGTGCTTGCTAGTTTTGGTATACCAGCAACCGGCATTGCGCTTATTCTCGGTGTCGACCGTATTCTGGATATGTGCCGCACGGTTATTAACGTCAGTGGTGATCTGACTGCCTGTGTGGTGATGAACCGCTGGTTGAGAAATGAAACATCTTTGGTTGAACGGGTGCGAACAGGCGACGATGAGGTTGTAACCAGCTAACGTTCCGGGCGCGAGGCTCAAATCATTGCTTATGCGCCCATATTCGCCACAAGTGAGGTACAGATGTTTTGTCCTCACCTGTGAAGAGTGCCTCACTTATTACCACATTACTTTCCTTGCAAACTTTCAATCTCCTGCCAAATTGACTCTGCCTCTGCTGTGAGCATCGCATAACCACGAATATCACCATTACGCTGTGCATGCATGGCTTGCTCTAGCTTAGCATCATAGGCCTTACGTAGCTTTTTGGCCGGATCACGTTTTAAGAACTGAAACATTACAATATTTTCCTGATGGCAAATTTTACCTGTTAAACGAGCCTCAAACCTCTGAGGATCATCGCATAGTCGAAACTATGCCTGTTCAAAGTACTGACAAGCACCGCTAATGGACCACTTTTGCAGACTGTAATCTGCTGTAATTGCCCTGGTACATAGCATGACCTATAAAGTTCCAGATAATACCGATTCAGACAATCACAACGGCTCAATCCCTGATCACTACTTGCGAACCAAAAGGACCAATATCATGACTGAAATTTCGACCATGCCTTTACCTGCGCCTATAAATTGGGACGAAAAAAGTTCGGAAGCAGAACTACATATACTGGGGCTGGATGGCGTATTTTTAGAAAATCAGCTCAATTTGCTGTGGTATCTCGAGGCACTGGCAGAGGTATGTTCTGAGATAAGCCTTGCCAGACGTAAAGACATAGCGACTTTCTGGCAGCCCTACTTATACAGAGAGCCCGGATTTACGCTGCAAAACTTCTTTTCTCAATGGTTAACTTATACCCCAACACCGGACAATCCGGGTTTATACATCGAATACTGGGACTATCTGGTCAATACCGAATCCGGTTTAAAGCTGGCCAATGACGGCTATTTCAGAGGCTGGTTTCGGCAGTTTCTGAACTTTCATGGTGACTGGATAAACAGCACATCGTCAACGGATACTTTAAGTGCCTGGATGAAGTACACCGGTACAGAAGAGCACCCATTTAATATTGATCATTATGAGCGCCCGGATCCACATAGTCCACAAGGGGGGTTCCAGTCCTTTAATCAGTTCTTCTTACGTAATCTCAAGCCCGGACAGCGGCCTTTGTGCAACTGTGCAAGTGACAGTGGTGTCGTGATCTCTCCCTGTGACGGTGGCGTGTTTTTTTTAGATAGAGGCAGCAATGAGCGCAACGAAAGCCTGGCAAGCAACCGCTACTTGCTACCAGGTAAATCGGGTGATCATTTTAATCTGATTGAAGCTATCCCAGGCTATGGGCGGTGCTTTGTCGGTGGTCCTCTACTTGACATTCTGCTCTGGTTTACCGATTACCACCATTTCCACGCCCCCGTATCCGGCACTGTCATAGAGCAGGGTTTGTATGAGGGCTCTTATAATTATGACTTTGACAATTTTAACCCGCGACACCCCTATGATCCGCTACCACCAAAAAACAGCGATAAAGTTGGTTGGTACCAAAAACTGGGTAAGCATCAGCGTTATGTCTGGGTGATTAAAACACCTGATCTGGGGTTAGTCGCCATGGTTGCGATTGGCTTTTGGGGTGTGGGCAGCATAGTCAACGCCATTGAAACCGGTGCAGACATTGAAAAAGGCCAGTTTATGGGCCACTTTGGCTATGGCGGTTCTTCTATCGTGCTGGCTTTTGAGCCAGGCAGGAACTATCAATTTAAAGTAGGCGATCAGCCTGTGCGCGGACCGAATGAACCAACCCTTATGAAGGTAAGAGAATGCCTGGGTCGCGCTGTGCCTCCACTTGAGTGGTAATGGCAAGGAATCAAGATAGATACAACCCCGGGGACTGGATTAGCCTGTTAAGATAAAATCGACAGTCCCCGACATCCATGCGACAGGTATTGTACTCCACTGGCGTCCTTGCGAGGGAGAGGCACGCAATAGATGCAGTATTAACCTTGCTTGACCTCTAACATTGCGTCCATACCATAAGCGCCGTAGATATGTTGCATCGCCTTTTCTCTGGCTTCATTGACAGCTTCAATAACCGGATTCAGACCGGTGCCGTCTACCGTTGTTCTGAACGGGCGTGCTGAAACTTGCGTCTGCAATAACTGTAATACAGCGTCAGCAACCATTTGCGGGCTGGGTGCATTTTCAGCATCGTGACCCTGTTCTGTACCCGCCCACATTTGTTCTGGTGCATCAGCATGTTCGCCATAACTTTCAGTTACAGCTTTATCACTGGATCTCAGCAAATTCGCACCAAAGTCTGTGCCAAAACCACCTGGCTGTACGATGAGTGACTGAATACCAAACTGAGACAACTCAACCCGATAGTTTTCCGCCAGACCTTCTACCGCATGTTTGGTCGCGTTGTACGAGCCCAGGAATGGCAGCACGAACTGGCCCAAAATACTGGAAATCTGGATTAAAGTGCCCTGCCCACGCTGTTTCATATGCGGTAATAAAGCCCGCGTCATGCGCTGTACACCAAAAACATTGATATCAAACACACGCTTGAAGTCTTCAATGTTAAAACTCTCTTGCCAGCCAAGCGTACCAACGCCTGCATTGTTAATCAAAACATCGATATGTCCTGCCTGCTCAAGTGCAGCATTCACGCCCATTGCAACGCTATCATCGTCGGTAACATCAATATCAATTACATAAACCCCTTTACTTCTGAGCTCATTGGCAACCGATGCATTGCGTCCTTGTGGGTCACGCATAGTGCCTGTTACCGTAAAGCCGTGGTCTGACAGTGTATTTGCAATAAGATAGCCAAACCCGCTGTTTGATCCGGTCACTAAAACTGATTGTGTCATGGTATTCTCCAGAATTTTTAAATTTTGTCTGTCTGGCGTACAGCTCGAGACAAGGCAGCTGTACGCATTTTGGGCTACACCTGAATGTAGCTTTATTATTAGTCCAACTGCTTAAGTAACGCCTGCGCTACTCCAACTGACGACTTGTTGTTTTGACCGGTGATCAGCTCACGGTCGATAACAATATGCGGCTGCCAGTCTTTTTCACTCCGTGAATAATCTCCGCCGGCTTTGGTCAGCGCGTCTTGAGGCCAGTAATACAATTCGTCACCCCCCAGATAATATTGAGTTGCAACGGCTTCCTCAGAGTTACTGAATGTAGTCATGCGATATCCCTCATAAACCCAGCCCTCTGCGGGTTTGGCATTTTTATCTGACTTCATTGCTACTTCGAATTCAGCGGCATTTGGCAAAGCTGAGAGCAAGGCAACCGGGCCATGACAGACCAAACCTGTGGGTTTTTTCTGCGCATTAAAGTGGCGCAGAAACTCCCCCAGCTGTGGGTTAGCAACCAGGTCACCCAGTGGTGCGTGGCCACCCGGCACAAAGACCGCATCAAATTTATCAATACCAATTTGTTCTATGCGGGCAAAACTGACAACAGGACTGTCGGTCTTATCATCAATTTTGAGTTGGTTGAATAAGGCCTTATGAGCCTGATAATTCGACTTGCTGACGTCCAGAAAATGATCTGGTGTATCTGATACAGGATCGAGTCTTGGTGCCATACCTTTAGGTGAAGCGAAGGTCAGTGTGTGACCTGCATCCAGAAACAACTTAACCGGTTCCATTAATTCGTTCAGATAAACACCTGTTTTGTAGTCGTAACCATTTTTCAATGTCATTTGCGCAGTGTCCGACATAACCACCAGGATCTCATCGGCCAGGGTCAGTGGGCTTGCAATCAATGCTGTCAGTGCTGCGAGTGTTTTTAATTTCATGTTCATCTCCTGAAGTTTGATGATGTGTGTTCTTAACTTGGGTCTAGAATAAGCCGCCCAACTTCATTAATGAAATTAATTGCTTTAATATAGACATGAATGTGAGTAATAACTCTTGGAGAGGTAGGCATGAGTAATATTTCGGATATCGAGCTCAATCAGCTGCGTCTGTTACAGTTAATATTTGAGACTAAAAACCTGACACGAGCCGGCGAGCGTGCCGGTCTGACGCAATCAGCAGTCAGCCATACGCTGAAAAAGCTACGCCACAGCTTTAATGATTCGTTGGTTATTCGACAGGGCAATAAATTGATCCTGACACCACGTGCAGAATACCTGCAATCCCAGCTCAATCGCTGGTTAAATGACTTTGAACGCCATATTCTTACTCAGGAGCAGTTTGATCCTGCTCACTCCAGCCGTACTTTTTTTATCGCCACCAGCGATCTGGTAGAGCAATCACTGGCCCCGGTTTTAATCCCACATCTAAGCAAAGTGGCCCCTAATATTCAGGTGGTATTTGCCAAGCTCGATAAACGGGGTTTTGCAAGCCAAATTGAAAGTGGTGAGGTTGATTTTTCAATCAGCGTTATCGAGTCTAGCCATCCCGCTCTGATGGTTACGACCTTGTATAAAGACGACTATGTGTCAGTAGTAAGGCAAGATCACCCTTGTCTGAGTTCTGTACTCGACCTGGCCGGTTACTGCCGCTATCCGCATATTCTGGCGGGCACTGGTAAAGATATTCGGGGAACCGTGGACGACGCGCTGGACAAACTGGGACATACCCGTAAAGTTCAATATAAAGTGGCTAACTTCTCAAGTGCCCCATACATTGTCGAAACCAGTGATGCCATATTCACAGCACCACGCAAATTCATTGAGGCAGTGAGTGCCAAGTTCAATATTGCAGTGTTTGAACCACCTCTATCAGTCCCGCCGTTTTCGATGAAAATGTACTGGGATATTCGCAACAAAGACGATCAGGCTAGCCGCTGGTTCAGACAGGAAATCATCTCTGTCGCGCGTCAAACAACACCTTAGACAATACAAGCATTTGCTCAGCTAAAAAGGCGCTGATCCAATTAATTTTATTGGCAAATATCTGGCGTGAAGCGGAAATTCCTGTAATAGCCTGTAATGGTTTAGGGGGAATATTTGGTCCATTATTTTTGCATACCGTTATCACTCGCACTCTCTGTACTCATACCGCAGGGAGTATGCGCGTAACCTTTGAATTAACCCGTCGAACTGACATCGACATATCACGCTCATCAGAGCCTGTTGTTAATGTTCGGCGTAAAAATAAGGACTATGCAATGACTAGCAAGACCCAAAAATCATCCGTTCGCCCCTACCCGGAACTCAAAGGCAACGAACCCACGGTACCGCAATTCGGGATACTCGATAAACTTCATGGCACCTGGGTTAACTGGAAAGGCGGCCCTAAAGGCTTGCACACTACGCCAATGCCCTCTCCCGGTACTTCCTCAGAAACCGTATTTGGGGTTTTTCATTTCAAATCGCAACAATACCGAGAGCAGTTAACCTTTTCTAAAGTAAACGCGCCGGTTCGCAACCGTGCAGGCTCCAATGAACAGTTTAATGGCCCGGTCAAGTACGAAACAGCCATCATTGATAACAACGATGATCTGCAACATTTTGAGAACGGCATGTACTTATGGTTGGGCGATAACACTATGCCATGGGAAGAAAATGGTCAGTATCAAAACCCGCGTACTATGTTCTCTCGCCCTTCAACCGCTGCAACCGTTGATGAAGACGGCGGCGTTCCGGTCATTGGCCCAGGCGAACAAGGTCCTCAATTTGTTCCACCTCACTCTATTTCTCGCTCAGGAGTGATCCCCCATGGCACCACCATTCACCTGACTGGCAACGTTACCCATTTTGATCAGAACCAGAAACCCAAGCCACCTGAAAGACCTGAAATTGCAAAGCTTTGGGAGCAACCCTACCTGTCTATTTCTCCGACTATGGGTATAGATCCCGAACGCGACCTGATCCCGGGCAGCCTGAAAAAGCCAGACTGGACGACCAAACCACGGGACCAGCAAATAGACTACCCAGACCAACCCGAGGCGCATCAGGGGGTTAACAGTGCCCGCGCTTATTTCCTGAATATCTTTAACTACAATAAGTATGGTGCCAAGTTCCCCTACACAGTTCAGCCAAATCTGTTGCTTTCAGAGTTTAATGAAGGATTAAACTTCAAAAGCTATGATCTGATCGAGTTAGACAGCAAGCATGACACTGGGGTGCAGGGTGCAACCGTCAATAATGTTATGATTGAGCGCTACTGTCGTGTGGTCCGCATGCGCCATCGCATGTGGCTGGAGCGCATCGAACTGGAAAATGGAAAAGAGATAGATCAGTTGCAGTACGAGCAAATCGTGGATTTTGAATTTATGTTTGGTGCCAGTGGTGAAACCACTCAGTGGCCACATATTCAGGTCAACACATTACGACGTCTGGAAGATATCCCTGAAGAAGATCAATATGACGCTATCAAGCTACCTGAAGAAGATGAACCCGTTACCAAACCCGAAGCCCGGGTACATTGCATGAACCATAAAGCGAAGTAAGGTAACCAGACTAAGTGCAACTCCTGTCAGCAAATACTTGCAGCAGTTGCACTTAGGAATCATGGTCATTTTTGGCGTTTCTATTATATAGTTCAGGCAGCATAACCTGCGATAAAAGCGGGTAATAAGCCACCGGCGCTGTGTTTTTAGTCACTTATTTGCTGATGCCGATCCAGTTGAAAAAATCCCAAGGAGTGTTATCAGCGCATAGCTGTTGCCTTTCCTCCCAGTCTTGATTAATTGTTTGCCTGGAGCGTTCAACAAGCTCTCCGCCAGAGAAAACATACACCATCGCATCGTACGTATACCCCGTTTGAAGTGGTTCATCGTCTTTGGTCTTGCAATATGTCGGCACTATTTCACCCAGTCGCACCTCTATCTTTTCACTAAACCAGCTTGCTTTGACTGGATAAGCGCTTTGACCAAAAAATGGCACGGGGTCAATTAAAGGTGGGGTCTGAGAACATGAATCCTGCACCAGCGAGGTTAACCAAAGCTTACCTTCCTTTAATTCCCAGCTCCCTTTATAACCTCGCCAGTTCGCTGTACACCACCCTCTGTCAACCAGCTTAGCCTGAATGTCATCGTAGTTGTAAAGTGACTCGAGGGGAAACAGCTCTATGCCATGCGCCTGCCCTTCGACAACAAAGACTTCCCTGACTTGGTGTGTAGCAAGGCACATCCCACTGTATAACAGCAACACAGGCAAAAGGTAGTTATGCATAACGCCTCACTATGCCCCTAATCGGGCGCACATCTATCGGATACGGGGTATTTAAACGGCTTACACATTTATAAACAAGGTCTTTTATTTTCATGTCTATCAACTCATCGAGTTGAGCAGGGGAAAAGTCCTTGGCTGTTCTGACACTTGCCAACTCTCAACCACAACCACAACTACAACTACAACTACAACTACAACTACAACTACAACTACAACTACAACTACAACTACAACTACAACTACAACTATTCAATGATAAAAATAAAATAGACACATAAAAAAGAACCACATTGGCACGCATACTGCTAGCAATTGACGGCTGCTCAATCTGGCAGTTTTAAACCGAGCCTGTGGCCTTTAACACAGTCTCAGACAATTCATTTTTTCCTAAGGAGTAGAGTAAAATGAAACAACTTTTAATTTCCACCGCCCTTTCGGTTTGCGGCACTTTCTGCTTTTCTTCTCAAGCAAGTAATTTAGACTCTCAGCTTCAGGCTAAGCTGGACGAAGCTTACTATCTTTATGATTCCGGGCACTACCAGGAAGCACTGGACAATGTTCACTGGTTGGTCGAAAAAGGCGTGGCGTTGGATCACGATTTTTATGGCTACCGGCTGGGTATCGTTTTTCCACTTTGGCGTAACCTGGCGCAAGACTTTGAGCCAGCTCGCATCAGTTTTAATCAGCTACTTGAGTCCAGTGTCGAAGACGCCGTTAACTCGCCACAAAACTGTGCGGCTTTTGACGATGCTCGCTCACTACTGAGGCTTCAACATCGTGTTACCGATATCATCTCTGTGCTGGAGCAAAAAGAAGCGACATATCCTCAGGTGTGGTCTCGTTGCTGGGATGATACGGCCACACTTGATGCTGTAGAGTTGACGTCTAAACCTCTGATAGATGCCTATGTTGGCGATTTATCTGATCACTTTTCTGCACACTATATTCCTAGAATTGAGCAATATTACAGCCAATGCTCAAAAGATGAGGATTATCGCGAGGCATGTCAGGAGGGAGTAAAAGAACACCTGAATGCAGTCTCATATGCATTTCGACACGCGGCCATGACCCATTACGGCCTGAATGAGGCGGGTCAGGTCGGTGCACTGACCCTTGCACTTTTATTGAAGTGGCAAGAGCAAGGCAACTAAACCCGCTCTTCTTCCCTATGAGAGGCAATTAATTGCCTCTTTTTACGAGCATTTTTCGAACTTTCAGATTCATCCTACTCTTGTATCGCCAACTCACCGCTTTTCTAACACCTGTATCATGGCTTCAGCCACTGCCACCGAGGATAGATAGTTCTGCCCGGTGATCAGTCGCCCATCTATTTCTACAAAAGGTTTATTACGCTCTCCATGGCGAAAATCACCGCCCCGCGCCTTGATGCGCTCGCCAATCATAAATGGAAACTCTTTCAGGTACTCAGCCCCGGCACGTTCAAAAGATTCGGGGTAGCCACTGACACGCCTGTTAGCGACCAGATATTCTCCGTTGCTCAATTTCAGATTAACAATACCGGCTGTACCATGACAGACCGAAGATACAATGCCATTATTCTGCTCGAAGACCGCCATCGCAATTGCCTGAACTCCGTGATGTTCTGCAACCTCATACATGGCATTGCTGCCGCCCAGGTAATGCACCGCTTGATATTCAGAGGCGTCCACTTCCTCAGGTGCAAAGCTGTTGCCTATGGCATACATAAATTCGGGTCGTAAAGATACTGCTTATGAATTGGAATTGACGTATTAACATAAGCCAGGCTTAACGCCCCACCTCGGGTACTCATAAAGTCTACCTCATACCCGGCTTTGATAAATGTATCGTAGGCATAGACAAGCTCAGAAAAACTGGTCCCTGCTGGTAAGTCACTGTCACCATGAAAACTGGCACTGGATGCAATGAAGAGAATTTTTTTACCCTTATACTGGGTACTTTGGTCCGTTGCTGTCTTACTCACTATCTGCCATTTCCCTGCAATCTGTTTGAGCAAGACATGATCTATATATGCCTGGTAAGGAGGCGCTACCGTAATTTTCAACCGAGCCATGGCGATATCTCCGTCTATTTTCACAGAGAGTACTTTGCCCCGACGGTTACGATTGTTCAGCGGCTTAAACCAGCTACTGTATTGCTCCATCGATACCGTCCAGAACGGTTTAGTATCGTGAGACAACAGTAGCTGAGCTTGCGGATGAAAGGCATTTTTGATTTGGCCAGGCTGCCCCGTTTCAGTCCCCTGTATATAATCATTTAGAGCACGCAAAACACCGGCCTCGTCATCAGCCAGACTGCTGCCACTAAATAGCAGGCATAGCAAGATTAGCAGGTGTCTCAAAAGAATATTCATGGTGTTTCTCCGGTTAACTTAATGTCACCTCACCATAAAACATAACCTTTAAAAACAAGCTCCTGGATTATAATCTAAGTGTTCAGAATGATAATTTGGCAGACTTTGCACGAAACTGATTGGGAGTTTGACCACATTGTTTTTTAAACGCCGTATAAAATGTCGAGCTGGCATTGAAGCCACACAGTTCAGCAACTTCCTCAATTGTCATGTTCTGGTTCTGTATTAACAGCTTCTGAGCGTACTTTACTCGATAGCCATTAAGATATTGATTAAAATTACAACCGTGTTGCTGGTTCAAATGCTGAGACAATTTTGTATGACTAACACCTAAACGTTTGGCTAACCTGGGTAAGGACATAGAGGGATCTGTGAATAGCTGCTGCTCATTCATCAAGTTCTCCAGCGTCGCAGAAATTTCCGCATTCTGTTGCGGTGAAATAAGTTGTGTCGCGTATTTTTCTTTGCCTCTGCTCTGGCCAGAAAAAACCACAATGCTGAGATACAACACCATGGAAAATGACAAAGCCCCAACAATGTAAGACGTATAGGCTGAGGTAAAATAGGCAAACCAGATAAGCGCTCCACCACTAAGCGCGATAAAAGGCAAGTCTCGCCATACTAAGCGGTCCGGATAGGATTTTAACTCAGCCAGTTTGTGCCGGTACACCCAAGCCGATGCCAAAAGGTAACCAAGCCAGACATAGCTTGAGCCGCGATACACCCAGGTTTGCCACAATTCAGGGTAATTATGATAAGGGTACATCACGCCAACTACAGCAACCAAAACAAGCCACAATGCAAAGTGTCCGCGCAGTTGCCAGCGGGCTTTGTTTGGATAAAGGCTACGAAAACAAAACGAAAAAAGGCTCGGTCCAATTAAACAGCAGGCACTCAGCCCCAGCTGCAAAAAGTCTCTGCTCAGCCCCGGGCTAAAGTAAAACGCAACCGACTTGCCAATCCGAATACTGAGCATAATCAACAGCAAAGACAGCCAGGGGGCAGCGGCTATTTCCCTGCGTTTATGATAAACCCAGGTAGCCAGTAAAACGCCATTAAATGCCCCAAGTGAGGCGAAGAAAAACAGAAAGTAGCGCGAAAATTCCATTACGATATTGTTTTAATTACAGACCTCTGAACTATCGCATATCAATCTGGCTGAGCCAAGGGTGATAGGGCCTGAGGGCCCACTAAAGTGATGCACCTAGCGTAGTTTACTCAGTCCCCTCGCTCCTTTCCCTCTCAATCACCTGGATGGTTCTTTCTACAAACCGTTTGTAGGCTGTGTCTGGTAAAAACGGCACCTTGCCTTGTACATTAAATCTGGCGACAATTTTCTTGCTCTCATTCTCTGCCATAATTTTCTCAACACTGTAGCCTTTTTGTCTGAACACACGTACGGTTTCCACCCACTGGAGCGTATTTGTTCGGAATTCACGCAGTGACGTTTTATCTGACAAAGCGCCATGCCCGGGAACAATCAAACTCTGCTCATCCCCAACCTGTAAAATGATCTCGATGGCATCTTTAAAGCCCTGCACCCCACCCGCATAAAAGGTGGGATGCCAGCTGGTATCAAACACATCTCCGACAAAAATCGTGTTACTCGGCTTGTGATAGAAAACGTTGTCTGTCGAGGTGTGAGACTTAACCATAACACGGGTGACCCCGGCCAGCTTAGCATCACCTTCAACAAGCTGGGCCCCACGCGCCATAAAATAAGCATTGCCTCCCGAGTGGTCTTCATGATTATGCGTATTTAAAATATGGGTAACGGGTTTGTGGTGAATTTCACTTACAGTTTTAAATAACCGGGCTAAGTTAGTTTTACCTGGCATAGGATCGACCAGTACCAGGCCTTTGGCGGTTTTAAACAACCCAATATTTGTGCCGTAGTCTTGCTCAGTGAGAATGTGCAGGTGTTGCGATACGGGCTGTACCTGAATATTAGCAGCAAGTGTTACAAAACTCGCAGCAAGAATTGGCGTTATCAACAATGCTTTTAACATGGTCAACATGACTCCCTTTCTTATTATTGTGAGGCACAAGCGGTCTGTACCGGTTTACCGTGTTACTATGATTAAGTATAAATTAGCGTTAACATCTAGCTTCTATTCGACCAAAGGAATGAAGCCTGATGAACAGCGTACTCTTGTTTTTAATTTGCGTACTGAGCTGCTCGCTCGCCTATGCAAAAAGTGAGGTTCACTCTGCACCATTAGAGTTTGCCCACACTCTGACATTCAACTCTCAAATACTGAAACAGAATCGCTCAGTAAACGTCTATTTACCAGCAGAATACCAAAAAAATACACAACAAACCTACCCGGTTATTTACCTGCTGGACGGTTCAAAAGATGAAGACTTTATTCACATTGCCGGATTGGTGCAATTTGCCAACTTTCCCTGGCTAAACTTTCTTCCACCCAGCATTGTTGTGGGTATCAGTAATCAGGACAGAAAACGGGATTTCACCACCCAAAGTAACAATGCACTGGATAAACGTGACCTGCCGACCCACGGTGGCGCAAAATCATTTATCGCATTTCTACAAGATGAACTGCGCCCGATGATAGAGAAGCGTTACCGTACCAACCAATCAGATACCCTGATCGGTCAATCGTTGGGAGGCTTACTTGCCAGTGAAATTCTGTTTCATCACACGCCATTGTTTGATCACTATGTCATTGTCAGTCCCAGTTTGTGGTGGGACAACGAGTCATTACTCGCCAGTAAATTCACCCCCACCAGTCTGCCAAAGTCTGTTTACATTGCGGTAGGTAAAGAAGGTAACGTAATGGAGCGTGTTGCGAAACAGCTACACGATAAAATAGCCACTCAGCTTAAGGGCAAAAGCCAGTTGCATTTTCGTTATTTTGAAGACCTGGATCACGGAGATACCCTACACCTGGCGGTATATGACGCATTTAAAAAAGTTGACTACAAATAGAGAATATATGAGCCCAGTTTCATTGAAACAATACAGTGAAACTAATGATTACGCTAATGGCCCTGCGCAAACATCCATTCTTGAGCTGGGTGCACAATCACAGCATTCAGTTTGACTGGGCGCGATAAACACTGGGACCACACATAATCCCAGGTTTGATTTACCGTTTTAGCAGACAACTTTTTCCACTTTTGTGATGCAAAGTTCATATTAGCCGCGTATATTGTTTGGTTCTGTTTTTTTGTAGTAATGATGTTATGCGCAGTTATGTATTTCTGGCCATGCTGGCCCCTGCTTTTGCTCACTCAGCTGATATACAGCTTAATTACCTGGACGAATTTATTGTTCCTGCTGACTTACAGCTCAATGGCGACAAGGTCGGTGGCTTATCCAGCATTGAATACACCAACGGCAAATATTTGCTGATAGCAGATGACTCTAAAAACCCACGCTATTTTCAGGCAAGTATCAGTATAAGCGGCAAGAAGATTAAGCAGGTTCAATTCGAAAAGTCTTTACCTCTGCTGGATAACAAAACGCACTCAGACGTTGTTGATCCTGAAAGCCTGCGCGTAGCCCCGGGCAGCGGCGATATTATCTGGACCAGCGAGGGAAGTATAAAATACAAACATGCACCCGCGATTTTTATGCAAACAACGCAAGGCCGCGTGAGTTTCGAATTGCCCAATATGTTCGACATAGCCAAAAGTTCAGGGCCAAGGCACAACGCGGTGTTTGAAGGCTTAACTGTTGCGCATTCGGGCCAAGGCATTTGGGTGTCTGCAGAAGGCGCATTGAAACAAGACGGTGAAGAGTCTACCATCGAGCACGGCAGTATGGTCCGTATCTCCTATTTTGATTTTGCCTCGAAAAAAATGCAAAAGCAGTTTGCTTATTATCTTGAGCCTATGGTCAATCGCCCAGAGGCAAAACCCGATGCATTTCGCACCACGGGTTTGGTTGAGATATTACAGGTTAATGAGCACCAGTTTTTAACTATGGAACGTTCATACACGTCAGGCATAGCGGACGGCGGCAATGATGTCAGCATTTACCTTATAGATACAACAGGTACAACTGACACCAGCCGGATGACAACATTAAAAAACCAGGCTTTGCGCCCTGCCAGCAAGACTTTATTGCTGGATATGGCCACCATCAAACATCAGCTAAACTCCAAACACATTGATAACCTTGAAGGAATGACCTTTGGCCCTGTACTAAACAATGGCAAGCGAAGCTTAGTGATGGTATCCGATGATAATTTTAACGTGCATGGTAAACAGCTAAGTCAGATTTTGTTATTTGAGGTTGATACTGCCCAACCCCGACGTTAAGTCCATTAGGTGAGCACCATTATTTTTTGAGCTTTGTTCTAATTTACTGGCATGGTTCTGGGCCAATCTTGAAGTCTTTTAACGTCGATGTACCTGAAGCGGCTTTTTCATCCGAACAATTAATCAACTAACACTCTGAATAACAACACTGTTATAAGATATAGGTTTTAAGAAAAAAGCCCCACAGCTAACTGTGGGGCTTTTTTGAAGCTATATTAAACATTCTGAAAAGTATTAGCCTTGTGTCGCTCTTCCCTGCCATTCAATTTATGAATTCCTTATCGAATAGATGGCCCATAACTTGGTGGCCTGTTTTCTGGTGCCTGGCCAAATGCTTCGTTTGGCGTATCACTCAAAGTAAAGTCCAGTGTCACAGGCGTGTTGATATAAGACTCATCAATCCAGCTATTCAACGTCGCTTTTCCGTTTATTTTCAAAGCCTCAATGTAAATATGCTCACCCGAAGCCTGCGGCGCGTTCAGTGTTAAATTGCCTATTCTGGCCTTTTTAAACTGAGGGCTGGACAATACCAAGTCTGCACGGCCCGGATACTTAGGGTATAACCCAAGGCTGCTGAATACGTACCAGGATGACATCTGGCCAAGATCGTCCTGTCCGGGAATGCCATCAGGTGTATCCAGCCAGAGATCCTGCATTGTTTGACGTACCGTCTGCTGTGTTTTGTATGCCTCACCAGTATGCAGATACATCCAGGGAGACAATATAGATGGCTGGTTTGAAACATCGGAAAACTCAGCAGAATCTCGATACAGCACCCAGGTACCGTCAGGCTTGCGGAAATGACTATCAAGCCGCTGGCTCATCGCCTGTTCACCACCCAACACTTTCGCAAGCCCGGCACCATCGTGCGGGATCATCCACAGGTATTGAGCCGGACTGCCCTCGACAAACAAGTGACCCGAGAAAGGATCAAAGTCACCCTTCCAGCTGCCGTCTTTATTGCGCCCCTGAATATAGCCCAATGATTCTGTTGCGGCCGGGTTGTAAATATTGCGCCAAAAGCCGGCTTCGTTTACAAAACGAGATGCATCCTTGTGCTTACCCAGACGCGCTGCCAGTTGAGACAAAGAAAAGTAGCTGGATGCTTGTTCAAGCGTTTCCGAAGCACCTTCCCAGCTGTTTGATTGATCTGATATAAAGCCTAATTGTTGCCACTGATCTAAAGAGGGTTTTTGACCACGACAAAATACCGGGCAACCAACATCAGATAAGTCAAACTCTGTCGGCTCGGTCGCGGCTTTGTATAAAGAGTCATATGCTCCGGCGACATCAAAGTCATTCGCTCCAAATGCCACAAAATTGGCAATCGCAATAGTCGATGGATCGCCACTCATCACGCCCGTTGGTCCGGCATTGTGGGTCCAGCGATCCCATATACCGTTAAACTGATTTGCCTGATTAAATAACGACTGAGCAATATCACTGCCACGCTTTTTGTCTAACAAAGTCACCAGCTGTAATTGAGAGCGATAGACGTCCCACCCGGAAAAATTGGCGTATTGCTGAGTTTGGCTCCCTTGGACCGAATGAACCTGCTGATCAAATCCCATGTACTGGCCGTTTGCGTCTGAAAAAACATTGGGATGATATAAGCTGTGGTATAAGGCCGTGTAGAAGACGCTCAGCTTACTGGCATCATCAGACTCAACACTCACTTTGGAAAGCTCTTCTTCCCAAGCGTTTTGCGCATTTTGACGCACTTGAGCAAAACTTTGTTCTGACTGCTCTTTTTGCAGATTTTCTCGTGCATTATCCAGGCTCACGTATGAAATGCCGACACGCATCTGTACCGTTTCTCCCGAGTTCATATCGAGATCGACCCAGACACCCGACCCTTTACCTATATCTGGCCAGCCATTGTCACCATACCCCATTCCCCCTTGTGAGGAATTCTGCCCAGCAAAAACCTCCTCGTCTTTCCACGCGCCTGAGCCAGAGATAGGCTTATCCAGCTTGGCAACAAAATGCAGGGTGTAATAATCTCTGCGATTATACTCCCCCAGATAACCACAGAAGTTTCCGGAAGTTACGTACCCGGTAATTTCGCCCTTACTGGCGTTGACCTTTACATAAGCGTCGCCACTACCAAGCTGAGAGTAAGCTGTTCTGAATAGCAATTTAGCGTTGTCGGCCTGTTCAAACGTAAAATTCGCGATACCAGTGCGGGTTGTCGCGGAAAGCTCGACGTTCACCCCATTATCAAGCCCAACCTGATAGTAACCAGGCGTCGCTGTTTCATTGTCATGACTAAAGCCGGCACTATAGTATGCGTTAATCGGGTCAGTCGCGGGAGAAAAAGTCATCTCTTTGGTGAAAGGCATGACGGGAATATCGCCGGATGCACCCAGACACCCGGTACCAGATAAACGGGTAAAGGAGAACCCTTTTACACGACTTGCCTGATAGTTATAGCCACCGGGAGAAACGGGTACACGCTTCTTTTCTTCCAGAATCTTCTTTGCGATCCCTTCCGACTCCGCCAGCAAGTCTTCGGTGTAGGCATGCTCAGGACCAAAGTTAAACATACCGAATGGGACCAAAGCGCCTGGAGAAACATTGCCAGCCTGTCTGTGATTGAATGGGCCCTTAGTTCCTATCAAAGGATCGACATACGACACCACATCGGACACGTAATTTGATTGCATGTTTATGCTCTGTTTTGCACTCTTGTCTGTTGTACTGGGTGCTTGACCACACGCCACCAGGATAGCAGACGCGAGTGCTGCCAGGGCCAGATGTCTGGCCGGTTTGTTTTGATTCATGACTGATTCCCACCAAAATGGATCGTTCCAATTTTTGTTTTTGATATTGATTAATTGGCGGGCACAGTGCCACTATTTTAGGTATTTGTACAAATTTAATGCGCTGGTTTGAAGGTTATAAGCGATAACCTGCACTTTGAAAACAGCCCAATAAGAATTGAAAAATACATTCAGACTGTGTGTCTTACGCTCAATGCATATCATTTGATAAGCCTGTGCATTACATATTGAAAGCGTTTTTCTGGTTTGGGTCAGCAAAAGTCTATCACTACCAGCTTACTCTGGGGCCATCATTTAAAATACACATCGACTATTTATTAACTAACTTTCTTTGCAAATACACAGCTGTTAGATTCATATCGACCTATACTCAGCAAAGTGCTTTTTTTAAACACGCTACAAGAACGAGCCTTAATGACACGCGTTCATTCAGTTTGTATTGCTTAAAACAGACAACACAATAAGGTAATTTGCTATGTCAGGGGTACACATTCCCAGTGAACAAATTGGTTCTATTCCCAGAAACCGGTGTTTGATAGACGCTTATAAAGACTACAAACAGGGAAAAATTAGCTATGCACACCTTAACGACATTGCAGAACGTGAAACGTGCCAGGTGATCTGTGAATTAGAAAGCCTGGGTTGTGAGGTAGTAAGTGATGGTGAGCAACGAAAGTTTGACGGCTTTGCTCATTATTGTCTGCACAACTCTCCCAGCTATTCTGATCAGGGCCTATTGGTTGATTTTAATGACGGCCACACCCGAGTTTTTGCACCGCACCTTAAGGTAGCACCATTTCGCTATGAACACACCGCTGATGAATTTCTCGCTTTTGCGCTCAAGCATGCCAATGTACCGGTCAAACAGGCAGTTATCTCCCCCTCTATGCTGAGCCTGGTGTATCCACCTCAGGGGATTGAAGACTACGATCATGAACGCTTTGTGGCCGATCTTGTCAACGAGCACGTCGGCGAAGTCAGGCGCTGCCTTGATCTGGGTGCCCATAAAGTGCAGCTCGACTTCACCGAAGCGAGGCTTTCCTTAAAGCTGGATCCGTCTGGCCAGACGCTCAAGTCTTTTGTCGAGCTTATTAACAAATGCCTGTCTCACTTTAGTGACGAAGAAAGGCAGCGTATCGGTATTCATACCTGCCCTGGTGCCGACATTGACTCAACACACAGTGCCGACATCGACTATAAGTATCTGTTACCTACTCTGTTTGAAATTAATGCTGGTAACTTTTACGTCGCACTCAGGGGTGAAGCAAACCCCAAGAAAACGCTTAAGCTCATTAGTCGTATCCTTAAGCCCTTCCAGCGCGTTTTTATTGGCGTGATCAACCCAAATAGTACTGAGTTAGAAAGCCCCGAATCGGTCAGGGACTTGGTGTTACTGGCCACTGAGTTTATTCCCGTTTCGCAGCTTGGTACCTGCGACGATTGTGGCTTTTCGCCATTTGCCGATGACAGCTCCACCACCAGAGAGTTAGTCTACAATAAAATAAGGTCCCGGCTTGTAGGGACAAAGCAGGCCGAAGAGCATCTCAATACAAAAAGTTAGAAATCAGCCCAATAAATGGTTCGGATATGAGTTCAGTACCGCCACCCACATCAGATGATGAAGAGCTCATCACCAGGCTCGAAGATGAGATACTGGCGTTGGAGTTAGAAAACAATCGGCTGCAACAAATTCTGCGCGACAGCGAATATGACAGAAAAGCGCTTGCAGATATTCAAAAGCTCGCGAATGTGGGAACCTGGCGTCTGAACCACTTAACCTATAACGTCCAGCTGAGCGAAAAACTCACCGCTATGTTAGACATACCAGATGGAAAAAGCAGCATGCAATGGAGCGAGTTTATTACTGCACTAGATCCAAGTGGTGAACTGAAGCTCAAACAATCACTACGAGATGTATTTGTGGGCGGCGGCACAATAAATTTTGAACACACCGTCAGCCGCTCGGACGGTTCACTTATTTACGTACGGCACCACTGCGAAACCCACCTGAATGGCATAGGTCAGCCACTGAATTCAATTGGTCTGGTCCAGGACATAACACGGGACAAAGAAAGAGCTGCACAGTTAGAAATACTGTCAAATAAAGATGATCTTACCTGCCTGTATAACAGAAGAAAAATGAATCAGGCACTGACTGAAGAATCCATCATCTGTATGGATAACGGCCTCCCTCTTAGCAGTATCTTGCTGGATTTAGACAACTTTAAACAAGTCAATGATCGGTTTGGGCATCATATTGGTGACGAAGTACTGGTCCGTGTATCTGAGGCAATTCAAAACAGCCTGCGATTAAGCGATATCGCGTCTCGCTGGGGCGGTGAGGAATTTCTTATTCTGTGCCCCAATACAGCCCCAAATGACGCTGAGGTAGTTGCCGAGCGTATTCGTCAGGCTATCGAGCACATTCAGTTATCATGTGATCACACAATCACTGCAAGTTTTGGCGTAGGTAGCTTGCGCAGTGTTCAGGATCTGCCAGAGATGCTAAAACGCATTGATATGGCACTCTATCAGGCCAAAAAGGCAGGCCGAAATTGTGTGCGGTTGATATGTTAACACTTTGAAAAATAACCAGTTACAACCCTTGAACTGAAACACAACAACGCCGTTTTTTACAAACCAGAGGTGTCAATACAGTCGCTCATTTACCATTAAAATCCCCATGGATACATAGGCAAGCACAAAAACACTCACACCCAGTCTAAATCAATAGTTGGGTTATGATCATTGTGGTTTTCCATATTATCAGCACTTACATCTAGTGATCTCGATTGCTCAAAAAAACCGCTTTAAATTATTGCACAAATTAGGTAGGGTAAAGCCAAGCACTGATTTTTATTAAGCACATGTTAACGCGTGAGCTGTGATCAGAGCTCTATTTACAGATTACCAATAATGTATCCGGAATAAGGAAATATAAAATGAAAGTACAACTGAAAAAGAAAAATCTAAAAACACTGAACAAAAGCAATCAACTTGCAAACCAGGCGACGCCGCAAGTTGCAGGTGGTGCAGAAGTCACTATTTACCCAAAATGCATGCCAACAAATCCTGCTATCTGCTGGACAGATGGCACCTGGCACGGTTGTGTTCCTAGATAATCATCACAGATTATCAATAACGCTTAGGCTTTTAGCCTAATCACCTGCGCCTTTGGGAGTAAGCTTTCATTGCTATTCAAAGGTGCAGTTTTGAATGTGCACAGCTAATTATTTATAGTCCAAATATTAATAGAAAAACGTTTATGTAATGGTCACTCTGCTCGGGCAGTAAACAAGGTCCTTTTTCCGCAACTACTGGCCAAATCATTTCAATGTTGCTGTGTGGTCTTTGCCAGTTGCTGTAGCCCATTTAATAGCAACTCTGGTATCTCTTTCTGCTTCCTTGAGGAAATCATAGCAAAGCAGGAACGACCTCTGTTTTTACAGTCCTGAATAGCCTCTCCGACGATGCGGTGTTTTTCAAGTTAGTTCTCAACAATTACCCCGACGAATCATGCTCTGAGTGACACAATAGCGCAACGCGCTAAACCGCGTGTACATAGATACAGTACCACAGCCAAAAAAGGCTTATTTCCTGCTAGTCCAAACTAACTCTTCATGTTAATTTTTCTTCTTTTATTTCAATGAGAAATGTCAAAGCCAAATACGTTGAATGGTAAAAAACGCTCCCATTTCAGTTGAAACATCCAAGTTTTCTCTTAAGTAATAACCATAAAGCAATGCACAACCTATCCCTCCGTAGAAATACAACGCAAGCGAATAGATTTTATTCTTCCTCCTAAAAAATAAAGGTGCTGCAATAATCTTGTATAAAAAAGTTAGCTTAATAAAACACACTATAAAAAAAGTAGAATGATTAAAACTATCGTGAAGGTAGACGGTAACTTTCTCTGAAAAGAAATACACCGCATAATATAAAACACATAAAACTGTAGCCTTGCTGATCACAAGTGCGATTTTATGCTCTTCATTTTCAGGCTCCATTCTTCCCCTGCACTTACTTGAACACATAGACAGAATACCATTTACCAGCTAATGAGAAGTGTGAATATTTTACAAGGCAATATGGACACTCCGGCGAAGCCGAGTCGACTGTTACGAGTCTGACTTTAAGGCTTTGCCAGGGCTTGTATATCCGAGATAGTCGTTAAGTTTTCAGTATCACTGAATTTAGGAGTAAAAATACTTTTACCATCTTTGTCAGTGTAGCTCCCCCAAATACATACAAGCCATCCATCTAGTGATTCTTCTGCATCTACAGGTATAGGGTGTGGTTTGTTATCCCATTTACCTTTTATATATAAACTTGATTTCTTGTCATTTTTCCCTTTGTATTCATGGAAAATATTGTATTTAATAACCTCTTCATTTAATACCATCCCTTCCAGTTTCCATGGTCCTCCGATGATCATATGATCGCCTGGATTAATTTGAACTCTTGTGTCCTCATTGCTTGAGATTTCAATTATTTTTTCTTTCCCAAGCTGTTTAGGACCAAGCTTAGTCCCAAAGCCGAGAAAAAACAAAGGCCTAACGGCATAACTTTGAATAATTGCATCCGTATCTTTAACTACAGCTTGGCATTCCTTTGTGTTCTTTATACCTGTTTCACCCATCCCCTTCCAAAGAGTTGCTACTTTGGGAATTGTGTAGATATGGGCTCGTCCATTTTTTGTCTCAAAGGTCATTAAAGATTGATTGTTGTCAATAAAGTATTCGAAGGTAGTCCCCGTTTCTTCTTTCGTTCTTGAATAAGTCACTTCAAACTTTGAAAACGGTGACCACATAGAAGTGTAATTACAACTATTAATTCCAGAGCAGTCCTCTGCTAAAGCAACAGTTGGTAATAACAGTAAAGTCAGTAAATATTTCATGAGCCCTCTAAAGTCCTAACACCATTGCCTGCCCCTCCCGTTTAGAGGCAAATAATAGTTTGGCTAAAACAAGTGGAGAATGAGCAAAAATCAAACTTTATTTGCCCTGTTTGAGTGGTTGTTTATAAACACATACACCAGTGTAATGATACTCTAGTTCATTGTTTCCCCAATACCCAACACAAAGCAGCCGGAGTATTGGGCGTCAAGCCAGTATTTATTATCTGTGAGCTTTCATTGCTTCTTTGCATGTTTATAGCTTAGTACTCATCCAAATTGCAAACTCGGTAGATTGTCGAACCACCCAGAATATAGGTTTATAAACAAATGACTTAGAACCATGAGTTTGACCAAAGTCTTGATGCTCTTCTTCATCAGCTTTAATGCTCATGACCGCATCATAAGCCTCTGTGTCATGCTGAGATAAAAAGTCCAATTGCCAATCTAAATGATGCATTACTGTCGATTCAATTGAATCAGTGCACACCCAAATCGCTTTTCTACCTGCCAAAGCCGTTAAAATTCCCAGAGTTATGCCGCCAAACGCCCAGAAATACAAGGCGTAACAGTGCCTTATATTTCGGCTTTTAAGGATGCGATCAAAGGTATTAAAATGCTTCTTTTCATGGCCCAGCATTTCTTCAAGTTTAGGAACAATATCCTTGTATAAATAGCGAGCAACAAACAGCTGGGATCGATATATATTAATTGCCCCAAATTCACCTGCATGGTCCACTCTAAGAATTCGCTCAACTTCGATCATATTATTGTACTGGTAACGACATATTACACCCGCGTATTAGGCGCAAGCTCGAGAGCGTCCTAATTGATGTGCTTGTTATAGCTGATTTTCAATTTCATGTTGTAGTTTTTCAAGCTCATCAAGGACTTTCATAAACTTGGCCCCGAAATCAGTGACTTTGTACTCCACCCTCGGTGGCACCTCATTGTAAGAAATTCGCTCCAGGATCCCAAACTCCGTATTTTTACGCAGGCACTGGTTCAGCACTTTCGTGGTTAAACCTTCAATGCTGCGCACCATTTCGCCAGGCCGATTGATTCCATCAGCCAAAAGCTGGTAAACCGTAAGAGACCATTTGCAGCCATAAATAGTCTCTACTATCTTTGCACTTTCAGTCGGTGCGGTTTTTCTCAAATATTTTTTTTCTCTATCTTTCATAAAGATGTACCAAAAAGTACCTACCTTACCAATTTGTACTTACTTTTTAACGCTATAGTGATTCGATAAATTATCTCCGTACCTTAACATATATCGGAGAAAATCTATGACAACTTCAAATATTGCATTAATCATTGGTGGTTCTAGCGGAATGGGCCTGGCAACAGCAAAGCAACTCGTCGCGCAAGGGAGCAGTGTTATTATCTTAGGCAACAACGCTGAAAAGCTGGAGTCGGCCAGGTCTGAGTTAACCGCAATAGCGAGTAATGACACTCATATTGAGGCATTACAAGCCAATCTCTATGAGCAACAAGATGTTGACAGAGTCATTCAAGCGATAAACTCGGACGAAAGACATATCCAGTACCTTGTTAATTCAGCAGGTTACTTCAATCCGAAGCCTTATTTAGAGCACGGATTTGAGGATTATGATGCTTATGCTGCACTGAATCGGGCGACCTTCTTTATAAGCCAAGCCGTATCCCAAAATATGCGTAACAATGGCGGTGGCTCCATTGTTCATATTGGTTCAATGTGGGCTAAGCAGGCTATCAAAGCAACCCCTTCTTCTGCTTATTCCATGGCCAAAGCAGGATTGCACGCGCTAACGCAGCATATGGCAATGGAACTGGCCGACCATAGCATTAGGGTCAATGCTGTGTCACCTGCGGTAGTAAAAACGCCAATTTACGAAACTTTTATCGATCCGGCAGAAGTGAACGATGCCCTGGCAGGTTTTGACAGTTTCCACCCTATTGGTCGTATTGGCACACCAGATGACGTTGCCAACGCTATCATGTTCCTCTTGAACGAAAGTGCAAGCTGGGTAACAGGCGCGATTTGGGACGTTGACGGCGGTGTTATTGCTGGCAGAAATTAAGTAACAATCTTTATTGGAGGTCAGTATGACTACTTTAATCAATGCAGATTTCAAGCAACGTGTGGTAATTCGACCCGCCGACTATAAGTGGGTTGATTCTCCGATGCCTGGCGTTGAGCGCATGATGCTTGATCGCGTTGGAGATGAAGTCGCACGAGCGACCTCTATCGTTCGTTACGCGCCATACTCAGCGTTCTCGTCACATACTCATAGTGGTGGAGAAGAATTCTTAGTACTTGATGGTGTGTTTTCGGACGAGCATCAAAACTACGCAAAGGGGTGCTATGTGCGCAACCCAATTGGTACATCTCACACACCAAAAATAGGTAAAGAAGGTGCAACTATATTGGTAAAGCTACATCAATTTGCTAAGGACGACACAGAACAAAAAGTGATAGACACTCAAACCCACCCTTGGCACCAAGGGCTTGTTGATGGGCTGACGGTAATGCCGTTGCATGAGTTTAAAGGTGAGAAGGTCGCCTTAGTAAAGTGGTCACCTCACACTCAATTTCAATTGCATACCCATTGGGGAGGAGAAGAAATCTTTGTTTTGGAAGGCACGTTTTATGATGAACATGGCCAATATCCCAGAGGCACCTGGCTTCGCAGCCCCCACATGAGCCGGCATACGCCTTTTACGAAAGAGGATGGTGCATTGATTTATGTGAAAGTGGGTCATTTGTAAATGTGACGCCGCAATATGGGGCGCATGAATGCTTGGCTAAAATTTGCTAAGAATGAGCGCAAGCCAAGCGTTTTGCGTCCCTTGGTTAAAACGTTTGTCAGGTTGCGACTGCCTCAGCTTTACCAATTTCTTTTACGATTGGGCTTGCGCTACAAATAACCTCTAAACATTCGTCAGTAGTAACTATTAAGTGAGACCACTCACCATCATTTCCCATGAAAAAGGTAAGCGGACTTTCTTTGTGCCAACCATGACCTTTTATTTTAAAAGTATTTAATGTTGGTCGATTATTGCTCCAAACTTCTGTCAGGCCGTGTTCGTCTAGACAACGAAAGCCATTTACAGATTCAAATAATAGCTCGTATATAGCTTGTGATTCTTCGTGAAATACACGAGCAACAAGCTCATGGCTTTCGTGTTTTGCGTCGCCTTTAATCAGGTACTTAACACCATTCGATTTTTCGAGAGTCCACTCTTTGGTACCCCAAGACAAATCGACTAACCACAAACTGCCATCTTCTAAAGGTGTTGGCCAACTCTCAAATTCCATCTAGCTACCTAACGCCGCAAATAAGCGGCTAAAAATAGTTGGCTATAACTTGTGAGGTACGAACAAAGCCAACTGATTTTTGTCCGCACTTTTAATTTTCTCTTCTAGGTACAACTTACCAATAATTGCTGTTGTAACTTTGTATTTTCACAACCAATAACTTCTAAACCAATAACTTTATTTTTAGTTGAGTAAGTTACCATAATTGTATATTCAGCATTGCCTGTAGGAAATGTATCTTGGATTTCGTTGGAATTATAACCCACAAATTCAATAGTAAATGCAGAGTTATCCGAGGCAAATGAACTACAAGATTGGATTTCACAAGTATCTAATTGCTTGGCAAAGCTCTTTTCGCCTTCATCAATTAGTGATGTTTTAACTTCTTCAAATAGATCAGCTAATTTTTCTTTAAACACCAAATTCTCCGTTGTACCTAACTCCTGTAGCAGGCGACCATTTGTAGTGTAGGCGAGCCCGGAACGAAAAATGGGTCGACCTGCCTACTCTTGTTACGTGTACACTTCCTCGGCCCAAACTTCACGACCACGACTGAGCCACGCCCATATTCTACTTGTTAAAAAACTAGCCATAGTAAGTGTGATTACGTATTTGGTATTTAGGTTAACCACATCCCACTGGCCGGAACTATTGACACGGGAAACATCGAACGCCACAGGTACTGAACCATTAAATACAGCAAACTCTATAAGAGAACCATGCTTGACCATATTGCCTGCACTATGCATTACCAGCGCAGGAGATTTAACAGAAAAACCATTAATACACTGATAAAAATTAGCGACCTGAGGTGGAAACACTACACCCAAGTTGCGTTCAGTTTCATGTAGCTCTTCAACAGAAAGCCCGTCATTTAATGCAAAGGAAGACTCTAGCTTCTTAAGATTAATTTCAATATCTCTACGATTCATGGTTTACACGTAACGCCGCAATCTGAGGAATCCCCAGATAATCATATTTAAAATCAATGTGATGGACACGCACAGCATTGTTTTATCTAATTTATTTCGCCAAAAACCAAATAGATAACAACGCCATGCGTGATATCACTATCCTACACGATATGCTCAGAAAAAACTGCCCCAAATTCATGCTCGGCGCCTTGATCCACTAATGCTGGCAACTGAGACTTTGCTCGATAGCAACCTACTTTCTCTTACTGACTTTCCATTGGCAAGCAGGGTCGAAATATGAAGGGCCCTGTCGCTGCAAACACAACATTAAACGTATGGACCGACTGCTTGGCAACACTGCTATGCAAATCGAAGAAAGCTTTCGAGACCTGAAAAGCCCCAATACGGGATGGGTCTGCGGCATAGTAAAAGTCGATGCCCCAACCGGCTCGATATTCTGTTATTACTCGCTTTGCGGGCGACCATTATTCTCTGGTGGATCGGCCTGTATGCCCAACACTCAAATTGGCAACGAAAGTTTCAGGCAAATACAATAAAAGACCGTGCTGTGCTGTCGACTGTTAGGCTTGGCAAAGAGGTTAAACGACGAAGCGATTAAGTTATGACGAGGAAGCAACTACGCTGGGCTATACGCGAATACGTGCGCTTGATACATCTGCTCGGGAGGCCTCAATTATGAGGGGATCCTCCAGCGCCGCAATAAGCGGCAAAAAAGGCTTGGCTAAAATTAGTGAGGCACGAACTAAGCCAAGCTTATTTAGTCCGCACTTGATTGCTTTGTTATGTTTATTCTACGCTATTAATCTAGGTTCAATTAACAGCGCTAATAAATATGAAATTATCGCACCAAACAACAATAAATGTTGCTCTTTGGAACGCTGACCACTCAAACTTAATATCACACCACATATAACAGATACTAATGCTAAGTATTTAACAATAGTTGGTAATGAGGAGAACATAAAAGTTTGAATGAAATCTTGGCTGTCGATAACCCAATGCTTTTCTCCCCAATGAAGCCAAATAAAGTACAGAATATTTGAAAGAATTAAGGTGACAGAAGAGACCGAAATAACTTTAAACGACTTTAAGAGCGCTTCATTAAAATTGAACAACTAAAAGCTCCCGATAAACATAACGCTTCGCTCTGAGGAATCCCCAGATAATTATATTTTAAATCAATATGATGGACACGCACGGCATTGTTTGATCTAATTTATTTCGCCAAAAACTAACCAGATAACAACACCATGCGTGATACCACCATCCTACACGATATGCTCAGAAAAACTGCCCCAAATTCATGCTCGGCGCCTTGATTCATTAATGCTGGCAACACCGCTATGCATAACGACCGACTCGCTATTTACCGCTTCCATGCGCGCCTGATATGTGGCGCTAATCCCATGCCTATCTTGCTGGTCGACTGGGCCGATGTGCGAGAACAACTGCGGCTGATGACTTTGCGTGCTTCCGTCAGCATTCAAGGGCGCTCAATGATCGTGTATGAGCGCACCTTCACGTTTGCTCAATACAACTCACCTAAGTCCCATCAATTGTTCCTTGATGAACTTGCCTGCGTCCTGCCTGATAAATGTATTCCACTCATCGTGACCGATGCCGGCTATCGAAATACCTGGTTTCGACAGGTCGATAAAAAAGGTTGGTTCTGGCTGGGACGGGTGCGTGGCAAAGTCACTTATCAGCATAAGAACAGCGAAAATTGGCATGTAAATCAGGCGCTTTATCCATCAGCCACTCCCTGTGGACGTTATATTGGAGAGGTAAAACTTGGCCGAAAAGTCCTATCAACTGCCATCTTCATTTATATAAAGCCAAACAAAAAGGTCGTACTGACAGGCGCTCTTCAAAAGCTGGCAGGCATCATACCGCCCAAAAAAGTTATCGAACTGGCAGTAAGGAACCCTGGCTATTGGCCACTAACCTACCCGCTGACTTGTTCAAACCCAAACGTGTTGTCTCACTTTACGCCAAGCGCATGCAAATCGAAGAAAGCTTTCGAGACCTGAAAAGCCCCCAATACGGGATGGGTCTGAGACATAGTAAAAGTCGATGCCCCAACCGGCTCGATATACTGTTATTGCTCTCTTTACTGGCGACAATTATCCTCTGGTGGATCGGCCTATATGCTCAGCACTCAACTTGGCAACGAAAGTTCCAGGCAAATACAATCAGAGAGCGTGCTGTGCTGTCGACTGTTAGGCTTGGTAAAGAGGTTAGGCGGCGAAGCGATTATGTTATGACAGGAAAGCAACTGCGCTGGGCTATACGTGAATACGTGCGCTTGATACATCTGCTCGGAAGGCCTCAATTATGAGGGGATCCCCCAGCGCCAAGCTAAGCGGCAAATTTGGAGTGGACGTTTTGTGCTAGCGTAGCGATTAAGCACGAAAATCGGCCACGGAAAATTTGTCCTTGCTTGAGCGCCTTGTTAACCTTTTTTAGTCGCTTTGTTTTAGTTTGAGTGCAAGATCATAGACCTTTGAAGAAAGATCTCTACTTGAACCATACTTTTTAATTAACTCGTTTCTTTCTTTCGATTGATGAGGATAATAGTAGTCATTGAAGCTTCCCATACCCCCATAGACAGCTCTTACTGAGCTAGAAAGCTCATACAAGTTTTCTTCGACGTAACCATATTCGATTAAATCATTTATTTGTTTGAGTTGCCTTTCAAAATGGTCAGTCCAGATACAACTCTTATCTATTTTTAAATGCAGACATAACTGTTCAATCGCCAACTTCAAGTCTGAAAGAACTATATCTTTGGAACTCACATTTTCTCTCCCAGAAGGTTAACGCCCACATAAAAGGCGGAGTGTCAGCGACGTCCAGCGTAACGTAGTGGAGCGATTTTTAATGTGCTTGTTAGGGAACGATACGAACAATTTTTTCACCATTTTGAACGTTAAAGGTTAAAATATTGCCTTCTACTGTTTTAATTTCAAAAAAAGGAAACTCTAGCTTAGGGTACTCTCCATTCCTTCTATCAAGCCACCGATAATGGCTTACGGATGGCCTAACACTCTCGGGATCTTGGAGAAGGTCCAAAACGAAATATTGTTTCAACAACTTACCGTTTTCGTAAAATTCAAATGCAATATCTCTCGGTTTTGGTGAATGCCCTCTATGCCATTTACCCATCCTAACCATATGAACAGCATCACTAGTCAAATAAACTGAAAAGGAATACCACCCGTGCACTGACCACAGCCGTTGGAATGAACCATCTTGCTCTATTTGATAAGCAATACCATACGCTTCTTGCTCTATGATTTTTTCGCGACCATCAAAATGGAATTTCTCAGGGACCATGTGAAAAAACTTATTTTTCTGCCTACTAATTCAATATAGGAATATGGCATTGCTTCAGAGTCTGCTAAACAATCAAAAGAAAGCAGAAAAGTAAAAAATATAAGCAGTACTTTCATTAGTTCCCTAACGCCCGATTCTGAGGAATCCCCAGATAATTATATTTTAAATCAATATGATGGACACGCACGACATTGTTTGAACTAATTTATTTCGCCAAAAACTAACCAGATAACAACACCATGCGTGATACCACCATCCTACACGATATGCTCAGAAAAAACTGCCCCCAAATTCATGCTCGGCGCCTTGATTCATTAATGCTGGCAACTGAGACTTTGCTCGATTGCAACCAACTATCTCTTACAGAGCTGGGTCGAAATATGAAGGGCCCTGTCGCTGCCAAGCACAACATTAAACGTATGGACCGACTGGCAACACCGCTATGCATAACGACCGACTCGCTATTTACCGCTTCCATGCGCGCCTGATATGTGGCGCTAATCCCATGCCTATCTTGCTGGTCGACTGGGCCGATGTGCGAGAACAACTGCGGCTGATGACTTTGCGTGCTTCCGTCAGCATTCAAGGGCGCTCAATGATCGTGTATGAGCGCACCTTCACGTTTGCTCAATACAACTCACCTAAGTCCCATCAATTGTTCCTTGATGAACTTGCCTGCGTCCTGCCTGATAAATGTATTCCACTCATCGTGACCGATGCCGGCTATCGAAATACCTGGTTTCGACAGGTCGATAAAAAAGGTTGGTTCTGGCTGGGACGGGTGCGTGGCAAAGTCACTTATCAGCATAAGAACAGCGAAAATTGGCATGTAAATCAGGCGCTTTATCCATCAGCCACTCCCCGTGGACGTTATATTGGAGAGGTAAAACTTGGCCGAAAAAGTCCTATCAACTGCCACCTGCATTTATATAAAGCCAAACAAAAAGGTCGTACTGACAGGCGCTCTTCAAAAGCTGGCAGGCATCATACCGCCCAAAAAAGTTATCGAACTGGCAGTAAGGAACCCTGGCTATTGGCCACTAACCTACCCGCTGACTTGTTCAAACCCAAACGTGTTGTCTCACTTTACGCCAAGCGCATGCAAATCGAAGAAAGCTTTCGAGACCTGAAAAGCCCCCAATACGGGATGGGTCAGAGACATAGTAAAAGTCGATGCCCCAACCGGCTCGATATACTGTTATTGCTCTCTTTACTGGCGACAATTATCCTCTGGTGGATCGGCCTATATGCTCAGCACTCAAATTGGCAACGAAAGTTCCAGGCAAATACAATCAGAGAGCGTGCTGTGCTGTCGACTGTTAGGCTTGGTAAAGAGGTTAGGCGGCGAAGCGATTATGTTATGACAGGAAAGCAACTGCGCTGGGCTATACGTGAATACGTGCGCTTGATACATCTGCTCGGAAGGCCTCAATTATGAGGGGATCCCCCAGCGCTGCCATAACCCGCAGACAATTGGCGCGAATTTTGGGCTAAAATGGCGCTCGCGCCAGCCCAAAAATCGCGACGGTTGGCTGTCGGGTTGATGGTTTTGTTAGCTCATGTAACCTAAAGATTTGCATAGATTGTAACTATCTGTGTCAATCTTATTCAGCATTCTCAAAAAACCTTTATCTAAAGTGACTATTCGAGTTTCCTCAAGTCCAAGCGAACAAGATATGAGTAGATCAAAGATATCATTCTTTTTTATTTTCGACTTATTTTTAAACGCTGATTCAATTGTGTAAATGAGATATTCCAAAGAACTTCTATTAAGAGAGTTCAAGTCAGAAAGACCATCATTCATTACTGCTAAATACTCATCAAAGAGTGCGTGATTGCTCTTCTTGGTAACCATTTCAACTGGGTTTGCAATATATCTTTCTAACTTCTTCCCCAACCTGTCACTTGAAATGCTTTCAACTAAAGCGGCCTCTTTTTCGCTATCTAAACTTTGGTCGCCTTCAGGCAACGCGCCAACACTAATTTGATGGTAGTTAAAGTGAAAGATATTCAAAAGGGACAAAAACTGTTCACGAAAAGCTTCAAATACGATTCTTTGTTCGTCCCCCTCTTTATAACCCAAAATAATCTGCTTTTTAAATTTCGAAAGCATACTTTCTTCATAAGCTTGAAGAAGGCACCTAACCAGAACTTTTTGTTGGTTATCCTTCTGAACATCAGAGAATCCATATCCATCCCTTTTTAAGCATTCAACAACCCCAGGAAAAAGGATGAACATAATAAATCTAAGGAACTCAGCTTCAGTTGAAACTTTGAGATTGAAGAGTTCTTCAACGACTTCTGAAATATCGCTTATTGATTCAGCATTAAATATTCCATAAATTTTATCGTTGCTAATCGGTGTGTGACCTATATTTATCAGCTCGATTTCATTTTTAACAACAGGAGTCAAGCAGAATTTTATCTTATCAAGGTCATTTCTATACTTTACAATCACTTCGATCAACGACGCAGTGGTGATTGCCAACCTAAAGTTTGAAAGCGCTGTTTTGCAGACTCTTTCATTCTCTGATATGCCAACATACGAGTATAAAATGTTTGTATCGATTACAACTCTTTTCATTAAAGTTTCCTTAAGCACCCAAACCATACGTGTGAGCTAACGCCTCAAGAACCGGCGCTGCTTGCAGCGTCCGCGTTACTTGAATTGTTATGTGATTCTTCGATTTCAACATCTGGTTCTGGCACTCCATCAACCGCCCTCCATATCGCCTCTCTAACCCAAAGAGCAGTAAAAAAAGAAACCATGAGTATTCCAGACTCTATGTATGGCTTAATAGAAACACTGTCCGGTATTGATGTTGACCCTATAGTCAGGCACATATGAAAAATAAAACGATAACAGCGGGTGCATACGCCATATTTGATTTTTTTGTATGAACTTTAATAGTAAATAAAACAGACAGAGCCCAAACATCAACAGATATCAACGCAACGACGATACTCTTGACAACTTCTGAATAGAAATTTGTCATCACATCCCAAAATACTTTAGCCTTTTGCTCTGAGATAGTGGATTGCAACTCATCTCGATCTTCCAAGCTAAGTTCTTCACCTGACTCTTCTATCCATTCGACTAGTTGCTCGGCAATACCCGTTGTAGTTTCAGTTTGTTGAAAATTAGAACCAAGCTGTAATAAAGGAAGTAGCAGCCCTATAAGTAGAGGTATTAAAATGGGAAACCAGTATTGGGAGTTTCTTGACTGATATTTCCTTGTCGTATCCATATTTGACCTCGTTCGATTTATTCTGATTCACATAGACATAATGACTCCCACACGGTGCTAGCCTCCGCATCTTCGTGGGTTAGCTAAAAGCCAGAGCCATAATTAGTTTGTCAAATAACTAAACAGCAGAGGCTAGCATGAACAAACATAACATACTTTTCATTGGCTTAGATACTCATAAAGAGTTTGTTGAAGTCGCTTATTGTGAAGAACAACGAGGTGCCCAACCCATTCATTTTGGCCGAATTTCTTCCGCCAAAATGTCGATTACTAAATTGCTTCGTCACTTTGAATCCAAATACCCCGATGCTACTTTGCACTTCGTTTATGAAGCTGGCCCTTGCGGCTACTGGATTTATCGCTTAATTACCAGCCTTGGTCATTGCTGTTACGTCGTTGCCCCATCCCTTATCCCTAAAAAGCCAGGCGAACGAGTGAAAACGGATAAGCGCGATGCGCTAAAACTGACTAAGCTGCTTAAAACAGAAGACCTTACACCAATTTATGTGCCTGAGCCTGAAGATGAAGCCGTCCGTGACTTATCGAGAGCCCGTGAAATTGCCATGCTCGATTTAAAAGATGCTAAATATCAGCTAAAAGCACTTCTGCTGCGCAACAACATTAATTATGAAGGAACCGCCAATTGGTCACTCAAACATTTACGTTGGCTCACAGAATTAGTTCTGCCTCATCCTGCCCAGCAAATTGTATTACAGGAATTTATTCAAACCATTAACGAACGCATAGCTCGCCTTGAACGTTTGGATAATGAACTTACGCACCATATTCATCAATGGCGCTATTATCCCGTCGTAAAAGCCATACAGGCTATGCGAGGCGTACGCTTGCTTGTCGCCGCAGGTGTGATTGCTGAACTCGGTGATTTATCTCGCTTCGACCACCCTCGCAAACTCATGAGTTACCTTGGACTAGTACCTAGCGAGCATTCCAGCGGAGGGAAACGAAACATTGGTGCAATTACTAAATGTGGGAATGGTCGCGCTAGGCGGTTATTAGTTGAAGGCGCACATAGTTATCGCTACAACGCTAACATCTCAACCGAACTGCAAAAACGACAAGAAGGCTTGCCAAAAGCCATTATTGATATTGCTTGGAAGGCACAACTGCGGCTATGTAAACGCTATAGAAAATTGCTCGCTAAAGGCAAACATTACAATCTTGTCGTCACTGCTATCGCCAGAGAGATGATAGCCTATATTTGGGCTATCGCTAAAGAAGTGATACTCAGCCCCGTCAATCCCGGGCTAAGGCTAGCAAGAGTACCCGCATAAATGTTCGAATTAGAGTTAATGCATTGGATCAAGCATCGGGTGTGGCACAACCACCGACGGCGTTAGGATGGCAACTAGTGAAAACTGATTGACCCACGAACATAGACTGAAGACAGGTGTCACGTCGAATCAAGTAAAGTCTGCTCTGCTTATGAAAATAAGTAACCAACGAATACCAGCAAGATAACCGACGAAACTACTTGCTTCATCTATGCATTAACTCGCTTTAATTCGAGTTCCAAATTATGGCTTAAAAGGGTTAAGCAGGGATCTGTGCGTTTAACTTGACAGTGGGAGTCATACCAACGCCTAAATCAGGTGCGCCGTAGGCGTCACCTGGATTTACTTGTTAAATTCGTTCCTTTACTGCAAACCGGTGTTTAAAGAGAAATTCTTTTTCTGCTTGTGAAATGCTTGTGAAGCAATTTTCGATAAACTTATAAAATTTACGTTCTTGCTTTTCTTTTCCATTTACGCCAAGAATGTTTTTATAGATGACGCCAAGCTCTTTTTCATTAATAATAGCCGCAAACGATTCTATGTCTGAGATGCTTGGAATCAACTTTTCATCTACATGGCGAATAAACCTTATAGTGATAGCTATAAGTGTAGAGAAATCTTTAAGTGTAATACGGCCAGCGTCGAAGTTATCTAATGTTTCTCTAATTGAGATGGCTGCGTGATTTTCCCTAATTGTAGCTTCGTGCTTGATTAAGATTGAGCGATAGTGGCTAGATAAGTCGGTACTACTATCGTGTACTATCTTGTTTCTCCAGCGTACAAGAAGGACAACCATAGGTTCCCAATAAGGCAAAGCTCCATTAATTTGCTTAGATAGTTTGGTGACTTTTTCAGCTGCACCATCAGCATTACTTACCGATTGAATGGATGCACTTTGGCTAGCGCAATTACCAAGAAAGGAGATATAGTTTAAAAGAGCCTCTTCAACAAAAACAAGTGATGATTTTATTGCATGTGCCCTTGCGCTCAAGGCTGTGGCTTTAGGATCTCTTGGATCCCATGAAATAGTGAGGTCGTCCGATTTTTTTATTGCCCCACTTGCAACACCGTCTAATCCAACACAAATTGTATTAAGAAGAAATACTGAATTGCCTACGGATTTTAAGAATTGTTTTAATCCTTCGCTTTCCACAAATAAACCTCAAAAATGTGGTGGTGCTGTTGGGACTCGAACCCAAGCTCTCCTGCGATAAAATCAAAGATAATAAGCAGGCGTCTTAACCAACTCGACTACAGCACCGATGAGAAAATTATATTTTACTGACTCTGATGTCAACTGTAACGTAAAGAATTTAACGCTTTAGTATTCATGCGTACGCAGTACGCATAATCGTTTGTTGAACTGGGCCGCTACCTGCACGCCGTATCCGGCTGGTGTGGTTTATGCTATGGGGATTTGTTTTTGATGAGTAACTTCTGTTCTGAACCGTTTGTGACTTAAACCGTTACAACGTGACTCATTCCCTGCCTGAACAACGTTATTTATGCGTATTATTAGACCTACTTTTTCCTATTTGGCAAGGTGTTGTGATTTCGACACAGCATGCCTTACTCCCCCTTGCATGTTGCATTGGCAGAGTCGCTTTACCGCTATATTCATTTATCAGGCAACCACGTCGGGTCGCTATCTCGTTCGCTCTGCTTCTTCCTCTCGCCAGTTATCTTCGCGCCCTTTGCACCTGCTATGTTCTAATTTGAAGTGCACCACTTTTACGTGGGTGTCCCCTGTTTTTTTCTCCTACCATCAGTTTTTTGTCTAAACTCGGTTACATGACCAACAGACAAGCCTCTGCACTAGTTGGTGTCGCGCCTGTTAATTGCGAAAGCGGCCACTTTAAAGGGATGCGAAAAATACAAGGTGGCCGCCACCAGGTTAGGACTGTTTTATATATGGCTATGATGTCAGCCATCCAATCCAACCCTGTTTTCAAGGCGCAATATCAAAAGCTGGTCACATCAGGAAAACCGAAAAAGTGGCCTTAATTGCCTGTGTTCGAAAGATGGTCGTTACCTTGAACTCGATGCTCAGAGACGGAACAATGTGGGAAGCGCCAATTGCTGAAATTTAGTTATTGAAGCCATAGTCTCTTGTTCGTTGGCTGTTCTGATGATAGCTCAACCAGGTTCATATCTGGCACACCATTTTTCACATCTTTCATCGCTAGCCCCATAACTAAAAAATAGACAATAGAGCCGGAAAACAATAAAACAACAGCAGTACCGACTTTTCCACCATGCTTTTCAAAAAAAGTTTGTAGCAGGCTGTAAAGCGTCGGCAAAAAGCGCTTTATAACCCAAATAACAAATTCACCGACATAACCTAGTATCATAATACCTGCAAAAATAACAAACACAAAAACAGCTAAACTTACAATAGCTGTAAATATATTTTGTCCTTCGACACCATCTAAGGCTAAGATCTTAGATACACTTAGTATATCCCTGAAAACACTGGCTCTTGCTTGTCTTTAGCTGCATATACAACCATCAACTTGAAGCCGTCGTTTTCTTCCAGTAAGTTGAAGTTCAAATGAATCTGACTATCAGAAACTTCAAAAACTGGGTTTACTACCGACAACCTTGATGCAGCATTTAAAGAAACGTCTACGATAAATACGTGCTCTGGATATTCAAATGTTAACGGCGTAAGTATATCGCTTGACACTATAGGATCTTTTCCACGGTTCCAAAAAGCCAGCTCTTGAAGATACACTGACTCACCCAGAGTCTTACCAGACTCATTATCTACTAGTGAAAACCTTTGATTCTTCCCAAACACGTCTGGCTTAAAAACTTGAACGCTGTCTTCTACCCAATATGTGGGCTCTTTTGATTTTATTGACTGAACATAGAAATAATAGGAGGATACTATACCCAGTATTCCTACCAATAGACTTATATAATTGAAGAAATTCTTCTTTAAATTCAATAGCATTTACCAACTCCCAGCCAACTAAAGCCCTCATTAATGGGCAAAATTTGGTTAGCTAAAATTAGCGACGAAGGAGCAAACAGCCAACTGAATTTTGTCCCGATTTAATAGCTTGTCATACACAAACTACACTCCGTTGTTAACTTCTCTCGGAGGTGGCGGTGGAGGTACAACCATTTTTGGTTGTTTTGCATTCAACAACTCTTTTAAATTCAATTGTACCTGCTCTCCACACAAAACCATTCCTTTTTTATCTTTTGTCGTGGAGTAACTAAGGGTTAAACTGAGAGCGTCTAGTTTTTCAGGCTTAACTTGAAAAATAACTGAGTAGTATCCTTTGTACCCAAAAGCTTCTGAGAAATCTAAACTTGCAGCTACAGAGTCTTTAATTCCTAAATAGAACGACGTTAAATAGTACCCTTTAGACATTTCAGGAACAAACACCTCATAACCTATTAGGTTTTCGAAATTATAATCTTGCTCCATTTTAGCGAATGGTTCTATTTTAGCTGTTTCATCTTTTCCACAAGCTAATAATGAATTAGCCCATAAAAAGCACAGAACAAGAATAATTCTCATAACTTTCCTTTGTGTATAACGCTTATTAGCGTGAATACCGGTTAGATCCAGTTCATGAAACCGTACAGATCCACAGCTAAATTATTTTATTCATAATAAGAACAATAACCTACCACCATTGCTCTCATTGCTCAAGCCAAATTGGCTTTGTTGAAACCGAGCCTTGTTCATAGCGAGACTTGGGGTCTCGTTATGTAAAACTACTAACACTATGAATATAAAGAACTTAAATTGAGTTTCACGGCGTTGTTTCCTAAATCATTGAACTAATTTAGTCTCGTGTGATCAGATCTCAAAAGCAAACACTGAGACTGAACTTCGAAAGCTAAGCGTATCACCAACTGGCGCGATTACAACAAAGCCCTCACCGCCAGAGGCAACATCCAACTTTGGTTTTCCGAGGATGCGATTGAACAGTGGAACAACACGCAACATCACGGCGGTAAAGGGCGAGCGAATCATTTCTCCGAGTTGGCGATTGAGACCTGTCTAACTTTGCGGGCTGTATTTCGCTTGTCTCTTCGAGCTGCGCAGGGCTTTGTTTCTTCTCTGATATCAATGATGAAGCTTGATTTGGATACACCAACTTACAGCTGTTTGTGCAAGCGTAGTGCAGAGCTGGCAGTTCGTTACAGGCCAAATTCTAGTGCATCCGCAGGCATTGATATCGTGGTTGATAGCACTAGTTTGAAGGTATATGGAAATGGTGAATGGCATGCAAGAAAACATGGTGCGAATAAACGCCGGACCTGGCGAAAGTTACATCTGGCCATTGATGCAAATACGCACCAAATCGTGGGTGCGGAGCTATCTACAATCTCCGTAGCTGATTCAGAAGTTCTGGGCGACTTACTCAGACCATTGCGCAGGAAGGTCAGCTCGGTAAAAGCGGATGGCGCATATGATACTAGAGGCTGTTATGCCGAAGTGGCAGCCAAAAAGGCCGACGCAGTGATCCCACCGAGGTGTAATGCGCAGTTGTGGGAAGATGGACATGCTCGCAACAGCGCGGTTATTTTAACAAAGCATATAGGTAGCAGTGAGTGGAAAAGTGTGTGAACTACCATCAACGTTCACTGGCGGAAACAGCAATGTACCGATATAAACAGCTGATGGGTGACAAGCTGGTCAGTCGTGGATTCAATCAGCAGCACACTGAAGCGATGATCAAAGTGAAAGTGCTCAATAGAATGGCTGGGCTAGGTATGCCTGAATATCAGGGAAACAGCTGAAATCGCATTGTTGCCTAAGCTATCTGGATTTGATCAACAAGGCCATCTTGGGACCATTTCTAGTAGCGCCAGATTAAGGTTAACCGATGAGTGTCTAGTGGCCCTAAACGATAAGCTGTATCGACTGATTTAGGCAGCGACGAGATCGCAATTAGAGACCCTCAATATGTGTTTGTCGTAAACGATTTTAACGGCTAACCGACATAGCGAAGTTGAATAGATTTAAGAATTGCCATTACAAATTAGCTGCTTAAAAGCAGCTAAAAAGAATCGTTATGTTTATTTGACCAGAGAAGGTTCATATGTGTTAGGGCGTACTATATGCCAACACCTAACTTTCTAAGCAAGGCAAAAGCAGCTTTCGCATTGTTGGCAACTTTTATAATCTTTTCATTGTCGTTCGTAGCTTGATTTACTTCTTTTATAAGTACGTGAAGCTCCTTTAACTCCTGGTCATTAAATGAACTTCTAAGTTGAGGTTTCGACATAGGGAGAGAATTATTTAGCTCGTCCGCCATTTGAGATATCTCTGCACTAAACTCATTTCTAATATCATTTAAGCTCATAATTAACTCCTATTTCTATAATCCAGCAGTTTGAAGGGAATCAGTAATGAAGGTAGAAATAGCAGGCGGAATAGGAACTAACTCGCCTACTTTTTTAATTGCAGTTTGCTGGAATTTAGCGACCCCATTAGCGCTAACCAATATATTCGTAATACTCTCGTTGGCATCTAAAATATTTTTCATATTCGACTTGATCGTATCTCTCATTAAATTTGCCTCTGACCGAATTTTTTCACGAACCTCGTCTCGAACTAAACTAGACAGTCCAGCGACATCTTCCATCTGTTTAGGTGACAAAGATGCACCAGCGGCTATTCCTTTTTGTGATCTATAGGTCGAGTCCGCTTTCTCATAAATTTTTGACCATCGCTCATCCAACATATTGTACGCTGACTGCTCCCAAGCATTAATCATTTCAAGACCATTCTCTCCCAAGGACTCTATCCCTTTGGAAACCTCTTTATTTACATCAATAGCAGCTTGAGGAATGCTGCTACATCCACTAATGAAAGCACATAAAGTTATAAGTATGAGAATTACATTTTTCATAGGCGCTCCTGCTATTTTGATTCATGCGATGAGGTTATTTGTGTTTAATTAGGCGACATTCCCGCCCGTTCCTGATCCAAAGATAATGCCTTAAGTGCATCAATATCTGATGCCTCTTTTTTACGCTGTATTAGCTCAATGCCTTCTGATAACGCCACATGTGCCTCTTTCATCAAAATGTCAATTTGATCATCTACATCTTCGCCTTTATTTTTTCTTGTATATAACGTACTTGCTTCACGATTAAACTCTCTTTTTACTTTGCTTTTTAGAGCTCTAAATGCATATCCGGCTTCGACGGTGGCAAGTAGTTTTTTATGGTTTGAAGAAACGGTATCGAAAAATATTGCAACTAAAACGGCGATGCCAAGCTGTTGGTGCCAGTCAGAAAATAGACCTGTTGCAACCACAAGACTCCCTCCTGCAGCGATAACTTTAAGGATATAGGCTACCAATCTTCGAACATTCCCTGCTCTCTCTCCTTCTGTCCTCCCTCTATCTGCCTCTTTATAGAGCTCATCTAATTCTTTTTCTAACAGATTACTATGGCTCATAACTCGCAACTCTCCATTTATTTTTATCCGCCCATAGTCATTTGACTATAGTTATTGTTCTGATCTGAAAGAACCAAAATTTTAATTGATTTCGAGTTGCCTAAAGAATCTGTTACTTCTATGGATATATATCCTTCCTTCTTTAGCCAAAACTTTGGGTCAGTAGATATTCTATAAACTTCGCCAGATTGAATAATAGCGCTCCTGCATGCAGAACAGGGTTTAAACCCTGGAGGAGGTGGACTATCTACAAAGCAGCTGTTAATTATTTCAAAAGGACCATCTCCGGTAATCACAATTTTTCTTGTTTCACCAGTTTGCATGGGAGTTTCATCGTATCCATCTATATTTATCATGATAATTTCCTCCGAATGAATTTACTGCCATTCTTTAAATTTGGCAGCCCTAACAGCATATTAGCGTGAATACCGGTTAGATCCAGTTCCTAAAACCGTACAGATCCACAGCTAAATTATTTTATTCATAATAAGAACAATAACCTACCACTATTGTACTAGTCACTCAAGCCAAAATGGCTTTGTTGAAACCGAGCCTTGTTCATAGCGAGACTTGGGGTCTCGTTATGTAAAGCTACTAACTTATTGAATCTATGTAAATTAAATCAGTTCTTCACTTAAACGAGACCTCCAAGCGCGAGAAAACGAGAAATTTGACATGGAAACTGACTACATTTGCTTATACCTGTATAAATAATCAGCATTTATGGTTGGATGATCTATAACGTTTGAAATAATCATCTAGTTAAGTTTATCCAGGCTCGCACGCATTCGGGATGACAACGTTGTTTGGCAGTAACGGGGTTGTTTTATGATGGCTGGGTTATTTTTCAAGTGCGTCTGAGATGACAGAGTTGTTTGTGAGGTGCGTTTGGAACCTGACACTGCTGCGCGGTGTTTGAGTAGATCCCGGCTCGCAAGCGTCCGGAATGACGGAGTTGTTTATGAGGTGCGTCTGGAATCTGGCACTGCTGCGCGGTTTTTAAGTAGGTCCCGGCTCGCACGCGTCCGGATGACGGAGTTGTTAGTAGGTGATGTTGGTGAGGTACGCCTGGAACTTGGCACTACTGCGCGGTGTTTGAGTAGATCCCGGCTCGCACGCGTCCGGGATGACGACGTTGTTTGGAAGTGACGGCGTTGTTTATGAGGTACGCCTGGAACCTGGCACTAATGCGCGGTGTTTGAGTAGATCCCGGCTCGCACGCGTCCGGGATGACGGAGTTGTTTGTGAGGTGACGGAGTCGTTTGGAAGTGACGGTATTGTTGGTGAGGTGCGCCTGAAACCTGACACTGCTGCGCGGTGTTTGAGTAGTTCCCGGCTCGCAAGCGTCCGGGATGACGGAGTCGTTTGTATAGCGAGGTGACTGAGCAGAAAACCGCCCTGTTACAATTCAGATTCATCTCACAACCGTTCGGGTTAAGCTTCTCGCTCCCCAAACACTACTTTAAAGCTTGCGCCGCCTTGCTCGTTTTTGCAGGTAACCGTGAGTTTGGCGTTGTGAAAGTCGACGACTTCTTTGACGATAGACAGGCCCAGTCCACTGCCGCTCAGGGTAGATTGCTCCTGTCTCCAGAAGCGCTCAAACAGGCGGTCGTAGAATTGCGACTGGATACCGGGGCCGTTGTCGCTCACTTCCAGTTCAGTGGCACTCACTCTGACCTGAATCTTGGCATTGTCTTGTGAGTGTTTCAGGGCGTTTTCGACCAGGTTTTTAATCATAATATGCACGGCAGCTTTGTCTGCCAGGATCTGAGCGGTGCCTGGTTCCGTATCCAGGCTTAACTCCTTATCAAACTGTACTGCCAGCGGTGCCAGCATCATGCAAACTTCCTGTGCCAGCGCTGACAGGCTTACCGGTACCTTGTTGTACACCACAAAGTTTTGCGCGCGAGAGAGATCTAAGAGTTGCTGCACCACCCGGCTCATATAGGCGACATCGTTGACGATTTCTTCGCGGATCTGGGGGGCAATATCGGCCAGCTGAACGCGGGTATTAAGTACAGCCAGTGGGGTTTTAAGCTCGTGGGCGGCGTTGGCCACAAAGCGCTTTTGTTCATCAAAGCCTCCCTCTACCCGCTCCATGGCCTGGTTCAGTGAATCCACAATCGGCTGAATCTCATAAGGCAACCCCTCGTTACTGAGCCTGAAACTAAGCTGCTCCGGTTTGATCTGCTTTAACTGGCCAGCTACGGCTTTAACGGGCCGCACCACAGAGCGCACCGATAAGTACCCCACCACCATAAACACCCCAAATGCGGCAAAAATGGTGATGGCCGTCACTCGGTTTAATGCCGGGATCACGGCTTCGTTCGCCAGTTCTGTGATCAGGTCGTTGCGTGCCATGTCCAGCAACAGCGCCTGTCCGTCCAGTGTGAGTTCGGTACGAAAACGATCAACGCCATCAAGATGCGAATACCCAAGCGCAATGGTGTCGGTCAGCGCTGCCAGTGCTTCAGAGCCCTGCTCACTGTTTACAGACTGGAGCAATACCTGACCATCCTCGGCGCGCAGAACACGAAACGCAAAGTTATTGTACAGGGCGTCATAGCCCCACTTTTCAATCACATTATCAGGGGTATACACAAGTTGCTGTTGCTCAAAATGCAGTGCATCCCCTACGTCCTCAATCATGCCTTTCATACTGACTTCGAGCGCCAGATTGGCATAGTTCATCGAAAACAGGTGCAAGATCACACCTATTCCGGTGAACACCACCGAGCCTATCAGAATAAAATGCAGGTAGATCTTGCGGGCGAGGGAGTTTTTTATGATTTTCATGCCAGTATATATCCTATGCCGCGGAGCGTTTTAATGGTGACGCCCGCCTCAGTACCATCAAGCTTCTTGCGAATTCGATGTACCGCTACCTGCAAAGCGTTGTCGGTTACTTCAAACCCCATGGCATAAATGGCGTCGTATAATGCATCTTTGCCCACGGTTAAGCCAACATGGCGCAGCAGATATTCCAGGATAGCCACTTCTGTCTTACCCATTGAGAGGTTCTCGCCGCCTACCGTTACGCGGCGAGATTTCGGGTCAAGCGCCAGGTTACCATGAGACAATAAAGTGCCAGTGTACTGACTGGGACGACGAAGCAAAGCACGCATTCTCGCCAGTAGCTCGCCGATATCAAACGGCTTGTTGATATAGTCATCTGCACCCAGATCCAAGCCGGCTATGCGATCATCCACACTGCCCCGCGCGGTTAAGATCAGCACCGGAACCGGGTTGTCGGCACCCCGTAAGGCGGCAATCACATCGAGTCCGTCTTTGTCGGGCAGCCCGAGATCCAGAATAATAGCGTCGTAGTGCCATAATGCCATTTGATCGTGCAATGCGCCCGCACTGGTGGCTATGTCAGCTGCGTAGCCTTCTTTAGTCATGGCCTGCTGAATAAAGCTCGCCAGTTGCAGGTTATCTTCGGTGATCAATATGCGCATACTACTTCCTCCATTTTTGCCTTACTCTACTTGTTCCACTTTATTCCAGACAGGTTTTACGTCAGCTCCGGTAATTCAATTGGCATTGACCTGTTGCGCTTGGGTAGCAACCATTGCAGCAGAACAGGGATCACCACCAGCACCAGAATGGTTGAAGTGATCAATCCGCCTATCACAGCCCATGCCAGTGGCGGCCACAGAGGACTGCTGGCCGAGGTTAAAGGTAGCATACCCACTATGGTTGTGACCGAAGTGACTATAACAGGACGCACCCTGTTTTGTACCGATAACATGATAGCTGCCTGCGTATTCTTCCCCGCTTGTACATACAACAAAGTACCGTCGATCAATAAGATAGCATTGTTCACGACTATTCCTGCCAGCGCCAGGATCCCTAACACCGACATAAACCCGAACGGCACCTGAGCCAGGCTCAGCATAGCCGGCGCACCAATGACGGCAAAGGGAATGCTCAGCATCACCAGCAAAGTTAAACGTAACGAATTAAACTGCAGCACCAATGCAATAAAGAGCAACAGCGCACCAGCTGGCAGGGTTTTAAACAGGGCATTGTTTGCCTCGCCAGACTCAGCCATTTCCCCGCCAAACGTTAACTGTAATCCGTATCGCTCGGCAATAGCTGTCAGCTCTGGCATCAGCTCAGTAAGCAGCGCAGCCTCATCCACGCCGGGTGCAACTTCGCTGATCAGTTTAACCACGGGTACACCGTTTCTGCGCGCCAAAATGGCTGGCTGGCCGACTATCTTAGTATCAGCAAGCACATGAACCGGCACCGGTTTTTCGGTCAGTGAGGTCAGTACGCCGGTGTTCATCAGATCAATACTGTCATGACTTGAATCCGGGTCATACAGCACAACGGATGTCGGCTCATCATTAAAGCTCACCTGAGTCATGGTTAGTCCTGCACTGCGCCATGCCAGATAATCATTAAGCTGGCTTTCAGTGAGGCCAAGCTGACTCAGCCGTTGCTGATCAAAAGTCATGGTCAGTTGAGGCACCGCCCCCGAGTAGGCTTTGCCGGGAGTATCAAAACGTCCATCTGAGCTTAGCAAGGCAAATACCTCTTCGCCCGCCCGACGTAAGACTTTGTAGTCTTCACCGCTTAACCACATTACCACCGTACTTTCCAGTGGCGGCCCTTGCCCGAGCTCCCGGGCTCGCAGAATGACTTCCGGGTAGTCGCTTTGCAACTGGTCGTTCAGCTGTTCAACCAGCAACGCCATATCGGTATGCGCTTGGGCGGTCAGTACCACCCGGCCAATATGGCTTTCATCCGGTTTTTGCGCCAGGTTGTAGTAAAAGCGCGGGCCGGAGAAACCATTAAATACTAGGGTACGCCGCACATCGGCATGTGCACTGATGTCTTCTGCTATCCGGTTTAATGTACTTGCTGTGAGCTGTTTGTGCGTGCCCATGGGCAGCTCCACATCCACAATGGCCTGATTACGGTTGGTTTTTGGAAAAAACTCACCATCGGCCTGCGGCAGCGACATCAACCCGGCGCATAGCCCAAATACAGCAACTAACGTCAGGGTTTTGTGCTGCAGGGTAAACTTAGATAAAGCCAGTGCGCCCTGCTCTAAAATATGTTGCAGTTGCTGCTGCCAGCGAGAAACCGGACTTTTACGTACAGGCAAGTAACGGTTCAGCAAAGGCACCAGCGTTAACGCAATGGCGTAACTGGCCACAATACACAAAATCACCATGACCGGAATACTGGCGATAAAATCGGCCACACTACCTTTGGCCATCAGCATTGGCAAAAACGCTGCAATGGTTGTCACGGTTGCTGCACACAGTGGACGCCACAACTCGGTAATACTTTGGATGGCACTGTGTAATGGTTCGCTGCCCGCAGACATATGCCGGTTAAATCGCTCTGCAACCACAATGCAGTTATCGACCATCAGGCCTAAAGATAAAATCAGCCCGGCAATGGTCATCTGGTGCAATACACCATCCATCGCACTAAAAGCGGCAATGGCCGACAATGTGATAACCATAACGGCAATACATACACTCGCAGCACCACTGGCAGAGAGGAAAATAAACAAAATAACAGCAATGGCAACCAGGCTCAGCATTAAAGATTGCATTAGCCCGTCTTTGCGCTTTTTGGCCCACCTGGGCTGAAACAGTTCTATCGTGACAGCGTCTGCCCCATAAACCTCATTGAATTGCTCAACCAGCCCGGTAACCTGCTCACCCGCCTGTGCAATACGGATCCGGTTGGGCACCAGAGTCACCGCCACACCAACGCGTTGCTGACCGTTGATCCAAAAAGATTCACTGGCTTTTGGATCGGGACGATAATGGATATCGGCCAGCGTAGATAAAGGCAGTTGCTGGCCCTGACCGGTTGCCACAAGTTTATCCTTGAGCTCAGCCAGAGAATCCAGTTGAGCCACAGGCGACAGAATAAGGTTAGCCCGGTCGTCGGTGATACTGGCAACCGAGTCAATCTGATTGGCACCGGCGATACGCTGGACAATCTGCAAGGGCGTGACACCCGTTTGCAACATAGTTTGCTGCGAATAGGCCACCGCTATCTGGCTGCCCGGGTCGCCCACCAGCTGAGCATTGCGCACTGTACTGAGCGCCAATATCTGATCTCGCAATTCAATGGCCAGTTGGCGCTCCTGTAGCAGGTCGCCCCGACTGCCAACAGACAATAAAATACCCTGGGTGTCCTGCACGCGATCTAAGATAGTCATAGACAGCGCCGGATTACTCTGGCGTATGGGGGCAACCCCTTCTTTGATCCGCTGCCAAACCTGGTCGGTGTTATACACGGTTTCTTTCAGTTCAATATCCAGCGACGCGGAGCCGTGTTTCACCTGAGCGCTGTAGGTCTGAATTTCATCTATTTGCGCTAAAACACGCTCCAGAGGTCGAATGTAGCGCTGTGCCAGAGATTCAGCTTCCAGACCATTGGCATTGAGTACAATCATGCCATTGCGATACGGGAAGCTGGGATCTTCTTGCTCCGGGGCGCTGTACCAGCCACCCAAACCGGCAAGACACAAAATACATACCAGGCCCAAAATAAGGCGAGGGTTAACAAACCAGGGAGGTCGAATCACAACTTACTCCTTATTAAACGAGTGGCTTAGCAACATGCGGCTATCAGCAAATATCAGTGCGGGCGATTCAAGTGGCTCAGGGCTGCTGACAAGAATATGGTGGGCACGCCCAGTGATTACCTGAACATAACGGCGCTGTTCAGGCTCTGATTGCAGTACCACATAGGGCTGACTGGCATCGTCATAATGTAACGCACCACCGGGCAGGCGATACAAAGGCTGATCTGAAAGCGGAATGTTTAATTGCGCATTCAGGCCCATCCAGGTCTGATTATGTTCTTCCAGCCGGACTTTCAAAAAAAAGAAGGGAGCGCGTGACCCCAGCGGTAAGGTACGCTCCACTATCAGGCCTGTTACCGACTCGTTCAGCGCCGGCACAAAAACCTCCACATACTCCTGCTCATTGATTGTCAGTGCTACTTCCTCAGGTATCGCAAAACGGGCATGTAAAGCGGATGCAGCCTGAAAGTTCAGTACCGTTTGGCCTGCCTCAGCAAACTCCTTGCGCCTTACCAGCAGATCGCTCACTACCCCGTCGAACGGGGCACTGATGGTGAGCTCCGCAAGCTGATTGCGAGCGGCATTTACCTCAGCCTGTGCTTTATTCACTTGCTGATAAGCCATATCCAGATTACGTCGGCGTTGATCTAGCTGCGACTGGGTTTGCAAATTGCGTTTAACCAGTGCCTCGGCGCGTTCGAACTCAGCCTGACTGTTGGTCAACTCTGCCTGTGTGCGCTGAAGCTCTGCCCGCGCTTGTTCAAGCAAGGCATATGCAACAGGGTCATAAAGCTCCATCAGTACCGTACCACGCGTCACAAATTGCCCGGCACGTACCCAGAGCTTTTCAACCCTCCCCGATTTTAACGCAGCCAGCTGGGTGTCTTCGGCCCCTTCTATCTGGCCAAAAAACACTTTCTGTGGCACCTCGACTACCCGCTCTGGCATCGCAGTGGCAAACTGAATCGCCCTGACATGGTTTGTTTGTGCCTCTGTATTGACTTCTCTTTGCTGATCCTGGCAGCCCAGCATGGCGACCAGACTCAAAAGGATAAGCGCTTTAGAAGACATACACATACCCCAACAGTAACTGCACAGCGCCGGATTGCTCGATAAGTGGAGAGTCTTTAATTTCGCTGCCATAAGCGGTGTAACTCAGATCGGCTTTTATCATATGGTTACGACCAAAAAACCAATCACTGGAGACACCCACTTCAAGATTCATGGTTGCGTCACCTGTATAAGCGATGCGCCCGGTGCGCTGCTCTGTTGGTAATACTCCATAGTAATAATCAACCAGGTCCTCACTGAGGTAACTTGCAGAGATATAAGGCGTTATCCGCCCGTCACCAACGGTAAACGGCACACCATAGCTAACACTGGCTTCATAGCCTTTGTGGGTGCTGGTAACATCATGCATAAAGGAAAAGCCGAACTCGCCAAACTCCGTATCAAACTCCCCTTCAAAGCCAAAATCAAAGCTCATATCCCTGTCTTCCATCCCCAGGAAAATATCACCGTCGGCTTCCTCGTAGCCGTCCAGCCTCAGCTGCCCAACTACAGAGAACTCAATATTGTCCTGCTGCCAGACTTTGTAGCTGCCACGTGGTCCCAGTAATGAAAAATTGCCATACTGGATGGCCAGAGCGGGCACTAACATAGTCTCATTGCCAACATCTGTGTAGCCCTGATCCTGAGATACAACCGCCGCGCCAATTCCCCACTGAACGCCTTGCTCCTGATCATCAGCCAGGGTTGAAAAACTCATTAATGCCAGAGAAATCAAAGAAACTGTTTTATTCATTACCATGCTCCGTTAATCAAATTTACTGTATCGGACAACGCTTTTGTCCGGGGTTGAGTAAAACTTAAAGGAACAAACTTTCTTGAAACTTACACGGTGGTAATTTTATGAGAATACAGGTTAAGGGCATGTAGCACGCACAACACAGTAAGAGATGAAAAGCAGGAAGCACTCAGGCCTAGACTGGCTGAATATTTCCCGGCTTCAGTGTCTTTGCATAAAGGCTGTTCAGGGAGTCAGCCCATCGTTAATTTCGGTAGTGAGCGTACAGGACGTCAGGCACATTCTCATTACCAGTGCCCGGGTAATCAAACTGTGACTAGCCATACCACGCTTTGCCTGATGTAACTTTATGGTTGCTGTTGAGCCCGCAAAAGCGGCTCCTTTTCCCCTTGTTCATTGTCCGGCTTGGGCCATGCTTTGTCATGTTGATCTTTCGCTCTAACTCCTTTGGATAGCGCGGTTCCCAATCCCGTAGCTCCCGTTATAACCCCCTTCGTGGTACCCGTCGCCAAAGCATCGCCCCCGATCACAGTCGTTGCTGCCACTTCGACCCAATGGGCAACTGAGGCCACTTTATTCACAAAGCTCAGTAACTTCGCTTTCTTTTTAGCACGTTCTTTATCACCGTTTAGATAATTGGCAATCAGGGTACATATACTGCGGATAGATTTTGCAATGCCAAATACCCAAGCGCTTGTCACTTTCACCAGGCTTCCGCCACCGATCACAGCGCTGGCAATAGAGGTGCCCGCTTCGAGCGTGCGCAATGCATCCATCACACCAAACCAAAATTTGGCACCGTTGCTGTCCGCTGGCTTTTTGTTGCCCAACAGCATAGTAATCACGCCACGGGCAAACTTGGATGCCCCGATACAGACCGATAGCAACCCTGGGATTGCCAACGTCCCATGAGAAGCAGCCAGCACAACTCCCCCGGCGATTGCCGTTAACACCCCTTCAGTTATTAGCAGGAGTCCTTTGGCTCTTGAACCCAGGCTAAATTGCTGCTGAACCCCTAACGCCTTGTCTTGAAACTGAGTAACCACAACAGTGTTGCCGTCTACACATTTACCATGTAGCTGAGCCGTGCCCTGTCTGGATTGTTGCCACAGCTGATAACTATCCTGACTCATAACAGCATAATTCACATCTTCCATACCCTGAACAGGTTTGAACTGTGCTGTGTGATTTTTATTAAGAGGCTGAGCTTGTAATGTGGAGTGTGTACGCGTTTGGTTATGGCTCTGGCTATGGTGATCGTATGCTCGTTGCAGTGCCCTTGCCCCCATGATGTCCGCTTCACGTTCCAGTGCCGCATCATCATTGACGTTTACGCCATTAACTCGCGTGGTCGGTTTTACTCTGCCCTGAGCCTGCTGCACGATATGGCCGAGCTCGTGGGGCAAATGATGAGCCTGACCCGGCGCTAAATGAATGTCACTTCCCTGGGCATAAGCATGTGCCTGAACCTGGGCTGGTTTGCTGGAATTATAATGAACTTTGACATGATCTAAGCTCATTCCCGACAGTGACTCCATGCCCGACTTAAGGTTGTCTGGCAGCCCGGTGGTATTGTTCTTTTGCAACTGTGTTGATAAACGACGATTATCAACGAGTGGGCTGGCCTCCACTTTTTGTGCCGCTTGCTGGCTTGACTTCGCGGTGTTGCGCTTATACTGCCCGGTACTTTGGCTCATATTGTTATCCTTAAAGTGGCAGCGATATCACTTGAACTTGGTTTTGGTACTACCCTGACTAAACTGCCCGTCCGGATAACTGCTTTTATTACTTGCCCACCACGTATTTGCTTCTGCGTGGTTTTTAAATGCTCCAACATACTCCCAGGATCCGTCAGCGGGTTTCACCCAGTAATATCGGTCTCCTTTTAATTGCGCAGTGTGCTGTTGCATTGCCCGCCTGTCCTGCAATGGTTTCGATAAGCGTTGTACGGCACTGTGTTTAGTATCTGACTTCTCAATTTGAATGTGTTTCATTACATACGCTCCAAGATACTGCTGTTAATGGTTTTGTTGTCTTTTTGCAATTCCTGTCGAATACTCTCAAGCAAATCAGCCTGGTACACTCTACGTTCGTCACGCCTGATAGCATTAAGTGCGCACTGACGCAGGATGTTAATGATTTGCCCGCCCGACAGTTCAAAGTCTGTGGCGATACGCTCTAAGTCAATGTCGTCGTCGAGCTCACACACCTGCGAGAAGGCGTTTTGCCACAACTTCAGCCGCTCATGTGGGCCCGGGATGGTAAATTGCACCATATTTTGAAAGCGCCGGGTAAAGGCTTCATCCATATTGGCGCGAAGATTCGTAGCCAGGATCACAGTGCCCGGGAAATCCTCGATACGTTGCAGCAAATAGCCAGTCAGCTGGTTCGCATGACGATCATTTGACGAGCTGGTAGCCGTTCTTTTACCAAACAACGAATCGGCTTCATCAAAAAATAAAATCCAGTCTTTATAACTGGCTACGTCAAACACGCGCGAGAGGTTTTTCTCTGTCTCGCCAATATATTTAGAGACAATCATGGACAGGTCAACGCGGTATATTTCGCGCTCGGTTGTTTTGGCAAGCAATGCAGCGGTCATTGTTTTACCGGTTCCTGGCGGCCCGAAAAACACGGCACGGTAACCCGGTTTTACTTTTTGCCCTAATTGCCACTCATTCATCAACACGGCTCCGTACTCCAGCCAGGCACGGATCTCATCAACTCGTTTCATTACCGCATAATCCAGTACTAAATCATGCCAGTGATGAGGGGTTTCCATCGCATGCGCTGGAAAACTAGTGCTGAGTTCTGGTGCTGTGTGTATACCGGTCAGAAAATAACTAAACCAATGCTCGGTAATTTTATAGACGCCCGCCCAATGCGGTAAAGACGGATCTGCGGGTAACAGCTCTGTCACCTGCTCAGACATAAAGCGATGTCGACTCGACAATAAAAGGTCAGCCTGTACGCGCCATAACGGGTCATTCCCCGAAATTAAGAAGCAAACAGTTTGTCCGGTCGGAACAAACCCACCAAAAGCTTTATCACTCACACCACCAAATTCACTGAAGCTTTTGTCTATCAACTGATTTACACCAAACAAAATGTCGAGCACATCGGGTTTAACAGCCGGCGCCATTGCCACCGCTAAGGCTAATCGCTCAAAGGTATTAAGCTCCCAGTCACGGACCAAATCACCATAGGCGCTCATGCCATACTCAAACTCGGGCGGCGTGATCTCAAACCAATGATGTTCATGTCCTTCTTGCTTCAAATAGTTGCAAATAACCTGATTTACCACGTTAAACAACCAGTCCATTTCCATATATAGCGCTGCTAAGTTTTGCTCTGATGAGTATGTCATATCTCAGTCCTAATGATTTTCGCTCAGACGCAAAACATCATCAAGATTGGCATCTTGCCACTGGAAAAACTCCTGGCAGGTATTGATGTTGAGCTGCTCTGTCGCAGAGAGGTTAAGCAAATTAGCATGCAACCAGTTATCCAGCGGCAGTCTGGGAGAGCGCTCAGATGAACAATGCAGCCGCGCCAGATATTCGTCATACATTTGCTCGCTGAGGGTGAGCTTCTTTGCTTTGAAAAAGTGCATAGGGACATCATTTTGATGCGCAAAAAAAGCCAAATCATGGTTGCTGGTCAGCTGGCATTGTTTCTGTGCTAACAAGTAGGCACTATTGTCCTGCTCTCCGGTCAGTGTTAATTCTGCCCCCTCTTGCGCAGCAACTGCTAATCCCCACCTTTCAACCACAGCAACGGCTGTAATCACGTACACATCACGAAAAGTAAATTTGCTTTGGGTCAGCTTAACTGTCAGCTCTGGTGACACTTTTGACCAGTTACTCATAAAGGTCGCCAGCGCCACGTCACCATGAAACAAATAATCGCCCCGATTTTCAAAACGAAATGCTTGCTGGCGCCTTGTGCGTTGCTCATCAATTAAAGTTTCTACCGTCTGCATATCGCTGACCTTTATGCAACCGCGCGACGTTCGCCAGTCGTCCATTTGGATTGGAGCATAATCGTACGCTTCTATGGGGTTCACCAGCTCCAGGTCTACACAAGTATTCAATAACCTTCTGACACGTCCCTGATTGATCTGAAACACATCGCCCAGTTCAATTCTTGTATCAAAAGGATACATAGGGATCCATTTCGTGTCGTTGTAACTGTCAAAGTAGAAGTTTCTAAACGTCATTGTTCAGTCCTTTCAAAAAGGCCAGGGTGTTGTACTTCACACTCAACACCCGCTATGTAAAGCACATCTAAGCCGCAAATGCAGCCGCTTTGGCCGCATCCAGACCTGCTTGTAATGAAGCCAGGCTAGCCTTGGCTTCAGAAAGGTTAGTTTTCGCATCCTCTAACTGCTGATTAGCCATGTCACTGGCTTCTAGTGCGTTGTGATAACCGTTTACGGCACTTTGATAACTTTTCAGCATCATTTGGCTCAATGAATCCACATCCGCTGTCAGCCCCTGGACCTGCTGAACTTGTAATACTGAAACCTCTGAAATTTCAGTCACAGGCGTGATGGTTGAATAACAGCTTTGCAGCGCGGTCAAAGTCAGCGCAATAGCATTGTTGGATTCAGTGGTTGCATTACTCAGATATGTAATTAACTCATCGGGAATGATTTGGTTCACCGCTTTACGGCGGTTAACAAAGTCTTCGAGCTTTTCGATAACGTCCACCGAAAAAATCAACTTATTAATAAGCTTAGACATATGAGTTGATGTCTCTTGTAGCTTAAAACTAACTGAGTCGGCCTTGCTGTCTGTGCCAATCTGGACAGACACCAGATTAATGTATCTCGATGTTTCACCTAAGTCAGACTGAAGCGTTTTAGCCTGGTTCAGGTGAGCAAGCGCAGACGCCTGTTTATTGCTGGCCAGCAATAATAAGTTGGCAAAATACGCCTGTTTTTCCGTTAATGAGCTCACCACATTGCTCAGCTCATCGACCGTATACTGAGCCTGAGTAACCTGGCTGGTCAGGGCTTGAATATCGGCGTTTTTGTTTTGTGACACAGCTGCCTGAAGCTGATAACCAGAATTTGCTGATGACATAATTCCTTCTCCTTATTCTTTATCTTTGTCTGCGGCTTTTTTGTTGGTCGCCTTTTTTTCTTCAGGCTCGGAAGTCGCGTCAGCCTCTTTCGCCTTCGCTTTTTTATCTGATACAGCTGTGCTGGCACTATTTTCTTTGACAGCCCTTTGTGCCGGCACCGAGGAACAGATTGGGCCTAAACTGACTGGCTTGATTGGGTTGATATAGGTAAAGCTGTTTTCTGACAACGAGAGTTCTGGTAGATACTTCGGCAAGTCCGCTGCACTCTCAGGCAGGCTTAGCACTGCAACCACGTACTCGTCATTCATCACTAACGGGCTGCCAAAGTTGTCTGTAACGTCGGCGATACTGCCAATATCTATCGTAAACTGCTGTTCTGTAGCGCCTTTGTACTGCACTTTATGTGAGATATAGTTGGCGCTTGAAACTTGCTGAGATATCGGCACATTGAAATAAAACGGGATCTTACCAAACTCAGAGGATGTCATTAGGCCAGATTCAGAAGGTTTATTCTTCGGCAACAGCATTACCCTGAATTCGGCTCTTAATTCGCTCTGTCCGTCAACGCCTGCATCGATCGTGATTGTTTCACCTGACACGCTGATATCTTTAATGGCAGGCATTAAATAAACGGGGGTAAATGACGCAGACGCGCTCGATACCATATTGTCATACACGCCAATATATCTCTGATAATCCAGCGATAGCTCAACATAGACGAATGCGACATATTCCCCACCCGCGACAATTTTATCTCCATCTATATCCAGAACAGCCTCTGCGCCACCATACAACAAGGATGCCTCAAGCTGAGAGGCCCCACTCTTTGTCGTCATTTGATAGAATCTGTTGATACTGGCATCATTCGATTTGTATTCGCCAAACAGCGTTTCAACCTGCTCAAGGGTCACACTGGACTGATTGCTGGCCTTAGCTATAAAGACGTATTGCTCTGGCGGTGTCGCGGAGGCAGATGGTACTGTGATATTAAGTTGCGTGTTGTCCTGAAACGGCTTGTCGTAAATCTGGCTTGATACTGTCAGTGTGTTACTTGATGGCTCCAAATCCACTGTAACGTCCAGATTTAGCTGACTATTGGCATTGTCTACTGACTCATCGACGCCTTTGAGCTCACAATTGGCATCCTGCAACACTCCTTCGGCTTTTCGTTCTGCCTTTTTATCATTATTCAGAGCTTGCTGGTCGACAACAGACTGCTCACTCAAAGTCGAGACATCTGCATTGGTTACACTCAGCAGCGCCTCCAGTTGGGTTTTTGAAGCGGTGACACTGTTCAATGCGTCCGTACTCATTAATTCAGAACATTGACTGGACGCTTCCATGGCTAACTGTGATGTATATTCTGCGTCGTTGGCCGTTTGCGATATAAAGTAGTTAGCCTGTTGCGTTCTTTTGTAGATGTCCGTGTCATAACTAGATGCAAGTGCAATATTTAACGCACTGCCAATATTGGCGGCCACTTTTGAAATTGAATTCGACGCAACCTTTATATTGGCAGCCATTGCAGCCACATTACTTACCGCAGTCGTCGTATTGGCTTGTAGCGTTGTAGACGTTGCCAACAGGTTTATTACGGCGTTATCACACAAAACAGCTTGTGTATTGATGTTCTGTGCATCCTCAAGTTGTTGATTGGTATTTGCCAGGCTATCGCCGGTGTTGATCTGTGCGCCTTGTGCATAGTACAGATTGTATTGTGCACTGCGCTGCTCTGACTGCATCTTCTGCTGATCGGCGTACAAGCTGTTCAGCGTGGAACTGATCGTCTTTTGCAGGTTTTCATTGTATGAACTCATACTTTTCACCTTATTCCTTCTTTGCTATCTATCAATTTGAATTACATCCTTGGACTACATCACCAACTAGGTTGGCCAAGTTACGTAAATCGGTTTTTCCATCCAAGGTAACTTGACAATCGAATACGACAACGGCGAACGACTGATCAGTATGTCATACACCCTTTTTTCGACGATCAAATCCCAATGATCTTGTGCTTCGGTTAACGTGCCATTGCGTACCAGCCAGTTTCCTCTGAATCCATCAATCGAGGTCTTTCCTATCGCCGGCCAGTAATTACAAACCGCGTCAATTAAGCTATGCACGGTATCAATATCGCTTTGTGAGAGTGTAATCCCCGCTTCTACGGGCTGAGTTACACCCAGACCACAAATCAATTTGTTTAACACCAAATGGTGCTCTTCGGTGGCACTTTGGCCTGTAACCAGAAACTGCAGATAATGCACAGCCGCACGCTGGCGTTCGTCACTCACAAACTTGTCGTCACAAGTCAGTGATAAACGAGCAAACAGAGGTTGAATAAAGCTTTGCAACAACACGAGTCCGGCATTTGGTACGCTGATTGGAAATTCGCTCGGCTGCTCAGGTTCACTTTGTGCTTGTTTGCCTGTGACACTATCAAACACAGATCCACTCTGCTCTTTAGCAACCGCATTCGAAAGCCTGTGCCGTTGATATTGACTAAGCTGCTTACGCAGCTGCTCTGTGGCTGTGAGCAAATGCGGGGAGCTGGGTAAATCAGTACTCTGGAGTGCCCCCTGCAACGCACCAACCTGACAGTTTTGCCTGAAGATCAGCTGCCAACACATATCACCAAATAGCTTTTCTCCATCGAGCTCTGCAAGCTGCTTAGTAGCAACACTACGCAAAATAGCCAATGTCAGATACTGCTGATACTCTGCCTCATTTATCTTCAGCCCGGCTTTAGAGAGCGCTTTAAATAATGTGTAAACAGCCTCAACCATGTTTAATTGTGCGTCTCGCAATTTTCCAGCCCGACTGAGTGCAGACAGTATTCCACCTAAACCAAGCTGCTCGACCACTCGGGCCTGCACAGTCGACTTTGTTAGCAGTGGCTGAACCCATTCAACCCATAACTCAGGCTTATACAACAGCAGATCGTTAAACAGCCTCACACCACAAAACGGTACTTCTGCTGCAATGAAATGAGGGCGACTCCCGCTACGCAGCCAATGCTCAAAGATTGATTTGATGTCTGTTCGCTGCAAATACTCAGAGGCAAGATCTTGCTCCCACGCTGGCAATTTTACGGCCTTAGATTCAGCGCCGTCCGATATTGTGTTACGCAGGTGAGTCTGTGTCTGCAGATTTGCCTGCTGATTAGAGCTAGCTGCTGGAGTATGTGCGTTGCGCTCTGCTGAGATAGGCTTAAATTCAGTAACTCCAGCGCTTTGGGTTGCAGGCTCTGATAAAGGTAAAGTAAAGGCGCTGGCATGAGCTGGACGGCCAACGCGCTTAAATTCCTTAATTAACACTTCTTTGCTGATAATCGACTGCAACTCGGCTGGTGCGCTTTGCCAGTTACGCTCAAACTGGCTCACGCACAGTGATAAATTAAGAGCATTAGTCTGACACCAGCCGAGCATAATCCGGGCGACAAATATTGCTCTCATACCTTCTGAGACACGCAGTTGTGTCAGGGATTTGAGCTGAGCAGTACTATTAACTTGAGAGGCAAGATATGCCGTGAGTTCCATCCAGAACAAACGTTCGACTGCTGTGCCACGAGGCCCGCTGGAATGAACCTGGCTAGATGACCTAAATGCACTTTGATTATCCAAAGTTGCCACCACATCGCTTAGCCAGGCCTGAAGTTGCTGGCACCAACGCTTGTAAAGCGCCGGTTGCTGCCAGATTTCGGGTAACATGGCTGAAAACCAGCGATTAGCAAGGCGACTCTGAAACAGCTGCTGCAAATGCGTTGCCGCGAGTTGTGACTTGAGCGCCTTTTTCACTATCAAGCCACTGAGTAGTGGCTCATGTCGACGCAACAGCGACACCACCTCAGTCATTACCGACTCATACGTCATTGGCCAGCTACCCTTTGAGTTATCAGCCCGGTAAAGCCTGAAAACCCAGCGCTGTTGAGTCGCCCCGTCAAGCCCATTCAACAACCAGTGCAGCAGTACCGGGTGATTGGCTACGCGAGAAAAATCCCCTCTCAAATCATGCATCGCTATCAGTTCTGCCAACAACTGTGGCACCGAAACATCGCTAAGCTGACTTACCTGGTGCTGTAATTTTGAAATCCGCTGCACTGATACCGGTACAGAGCCAGCCTGTTCTGGCTCTGACTGCTCCGTATAAGTCCCCTTTTCCTGAAGGGGCTGTACACTGTATTGCCTTGCCGGTTCTAAGTTTTGTTTACTTCCAGCACTAAGCTGCCATTGTTCAAGCATATACCAGCTATTGTGTACACACCCGGCTCGCAACTTGGACATGTCAGCCTGCTGAAAGCGAGTGATCATCACAGCCATTGAGCTGAAACGCTTTAGCTGAACCTGCAGATAGCGTTGTACTTGTGTCACAGGCAAAACAAACTGCTGAGCCAAACTGTGTGCCAGCGACTGTACCAGGTGTGTTTGTAAATCATCAGATGTAAGGCCAGGCTCTGACGTCGCAAGATGAACCGTGTTTTTAATGCGCTCAGCCGCCAGCCTCAACACCTGCGATATGGGCAATGAAAAGCGTCGCGCAAATGCTGTCAAAGCACGTATTTGTGCATAATCTAACGCGCTATACCACACCAACTCAGGGCGACCTGGCAGCGGTTTGGTAAAGGTTTGGATGTTTTGCTTTTCGTTCAACAGCAGCTGCGTCAACTCAGTACTCAGCACTGCCTTGTCACTTTCTGCTGTTGCGGCTTGTCCGGCTAATAAATCAATTAACTGCCCATGCGATAAACCAAATCGTTGCGCAATAAACTGGGTAGTACGGGAAAACCACTTTTCGGGGCTCGCAGTGTCGCCCTCGCTGATCAAGCTAAATACCACGCTTTCGAGTACCGGACGTATTGACCCCCTTCCCAGACCCCAGGCCCAGGTTCCCGGCTTTTGCCAATAGCGAATGGCATTGACCAATCTGGCACTTCGCATCCCCTGCTGAGGAGAAATTGCCGTCAGTAACTGCACGATTTCACCGTGAGTGAGCAAGCCAGAACCCGCCATGGCCGCGACAAGCTTTTGTGACAGCTGCTCGCTTTGCTTTGCCCCGAGATGAGTACGCTTCAGTAAAGCATACAATGAACGCGGACTACTCAAGGGCCGTAACATAACCAGACCACGTAAAGCACGTTGCCAGGTGTTTTCATTGAACCACAAGGGACGAGCCTTGAGGTATTGAGCTGAATGCTGCGTGTGCAGTGTCATCAAGCTGTGGTAGTGCTCAATCCACAGGTCATTATTGTCATGCAATTTTTTGGACTGATTGTCCTGTAGCTCAGCTAAAATAGTAAACAGTTCGTACTGTTGCCCTGTCGAGGTTGGCATACCTGACGTTTGTACCAACATCAGGAGTATATGGTGATACGCCACCCCAAAATGCTGACTCATCTGCAACAAAGTGCTGTGAACAAACTGTTTTCGGTTGAAGTAACTGCCTTTATTCACCAGTAAGTAAGCCAACAGCACACGCCAAATCAGATCCGGATTAAGATGCTGTTCTTGCAGCAACGTTTGTGTGTGGGCTACATGCGCCAAAACAAATTGCTGGTCATGTGGCGCAACCACTGCCACAACATGTTCTAGCTGCTGCTGACTGAACTGCTTAACGATATGAGTGCGTACCGACTCGGATTGGCCTATTTGTTTTAACATGGCAGCCATAGTGTCGGGCTCAACCTGTGCCAGCCTTGTAAACAGCTCCGTCAGATGATAAGACTGATTATCGTGGTAGATGCTCACCTGGCTCGTTTTTAACAAGGACGAAAACAGTGACCACAGATCCAGCGCTTGCTCCGGTTTACTATGTATGCTGGTTTGCTGACGCTCATTTTGTTGAATACTGATCAGTACCTGTAAAAATTGCGGTGCGACTAAACCGGCCTCTTGCATCTGTCTGGCGAGATCACTCATTTGCTCCAGGAGCTGACTGAAAGGAATTTGATAATGCTGGGCCAGCTGCCAAAGCGTTGCCCTTACAAACTGCAAGGTATTAAATAAAGTTCCCCTGTCGACCAGCAAGTGCGTCAGGATCCAGTACCACAAGTGTGTTTGTAAATTGCTATCAGCAGGCAGTTTGCTGTCTGGTTGTCGCTGTGCAAGCAACATGTTATCTGCATAGCCACAAATAAACTGCGCATTCCAGGGTTCAAGAATTTGCACTGTTTTGCGGGTTCTTTCTTCACCCCATTGCCAGATAATTCGCCGTCTTACCACCTCAGACTTACCCACATCACGGATAAGCGCAGCCACATCATTCGGTTGCAAACTGATTTGCTGGTCGACTACATGTAACGGGCTGTTATTGCCTGTCACCCACCAGGGCGTCACACCATATAGTAAGAACCAGCGGATCAAAGTAAGCTGAGATACATCCGGATCCACGATTGTGAACTTACTCCGATGTGTCGTCTGGCTGTTTTGACTATATCGACGCAGCATATCCAGCAATGCTGCTTCGACTGCCGCAGCTACCCTTTGCGGCAACTGGCGGTCCAGCTCATCTAACTGAAGTGTGCCTAAATCAATGCTAAGTTGCTCAATGCGCCAGATGTGTCCACCCGGACACACTCTATCCAGCACCTGGTTGAGCACCTGGGGCAAAATTTTGCGGCTCCATTGGCTCAGCGCATCCTGCAAGTTATTCACTTCGGCTTGTTCATCGAATTCAGTGAGCCACAGGCATTGACCCAGGACGTGCTTAGAGGTGCTCACAATCCACCTCCTGCAATGTCAAAAGTGTCTCTTTTAACTGTGTTTGCAGCGCAGCATCTGCGGCTTCTTTTGGATCCCGGTCCACCAGCCGTTGCTGGTTATACCAACTACAGTAGTCCGTGATCAGTGCATTGAACGCGTTGACATCGGCAACCAGTAAGCGCAACTGTACATGGCTTGGCCAATGTATCTGCTGTAACGCGCGGATAAAATAGACAAACTGTTGCTGATTTACCAGGCTCACATAATTTGGCAATACTAAACTGGCTTTAAGGAAATACCACGAGTCCGGGTCCGGAGTATATGATAACGGCGTCACAACCGCGGATTGCAGCAATGTATGCTCAACCAAAACGGCACCTTTGCGATAGCCGCATAACCATGCCATCTGATCAACGTATACCTGCAGGTCACTGAGTTGCCATGCTCCACTGGGGTTTGGCAGCTCAAGCACCGTTTTGCCGCTGATACTGATCACTAACATATTGGTATGCTGGCTCGCCACGATATCATCAACCACACAGGTTGCTGAGCCTTGATCAGATGAAGATGTTTTTGTTTGCCCCAACCAGGTTTCGAACGCACCATCATTCATTAACGTCACTAACGCACCCGCCAGAGCACGTAAATGGGCAGTAAAGCCCAGTAATAAATCAAACTTAAGCTCAAAAGCTGAGAAATTTCGGAAGTCCTGCACAGACAACTTTCCATATGTGTCCAGGGCTTGAGAATCGTACTCACCATCCAGTTTCAGGCGTTGCTGAGAATTGTTCAACAGCATAGCATTGCCGTCCTTCATCGGGATTGCAGCAGCCAGTGTGCGGCTCTGTTGCACCACTTTAGGCAGATCGACTTTGCTATTTTTACCCTGCAATTTGACGTGTCTGGCAAGTTGTTTGACTAACGAAGCCGAAATGGCTTTGATTATTTGCCGTTGATCCGCAAAACCTTGCAGATAAAGGCTGTGCACGACTTTCGTAAAGCGTTCACCTTTGCTATTCATTAGCGTGTTGTAATCCGCCTGACCAATACGATAACGACCCGGTGTAGGCAAAGGTTCCGCCATGGCGAATTTAATCGCCTGAACGCGTTGATAGCTCAATGCCTGCAAGTTTTGCAGCCAAATGGTTTTTACGATGATGCGTGTTTGTAGTTTGCTGCCGTACCATTGCGAAGCATCTATGATGTCATCATACAGTTGCGCGGGCTCACCATGGCGTGCCAACAGATGACTTAGCATCTCATCGCGACGTTGCCCGGCGTCCTGCTGACTTTCAATGATCTCACCTAAGCCATGATTATATTGATTGAACGGATCATTAATAAAGCGTTGCCAAACCAATAAATCGTGCGCATTGGAGTCCTTCGGTTCATCAGGGTTATAAAAACGATATTGCTGCTGACCCTTTAACAGCGCTTGCACATTTGGCACGTCATACAAAGGCTGATAAAAATAACTGCGGATAAAGCGCTGGCTTGGAATTGCAGGGGGATGCTCTGGGGTGCTGTCTGTTCGCTGCTGATAAAACATCTGTTGCGAGGTTGGTACGATATCAAAACTAAACGAAAACAAATTGCCCAAATTAGCTAACTGAGAAAACTGGTTGGCCAGTACCTGATCAAACAGTAACAGGTATCCTTTTAACTGCCGGGCTTGCGCCACACGGTATGCCGGTGCATCGGACTCCAGGGAGTTATGTCCGATTGCATAAATATCTGGAAACGTGTTTTGGATAGAAAAGTAACTTTCGATATCTCGGAACTGCCCAGTTGGCATTTGCGGTGCCATATCAGTTAACGCCGAAACACTTTGGTTGTGGCAAGTTCGCTCTATTTGCGACAACAAGTGAGTTTGCTGCCAGGGCGCCTGATTGAGCGGTGTCTGATGTTGAACTAAAGAAAACTCCTCACCTAATTGCAACACAGCAACTTTATCAGACGCGATCTCCACTGAGTCTTTACTTTCACTCTCGTCTAATCTAAACGACTCCACAGCAGCCACACCACTAACCTGACTGATCAGCGTGATCAAGTCGACGGCCTGCACCACATCACGCTTTGCCCCTAAGGGGTTATCACCTGGGATCCAGCCATTATTTAGCTTGGGGCCATCAAAGATATCCCCTGACGAAAAGCCTTGCGAGCGTGCCTGCTGGTAGCCCAGACGTTTCACATCGGGACTGATGTAATCGGCCAGTGCTTGCTGAATGTCCAGATAGACTTGCTCAGGCGCAGCCCCCTGCTCCAGCAGCACTTTTGCGCTGAGCACAATCGTTTGACTCTGCAACACCTGCGGTAGCAAAAAATATTCACCCAGGTTGCGGTTTTTATTTAAAAGCTGACTGACTTCGTTACACACTGCCTGTAGGTTAGAACTACCGGTTTGATTTGCAGTAAGTAACTCTTGAGAGTAAAGCCAAACCTGATAGAGCCCGGCCGATTGTGCATCACTGATGAGTGGCTGCAGATAAATATTGTCGATGCCAGCGATGGTATCAACCACCAGTTTACGATAGTCATTGCCAGTGACTGGTCCTGTTGTCAAAATATCCTGGGGGGCAAAAAACTGATGCTGATAATTGATATTGCCATCGGGCTGGGTGAGCACATCAGCAATATCAAAGGTATTCACATATCCCAGCTCAGTCAACGCAAAGACAACCTGTTCCAGAATTGTCACCCCTGGGTCGCTGTCGTTGTAATTACTCCAAACCTCCCCCGCCAGGGCTTTGAGCTGCTCAATCCCTTCATTTTTCAGATAAGTAAATTGCAAAGCCTCTGGCAGTGGACCCGCACAAATACTATTTTCATTGATCAGGGCATCTAAAGAGGCTGTGGTTGATGCGCTCATACACTGGCCTCCGTTAAGGTGTTTTTAGACACTGACTTAGCATCAACCGGTTGCCCGCTGGAACTTCCTTCTGATACCACACGGGCTCTGGAAAAATTAAAAGTGTGTGTATCTGCCGGATAAGAATGGCATCTTCGGAGTCAGGGGATATTCTGTCTCCTTGTTGTGCAGCTGGCCCGTCAGCGGTGCCACTGTGGGAGGCGTGATTGCCTGCGTCATCAACCGCAACGCTGACCGACAGCCTCTGGATCGCTTCAACCTCTTTGAAACTGGCAATATAAGCGGCAAGTCCTGCTTTACTTAGTCCTGAATTAAGACAATATTGTAGCTGCGTTGTATCTATCCAGGGAGCCAGATAAGTATTCACCCCTTTGGTAAGCAACAAATTCAGGTCGTTGATATTGCAGTCCTGACGAACAATCAAATCGGCACTGACTGACACACACTGATGCCGTAAGTTTTGAATAACGACCTGAACCATCTGGGACACTCGTGCAGATAAATAATCTACTATCTGGTATTGGTTCACCTTACTCATAACGGGCTTATAGGCATTCACTTGCTGGGTTGAGGTGTATTGTTGCACTACACCGAGCGTCACTGTGCCAGCGTGTTTACTGGATAACCGTTTGATATAAAACACGCCGCGGTATGCTTGTCGGGCGAGCATGCAGTAATCCCAGTCATCGCTTGCTCTGTGCTTACTTTTTAAGCGCAGGCTCACCCCCTGCTCAAACTGGCGGGTATCTTGTGCAGCACATCCGGCGCTTGAGGCAAAGGGCTGAGACAGACGACTGATTGCGGCTATTTTGTTTTGCGGTGCCTTAATCTGCTGGGCACCAAGCGTTGGAGCAACCCCAACCGGGAGAGAAATAGGTGCAAGACGCTGCACTTTAACAGCTTGAGTATTACAATACACACATTGCACTTTTCGTGCTTGTTGCTGCGCAAACATCAGCCATCCCGTATTGACTTTACCTTTGGGTATGGGCCAAACCGGTGAGTTAACAGCCATATCCTGTGGCAGGTCAAGCTGAATAATCCCCGAGCGTGTCAGCGCATGCGTTTCATCCGTTAAAACCGTCACAGATTGCCAGCCACTGTGACTCCAGTAAAATATGTCCACCAGATTTGGCTGTTGATCACCACTAATATCCTGTGCAAGTTCCACAAAAATATTCAAGCGGCACGGCGGTTGCACTTGCTCTAGCTGAAAATATAAGTTCAATGCAGACTGCCCAACACCTTGGTACAAAGCTAGACCTTGATCGCTTGCCAACGAGTGCGAAGGCTGCTCTGGTTGAGCAGGCTCAGGGGGTTGCAGCTGAACTCGGCGTAAGTCCACAACGGGTTTGCTTTGCCCGGCAAGCTGACAAAAGTATAGGTAGTTTTTCCAAATGCCCAAATGCTGCAACGCAAACCCCTGCGTCAAAATAACGTCCGATACCGTTAAGTCTATCGTTTGCTCGCCCTCGTAGGTCATAATCACACGCTTACTTTGGGGCTGTAATGGTGGGTTAGGCATTGACTTTAACTTGCCAGCATCTGAGCCAAACCAGCGTGAAATGGTATTGATCGCTTTAGTAAAAGGCGATAGCAATCCGGTTGCTTGCATCAGGGTTTTAGCATTTTTAAGACTGACGTCGTTAACAACCAGCCCGTAGAGTGAGTTGCCAAACCCCTGCTGTAACCCACTTAACGTCATACGCAAACTGGGGTTATGATTGCTCGCGACATCACGGGCATCAACTCCGGCACATTGCAAAGGCGTACTAAATGAAAAAACAAAGCTGCTAGCTGACGCATTTGTATTGTGTTTTATCTGGGCAAATAAACCACACTGGTTGCTCTTGTCTACCTCTGAAGGCTTGGTCAGTGCGCTTATGATACTTTGCCAGCCACTGGCTTGATGTGCTTCCCACTCAACCGTGAACGCCTTATTAGAAAATGCGCTGTACTGAGGGTAAGCATGGCTATTGCTCTTTAAAAAGTCGTTATAGGCACTGTAGTAAGTTGCCAAATTCTCGGGAATGTTTTCCCAATCGATTTCTACCGTTAAAGACGTCAGGGGTTTTGAAAATGCCTGCGGATAACTCAGGTAAAAATGGCTGTCTAACTGCGCTCTGGTACCCAATATATACATGGCTTTATTGTTCAATAGCAGACCATTGTCGTTGCTTGGTGCAAGCGCATCACTATCTTTTACTTCCACCTTGAATTGCACTTGGATTAAACGCAGTGGTTGCTGTAAATCCACGGTATTCGGGAGCATAATGCGGCAATAAGGCATCGCTAAGGGGTAATCGTCATTCGCTTTTGCAAGGCAATCTACAGCAGCAAAACTGCTGGACAAGTGCACGGTCAGCTGCAGTGTTTGACTGTCCGCAGCCGACCACTCCAGATAGTTTTTAGACACGTCAGCACCGCTGCTTTCATTCCGCACCAAAGTATCTGACCAACCCTTCGCTGTAGTAAGTGCGATCCCTGCGCTTTGGAAGTCAGCCACCGTCACTGGGGTTGCGAATTTTAGAGTAATAGTAATTGTACGCTCACCCGCATTTAGGAATAGCATATCGCTGGCCAGCGCAAACCCTTGTTGCACAGCATCACCCTGTGCTTCGCCAAACCAGTCACTTGATAACACCCGCCCGACCTGATCTTTACGAACTTCTGTACTTGGTGCAAAGGTCTGCAAATATTGTTGCTTTTCTCCCGCTGCGGGTACTAAACAGTAACTCATACCATAAGTTGCTATGAACGCTATGTGATTGACTTCACTGTCTGCGGTTGTGGCGAACAACACGGGTGACTGGTCCGGATAGCTGCCGCCATTGAATGCAACACCAGCGGCCAACTCATAAGATGGCACCGACTTATCCAACGTAAGGCACAAATAAGTGTGATCGGGCTGCGCCGGCGCGGGCGTTTGCTTTAAAATCGTTTTGTAATAAAAGTTAAGATGCTTCTGTGCGTATTGGTTAAGCGCACGCTGAGAATATGCCAGGAGCTGATTTGCGACAATGATAAGGCTGGTATCAGGAAAATCATTGCGCTTCACCACCATGTCATAAAAAGCCGGTCGCGCATCCTGGATCACTTGCACAAAAAACCGATAGACCTGCTGATATATTTGCTCTAAGCCCAGTAATGCATCCACAGCGCTGTCAAACCGAGTGGTATTTTTTATTCGTTTGTGCTCAAACCAGCTTGGCGCAAAATGTCGATAACTCGACTCACTGGGTCGGGGTATTGAGGCCGTTAACTTGTTTGCCAGAAAATCTTGCAATGCAAATCGTTGCCACAGCAACCGGCCAATCGCTCCCTCTACCTGGGTGGTGATAAAGTCACGCAACGTAAACTCTACGCTGCTGAGTTCAAGATACTCCACCCAGCTATTGATAGTGTCAAACAGCTGATCCACCAGCAGTAGCAGTTGCGCAATACATCGGCTATCTTGTTCCTGTAACACGCAAGCAGCGGGCTCATTATCGTCGTCTTTTATCTGCTCTCGAACTCTCGTTTTGGTGTGTTCCAGGGCGGCCTGAACCTGATTAAACCGAAAATACACGCTTTGATAGACAGTTTTACTGATCACGGCGAGCAGAATAACCGGATCTTTTAAAACAACCTTACGCCAGTCACCTGAAGGCTGATTTTGCTCATCATAAAATAAAATCAACTCAGACAAATCTGCAACAAACGCCAGGCGGTCTCGAATATCTCGTCCATCTAGTTCAATTGAATCAGGACAAAGACACGCATTGAGCTGCGCCTGGAGGGTTGCAAAGTCGAGCCGATTCTTCACGCTACACCTTCACAGCCAGGTTAGTGCCTTCCAACAAAGAAAATGGAAAAACATGGTTATGTCGGGTATTCGTCTGTTTAATGGTGTAAACCACACTGATCACTACCTGCGACGCTTCCTCAGAGGTAAAAGAAACAAAGACTTCATCAACTGAAATTCTGGGCTCGTCGTTCAGTAACGTGTTGCGTACTGATTTGGCAATTTCTTCTTGCAAACTCGCATCCTGGCTGCGAAACAAAAAGGTATTCAATTGACTACCAAAATCAGGCAGCAAACAGCGCTCGCCGCGCCGGGTCTGTAATATCAAATCGATCGACTGGTTAATGTTGGCTTCAGACTGATTCATAGCCAGCTGGTGCGACACACTGGAGAATGTGGGTGGAAACTGCCATCCACTCCCCAAGAACTCACTTTGCTGAGACAGCTCAGATTTACCGGCCATGTTTTACCCTCCGATCATCACGGTAAAATCTCCAAGCATAATCGACCCGCCATGTGCTGTATTATCTCCAATTCTGGCAGCTGGCATGCCCCCTATGAGGACTGTGGCTGAACCTTTGATAATGCTATCAGGTGGTCCCACGCATACCAGCATATCGCCCACCCGCGCAGCAGGTAGACTGCCAATTAATACTGTTGGACAACCCGGGCCCGTGATCGGCCCGCCCACATGTGGGATTGGCGGCAACCCTGGAGTTACCATAGGACATTCATGAAAATCGGTTAATCTGGCTGCTGGTGGCATTGCTTTAGCTCCTGTTAATTAATCATCACCATAGCGGCTTTAAGCGTGAGCTCGGCACCACCTTCAACTTGTGCTGTCGCGGACCCTTTAGCGCTAAACTGAACATCTGCCTCGGCGCTGATATTAAGCCCGGCCAGTTTTACATCGCCAGATTCTGCCTGTACATTAACCCCCGTTGCTCCTTTGATATTCACCGACTCGTCCGCCTGAATGTTGATGCTTTTTGGGCTTTTAATATCGATGCCTGACTCACTCAGCAAGATACTGTTGTCATTTTGATCTGAAATTTTGATCTGCTTGTTTTGATCATCAAGGACTATGGTGTTATCGCTATCGGTGGTGATAGTAAGAATGCTCTCTTTATCATCGAAAACGATGCGCATATTACTTTTGGTGACAATGGCTTTTTTGCTATTGTCCGAATCAGGGGTCAACTCGCTGTATGGTTTACGGTTTTCGCTGTATACGCTGCCCACTATGATCGCAAATCGGGGATCTTGATTTAAAAAACCAACGATCACCTCATCCCCAATTTCGGGATAAAAAAACGCGCCACAGCCGCTGCTTGAATAGAAATTACATAACCGTGCCCAAACGCCTTTACCTTCGTCGTTATACAAGGGCATTTCGACCAAAACTCTGTAGGCGTTATCCGGATCTTCGTCTATCTGCTTGACGGTCGCATTGTACAAACCTCCTATACCGGGCAGCAGCCCAGCAGCTTGTGGCGCACTGACTTCGTGCTCCTGCACAAACCATATTGGCGACAACCCCAGCTCAACAGTGGTAAACCAATTACCATCAGAAAAATCATGCTCCACGCCCGAGATAAAATGATCGCCGTTAAAGCGATCCCCCATCCCCGCTATGGTTATATATTTGCCAAGCTGCGCTTTGGCATTGCCCTGCAGACGAGCATCTCCAGTAATTTTTGACAGCTCGCTTTTAAGCATCTGCCCTTTTGCCCATTGAGTCAGATTGTCGTTATCTACTGCTGCTGTTGTTTGTAATCCAAATTCGGATAACCCCACCACTTGAGATAACTTTTTACTACTCAGATTACCGGGCCCTGATACTGAGTTGCTGGCTGTTGCGTTGATCACTGCCTGGCTTTTTGCATCCCATGCTGTCGATTTCACTTCACTGAGCTGGGTCACGCTGTTGAGCTGCGCATTGATGTGGTAAAGAGAGTCACCATAAGTAGCGGTCAACACTGAACTGGTGTCATCAATTGGTGAAAAGACCGACACTTTGCCATTGAGTGTGCTCACCACCATACTATTTACTTCTGCGCGACTGAGTAAAAAGTCCCAGTCTGAGGTGTAATACTGCACCAATTCCGGCAAGTCCACAGATGTAGCCGATACGTCTGCACTTAACCCTGAATTACCAATCAAAGTGCTCATCACATCACTGTCTTTGGTTTTCTGATAGACGCCACTTTTGCGCCCTACCGTCATTTTTATCGCTTTATCCCGGCACTCAACCAAAAGCATAGGTCCAACACCTGGATTAACCTGCACTGTTTGTTTGGTCACTATGCCTGTGAATACCGTGCTATTGCTACCATCGTAACCCATAGCTATGCTGATCTCGGCCCCAGGTACAAAGGTCTCTGAACTGCTGACTGAAAACCCTTCTTGCGAGGGGCTACCATCGAGTATTTCAATGCTGGCACTGGCCACTCGGTTAATGTTTTGTCTGACCACAACACTGTGTACCTGCACTACATCGGGGATTACAGAGCCCGCGGATTTAATCTCTAGTGTGGCGACACCACCATTACTACTGCTACTCACTGTGATTCTCCCGTACTACGCAAAGGTGGCGCAGTTAATACACTGCCTGCTGCTAAGTTTCTTATTTTATTCAAGCCGTTAAATGCCCCAAGTTGTACGTACAAGTCGGGATCCCGGTAAATTTGCTGGCTTATCTGAGGCAAGCTGTCACCTTCTACAACTTCAATTCTGTGTGTCAGATCAGGGGATTTTTTGTCTTCTTCTTTTGCTGCGGTAGACGGGTCCAGATACGATGTAAAGTTCAATGAAACCTTAGCGCGTAATGGCGTACCGTCTGGCTTAAAAAACGTATAATTGGTATCAAATGCGGTCAGTACCCCCTGAAAAGACAACCCCCCCAATACACAGTGACATAATTAGGGCGATGAATATTGCCGTTGTAGGTGTAAACAACTTTTTGTAGTTGAGCGAGCTCTTTGGGTAAATCAGTGCGTGTTGAGTCAACCACACCGGTACAGTCTACTACCAGATCAAAGCTGAGCTTTTCCCCTGGCGTTGAACGATACTTAGAAGATAGCTGACCAGAATCTGGTGCCTGCTCTTCATTGTAATTGATACTGCGATCCAGCTTGATCTGTTCCGGATTGAGCATCACCACATAGTCATCAACCTTTGAGCTGAATTTTTCATCGCTGTATGCGACGATACGCATCTTTTTCAGACTACCCACACCACTCTCCACATTTATATTGGGCTATCGCTCAAACGCATTCTGCCGCTGCTTTGCGCCCAGTTGTTTGACACATTCCTGGACAATTTGCTGTTTCATTTGCTGTAACTGTTGCTCCGATAACACCGCATTTGTTGGCTCTTTGTGCGATTGCACGGCAGTTTTTATTACCAGTTCTCTTATTTCAACGGCCATCATTGTGCTCCTTTGCTGTAGTTGCTTACTGATCAAGCATCGCCATATAAATCCAGTTGTGGAGATCGGCTATCCTCAACCTCGAAGTAACGATATGAAAACTCTAGCGTTTCAATAAATACTTCACCATCTTGCGACTTTAGATCACTCGCCGACCACTTCACCGGATAGGCAGCCACAAAATCCCACTGCATACTCACATTGCCCTTCTCATCCAACAGCCGCACCCGAATGTCTTTGGTGTGGATAGGATTTGCTAATCCATCATCTAAGGTGTCTTTAACCCAGGCGATCAGCGGCGACTCGCCCGTTGTCACGCCTCGCTTAAGCACCAGATTTGAAAAAGTCGTGATAGTGGGCAAGCGATATTTAAAGCGGTTCTCTCCTCCACATACCACGTCTTCGCTTCCCATTTCTTTGCTCAACCCCAGGACTTCCTGAAAAGCAGCATCACTGCTGCTCATCCCTGAGATCGAAACACTGAAATAGAAGCTAGTCTGTAAGTTATGATCCATTGGTCACAATCAACTGCTCATGCGCAATTTCTAAGGTATCCACTGCGACTTCGTTACCATCCGACTTCAGGTCAGTTCCGGTAATTTTGGTCGGCCAGGCATTGTTAAGCTGCCACTGCATGGTCGTTTTACCTTCCTGATCCAAAAGCTTGATCAGTACCGTACGGCGTTTTATCGTGTTCATTTCAATTTCATCCATCCACTTCCAGAAATTGTTATCGTTCACGAAAATACCGCGCTTCATGGTGATATTGCCGTACTTAGCAATGCCGGGCATTTTGATTGTTGAGAATAAAGTGCTGTTACTATGGCGGTATTCAATTACCTGTACTTCTTTATCCATACCCGACACTTCCTGAAAAGCCACCTTTTGTAGTTCCGTTCCAAGGTCAACCTCGAAACGGAACTTGGGCATTGGCCACGTGCTGCCTTCTTTGCTGCCATCATCTGCCATGATATTTCCTCTTATCTATCTTCTATAATATGGTTAAACATAACGACCTGAGCGCAGCTTATTAGCCTGACTTAGCCATTTCCTGTTCGAATGAAATCACGATGAATTCTGCCGGATGAACCACGGCTACTTTGACTGACACTTTCATAAAGCCATTAAGCAAATCATCGCCTGTCATTGTGGTACCCAGACCACACTCAACCTGAAATGCATCGGAGGCTTTAGCGCCTTGTAACCCGCCTTCTTTCCAGATGCTGGTGAGAAAACTGCCAATCTGACTTTTCACAGCACTCCACGTATTCACATCATTAGGGGCAAATACGTAAGCTCGCGCAGCCAATTTACAAGACTGCTCCAGGAAGGTCATAGTGCGGCGTACAGATACATAGCGCCAATCCTGGGAGTTACCATCCAAAGTACGTGCACCCCATACCAAAATTCCCTGACCATTAAAAAAGCGAATGGCGTTTATAGACTTACCCGACAAAGCGTCGACGTTAAGGTCTGCCTGCTGACTATCATTGAGTCGAATTGGAAGCGAAGATGCACCTACGATCCCGGTATTAGCAGGGGCTCCCCAAACGCCTTTAACGTTGTCATTGACCGTGTAAACCCCTGCCATACCACCACTGGGTGGCAACAAGTTAGCGTCGTTCATGACATGCGACACAATTTGCGAGTAGGTTTGCGAGGCATTAAGCAACGCGGCATTAAGCTGCGATGTGGTCATTGAGCCATCGTTGTTTTCAATCATAGAAATGATTTTTTCTGCGGTCGTATTTGGTGCGGAAGCCGGGCTAAGCAAAGGCTGGAGCTTTTTGACATCACCGCCAAACAGGTTGGTATAGTTGATTTCACCCGATTGCATAATCGTGGTGCCGATAAAGGGATAGTAGGCAACACCAAAGTCCAAACTGTTGGAGCCGGTGTTGTTTCTGAACGTTTCTATATCGTTGGTGTAGGTGATTGGATCGGGTGTGTTACCACCAATAATGTCGAACATACACACTGCCGTTTGCATACTACCGGCTTGCAGCAACATCTCTTGCATTAGCGTGCCATTCTCAGCCACTGACAACAGTGTTGCCTCCGGGCAAATATAAATGGTTGGCTCCTGCTCATACTGCAGTAAATCTAAACCCGCCTTTAGATCACTGAGCTTAACATTTGGGTTTACAATCTGCGCACCGACATCCCCTGCTTTTCCTGCGCTCTCACCATAGGTGCCAACCGACACAATATATGCATCTCCCCCACCGTTTTGATAGAACAAACGCACGCTATTGTAGAGATAATATATACTGCTGGGGTCGGGCACAATTGAGTAATAACTCCCCGCAATCATTAAGTAGTCGCCAGATGTTGGCTTATCTTTTGATTCGACCAGGTAATACTCCGGGTTATATTGCACCGCAGGATCTGCCGGCGGCGGCGGATTCCCTTTCATGTAGATAGCCTGAAACTCAGCGAAAGAAGTGATTTTTTGCGCTTTATTGAAATAAGACTTTCCCTGATACTCTGCGGTAGGAGTGTATCCTACAAACGCCGGTACCGCGGTTGCAACGGGTACCACTGAGTTAGGGAAGGCATTGACTTCATCAATGTACACGCCGGGTGTTTTTATATTCGAAGTTATCATAACATCGTTTGCCTTTTGTTCCTGTATGACTGATTTCGTTTTCCTTCGACCTAATTCAACGAAGCGAAAACCCTTTACGCCGCCACAACATATTGGTGCACTCGTTGTTTCGGCCTGGTGCTTTTCGGTGTTTCACATACCTTTTGTTACCTGCATCTCAAGGTAAGTAACCTTCAATTAGTAATCAGCGGTCAAAAATACACATAGATATGTGATTGCACTCGCCGTAAACTCCCCTCTTGTTCCAGGTATATCTGATCGCTTCTTGGGGTTGGTAATGCACTGATCACGGTTCTGCTAATTGAACGTTCGCTTTTGCTATCCAGCGTTTGCGTATCTACCAACTCGAAGCGAGGTACTGGCACTTGTTGCATGGGTAAGTCAACCTCTCCGCTGTCTGAAAGCCAGGTATTCTCCCCCTCCTCATTGCGATAATGCATGGGCGTGGTAAACATAATTTGGTTTTTTTTGTCTCGCAATTGCGGCTTATGCAGACGTGTTTGCCCTCTTTGAATCAGATGATAGACCCACTGGGTAGTGCGTGCTCGCATGCTAATGCGGTAATGATCAGAAGCTAACAAATCACTCAAATTGAAGGTTATCTTAGCGATTGCTTGTGCTTTAAAAGCACATTGTGAAACGTTTTTTGCAGTAAGTTCTAAACTCCCCTCAGTGCTTTTTTTGCAATATGCACTGTTGAAAGCAAGCTGGCCTTGCCAGTCCATCGGCAAATCGGTAAATGTGACAAAATCAGACTGGGGCTGTAACAACCAAAACTCCAGAGTCTGTAATCCCTGGGATTGCAGAAGATAATGTAACAACGCTTGTTTTGAAGACCCCTGCGTAGCGTAAAGCTGCCAACATGCGCCATTGTGGTGTAGTGTCAACTGATAGCGCTGCAACCATGACTGAGTTGCTTCTGTGGCTTCAAGCTCAGCATTTCGCCATTGTTTGTCGGCAAAATAGTCGTGCTCAAGTCGCAAGGTTAATACGCTGAACATTATACCGACGCCTCCGTGCCAACCTCTTTGACCGAACTGACCTTGCCCGTCACCTGCAAAGATTGCACTGTCACATGGCGTACTTTATAGATTATCGAAGGCTGATATTTGGCACCCAGTGCGCTCCATAAATTATGAGTCTGTGTATAAGGCGAGTTTTCAATTTCAAACTGTAACTGGCCCAGGCCCTCGGGCATATTCGGGAACTCTTTTTTGGTTAGCGCCGGGAATGACTGGAAAAATGCGACGGCCGCATTGAGAAATTTTAGCGCTTCGTTGTAGGAGTCAAAATGTGCGGTGATCAGTATATCCAGGTTAAACCGAGCTGCGGGCTGGAATTGCTGCACATGACTATCTGTCGTTGTACGCTGACCACCATAAAACTGCTTGTTAGTTTCGTGCTCAAGGTTAATAAGCGTAATGACAATTTTGTTCTGGTTAGCAAGCACAGGAGCGCCACTGGCTTCAACCAGGTGGTTCATGATGACAATGTCATTTTCCAGGGCAAACAGTGTTTTTAATGTTTGATTAAGCTGCTGCTCAACAAAACGAAGTGCTATATCAATCACGGCATATAAATCCTTATCACCAACAACGTCTTACTCCTTGCCACTATGAAAAAATCATGCAAAAAGTTAATTAAGCGTAGACATGGTGCTAATAAAGATCAATTACACTTTATTACAGCTATAGGTACAGGGGCGATAAGACATGCCGGATGGGGCGTGGTAGCAGATCAGCCGACGCATTTATTGATAACTCTCAGCTGGGGGAATTAAATTCAATTCCCATACCAGCATTAACCCTACAAAGTGATTATGAGCCGTAAATCCTGCTGACACACAGCCCATTGATAAAGCTAAGCATATTCTTTTTTGATGGGCAGTTGGTACAGACGGCGACCCGCTTATCTCGTCAAGCTGACCGTCATAAGGTTATGAAGCTACAGAAAATGCCACTTAGTGAAATGACATACAATATTTGAAAATTATTACCGAGCCGAAAGGCCCGGTAGAGCGTCATTTGTATTTATCTCGAACCAAAAAAACCGTGCCGCAGGATATTCATCGAACGCGGACATCTATTATAACGTCATTTTTTAGCATCTTTATGTTGCGCTTGATTTTGTGCTCGCTCTTGGCCTTTTTGATATTCCTGTGCGATCAATTCCTCTATCTTTGAAACTCTCTGGTTAAAATCTTTTTCAGAGATTTCACCACTTTCAAATTGATCCTCAAGTTCTTCAAGTTTTTCTTTCAGTTGTTTTATTTTTTCGATGTCGACGCCCAGTCGTTGCATTAACATTGCTTCTTGCATTTCTCCCAGAAAACTCTCGTTTCGTATTGTTGTTTGTAATTCTTTTCGCTGAAACTGTAAGCTGATATCAGATGCCTGATACAGCGGCATTTCTAACGCCAGATCCTGGCTAAAACCCGTATCATTATTGCCGCTTTCCGGCAGTTTATTTCCTGTTTCTGCGTTATTCTGAACAGGCAAATGCCCAGAGCCGGCAGCTTTATACATCAACATGGCAATTTCCTTTATATGGTTCTTGGTACACCCTGTTTGTATCAAAATCCGCGCCAACTATAGATACGTCCCCTCATCTGAGGAGCACTATAATTGCGCCATCTAGCTGATAGATCTCCAAACCAGTGTAGCCAGCTCTGGATGTCGCTTATCTTTGAAAACTGGAATAACCCATTGAAAGCAGAATGAAAGAATACTTAGTCAACGACCATCAACCAAAGGCAAATTTTCCCCTGACAACCAGCTGAGTGGTTGCTTAATGGCGTAGCTTGTGTAGATAATTGGAAATAACAACAAAAAAGGACAATTCATGTTTAAACGCACGCTTTTATCTACTGCCATTTTTCTTTCTCTTGCAGCCTCTGCAAATATGAGCGAAGACTACCGTTTAGCCAAGGTTGCTAAACCAATAAAACAACATGTCAGTTTAGATGTAGACCCCGCTAAGGAGCGTTTTTCAGGGCAAACCGTCATTGATATTCAAGTGTTAGAAGAGACCCGTTTTATTGAGTTAAATGGGCTTGATTACGCTATTGAATTTGCCAAACTACTCGGCGATAAACAATGTGATCTAAAAGATACAATGTTGAAGACAGGCAAAGTAAAACTCGCTTGCGACACACTTATCCCAAAAGGGCAATATAGCCTAAAAATTGCGTTCGATGCGCCTTATAATCGCCAAAGCGTTGGCCTTTATAAGTCAGTAGATAGAGGCGTGCCATACCTCTTTACACAATTCCAAATGAGTGACGCAAGGCGTGCCTTCCCCGTATTTGATGAGCCTGAATTTAAAATCCCTTTTCAGCTCACCATTACCGCGCCTTCTTCACAAAAAGTTTATGCCAACACCCCTGTGATTAAGACCAGTTCAAATGATGGGAAAACAACGCACTATTTTGATAAAACGCCGCCGTTGTCTTCTTACTTAGTCGCGCTTGCCGTAGGACCTTTTGAGGAAATGCCCGTTGAGAAAATGTCGGTTCCGGGCAATATTGTGACACCACATGGGAAAATTGGTATTGCTGACTCTGCGATTAAAGAAACGCCCAAAATCCTACATGCACTAGAGCAGTACTTTAATATTCCATATGCATACAAAAAGCTAGATCAAGTAGCACTACCAGAGTTTCCTTATGGCGCAATGGAAAACGCAGGATTAATTACCTACCGCGAAGAAATCCTGCTTGTTGACCCCATTACGCAACCTCGCGACGAGTTTGACACACATTTATACGTTATTGCTCATGAACTTGCGCATCAGTGGTACGGTAACCTGGTGACCTTGAAGTGGTGGAATGACATGTGGCTGAATGAAGCATTCGCAACGTGGATTGGTGGGAAAGTAATCACCAATTTGTACCCAGAGCTAGAGCGTGATTTATTGCTGCCACAACATAATGCCATGCTCAGAGATGCCATGGTCACCACAAAGCCTATTCGTAAGCCTATAAACAACTCAGACGATATTATGGATGGATTAGGCCTTGCTTACTCTAAAGGCAGTGCCGTGCTTTCTATGGTTGAAGAATGGATTGGCCATGAAGTCTTCCAACAAGGCATGCGGAATTACATCAAAAAATATGCCTTTAAAAATGCGGAAGCAAAAGACTTATGGTCTGAACTTGAAGCTGTCTCTAAAAAAGATGTCCCGGGTGTCTTAGATTCGTTTGTCTCTCAGTCTTCCTTTCCTTTAATAGATTTTGCTCAGTCTGGCAAAACTATCACTCTGAGTCAGACTCGATTTTTACCTAAAGGTCAACAAGCCAAAGAGCAGCTTTGGAAAGTTCCGGTCTCTATCAAGTATGGTGACAACAACGGGAATGTCGCCACCAAAAGAGTGCTGCTAACCAAGCAAACTCAATCGGTTACACTCGATTTTGAACCTACCTGGGTGTACCCCAATGACAATGCCATTGGCTACTACTTATGGTCCATGCCAGAAACACAGTATCAAGCTGTATTGGCACGGGCAGATAAAGCATTAAACACGCGAGAGAAGCTTTCTTTAATAGAAACAACCAAGCAACTTATGGATGCAGATAAAATTAATGCCTATACCCTGCTTGCATCTCTCAACACATTTACTAATGATGACCATCCGAAGGTTGCCGCCAGTGCGTTAAAAGAGATTGTAAACAATATGCACACCTTCGAGACAGAGAAAAATCAACCTCTGTGGCGGTCTTTAATCTCTCAAAAAGTATCAGATGCAATTGAGCGATATGGCTTTGAGAAACAAATCGGGGAGTCTGACACGGTTTCTGAGTTAAGAGCAATCGTATTCAAACTGGCTGCTTTTGAAGTACAAGATCCTAACATCATCACTGAAGCACAAAAGCAAACAGCTCAGTTCTTTAAAGATCCCAGCAAAGTAGACCCTTATTTAATAAATACTTACCTTGAAGTTGCGGCTTACTATGGCGATCAGGCACTACTCGACCAATTTAAATCAACGATTGAACAAACAGCCGTTCCCAGTATTCGTGTAAAATTATTGTCAGCCCTTGGCTACTTTAACCAACAGGATCTTCAGTCTCAGGTACAAAGCTACCTGTTAACTGATAAATTAACGGCATCAGATACACCCACAGTTCTGATAGGGTTAGGTTATCGTCCAGAGCGAAAAGCAAAAATGAACCAGTGGATTTTTGACAACTTCGAGCAACTCGCAAAACGTGTTCCGCCTTTTGTGGTTTCTTATCTTCCCTATATTTCAATGCCAAAATGCCACGAGAAAAGCTTAAAAGATATTAAGTCGTTCTATGAAGCAAAAGTAGAGACATTCCCAGGTATAGGCAAAAGCTTACCCTCAGCAGAACTCAGATTAAACTCTTGCTTATCTTTACAAAAAAGAGAGCTTGCCTCAGCTGAGCGTTTCTTGAAACAACTGTAAACATCATTTTGAGTAATAGGGAGCCCCCTATTACTCACTTTTGATTACCATCTCGCAATATCTACCTGCGTTGTTTAGCTTCTCTTGATGTAACGCATTGCGTTCTTGTTTATTGGAAATATTTTCGTGAGTGAAAATGGTTTCTATACCTTGATTAGCCTGCTTCCATTACTGAGTGTTTTTAAACTTTACTCCATTATGTAATGACTCTAGATATTGTTCTGACGATTCAACGACTCTTCACATTTTAACAATGCGTTCCTTCGACTCATCAGTTAAACTCTTCACCGAATCTATCATAACGTTTAGGAAAGTAACCCCAAATTCTTATCACAGAGTTCGTTGCTTCAAACTCCATTCCAATCTTTTTAACAAGCGTTAAAACTTGCTCTGAATAATCAATATCAATCCACTCTACACAAAGTAGCGGAAAGGGTAGATGATAATGCCACTCGTTTTCCCAGCCAGAAATATAACCAGTAACTACTTTGGTTCTATAACAAGGCTTTTCGGAAAACTCTCGAACTTCAGAAATTAACTCATTCCATTTGGTATTATTTAGGGCTCCAACTAATTGCTTCTTAGCAATAGCTCTCTTGGCTTCTTTTACGTAATTTTCATCAGATACGGCATTAGCCATTGGCAGAAGACTCATGTGTATATAGTGAAGGAAGCCAACTGTTAAAAGTCCCTGCCTGCAACGACTTTTTATGCACCGTTTGGTCTATCTATGCTGTGTTCAGTTGGTTGAGGCGTAATTGTCATTACTTTCACACCAATAGGTGACTCAAACCGGTGCCAGACACCTTTAGGGATAACCAGCATTTGACCAGATGATAATTCGTTGCGTTGTTCCTTTTCTCCACTCAAAAGAATTAATGTCGTTTCACCGCCCAAAACCTGAACGAATTCGTCACCATTTACATGCCTTTCCCATTCACTATAACCTGAATAGTGAGCCACGTATATTCCGCCATCTCTATATTCAGATAACAGTGCAAATGCATTTTTGGCTTCTTCATCTGTAGTTTCGGGTGTTCTATTTTTCAAAAATTCTACTTTAGTGAATTCATTTTCAATGGTAATCGCAACAGATTTCGACACGTACTGGCTCCCTTTAGGTACATAACGCTTTAGTCTGAGGAATCCCCAGATAATTATATTTAAAATCAATGTGATGGACACACAGTATTGATTGAACTAATTTATTTCGCCAAAAACCAAATAGATAACAACACCATGCGTGATACTACCATCCTATACAATATGCTCAGAAAAAACTGCCCCAGATTCATGCCCGGCGTATTGATCCATTAATGCTGGCAACTAACTTGAAAAACACCGGACTTTGCTCGATAGCAATAAACTCTCACTTACTGACTTTCCATTGGCAAACAGGGTCAAAATATGAAGGGCCCTGTCGCTGCAAGACACAACATTAAACGTATGGACCGACTGCTTGGCAACACTGATGCATAACGACCGACTTGCTATTTACCGCTTTCATGCATGCCTGACGTGTTGCGGAAATCCTATGCCTATCTTGCTGGTCGACTGGACCGATGTGCGCGGACAACTGCGGTTGATGACTTTGCGTGCTTCCGTCAGCATTAAGGGACGTTCAATGATAGTGTATGAACGCACCTTCACATTTGCTCAATATAACTCACCTAAGCCGCACCAGTTGTTCCTTGATGAACTTGCCATTACCCATCTATAGAGAGCCTGCCTGATAAATGTATTCCACTCATCGTGACCTGTGCTAGCTATCGAAATACCTGGTTTCGACAGGTCGATAAAAAAGTTGCTTTATTCATCTACTACTCCCCATGGGCGCTATATTGGAGAGGTAAAACTTGGCCGAAAAAGCTGATTGATTTGTGCTAGTATATCGATTAAAGCACAAAATCAAGCAACGAAAATTTGTCCAGCCTGCTTTAGCTGGCGATGCATGATGGCCTTGTTAAATATATTAGTTTTTTGCGCCATATTGCTTAAGTAACTTGGCTGCTTCTGAGTTTTTGTTTTCTTTTGCTATTTGTAAGGCTGATGTGTCGCAGCAACCTGTATTGGGTGAAGCACCGCTTTGCAATAATAACTTTAATATGGCTGTATCTTCGTGAGAAGCCGCATGCATTACCGGTGATGCCGTTGGCATACCGGAAAAGCATTTAATAGATATTGGTTCAGTTACACCGTTTGGGTTCGCTCCGAGATCTAGCGCAAACTGGACGGCATAGATATTTTCTTGCGCCGCTGCAGTTTCAAGTAGATAAGAGAGCTTGGCCCTATCACAAACAGCTGCCCACGCACAGGCAGGTAGAATAAAGATAATAAGTAGTATAAATCTCATCGACTAGCTCATACATTTAACGCCCCAAAAAGCGGCTGAAAAGGCTTGGCTAAAATCAGCGACGAAGGAGCACAAGCCAAGCTTTTTTAGTCCGTGCTTTGTTAGGTATTCTTGATACTAATTAATGTATAAAGATATGAAATTACTAAACTCTTTTGGGTCTAATTTTTGGTGATTATGCGCATGCTCAAAATCAACAGTTTGATTTTCAAAAGAAATGTATTGGTTAGCAATCCAATCTATATCTTTTTCAGATAATTTTTTATCAATATCAAACAAAGCTAGATGATCAAAGTAAGCATATGTATGACCTGTATCATATCCAGCGTTCTCTCGGCTTACGTAATGTATAGCTAAAACTTTCAAATCGTTTGTACCGCAAGTCAAAACTTTACGGCTGTTAATAACACTAGGATTTTTAACAACTAAACCTTTATCAGAACAAAGTTTCGCTGTTTCTCGAATACCGTCTAGTACAATACCAGAAACATAACTACCAACAACATTGTAGCTTGCTCCGATCATAGACAAACTAGCTTCAGATCCTTTGATGTATTTTGCAGGGATTATTTTAGGTTTGTTATTGTTTGCAACACCTTGCAAGAACTGCTCAGTTGTTAATTGTGAATAGTTTTCAGGAAGTGATGCGCACCCTGAAAGAGTAAGCATCGTTAAAGCCAGAATTACTCGATTCATTTTATTTATTTCCCTAAAGATACCTAAAGCCGCCATCTGAGAAATCCCCAGATAATCATAATTAAAATCAATGTGATGGACACGCACGGCATTGTTTAATCTAATTTATTTCGCCAAAAACTAACCAGATCACAACACCATGCATGATATCGCTATCCTACACAATATGCTCAGAAAAAACTGCCCCCAAATCCATGCTCGGCGCCTTAATTCATTAATGCTGCCAACTAAGACTTTGCTCCGTAGCAATCAACTTTCTCTTACTGACTTTCCATTGGCAAACAGGGTCAAAATATGAAGGGCCCTGTCGCTGCAAGACACAACATTAAACGTATGGACCGACTGCTTGGCAACACTGATGCATAACGACCGACTTGCTATTTATCGCTTTCATGCATGCCTGACGTGTTGCGGAAATCCTATGCCTATCTTGCTGGTCGACTGGACCGATGTGCGCGGACAACTGCGGTTGATGACTTTGCGTGCTTCCGTCAGCATTCAGGGACGTTCAATGATAGTGTATGAACGCACCTTCACATTTGCTCAATATAACTCACCTAAGCCGCACCAGTTGTTCCTTGATGAACTTGCCATTACCCTTCCATAGAGGGCCTGCCTGATAAATGTATTCCACTCATAGTGACCTATGCTGGCGATCGAAATACCAGATTTAGACAAGTTGATATAAAGTTGCCCTAATTGCCAGTGTTATAAAAATGGTTGCTACCTTGAGCCCGATACACAGAGACGGAGCAATGTGAGAAGCGCCAAATGCTGAACTTTAGCTATTGACGCCATAATCTCTTGTTATGCGCGATGTACACAACAGTTAAAGCAACCTGGATTAGCATTGTGAATATGTATGTATTCAACCTCATGGTTTGAGAGCTGCTTTCTAATACCGGGCTCCAATTCAGAGCCTTGCAATATCTCTGCATGAATCATAATTTGCTGTTTATTATAGGCTCTTACGGAAAGCTGTCTTTCTCTCAATATTTCAGGTATTTCGTTAATGTCCAGCTTTGCCTCTATAGCATTTTCTCGAACAAAAATCGGTCCAGATGCGCGGTAAGGTGAATCAGCGTTATGATGTAAATAAGGCAATACTAAAACTCTTTCCCCTATATTTGCTTCTATCAGTGAAACCCTACACGGGTAACCTGGGTTCGCATCAGCCGTTATCCATTTAGCATTGTGACTTTCCAATTCTTGGTCATTTAAATTCAAAAGTTCGGAAAAACTGTGCTTATCAATCCCACTAATCTTGAAATCAGTCTTCATAGTCAATTACCTACTGTCAAATCAAAAACATGATTGTAGATACTCTATATTTTTATACTCGCCACATTCGGAACTGAAGGTTCGATTATAGTGCCTAACGCCAACAGAGAAGATGGCTGCACAGGCGGGTTCTGGGAAGGCCGCTTTAACTCACAGGTGTTACTTGATGAAGCCGCCCTGGCCTACGCTGACCTCAATCCTATCGGGGCCAAATTAACGCATTGAACTCGCCCGGCACGGCAAACAACCTTGTGCACTTTGCTTGTAACCCAGGGCTGGATATGTCCAAAGGATTAACCTTTGAGCTTAACTACTACATTGAGCTGCTTGAACTTACAGGCCGATGTATTCGTGCCGACAAGCGAGGTCACATCAGCGATGCTCAGCCTATTCTCGCCAGGTTGCAAATCACGCCGGTTAGGCACTTGTTATATGCCTTTTCCATATTTGGCCCATATTTCTAGTAAATGAGCATCACTTTTATTGCCACCATCTAATATGGCAAAGCTAAGTTCACCCTTATTTGACGAATTGAGATAATACTCTTCTGTACCAATGGTGATATAGATTGTACCTTTCCTCATTTTTAATTGAGCGTTAGCCCAGCTTTCTGGAACATCAATTCTCGATTGCTTCCAGCCGTATTCTCCGGGGCTTAGGCTTTGGTTGAGCTCAATCATAAGGCCAATACCTAGAAGTTCGTGAGCTTGCTTTAGTTCGTAAGAAATGGAATCCGGCTTCCACAGCATTTCTGCTTTGGCGGTAAACGTGAAAAGCAAAATTGGTAGTAAAATTAACTTCTTCATAGTGCACAATACTCGACTAGCACATAACGCTTTAGTATTCATGCGTACGCAGTACGCATAATCGTTTGTTGAACTGGGCCGCTATCTGCACGCCATATCCGGCTGGTGTGGTTTACGCTGCGGGAATTTGCTTTTGATGAGTAACTTCTGTTCTGAACCGTTTGTGACTTAAACCGTTACAACGTGACTCATTCCCCGCCTGAACAACATTATTCATGCGCATTATTAGACCCACTTTTTTCTTATTTGGCAAGGTGTTGTGATTGCGACACAGCATGCCTTACTCCCCCTTGCATATTACATTGGTAGAGTCGTCTATCCGCTATATTCATTTTCCAGACAACCACATCGATTTCACTGTACTTGGTCGCTGGTATCGCCACGGCTTGATCGTACTTTGTAATAAGGCTTTAACACCCGCCTCTTTTCTGACCTAATAGCACCTACTTTATCACTACCTACTTGCTAACTAGGTCGTAATTTGGCCATCTTGAGCTTGTTGAGGGTAAACATTCTTCTATAAATCAATATCATGCCCTTACTGATATTTGTTTCTTAACAGTTCGGCTGAAAATATGGCACTGTTTGCAACCTGGTAAGACAGCACACAAGCCGTAAAGATTCGATACGTGGTAAGTGTGTTTGGGCCAGCTTTGGCGATGAATTCAGGGCAGAGCATACCATCAGTTAATGGCAATTAACGAAGTATGCTCTCACCCTGATGCAATTGCTAACCATTCAAGGCTGCTTTAACAGTCGAGTTGCGTAACAGCATAGTAGCTTTTAAATTATTTACATCTTCAAGCTTAGAGAAAACCTCCTTTATTTCAGGAGAATTATTTTCAGCAAATATCCTAACTACTTTTTCTAGATGGTCATCATCAGGCTCTTTGTTTGTATCGATAATGAGTGCATATAGTTTTTTTGCTGCTGTTAGAGCTTCATCTAAAAGTCCTGACCGTTCACAAAGTATAATAAAGTTATAGATATAACTTGGTTCTTCCGGTGATAATTGAATTATCTCACGAGCGATCTCTAGACCTTTTTCATATTCTCCACAACCATGGAGGAGGCGAGAATACTGATTAAGATAGAAAGCCTTATCTTTATTTGACAATAAAACAGATGGTGTTTCTGTGGAGATAACTTTATCAAAAAACCCTCCCAGTATTTCCAGCCCATCATTTTCCCTATCCTGCATGTTATAGCCAGCCACCAGTGATCCAATATAGTCTTTCTGTAAATCTTTATTATAAGATTCTAAGGCAGGGAAACAAGCCTCAAGTCTTTGATGAGCAACAATAGATCCCATCGCAGCTGCTTGAGTAAGTACATAATCTACAAACTTTTCATGTGGCATAGATTTTTCCAGATTTGGTAATAGATACTCCGCTAACCCAATATCTCGTTGCGACAGAGCATAATTAAATGCATCACCTAATCCGAGAGACTCCACGACTTCTTGATAAGCAATAGTTCCAGCTCCAGTTCCAGTTCCAGCAATCGAATTAACACCATTTGAAACTGTTGATATTCTGTCTATTTTTCTCTCTATGCGGGTTAAAGTGTCAGACAGTGATACTAATGACTCACCAGAGCGCTCCGGTTCGAGACCTGACTCAAGCATCTTATCAATAACAGATTGAATTATTTTTACAGTATTTCTGATTTCCCGTGGATCTTCAAGATTATAAAATATTGTGCGTATTGTATTTATATCAAAGGGAAGAGTTTCTCCCTCAGCTGCGACCATAATATAAGGTTTAGCTGTTTCATGTCTCCTTCCGCATTCGTACATAACATTTGGGTTATGCCCTGTAATATCGATAATACATAAGCCTGAATCTTGTACTAACTGCACAATTTCGGAGGTGATTGAAGATACAGATGCACTTTTATCGGCACGAGTTACATGGAAATCATACTTTTCCAGTGCTGGCTCGATAATTAGGTCATATAATGCGTCTGCTTGTGTTCTAATCTCAGTTCCTTTATCCCCTATTGGGGATATGACAAAACATGTTTTATTCATAAAAATCCTTAGTCTGAATTTAATTTTTGGATAACTCCGCAAATTAGCAGCTAAAACCTGTAAGTAACGAACAACACTAACTGATTTTTCCACATTTACAATTTGCTTTGTTATATGTTTTTTTATTTCGCAACTTAACTCACTCTAATTTTATTTGATGGGTACAAGTAAAAATATTATAACCGCCAACACGCCTTGGAATAACTTTTTATTGAAAATATATAGAGCGAATTCGTAGCCAGCGATAACGTTTGGACAACGGTTAGTTAAACGACTATGATCAAGCCCTGATGGTTGGCTGGCTTTTAAAATGCCTCCACAATTCTGAATCCAATTTTAACCTTTTCATCTATGTTCGTTTCTGCATCTATTAATTCTGTAGCCAACACTTTAACTAATAAAACCTCCTCTGCTTGATATAACAACTCCTCATCAGAACAGCCACTGTACTTACATGCTAAAGCAGAGTTACCTAGAAATATTAATAGTGAAAATAATACTAACCGCATATCTTATACATATGACGCTTTATTATTCATGCGTACGCAGTACGCATAATCATTTGTTGAACTGGGCCACTACCTGCACGCCATATCCGGCTGGTGTGGTTTATGCTGCGGGGATTTGCTTTTGATGAGTAACTTCTGTTCTGAACCGTTTGTGACTTAAACCGTTACAACCTGACTCATTCCCTGCCCGAACAACGTTATTTATACGATTCATTAGACCTACTTTTTTCCTATTTGGCAAGGTGTTGTGATTTCGGCACAGCATGGCTTACTCCCCATTGCATATTGCATTGACAGAGTCGTCTAACCACTATATTCATTTCCCAGGTAACCACTCCGATTTCCCTCTACTTGGTCGCAGGTATCACAGGCCCAGCTCCGGCACCAGTATAAATATCCCTCTGTTGTTCTGATATCCTGATGCCCCAGCTGATGCTGTAACTGATGCAGTGGCATACCTGCCTCAAGCTGATGCGTTGCAAACGCATGACGTAGCGCATGCGGATGCCCCGCTTTACTCACACCGCAGTGGTTTACGAAATGCAGACGCTGATATTGGTCGTTGTGGATAATAAGGCGCGTAAAACAGCCAGTCCGTCGGCCGGTATGCCAGCCAATAGGCTCGCAACTGCGCCAACACGCTCGGGGGGAGCACCACATAGCGAGCGCGCTTCCCTTTCCCATGCTCGATGTATAAAGTATTGCGTTCACTGTCTATATCCGCAACTTTTAACTGCAAGGCTTCGCTTATTCGCAAACCACACCCGTAGCACAGCATGATCAGGGTTTTAACTCGCACATGGTCGCAAGCTGCGATCAGCGTTTGGATCTCACCTTTGCTTATATAAGCTGGTGCTTTAAATGGTGCCTTTGGTAATGCCACATCCAGTTTCAGTGCGCGCTTAAGAATGTGCTTATACAAAAATGCCATGCTGTTGATTATCAGACTTTGGCTGGAGCGGGACCGTCGTCGAATTGAAGGGTCTGTGAAGAACTGGTTTAGCTCATCAGTAGATACTTTATCCAGGGGCTTGCTGAAGAAACGGCTGACTTTTTGAAGCGCATCACAGTAGGACTTTTCAGTCTTGCTGGAGTAGCCTCGATAGGCGATTTCCAATCGAACTTGTTCAATTAAGGTATTCATCACTCACCTCGGTTCATCGTCTGGGATTATTCCCAAGGTAAGTGTGACTCAGATGGTGTGGTCCGCTATCTCCGCGTAGCGGCTTAGTTCAACGCTGTTGTAACCGAAGGCAAAAAGCAGAGCGACGAGGAGCGACGCTTTTTAGCGTCCGAGTTAATTTGCCTTGTTAGCAGCCTCGTTGGTCAACTGCCTAAGTTCATTAATTTGCTCTTGCATTTTCTCTCGCTGTTCTGGCGTAAACACGGGGCCAAAATTGCCTTCCGTAATCTCAAGCTCCAACAAACGTGACTCGGCCATTAATACATTAATTCTGTTTAAGCTATTTACAGCCTCTTTGCCTTCTTTTGCTAATTTGCCAAGCTCCACTTCTACTGGCCCAACTTTTGCCTTACCTGATTCAGAATTTATTAATCTTTCAATCAGCATTTTTATTGGGCTGCGAAGTACCAAAACAGTGACAATGACTGCTGTAGGCCATGATATGAGAACAGCCAATATTTCTTTTATCGCATCCAACTATTGTTCTCCTTTTTGCAGCTAACGCCGTTGTCTGAGGAATCCCCAGATAATCATATTTAAAATCAATGTGATGGACACGCACAGCATTGTTTGAACTAATTTATTTCGCCAAAAACCAAATAGATAACAACACCATGCGTGATATCACTATCCTACTCGATATGCTCAGAAAAAACTGCCCCAAATTCATGCTCGGCGCCTTGATTCATTAATGCTGGCAACTGAAACTTTGCTCGATAGCAACCTACTTTCTCTTTCTGACTTTCCATTGGCAAACAGGGTCGAAATATGAAGGGCCCTGTCGCTGCCAAGCACAACATTAAACGTATGGACCGACTGCTTGGCAACACCGCTATGCAAATCGAAGAAAGCTTTCGAGACCTGAAAAGCCCCCAATACGGGATGGGTCTGAGACATAGTAAAAGTCGATGCCCAAACCGGCTCGATATACTGTTATTACTCTCTTTACTGGCGACAATTATCCTCTGGTGGATCGGCCTATATGCTCAGCACTCAAATTGGCAACGAAAGTTCCAGGCAAATACAATCAGAGAGCGTGCTGTGCTGTCGACTGTTAGGCTTGGTAAAGAGGTTAGGCGGCGAAGCGATTATGTTATGACAGGAAAGCAACTGCGCTGGGCTATACGTGAATACGTGCGCTTGATACATCTGCTCGGAAGGCCTCAATTATGAGGGGATCCCCCAGCGCCTCGCTTAACCGGCGCAAAATAGCAGGCTAAAATTAGCGACGAAGGAGCGCAAGCCTGCTGTTTTGCGTCCCTTGGTTAAAGCGTTTGTTAGGGTTTATACCCAAAGATTTTTAAACCTTCTTCATCACTTGTGAACTCAAACTCTCCCAAAACATTTAACTGCTCGATCAGATGTTGAACACTTTGAGTCTTGTAAATGGTTGGAGAGCCTTCATATGGTTTATAACCTAGTGATGTTGGGATAAATAACCATTCGATTAACTCGAAGTCGAAAGGACCATTCAAAGCACCACAATCACCAACATAATATTCTCCAAGTGAGTCAAAATCTGGTAAGTGCCCTAGCTTAGGGTCAGTTTCGTTTACAAGCTTCCACTGACAATGAGTAAATTGCACGTTGTTTTCATTAACAACGCTAAAAAGCTTTCTCCATTTAGCATTAGACATATATGAACAAGAAAACCTTTCCCGAATTTTCACCAAATTCTCCATAAACCCTAACGCCCAGCTCAACTGCCGGAGGCCAGATTGCAGCCGCTTGTTATGTTCATGTTAAAAACCTATCACGTACTTCCTTTGAAGGCACCATACAGACAGATCGTTTACCAAATAAATTGTACCTGTTCCGAGCAAACAGCCTATAGAAGAAATCTCTTATGACAGAAGGAACAATTTTAAAAACTCGAAACATAAACCAAAATCCATCGAGGTCTTTTGTTATTTCTAGTGCAGCATTAGTGCGCACAAAGCATTGTTCATTCTTTATAAGAAGGAAAGTGTCATAGCCCACTTCTTGGATTTGATGCTTTGCTATAAGTTCCTGAGCTATTTCACTTTGCATCGGAGCAAATTTAAAGACACCTTTAGAATCTCTTTCAATAATGAAATTTACCGCACCATTGCAGAAGTTACATATTCCATCAAAGATGATTATCTGATGATCCTCCATATCTCTCCGAGAACATAACGCTCCAATATGGGGCGCACAAATGCATGGCTAAACTTAGCGACGAAGGAGCGCAAGCCATGCGTTTTGCGTCCTTGCCATAATTGGCTTGTTAGCTGCCGTTTAACAGCTGCATTGCTAACTGTTTATTAAAAATATCTAGCGTTGAAGCGGAACTCCACGGTTTTTCCATTACCCAACTTGGTAATTCAGTTTGAGATTTAACTGAGGCGAAAACAATAAACAAAAGAACTTGTGTATCATTAGGGTCTATTTTGTTTAACTCTAGAGCATATTCTAATGCTTTTTTATAATCTTGCTGCTGAACAGCAATCACATAGTCACTTTCAAGTTTCGTCCAGATTTTAGTTATATCATCAGCAAAACAAGAAGAACTAAAAAATAATGCCATTACAAGTATCTTACGCATAATCCCTCGTGGCTGCTAACGCCGTTGCCTGAGGAATCCCCAGATAATTATATTTTAAATCAATATGATGGACACGCACGGCATTGTTTGATCTAATTTATTTCGCCAAAAACTAACCAGATAACAACACCATGCGTGATACCACCATCCTACACGATATGCTCAGAAAAAACTGCCCCCAAATTCATTCTCGGCGCCTTGATTCATTAATGCTGGCAACTGAGACTTTGCTCGATCGCAACCAACTATCTCTTACAGACTTTCCATTGGCAAACATGGTCGAAATATGAAGGGCCCTGTCGCTGCCAAGCACAACATTAAACGTATGGACCGACTGCTTGGCAACACCGCTATGCATAACGACCGACTCGCTATTTACCGCTTTCATGCTCGCCTGACGTGTGGCGCTAATCCCATGCCTATCTTGCTGGTCGACAGGGCCGATGTGCGCGAGCAACTGCGGTTGATGACTTTGCGTGCTTCCGTCAGCATTCAGGGACGTTCAATGATAGTGTATGAACGCACCTTCACATTTGCTCAGTATAACTCACCTAAGCCGCACCAGTTGTTTCTTGATGAACTTGCCATTACCCTTCCATAGAGGGCCTGCCTGATAAATGTATTCCACCCATCGTGACCGATGCCGGCTATCGAAATACCTGGTTTCGACAGGTCGATAAAAAAGGTGGGTTCTGGCTGGGACGGGTGCGTGGCAAAGTCACTTATCAGCATAAGAACAGCGAAAATTGGAATGTAAATCAGGCGCTTTATCCATCAGCCACTCCCCGTGGACGTTATATTGGAGAGGTAAAACTTGGCCGAAAAAGTCCTATCAACTGCCACCTGCATTTATATAAAGCCAAACAAAAAGGTCGTACTGACAGGCGCTCTTCAAAAGCTGGCAGGCATCATACCGCCCAAAAAAGTTATCGAACTGGCAGTAAGGAACCCTGGCTATTGGCCACTAACCTACCCGCTGACTTGTTCAAACCCAAACGTGTTGTCTCACTTTACGCCAAGCGCATGCAAATCGAAGAAAGCTTTCGAGACCTGAAAAGCCCCCAATACGGGATGGGTCTGAGACATAGTAAAAGTCGATGCCCCAACCGGCTCAATATACTGTTATTGCTCTCTTTACTGGCGACCATTATTCTCTGGTGGATCGGCCTATATGCTCAGCACTCAAATTGGCAACGAAAGTTCCAGGCAAATACAATCAGAGAGCGTGCTGTGCTGTCGACTGTTAGGCTTGGTAAAGAGGTTAGGTGGCGAAGCGATTATGTTATGACAGGAAAGCAACTGCGCTGGGCTATACGTGAATACGTGCGCTTGATACATCTGCTCGGAAGGCCTCAATTATAAGGGGATCCCCCAGCGCCCTGTTAATGGGCAAAATATAGTTGGCTAAAATTAAGCGACGAAGGAGCAAAAGCCAACTGTGTTTTTTCCTTGCTAAACAGCTTGTTAGATAGCTTTTTACCAATTTTCATGAACAAGTTTATCTCGAATATATGGATCGAATAAGGTTGACTCATCATGCAGTGCACTTTCAATCATTTCAATAGTAAGGCCTTTAACATTTCTCACATCAGTACCAAATAAAACTGTCCCAGACATATCGCACCCCGTTAAGTTTGCCTCCGACAAATTACTGTGTGAAAAATCAGCTCCAGATAGGTTACTTCTGCTTAGGTCACAATTGAATAATATTGCATGAGAAAAATTAGTATCTGATAAGTCCTTTGCACAGAGTTTTGAGTTACTAAAATTTGCTCGTGAAAAATTACAACTGTCAAGATGAGCTTCATCAAAATTCATAGAATTGAAATTAGCGCCTACAAAACTACTATTTTTGAGTTCGCACTCTTTCATCTTTGCATCTACAAACTTTGTATTCCGAAAATCACAATCAAGGAAAACTGTATCATTCAACTGGCTATCACTAAAGTTTGAGCCACTAAATACAGAATTTGAGAACTTACAGGAATTTATGGAGGCCGATTTGAATTTACAGTTTTCAAAATCGGCATTTACTACGTCTACCTTTTTAAATTTACAACTTGATGCATCTACATTTCTAAAGTTTACAGAACTCAGATTAGAATATGAGAAATCAGTACCAGTTAAAACAGACCACTCGAATATTGCGTGAGAAAAATTAATGTTTGTCAGGTTAGTATTCACGATGCTAATAGCTGAAACATTTGCTATTTCACCATTATCCCCATTGCTTTCTAACCATAAACGATGACGTGATAAAACAGATTCAAGTTGAACATTGCCTATATCAGATTCCGTAGATAACAACCTAGTTTGATATAAGTATTGTCCAAGGATTCTTTCATCTGGAATTTTTAAAGAAGCAAGTATTCTTTTAATTTTATCCTTTTCAGTTAGTATTTGATCAAACCCGTGGGAGACACCCTCTTCTCGATTAATATACTCTATCAATGTACTCGGATTGTTACTTACTATTTTATATAAGTCCTTTTCACTACTCTGAATTAATAAAATTACAGATAGAACTTTAGGATCGTACTCCTCTATACGGGATTCTTTTGATAACTCATGGTTAAATATAAGAGTGTTTATAAAACGTTTAAGCTCCCGCGGATTGCCACTTAGCCCCTCAATAAGTATATCTCTACAGCCTATTAAATCATTTGGAAGCAATGGGGTTATATAATCATTAATTGAATCATTAAACACAGGAGGGATATTAAAAGGTAACTGAACTATCTTATCTAAATAGTTCCGTTCTCTAATATCGATAGACTTGTAGTAATATTCAATACTCTGTTCAATTGCATCATGATCAACAGCTAGGAAATAAACACAATTTGGTAAGTTGAGGAATAATTTAAGTGATTCAAGTAGTTTCATTACCTGTTCAGGCATACACCGATCAAGGTCATCTATAAAAAATACTACTCTTTTGTCAGTGCCTTTTACAATATTGGTAATTAGCTCTGCAAAATAGTCTTTAAGTTTTACTCTTTCCTCACGTAATAAAAAGTTGTCTTCCTCATATTTCTTTGCAAAGTGCTCTATATCTTTTACAGATATATTACTAACTGTTTTCAGAAAAGAGTAACCTAAGGCTGAAGCAATAACTGTAGCTAACTTTTTGCTATCTTTAAGATTACACTGTTCAATAATTGTATGAACTAAAGCTAATGTAGGGTTGTCATCGAACTGGTGTTGCCAAGGATCAAACCAAATAGGTATTGTCTTTGTTTGATCTAAACTTCCTTGTATTAGTTTCATTAGTGTAGATTTACCTGTGCCCCAAGAGCCATAAAGCCCCACTACCATTGGAGTCTCACAATTTAAAGTCAAGTTCGCAAAAGCTTTAGCGTACTTTTCTCTATTTAGGGAATCTTGTTCAGAAGGTTCGTCGTTATGTACTTTTTGTTTCAACTAGGTACCTATCCTTTTACAACGTAACTTTAATGTTTATGTGCTATCTAACGCCTTAATAAACGGCGAAAAATAGCAGGCTAAACTAAGCGAAGAATGAGCGCAAGCCTGCTGTTTTGCGTCCACTGTTTGATTAACTTGTTAGCTATACTTTAACTCGTTATCTGTAATAACTAACATGTCATCAATAACTTCACCATCGAATAGCGTGTGCCAATAATAATAACCAACTTCTTCCTCTTCGAGTAGAATAGTTAAATTGGTTTCAATATACGAAACTTCGATGTATTCATGTTTAAAACAAAGTTTGTGAGAATGAAATTCGAATTTAAATTTATCGGTTATTGAGTTATCAATACTAAAGTCCTCAGAAGAGACCCACAATTTCGCTCCTGCAATCGCATTTGAAATCAAATTCTGTTGAGCAGCGATCTGTTCAAGATTTGTAAGCAAGGTATCCATTTGAGTGCAAAGTTTTCCTTGTATAGCGCCCTAATCATGGGCAAAAAATTGTTTGCTAAAATGTGAGGAACGAAAACAGCAAACTGTTTTTTGTCCTTATTTATTAGCTTGCTATATTTCACTTGGCTCTACTGCCTTGATACTAAAATTAGGGATAATTGCTTTTGTCGCAGGTCTTGACCTATTTTCAGACGGAAAGTGCCAAATGTTAAAGTCTTTATTAGGGTATGTATCATAAACCAGTTGGTCCCAACCAAGCATATTTGCCATTTTAATGAATGCGGCTTCTTTTGCTACAGATAAACTTAACTTAGGGTTTAGGAATTTCATGTAACCTGAGTTTACTGCACCAGTTAATATATCTACAACTTGTAGACCAAGGTGCTCTTTTGAATCATTCATTGTCACTTCTTGAATAGTTCTATCTGAGCCAAGTTTTGCCAACATATTGTTAGCAACTATACCAATAACTTCATCGTTCTTTTTATACTTGTCACACTTTTGGTCTATCAAAACAATAAGTTTTGATTTTACTTGTTTGGCAGTGTTTTTTAATAAGTACGTGTAGGTTTGATAAAATGCTTTTTCCCTATCTGATTTCCAATTGTTATAAATAGATTTTTCAACAACGATAGAGTGGTAGCAGCATGAACTTCTTAGAACCATGGAGAGGAGGTCTACACAGATATTTGCTTGCCCAGCACTATTCTTAATTTTTGACCACTTTAGCTCGCCAACAATCCCACGTTTTTTCTTTAAATCAAGAACGTATTTATTGAACTCGTCAACCTTTGATTTTGGGACACAAAGCAAACCAATTGAGTAACAACGGTCACTTCCTGTCGTTCCACTTTCGTCTCCATATACTAGATAGTCCAAGTGAGCCTCCGTACTCTGTGTGAAATATAACGCCTCAGTTAAAAGGCAAAATTTGGTTGGCTATAATGTGAAGCGGAGCGAAACCAGCCAACTTAATTTTGTCCGCTTTTAAACTGTTTGTTATATGCGTGTGTAAATTGAAAAAACACCTTGCTCGCTATGAAATAGACCTTTGCTTTTGTACACACATTCACCGTACTTTTTTAACCCCGCCCCAATATAACCAAAATTAATTGTGCGTTGCGACTGACTAGTTTGTTCCAAAATATGCAAGGATTCTAAGTGAATGTTTAGGCTAATCAGATTCACGTATGACTTCCATTTTTCAGCGTCATAATTACCTGTGATGGTAATTGCCTTACAGCCAGAAGAGTCGTAGTTGAAAATCCCCACCACTTCTGCAACTAACTTAAATTCATCCTCATTGTTTCCGATTTCGACAATTTTAACTGGAAAGTAGCTTCCTCCAGAATAAACTTGAAACGAGAGAACGATAAAAAACACGGTTATTAATAGTCTACTCATGAGCATATAACGCTTTAGTATTCATGCGTACGCAGTACGCATAATCGTTTGTTGAACTGGGCCGCTACCTGCACGCCGTATCCGGCTGGTGTGGTCTATGCTACGGGAATTTGCTTTTGATGAGTAACTTCTGTTCTGAACCGTTTGTGACTTAAACCGTTACAACGTGACTCATTCCCTGCCTGAACAACGTTATTTATGCCTATTATTAGACCCACTTTTTTCCTATTTGGCAAGGTGTTGTGATTTCGAGACGGGATGACGGAGCTGTTTGTCGGGTTTGTCTTCATTGAGTAACCTCTGCATGGTGTTCAAGTAGATCCCGGCTCGCATGCGTCCGGGATGACTAAGCAAATGCAAGTGTATAAAACAGGATAAAAGACTAAATGCTGATTTAAAGACCAGCGTCCGTTCACTTATCCAACCCATAAAGGGCATCGGCGGTTTTGCGTAAGTCGACTTCATCGATAAAGTCGTCGCTGAGCGTGAGAATGGCGTTGAGGTTATTTTTGAGCTTTTCCTGGCTGATGCCATTGGGCTTGAGCGCGGTTTGCAGCAGGTGCAGCGACATATCTGCCAGTAGCAGCTTCTGCTTTTCTGTCCAGTTGTCGTCGCCCTGTTTGGCGCTGTCTTGTAAAATGGCCTGCTCTACTTCGTCGTGCATGCTCCAGCTTAGTTTGAGCAGCTCTCGGCGTGTTTCCTGATCCATGTTTCCCTCCGGTTGTAAGCTATTTATCTTGGCGGAGGACGGGCCAATGTGCAACGTGCGTTTTGTTATATCTTAGTCGCAGATGATTCACTTTGAGTTTCTGCAGCTTTCGGATCTTTAGGATAAAAATGGTCTGGCTGGCGGGCGCACAATGCAAATTCACGGGTATTTTTGTAAGGCAGTTTCATAAAACCAGCGACACCGAAATCCTGAATACTCATAGCGTATTGCATAATGCGGGTCAGCAGAGTTTTAAACTCCCGCTCTTTGCTGGCATCTAGCAGGCAGTAGTAATGGTGAATTTTAAGGCGGTCGTTGAGCGATTCAAAGATGATACAACCGGTATGGTGGATCTGGTTAAGCTCAAACACGCACTGCACTATTTGTCGTGGTAATTGCAGTTGCTCGTCAGGGTCTTTACCATCTTCAAAGTAAGAGTGTGGCCGCGCGATCTCACTGGTACCAATGTCCGATACGGTGTATTGCAACTCGGGGACGTGGTCAAAAATAAACGCGCCAGTGCCGTCACGCTGGAGTTGTATAGTCTGTCTGGCATCAAACAGGCAGCATTTAAACAGGCCCTTTTGCTCTATCCCCTGCGCCAGCATCACGGTGGCGTTTACGGCATCCGTAAAAGCACTTTGCAAAGCTTCATCGTGCAGTACCAGGCTGGACTCCACAAACAAAGAGGCGTCTTTCCAGTGAAAGCTCAGACCACCTACTACCGGATACTTTGCCAGCCGGCTGATGGACGCCAGAAACGCTTTCTCACTGTCGCCGGTGTCGAACAGAAACTCTTTATAGTAGCGGTCCAGCTGAGCATCATTCACGTCCAGCAGTTGCTGATTATGATCGGCGCGGCGTAGAAATTGTTTGCGCGAGCTGTAAACCACCGTATCTGGCTCTTCGTCGATCTCATTAAACCAAAACGGGATGCTGGCCTTGCGAGGCGGTGTTTTTAGTTCGGGCAGATACATGCGCGCCATGGCCGGCATATTGCGCATAAAGTAGTCGCCGGCCTGATCTCGGGTGGTTTTATCTTTGCTCAGCATTGCATCTATCATTCTGGCAAATGCTTGTGGCAAGCCTAAGCTGGTTGCGGGGATCACGGCGGCGCCAAAACGGCAGGACTGGGCACTGGCCAGCGCGTAAATGGTGGATGCCACGCCCTGCTCGTCAAAGCGTGGCGAGGAGCGCGCGCCCGACATTTGCTCATCGCCAATAAAGTACACATCGCCCATCCGGGCATTGGTACTGCTGATGTCCGATGACATAAGATCCATAATATTACTGGCAACGGGCTCGCCATGGGCATCCAGCTGCGCATACACTGAACTGCCCCAGTCAACCAGCGAAAAGCTGTCCGTTGCTTCATCCCAAACAATATTAGACGGCTTAATATCGCCGTGTACCACAGGCTGAGGAGACATGCCATTTTTGCGGTCACGTAAATCAACCAGTACACTTCTGAGTTTATTGGCCAGATGCACCAGCTCATGAGGTTTAAAGCGACCACGTTTAAGCGACCATTGTTCGAGATCCTGGCCTTTGGCACGGGCCATCATCAGGATCCCCTGCTTTTTTGCCCGTTCAAAAGCGTAAAACTCGGGGACCATGGGATTTTTAATCTGCGACAGCATATAGGCTTCGTCTTCCAGCCGGTCACGTACACTCTGAGCCAGGGTAATGCGGGAAAACTTAAACACCCACTCTTTGCCCTGCTCATCGATCCCTGCAAATACAAACCCGAATGCGCCGGACCCGATCACTTCCACATCATGATAGCCAAGCATAGTCAGCTGTTTTTGACAGATGTTGAGCCACTGACGGTGTTTTTTTGCATCTTTATGGGAGAGCAAATACACCGATTGCTGTTCATTGATGTAAAAATTATGGATCGACTTTTCTGTCATGTGCCTGTCCGTTTACGGGTATTTAGTGTTTCTAATGCAAATTATCAAATCAATTCTGAAGATCGGGCATGATAATTAAAAAAGGCCGACATAAGCCGACCTTTTTATTTATTGTGCGTGTTAGGCGTTTTCGATTTTTGCCCAGGAATCACGCAGACCCACTGTTTGGTTGAAGGTCAATGTGTCGCGCTTGTTATCACGACAGTAGTAGCCCAGACGCTCAAACTGAAAGCCTTGCTCAGGTGCAGCGTCAGCCAGAGACGGCTCAAGCTTAGCATTGGCGATGATTTCCAGTGAATCTGGATTCAGCGTAGTCGCAAAGTCTTCCGCCGCTGCCGGGTTTGGTACATTGAACAGACGATCGTATTGACGTACTTCTGCGTCAATGCAGTGGCTTGCTGATACCCAGTGGATAACGCCTTTCACTTTACGACCATCAGCCGGGTTTTTACCTAAGGTATCGGCGTCGTATGTACAGTAAATTGTAGTGATGTTACCCGCATCATCCTCTTCAACGCGCTCGGCTTTAATCACATAGGCATTACGCAAACGTACCTCTTTGCCAAGTACCAAACGCTTAAACTTCTTGTTCGCTTCAACTCGGAAGTCATCACGCTCAATGTAGATTTCGCGAGTAAATGGCAACTGACGTGAGCCCATTTCCAATGTCGGATGGTTAGGCGCGTCAAGCATCTCTACCTGCTCGGCGTCATAGTTTTCAATCACGATTTTAACCGGATCAAGTACTGCCATTGCACGCGGTGCGTTTTCATTCAGGTCGTCACGGATACAGGCTTCCAGCATGCCCATTTCAACCATATTGTCTTGCTTGGTAATACCAATGCGCTTACAGAATTCACGGATAGACGCAGGGGTATAACCACGACGACGCAATCCAGCAATAGTTGGCATGCGCGGGTCGTCCCAGCCTTCTACCTGACCGTTCACCACCAGGTCATTTAGCTTACGCTTTGACATCACGGTGTATTCCAGGTTCAGACGAGAAAATTCGATCTGTTGTGGATGACACTCAATACTGATGTTGTCCAGTACCCAGTCGTACAAACGACGGTTGTCCTGGAACTCCAGCGTACACAGTGAATGGGTGATCCCTTCCAGTGCATCCGAAATACAGTGGGTAAAATCGTACATTGGGTAAATGCACCACTTGTCACCAGTCTGGTGATGGTGAGCAAAACGAATACGATAAATGATAGGGTCGCGCAGCACCATGAATGAGCTGGCCATGTCTATCTTAGCACGCAGTACACACTCGCCTTCTTTAAACTCGCCGTTCTTCATTTTTTCGAACAACGCCAGGTTTTCTTCCGGTGAGGTGTCGCGATATGGGCTGTTTTTACCTGCCTCAGTCAAGGTGCCGCGGTATTCACGCGCCTGCTCCGGTGACAGGAAACACACGTAGGCAAGACCTTTATTGATCAGCTCTACCGCATATTCGTATAGCTTGTCGAAATAGTTAGACGAATAGCAGATCTCACCATCCCAGTTAAAACCCAGCCACTGCACGTCTTCTTTGATTGAGTTTACGTAATCCAGATCTTCTTTTTCCGGGTTCGTATCGTCAAAGCGCAGGTTACACAGACCCTGGTAGTCGCGGGCGATGCCAAAGTTCAGACAAATAGACTTAGCATGGCCTATATGTAAGTAGCCGTTCGGCTCTGGTGGAAAGCGCGTGTGCGTACCGCCATGCTTACCGCTGGCCAAATCCGCATCAATGATATTTGTTATAAAATTTGTTGGGCGATTTTCTGCTTCCGCCATAGGAACTCATTCCTCTGAAAATTTAGTACCAGTTAACTGAGGCATTATTACAAAAAGTTAGCGCAACGAACAGCGTAAAACTAAGGCGAAAACAGATTTACCTCGCAATTGTGTAAACCTGGGCATAAAACAGCCAAATCAAAGGCAATAAGACGCGTCATTTTTATGACAAATTTTGTTCTAGCGCAATATATTCGTCACACGCTCGCTCTATCATAGGCGTCAACAACAGAGGTATCGCAAGGAAAAACCTATGGCATCAATGAATCTTCACCGCGTTTATATTCCAACGAACGCACGTAACAACCATTACATTCTGGCTGAGTTCAAACCCAGTGACGCATTCTTCGATTGCTTTGATGATGTGGAAAGCTGCTACCAACGCCTGGCCCGAAAGTTGTTTGCCATCTGCGACGAGCACGAATTATTTAACGTTCACGTCATTGCTAACGACAAGCTGCCCATCGTGCGCTATCACGACGAAGCACACAGCCTGCAAACGGATAAGCAGATCCTGTTTTTTTACAATCCAAAGTATCACGAAGGTCACAAGATACATTATGAGGCGAGCCATAAAGCCCGTAAAATTCGCTTATTGTTCCTGGCCACCGGCGATGAGCTGCGTGCCAATGCCGCCAGTTTCCACAGCAAAGTGAAAAAAGCACTGGACGACCTTAAAGAACAATATGAACAGCAAGGCTTGTCTTATAAAGTGCGTGACCATCAGCATCTGACCTATGACATTTTCGCTAAGGTAAAAGGTCACAGAGAAAGTTACGGCTATAAACTGCGTAGCTTATATCCACGCTACCAGGCGCGTAACTGCACATTGCCAGAGCAGCACTCAGAGATGAGCTATGTGTCTTTCTCTATCCCTATTACCCGCGCTATCAAAACCGAGTATCAAAGTCAGATGCGCCCGGGGGATTACACTCAGTTTTATCGTAGCATTGAGGACAGCTTTTTAACTTTGTGTGATCAGCTGCAACTGACCCATGTTGGCTTTGTGGCCGATGGCCGTCAGCCGTTGGTCAGAAGCAGTCAGATTGATAAGTCAGACGCCAATCGCGAGTTGCAAAAGCTGAGCTTTGATACATCTGCGCCGGATGGTCAGGTACGCTCTATCTGGGAAGGCGAACATCTGTGCGATACCATGCACTTTGTGGTGGTTGCCAGCGACAAAGATAAAAAAGACGTGGGCTACGGCAAGTTTATGAACAACGCCGAAACCATGATCCGCCGTTTAACCGGCAAGCTGCCTATTAACCCTGAGAAGCAAGACGTTATTGTGCGTTTCTTCCAGCACATTAGCTATCAAGACTAATCTTATCACGCGGGGGAGTTTCCCCCGCTTCACTCACATTCAACACATTCCCATAAACCACACGTGTTTATCTCTTGATGAATGCAACCTCTCCGCTAACGACCTACACACTTGCCAAAATAGCTGCTGGCTAACCCGAAAATACCACCAAAATTTGGCAAGATTCTCATGTATTCATCATCAAGGTCAACGGCTTAGAGGATATGATGGCAGGATCAAAAAAGGCGCCCTGAGGCGCCTTTTTTACAGTACAGGTAACGTGATTACCAGCCTGCTTTTTCTTTTAGTGCAGAACCGATCTCAGCCAGTGAGCGAACGGTTTTAACGCCAGCAGCTTCAAGTGCAGCAAACTTCTCGTCAGCTGTACCTTTACCACCTGCGATGATTGCACCAGCGTGACCCATACGCTTACCTGGAGGCGCTGTAACACCTGCAATGTAAGAAACAACTGGTTTAGTCACGTTATGCTTGATGTACTCAGCCGCTTCTTCTTCAGCTGTACCACCGATCTCACCAATCATTACGATTGCTTCAGTCTTAGGATCGTTCTGGAACATTTCCAGTACGTCGATGAAGTTAGTGCCTGGGATTGGGTCACCACCGATACCTACACAAGTAGACTGACCGAAGCCAGCGTCAGTAGTTTGCTTAACCGCTTCGTAAGTCAAAGTACCTGAACGAGATACAATGCCTACTTTACCAGGAAGGTGGATGTGACCAGGCATGATACCGATCTTACACTCGCCCGGAGTGATAACACCAGGACAGTTAGGACCAATCATGCGAACGCCAGTTTCTTCCAGCTTCACTTTAACATCAACCATATCAAGTGTAGGGATGCCTTCAGTGATACATACGATAAGCTCGATACCTGCGTCGATCGCTTCAAGGATAGCGTCTTTACAAAATGCTGCTGGTACGTAGATTACAGATGCAGTTGCACCAGTAGACTCTACCGCTTCACGTACAGTGTTGAATACTGGCAGACCCAGGTGAGTTGTGCCGCCTTTACCAGGAGAAACACCACCAACCATTTGCGTACCGTACTGGATAGCTTGCTCAGAGTGGAAAGTACCCTGACCACCAGTGAAACCCTGACAGATTACTTTAGTATCTTTGTTAATTAGTACAGACATTATTTGCCCTCCGCAGCAGCAACTACTTTCTCAGCAGCGTCAGTTAGAGACTCAGCTGCAATGATGTCAAGGCCAGAGTTAGCTAGTACTTCACGACCCGCTTCAGCATTAGTACCTTCAAGACGTACAACTACTGGTACGTTCACGCCAACTTCTTTAACCGCACCGATGATACCTTCTGCGATCATGTCACAACGAACGATACCGCCGAAGATGTTAACAAGTACAGCTTTAACGTTGTCATCAGACAGGATGATCTTGAACGCTTCAGATACACGCTCTTTAGTCGCGCCGCCACCTACGTCAAGGAAGTTAGCAGGCTTACCGCCGTGCAGGTTTACGATGTCCATAGTACCCATTGCTAGGCCAGCACCGTTAACCATACAACCTACGTTACCGTCTAGCGCAACATAGTTCAGCTCGAAGCTTGCTGCGTGAGCTTCACGCGCGTCTTCTTGTGAAGGATCGTGGAATTCACGGATCTTAGGCTGACGGAACAATGCATTGCCGTCTACACCGATCTTGCCGTCAAGACAGTGCAGGTTGCCTTCATCAGTGATTACCAGAGGGTTGATCTCTAGTAGTGCAAAGTCGTGGTTGATGAACATGTCAGCAAGACCCATGAAGATCTTAGTGAACTGTTTAACTTGAGTTGGGTTCAGATTTAGTTTGAACGCAAGCTCACGACCTTGGTAAGCCTGAGGACCGACTAGTGGATCGATCTCAGCTTTGTGAATTAGTTCTGGTGTGTTGTGAGCAACTTCTTCGATCTCAACACCACCTTCAGTTGATGCCATGAACACGATTTTACGTGAAGCACGGTCAACAACAGCACCCAGGTATAGCTCATTTGCAATATCAGTGCAGCTTTCTACTAAGATTTTAGCAACTGGCTGACCTTTCTCGTCAGTTTGGTAGGTTACCAGGTTTTTGCCTAACCAGTTTTCAGCAAATGCGCGGATCTCGTCTTTGCTGTCTGCCAGTTTTACACCGCCCGCTTTACCACGGCCGCCAGCGTGTACTTGACATTTTACAACCCACTTGTCACCACCGATTTTACCAGCAGCTTCAACTGCCTCTTGAGGCGTGTCACAAGCGTAACCATCTGATACAGGTAAACCATATTCGGCAAAAAGTTGTTTTGCCTGATACTCATGCAAATTCATGATGCTTTATCCAATTTTTTATACTAAAAAAGCTGAATATTTATGCAAATAATCAGCTATCCCAAATTGCGCCCATAGTATAGATCTCAAGGCCTTGTATGAAAACCCCAGTAAGACTAATGGCGCAAAAAAAAAGCTGTATGCGGACATTATGCTCACATACAGCTTAATCTTTAATCTAGATGATTAAACGTCCAGAAGCAGACGCGTTGGATCTTCCAGAAGTTCCTTAATTGTAACCAGGAAGCCAACCGATTCTTTACCATCGATTTGACGGTGATCGTAAGACAGCGCCAGGTACATCATAGGCAGGATCTCAACCTTGCCATTGACTGCCATTGGACGGTCCTGGATTTTGTGCATGCCCAGGATTGAAGACTGTGGCAAGTTGATGATAGGCGTAGACAGTAGTGAACCAAATACACCACCGTTAGTGATGGTGAAGTTACCACCAGTCATGTCGTCAACAGTCAGCTTACCGTCGCGACCTTTAAGTGCCAGCTCACGGATACCTTTTTCGATTTCAGCAACAGACAGCTTGTCACAGTCACGTAGTACAGGTGTTACCAGACCACGTGGTGTAGATACAGCAATGCTGATGTCGAAGTAGTTGTGGTAAACGATGTCATCACCGTCGATAGACGCATTTACTTCAGGGAAACGCTTCAGGGCTTCTGTAACCGCTTTCACGTAGAAAGACATGAAACCAAGACGGATGCCGTGACGCTCTTCGAATACGTCTTTGTACTGCTTACGAAGGTCCATGATAGGTTTCATGTTTACTTCGTTGAACGTCGTCAACATTGCTGTTGAGTTCTTTGCTTCAAGCAGACGATTTGCGATTGTCTTACGCAGACGAGTCATAGGAACGCGCTTCTGAGTACGGTCGCCCATTGGTGCTGCAGGTGCTGCTGCCGCTGGCGCTGCTGCTGGTTTTGCCGCTGGCGCTTTCAGGAATGCATCAACATCTTCTTTAGTGATGCGACCGCCTTTACCTGTGCCTTTGATTTGTGATGCATCAAGACCTTTCTCTGCAATCAGACGACGTACAGACGGTGTTAGTACGTCTGCATTATCATCGCTTGCAGGAGCGGCTTCTGCCTGTGCAGCTGGCGCTGCTGCTGGTGCGCCACCGGCAACCAGTTTACCAATCACTTGCTCACCCAGAACAGTTTCACCTTCTGCGTGCAGTTGCTCGCCCATCACACCGTCTTCAGGTGCAACAACTTCAAGAACAACTTTGTCTGTTTCGATGTCTACCAGGTTTTGGTCACGGCTTACCGCTTCGCCTGGTTGTACATGCCAAGTTGCAACTGTAGCGTCTGCTACTGATTCAGGAAGTACAGGTACTTTAATGTCCACTTCTTTACCTTCTGCTGCTGGCGCCGCTGCTGGCGCTGCTGTTTGTTCATTTGATTGCGCTGGAGCGGCATCTGACGCGCCCAGCTGTGCGATAACTTGCTCACCAAGAACCGTTGCGCCCTCTTCTTCAGAGATAGCGACAATAACACCGTCTTCAGGTGCAACGACTTCTAAAACTACTTTGTCAGTTTCAATATCTACCAGATTTTGGTCACGGCTTACTTTGTCACCAACGCTTACATGCCATGTGGCCACTGTTGCATCGGCAACAGATTCAGGAAGAACAGGAACCTTAATTTCGGTCGTCATCTCTAATTCCTTATTTCTTAATAGTTAAAGCGTCAGCAATCAACGCATTTTGTTCTTTTGTATGGGTCGACATATAGCCACATGCAGGCGCTGCTGCAGCTTTACGACCGGCGTAAGTCAACTTCGCACCACTTGGGATAGCTTCCCAGAAATGGTGTTGTGAACAGTACCAGGCACCTTGGTTCTGAGGCTCTTCCTGACACCATACGAAGTCTTTAACGTGCTGGTAGCGAGCCATGATCTCGTCCATCTCTTTGTGCGGGAACGGATATAGCTGCTCCACACGAACGATAGCGACATTATTCAGCTCTTGCTTGCGACGCTCCTGTAGCAATTCGTAGTAAACTTTACCGCTACAGAACACAACGCGCTCGACGTTTTCAGGATTGATATCATCAATCTCGTCGATCATGTTGTGGAAAACACCTTCAGACAACTCTTCCAGGCTAGAGACAGCCAGAGGATGACGAAGTAAAGATTTAGGTGTCATTACAATCAGTGGACGACGCAGAGGGCGTACTGACTGACGACGTAACATGGCATAAACCTGTGCTGGCGTACTTGGTACACACACTTGCATGTTGTGGTCAGCACACAGTTGCAGGTAACGTTCAAGACGCGCCGAGCTGTGCTCAGGACCCTGACCTTCGTAGCCGTGTGGCAGTAATAAAGTCAGACCACACAGACGGCCCCACTTTTGCTCACCTGAGCTCAGGAATTGGTCGAATACCACCTGAGCACCGTTCGCGAAGTCACCGAATTGGGCTTCCCACAGTACCAGTGAGGTTGGCTCTGCCGTTGCGTAACCATATTCAAACGCCAATACGGCTTCTTCTGACAATACTGAGTCATACACTTCAAACAGACCCTGACCGTCACGCACGTTTTGCAGCGGCAGGTAAGTTGATGCATCGACTTGGTTGTGAACAACCGCATGGCGGTGGAAGAAAGTACCACGGCCTGAATCCTGACCGGTCAGACGAATGTCTGTGCCCTGATCAACCAAGGTTGCGTAGGCAAGCGTTTCTGCCATACCCCAGTCAAGTAGCTTCTCGCCACTGGCCATGGTCTTACGATCGTCGTAAATTTTCTTAACGCGCGACTGTGCTTTGTGATCAGCCGGGTAAGTCGAGATTTTTTCGCTTAACTCTTTAAGCTTCTCAACCGGAACACTTGCCTCGTAAGCCGTATCCCAGTCATGACCAACGTATTTAGACCAGTCTGATGAGTGCTTGGTCTCAGGCTGAATTTCTTCAACCACGATCTGACCTTTGTCCAGGCCGTTGCGGTAGTCATCAGCCAGCGTCTTCGCTTCATCAGCGCTCAGGACACCTTCAGATACCAGTCTGTCAGCATAAATCTGACGTGGTACTGGGTGCTTTTTGATCTTCTGATACATCAGAGGCTGAGTTGCATTCGGCTCATCGGCTTCGTTGTGGCCATGACGACGGTAACAAACCAGGTCGATCACTACATCACGTTTGAACTTGTTACGGAAATCAAGGGCAACTTGCGTCACAAACGCAACCGCTTCCGGGTCATCCGCGTTAACGTGGAAAATGGGCGCCTGAACCATCTTAGCGATGTCAGTACAGTACTCAGTTGAACGCGTATCTTCCTGGTTTGACGTAGTGAAACCAACCTGGTTGTTCACCACGATGCGGATTGAACCACCCACACCATAAGCACGAGTCTGAGACATGTTGAATGTCTCTTGTACTACGCCCTGGCCGGCGATGGCTGAGTCACCGTGAATAGTGATAGGAAGTGCTTTAGAACCGCTCTTACAGTTAAGACGGTCAAGACGTGCACGTACCGAGCCCATAACCACCGGGTTAACGATCTCAAGGTGTGACGGGTTAAACGCCAGTGCCATGTGCACATTGCCGCCTTGAGTTGCGAAGTCAGACGAGTAGCCCATGTGATATTTCACATCACCAGAGCCCGCTGATTCGCCGTACTTGCCCGCGAACTCGTCAAACAATACTTGTGGGTTTTTACCCAGTACGTTGACCAATACGTTCAGACGACCACGGTGTGCCATACCAATGACCACTTCTTCCTGGCCACTTTCACCAGCACGATGTACCAGCTCTTTCAGCATAGGAACCAGTGCATCACCGCCTTCCAGTGAGAAACGTTTTGCGCCTGGGAATTTAGCACCTAAGTATTTTTCCAGACCATCAGCAGCGGTCAGGCCTTTTAGGATGCGAAGCTTAGTCTCTTTGTTGAATTTAGGCTGTGCGAAGGTAGATTCGATGCGTTGCTGTAACCAACGTTTTTCTTCTGTTGAAGTAATGTGCATATACTCAGCACCAACAGAACCACAATAGGTGGTTTTCAGTGCGTTGTATAAGTCTTTTAACTTCATTGTCTCTTGGCCTGAAGCAAAAGAGCCAACGTTATATTCTTTTTCCAGGTCGGCATTGTCTAAATCATGATAGGCCAGGTCGAGTTCGCGAACTCGATCACGCTGCCACAGACCCAACGGGTCCAGGTTTGCGTTTTGGTGACCTCTGAATCTGAATGCATTGATAAGCTGCAAAACACGAACCTGTTTTGCATCTGCCGCACCTTCTGCAGAAACGATTACTTCTCTGTGTTTGTTTTTAGCAAGGTCAGCAAACTGAGATTTGATCTCTGAATGCTTAACATCAACGTCAACGCCTTCTACCTTTGGCAGTTGATCAAACACTTCTCGCCATTCTTCTGGCACTGAAGCCGCATCATCAAGATACGCCTCATATAAATCTTCAACATATGCAACGTTGCCGCCGTATAAGTGCGAAGATTCCAGCCATGCCTTCATCACACCTTCGTGCATTTATTAGCCCTTTTTCTAGCGCAGAAACTTAAACGAAAACAAGATGGCATGCTGAGCATGCCATCTGTAGATTTAAATATGTATTAAACCGAACGATTTAACAACATAGATTTAATGTGTCCGATCGCCTTAGTAGGATTCAAGCCTTTCGGACAAACGCTTACACAGTTCATGATACTGTGACAGCGGAAGACGCTGAACGCGTCATCAAGGTCAGCCAGACGCTCTTCTGTCGCTGTATCACGGCTGTCAGCCAGGAAACGATACGCGTGAAGAAGGCCCGCAGGACCGATAAATTTATCTGGGTTCCACCAGAACGACGGACATGACGTTGAACAACATGCACACAGAATACACTCGTACAGGCCATCCAGCTTGTCACGCTCTTCGATGCTTTGAAGACGCTCTTCACCGCCGGTTGGCTTGTCGTTGATCAGGTAAGGTTTTACCTTCTCGTATTGTGTGTAGAACTGGCTCATGTCGATAACCAGGTCACGGATAACTGGCAGACCCGGTAATGGACGAACGATGATCTTGCCTTTACCACCTTTTTGCAATGCAGATAAAGGTGTAATACAAGCCAGACCGTTCTTACCATTCATGTTTACACCGTCTGAACCACACACACCTTCACGGCATGAACGACGGAAAGACAGTGTTGGATCTTGTTCTTTCAACATTAACAGTGCATCTAGCACCATCATGTCACGACCTTCTTCAACCTCCAGCTTGTAATCTTGCATACGAGGTGCTGAATCTACGTCAGGGTTGTAACGATAAACAGATAATTCTAAAGTTGCCATCGCTTAGCTCCTAGTATGTACGTGCTTTCGGTGGGAATGCTTCACGAGTCTTAGGCGCAAAGTTTACTTCACGCTTAGTCATCGTGTCTGACTCTGGGTGATGCAGAGAGTGGCACAGCCAGTTCTCATCGTCACGCTCAGGGAAGTCAAAGCGCGAGTGCGCACCACGGCTTTCTGTACGGAAGTTAGCTGCAACGGCTGTTGAATAAGCTGTTTCCATCAGGTTATCAAGCTCTAAACACTCGATACGCTGGGTGTTGAACTCAGTAGACTTGTCGTCAAGACGTGCAAACTTAAGACGCTCACGGATCTCTTTAAGTTCTTTAAGGCCGTCTGCCATCGCATCACCTTCACGGAATACCGAGAAGTTAAGCTGCATACATTCTTGTAGATCTTTCTTGATCTGAACTGGATCTTCGCCTTTGCCTTTCTCAGAAGACTCCCAACGGTTGAAGCGTGCAAATGCCTGCTCAACGTCGTCAGAAGATGCATCACCTGTAGACTCGAAGCCTTGCAGGTAAGTACCAAGGAAGTTACCTGCTGCACGACCGAATACCACCAGGTCAAGCAGTGAGTTACCACCCAGACGGTTTGCACCGTGTACAGATACACACGCAATTTCACCTACCGCGAACAGGCCTTCAATGATGCGCTCTTCACCGTTTTCATTCACGTTCAGTACCTGACCATTTACGTTGGTCGGTACACCACCCATCATGTAGTGACAGGTTGGGATAACCGGAATAGGCTCTTTAGCTGGATCAACGTGTGCAAATGTCTTAGACAGGTCACAGACGCCTGGTAGGCGCAGATTAAGCATTTCTTCACCAAGGTGGTCAAGCTTAAGCTTAATGTGAGTACCCCAAGGGCCTTCACAACCACGGCCTTCACGGATCTCGGTCATCATTGCACGCGCAACAACGTCACGACCGGCAAGGTCTTTTGCGTTAGGCGCATAACGTTCCATGAAACGCTCGCCGTCTTTATTTAGAAGGTAACCACCTTCACCACGACAACCTTCCGTTACCAGCGTACCCGCACCCGCGATACCGGTTGGGTGGAACTGCCACATTTCCATGTCCTGCATAGAGATGCCAGCACGAACCGCCATACCAACACCGTCACCAGTGTTAATGTGCGCGTTAGTAGTAGATGCGTAGATACGACCTGCACCACCGGTTGCCAATACAACCGCTTTAGACTTGAAGTAAACAACTTCGCCGCTTTCGATGTCGATTGCTGTAACACCGACTACGTCGCCTTTGTCGTTTTTAACCAGATCAAGTGCGTACCACTCAGAGAAAACGTTAGTTTTGTTCTTAACGTTTTGTTGGTACAAGCAGTGTAGCAATGCGTGACCTGTACGGTCTGCCGCAGCTGCCGTACGTGCAGCCTGCTCACCACCAAAATTCTTAGACTGACCACCGAAAGGGCGCTGATAAACACGGCCGTTCTCGAAACGAGAGAAAGGCAGACCCATGTTTTCAAGTTCAGTGATTGCCTCAGGACCGGTTTTGGTCATGTACTCAATGGCATCCTGATCACCAATGTAATCAGAACCCTTTACCGTGTCGTACATGTGCCATTCCCAGTTGTCTTCGTGGGAGTTACCCAGCGCAACTGTGATACCACCCTGTGCAGATACCGTATGAGAACGTGTCGGGAATACTTTAGAGATCAATGCACAAGTTTTGCCTGACTCAGAAATCGCAAGCGCTGCACGCATGCCAGCACCACCGGCGCCAACTACAACAGCGTCAAATTCACGAACATTATATTTCACTTAAACACCCCACAATACAAACAGGCCAACAGCAACATACGCCAGTGCCATCAGATTAAGTACAAAGCCCAGCACAGAACGCATCGTTGAACACTTAACGTAGTCCGTCAGAACCTGCCACAAACCAATGCGAGTGTGGACCATGATGCATACCAGTGTGATGAAAGTTGCCGCTTTAACGGCCAGATTTGAGAACAAACCTGTCCAGGCTTCATAGCTGATTTCGGGCGTTAGCAGAAAGTAGCCAACGATAAATACCGAATAAGCCAGGATGATTAGTGCAGTCGCGCGCAATGACACATAGTCTTGCACACCGTCGCGCTTCAGAGTTGCTTGATTTAAGACCATATCCACACTCCTGCCAGGATGGCTACGATTACCCACAGCGCCAATGCGATTTTTGCACTGGTGTTGCCCGATTCTAATTCTTCCCAGTGACCCATGTCTTGGATCATGTGACGTACGCCACCAACGATGTGGTAAGACAATACAGTCAGGGTGCCCCACGCAATGAATTTTGCAATAAAGCCAGTCATTAGCTCTTTAACAAATTCAAACCCTTCAGGAGAAGAAAGAGACTCAGACCACGCCCAAATGACAAAGGTCAATGCGAAGAATAACGCAACACCGGTGATACGGTGCAAAATCGACGCTTTTGCCGTAGGTGGCATAGATATAGTCGTAAGATCTAGATTTACAGGTCTTTGCTTTTTCACAGTTACTTGCCCATCTTGCTCACAAAGGAGCTCATCTACTTGTTTTTATAAAACCACTTGCGCTGGTCGCACAAATGGCACACTCTAGATATACCTGTTTAAACACTGAGCGGTTCACTTTGTGAAAATGCCAATGTAAAAATAGGTTTACCCACAGACGACACGGTATAAAACCGTAGATAGTATATAAGGCCGAGCGGCCTTTTACAATTCTTGTTTAGATTGAGACGCTTGCGAATTAGCCGATGGTATAATATTTAAACGGCGTAGAATATTTATCATACATTTGTGCATAATTCTCAGAAAAATTGACTTTCCACCCCTATTTTAAGTTAGAATGATCTGAATTTGCTTAACATTAGTATCACAACATAACAATCAGAATATTGTTATTTCATAGGAGATAAATAGATGGCAGATAAGAAAGCCACAGTCCATATCGATGGTCATGATCCGATCGAACTCCCGATCTACTCTGGCACTGCTGGCCAGGACGTAGTCGACGTCCGCACACTTGGCGCTCACGGCTTCTTCACATACGACCCTGGTTTTATGTCGACTGGCTCTTGCGAATCATCTATTACTTATATCGATGGTGCAAAGGGTGTACTACTACACCGTGGTTACCCAATCGAGCAATTAGCAGAGCAATCTAACTACATTGAGCTGTGCTACCTGCTTCTGAACGGTGAATTACCAGACAATGCGCAACTTGAAGAATTTGCAAAGAACATCACGCACAACACTATGCTGCATGAGAAAATTGCGTCTTTCTTCCAGGGTTTCCGCGTTGATTCTCACCCAATGGCGATGCTGTGTGGTGTGGTTGGTGCATTGTCTTCGTTCTATCACGACGACCTGGACATCTCAGACGCAGATCAGCGTATGCGTTGTGCAATCAAACTGGTTGCTAAACTGCCTACTATTGCTGCGATGGCGTACAAGTACAACACAGGCCAGCCGTTCGTTTACCCACGTAACGACCTGAGCTACGCAGAAAACTTCCTGCACATGATGTTCTCAGTCCCTGCTGAAGAGTACAAGGTTAACCCTGTACTGGCTAAAGCAATGGACCGTATCTTCATGCTACACGCAGACCACGAGCAAAACGCGTCTACTTCAACGGTACGTCTTGCTGGTTCTTCAGGCGCTAACCCTTATGCATGTATCGCAGCGGGTATCGCGTCACTGTGGGGCCCTGCGCACGGTGGTGCAAACGAAGCGTGTCTGAACATGCTGGAAGAAATTGGTACTGTTGACCGTATCGACGAATACGTTGCAAAAGCAAAAGACAAGAACGACCCGTTCCGTCTGATGGGCTTTGGTCACCGCGTATACAAAAACTTCGACCCGCGTGCGACCGTAATGCGTCAAACTTGTCACGAAGTTCTGAAAGAGCTGAACATTCAGGATCCATTGCTTGACGTTGCAATGAAACTTGAGCAAATTGCACTGGAAGACCCGTACTTCGTTGAGAAGAAGCTTTACCCGAATGTTGATTTCTACTCAGGTATCATCCTGAAGGCTATCGGTATTCCGACCAGCATGTTCACTGTAATTTTCGCTATGTCTCGTACTGTTGGCTGGATCTCACACTGGAACGAAATGCTGTCTCAGCCTGGTCACAAGATTGGTCGTCCACGTCAGTTGTACACTGGCTACACGGCACGTGACTACAAAAAAGAAGGTGACAGATAAGCATCGCTTAACTGACACTTTGAAAAGGGTTGCCATTGGCAGCCCTTTTTTGTGCCAGGTCTTCAGGCAGACTTGCAAGCCCATATAAATCCGGTAAAATCCGCCTGCTCAGGCGCAGTAGGAGACCCTTTTGAACGATAACCCTTGCATACAACTTCGGCGTGATTTCCCCATCTTTGAGGTCTCGGTTGACGACCAGCCTTTGTGTTATCTGGACTCGGCTGCCACCACCCAGAAACCCAATCAGGTGATCCAGGCTGTAAAGGATTTTTACCAGTCTCAGAACGCCAACGTACACCGAGGTTTACACACATTGAGTGAGCAGGCAACTACGGCCTATGAGGCTGTACGGGGCAAATTAGCGCAATTTCTTAATGTGCAAAGCCGGGAAATTGTCTGGACCAGTGGCGCTACCGCCTCTTTGAATTTAATTGCTCATGGCCTGAGCGACAGCTTAAAAAAAGACGATGTCATTTTGTTGTCTCCTTTGGAGCATCACGCCAATATTGTGCCCTGGCAACTTGCCGTGCAGCGCACAGGTGCACGCATTGAATTGCTGCCCGTCGATGCACAAGGCATTCTCCAGCTTGAACAGGCTAAAGCGCTGATAGAGAACTTAAAACCCAAAGTACTGAGTATTTGTCATGCCTCTAATGCGCTGGGCAATATCAATGATGTAGCTGCATTGATAGCAAGCAGTAAAAGCTCAGGCACGGTTACAGTGGTAGATGGTGCTCAATCTTTTTTGCATTTGCGCCCTGATTTACAGCAGCTGGATTGCGATTTTTATGTGTTTTCTGCACACAAAGCACTGGGGCCAACCGGGCTTGGTGGCCTCTACGGTCGCTATGAGTTGCTCAATGCCCTGCCCGTTTATCAAAGCGGCGGCGAAATGATAGACACAGTCAGTTTTAGTGGCACCACCTTTCGTCCAGCACCTGAAAAATTTGAGCCAGGCACACCTAATATTGCCGGTGTGATTGGCTTTGGCGCAGCGCTTGATTACATCACAGCACAAGATCATGAAACCCTGTTCCAGTATGAGCAATCACTGTATCAGAGCCTGCTTCAGCAACTGGGCGAAATTGACGGGATCCGGATTTGGGGCGATACGGCTAATAATGTCGGTACGGTCAGTTTTAGCTACAAAAGCGAGCACCATTACGATCTGGCAACCTTACTCAATACCCATGGTATTGCTGTCAGAAGCGGCCACCACTGCACACAACCGCTAATGGCGCATCTTGGCATCGAAGGCACCATTCGTGCCAGCCTGGCGTTTTACAACAACCAGCAAGACATCAGTCGGTTTATCGCAGCACTGAAAGACACCATCAGTTTATTAGAAGAGTAATTATGGACTTATCACACATAGAGCACACCCTGGCTCAGCACGGCACCTGGCAGGGCAAGTATCGCGAAATCATGCTACTGGGCAAGGCACTACCGGCCATGCCGGATGCACTAAAAACGGATGACGCGCTGGTGAAAGGGTGTGAGAGTAAAGTCTGGTTACACCTTGACCTGGATGAGCAACAGCAACGCCTGGTACTGATAGCAGACTCAGACACCCGCATAGTCAAAGGTTTACTGGTAATTATACTTGCATGCTATAACAACCAGTTACCGGAAGAAGCAGGTAAACTTGATGGCTATGAACTGTTTGACAAGCTGGGACTGATCAAGCACCTGAGCCCGTCTCGCGGCAATGGAGTACGTGCAATCGTAGAACGAATCCATCAACAACTTCAGGTGCTGCAATAGCACCTGAAATAACCGTAGCGAACTAGCCCGCTTCGCGTGCGCGCTTGTCTAAGTACTTGCGGATCGCCTTTGCCGCAGCAAAAAAGCCAAAGCTGCCCGTCACCATAGTGGCAGAGCCAAATCCGGTCGCACAGTCCATATTCTTACTGCCATCGGCCATTTGTTTGGCCTTACAGACACTACCATCTCCCGTTGGATAAACCAGTTGCTCGGTTGAATACACACAGTCTACAGCAAACTTACGCTTCGGATTGGTGGTGAAGTTATACTGCTTACGCAGCAGGTATCGGACTTTTGCAAGTAAAGGGTCATGAGTGGTTTTGGCCACATCCCCATAACAGATCTGACTTGGATCTGTCTGACCACCTGCACCACCGGTGGTGATCACCGGAATTTTTTGCCTTTTACAGTGAGCGATCAATGCCGCTTTTTCTTTGACCGCATCAATACAGTCGATGACATAATCAAAACCCTGAATATGCTCTTTGATATTATCCAGGGTGATAAAGTCATCTATCACCTCAACCTGACAATCCGGATTGATGGACTGACAACGCGCCTGCATGGCTTCGACTTTAGGCTGGCCTATGGTCTCAGTTTTTGCATGCAGCTGGCGATTGATATTTGTGACACAAATATCATCCAGATCAATCAGGGTAATTTTACCTATGCCGGTGCGCGCCAGAGCTTCTGCTACCCAGCTACCTACGCCGCCAATGCCTATGACACAGAAACTGGCTTCGCCAAGCCAGGCAAGCTCTGTATCACCATACAAGCGGCCGATGCCACCAAATCTTAAGGATGTATCTTGCGTCATATTACCACTCTAACTCTCTGGGCTTTGCCCAGCTTTGCATTACTTCAGTGTCTGCCAGCTCTACAAACCGTGCTCCGCTCTGTGGCAAAGCATAAAATGTCATTCTTTCGTTGTCCCACTCAAAGCTCAAACAGTAGGCGTGCAGATAAACTCTGTCGGCTTCACTGCCACCATAGCTGACATCGCCGAGGATGGGCGCTGACAAGCTTTTTAGCGCAACCCGTAGCTGATGGGTTTTGCCGCTGTAAGGTTTGAGTAAACAGGCTCTCAGGCCAGGCGCTATGCTGGCACTGTAAAAGCGCGTGATGGCCGGCTTGTCCTGACTGGTTAACAACTTATAAGTCCCACGCCGGGACCTAGCCATATCGCCTTTAACCCAGCCTTGCTTCTTTTTAGGTTTACTATCGATGAGTGCCAGATAAAACTTATCTACGGCCCGACTGGTAAAAAGCTCAGTCAGCCTGGCTGCGGCATGACTGGAGCGAGCCAGTACCAGCAAGCCGGATGTTACCTTATCGAGTCGGTGAACTGGGTAAAGCTGCTCACCCAACTGCTCTGCTAATAAGGCAACAAAGCCGCTTTCCTGTTCACTGTGAAAACTCACCCCTGCGGGTTTATGTGCCACCACAAAGTCCGGGTGGCTGGCTATCACCTCAAAGGGCGCCATTGAGGTACTCTACGACTCTTTTTAAATCTTCCGGTGTATCAACCCCGGCATAAACCGGGCGGCACGCCTTGGCTATTTTAATGCGATAACCGTGGTATAACACCCGCAACTGCTCAAGCGATTCCTGCCCTTCCAGCGGAGAAACCGGTAAGGCCAGATAGGTTTTAATAAAACCGGCACGATAGGCATAAATACCCACATGGCGCTGAAAATGTGCCAGTGGAATTTTACTCTCATCCAATTCCATCATGCTGTCACGCTGAAACGGAATGGAAGCGCGGGAAAAGTACAGCGCATTGTGATGGGCATCCTGAACCACTTTAACGGCATTAGGATTCAATACTTCCAGCACATCCGTCACATCTACACTCAGCGTAGCCATTGGCGCTTCCTGAGCTTCATGCAGTAATGTCGCCACTTGGGTGATGTTTTCCGGGGCAAGTAAGGGCTCATCGCCCTGCACATTAACCACTAAGGTATCGTCGGCCAGGCCCAGCTGTTCAACCACCTCAGCAAGGCGCTCAGTGCCCGACTGATGATCTTCTCGGGTCATCAGTACGTTCTCTGTAAAGGCTTTAGCACGCTCAAACACCTGAGCATTGTCGGTGGCGATATAAACGGCTTTGGCGCCAGATTTTTGCGCCTGCTCGAACACATGCTGGATCATGGGTTTACCACAAATATCAGCCAGCGGTTTGCCAGGCAGGCGGGTTGAAGCGTAACGCGCCGGAATAACGACTATGAATTCCACTTTTCGACCTCTTCAAGGGATAATTCGCGCGCTTCGTTTTCCAGTAGTACTGGAATGTCGTTTCTGACAGGGTAAGCCAGTTTAGCGGCCGTGCTGATCAGCTCCTGATTGTCTTTGTCAAATCTCAGTTTTCCTTTGCAAACCGGACAAGCAATAATCTCGAGTAATTTAGTGTCAAAGGCCATGGTTGACTATCCCTTTTTGTTTTAATAACGAATTCAGTTGTTGTGTCAGCGCAGCACTGGGCTGGGCTTCTACTTTTAAATAATACCAATTTTCTTTGCTGAATGACTGGCATTTTACCGCGTCTTTTTCGGTCATAAAGACAGCCTGCTCTTCGCACGTGGCAAAGTCGGCTGCGCTGTAGGCGTGGTGGTCGGCAAAATGCAGTGTATTGGTCAGTTCAATGCCATCTGAGCGCAAGGATTGTTCAAATCGCTGCGGGTTACCAATAGCGCTCACGGCAACGCCCTGCCTGGCAGTTTGTGCAACCGCCTGATTGTCTTTCACACTGAAATAGCCACTGCGAACCAGCTCATAACCAACCCCGTCTGACTCTCCATTATAGACAACCAGATCTGTGTGCTTGAGACGCCCGGGTGTTTCGCGCAGCGGGCCTGCCGGTAGCAGCAGAGCATTACCAAAACGGCGCTGTGCATCGACAATACAAATCTCGATATTTCGGGCCAGCTGGTAGTGTTGCAGGCCATCGTCACTGACGATAATATCTGGCTTATCTTCTTGCATCAGCATTTCGATGCTGGCCTGACGGTCGCCACCTATCATCACCGGGCAACCCAAACGTTTGTATATCAATAAAGGCTCATCGCCCGCTTCTGCGGCACTGCTGTTGTCTGTCACCCGGTATGGCAGGCTGGGAGGCTTGGCGCCATATCCCCGGCTGATCACAGCTACTTTCAGGCCCAACGACTCAAGGTAGGGTACCAGCCATAACACGAACGGCGTTTTACCATTGCCGCCTATGCCAATGTTGCCAACAATGATCACCGGTACGGGTGCTGTAAAGACAGGTATAAGACCCAGCTTAAACAACCCCCTGCGCAATGAGCTCAGTAACCAAAACAGGCCCGACAAAGGCAGCAGTACGATATTTAACAGCCCTAATGGCTGATACCAGCTGCGCTCTAAGCGATTCATGCCTGCTCACCATATTGCATCTGGCAAAGCGCTGCATAAATGCCCTTTTGCTCAAGCAGTGCCTGGTGTTTGCCCTGCTCGACAATACGCCCCTGATCAAGCACATAAATGCAATCAGATTGCTCTATGGTAGACAAACGGTGCGCAATGACGATAGACGTCTTATCTTTCATCAGGTTATCCAGTGCCAGCTGGATCAAACGCTCTGACTCCGTATCCAATGCCGATGTGGCTTCATCCAAAATCAGAATGGGCGCGTTTTTAACAATTGCACGGGCGATGGCAATACGCTGACGCTGACCGCCAGAAAGCATGACACCGTTTTCACCCACCATAGTGTTCAACCCCTCAGGCAAGTCTTTAACAAACTCCCAGACATGGGCCTGCTTTGCGACCTGCTCCAACTCTTCCTGAGTATAGGGGCGCTCCAGTCCATACATGATATTATTGGCTATGGTGTCGTTAAACAGCACCACCTGTTGTGACACCAGTGCAAACTGTTTGCGCAGCGACGACAGCGTGTAGTCCTGAAGTTTCACCCCATCCAGGGTGATCTCCCCTTCATCCCAGTCGTAAAAACGCGGCAGCAGGTTTGATAAAGTCGATTTACCCGACCCACTGCGGCCCACCAGCGCGATACTTTGACCAGCAGGAATTTGTAACGACAAGGATTTAATGACAGCTTCGTCTTTGCCCGGGTAACGGAATGTCACCCCTGAGACTGCAATTTCGCCTTTAACGCTGTTCGCCTCACGTTTGCCGGTGTTCTTTTCCTGCTCTTTATCTAGAATTTCAAAAATACTGGTTGCTGCGGCAATGCCACGCTGCAAATCACTGTTCACATTCGCCAGCTGCTTAAGCGGCCTGAGCATCATCATCATTGACGTGGTCAGTGACACAAAGGTACCCGAGGAGATGGTATCTATCATTTCTGGCATTGCGATAATAGCCAGGATCAGTGCCATAGCACTGGCAGCAATAATCTGGATCACAGACACACTCAGTGCGCGCGTTGCATCCATCTTTACACGCTGCTGACGATTGCGGTTATTCACATCGGCAAAATGACTTATCTCTTTGTCCTGACCACCGAAACCATGGATCACCTTGTGCCCGGCCAGCATTTGCTCTGAGCTGCGAGTGACTTCGCCCATGGCATCCTGAATATTCTTTGAAATTTTACGAAAGCGCTTGGAGACCAGGTTCACTATCACGCCGACGATGGGAATAACGACTAAGAATATCAAAGACAACTGCCAGCTGGCGTTGAACATCACCACCAGCAAAAACAGCACAAAGGCCCCTTCGCGGATCATGACCTGCAAAGCTCGGGTCACGGCTTGTTGTACTTGCTCAGTATCAAAGGTGATTTTTGAGATCATTTCACCGTTAGAATGCTGGTCGTGGAAACTGACCGGCAAGAACAACATGTGTTCAAACAAAGACTGACGCAGTTTCCTTACTACCTGAGAGCCCACATAGCTCAGACAATACGATGCCATATAGTTGAAAATACCACGCCCAATAACCAGCAACACCACCACGATGGGCGCCATTTTTAACACTTCGGCGTTGCGCTCTGTCAGACCATCATCAATAAACGGTTGCATTAACTGAACAAATAGCGCATCCATGGCGGCGTAACCGAGCATACCAATAATGGCAAACAGGGCCGGCACTTTAAAATCGAAGGTGTAACTCAGAAGCCGCTTGTAGATCTGCTTGGCGGATTGTTGCATAGTGTCTCTCTGGTACGTCATAACCCGCGTATTGTAGCTGTACTCATGGCAAAACTGAATGCATTATCTTAAGAACCAAAAACTTTTCCTGTTGCGGGCGGTTTCTGGCAGGATCTTTCCCTCCCTTATTTTAAATCGGATCTGGCCTTCTTCGGCCGTATCCAGCATGCTACTACTTATTGACTGATAGCGGGCAACGACCTGTTTGTGCGGTAAACGCCATGGCGAGTGGTACCCTCTTGAAAACACAACCCATTTCGGAGCAACGGCAGAGACAAACGCCATACTCGAAGACGTATTACTGCCGTGGTGCGGCGCAATCAGTATATCGGCTGATATCTTCTCCTTTTGTAATGCCACCAGCGCGTGTTCAGCAACTTGCTCTATGTCTCCGGGCAATAACAGATGGGTCGTGCCATCACTTATCCTGACCACACATGAGTTATTATTGTCGCTGTTCATCGGCTCTGCCGGCCAGAGCGACTCTATGGTTAGATTCTCCATACTGACAGTTTTTAAACTGCACAGCGCCTTACCATCCCCTTGGTGAAACTGTTCCAGGGAGCGGCCACTATCGTAGCGGTATAAATCAGCTAATCCGCCATTATGATCACTGTCATCATGGCTTATCACTGTATGGAGTAACTTAATGCGATGAGCCTCTAGGTAAGGCTTAATCACATTATCAAACAGCGAATAACGGGAAAAGTAACTGGCACCTAAGTCTATCAGAATGCCTTTATCCTGAGTTGTTACTAATACCGCTGTACCATGCCCTACATCAAAAACATCTATCTGCCACTCAGGAGGACGCTCAAGCACGCTTAGCATCACCGCAGCTGATAGTGGGATCCAGGCAAAAGCCCGGGTCATAACACAGGTGCTGAGTAACAGTGTCAGATAACTCAGGATCACCAGCTCAATACTCACAGTGCCTGTAGGCCACCAGTGGTAGGGAAACGTGGTTGCCCACTGATAAACAGAATTCAAAAGTGCATCAAATGGGCCTAACACAGCCCAGTCTGTGAACTGCATGGCGGTTATGTGCAACAACAACAATGGGAAAATGACCACTGTCAGTAACGGAACAACCAGCAGGTTAACCACGATACTACTCACACTAAATCCGTGATAGGAAAAAAGCGTGAGAGGTAACAATGTGACAAATAAACCACACTGTAAATAACATAGGAGTTTGACTTTGGGGGCCCGTTTTGAATGCTGTATCACATTTCGCAAAACGAAGAATATAGTCACCACTGCCAGAAAGGAAAAATATAATCCAAAGTTAAGCGCTGCAAAGGGGTTTGCAGTCAGGATCACGACCAACGCGTATAGCAATACTCTTGCGGTGCTCAGCTGTCTGGCAAATAAAAAGCAACATGCCCCCAGCAAAGCCATTAACCAGGCACGCTGCGCCGACACTTGCAACCCACTTAACCACACATACCCACCACTTAATCCCAACGCGAAAATAAAATAGCCTAACTGATAGTTGCGCCACTGAGACAACCGGGACCACGCTATCAGCAAGCCAAACTTACAGAGGCTAAAACTCAGTGCAAATACAATGGCCACATGTAAGCCGGAAATCGCCAGCAAATGGCTTAGTCCCATTGACTTAAAAAAGGCTTTATCAGCTTGCGTAATGGTACTTTTATCTCCCGTAAGCAAGACGTAATAAAACCACTCGAAATGCAAGCCAACGAGCGCCTCTGCGACCCATTTTCGATATACATCGCGCCAGGATTTTTCCTTTTTCAGCATCACATCAGTTACAGCCACTCGGCCTTTGTAAAAAACCTGGTTACGAAAAGCAAAAAGCTCGGCGTCAAACACCGAAAAGTTCTTTCGACTGCGAAACGGTTTGAGTGTCGCCATGCCTGTCAGTATTGTGCCTTGTAGCTCGGCTGGAACCTCACCGCTTAGAGATGCATTGATGCGAACATTACGGTACCAGGGCACCGTATAGTGACCTATGCTTGCCAGCTCAAGCGTGACATAAGGGTTGGCGCCTGTACCAATGACTTTGCTCACTATACCGACCACTGCGACTTCCTGCTCTAAGACTTTTTCAGCAACCGGAGGGGCATAAACCAACCAATAGTGACAAATCGTCACAAAAATACCTAAAATAAAACCTGCCAAAACACTCGAAAAAGTCTTAAAATACCCGCAGAGAAAAAGGAGCACGCCTGAGCAGACAAACCACTGCCACTGACCCAGATAAAATACTGAGATCAGGCACCCGCTGATCAGGCCGCAGCAGATCAATATCGATGTAAATGGTTGCCTAACATGCCAAAGAAGACGATCCAAAGGTTTCTACCCGATCACAATAAGATCAAACAGCAAAAATCGCTGAAAATATTCGGTAGTTTGTTACATGATGCAAATCTTTGGCATTTAAATCGCCGCTCGGCGCGTGGGGCCTTTTCCGTAGGCCTGTTCTTTGCGTTCATCCCTGTTCCTTTTCAAATGGTTCTTGCAGCCGCCCTGGCCATTCCTTTTCGCGTTAATCTGCCCTTGTCAATTGCGTTGGTGTGGATCACTAACCCACTTACTATGCCTCCCATCTTCTATGCATCATACCAGGTGGGTGCATTCGCATTGGGTCAGGAGGAGCAACCATTTCATTTTGAAGCCAGCTGGAGCTGGCTGGTCGAGAGCCTATCGACTATCGGCCCGGCTTTTATGCTCGGCTCACTGATCTGTGCCTGTATGGCCGCGATTCTGGGCTTTTTCGTAATCGACTTCCTGTGGCGTCGCTCTGTTAATAAAGCCTGGGCTGAACGTAATCAGCAATCCAGCTGACACACCACTCATTATTGGTTTAGCAGCCCACCGGCTGCTTTTCCACCTCATACTTATTTATCGAAGTAATTCACAAAGCCCGCGAGTGCATTGGTCACCGCCACGGATGCCAATATCAGCCCCATCACACGACTTATTACACTGGCACCGGCATTACCGATGACCTTATGAACGCTGCTTGCCATCAGCATGAGCAACAAGTTAAGTAACAACACGAACAGCATCATCGCCACAGTTTGCATCTGCTCAAACAAACTAAAACGTGCATTTTCGGTCATTAAAACACATGCCAGCATAGCCCCAGGGCCTGCAATAGACGGCACTGCTAACGGAAAAATTGCAGTTTCGCGATGGTCTTTGATCAGCCGCACTTCTTCTTCCGGCTTACTTTCACCAAAGATCATCGACAGCGCAAATAAAAACAGCACAATGCCACCGGCAATCTGGAAAGCAGGTAGTGGGATCCCCATAGCGCTTAACAGCATCTCTCCTACAACAGCAAAAAAAAGTAAGATGCAGGCCGCGACTAAACTGGCGATCAACGCAATTTTTCGTTTCGCCGCTGCGTCATAGCCACGCGTAACCGCAATAAAGACGGGTACTGTGCCTATCGGATCAATGACAGCAAAAAAGAAGATAAACGTAGCAACAAAATCTATCAAAGAAGTTCCTTATTAATAAAGGTAAAATATTCAATAAGGAACAACTCTAGCAGTCTACTGACTAAAAGAGTATGTTATTTTTAAATCTCGATTTGAGAGCCAACGGGTAGGTGCAGATGAGAATTAGGAATCGTGCCAAACGCACAAATTTGAGCATGAAACTAAAAAGCGGCAGGTATGCGTGGCCTGCCGCTTGATTCAACACACTTTCTTCTTTCGAAGATAAAGGAACATAAGTATGCGAATTCTTTTGTATTGGTTTTAGGGCAAAAATAAAATATAACCGATACTTAAGTATTAATTTATCAGAGTCTGATCCCGCCGTCAATTTCTACTACACGACCGGTGAAGAAATCGTTCTCGATAATATACTTTGCCGTATGCGCAATCTCGCCAGCTTCACCCAGACGTCCAACGGGTTTCATCTTCAGCAGGCGTTCTTTGGCTTCTGGCTTCATTGCGTCAGTCATTTGTGTACGGATCACACCCGGCGCAATTGCACCAACACGAATACCGTAGCGGCCCAGTTCTTTCGCCCAGGAGGTTGTCATTGCGACAACACCAGCTTTGGCCGCCGAGTAGTTGGTCTGGCCCATATTGCCCGCTCGCGCAACACTCGACATGTTAATGATCACGCCACCTTCCTGACCTTCAACCATTTTAGTTGCCGCTTCACGACCACACAGGAACACCCCGGTCAGGTTCACATCCAGCACTGACTGGAACTGCTGCAGTGACATCTTATCCGTCACTTCACCATCTTTGGCTTTTAACAACAGGCCATCACGTAAAATACCCGCATTATTGACCAATACCGCAATATTACCCAAGTCTGCCACTATGTCGCTGAATACCTGTTCAACATCGCTCTCCAGGCTCACATTTGCCACATAGGTTTTTACTTCAACATCCAGTGTTCTGAGCTCAGCGGCTGCCGTTTGCAACTGCTCTTCCTGCATATCTATCAGTGCCAGCTTGGCACCCATTTTGGCCATTTCCGTTGCCATCGCAAAGCCCAGGCCCTGCGCACCACCGGTGATCACCACCGTTTTGTTCTTTATATCCATGATATTTCAACCCTGCTTCTGTTACTGCTTTTGTGAATAGAGTTTAAAAATAGCACTAAAATCTTCACTGCCACTGCCCTGATTCTGCATCAGGTTGTAGAGATTTTTTGCCAGTGCCCCCATCGGCGTAGCCGAGTTTGTTTGCTGTGCCGCCTGCATCGCCAACCCTAAGTCTTTGGCCATCAGATCAACCATAAAACCGGGTTTGTACCCATTTGAAGAAGGCACATTCTCTAATACGTCCGGACACGGGTTATATAACTCCAATGTCCAGTTGCGACCCGAGCTATTGAGCATGATTTCACTCAATACTTTTGGATCAAGGCCGTGGTCAACGCCCATTTGCAGTGCTTCACTGGTGCCTGCCATGAGTATTGATAGCAGCATATTATTACAGATCTTAGCGACCTGCCCTGCACCCACCGCCCCGGCATGGAAAATATTCTTACCCATATCGTTTAGGACAGTCTGTGCTTTATTGAAATCAGCGTCGCTGCCGCCCACGATAAAGGTTAAAGTGCCTGCCGCAGCCCCTGCAACACCACCAGAAACAGGCGCATCAACAAACGCGATACCTGCGTCAGCCAGCGCATTCCCAACAAACTGCGCTGATTCTGCATCGATTGTCGAGCAGTCAATCACCAGCGTCGACTTTTCAAGATAGTTGATTAACCCATCTTCGCCAGTATAAATCATACGAACATGTTTACTGGCTGGCAGCATACTGATCACAAAGTCTGCACCTGCGCAGACATCTGACACATTGTTCGCAGCCACAGCGCCGTGCGCTTCAAGTTGCTTTAGCGCCTCAGCACTGAGATCAAATACCGTGACCTGGTGACCGGCTTTTACCAAATTGGCTGCCATCGGGCCGCCCATGTTTCCTAAACCTATAAATCCAATCTTTGCCATGTGTTTATTCCTTATAGATCAGCCAGGGGATGTTCACTCTCTTCCCAGCGTGGCGCAAAAAAGCTGTCAATCACTTTGCTGTCTACGTCAGCAATGGTCTTAAATTGCCACTGAGGCTGTCCGTCTTTGTCAATCAGCAGTGCACGTACACCTTCACGGAACTCACCCACTTCACCACAGCGAACCGACATCGCCAGTTCACGCAAGAAGCAGTCCTTCAGTGACAGGCCTTCGGCACGCTTTAGCTGCGCCTGAATTAACACTGCACTCAAAGGAGAGCCATGCTTGAGGGCTTTTTGTGCTTTGCTTAGCCATTTGTTCTCTGTGCTGTCGAGCGCCAGAATATGCTCAACCTGTGCTTCCAGGGAGTCAAATTCAGCGAGTTGAGCAAAAGACTCAGCCAGTGGCTTAATTTCACTGCGCGGTGGAATGTGCGATGCTTCATCAAGGGAGATGAGTAACTGGGTCAGTTTTTCATGATTGAGTACGTTGGTTTTTCCCCAGTTTACTTCACTGAGGTTATGCAACAGCATATCCAGACGCTCACCATCCATATAATGATCAGCCAGGCCAACAAATTTCGCATCGGTGGCATTAATGGAAGCACCAGTCAGACCCAGGAATAAACCAACCCCCTCTGGCATCTTGTTCAGGAAGTAGCTACCGCCAACATCCGGATACAAGCCAATGGTGATTTCCGGCATCGCGATGCGGGATGATTCTGTTACCACCCGGTGGCTGGCACCGGCCATCAAACCAAGACCGCCACCCATGATGATGCCATTGCCCCAAAGCAGGATCGGTTTATCATAATTGTGGATGTGGTAATCGAGGCGATATTCCTCAGCAAAGAAAACTTCCAGATGATTATTGCCATCTTCCGCAGCCATTGCATTGTAAAGGCTAACCACATCGCCACCGGCACAAAAGGCTTTTTCGCCGGCGCCTTTGAGCAGGACCATAGCGACCTGTTCATCTTCAGCCCAGGCCTTAAGCTGTGGATCCAATAAGCGGATCATTTCCAGGTTCAGTGCATTGAGTGCTTTTGGCGCATTGAGGGTGGCAACCGCCACCTTCATGCCGTTATTACAGTGCGCCAACTCAAATACCACAGGGGCATCTGCCTGGTTCAGTAACTGTAATTCTACCATTAGCCATTCACCCAGTTTGCTTTACGTTTTTCCAAGAAGGCATTGACGCCCTCTTTTTGGTCTTGCGTGTCGAACAAAGTAACGAACAGTTCACGCTCAAGCGGCAATGCACTGTTGATGGTGCCGGTACGCCCTTTTTGAATCAGGGCCTTACAGGCTGTCACAGCCACCGGGCTTTGATCTTCGACTTTCTTAGCCAGCTCAAGGGCTGCTTCCAGCGCTTTGCCCTGTTCAACCACTTCTTCTACCAGTCCAATCTGCTGAGCTTTGTCGGCTTTGAGGCGCTCGCCACATAAGATCATGCGCTTCGCCCAGCCTTCACCGACCAGCCAAGACAGATTTTGTGTACCACCTGCGCAAGGCAGCAAGCCCACTTTGGCCTCTGGCAGTGCCATTTGCGCCTGTGCTTCTGCAATACGAATATCACAGGCCAGCGCGACTTCCAGACCACCGCCCATCGCAAAGCCATTAATGGCTGCAATAGACACACCGCGGAAATCACTCAGAGTTTCGAACGCTTCACCAAATACGCGCGACATGTCCGCCGCAACGCCTTTGTCGCCGTCAGCAAACACATTTAGATCGGCGCCCGCAGAGAAGAACTTTTCGCCTTCACCTGTGATCACCAAAGAGTAAATGTTTTTATCGGCATTAAGCTCTGTTACCAGCTCCTTCAGACCAACCAAGGTATCGCGAGTCCAGGTGTTTGCTGGTGGGTTGGACATAGTCACAACCGCAATATGACCTTGTTTTTCGAGTTTCAATTGTGCTGACATAATGATGCTCCTTTACAGTACGCTTGCAGCGCCTTCGGCTAGAATTCGGCGTGCAATGATCACCCGCATGATCTCATTGGTGCCTTCCAGGATTTGGTGAACGCGTACATCACGCAGGTGGCGCTCAAGTGGGTATTCTTTGATGTAGCCATAACCACCGTGGATCTGTAATGCATCATCACAAACCTTAGTACCAACGTCGGTCGCAAAGCGTTTAGCCATGGCACAGTAAGTGGTTTTTTCGCTGTCGTTGCTGTCCAGTTTGAACGCAGCCAGACGGACCATCTGACGCGCTGCAACCAGTTCAGTATTCATATCGGCAATCTTAAACTGAAGTGCCTGGAATGCCGCCAGAGGCTTACCAAACTGCTGGCGCTCCTGCATGTATTCTTTGGCTGTGTTCAGTGCCTGTTGTGCAGTACCGATTGAACAGGTTGCAATATTAATACGTCCGCCATCCAGACCCTGCATGGCAAATTTAAAGCCTTCGCCTTCTTTGCCCATTAGGTTAGCCGCCGGAATACGAACATTTTCAAATGTTACCAGACGGGTTGGCTGGGCATTCCAGCCCATTTTCTCTTCAGCTTTACCATAGATAACGCCCTCGGCATCTGCCGGAACAACAAAGGCAGAAATGCCTTTCGGGCCGTCTTCACCAGTACGTGCCATCACCACCAGCACATCGGTTTCACCGGCACCAGAGATAAACATTTTCGAGCCGTTCAGAACATACTCGTCCCCTTCCAGTACCGCTTTGGTTTTCAGTGAAGCGGCATCAGAGCCAGAGCCTGGTTCGGTCAGGCAGTATGAAGCCAGCAGTTCACCCATCACCAATTGATCCATGTACTGATCTTTTACCACCTGAGTGGCAAAACTGGCAATCATCCAGGTGGCCATATTGTGTATGGTTAGCATTGCCGTTGTGGCCGTACAGCCCATCGACAATTGTTCAAAGATAATGCTTGAATCAAGACGCGACAGGCCCAGACCGCCCGCTTCTTCCGGTGTGTATAGGCCACAAAAGCCCAGTTCACCGGCTTTTTTAATTACGTCTTTAGGGAAAATATGTTTTTGATCCCATTCGGCGGCATGGGGTGCCAGCTCGCTCATAGCAAACTGATAGGCGGTTTCGGCAAAAGCCTGTTGATCTTCGTTGAGATTAAAGTCCATAAAAGACCTCACTTGTTGTCATAGCGGGCGAAGTGATGATTCTGCCCGGCGTTATTCTTATGTACCTGAGCCTCAGGTATTACTGCGAGCGGCCCGGGCAAATGCCGGGCCGGATAGGTTAACTGACTGGCGTTATCGCAAGTTAATGCTCATATTCGGGCCCGTTACGGCCTCATCGGCAAACCAGCGTGAAGTAATGGTCTTGGTTTCTGTGTAGAAACGCACACCCTGTTTACCATAGGTGTGTTGGTCGCCATAGAAAGAGTTTTTCCAGCCGGTGAATGAGAAGAACGGCAGTGGCACAGGAATCGGAATATTGATGCCCACCTGACCTACTTCGATTTCATTCTGGAATTTACGTGCTGCCGCACCGCTTGCCGTGAACAAAGACGTACCGTTACCGTAAGGACTGTTATTAACCAGTTCAATGGCTTCTTCCAGGGTATCAACACAGACGCAGTTCAGTACGGGGCCAAAGATCTCCTGCTTATAGATATCCATGTCTGGTGTAACGTCTGTAAACAGCGTTGGACCTACCCAGTTGCCATTTTCGTAGCCTTCAACCGTAAAGTCTGAGCCGTCCAGCAGACAAGTTGCACCTTGCTGTTTACCACTTTCTATCAGCGACAGAATACGTGCCTTTGCCTGAGCCGAGGTTTGCGGGCCATAAGCTGCTTCTGGGTCGTTCCACACACCCGGACGTACTTTTTCAAGACCCGCTTTTAAATCGTCGATCCACTCTTTAGATTTGCCAACAAACACCGCAACCGAGATACCCATACAACGCTGACCTGCTGCACCCACAGATGCACCAACCAGATTATTGATGGTCTGCTCACGGCTGGCATCTGGCATGATCACCATGTGGTTCTTCGCGCCTACACACGCCTGAACACGTTTTAGATTCTCTGTGCCTTTGCTGTAGATGTAAGAGCCGACACCACAAGAACCCACGAAAGAAATCGCGCGCACTTCTGGGGCAGTAAGGATTTGATCTACCTGCTCTTTAGCACCGTGCACAACTTGCAGAACACCTTTTGGAGCACCAGCTTCTTCGAACAGCTCTACCAAACGCATCGGTGTTAATGGATCTTGCTCAGAGGGTTTAAGTACGAAAGTGTTACCACAGACGATCGCCATAGGGAACATCCACAATGGGATCATCGCCGGGAAGTTAAACGGGGTGATACCCGCACATACACCCAGCGGTTGAATATAAGAATAGGTGTCGATATTACGGGCAACATTTTCAACCGTTTCACCCATCATCAGCGCCGGTGCATTTGCTGCCTGCTCAACGACTTCAATACCACGCCATACATCGCCTTTGGCATCTTCAAAGGTCTTACCAAGTTCATGACAGATGATAGTCGCAATTTCTTCCTGATGCTCTTTCAGCAATGCAGCATAACGCATCATAATGCGCGCACGCTCCGTTACTGGCACATTACGCCAGGTTTTAAATGCTTCTTGTGCAGACGAAATAGCTGCTTGTACTTCATCATGTGTCGCGCATGGCACCTGCGCTAAAACTTCCTGATTCGCCGGATTGACGACATCTAGCCACTTGTCAGACTGAGACTGGGTAAATTCACCGTTGATGTATAATGGTACCTGGTGCATGTGCACTCCTCCCCAATTAAAACGAAAAAGCGCCGCTTAATTATTGTCGTTGCGGCGCTATACTTAACTTAAACTTCGACGGCTAATGCCACCGCTTCACCACCACCGATACACAGTGAGGCAATGCCTTTTGATAAACCGCGATTGCGTAGTGCATGAATAAGCGTTACCAAAATACGTGCGCCGCTGGCACCGATTGGGTGACCCAGTGCACACGCACCACCATTCACGTTCACTTTGCTCTGATCCAGACCAAGCTCACTGATTGCCAGCATAGTCACCATAGCGAATGCTTCGTTGATCTCCCACAAATCAACGTCGTCTTTAGACCAGCCAGTTTGCTCAAGCAACTTGTTCATTGCACCAACAGGTGCCACGGTAAACTCAGCAGGAGCCTGAGAGTGTGTGGTGTGACCTGCAATCTTACACAGTGGTGTTAAACCGTGGCGCTTCGCTTCTGACTCACTCATTAGTACAAGTGCCGCAGCACCGTCAGAAATTGAAGACGAGTTGGCCGCGGTGATGGTGCCATCCTTTTTGAATGCCGGGCGCAGTGATGGGATCTTGTCCGGGCGCGCGTTACCAGGCTGCTCATCAATCGCTACTTCCACATCACCTTTACGGGTAGAAATGGTATGTGCAGCAATCTCATTATTAAAGCTGCCGTTTTCAATGGCCGCATTGGCTTTGCTCAGTGAGCTCAGCGCAAACTCGTCCATATTGTCACGAGTAATGCCGTACTCATCGGCCGTATCTTGTGCGAAGCAGCCCATGGCTTTGTTATCGTAAGCATCTTCCAGGCCATCTGCCATCATGTGATCTTTAATTTCACCATGACCCATACGCATACCACCACGCGCTTTCGGAATGAAGTATGGCGCATTAGTCATGCTCTCCATACCACCGGCGATGGCATTTTTAATACTGCCCGCTTTAATTAAGTCATGCGCGAACATCGCTGCTTTCAAGCCAGAGCCACAGACTTTATTGATTGTGGTGGCACCCGTTGAGCGAGCCAGACCTGCATGCAACATCGCCTGACGCGCTGGCGCCTGACCTAAACCGGCAGGCAGCACACAGCCCATGATCACTTCATCAATACTGGCATCTGACAGTCCAGTATCAGCCATCACAGCTTTAATTGCAGTGGCACCCAAGTCAGTTGCACTGGCACCAGAAAGACTGCCCATAAATCCACCCATAGGGGTACGTTTGGCAGCTACAATGACAACAGCTTCGTTACTCATTAAAAAAACTCCTGTTTACAAGCAAGTTGCTTGCTTTTAGTAATCTCTTACGTCGAGCATACCTAATATTTACGTTTACGCCAACGTAAATCTAAAATCAAGCAAATTGCGATCTCTGAAAGTGTAAAGTTAAGTTGCACATCGAGGTTGCCACTGGCGTGACTTCCGATGTGTCGTCCTCCTCGCCAGTCAGTCTCGGATAACGCGACTATACTGCATTGTGACGTACCATCTGGAGTGCCTCAGCGGGTCTTCTGTAAGCAAAACGAATACCTAAAGTAGACCAGTATGAGCGGTTGCGATATGCGACTATAGGATGAAACAAACGCCATACTTTACCTTTACGTAAACTTCACTTATATTGGACAAATCAGTTTTGATGTAAGTGCGTAAACGATGCAAGACAACAAAGAACCAACTTATTCAATCAGCGAACTCGCCAAGGAGTTTGATATTACCACCCGAAGTATTCGGTTTTATGAAGATCAGGGATTACTTTCACCTGAACGCCATGGCCAGACACGCATTTATTCTAAGCGCGATAAAGTTCGCCTGAAACTTATTTTGCGTGGTAAGCGATTAGGCTTCACCCTGGCAGAAACCGGTCGTTTGTTCGAGCTTTACGACGCCGATAAATCAAGCGCTAAACAGCTTCATACTATGCTGCAACTGATCGAAGAAAAAAAGGCCGATCTGAGTCAGCAAATGGACGACATTAAAGTGGTCCTGATGGAGCTGGTAACAGCGGAACGTCGCTGTCTGGATACATTAAAGAATTTAGATGAATAGTGATTGAGCAATGTAGCACTTAAAGCGAGTCGCGGCGAGTGCTTAATCAAGAATAACTCTCACACAGGATAACTACAGATGAGCACAGTATCACTTTATAAAGAACTTAACTTTGGCCTGGGCGAAACCGCGGACATGATCCGTGACCACGTCAACAGCTTTGCCAGCAGCGAAATAGCACCACTGGCAGAAAAAACCGACGAGGAAAACGCCTTCCCGAATGAAATGTGGCCAAAATTTGGTGACATGGGCCTGCTGGGCATCACAGTACCTGAAGAATTTGGCGGTGCAAACATGGGCTATCTCGAGCATGTTATTGCGATGGAAGAGATCAGCCGCGCCAGCGCCTCTATCGGCTTGAGTTACGGTGCGCACTCAAACTTATGTGTCAACCAGATCAACCGTAACGGTAACCAGGCGCAAAAAAGAAAAGTACCTGCCTAAACTGGTCTCTGGCGAGCACATTGGCGCACTGGCAATGAGTGAACCGAACTCAGGCTCAGATGTAGTATCTATGAAACTTAAAGCCGAGAAAAAAGGCGATAAATTTATCCTTAACGGCAATAAAATGTGGATCACCAATGGTCCTGATGCCGATGTCTTTGTGATCTACGCAAAAACCGATTTAGAAGCCGGTCCGCGTGGTATCACGGCATTCATCGTTGAGAAAAACTTCCCGGGCTTCTCTACTGCACAGAAGCTGGACAAACTGGGCATGCGTGGCTCCAACACTTGTGAGCTGGTTTTTGAAAACTGTGAAGTACCTGAAGAGAATATTCTGGGTAACTATAATGAAGGCGTTAAGGTCCTGATGAGTGGTCTGGATTATGAACGCGTGGTATTGGCTGGCGGCCCACTTGGAATCATGCAGGCTTGTATGGATGTAGTCGTGCCTTATATCCACGAACGTAAGCAGTTCAACCAGTCTATTGGTGAATTCCAACTTGTGCAGGGCAAAATCGCCGACATGTATACGCAAATGAATGCAGCACGTTCTTATGTGTATACCGTTGCCAAAGCCTGCGACCGTGGCGAAACCACGCGTAAAGATGCCGCAGGTGCAATTCTGTATGCCGCCGAGCTGGCAACGAAAATGGCATTGGATGCAATCCAGTTGCTGGGCGGTAACGGTTATATCAATGAATATCCTACCGGACGTCTGCTGCGTGATGCCAAACTGTATGAAATTGGCGCCGGCACCTCTGAGATCCGCCGTATGCTGATCGGTCGTGAGCTGTTCACCGAAAGCCGCTAAGGAGGCAACATGACAGTACTAAACTCGAATGTTAATAGTCATGACCCACAGTTTAAGGCAAATCAGGACGCTATGGCGTCTCTGGTTGCCGACCTTAATGATAAGGTCGCTACATTGTCTATGGGCGGCGGTGAGGCACTGATCGCTCGCCACCAGAGTCGCGGCAAGTTATTTGTCCGTGACCGCATAGAGCACCTGCTTGACGAGGGCTCTCCCTTTTTAGAGATCTCTCAGTTCGCCGCCTTCGGTGTGTATGAACAGGATATTCCCTGCGCCGGTGTGGTAGCGGGTATTGGCCGGGTGAAAGGCGTGGAGTGCATGATAGTAGCGAACGACGCCACAGTGAAAGGGGGACCTATTTCCCGCTAACAGTGAAAAAGCATCTGCGCGCGCAAGAGATTGCTGAACGTTGCCACCTGCCCTGCATCTATTTAGTTGACTCGGGCGGTGCAAACCTGCCGGAGCAGGATGAAGTATTCCCAGATAAACTGCACTTTGGCCGAATTTTCTATAATCAGGCGCGTATGTCTGCCAAAGGCATTCCACAAATTGCCGTGGTCATGGGTTTATGTACAGCCGGTGGTGCGTACGTGCCAGCGATGGCCGATGAAAGTATCATTGTGAAAGAACAAGGTACGATTTTCCTCGCGGGCCCACCACTGGTAAAAGCAGCAACCGGTGAGGAAGTCAGCGCCGAGGACCTCGGTGGTGCCGATGTACACTGTAAAGTATCGGGTGTTGCAGATCATTATGCGGAAAACGACGAGCATGCGCTGTCTATTGCCCGTCAATGTGTTTCCCGCCTCAACCACCAACGCCCTGTTCGCCCTGTTCTGAAAGACTTCAAAGCACCTCGATACGATATTCGTGAGATCTACGGCATCGTCGGGACGGACCTGAAAAAGCCGTTTGACGTACGCGAAGTCATTGCCCGTATCGTGGACGATTCACAGTTTGACGAGTTTAAACGCTACTTTGGTGAAACTCTGGTTACCGGCTTTGCAGAAATTTATGGCCATCCGGTCGGTATCGTCGCCAATAACGGGATTTTATTCTCTGAGTCGGCGCAAAAAGGCGCGCACTTTATTCAGCTCTGTGCCCAACGCAACATTCCGCTGCTGTTCTTGCAGAACATCACCGGCTTTATGGTAGGTCAAAAATACGAAGCTGAAGGCATTGCCAAACACGGCGCAAAAATGGTTACCGCTGTGTCTTGTGCAGACGTGCCGAAATTCACCGTGCTGATCGGTGGCTCTTATGGCGCCGGTAACTATGGTATGTGTGGCCGAGCGTATGAACCGACCATGATGTGGATGTGGCCCAATGCCCGTATCTCGGTCATGGGTGGCGAGCAGGCTGCCGGTGTTCTGACACAAGTTCGTCAGGACGGTCTGGCGCGTAAAGGCCAGTCGATGAGCGACGAAGAAGTGGCTGAGTTTAAAAAGCCCATTGTCGAGCAATACGAAAAACAAGGCCACCCCTACTACGCCAGTGCGCGCTTGTGGGACGATGGCATTATCGATCCTGCCGATACACGAACAGTGCTTGGCCTGGCGCTTGAAGCGGCTGCCAATGCACCTGAGCAGGATTCAAAATTCGGCATTTTCCGGATGTAAGGAGGCCCGATGTCAGTAACCTTAAATATCACCAAGAGCAAAGTCGCCATTTTGGAGCTTAGCCGCCCGGAAAAACACAATGCCTTCAATGCAGAAGTCATTGCCGAACTGATAAAAAGTATTGAATACGCAAACGAGCTGGACATTCGTGCGCTGGTTTTAAAAACCAATGGCAAGCACTTCTCTGCAGGCGCAGACCTGGCGTGGATGAAATCCATGGCCGGCAATAACTACGACGAAAATGTGGCTGATTCTATGGAGCTGGCCAAACTAATGAAAGTGCTGGCAAGTAGCCCGCACCCAACGGTTTGTCTGGTTCAAGGCGCTGCATTTGGTGGTGCACTGGGCCTCATCGCCTGCTGTGACATCGCAGTTGCGACCCCGGATGCCAAATTCTGTCTGAGCGAAGTCAAGCTGGGGCTTATCCCCGCTGTGATCAGCCCCTATGTGATCCGCGCCATTGGCGAGCGCCAGGCGCGTCGCTATTTCCTCAGTGCTGAGATCTTTACTGCAGACAAAGCACTGAGCATGGGCCTTATTCACGAAATCGCCGAAGACTTAGCCGGTGCCGAATCTCACTTTATTGAAACCCTGCTGAACAATGGTCCGGTGGCGGTCAAAAGTGCCAAGGCGCTGATAGACGAAGTGGCTGGCCATGCCATTGATGACACACTGATTGCACACACCGCAAAACGGATCGCAGAGATCCGCGTTAGCGAAGAAGGACAGGAAGGCCTGAGCGCCTTTTTCGACAAACGTGCCCCCGGCTGGCAAAACGCGGCCAGCAAGTAAGGAGTACACTATGTTAAAGAAAATTCTGATAGCCAACCGTGGCGAAATCGCCTGTCGCGTCATGCGCAGCGCCAAGCGCCTGGGCCTGAGCACTGTGGCGGTTTACTCCGATGCTGACGCCAATGCCATGCACGTACAACAGGCGGATGAAGCCTATCACATAGGTCCGGCACCAAGTAAAGATTCCTACCTGGTTGCTGAACGCATTCTGGACGTTGCTAAGCGTGCCGGTGCGGATTGTATCCATCCGGGCTATGGATTCTTGTCCGAAAACGAAGACTTTGCCCACGCCTGTGAGCAGGCCAATATTGCCTTTATTGGTCCGCTGGCCAGCTCGATTGAAGCCATGGGGTCTAAAACCCGCGCCAAAGAGATCATGGCCGAGGCCAATGTGCCTTTAGTGCCCGGCTATTACGGCAAGCAACAGGATACTGATTTTCTGGCTCAGGAAGCCGAGAAAGTGGGCTACCCGGTACTGATTAAAGCCGCTTACGGTGGTGGCGGTAAAGGCATGCGCGTAGTGCGCGAAGCGAGCGAATTCATCAGCGCCCTTGAAGGCGCTAAGCGTGAGGCCGCAGCCAGCTTCGGTAACGACCTGGTGCTGCTGGAGCGTTTTGTCGATAAGCCGCGCCATGTTGAAGTACAAGTGTTTGCCGACAGCCATGGTAACTGTGTTTATCTGGGCGACCGCGATTGCTCATTACAGCGTCGCCATCAAAAAGTCATTGAAGAAGCCCCTGCCCCGGATCTCAGTGCAGAGCTGCGTCGCGAAATGGGTGAAGCCGCCGTACGCTGCGCTCAGGCTATCAACTACCGCGGTGCCGGTACCGTTGAGTTCTTGCTGTGTGGTGACGAGTTCTTCTTCATGGAAATGAACACGCGTTTACAGGTAGAACACCCGGTGACAGAAATGGTTACCGATCAGGACTTAGTTGAATGGCAAATTCGCGTCGCCAATAATGAAGTGCTTCCACTGACCCAGGATGAGATCCGTCTCAGCGGCCACAGCTTCGAAGCACGCATATATGCCGAAGATCCGCAGGAAAACTTTATGCCCTGCTCGGGCGTCTTGTCGCACCTGGGTTTCCCCGCAGCGAAAGACGGTGTGCGCATTGACACTGGCGTACAGCAAGGTGACGAGATTAGCCCGTTTTATGACCCGATGATCGCTAAGCTGATTGTGCACGGTCGCGACCGTCGTACTGCACTCTTAAAATTGCGCAGCGCGCTGGCTGAAGTGCATCTGGCTGGTCTGAAGAGTAATATCGCTTTCTTGCATCATCTGGCAGGCCATCCTGCATTCAGTACCACAGCACCCGATACCCACTTTATTGACACACAAACAGAGACGCTGACAGCCTCGCAAGCACCAGACGATCTGTTGGTTTGTCTGGCCAGTGCGGCCTATCTGGCGCATCAGCAGGCAGAGAAAGTCACCTCGCCGTGGCAGCTGTCGGGCTTTAAGCTCAATCAGCCGCGTCGTCAGGTACTGCCATTTGCCGACCACCTGGTGATAGCCGAAGCCAGTGGCAATCAGTGGCAGGTATTTTATCAGGACCTCGACCATACGATGGATGTACGTCTGGATGGTCACAGCCTGGTCGCCAACCTGGATGGCAAGCGTTTGCTGGCAGATGTGGTGATCACCGAAGAGCAAATCACAGTTATGTTTGGCCCTTATCAGTTTGATGTGGCGCTTAAATCTAAGCACTATGTCAGCGAGCACGAACATCAGGAAGCACCATTGGCTGCGCCACTGAACGGCACGGTTGTGAAACACCTGCAAAGCGTTGGCGCTCAGTTGAACAAAGGCGATCCTGTGGTTGTCATCGAGGCCATGAAAATGGAATACACGCTGAATGCACCGTTTGATGGCACGCTCACCAGCTATTGTTTCGACGAAGGCGAGCTAGTCAGCCACGGCGCAATGCTTGCGATTGTTGAGGAGGCCTGAAATGGCAAACTACCCAGCACAGGTCAAAATAGTTGAAGTTGGTGCACGTGATGGCCTGCAAAATGAGTCCAGTGTATCGACCGGCGCGAAAATTGCGCTGGTCAATGCACTGGCTGACGCCGGTTTGAAACACATTGAGGCCGGGGCATTTGTCTCGCCAAAATGGGTGCCGCAAATGGCCGACTCCAGTGACGTCATTCAGGGCTTTGTGCGTCGTGATGGTGTAGAGATCAGCGCTCTTACGCCAAACCTCAAAGGTGCCGAGCTGGCGCTGACCAACGAGGTCGACGAGTTTGCGATTTTTACCGCTGCGAGTGAAGCCTTTACACAAAAGAACATCAACTGCTCCATTGAAGAGAGTATTGAACGCTTCCGCCCGGTGGTTGAGCTTGCACAAAAAAACAACATCAAAGTCAGGGGCTACGTAAGCTGTGTGGTTGGCTGCCCGTATCAGGGAGAGGTCGAACCAGAGCAGGTTCTGGCGGTGTGTAAACAATTATTGGCATTGGGCTGCTACGAGATCAGTCTTGGCGATACCATAGGTGTGGGCACAGCCAATCAGGTCAGGCAGCTGCTAACGTTATTACTGTCACATATCCCTGCCGAGCGCCTTGCCGTGCACTTTCATGATACCTATGGCCAAGCTTTGACAAACATACATACCGCACTGGAAATGGGCATTGCCACCATAGATTCAGCCGTTGCCGGACTGGGTGGTTGTCCCTATGCTAAGGGCGCGTCAGGAAATGTTGCCACTGAGGATGTTGTTTACTTGCTGCAAGGGCTTGGCATCGATAGTGGAATTGATTTAGAAAGGCTTGCAAAAGCGGGCTGGCAGATTTGTGAGGCGCTGGATAAGGCACCAGTAAGCAAGGTGTCTCTGGCGCTGAAAAACAGCTGTCAGTCATAACAACTGAACAACAACGAACAACTAGGAGTGGGCTAATGGCCGGTTTCGATAAAGTAGTTTCAAGCTATGAAGCAGCAATGGAGGGCCTGAAAGATGGCGATACCATTATTGCAGGTGGCTTTGGATTATGTGGAATTCCAGAAGGGTTAATTGCAGAAATCAAGCGCAAACAAACCAAAGAGCTGACTGTGGTGTCGAACAACTGTGGTGTCGACGACTTTGGTCTGGGTATTTTGCTCCATGATCGTCAAATCAAAAAGATTATTGCTTCTTACGTGGGTGAAAATGCCCTGTTCGAGCAACAGTTGTTAGACGGTATTATCGACGTTGAATTGACCCCTCAGGGTACTTTGGCAGAGAAAATGCGCGCAGGCGGTGCAGGTATCCCGGGTTTTTATACCGCGACCGGCTATGGCACTCCGATTGCCGAGGGCAAAGAAGTCAAAGAATTCGATGGTCGCCCTTACATTCTAGAAGAGTCTATTACTGGCGAATTCGCCATCGTTAAAGCCTGGAAAGCTGACCGCTATGGCAATCTGGTATTTCGCCACACCGCGATGAACTTTAACCCAATGGCTGCAACGGCAGGTAAAATTACCGTTGCTGAGGTAGAAGAAATCGTAGAGCCAGGCGAACTGGAGCCAAGTGAGATCCACACTCCGGGGATCTATGTTAATCGCGTTATTCAGGGCAACTTTGAAAAACGCATCGAACGTGTCACAACTCGTAAGTAAGGAGATCACCATGGCTTTAACTCGTGAACAAATTGCAATGCGCGTGGCGCAAGAACTTCAGGATGGTTATTACGTAAACCTGGGTATCGGTATTCCAACTCTGGTCGCCAACTACGTGCCTCAGGGTATCGAAGTCATGCTGCAGTCCGAAAACGGTCTGCTTGGCATGGGTCCATACCCAACGGAAGACCAGGTCGACGCAGATATGATCAATGCGGGTAAAGAAACCGTGACAGCAGCCACAGGTGCGGCTATTTTTAATAGTGCCGAAAGCTTTGCCATGATCCGGGGTGGTCATGTAGACTTGACGGTATTAGGTGCATTTGAAGTGGATCAAAACGGTAATATTGCCTCGTGGATGATCCCGAAGAAGTTAATCAAAGGCATGGGTGGTGCAATGGACTTGGTTGCTGGCGCACAGAATATCGTGGTAACCATGACCCATGCCAGCAAGCACGGCGATTCAAAGTTACTGGAGTCTTGTACTCTGCCGCTCACCGGCGTGAACTGTGTGAAAAAAATCGTCACAGATTTAGCGGTGCTTGAAGTAAAAGATGGCGCGTTCCATTTGCTAGAGCGCGCACCGGGTGTTAGTGTAGACGAAATTATCAGCAAAACTGCAGGTAAGCTTATTGTAAATGGCGACATTCCTGAAATGCAGTTTGCCAGCTAAACAAGCACGGTCTGACACTATAATACCAACTATGTACCGACCTCATTCCCAGTGCCAAAGGCGCTGAGTTACCCAAAATCCCTCGCAAGAGGGATTTTTTTTGCCTGTTTGTTCCTAACTGGTGTGATTTTATTCAGTTAATAGCCCATTCATTTACTTTTATATTCTAGCGCTTACACTTATAAACTAAGACTTTTACGGCAAGGTGGTAAAAATACCCCGTTTTGGTTGGTTTATCTTAATTACATCGAAACGTCTTTTAACCACAGAGACGATCGTAATGGCCTGACATAAGTGGGTCCATTACCGCTGTAACTAACATAAACCCATCGCATGCAGTTTGCATCAAAGCCGGGTGTAATACCAATTTGCCATTTCATTTCTCAACTATGAGGTAACAATGGCAGACAATCACGATAAGTATAGTATCGATAATACTGACTATACCGTGGGCCAGGACAACGTACAAAAATGGGGGTTTGATGTTCACAACCCGGTTTTTGGCGTGAGTGCAGGCCTGATCTTATTATTTCTTATTGCAATCTTAGTAAGCGATGCAGAGTCAGCAAAGGCAACACTGGATGGCCTGAAGTGGAAAATCATCGGCGCATTCGATGCCGTCTTTATGTGGTCGGGTAACTTCTTTGTGCTGTTTTGCCTGGCGCTGGTGCTCTCTCCCTATGGCAAAATCCGCCTTGGTGGCGACGCGGCCAAACCTCAGTACACCACCCTCTCCTGGCTGGCCATGCTGTTCGCCGCAGGTATGGGTATAGGGCTGATGTTTTGGGGCGTTGCCGAACCGGTAGCCTACTACACTGGCTGGTTCAAAACCCCGCTGAATGTCGTACCCAATACGCCTGAAGCTGCGGAAATGGCCATGGGCGCCACTATGTACCATTGGGGCTTGCACCCCTGGGCGATTTACGCCGTTGTCGCGCTCTCTCTGGCTTTCTTTGCTTATAATAAAGGGCTACCGCTGTCTATCCGTTCTATTTTCTATCCGCTATTAGGTGACAGAGCCTGGGGCTGGCCCGGGCACGTTATCGATATTCTGGCAGTGCTGGCCACCTTGTTTGGTCTTGCCACTTCGCTAGGCCTTGGCGCACAGCAAGCCAGTGCCGGGATCCAACATGTGTTTGGTATTGAAGCAGGTCTCGGGCTGCAGATTATGGTGATAGCGGGTGTTACTTTGCTGGCCATTATTTCTGTGGTGCGGGGCATTGAGGGCGGTGTTAAGGTGCTCAGTAACACCAATATGTTGATCGCCTTTGCCTTGCTATTGTTTGTCATGTTGGCCGGCTTTGCGGTCGCGCTCGGCAATGTTCCCACCACCATAATGGCCTATGTGGAGAACATCATTCCACTGAGTAACCCGCACGGGCGTGACGATGAAGCCTGGTTCCAGGGCTGGACTGTATTTTACTGGGCCTGGTGGATCTCCTGGTCACCGTTTGTCGGTATGTTCATTGCCCGAGTCTCTGAAGGCCGTACCATTCGTGAGTTTATCATTGCTGTGCTGCTGATCCCCACTTTAGTCACTACCTTGTGGATGTCGGTATACGGCGGTATCGCCATTGACCAGGTGAAAGCTGGTGTTGGGGCACTCGGTGAGAATGGCCTGACTCAGGTGCCGCTGGCCATGTTTGAAATGTTTGAGCAGCTGCCATTGGGCGATCTGTTATCATTTGTCGCTATTGTTTTGGTACTGGTGTTCTTTATCACCTCGTCGGACTCAGGCTCTTTAGTGATAGACAGTATTACGGCCGGCGGTAAAATTGATGCCCCTATCCCACAACGGGTGTTCTGGGCCACGGTAGAGGGCGCTATCGCTGCGGCGCTATTATGGATCGGCGGTACAGAAGCAATACAAGCACTTCAGGCCGGCGCTATTTCAACTGGTCTGCCATTTACTGTGGTACTCCTGCTGATGTGCCTGAGTCTTATCCTGGGTTTGCGTACAGAAAAAGCCAGCACGTAAACAGTTGAGTGACCAGCTGTACAGAGTACATCCTAAAATGGCATGTTTAATAACATGCCATTTTTCTTTGTTGTGGTCACAGACTCAACCCCGGGGGATAACTATACCCACAGCGATTTTATTTCTGTGTTTTGTGTGTAATGATGTTGCAGCTGAACCTGTAATAGCTCAGCAGTCGCCAGTGCATCACTCAGCGCATGGTGGGCAATATAATATGGCAAACCATATCGTTTTCGGCTATCAGCCAGACGAATAGAAGAAATAGGCTGGCGCGTGAAGCGTTGCCAGAACGTTTGCCGGGCAGTTTCAACCTGGTGTTCGATCATCATGGTGTCAATCAATGGAAACTCTATCCCTTCTCCCAGTCGTTGTATCAAAGTCTGATTAAAAAACAGCCGTTCAATATGGCGATAATGTACCACAATCACTCTACCAGCAAGGCAAGCAAGCAGCTCTTCAAGGATGTCTTCAAGATCAGGAGCATCACTGACCTGCGAGTGGGTGATTTGATGTACCACTACAGATTCACTATGCAGTGGCGTAGCAGGTTTTATGATCCAGTGTTTTGCATCACGACAATAAATTCTTCGCGCATCGAATGGCACCAGGCCGACACTGACAATATCATCCGTTTCATGATCCAATCCGGTGGTCTCAAAATCCAGTGCCACAAAGTGCGCTTGTGACACCGGTGTTTCAGGTGCCTGCACGCCTGCGTTGTAAAACGCTCTGAGGCGCTCATCATTACACTGGCGGGCCAAATGTGCGAAGCGGTTTGGCCAGGATAAAATGTCACCTTGTACTGCCATTATTTTAGCATCGCTTTATTCTGGTAGCGGATCTTAAGATAGCTCTGCGCTTTGTCCAGTACCGCAAATGCTTCTTTCAGGTTTCGCTGTTCAAACTCTGACAGCCGCTTAGGTAAAATATTATTATCCGGCTGCTTTCCCTGCTCTATTTGCCGTGCCTGGTGGCGGATCCGGATCATCGCAATGTATTCAAGCGCGGCTTCAAGATCTTCGACTTTTCCCGGCGGCAACAACTGGGCGTCTTTTATGTCTTCCAGCCGCTCAAACGAATTTTGCTTACGCGAGCCGATAGCCAGGGCATGCACACGCACCAAATCGGACAGCGGCGCGGTACCACGACGCTTAATATTCAGCGAGTGCTTGTGTTCACCATCCTGCTCGAGCACAAAATCCTTAAAAAAGCCCAGCGGCGGTGTTCTGCGCAATGAGTTGCTGGCCATAGCAGCTAAAAAACGCGGCGTGTTCTTTGCTTTTTTTGCCACCAATTCACTCAGGCGACTGGCAAGTTGGGTGCGACCATACACCCCGTCCAGGTCAAAAAAGATTGAGCTATGCAGCAGGGCTTCGGGCTTGGGGTTATCCATCCAGTCTTCAAACTGAGCCTGCCAGTCACTCGCACTCAAGCGCCACTGCGGATTGGTTGCCATAATGCCACCATCACATAACTTGTAACCACATTGTGCCAGAGCGTCGCAGACAAACTTGGCCAGCGCTGCAAAGTAGCTGTCATGTTTATCCGCCTCATACGTATCATCCAGGATCAGCGCATTGTCCTGATCGGTCACGATAAGCTGCTCATCCCGTGCCATCGAGCCCAATGCAATAAAGCAATAAGGCACGGGGGGCTCACCCAATTTGTCCTCGGCCAGTTCCAGTAACCGCTGTTTAATAGTGCGGCCAATCACAGACATCGCCGTGCCCACCATGTGTGAATTAGCGTCTTCATTAACCAAACGCACAAACACACTCGACAACGACTGAGCATAGTGCGCTACGTCCTCCACACTTTGTTGCTCCATGATCCCTTTGACAAACAATAAGCTGCTCTGCGACTCGTAACGTAAGATGTCCGACAAGGCAATCACACCGATAGGCCGACGTTTATGAACCACAGGCAGATGATGCAGGTTGTCTCTGAGCATCATCATCATGGCCTCAAAGACATACGCATTAGAATCGACTATGGTGAGCTCCCGGGTCATGATATTGGCGACAGGTTGATTTGTGTTTAAACCTTGCGCCACGACTTTAATGCGCAAGTCTTTATCGCTCAGGATCCCCACAATTTGACCGTCATCATCTTCGGGATCATCGTTGACCGGTTTACTCGGATCGTAAATCAACAAGGCTGAAACTTGTTCTTCGGTCATCAGTCTCGCGGCATCACGGATGGTACAGGTCAGCTCAACCGACACCAGCTCTCTGAGCAACAACGTTTTGACTTTGGCCGTGGTCAGGTCGTTGTTGTCTGCCTGATCTGACACGGCCTGGAGCAGTCCACCGCTGTCGTCGGCCTCAAAAAAGTCGGCAAATGCCTCATGCTCGTCACAAAATGCTTCAAACAGGGTCACGGGAATGCAGTACACTAAGGTGTCTTCCAGGGCCATTACCGGAAAGCGCACCTTGCGGTTCATCAACAGACCACGCTGACCAAACAGCCCGCCTTCTGAAATTCGGTTATACAGCTCACCATTTCTGCGGTAAACCTCCACGGATCCGGCCCGTACCACATACAAGTTTGAGATTGACTCCCCGTAGTGCAGTATTTCGCTACGAGCACGGTAGTAGCCAACCTCAACCTCAGAAGCAAGCTGCTTAAGTGCGTGCTCGGGTAAATCATTAAATGGGGGATGTGCAGACAAAAACTGCATGATCTCAAAATGTTCTATTTGCATAATGACCGTTATATGACCCTGATAATTACTATTGTGGGTAATTGCGCAGATGAACGCAAGGAAGGCACCCACTCACGGTACCCTGTGCATATTTTGTCACACTAATTTTTTACTCTGTGACTTGTAATTATGGTGATTTACCTTCATATACAAAGCGTGCTTTGGAAGCTAAAAATACTGCAACTAAACCTATGGTAACACGCCTTGCTGAAGGAAATGGATCCCACCTGGCGCGTGTAGGCAAACGTATGCAAGTAACATAGCCCACTTTGTACAAGCTGATCCCAGTTTGTGGGCTGCAAACAATAAGTTGAGTATAAGCTTGAGGTTAAAATGAAACGAATCGTGCTATTTTTGATCACCAACCTGGCAGTCATGCTGGTGCTGGGGATTGTTCTGTCAATCGTCATGTCTGTGTTGGGTCTGTCAAACCGCAGTTATGGCGGCATGCTACTCATTGCCGGAGTGTTCGGCTTTGGTGGTGCGTTTATTTCGCTGTTTATGTCGAAATGGATCGCTAAGAAATCTACCGGGGCCTATGTCATTGAGCAACCCCGCAATGAAAGTGAGCACTGGCTGGTACAAACCGTTGCTAATCAGGCCAAACAAGTGGGTATTGAAATGCCCGAAGTGGCCATTTACGACAGTCCTGAAATCAATGCCTTTGCAACAGGCCCCAGCAAAAACAACAGCCTGGTTGCGGTCAGTACCGGGTTACTACACAATATGACTCAGGATGAAGCTGAAGCTGTGCTGGCACACGAGGTTTCTCACGTTGCCAACGGCGATATGGTCACGCTTACGCTCATTCAGGGCGTAGTGAATACCTTTGTGATCTTTATCGCTAAAGTATTGGCGAATCTGGTTGACGGCTTTCTTAACGGTGACGAAGAAAACAACGGTGTGAGCTGGACTTATATCATTTTCGATATGATTTTCCAGATCCTGTTTGGCATCCTGGCCTCGGTGATTGTTGCCTACTTCAGCCGTCAACGTGAGTTTGCTGCCGACAAAGGCGCAGCCGAGTTGGTAGGCGCACATAAAATGCGCGCAGCGTTGGAACGTCTGCGCCACAACCACGAGTCCCAGCTCGAAGGGTCTATGATGGCCTTTGGTATCGCATCGGGCAAGAGTTTGTCGGAGATGTTCGCTTCTCACCCCCCACTGGAGCAACGTATTCAGGCGCTACGTTAAATATAACGAGAAAAAAGGCTTCGCAATGCGAAGCCTTTTTTTATTGATTAAGCTGCCTATCAGATAACTGGTCAGCTAATTACTTTTCTATCCAGGGCGTCACCGAGACGACTTCACTCAGCGTATTAAAGCGTGCGGCATCATTCTCCCAGTCATCCATCACTTCAAAATGACAGACCTGCTTATCACAGCTGACCCCGGGTGATGACAGATTAGGCTCACTGGCAAACGTCACTTTTACTCCCTTTTGCTGTGGCAGTAAAAAACCCATCAGTTTGCTGACAAAGAAGCCGGACAAATCCGACAACAGCTCGTCAAACTCATGATGCAGCTGATACAAACGCTGCCTGGTCAGGTGCGCAGTAGTAAAGTACTCAGATTCAATCTGAAATTTGATCTGACAATCATGCTGAGCGTTGAGCGGCTTTGCAACAATCACAGCTTTGTCTTTGTCGAGCTTTTCACTAAACGGCAGTAACAGCTGAGCCTCTTGGGTATAATTGAGTGGCTGCTCACTGGTTTCGGTGACAATTTTACCTGACTTGAGCTGACAAGGTGCCAGTGATGCAATGTCTACCAGATAAAAATTTACCCGGGCAAATTCAAACTCACCCTTTTCAACTACCTTAAGACGGTCATAAAAGCCATCGTACGAAACCACAAACTCTTCTTGAGCCTGTGCGCCAGTTACAACCCCTGCCATACCCAGCAAAAGCGCTAACATCCTACTCTTCATCAAAATAAGCCTTGTTGTGTCTGATCATATCGTTAAGTTCTTCAATATAATGCACGCCCCGCTCCGAGTATGACAAGAGTCCTGCGGTCAACGCCGTGGCTTCAATAGGCTTTTTCTGCGCGCGCAACTGCGCACGCTTGGCCCTAAGCTCTTTATACGCATCATGTGTATTGATGTTTCTAAAATACGATTTGACCGACGCCCGCACCGACTGGAAGGCTGCTACTTCATGCACCGCTTCATCGTTACGGCGTTTTGGGATCACCCCACAGCCTTTGCGATAGCACCACTGACCAAAAAAGTTCAGGCCAATACGCGCAAACCGCGAGGTGCCCCAGGCCGACTCATTGGCCGCCTGCATTAACGCCAATTCTTTAGGGATAATATCTACCCTACGCAGTGCCCGTTTTAGGTTCTCAATGGAAATGGTGTCATCCTCTATCCTGTAGAGCTTAAACACCTGCTCGATCCTTTGTTGCTGAATATCACTGAGAGGCTCTTCAAACTGCAGCATCATCAGGGCAATTTCTATACTGGCACGTTGCTGTAAGATCAGCTCGTTTTCCGCCTCAACATGGGGCTTAATAAAATCAAAGAAACGTTTTTTCTTAGTTGCAATATCACGTATTTTGCCAAACTCCGGCAGCTTCACCTTGTGTAAAGGTTTTTCCACTTCCTTAACCTGAGGTTTCGTCACAACGACTTTTGGCTCGGGTGAGGGTTCTGGAGAAACTGGGGGCTTGACGATAAATGGATACAGGATCGCGAATATTGAAATCGCGGCAATAATAACTTTCACTAGTAAACGCATGATTCTCCTCACACTAGTACCAACTACCAAATCAAAGTGCTGAAAACACCCTTAAATTGGCGTAACTACGCAGGTTTTCTGAAAATCCCTAACAGAATGACCCTGCTGTACTTTGCTCTTTCATTTTCAAATTAGCGGATAATGATAACAAAACTTACCACTAAACGCGAATTTCTGCATTTCATCGTAACGATGGGGCTTTCCTCATTCCAATTTCGTTCAGAACTTTAATTTGGTTTTTTCGTTTATCCCCAGACACAGCAAAGATATACTGAGTATAGCTTAGCGTAATTGAAGGACACCTATGAGCCAGTCACCATGGCAGCAACGACAGCTGGACCAAAATAAGTACCGCCCTAACGACAATCGCTCAGCCTGGCAAATTGACCGTTCCAGGATCATTCATGCCGCGGCTTTTCGACGCCTGCAGTCAAAAACACAGATCATGAGTATAGGCGTCAACGATTTCTACCGCACTCGCTTAACGCACTCACTTGAAGTATCACAAATAGGAACTGGTTTACTGCGACACCTTAAAGCGCAACATCCTGACTTTGCCTGGTTTCCGTCTTCAAGTCTGATGGAAACCATTTGTCTGGCACATGATATTGGTCATCCTCCCTTTGGTCATGGCGGCGAAATCGCCCTCAACTACTTACTACGCGATCATGGCGGCTTTGAGGGCAACGCACAAACACTGCGGATAGTTACCAAATTGGAACCCTACTCCAAAGGGTACGGTATGAACCTCACTCGCCGAACTTTACTCGGCTTTATTAAGTACCCGGCAATCATCGATGAGTTAATGCTGGCCATTCCACACACCGACCCCAATCAGCGCTTTATTTACACCCAGCAATGGCTGCCTGCCAAAGGGATCTATCATTGTGACAAAGATGTCCTGGACTGGGTCCTGGCGCCGTTTAACCAGGATGACAAGAACTTGCTGCAAAGCCATGTACCAGTCAACGAATTTAAAGCGAAAACCCGCTTCAAGTCACTGGACAGTGCCATCATGGAATATGCAGATGACTTTGCCTATGCCGTACACGACCTGGAAGATGCCATTGCCACGGAGACTCTGAGTGAACGAGAATGGCAGCGTTATGCCCTCCCGAATTGCGAAAAATCTCCTCTCCTTGGCTGGACAAACACCTTGATAGTATCAGTGAACGCTTGTTCTCGCACGATGAGTCTCTGCGTAAAGACGTAATTGGCGAGCTGGTAAACCTGTTTATCGTCAACTGTGAACTCAGTATTCAGGACAGCAATTTCAACGACCCGTTACTGCACCACACCGTCAAGTTGTCTGATGAGTTTGAGGCCATTTTAGGTGTGCTCAAGCACTTTGTTTTTGCAAGGCTTATCCGCGACCCGAAAATGCAGCAAATCGAATTCAGCGGTCAAAATATGCTGATTGACCTGTTCGGGGCGTTTCAGAGCGATCCCCTGCGTTTACTGCCTCATACCACACAGGCTCAATACGCGCAGGCACAGGATGAGACGGCACAAATGCGCGTACTGGCAGACTATCTGTCGGGCATGACAGACGAATATGCACGGCGCTGTTACCAGCGTCTGTTCAGCAACAGTCCAATGCAAGCTCCAGTGAAAAACGGCCCGCATATGTGAGCCGTTTCTGCTGAACACCGCAGTATAAGGACCATGGACAGTTAAATATGCCTAGTCTGACAGTTTGCCGACCGGAGTATCACCAACAACCATCTGCGTTACCGGCGCACTTTGGCGCAGCGCAACAGTATTTGCCGCGGTATTACCCAGAAACACTGTCTGCGCGCCTTTCGTAAAACTATCATTGTGAATACACTGAGGCCGGATTGCCAATGCACTGCCATCATTCGGTACTTCAAATACCGTAAAATGGAACTGCTCCGTGGTTACTGTACGGTAGTATCCATCCTCGCGAGTATTATCAAGTCGGCGGCCAAGTAATATTCTGGACACTGTCGGCTCTTTGAACGCGGGATCGACCCCTGTTGCTGGTAACCAGATATGTGGAAAAGGGTGATGTTCGACAAACAATCCCCCCCCTTTAATTGGGCTGAATTCATATTCCGTGACGTACTCCGGGAGTTTTTGATCGTACTGAATACCCCATAAATCCTGGGTAAAACCCAAATCAAACATTTCACCCGGCTCAAGCAAGGTTCCACCATAATACGCTAACGTTTCGAGATATGTGTTGCGCTCCTGTTCTGCTGAACCAAACTGTAAGAGTGGAAACTTGAGTTCTACCAACTCTCCGGCACAGGTTGGGTTGAGAATAAGTTGCCCCGTACTGCCGAATACGTTAGAGGCGCCATCCAGTCCAGCAATACCTGCTCCATCAGTTGCCGCTGTCCAAAAGCCACTGACAGCAAGCGCGTTTTCAGCCTCAGGTGGTTTACCCGTGCGGTCATGATGATATTGGTTCAGTCGGGTGATCAAGTCGCCGTCAGGATTCAATGGTGCCCGCTCACTGGGTACCACCAGGTTATCGGCATTTGGGTCTAAATGCACAATGGTACCAGTACGAATTGGGCCAAACAGCCCGGTAGTCGTCTGCAGTAGTTGCTCATCAGCCTCACGATTAAGTACCGCCCCATTGAGAAACTCAAAATTGTTATTCAGATCTGCGTCAGATACACCTTGCCTGACAAATTTCCAGCGCTGCTCCTCCATCTGGCGTGTACGATATTCAGACAGTGTTTCTCCCCCTAAACCCCTGACTCTTTTTAGTGTGACGTGTGACATTTGCTTGCTCCTTAACTTGATTTGCTCTGCGCATGCGGACGCTTGATTGCCCCCCTTGGTCAGTAGAGTCTAAAAATGCCGTTTTTGCCATTACGGCTTATTACCTGAAGTAGATTGAGACAGAGGTGTATCTTTGCTAACGTACCTTTTTTATAGTAAAGGTGCACATAACATGAGAAATACAGTACCGGAAGCTTGGTATTTAGTGTTGTTGGTGGTTACTGTCGTGGTGGTGCCGTTTATTGTTGGTTTGTTGATCATGAAGATATACAGATACTTCAAGCCGTTCGAACAGGCTGATCAAGACAGCATTGGCCTTGCCCACCTGACTGAAAATCGAGACGGCTTTTTCAAAATATTTTTTGTCGGGTTAGTGGTCTGCCTGCCAGCGTTTTATCTTATATATCAAGCCGGTTAATGTTAGCCGGCTTGATATCATTACCAAACAGCCCGGGCGAGTTATAAACCAAACACCACTTTTTCACTTTTCAGCATTCTGCTACTCAGGTAAGTAAACAGCGCAAACAATGCCAGTGTAAAAACCGACGCCACGCCCAATGGCGCGTATGGCAGCGTATTGCCTTTGATAAGCTCAATCATGGCGTATTGTTGCGCAGCAATCGGCAACCACTGGATAGTTTCTGTCGCGATATCGTAACTGGTCATCATGCTCAGACCAACCGGAACCATGAGAACCATAGTGACGTATGACTGCGCCTCTTTAAAAGACTTGGCCATGAAGGAAACAAAAATCAGCATACTGGCCGACATGAGAGCAATTGGTATTCCGATGATCAAGCTCACCAGAATAAAACGAACATCCAGAGTAATGCTAAAGCCCAGCTGCTCCCAGGCCACCATGGCGTATGCGAACTTAGACACCACCAGTACCAGCGCTAACCCCAGGATGGAGAAAGCAGCAATCGCGGCAACTTTAGCCAATACAATCTGCATACTGCTTAACGGATGACTCAGCAGCAACGCCAGTGAATTACGTTCCCGCTCGCCCGCGCTGGTGTCTATGCCTAAATTCATTGCGGAGTAAAACACGGCAATAATGATGGACAAGGTCACGATGCCAAGAAACAATCCTCCTTTAGCATCCGGAGTAGCCTGGTCGTGTGTCTGTACATCCAGTGCGCGCATCAGGCCAGGATCGATACCGCGAGCGACCAGGCGCAGTCCCGCAACTTCGCTGTTATATCTCAATAACGCGGTTTCCAGTCTGCGCACGGATTTGATCAGCTTACTGTCTGACTTATCAGCAACAATCACCACAGTTGCACTACGGCCATTAGCCATGTCCTGCTGATAGTCCTCACTTATTTGCAGGCGAATGGGTTTAACATCGTCCTCGTCACTGTGACTAATTTCAGCGCTATCCAGATACTGAACCAGATTCGGAGCACGATCAGCACCTTCAATGGTAATTTTTAGTGCTTCAGGCGACGCCATTTGTTGCAACAAGATTGAGAACAGCAGGCACATTACGATAGGTGCACCAAACGCATAATACAAGCCAGCCATCACCGAACGTTTGTCACGATACGCATCTAGCAGCTCTTTTTTGAAGAGAATATTTACCTGTCTCATCATGCCGCAATCCCCTCATCGCTGCCTATCAGTACGATAAACGCCTCTTCCAGGCTCGCCTTACCTGTCTGCTCACAAAGCTGGTCCGGTGTGCCCTGAGCAACCACTTTACCTTTAGCCATCACCACTACATGGTCGCACAATGCGGCTACTTCCTGCATTACATGGCTTGAAAACAGCACACAATGGCCCTGTTCCTTAAGCATCAGTAACAGCTCCCTGAGTACGCGGGTACTCATTACGTCCAGACCGCGAGTAGGCTCATCAAGAATGATGTTGCGTGGCTGATGCACGATTGCCTGAGCCAGTGCTGTTTTCATTCGCTGACCCTGAGAAAATCCCTGGCAGCGCCTGTCGGCAATGTCGGTCATTTTCAGCTGTTCAATAACGCGTTGAGTCGCCGCTTTTGACGTGGTTTTCGTCATGCCACTCAGCTGCGCATAAAACTCAATATATTCTCTGGGTGTCAGGCGTTCATAAAGACCGCATGGGTCCGGAAACAAACCCAACTGCTGTTTTGCAGCCATCGGATCTTCGTGAACCTTTATTCCATCGATCTCAGCGTACCCGTCGTCAGCTTGCAGCAAACCAAACACGGTTCTCAGACAGGTTGTTTTACCTGCCCCGTTTGGACCCAGCAATCCGGTGATATGGCCGTTTTCGGCACTAAAGCTCAGGCCATCCATCGCGTTCACTGAGGCGATTTGTTTCTTAAGATTGTATACTTTGATCATGTTACGGCTCCTGGCTTGCCACTGCGGGGCCATTGGGGTTCATAAAATAGCGTCTGACAGCTGCTTTCTTTAAACAGCTGTCATCCAGTTCACCGGGGTCACGCCGATTGATAAATTTAGCTACGAGTTTGTCGGCACAACTTTGCCCTGCCACACCATGCGTTGCTTCATCAGCAATCAGGTGGCGTGCATTAGTCATATTAACCATGGCCAGCTCGGCCCAGCTTGGAGGCGTTGCAGGATCGAGTCCGCCAGACAACAGCAAGGTTGGAATATCTGTATTAAGCGGCTGATAAAAATCTTTTGTGACCGCGCTGACCTGCCATATCGGACAACTGGCATCGAGAGATTCCATCATCAGGCGTCCAAAGTAGCTGCGGGAAAAACGGGAGCGGGATTGCGAAGTAAGTGCGGGCCAATCTTCGCCGCATACAATTGCACTGTGCATCCCCATCGCCAGCGAGCCAAACGTAGAATCACTGCCCATCAAACCAACTAAAGGTAAATAGTTACCTTTTACCGCCTCACTGATAGCCAGCGGCACCAAGGCACGTGTTGTATGACTATACAGCGCCATCCGAATGGCTGAACGTACCTTATTTTGTGTCAACACCAGCGTAATGAGGTTGTGCATTCTGGGGTGTGGCACCTGTACCGTCACGGGTTGCGCTATCAGTGTGTCAAGCAGCGTCTGATACTGTTGTGCCAGTTGTGGATACTGACGGTTACATTCAGCACTATCTGTACATTCTGAGAATATTGCCTGTAACGAATCATCTATGGCCTCGCCTATCGCAATCAGACTTTGCTGCATAGGTACCACCCCATCGAGTGTCGCACTCGCCACAGCATCAGGATAGCGACGCATATACTCTTGTGCGATACGCGTACCATAAGACGCCCCAAAGAGATGAAGCTTTTTGTATCCCAGCTCCAGGCGAACCGCTTCAAAATCCTTGACTGCCGCAGCCGTGGTAAAGTGGCTGAGATCAGTATTAAGCTTGGTTTTACACTTTTGAGTCTCTTCGCGACTGTATTCAAAAATGGGCAGCGCATCGTCATTAAAGGCAAACTGCGCCTCAAGAGGGTCCATATCACACTGAAGTAAACTAGATTTACCAGTTCCGCGTTGATCAACCAAAATGATATCCCGCTCTTCGCGGGCATAACGCAAGACACGTGCAAATACGGCCGCAACATCAATGGCTGATTGTCCCGGTCCGCCAGCGAATGCCAAAATGGCTTCTGTTGGATGGACCTGTTTGATGGCTGGGATAACCGCATAATGTATGCTGATTTTTTCACTGCTACTTGCCGACAAGGGCTGCTCTACACTGCCACACAACAGTTGATCGGCAAGCCCTTTAGCATAGCAAGAAGTGAGGCTCGTTACATCAGCTGATGTAGCATGGCTGACTGTGCCACTGAGCAGGCCAACAGCAACCAAGCTATGTCTGAATAGTGTGCGCAACCGTCCGCTCTTATTTTTCATTATACCGTCCTTTTCAGTGCCCGGGCGGGTCGTCTATAAGTCAGATTGGCTCGAGTATATCATTGTTATGTTGACAGTTCCCTAATCAAAAACATTCAATTAATCCCCTAATCACATTCACTTATCTTTAAGAGTGATTTATTTCGTTGTTCTTTTTTTGTGTTTTAGTTTAAAAATTCACTGTGACGAAACGTTACACTAAATACAAAAGGAAACATCAATGAAACTATTTTCAGCCCTGGCGAGCTGCGTTTTAGCCGCTACTTTAACTTCAACCTCAGTTGCCGCAGATGACTCGCAACTACAAAGTGCACCAGCTAGCCTAGTTGCTGAGCTGACACAAATGTGTGTTGAATGGGCTCAGGATGACGAAGTTGCAACCGATGCACTACGTCAGTACGTTTTGCAGTGTGTTAACGAGGAGCTATCTGCCAGCGGTTATGTAGCCGTGACAGAAGTCGATATCTAATACTCAAAGATCAAAAAAGGCCAGTTTTTGCTGGCCTTTTTGTTTTCTCTCATAGTCTAATCTGACTGATTACCTAGGACTTCGCGCTCTTACGCTTTTTCTCTTCCTCAACCCACTTACCGTTTTCGTAGGTTGCTTTCCAGCCAGTAGCTTTTCCTTCGACTTCCGTCATCACATATTGCGATTTGGTTTTACGAGAGTACCTTACTACTGCCAGGTTGCCATCGCCATCCTGCTCTGGTGCATCTGCCAGATAATAGAACTTAGGCGAAATGCGATCTCTGAAGCGTTTAAGTTCGGCAACCTTAGGTGCACGTGTTTCCCTGGATTTAGGGAAAGTATGCGCTGCCAGGAAAATACCAGACGCGCCGTCACGTAGCACAAAATAGGCATCGGACTTCTCACACGGTAGCTCAGGCAAGTGTACCGGATCTTCTTTAGGTGGCGCGGGCTCACCGCTTTTCAGCAGCTTACGCGTGTTCTTGCAGTCTTCACTGGTACAGTCAAAGTACTTACCGAAACGACCAGACTTAAGCTGCATGTCTGAACCACACTTGTCGCACTCAATGACCGGCCCGTCATAGCCTTTAATCTTGAAGCTGCCTTCCTCAATCACATAGCCACTACAACCCGGGTTATTACCACAGACGTGTAGCTTACGCTTTTCGTCAATCAGATAAGAGTCCATCGCGGTTTCACACTTAGGGCAACGCTTCATCTGTCTCAGGCTTTCGGTTTCTGCGTCTTCCACATCGGCATCAACCGCTTCATCACCAGGGATCAGGTTCATGGTCGTCGTACAGCGCTCTTTTGGCGGTAAGTTGTAGCCAGTACAACCCAGGAATACCCCGGTAGAAGCAGTGCGGATCCCCATCTTACGACCACAGGTTGGACAATCGATATCGGTCTCAACCATAACATTCTGACGCATGCCGCCTTCGGCTTCATCTTTACCAGCCAGTTCAAGCTGGTTAGAGAAATCGGCGTAAAATTTGTCCAGTACCTGAGTCCAGACACGATCACCTTCGGCGATTTCGTCCAGGCGATTTTCCATTTTGGCGGTAAAATCAAAATCCATCAGCTCATCGAAGTTTTCGATCAACCGGTCGGTGACAATTTCACCCATTTTCTCAGCATAGAAACGGCGGTTTTCCACTCGCACGTAACCACGATCCTGAATGGTCGAGATAATTGACGCATAAGTAGATGGTCGGCCAATGCCTCGTTTTTCAAGTTCTTTAACCAAGCTCGCCTCACTAAAGCGTGCCGGCGGTTTAGTAAAGTGTTGCTTTGGATCCAGCGCCTGCAACTGTACGGTGTCTCCTACCGCAACGGCTGGCAGTGCCTGTTCCTCTTCGTTTTTCTTACGTACTGCTGGCTGCACACGTGTCCAACCGTCAAAACGCAACACACGGCCGCGTGCTTTAAGCGTGTAATCGCCTGCACCTACAGTGATATTAGTCAGGTCGTATTCTGCTGGTGTCATCTGACAAGCGACAAACTGACGCCAGATAAGCTCATAGAGCTTCTTGGCATCGGCATCAACGCCTTCAACATGCCCGGAAAGGATTTTTACATCAGAAGGACGGATTGCCTCGTGCGCTTCCTGAGCATTGTCTTTTGCACTGTATTTAATGGGAGCACCCGGCAAGTACTTATCACCAAAGTTATCCAAAATATAACCACGGGCCATTTCAACGGCATCATTGGACAGGTTGGTTGAGTCTGTACGCATATAGGTAATGTAACCCGCTTCGTACAAACGTTGTGCCAGCATCATGGTCTTTTTGACACCGTAACCCAGACGGGTGCTCGCCGCCTGCTGCATGGTTGAAGTAATAAAAGGTGCACTCGGGCGGCTCTTACTTGGTTTCTCTTCAACCTTAACAACCTGATACTGTGCTTTTTGCAACTCTGCAACGGCTTTGTTAGCTTGCGTTTCGTTCAGTGGTTTAAAAGCTTCACCCTGATACTTAGTCACGGCAAAGCGGACGTCTTGTTCAGCTAACGCTGTGTCCGCATGAATATCCCAAAACTCTTCCGGAATAAACGCTTTAATTTCACGCTCACGTTCTACCAGTAAGCGAACGGCCACAGACTGAACACGACCGGCTGATAATCCACGCGCGACTTTTTGCCACAACAAAGGAGATACCATAAAACCGACAACGCGGTCGAGGAAACGTCGTGCCTGTTGCGCATACACCATGTCGGTGTTTAACTGTCCAGGTGCCTCAAACGCCTGTGTGATGGCATTTTTGGTGATTTCGTTAAATACAACACGTTTGTATTTACTTGCATCAGCACCTATCACTTCTTCAAGGTGCCACGCGATTGCCTCTCCCTCTCTATCCAAATCGGTTGCGAGATAGATGGTATCTGCATTTTCTGCGAGCTTAGCCAGTTCTTGTACGACTTTTTCTTTGCCAGGTAGCACTTCATAGTGCGGCTCCCAGCCTTTTTCCGGGTCTATTCCCATCCGGGCAACCAGGTTCGCGTAATCTTTCTTCTTTCTATACTCAGCCTTTTCCTCTGGCGACATCTTTCTCACTTCTGCGGGAGATTTCGTTGCCAGGCCTTTAGTTTTACCTGCGCCTGAGGTAGGAAGATCACGGATATGACCAACACTGGATTTCACAATGTAGTCTTTACCCAGGTACTTATTAATAGTTTTTGCCTTTGCGGGAGACTCTACGATTACTAGCGATTTGCCCATAGCTGCCTATTTGACTTCTGTCTGGTTGTTGCCCTTCATTGGGCGCGATTAAATATAGGTATATCCACAAATACCTATTGTTACAAGCTTTTCGTTCGATCTTTTCGCCAAGCAGTGATTTTATGAACAATTGTTGTTGCTAATTTACCCAGGCGTATAGATTGCTTGATGGAAAGGGCGAATATAGCGGATATGAAAGGAATTTCAAGGGTTAAAGGAAAAGTGATAAGTAAATAAGAGATTTATACAAAATCATGTTTTCTGACAACCAAGCGTTCGTTTGCAGACCAAAGCTAAGCTTTGGTCTGCAATAATATCGTCTTTAGCCGGAATCTTTTACGCTCACCTCGGCGGTAGTGATAACAGTTTCACCATTGCCTAAACCACTTGGAATAGTGAATTGAATGGTTAGATTACCAAACTTAAGACTGTTCGCTGCTTGCTCTCTGGATACTGTAACCCATGCGCTCTGAACCCCATCGGCTGAAGCATTCGAGATAGTGCTTTGCAGACCACTAACGGTTGCAACACCGTTGTCAGCACTAACCTGTATTTCAGTACCTTCTGGCAGGGAATTACCATAAATATCTGAGAATAAAATCTGGATAGGAACACCATCTTCGCTTGGCAAAGTGGGGTCAGTTAAATCAATGCCAGTAAAATCACAATATGCGTCATCATCTGATACCTCTAAACCCGTCACACCTAATCTTGGTATATCGCGCCCGTTTGTATCTTTTGCGTTTTCACAACTCGATACTTCAAAGGCGATCTCCGACACAAATGTTGGGCAATTATTGCTATCCAACGCAAGGTAGTCGCCACCCGCGTCTGTCACCATGGTTGGTGCTCCTGTATTAAGCAAACACTCTTTACCCAAGTTCTCTACGCCAAGTACTGTGTCTTGCGTCGGAAAAGTGGGGCAATTAGCGTCATCTAACAAGATATTGCCATCACCATCCAATGTCGGCATCCCTCTGAAAAATTTACAGTTCTCCCCGGTTCTGAATTGATAAGTCACATCAGATCTGCTCACCGTAAACCTCACATAAGGAGTACTACCAGAAGCGATGATTTCAAACTGTTTTCTCACCTCAACCAGCTCACGCGAACAATAGGGGCCACCTTCAGCGTTCATCGCTTCTTCAGAGCAAAGTAGACCGTTATAGATGCCATCCCCGTTATCATAGATGCCATTATTATTGGCGTCATTGAATGTTTCGTTGTGGCCACCTCTGGTGTTATTTGGTTCACAGGCATCACCATCACACACTATGGGCTCTCCACAGTTATTACCATCGACGTCACATAAAAATTTACCGTCTTCGTTATGGTCTACAAAGGCTTCTGGTAAGTCGAAGGCGCTGTAAAATTCTCCCTGATCAAAACGACCATTACGTCGCTCTATTAATACATTACCATCATCATCAAGGGTACTGGGCCGGTCAATAAACGTTTCTTGTCCTTTCGCAGTCACCAGAACGGATATTCTACCGCCTCGGATCAGTATGTTTCCATCTTTATTTGTTTCCGGCCAGGTACGACATGGCGCAGGCTGGCCATTATACAGATCACAAACGCGGTCTAACGTATTACCCCACTTAGGATCTGTAAACGGCATTTCTCCCTGACTACGCCACTGAACGGTGCACCGTCCGTCCACAGCCGAGCACTCATAAGTGTTTGTACCACCAGCACCATCTATATTACCGACAATTCCCGCCTCTACCTGCACATTTGCAACGATATTGTCACCAGTTAGCTGGTTGAACTGATCACCAAAAAAGATGCTAATGTCATTGGTAAAACCCAATGTATTGAGTGCATTCATATAATAGGTGGCAGCACCGGCATCGAAACTATTCTGATCTGGTACACCAGAAGACAAGACGATGCCCGACGAAACAGCATTGATCTGCTTATCAGCTGACAGTAAACGAAGTGTCTTGCCATCTGGACATTGTTCTTTCGTTGGATCCGCAGTACATACATCAATACGCGATTGCCAACAGGTGTAGTCCTCTCCATCAGGTAAGCTTGCTAATTCCTCATTGGAGATGTAACACGCTTCTACGACGATGTCTCCCGGAACAATACCCGATCGGATCGTAGTTTGCGCAACACCTTCATTATCTGTACTGCCTGTATAAGCAGTTAGCAATGCGTCACCAGTGAGATCCGATATTTTGAAGTCAATTCTTTTCTGGTTGAGAGGACGACTGTCACTATCTATCAGCTTAAATCTGACTGTAGACGTTGTAGGCACCCCTCCGATGCCAGGAGGAAGACCTATGAAGCTTTGACTAGCATCCAAAAACTGAATTGCCTGAGCTTCAGCCTCTGACACCGCAAAAGTTATGTTGGCAGGCTGATTAACACCACCACCCGAAACCACAGTTGCAGTCACAGTATCTAAACCGCGACAACCATTGGCTCTATACGTCGTATTTGCCTGACCTTCTTCTGAGCTGACAGACTGGTCAATAGTAGCCAGTCCTTCATCTACGCAGTTAGACGTAAATTCGACATCGATAGGATTGAGGTAGAGCGCTGATTTAAACTCATCTACATACACATTTGCGGAAATCACCATACTTCCGCCAGCTTTCAATGGATTTTCTTCTGACGCTGTTGCCGACAACTCTATAAATAAGCTTTGCAGACCGACGGAGAAATTTACTTTTCCTTCTTCCCCTTTATATTGCGCGGTGATAGTGCCTGCTCCACCGGAATCTCCTGGCTGGAATTTAAGCAAAGCGACGCCAAAACGGTCTGTTAAAACACGCCCCTGAGCAGGTAGTAGCTGACCAATATCAGAGGTAACCTCGATAATGTCATTTTCAATATCCTCTTCATCTTTATCTGTGACCTTGATAAACACATCAACCGTATCTGATGACTCTAACTGGTTAGTATCAGTACAATTTGTCGACGGCAAACTCGGGTTAAGTTCAATGCTATCGCGCTCACTGTCCCAGCCAGGTAAACAGCCGGTTAAAACTCTGGCATTGATTCGATACTCACCCTCATCGTTCTCGATACCGTCAGAGTGGAACAGAACACCTGCACTTTCAAATACTTCACCCGCCTCGGAAGTATATTTAGCCTTGATTATACCGATGCCTTTTTCATTGGTGGGATTAAGGCTTATTTCGGCGTCGCCATCCTCATTAGTTTGTGCCCGACCATCACTGGGGCTGAGCGTCGCAATAGGCTCTACAGTGAATTCAACTAATACTTTTTCCAGCGGTTTATCATTTTTAAGGACTCTGGCAATAACAGTGCCTTTGGTGTTGTCGTCAAGTTGGTTATCTTTATCGATGTTATTTCCGACGCTATCCTTAATGCTTATAATTTGAATAGCAATGCCTTTTTCAACCGCGATGATCCCATCAGAATAGAAGCGACCATTTTTGGGCGAAAAACTTGGAATCTCAGGTAACGATACATTAAATGTGCCTAAACCTCCGTTGTCTGAGGCCCTTATATCGAACGAAGCACGACCACTGTCGTCTGTCAACGCCTTACCATTACCTCCGTCATCCAACTCCGCTAGTACCAGATCATTTACAGAAACCACTTGTCCCTGGAAGGCAACGCCATCTCGAGTAAGTGTAACTACAATTTTGCCTTTATTGGATGCACTTAGCGGGTTGCTTTCATCTATTTCATTACCCGGCCCTCTGTCTAGGACTTCAACAACCATCTGTAAGCCACCATCTCCCGCGCCAACGTAGCTGGCAACGCTTCTGGCTGCTTCATCACCGGACACTGAGTAAGTTGCTGTAAACGCATCAAGTTGTTGATCAATCGTCGCGGTCTCTGTGGCGAAAATCTGAATCTCTGCCTGGCCATTCGCATCTGTTCTGACTGACTCGGTTGGCTTTGCAAAGCGCGCGCTGGCTTCAACAGCAACCGCAATTTCAGCGTTTGCTACAGGCTGTTCATTCAAAGTGAGCTGAATCTTTGCAGTCAGTGGATTAGCCAGTGAGAGATCACTGGAAGCTTGCTCTGCGGCGTTAACCAATTGCACGCTCAGGTCATAAACCTCTTTATCGTAAAAGGGGTTACCTGCTGACTCGAATCCTATACGGGCGTTGATGTCTTCGTTATAGGTGACCTGAACATAGCCCGCTCCCACTTTGTCCGTTGCCAGGACAAGTAAACGTGCCGCACCGTTGGCGTCTGTCTGAACATTTGAGTTGCCGTTCGTAACAAGTAGATCTTCGCTGTCGGCCTCTTTAGAAAACTCAAGTACCTGTCCATTCAAAGGTGTGCCATTGTCGGTTAGTATTGCGGTAACTGTCGCAATCTCTGAACCACTAATTGGGTTAGTCGCATTGATCGGCTGACCATCTGAGCCCGTAATCGTCATCGCGATTTGAATACCACCATCACCAGTTGCGGCATAAGGCACTGAACCACTAACGGTATTTTCACCCACGTCCGCAGTGGCCGAAATGGTACCCGCCCCACCTAACCGATTGGCGATAATAGTCACTTTAGCTACACCATTGCTGTCGGTAAGTTGTGAACTCACAGAGGCAAAGTCAGAAAACTCGTCATTAGTAAATTTAACCAGATTATTGGCAACGGGTGCCCCATCATTGGTGAGTTTTGCTGTGATTGTGATCGGGTTACTGATACTGAGGCTACCACCACTTGCAGAACTTGTACTCAGTACCAGTTCATAATCTGTATTTGTACCGCCACCTCCCGAGGTGTCTTTTTCAATCGAACCACCGCCACCACAGGCGATCATCAGCAAACTGAGCAAAGTAATACTAAACCAGCGCATCAGAGACATTTTCGATTCTCCCTAGCAATCTAATAATTTTGAGTTATTTTCACCATGTTAACCCAATTGTGGATGTAAAATCACAAATTTTTAGCGGCTGTCATCGATTTTTTCTGTTCATATTCAACTATCCTGTTAGGCTATAGCGATTTTGTAAAATGTAAGTGTTAGGACGATGTCAAAGGCTATGTCACAAAACAAAAAAATGAGCCTAACTACCCGTATCATGCTGGGCATGGTTTTGGGTGTTATTCTGGGTCTGTTGATACAAACCATTCTGGGCGATAAGCCCGAAGTTGCGATTCCTCTGGGCCTGTTCGATTTGCCAATCAAAGGCTTTTTCGTAGACGGACTGTTCCACATCGGTGGGCAGATTTTTATCTGCCAGTTTGAAAATGCTGGTTGTTCCTTTGGTCTTTATTTCTCTGGTGGTCGGTACCTGTAGCCTGAGCGATCCTAAGAAGCTGGGTCGTCTGGGTGGCAAATCCATTTTGCTTTACCTCTCTACCACTGCCATCGCTATTACTGTAGCTATTTCTCTTGCCCTGCTGGTTAGCCCGGGTGGAGGCGTCGCAATTCCGACTACGGCGACCTTCGATGCACAGCAAGCACCAACGCTGGCACAGGTCATTATTAGCATGTTCCCGACTAACCCCATCAATGCAATGGCCAGCGGTAAGATGCTCCAGGTGATTGTCTTTGCTCTGCTGTTTGGTATTGCCATGGCGCTCAGTGGCGATGCGGGTAAACGTTGTGCCAAGGTGTTTGAAGATTTGAATACTGTGGTACTTAAGCTGGTTACCTTGCTGATGAACCTGGCCCCTTACGGTGTATTCTGTCTGATGGCCAAGTTGTTCACCACCATTGAAATGGACCTGATTGTAGAACTCGGTAAGTACTTCCTGGTGGTGGTTGCTGCCTTGCTGATCCACGCCTTTGTTAACTACAGTATTTTGCTTAAAGTGCTGACAGGTCTGAGCCCGCTTACTTTCCTGGCCAAGATGAAAGATGCGTGTATGTTTGCATTCAGTACTTCAAGCTCAAGTGCCACAATGCCAGTAACGTTAGAAACCGCGACGAAAAAGCTTGGTGCACATAACTCTGTAGCCTCTTTTACAGTCCCACTGGGCGCAACTATCAACATGGATGGCACTGCCATTATGCAGGGTGTGGCAACCGTGTTTATTGCCCAAGTCTTTGCTGTTGATCTAACTCTGAGCGACTATTTGATGGTTATTCTGACTGCCACGCTTGCCTCCGTTGGTACAGCGGGCGTGCCTGGCGTAGGTCTGATTATGTTAGCCATGGTTCTGAACCAGGTTGGCCTGCCGGTAGAAGGGATTGCCATCATTATGGGCGTAGACCGTCTGCTGGATATGACCCGTACCGCTGTGAATGTGACCGGCGACTGTATGGTCACCTGTGTGGTTGCAAAATCCGAAGGTGAGCTGGATATTGATGTGTTTAACGACGCCGATGCCGCCAAAGACCTGGAAGAAAACATGGATTTGGAAAAGCTGTCTAAAAAAGCTTAACTGAACACATAAACAAAAAAGGCAGGTCGCCTGAGCGCCCTGCCTTTTTTAATGTCCAATAAATAAACTATTTTTTGTCGTGAATTGCATCCAGACGAGCCAACAGACTGGAAGTATCAAATCGCCCTCCACCCAGCGCCTGAACATCCGCATAATACTGATCAACCATCGCGGTCAGTGACAGTGATGCACCATTGCTGCGAGCTTCATCCAACGCAATGCCTAAATCCTTACGCATCCAGTCGACGGCAAAGCCAAAATCATACTCACCAGCGAGCATGGTTTTATAGCGGTTTTCCATCTGCCATGACCCTGCAGCTCCTTTGGCAATGGTCTCTACCACTTTTTCACCATCAAGTCCTGCCTGTTTGGCAAAGTGCAGGCCTTCAGCGAGCCCCTGTACCACACCTGCAATACAGATTTGGTTAACCATTTTACACAGCTGACCAGAACCTACTTCACCCAATAACTGGCTAAAACGGCTAAATGCGCCCATCACAGGCTGCACACGTTCAAAGACTTCTGGTTCACCACCCACCATCACAGTCAGTACGCCATTTTCTGCACCAGCCTGACCACCAGATACAGGCGCATCCAGGAACGCCACGTTTTGAGCAGCTGCACGCTCGGCAACCTCACGCGCTACTTTTGCAGACGTAGTCGTATGGTCAATCAATACAGTATTTGCAGCCATCCCCGCTAGAACCCCCTCTTCACCGTACACCACAGATCTGAGATCGTCGTCATTACCCACACACATGAAAACCAATTCAGCACCAGCTACGGCCTCTTTGGGTGTCGGGGCGAATGCCCCCTCATACTGCTCGGCCCAGCGCTGTGCTTTAGCGGTCGTACGGTTGTACACAGTGACCTGATGACCGGCCTGCTGTAAGTGACCGGCCATGGGATATCCCATTACCCCCAATCCGATGAATGCAACTTTGACTGACATAAATTTGTCCTATTTGGCTGTTAAGCTAGAAAGATGGAGTTGTTATACCTGAGCCATCTAAGCATGGCAAATGAAAAATATCAGCTATGAATCAATTGATTAAAAAGAAAAAACATCAAGGAGCCTGACAGGATGGAGAACATTTATCGTTTCAGCGTGAAACTACTAAACGGCGAGACGCTGGCACTCAGATCCTTACAAGGCAGACCAGTATTGATTGCCAATATTGCCAGCAAGTGCAGCTTTGCCCCCCAACTCAGTGCGCTGGAAAAGCTCTATAAAAAGTACCATCCAATGGGACTCGAGATCATTGCCTTTCCCTGTCACCAGTTTGGCCGCAATGAACCTCTTGAAAACGAAATGCTCAGAGAGTTTTATCAGTCGCATTTTAATCTGAGCTTCCATATTTCGGAAAAAGTACTGGTCAACGGCCCAGATGCCCACCCGCTCTTTAATTACCTCAAGGTTAACACGAGGGGAATAGCGCAAAACCGCGCGATTAAATGGAATTTTACTAAGTTTTTAGTAAACTCAGAGGGCGTTTTACTGTCCCGCTATGCACCAAGGACAAAACCCGAAACCTTAAAATCGATTATAGAGAGTCAAGTGTCCAATGAGAGTCGCCCTATTCAGTTCGCAAAAGTATGAGCTGCCGTTTTTTGAGCATGCACTTACCCAGTTTCCTGATATTGAGTTTGAGTTTTTTGAGCAAGCACTGAACGATAAAACCGTTGCACTGGCGCAAGGGTTTGATGCCATTTGCGTGTTTGTGAACGACCAGGTTGATGCCAATGTGCTGGCTGAACTGGCTGAGCTGGGCGTCCAGAGCATCGCACTGCGCTGTGCAGGCTTTAATAATGTTGACATCGAAGCGGCCCATGCCTTGGGTATTAAAGTCGTACGTGTACCGGCATATAGTCCAGAAGCCGTGGCAGAGCATTGTATTGCCCTGATGCTGACATTGAGTCGCAAAACCCATAAAGCCTATAACCGGGTCCGCGAAGATAACTTTGATCTCAACGGTTTACTGGGTTTTAATCTGCACAACAAAACGGTCGGTATCATTGGGTGCGGAAAAATAGGCCAGGCACTGGTCGCTATTCTCAATGGCTTTGGCGCCCACGTGCTGGTTTACGACCCGAATATAGGAGAAGGCTCTTACACCCAGGTTTCTCTGGATATGCTGCTTGAGCAAAGCGACATCGTTACCCTGCACTGCCCGCTGACCGAAGCCACCCACCACATGATTGACGACGCGGCATTTGAAAAAATGAAGCAAGGCGTGATGCTGATCAACACCAGCCGCGGCGCGCTGGTAGACAGCAAGGCCTGTATTCGCGCCTTGAAATCAAGAAAGCTCGGCTACCTTGGCCTGGACGTGTATGAACAAGAATCGGAACTGTTCTTTAAAAACCGCAGCGATGAGGTCATACAGGACGATGTCTTTATGCGTCTGGCAAGCTTTCAGAACGTGCTTATCACAGGACACCAGGGCTTTTTCACCAAAGAAGCCTTAACCGAAATCGCCCACACCACAGTGACTAACCTCAACGCCATTCGCACGGGGCAGGCGCTGGAAAATCAGGTTTGATTTATACCTACAAAAAAGCCTGGCATCGCCAGGCGTTTTTGTATTCAAACAACTGCTGTTACTTAAAGAAAGCCACATTAGCAAAAACGGCTGTCATCAGCACCGGGCAGACAAATCGTACATACTGAGCAAACCAGTACATCTTACCACTGCATTCCAGTGCCAGCTGATTACCTCGACGCCATACCCAGCCTACCGTGATAAAGTAGAACAAGCCCATCAGTGGCAACTGATAATGAGTTAAAATCTGGATCACCAGGCCAAACAGCCAGTCGAAATTGAGGATAATAGCGCCTGAGCTTATCAACAGCACAAAGGTCACCAGCCAGGTTGCCTGACCACGCTTAAAGCCATGATTTTCAACCAGGAACGACACCGGGATTTCGGTTGAAGAAATCGTGGATGTCAGTGAGGCTATCGACATTAATATAAAGAAAGTCAGTCCAACGAACAGGCCAATTTCGCCCATGGTTGCAAACAGCTCAGGCAAAATGGCAAAGATAAGCCTGCCCTCACCGACCAGTTTGCCATTTTGGAAAACTTCCACACCATTATTCTGGGCAATAAACAAAGCCGGAATGATCAAAAGCCCTGCCAGAAAAGCCACGCCGGTATCCAGCATTGCCACGCTAAAAGTCAGTTTTGGCAGGTTTTCATTTGGTCTCAGGTAAGAGCCATAAATCATCATACAGCCAACCCCCAAAGATAAAGAGAAAAACGCCTGCCCCATGGCTGCAATGATCAATTCGGGATCGCCAATTTTACTAAAATCGGGCACAAGGTAAGCTTTAAACCCAGCTGCTGCGCCTTCCAGCGTGCCCATATAAGCGATTAACGCTATCAACAGCATAAGTAGCACTGGCATGAGTCGACGTGACCAGGTTTCAATTCCCGACTTCACCCCCTGTAATATAATGCCAGCCGTCAACAGCAGCATCAGTGGGGTAAAGATAAAGTTCCGTAAAGTCGAATCACCGGACAGAAAAGCGCTGGCTTCATCCCAGCCAACTAAACGTGCAAGCGGCTCGAGCGAATGTGCCAACATCCAGCCGGCTACAATAGAATAGAAACTGAGCATCACAATGGCACCGGCAAGGCCGATGTAACCCGCAGATGTACCAATTTTAGGCTGCTTTTCCTGCCAGGCTTGTTTCAATGCTTTAACCGGGTTGGCCTGTGCCTGATGGCCCAAATACAACTCGGTGTACAAAGCCGGTAATGCCAGTAAGAAAATAACGATAAAATAGACCAGCAAAAACGCCCCACCACCGTGGTTCGCTGCCTGAGTGGGAAATCCCCAAATATTACCAAGTCCGACTGCCGCACCGGCTGCCGCTAATACAAAGCCCAGACGGCTTTGAAAACCTTCACGCACTTGAGCCATAATCGAATGCCAAGTTAATTATTGTTGTAGACTGGCGATTATACGCACTTGTAAACAAATTGCGAGTGTCAGTTAGAGCAAATCGGAACAGCCAGAAGTGGTAAGCATTTGCGCGCTCAAATCAGGACGGTATTGTGCTTACTGACATGATGTAGAGAACCGGGAAACACCTCAGAGCTTGACTTAAAAACTCGAACCAGGCGTTTGCAAAAAAGCCAATTCTTCAGGACTCGACTCCCTGCCTAAAATGGCGTTTCGGTGGGGGTAGCGTCCGAATTGCTCAATGATTTTTTTGTGCGCGAGCTCAAACTCGTAATTGGGTAAGGACTTAAACAAGGCATCCGCCTGCTGATGTACTTTAAGGCTCTCGCTGTGCATATAAGGTAAATACATAAAAGTACGCTGGGTTTTCTCCAACTGTTGATCAAAGCCTTTTTCAATGGCATGTTGTGCCAGGCACAATGCCAGTGGGTCGCTCGCAAAGGCGGCGGGTGTATCACGGAACATATTGCGGGAAAACTGATCCAGCACAATGATCTCGCACAGCGACCCGACCGCAGTTTTGCGCCAATCTGCCAACTCACCTGCCATGGCCTGCTGGTGTAACTGTGCAAATCTCGCTGTAATTTTGTTATCAAACTGGGCCGATTTTTGCCACCAGTCCTGCTCCTGACATTCGACAAACCAGAACTGATAAATTTCCTGATATTCCATGGACACACCTGTGAGTAAGTAATTTTGCTTTCAGAGCGAGTATTACCCGCTCCGGATGATGTGTCCAGTCAGACTTAGCATACGCCTGATTTATGCGGCTTCAAGTAACCGGCTGTGAATAGCCTGAACCACCGCGTCCGATTCGGTTTGTTCAACCAAAAAGCACAGGTTATGGCGACTCGCCCCATGGCAGATCAAGCGAATATTAAAATCAGCCAGCACCTGCATCAGGCTCGCTTCACCATGGCGCAACTGAATTTCAGAACCAATCATGGCTACCAGGGTAAGATTGTTCTCAACGCTGACCTGACAGAACTCACCCAGCTCATCCAGACAAGCCTGAGCCAATTCCGGACGAGTAGCGTTGGGTGCATTGTCGAGCGTCAACGCAACGCTGATCTCCGAGGTAGTAACCAGGTCAACCGAGATATTGTGTGCACTTAAAATAGTGAAGATGCGTGCCAGAAAACCACTGGCTAACAGCATTTCGGGGCTTTTCAGGGTTAGTAAGATTTGATTTTTACGCTGAGTTACCGCGCGAATACCCGGCTCAGAACGGTTATTCTTTTCAATCCAGGTGCCACCGGCATGGGGATCTCTGCTCGAGCCAACAAATACCGAAATACCACTGCGACTGGCTGGCAAGATAGTCGCGGGGTGCAGCACTTTAGCACCAAAGGTCGCCATTTCAGCAGCTTCATCGAAACTCAGCCGGGCAATCGGCCGTGCTTTATGGCAAAGACGCGGATCTGTGCTGAAGATACCCACAACATCAGTCCAGATATGCACGCTTTGCGCAGCAATAGCCTCGGCAAGTAGCGCCGCACTATAATCTGAGCCGCCCCGCCCTAATGTGGTAGTTTGGCCCTGATTGTCACTACCAATAAAGCCCTGAGTCACCACCACCTGCTCTGCCAGTAGCGGCGTCAGATGGGCCGAGGCTGCGTCACGCGTTGCAGCCACATCGGGTACAGCTTTACCAAACTGGCGGTCGGTTTTCAGCACCTGACGTACATCAAAACGGCTACTGGCAACGCCTAAATTTCTGAGTACCTGAGTGAATAGGTAAGAAGAAAATCGCTCTCCGAAGCTCAGCATCTCGTCACATTGTTGCGCGTCCAGTGCGGGTAATTGAGCCAGCGCATAAAAAGCGTCTTTTGTCTCGTTAAAACCCACTTCCAGATCTGGATCGAGTGTCAGACATGCCAGTATGTCCTGCTGGATCTCCATCACAGACTGAAACAGCGACTCGCGCTCAGCCGCATCGACTTTTTGATGCGTCAGAGTCACCAGGTGATTCGTCACACCAGCGCTGGCACTGACGACGACCACACGGACATCGGGGTTGTCATGGATAATTGCGGCGCATCGCTGCATGGCTTCGAAGTTTGCAACACTGGTGCCGCCAAATTTAGCAACGACATACTGGGAATTCATTTTATCTCCTTGGGATCACACGCGGCGATCAACATCAATAAGGAGAACTTGGCAATAGGATGGACTAACCATAAAGAAATGACCTCTGCCAGAAGCTCTCCACCTGAAAACGGTGACAGTCCCGAGGATTCAACCTCCAGGACCGAAAAATCATGCCGACGTAGCATGGTTTTCCTCGGCGAGTACCTCCCTCACTGATGGTCACGGGTTATCGTCACCTCACATCAGCTACCTAAGCATCGCGCCTCTTCTGCTTATCTTGCCGGGAATTAACTGAATCCAGGCAAAATAAAAGCCCGCATTTTGAGCGGGCTTGAAAAAGGTATCTTTTAGACGTCTAGGTGTCAAGTATAAAATTGACTCTGTCATCAAAGATTAAATAAATTGTCCCATAAAGAAAGCACCGGCATAACCTGCCGTGTAGGCAATTAACAAATACAGGCTCATTCTTAAGTAACTCGTAAAGGTTAAAGCTTTTACTTTACTCATTGCTATGATCCCTGCCGCCGAGCCGATGATCAGCATAGAGCCGCCCACACCCGTCGCATAGGTAAAGGTCAGCCATTGCTGTGGACTCATTACGATGTCAGCTTTGAGCAAAGCGGCCGTCAGCGGCACGTTATCAACCGCGGCACTCATCAGGCCGACCAGATAGCTAGCGTACTGAGGGTCTATGAATTCATATAATTGAGTAAACATATTCAGGACACCCACCTCTTTTAGCGCCCCAACCAGCAGAAGTACACCCACAAAAAACAGCAAGGTGTCGTACTCAATTTCACGAATATAATCGATGATCTTTTTATTGACGTCTTTCTTGCGCATCAAGAACTGCGCCATCAAAAACATCACAGACAAGCCACACAAGAAAGTCAGCATCGGCGGGACCTGATATTGCACGCTCAGATACAGCGTGGTGAGTACGGTCGTCATAAAGATCACCGCGATCGTGATGTCTGTTTTCTCTATTCTGCGTAGTGCTTGCTTTTCGAATACCAGCTGATCTTTCATTCCCATAGACAGCATGGTTGCCAGCAAGAGTACGCTGACAATGGAAGGCGCCACCAGCAATAACAAGTCAGGGATCGTTACCTTACCAGCGAGGAATATCATCAGTGTGGTCACATCACCGGTGATCAAAGACACGCCGCCCGAGTTAACACTAAAGATGATCAATGTGGCATACTTGATAAGCTTCTTCGGATCGAGTTTCAACGACATCACCACCGCCAGCGAGATAAGTGTTGCAGTAATATTGTCAGAAATCGAAGAAAACAAGAAAGCGAAGCCACCCACCAGAAACATCATTTTGCGTTCACTGATCTGCGTTGGCATCACCCGATGGACAATGTTTTGAATAAAACCTTTGGAGTTCAGATAGGCAACAAAGGTCATCGCAGCCATCAGGAATAACCATAAGGTGGCGATTTCAAGAATGTTGTGATCGAGTTGATGTTGTATAGTTTCTGAGCTTTCGCCATGAAGTGGGGAGATAAATAGGATAATCCAACATAAAGTGCCAAAAAAAAGGGTCGTTTTGGCCTTGTTTACATGGATAATATCCTCTATAACGATAAGCACAAATGCGACCGCTATCAGGGTTAGGATAATGGGCGTGACCATATGCGTAAACAACCTGTAATTAAAAGTAAAAATTGTGAAGGGTAACGTAATCGGCGCGGAGTCTATCACTTAGCCGCATTCTGTGCCACGAGTAGTTACACATTATGACAATTTTCTTACCTGATACCGTCACAAAATTGATACACACTGGAAAGCTATGATCCCAGCCAAAAAAGTATTAAATACGCTGAATGAACACTGGGGCGTCCTGGAGCTGCTTTTTAAACGCTTTAAGATGGCCGATTTCAGCCTCAAAGATGTGCAAAACATCATCAAACTAAAAAATCCCAACTGGTCAAGTGAGCGTATCTATAAAGAAACCAATCGCTTGCTCAACCAGGAAGTTATTATTCCTCTGGCCAAATCGTCACAGCTCGAGATTAACCGTGCAGTGGCCGACTTTGCCAGCTTTTTGTTACAAGAAGAGCATCTTGGGCTAGCAGAAGAAATCACAGTATTAGTCAAAGATCTGCAACGTCTGGGTGAACGCTTAGCTCAGGCAGGTGATGAGGGCGACCACAGTGAGCTGCGCCGCTTCAGTCGCATTATGGATGAGCGGGTGCGTAAAATCGTCAAGCTCTATCATCATAATGAAAGCGCCATCATGAACCTGGTCGAGCAGGCAAAGTCCGATCAGGGCAACTTGTCTTTGCAAAAACGCTACCGGGCCGTGATTGAGGCATTTGACGAATACATCGAACCTATGCTGGAAATGGTGGATATTCATGGCCCCTTTCAGGCCTGCTTCACCACCATTGAGCATCAGATCAGTGAACAAATTGCGCAAATTGAGCAACTGGGCCGGGGCGCTCAGGACAAACGTATGCTTGAGCAACTGCGTACTCGGATCCTCGATATGCACTTAATCGGCCGCGAAAGTTTAGGTAAAAGCGCCGATATGTTGATGCCACTGCGTGAAGAGCTCAGACGCAACACGCTTATTACACGTCAGGCGGCCAAAGTGCTGGGCCTGATCCGTAAAAATGGCGTTGATCGTATGCTTGCGCCGGTACAGCCGCATTTTGTCTCAGACATTCAGCGTTTCAGCCTCGGCCAGCAGCGCCATATGGTGGCTTATATGGCCAGCCTCAGCGAGTTTGAACACGAAGAATATCAGCTACCCGATCAACAGGATGTGCCCGCTTATCAGAGCCCCAACATTCCCGATTATTCGGATGTGCGTAAATCGTTTAAAGGGTCGGGCAAAAAGCGCACCGCCCTGCTTGGCTTCCTGAGCGAGCAATACCCAGCACTGGAAGCCGATGAAATGCTGTTCCTGTACCAAAAACTAATCAGCGATCCTGAACTGGACATCGCCCAGGATGAGCAACAGCAAACGATGCAAATCGCTAACACCCGCATTCGACTTTATCCGTTCAGTGCAGCGGATAAGCAACCAGATAACCACAATTAGTAATCACCATGACACAGATTAATCTAGACGAACTCAGCCAGTTACAGGCGATCAATAAGAAATTGGTCAGTGGCTACCATATCAGCGAACAGGACACCACACAGTGGCAGGAGCTGGATCAGCATATCGAATCTTACCAGGCACTGTTCAGCGCCCTTGGCCACGACCTGCAACACGACAGCCGCGGCTTTTATTATCTGGCCAGCGACGAAAGCACCCCCAACATGGGTAAGATCTCCCGGGCCATCGCACTGACCGTATTTATCCTGATCGAGCATTTTGCCAACCAGGGTAAAGATCCTTTGCGCGCCCTGTTTGACGAAGTATTAGACCTGGAGCTGATGCAGACTCTGGTGCAGCTTAACAAGCACCTGTTTGATCAGCTGGAGATTTTCTCAGGCTCAGATCTGCGTAAAGACGTGTGTCTGCGTATGGTTCGCCTGGGTCTGGCGCGTGAAGTAGAGCAAGGCTTTTCGCTGCTGGCGCCGGTTTATCGTTATATCGATGCACTGATGGAAGTAAACGAAGACAATTACGACACACTTGAGGATGAAGTATGAACAAGCTGTATGGTCTCAGTAAACTGGCCCTGCTCAACACCGCCGGTTATGCCAAGTGTGTGATCCCACTCGATAAAAGTGCCTCTATCTGTGCGCCTAACAACACAGGTAAAAGTTCGGTGATCAATGCGCTTCAATTCCCGCTTATTAATGATTTACGCCTGACCGAGTGGGATGGTCACGATCTGGAAGAAACGCGAAAGTTCTACTTTTCGAGCGATCAGTCTTATATCTTGCTTGAAGCCAACCTGCCCCATGGCGACGTGGTGATAGGCGTTGCGGGTTTAGGTAAAATTGCCGGCTATGCCCACCAGTTCTTTTGCTACAACGGCAAACTCAACCTGGATGACTTTACCCATGGTAAAAGCATCATCAAATACACCAAACTGTTCAATCACTTGCAGGAAAAAGGCTTTAGCCCGGTTGAGTTAAAGGCCGCGGAGCTGAATGCATTATTGACTGGCGGTGCAACGCCATACGATGGTGACATCAACCTCAAGATGATCCCACTGAATAATGTTCAAGATGCCGCAGTATATAAAGAGATCTTCCGTCGTATCCTGAACCTGCACAAACTAGGCGCCCACGACGTAAAACGCTTTATGCTCAAGGTGTTTGAACGGCATATGTCTAACTCTAAAGTCGACTTCTATGAAGTCTGGCGTCGTGCGTTTGATAAAGTAAACCGCTCTCGCCGTGAGCTGAACGCACTGGAGTCTATGCAAGAACCTATTGCTGCGCTGGAGCAAATGATCGAAGGCGAAGCAACGCTCAAGGGCAAGCTTGCCGCTTATGCACCTAAGCTCGACAAAGCCATTGTGGAGTTTGATGAGTATCAGCAGAGCCAAATTGGCGAGCTTAATGATCAGCTTGAAAACATCGAGCAGGAAAAGCGCGACTTTGAAGAAAAGCAACAGCTGTATGTGCAGCAGTCTCGTGATATTGAACGTAAGCAAACTCAGATTGAGCAATGGTTTACCGACTATCACGCACTCAAATCCGAATTTGAGCTGACCAATCATGCCACGCTGAAAACCAACCTGACGCTACTGAAAAAAGAGTACGAACAGCTGTCGTTCTCGATTAACAGTGCGCAGGGCCAGAGTCTGCATACCCTGGACTACCGGATTGGCGAAACACAAAAGCAGGTTAAGAGCCTGAAACTGCAGATGAAAAACCTGGAGTTCAACCTCTTTACCCGAATGCGTGAAGACCTGTCACTCAAAGAAGTCGAAGAGATCTCTCGTATTCTGAACCCGGATATTTTGTCTTTTGCTACCACAGGTAAGGGCGAAGTCGAGATCAGTGACGACGATGCCTTCGGTGATTTCCTGGCCCAGCTGTCTACGGCAGTCAAAGGCGGCGAACTTAAACTGCCCGGCGCCACCATTAAGCTGAAAAAGCTGGCGCCGGTACAAATGCAAAGCGGCGAAAACAAAGCCCAGTTGCAAGCAAAGTTAGACGCATTACAGCAATCGTTACTGGAGCTGAAGCAACAGCGCGAAGTGTCTGCCAATGTGGCCGAAAAACAGCAAGAGCGTGATGCCCTGTACGATGAACTAATGGCCACCGAAGCGGCACTGAAGCGCTTTGAGCAATTCCAGACCATGGCGCAGTCGGCGGAAGCACAACAGGCATTGCAGGATCAGCTGCAGGCCGAACGTGAACAGGTCGATGACTACCTGCAGGATGTTCAGCGTAATGCTGGCTCCATTTCCGATCGCCGCTCTATTATCAAGAGCAAACAAGATTTGGTCCTGCGCCAGGCAGATCGCCTTAAGCAAGTGAAATCGGAGCGCATCGACCACACGCTGGATTTGTATAGTGGTAAGCAAACCCCCTACCCGGTTGAGATCAATCTGGACTTTGACAACCTGGCGGAAGTGATTCATCAGTTCAACAAAGACTGTCAGGAACTGCGCAACCTGGATGTCAATGTGCGCAATACTTATTTGCACATTTACAATGCCGGTATTACCAAGTTCGATAATGAAACAGACGACGCGACAAAATACGCCAAGCTGATCAGCGCCTATCACAACATAGACAATGAGCGTGATGCGGTGGAGCGCCAGGCACGGGTTGCTCTGACTGAAGTTGCGGCGACCATTAAAGGCCTGCGTGAAGACTTAGACCGCCTGCGTCGGGAAATGAACAGCTTTAATAAGGGCATTAGTCAGCACCGCATCTCTAACCTTAAAGCCTTTAAGATCAATGTGATCCCAAGAAAAATGCTGGTAGAGAGTATCGATACCATTATCGCAACCTCTGACTTGTATGAGCAAGGTGAGAGCTTTGATTTGTTAAGCGAACAGCCAGCCGACAGTAATGCCGTTAACGAGGCGAAAGATCACATTATCAAATTGGCCAGTGACAAAGCTGGCCTGACACTGACCGATCTGTTTGATATCCGCTTTGAGGTAGTCAATCGCGCAGGCGATACCGAGCACTTTGATAAAATTGACTCTGCCGGTTCGAATGGTACACGGATCACCATTAAGTTGTTGTGTGGTATGTTGTTTATTCGCTACCTGCTTTCCGATCAGGAACAAGCGATGTATCGTATTCCGATTTACATTGATGAAGCGGCCGACATCGACCCGCAAAACCAGAAGGCGATCATCGAAACCGCCCTCAGCTTTGGTTTCGTACCGATTTTCGCGTCAGTAAAACCTCAGATCAGTTGTGACTACCTGGTGCCAATCCGCAGCGTCAACCAGGGCAGCCAGAACTGGGTTGACGAAAAAGACTGGATCGAAGTCGAACACAGTTAATATCAAAAGGGCACAATTGAGTGCCCTTTTTTGTGCGCGTCGGTTAAACCGCAAATAAGTTGTGATTATCTGGTGCCAATCCGCAGCGTCAATCAGGGCAGCCAGAACTGGGTTGACGAAAAAGACTGGATCGAAGTCGAACACAATTAATATCAAAAGGGCACAATTGAGTGCCCTTTTTTGTGATGATCTTCCCACTTTAACTGTCGTATACTAAGGTACGCGTTAGATTTTATGTTTTTAAGGAGTAAGCCATGCTGAACCAACTGAAAAAACACCTTGTCAGCACCCGGACCTTTGCCGTTGTGGCAAGTTTACTGATGCTCAGTGCCTGTGGCACCACACCAGATTGGGACTACGACAAGTCTGTAGAGTTTGCCAATTACAAAACCTATGCCTGGTCAGCTGAAGCCAGCTTGCAAGCACGTCCGCAAAACTATCAAGTCAACGGACTAATGGAAAAACGCATTCGTAACGCCATTACCGAGCAAATGGCCAGCCAGGGGTTCAAATTGGCAGACCCGGCTCAGGCAGATATATTGATCAACTACCACGTTGCCGTCGACAAAAAGCTTGAGGTGGATACCTTCAAGGTCAGTTATGGTGCACGCTGGAGCTACTGGGGCTGGGGCGTCGACCATCACACCACAGCAAGAGAATATAAAGTGGGTACACTGGTGGTCGATATTATCGACCGTACTTCTAACCAATTAGTCTGGCGCGGTGCCAAAGAAAGCCGTTTGCGCGCAAAACAAACACCAGAGCAACGTACCGAATCTATAAATAAAACCATTGCTGAGATCCTGGCAAACTTCCCGCCTAAAGTTCAACATTAAACAACCACAAAAAAGCCAGTGTGTCTTTCGATAACACTGGCTTTTTGCATTCTTACACCGTTAATTAAAACTGATAGCCAAACTTCAGATATACCTGGCGACCCAAAGCGCTGTGGGTCTTGTTATCAATACCCATAGATTCAGACGGAGCCAGGGGCGCCTCTTCATTAAACAGGTTTGATGCACCTAAAGTCACGGTTAGTTTTTCGTAGCCGACATAGCTTACGCTGGTATCAACCGTCGTCCAGGAGTCGATTTCATATTTATCCCCGTTGCTGTCTGCCAGGTCCAGGTTCTTATCAACATAGTTAAAACTCAGGTTAGCGACAAAGTCATCCATCGACCAGTCAACCCCGGCTGTCCAACGGTATTTAGGGTGCTGGTACTCACCATTGAGGTCTTCAACAACCGTCGTAGTATTTCCGTCATCATCACTTTCAAACGATTGCTCTTCAAAGTTCAGTGTATAAGTGAGGTTGTAATTAAAACGGAATTCACCCATCTCAGAAGTGTTAAGCAAATATTCGATGTCTAAGTCCAGACCGTCCGTTTCACGACCACCAATGTTCACGAAGGTATCATTGATTGTCAGGATACGGCCTAAAGTGCTGCCCTGGCTGGGAGCGCGCACAACCAGATTAGGATCGGTACCACAACAGTCGACCAGCTTTTGCGCACCAATTTTCTTGATCAAGTCTTCCTGATCATAATTCCAGTAGTCTACCCCAATACTAAAGGTGTCCGTTGCCTGCCAGATCACGCCCAGGTTGAAGTTCTCCGACTCTTCCGGTTGCAATTGCTTGTTACCTGCAACGATGGCGGTATATTCGGTAGGTGAACAATCCACATCAGCACCTGTTTGCTTACAACGCTCTTTGTCAATCACACTCGGTGATTCGTCGGTGCGCCCCAGATGCAACTGAACGAGCGAAGGTGCGCGGAATGCCGTGCCCCAGGAGCCGCGCACCACAACAGAATCTATGGGTGTCCAGCGAAAGGCGACTTTAGGATCCGTGGTATTACCAAAATCACTGTAATCCTCGTGGCGCAGTGCTAACTGAAGTTCAAGGTTATCCAGTAATGGCGCGCTAAATTCCGCAAAGACCGCGGTATTGTCCCGATCACCATTGGCTTGTGTCGCTTCGGTGCCAAAAATTTCACCGCGGATATACTGACTATCCGGATTGTCTTCAATTTTCTCGTAGCGGTGCTCAAAACCGAACGCCGCAGAGACATAACCATCCCCAAATTCAAATAGCTCACCGGAAATGGTGCCATCAAGTGATTGCATGGTCGAAGAGCCATATCGGGTGGTCGTTGTCTCAAAAAAGTCCAATCCGGCCTGAGTATTTGAACTTGGCTCAAACGGGTTCCACAGGCCCGTATCTATTGCTTGCTGAGCGCGTAATTTATTGGGGAAGCCATCGAAGCCTTTTTCAACGGCGCTAGAGCGGATAGCTGAGTAAGCAAACTCCCATTCCCAATCCTGCCATTGACCACGCATCCCCATCACAGCACGATAGTATTCCGAGTCAACGTCTTTTTTACGGTTGCCAATGTCGACGGTCCGGCGTCGCATTGAGATGTCTACACCATGAAGGAAGTGATCGGGCTGATCAGCCAGGGGATGGTTGGGGTTGTCACCCGCCATTGTCAGTTCAGTAAAACTCGGGCTTCCGGCACCCTGAATAAAGGTCGAGGCATGCTGCGCCGAAAACTCAGCGAAGCCTTCAATACCGTCCATGATCTCCTGGACACCATTGTAGTTAAAAGTCACTCGCTCGGTTGAGGGCACCAGGCTCATATGCGGCGCATAGTCATAACGACATACATCCCCGATAATCATGTCCGCAGGACAGACATCATTACCCCATACATCAGCGAACAGAGTTTGGCGAACTTGGGTGCCATCGTCCTCTACACGTACAACGGGTAAGCGCGCCCACTGTTCGTCCGTTAACATGTTACGAACCACTTCTACGCTACCAGGGAAACCAGATGAACTTAGCGAGTTATTACCGCCACGAAAACGTTGGTCAGCCGTTGCTGTATAATCCCGATCGGAGTAAAAAACATCACCACGTTTGAAGTAATCAAGCGTAAAGTTGTGATGTCCTTTGCTGGTAGAGTTACCCCAAAGTAAAGTAAAGTTTTGCTCTTCGCCGCCACCATCGGCTGTATCAGAGACTTTAGCCGCGACTTCAAAGCCATCGATGTCGTTACGTAAGATGATGTTAATAACACCTGCCACCGCATCTGATCCATAGGTAGCCGATGCGCCATCTTTAAGTACATCAATGCGCTTTACCGCAGAAACCGGGATGGTATTTAAGTCAACGAAAGACGTTTCTATGTCTTTTGCAAATGGGCTTACAGCCACCCGTCGACCATTAATCAATACCAGAGTCGATGATGCACCAAGGCCACGTAACGCGACGCTGGAACCACCGTTAGCGGTGTCATCACTGGAGTTACCCTGAGTACTAAAAGTACCCGTGCCAGCAACCGGTAGCTTTTGTAAAGCACCAATCAGATCAGTTGACCCTGTGGCAGCGAGATCAGATGCTGAAATAGTTTGAACCGGTGAAGGTCCTTCCATGTCAGAGCGTTTGATGTGTGATCCCGTCACCTCAATGCGTTCAACTTCACCTTCTTCCGCCATGGCAACCTGTAAACTACCTGAAAGTACTGTTGAGACCGCCAGTGCAGTAAGTGTAATCCCCTTTTTCATTCTTCCTCTTCTCCATAGTGTTAATTATATTTGTAATAACCAAACATTTTATAACATATGAAAAACACATTAAGAACATATATGTAATACAAAAGAGAAACAAATTAATGCAGAGGTTACATTTTAGCATGTAGATTACATGAAAACTCGACCGGTGATGCTCTGGAAGATGCATTTACAGCGAGATCAAAAAAGCCCGCACTGCGGGCTTTTTATTGCATTTATCGCGGATATTTAGATAGCAGTATTATTGATGTTTTTAATAAACTGCTTAACCGGTACATCATTGCACTTCAGGTTACGTGTCTGATGGCGAAGTTTACCCAGACTGGAAAGTCCCTCTTTAGCTGCTTTCAGACAAAGCTCAGTAGCAATCGTGCTGTTTTTAGCGACAAGCTTCACTTTCGCTTCGGTATTCGCAGACTCAGCCTGTGCCTGTTTGGCAAATGAACGGATGTCTTCACCGTTACACTCAAGCGTCTTAGAAAAACGTGATACGAATACACCGTGCTTCGCTCCATATGCACGTGCAGCACTCAGACCTTGTTCCGCCGCGATAGCGCATACTTTAGATTCTGGTGATGCGTTACCGCTCACAACTGGTGCAGCAGTAGCAGAAAAAGATGCAATCGAGATCAGTGTAACAAGAGAGAGAGACTTAAACATAATTTACCCCAAATGAACGAATTGGTGCGCATTATATATACAAGTTTTAGTGTGTAAATGGTAAAAATGAACTTTCTTGATCATTTAATAGCCTATTCACATCTCCCTAATCAGGCGCTTTAAAGCCGTTACAATTTTCGCATTCATTAACAATTTTAGACGGCGCAATTCCCAATTTTTAGAACACCTGAAGGGCCGAACATACCCAGCTAAATTCGCACCTGCCCCTCCATTCACGCAGACAAAAATGATAGACTTAACGTCACTGACTATATGCAAATTAAGAACAACAACGATGAAAGTTATCTCATTCAATATAAATGGCCTGCGCGCTCGCCTGCACCAACTGCAAGCCCTTATCGACAAACATCAACCTGATGTAATTGGGCTGCAGGAAATCAAAGTACATGACGAAGCCTTTCCCGTCGCGGATGTTGAGGCAATGGGCTACCATGTCTATTTTCACGGACAAAAAGCGCACTATGGTGTTGCACTGCTCTCGAAAAAACCTGCCAAATTGATCCAAAAAGGGTTTGCAACAGATACCGAAGAGTCGCAGAAGCGGATGATCATCGGCACCTTTGAAAGTGACAATGGTGAAGACGTCACGGTGATGAATGGTTACTTCCCGCAGGGTGATAACATTAATCACGAAACCAAATTTCCGTACAAACGTCAGTTCTATGCTGATTTAATGACCCACCTGAACACGACAGCAGATAACGGCGAAAATCTGATAGTCATGGGTGATATCAATATTTCCCCTGTTGATTTGGATATCGGCATTGGCGAGCCTAATCGCAAGCGCTGGCTGAAAACCGGCAAATGCTCGTTCCAGCCAATTGAGCGTGAGTGGCTGCAAACTCTACTGGACTGGGGTCTCAAAGATACCTTCCGTGAATTAACACCGGATGCCTGTGATAAATATTCCTGGTTTGACTATCGCTCTAAGGGATTTGATGACAATCGTGGCCTGCGCATCGACGTTGTTCTAGCTACAGCTCCTTTGATGGCAAAATGTGTCGAAAGCGACATTGATTATGAACTGCGAGGCATTGAAAAGCCCTCAGACCATGCGCCGGTATGGGCAACGTTTAATTTATAGTTGATATGTTCACCGCTGTTGTAGCTATGGGCTTATTCGCCCTGAGTATTAATAAAAAACAGTATCAGGCACTGTTGCAAACGCCGGCACGGCAAACCGGCGTGCTGGCTTGTGCGCTGGTAATGGCACTGTTGTGGCAGATCCAGGCTGGTATATTACCGCAATTGTCTATCCATATTTTGGGGATCACCGCGGCGACACTCACACTTGGCTGGCATATGGGCCTGCTGTGCACTACGCTGGCAGCTTTGCTCAGTTACTTCTTTGGCCCTATGCCAATCGACAACTTTTGGGCATTTTGGCTGTTTACTGCCCTGCTACCTGTCTATTTGAGCTATAGCCTGTTTTTACTCTGCTACCACTTTCTCAGCCGCCACTTTTTCGTATATATCTTTGTCTGTGCATTTTTGTGCGGGGGTCTGGTAGCTGCCAGTAAAATAGCGATAAGTGCGCTTTACTACCTCAGTATCGGACTTTATGACTGGCCCGTGCTGGTCGACAATTATATTTTTTACGCGATCATCATGTGGTTTCCGGAAGCCATGCTTAACGGAATGGCCATCACCTTACTGATCACCTACCGACCACACTGGGTCAAAACCTTTTATGATAGGGACTACTTAGATAAATGACGCTGCATTATCGCTGCCCCATTTGCTCAACACCTTTGACAGAGCAAAACAAAACGCTTCGTTGTGATCACAATCATCAGTTTGATGTGGCAAAAGAAGGGTATGTTAACCTGCTTCCGGTCCAGTTTAAAAACTCCCGCCAGCCTGGTGATAATCTGGATATGGTGCAGGCTCGGCGTGCTTTTTTTGCCACCCAGCACTATCAGTTTTTACAAACCCACCTTGCGCACACTATTTCAGCTATGCCCTGCGCATCTGTCATAGACTTGGGCTGTGGAGAGGGCTTTTATACTCAGGCTATTGCCAGCGCGCTACCTGAGACCAGTCAGGTATTTGGCGTGGACATTTCTAAACCGGCTATCAGGTACGCAGCAAAACGCTACCCTCAGGTCCACTTTAGTGTCGCTTCAATTAAGGATGCGCCATTCACCGCTGGACAGGCAGATGTGTTGTTAAGTGTATTTGCCCCAGTGTTTGCTGAGGAAATGGCGCGCCTGCTAAAGCCCGAAGGACACTTATTGGTTGTCAGCCCGGGACCTAAGCACCTGTATGAGTTAAAACAACATATCTATGATGACGTACGCCTGCACGACGCGCCAGATTGTCCGCCAGGATTTGTTGAAGTCGAACAGCTTCATCTCGAACAAACACAGCAAGTGGCAACAGACATTGTTAAGCATCTAATCAAGATGACACCATTTGCGTGGAAGTTCAAAGAGAGCCACTATCAAACGCTGGAACAAGCGCCAGATCACCAGGTCACTTTTTCCTTTTTGGTAACTTGCTACCAAAAAGCCTGACCAGGCTGGTGGCAGCACTTATCAAAGATAAAAGAAAACCTCTGGTTTGTCAGAGGTTTTCTTTTGCAAATGCTTTGTCCATTTTCTCAAACATATCTTTGAGCAGTTTAGCCAACTCCCGGTATTTGGGATCCCGAGAGGCATCGGCCTGATAACCATTGGCCACCATTTTGTGATAAAGCTCTTTGTACCAACTATTCAACGCCGGATTCAAGCGTGTATCTGCCCGCTTACCAAGCCACAGCAAACCCTGTACTGGTAAAGACAAAAAGAACAGAGCAATCGTGATGGCCTGAGGTAAATACGCCATTCCCAGGTACGAAGTCTGAATAAAAACTGAGATAAGCGCCAACACCGGCATCACTTGGAGGGCAAATTCAGTCGCCTTAATTACTCTGAATTCGGGAATAACAGCGTCAATTCCTTGCGCATTGGCCACTCTTTGGCGTACTGACGTCCAAGTTGCACTTGTGAAATAAGACTTTTCTGCATCATAACTCCCGGGTGCAAGGGCAAATTTTTACTCGTTATATCAACTTAAAACGGCAACTGACAACTTACATTTGGCCAATTTCGTGAAGCACAGCAACACGATTAACCTCTTGCTTACTTGTCATCGACCGCCGTCTACTTTCCAATCAATAAAACTAGCAACAAATCACGATAAACCAATACCGATGGCCTAACGTTTCTTAAAAAAATCGGGTAAAATTAACTTCATACTCGTCAATTATACCTTAGTCTAATATTAAGCTAAATGCGCCTTTTCATTTAGCTTAATACGCAATAACAGTTATTGTCAAAACGGATAGTCATTATGTCATCTTCCCATGTTCTGGTACTCAATTGTGGCAGCTCCAGCCTCAAGTTCGCAATCATAGACCCAAAAACCGCCCAGGAACACCTTTCTGGACTCGCAGAGCGCCTCGGCGAAAGCGACCCACAGATAAAATATAAACATGAGGGCCAAAAGCACATTGTCGCACTTAAAGCTGGCGATGCTCACCAGGTTGCTATCGACAAACTGGTTGAACTGGTCAAGTCCCTTGGGTTGGACAAAGAGCTGGTTGCCGTGGGTCACCGGGTTGTGCATGGTGGTGAACACTTCACACAGTCCGCACTGATAGATGACACTGTACTCCAGGCAATTGTCAAAACGGCCGACCTGGCGCCATTACATAACCCGGCTAACCTGCTAGGTATTGACGCAGCGACTCAGGCATTTAGCCACTTGCCCCAGGTCGCAGTATTCGACACAGCTTTCCATCAGAGCATGGCACCTACCGCTTACCTGTACGCACTACCCTATGCGCTATACAAAACTCATGGTATTCGTCGTTATGGCTTCCATGGAACTAGTCACTACTTTGTATCGACTCAAGCCATCAAAGCATTAGGCCTTGAGCAGAAAAGTTCTCGCATTATCACGGCACACCTTGGCAATGGCTGCTCTGTATGCGCAATAAAAGACGGTAAGTCGGTGGATACCAGTATGGGGCTGACACCTCTGGAGGGTCTGATCATGGGCACTCGCAGCGGTGATATAGACCCAGGGCTTTTCTCCTACCTGGTTAACCAGCTCGATTACAGCGTTGAACAGGTAGATACCTTACTGAACAAACAAAGTGGTCTGCTGGGGATCAGTGAATTGTCTAATGACTGCCGTACCATCGAGGAAGCTGCTGCGAACGGACACCGACAAGCGACTCTGGCGTTGGAAATGTTTTGTTATCGTCTGGCCAAACAAATTGCCAGTTTTGCTGTGCCCCTGGGTGGTGTTGATGCGCTGGTCTTTACCGGTGGTATTGGTGAAAACTCAGATGTTATCCGCGCTAAAGTAGTTGATCAACTTGGCTTTTTGGGTATGCAGATTGATGAGCAGGCAAACCTGGATGCCCGCTTTGGCAAACAAGGAGAAATTACGCGCTCAGGTGCTGCTACCAAAGCACTGGTGATCCCGACCAATGAAGAGTGGGTGATTGCCCATGATGCCGCGCAACTGGCACAGGAGCATTAAACCATGAGCCGTCGTATTATGTTGATCCCTATTTCAACCGGTGTTGGCTTGACGTCCGTGTCGGTTGGACTGGTGCGCGCGCTGGAACAAAAAGCCGTTGCGGTTAATTTTTTTAAGCCCATTGCACAACCACGAAAGGAAGACACAGGTCCGGAAAAATCAACTTTAATCGTACAGCAAGGTTCATCAATTTCCCCGCCTAAACCATTTGAGCTGAGCTATGCCGAACAAATGATAGGCGACGGCAAAGGTGACGATTTGCTCGAAGAAATAGTCGAGCGCTTTGAAAGTGCCATTAACCCAGGTGAAGTGGCCATTATCGAAGGCATGGTGCCAACACGCCGCCAGCCTTATGCAGGTCGTGTCAACCGAGAAATAGCCCAAACACTCGGTGCAGATATTGTATTTGTACTCACTCCGGGCAACGACAGCAATGACCAACTCGAAGACCGTCTGGAAATCGCCGCTGGTAATTATGGTGGCGTTGACCATGCTCGGGTATTGGGCTGTATCTTCAATAAAGTAAACGCACCACTTGATGAAGACGGCCGAGCACGTGCTGATCTGGTTGACCAGCACGAGCCGGAGCAACTAGAAAATGAGCTTAACAGGCTGGCTTCTTTGCCTATCTTCCGCAAGCACCCTTTCATGTTACTTGGTGCTATCCCATGGGATTTTGATCTGGTCGCGCCGCGAGTGGTTGATCTGAGTAATTATCTGGGTGCGGAAGTGATCAATGCCGGCGACATGGCGCACCGTCGTTTAAGGCGCGTTACGTTTTGTGCCAGAACCGTCTCAAATATCCTCAATCACTTTACGCCTGGCGCCCTGTTGGTAACGCCAGGTGACCGCTCAGATATTCTGGTTGCGGGCTGTTTGAGTGCTATGAACGGCACCAAGCTGGGTGCCATTTTGCTCACTGGCGGATTCAAACCCGAAGCCAAGATCATGGAACTGTGCGAGCAGGCTATGGCAACGGGCCTGCCAATCCTCGCTACCACAGCAGATACCTGGCGTACCTCATTGTTATTGCACAACTTCAACATGGAAGTCCCTGCTGATGATGAACAGCGTATCGACAAAGTGAAACAGCATAATGCCGATCATATTGATGCGGACTGGCTGGACTCACTGGCTCAGGGCGTGGCTCGAACCCGAAAATTATCGCCTCCGGCATTTCGCTTCTTGTTGACTGATTCAGCACGTAAAGCGAATAAAACCATCGTACTACCAGAGGGCAACGAGCCTCGCACTATTAAAGCCGCAGCTATCTGCGGTGAACGAGGCATCGCGAAAACAGTCCTGCTGGGTGACAGAGAAGAAATCGAACGTATTGCCGCGCAGCAAGGGGTAGAGCTTAATGATAATGTCACTATTCTCGACCCCAATGAAGAGGTTGAAAAATACATTGCCCCTATGGTTGAGCTACGCAAAAATAAGGGCCTGACTGAAGTTGTAGCGGCAGAGCAACTGCAGGATAACGTGGTGCTGGGTACCATGATGCTGGCAGAAAACAAAGTGGATGGCTTGGTATCGGGAGCAGTCAACACCACCGCGAACACTATTCGGCCACCACTTCAGCTAATCAAAACGGCCCCGGATTCATCCCTGGTTAGTTCCGTGTTTTTCATGCTGCTGCCCGATCAGGTTCTGGTTTATGGTGACTGTGCCATTAACCCGGATCCTACCGCAGAGCAACTGGCTGACATTGCTATTCAATCTGCTGAGTCTGCCGCTGCGTTTGGCATTGAGCCTAAAGTGGCGATGATCAGCTATAGTACCGGCACATCTGGCCAGGGAGCCGATGTCGACAAAGTGCGTGAAGCAACGCGTATTGCACAACAAAAACGCCCAGATTTGGACATTGACGGGCCACTGCAGTACGACGCAGCCATTATGGAAAATGTCGCACGTAAGAAAGCGCCAAACAGCAAAGTGGCTGGTAAAGCGACGGTATTTGTATTTCCGGACCTCAATACTGGTAATACTACCTATAAAGCTGTTCAGCGAAGTGCTGACCTGATCAGCATAGGGCCAATGCTACAAGGTATGCGTAAGCCTGTTAATGACCTCAGCCGCGGCGCGCTGGTTGATGATATTGTTTATACCATCGCACTTACAGCTATCCAGGCAGGACAAAACGACCAGTAACCTATCAATTGGATTTATCGCCTTGTTCGGGAAGCATACGTGCTTCCCGAATTACACCTTGGCAAGGTGTGCAGTCAACGGAAAAAGGTTTCTTTTGGCCATGCTTGGCTATACTATGAAAGAGTCACAGGTGTCAGGACTCGGATATGTCGAAGCAAACATTGCAGGTATTGCCGCACAATTTTACCATCCATAGTCTGGATAGTGATCAGGCTGTGCCCGCAGAAGTGATGTCCGCTGAGATATTCTTCATTGCAAAAACCTCCGAAGAGCTTTCTATAGTTTGTCCAAGTACACTCCAATTTGACAGTTTTGCGACTGAACCAAACTGGCGTGCACTGGAAATCATTGGGCCGCTGGGATTTTCCCTAACCGGTATCATGGCCAATATTTCAGGCGTGCTGGCCGCAGCGAATGTGTCAATTTTTTCGATTTCCACCTATGACACCGACTACATTTTGGTTAAAGAAGCACAACTTCCTGATGCCATTAAAGCACTCAAAAAAGACGGATACTTGTTTGTCTGATGCACTTATCACAGCAGATTAATTACGCGCCGATTGCGCAAATTGCCAATCCGATCATGCACATTGCCAGCCCCTTTACCGGTAAGGTACATCCACTCAGTCATCATCCCGAGCCTTTGTTTGCCAGCGGCATGCTAGGTCCTGGCGTATGTGTCAAGCTCAATGCAGCGATGATGTTAGCCCCCTGCCCGGCAAAAGTTGAAAAAATCAGCCAACAAGGGTGTGAGTTTGTAATTAGGACAAAGTCTGGTTTGCTGATATTGCTGCACCTGTTGCTGCCAGCAGAATATCGAAAAACAGAGCACCTTATTCAACACAGCTATGGTAAAAAGCAGGTCGCGATGGGCGATATTTTGTGTTATTTCGATGTACCGAGCGATGTCGACATTCTGGGCACCTTAATACTGCTCAATGCAGACAAGCTGGGTCCATGTTATTATCCTTTAAATCAAGTCACTGCGGGCAAAGATCCGCTAATCACATTAGCCAGGGCATGTAATTTATGACCACTATTATGTACGGTATCAGCAACTGCGATACCATTAAAAAAGCCAAGAAATTCCTTGAACAAAACGACATCAGCTATACCTTTCACGATTATCGTAAAGACGGACTGGACGCGCAGATGCTGGCTGAGTTTGTTGATGCATTAGGTTGGGAAAATGTACTCAACAAACGTGGGACGACTTATCGTGCCCTGAGTGATGAAGATAAACAAAACCTTGATGCAGACAGCGCACAAAAACATATGCTGGCAGCACCTGCTATGATCAAGCGCCCCATTTTACTCCACGCAGGTCAATATCACCTTGGCTTTAAAGCACCACAATATCAGGATATTTTCTCGCTATGAGTGAGACACACAGCGAGGTAGTCGCGCTTGCGAAAGCCCTAATCCAGCGCCCTTCCGTTACACCTGAGGACGCTGGGTGTCAGGCCATGCTCAATGAACGTTTAAGTAGGCTGGGCTTTAAAGTTGAAGAGCACTTTTTTGTTGATACGCTCAATACCTGGGCACGCAAAGGCACACAGGGGCCACATTTTTGCTTTGCAGGCCACACAGATGTTGTCCCTGTCGGCAATGAGCGAGACTGGCGTTATCCGCCGTTTTCAGGAGAGATACACGACGGCATGTTACATGGCCGTGGTGCCGCCGATATGAAAGGCTCACTGGCGGCTATGGTTGTGGCCACAGAGCGTTTTGTCGCGCGTTTTCCTGATCATAAAGGGTCGATCAGTTTTTTGATCACCTCAGATGAGGAAGGTCCATTTATTAATGGCACGACTAAAGTGGTTGATTTACTCGAAGCCAGAAATGAGAAAATAGACATGTGTCTGGTTGGCGAGCCATCGTCCAGAGATCAACTGGGTGACGTAGTCAAAAACGGACGCCGTGGCTCACTGACCGGACACCTGACCATCAAGGGCGTGCAAGGTCATGTGGCCTACCCTCACCTTGCCAAAAACCCAATCCACCTTGCTACACCGGCATTAACCGAGCTCAGCACAATACAGTGGGACCAGGGAAATGCGTTTTTCCCGGCTACCAGCTTCCAAATCTCAAACATTCATGGTGGCACCGGAGCAGGTAATGTGATCCCCGGCAGCCTGGACATACAGTTTAACTTTCGCTTCAGTACCGAAGTAACAGCCGAGCAACTCAAGGCCCGGGTGTGTGAGATACTCGACAAGCATGATCTGGACTATGAACTTCACTGGACACTGAATGGCCTGCCCTTTTTAACCGAACCCGGTCCGCTGTTGAATGTAACACTGGACGCCATCAAAACGGTGACAGGCATTGATGCAAACCCCGAAACTACGGGTGGTACCTCAGATGGCCGCTTTATCGCACAAACCGGCTGCAAGGTGATTGAACTGGGTCCAGTCAATGCAACCATTCATCAGGTTAACGAGTGTGTGAATGCAAAATCACTCGACCAGCTAGCTGAAATCTATGAGTTGATCTTGGAGAAACTGCTCTCATGATCCACCTCAGCACACTCGCCTCTCAGGCATGTGGCCTGTCTACCAGCCATCTGGTCTCGTATGACCATGTGTTCATTCACAGCGCCATCCGTCGTGACCTATGCGCCATGAGTGAAGCGGCAAAGCAAGCCGGATTTACGTTCAATATTGCATCGGCTCACCGCGACTTTCACCGTCAATGCCTGATCTGGAACAACAAGGTTGAGGGTGTGCGACCAGTGTTAGACGGTAAAAATGAGCCGGTCGACTTGTCTTTGTTGACACCACAAGCGTGTGTGCATGCCATTATGTTCTACTCTGCTCTGCCCGGTGCCAGCCGCCACCATTTCGGCACCGATCTGGATGTATATGCCAGCAATTGTCTTCCAGCAGAGCAACAGTTGCAGTTAGAGTCCTGGGAATATGAACAGGGTGGCCCTTTTGCCGAATTTAATGACTGGCTGAGTGAAAATCTGGCTGAATTTGGTTTCTTTAGGCCCTATCAGCGTTATCAGGGTGGCGTTGCTGCCGAGCCGTGGCATATCAGTCACAGGCTGAGCGCTACGGGTATGATGAAGGCGTTAAGTGTAGAGACATTGGCAACAGTGCTGCGCAGTCACGACGTTGCAGACAAACACACTATTTTGGAAATGTTGCCGACGCTGTACACACAATACATCGACAACATTTGTGAATAAATTTATACCACACCGCCCCTATTGCTGGCGATAATGTGCGAAGAATCGCTGCATTCTGGCCATGGCAGGCTCCAGCTCATCCATATGCGGTAAGAATACCAAGCGGAAATGATCTGGCTGAGGCCAGTTAAAAGCTCTGCCATGTACCAGCAGTATTTTCTCTTCACGTAACAGATCAAGCATCATTCTTTCATCATTTTTCACATTGAAATGTTGCGTGTCTATTTTAGCGAAAGCATACAGTGCGCCCATAGGCTTAACACAGGAAACACCCTGAATATCATTCAACCCTTGCCAGGCAATCTGACGTTGCTCATACAGGCGTCCGCCGGGTTGGATCAATCCGTCTATAGACTGTACCCCACCCAATGCCTGCTGGATCGCAAATTGCGCGGGCACATTGGCACACAGTCGCATCGATGCCAGCATATTAAGACCATCTATCAAGTCCTTCATAGCTGACACTTTTCCACTCAGTACCATCCAGCCCATTCGCAGACCGGCTGCCCGATATGTCTTCGCCAGACCATTAAAAGTGATCACAGGTAAATCATCACACAAAGATGCAATTGACCAGTGCACGGCCCCGTCGTAAAGGATCTTTTCATAGATTTCATCGCTGAGTAGCAACAGGTTGTGCTCTCTGGCTATATCAATAAGCCCCTCAAGAAGCGCTTTGCTGTAGACAGCCCCTGTTGGGTTGTTTGGATTGATCAACACCAAAGCACGAGTTTTAGGTGTGATTTTAGCTCGAATATCTGCCAAATCAGGAAACCAGTCGGCAGCCTCGTCACACAAATAGTGCACGGGTTTGCCGCCTGACAACTTAACCGACGCAGTCCACAACGGGTAATCAGGTGCGGGGATCAATACTTCATCACCGTCGTTTAACAATGCCTGAGTCACCATTTGGATGAGCTCACTCACTCCATTACCGATAAATATGTTGTCTACGCTTATATTAGGTAAGCTTTTCTGCTGATAGTGCTGATAAACAGCTACACGGGCAGAATACAGCCCTTTTGAATCACAGTACCCCTGAGCTTCTGACAGGTTGCGAATGATGTCACGGTGCATATCTTCAGGCATATCAAAACCAAATGCAGCCGGATTACCGATATTAAGTTTGAGGACTTTGGTGCCCTCATCTTCCATTTTCTTTGCCTGCGACAATACGGGCCCACGAATGTCGTAGCATACCCCGTTGAGTTTGCTGCTTTTAGTAATTTTTATCATTATTTCTCCCCATTCAGGCTACTAGAATAGCGCCCCGCTCACTGGAAGAAAAGCACATTCAACATAGAGTTTTAAAAGGAGAGCCCGACAACCTGTGGGCCTAGTTCGCAACCACTGTGCAAGGGAAATAACAAAGAGGAGACAGCTCAATTACGCCACTGAGCCGTCAGGTTATGTGGTGCAGATACCCGTTACGCTTATGCGTTGGCCATCAACCACTGTTGCAGCTTAGTAGTAGAGCCTATCACTTGCTGTGACAAACTCCCAAGCGCCTCTTTAGCCGAGTTCACATCGCCCTGCAAAAGCAGCATTTCTACCTCTCGGGCACTGTCAGACAAGCTCATTGCCCCAAACTGTGCTGCATTGGATTTTAAGCTATGCGCGTTACGCGTGGCAGCTTCAATATCCACAGGTAATGACTCTCTGACTTCGCGCTCTAATCGCTCGAATTCGCTGATGCAAAACACTAAAGTATCTGAAAATTGCTCACCTAACAGGGACTGCATCGTATCCAGGCAAGCTTCATCTATTATTACATTCATATTAGTCCTTTCACTATCTGGCTAACAAACCCACCAACAGCCTCTCTTTAGGTTAATGCTAGCTAAGAGGGCCCTAAACTGCAAACTATGATATGATCTACAGCAGAAAAAACAGTAAAATAATGCGATGAAACGAACACTTTGCAATCACTGCCACTTCCCAGAACAGACCTGCGTCTGCACGTATCTGGGCAAGCCTCTCAATAATCACTGTAAGATACTGGTGTTACAACACCCCAGTGAGGTCAAAGTCGCTAAGAATACGGTTCGCTTATTGTCATTGCAGCTTAGTAACCTTGAAGTCATTACAGGTGAAACTGAAACAGATTTTGCACAAGTGCGTGAACAACTTCAGTCAGTTCAATGTGCGCTGCTGTATCCCTCTGAAAGCGCTATGTCCCTCTCAGCTCCGTCCGAAGAAGTAAACCAGCCTGCCATAGAAACCTTGGTGGTTTTGGATGGAACCTGGAAAAAAGTCCATAAAATGCTGATGCTCAACCCCTGGCTGATGAGCCTTCCCCATGTTTCATTCTCAGACTTGCCAAAAAATCAGTACCATATTCGCAAAGCCGAGCAAGCGTTTAGCCTGTCAACACTTGAGGCGACAGCTCATTTCTTGCATCTGTATGAAGCAATTTCACCAGAACCCTTATATCGCGCTTTGGCTGGGATGATAGAACAACAAACCCGGCTCATGCCAGCTGATGTCAAGCAACGATATTTACGTGACGAATAACCGGTCGAATAATCGCTCGATGAATACCTCACGTAACCGTTTGAAACGTCGGTTTTACCGCCATGGCCCAGATTATCGCTTCGGCGATCAAGCCAGTTTTGAGGAAATTAAGGCGACCTTTGGCTTTAAAACTATTACGTTAGGCGCCTGGGTCGATAAACAAGAACAACATATTGCCGCAAACCTTCTTTACGATGCGTTGGCCGACTTGACCCAAATACTGTCAATTCCTCCTGTCACCATCGGTCTGCGAGGTACTTTGAACCTCGCGTTTGGAAGCGGTGGGCAGGCTGGTGTTCAGGCGCATTATGATAGTAATCAGCGGACGCTAGCGCTGGCGAAAAATGCAGGCGGCGGTGCCCTGGCGCATGAATGGTGGCATGCGTTTGATCACTATATTGCCAAGCATATGTTCAAAGGAGTTCACGCGCATGACTTTGCATCAGCACTTTGGCTTACTCAGACGCCGAACCTGATACACCCCCTTAATCAGCAGCTCGATACCCTGTTTCGACTTCTGCTGCTGGATAAAAGCGGCTTAGAGCCCAGCAACTACTTCAAAAATGCCACGTTATTGGACAAGGCACGCGGAGTTCAGTACTACGCAAGACCGCAAGAGTTAACAGCGCGTGCTTTCGAATGGGTCGTCGCCAGCGATGCCCATATCCGCAATGCGTTTTTGGTAGACGACGTACTTGACTCTGCACTGGAACGTCAGGGTGGCTTTCCAGACGAAAGTATCGCGGCGGAAACACGCTGTGCCACTTCTAGTTACTTTCAGATGCTAGGTGCTGCGTTATATCGTCAAATGTAATAAATTCAGTTAACCAGCTGCTGTACTCTTCAAACGGAAGTGGTCGAGAAATGTAAAACCCCTGACCTATATCACAGCCAAAAGCTTGCAACATTTGATAGCAATGCACGCTTTCAACACCCTCTGCAACAACTTGAGAGCCCAGATTATGTGCCATATCACAGGTAGCCTTACAAATCGTCTGGTTGGTTGCCGAGCTGGTAATATTCATCACAAAACTCTTATCAATTTTGATTTCATCAACCCCAAGCTGACTTAAATATGCGAGTGATGAATACCCGGTGCCAAAATCGTCGATGGCCATTTTAACTCCCAGCCTTTTGAAACCATCGATGATTTCGTTAAGGTCAACTTCATTCGCCAAGGTCACTGACTCTGTGATTTCGAGCATCAGCTGAGAAGGAGCAAGGTTAAGCTGGCTGATCAGCGTGATCAATTGTACTGCAAGCTCCTTTCTACCTATGTCTTTCCCGGAAACATTCAGTGACAGAACATGCTGCGGATAGACACGGCACAGCTGCGCTTGTGCAAATAGCGCCTGCTCAACAACCCAGTCCGTGATTTCGGGGATCATGCCAGACGATTCAGCGATTGGAATAAACTCATCTGGCGGAATGACTCCTAACTCAGGATGATGCCAACGCAGCAAGACCTCAGCGCCAAACACTTCTCCCTGTTGCAACTTAACCTGAGGCTGAAAATAGAGTGAAAACTGGTTCTGTGCTACTGCATATTTCAAAGAAGAGGCGACTTTTATTCTTCGCTCCAGAGACAAAGAATCGTTATGATCAAATAACTGCCACTTTTGCGCCCCAAGAGGTCGTGTCGATATCGCCTGTAATGCGCGTTGCATCAATGCCTCTGTTGTGTGTGCATGAACAGGGTTACTGGCCACCCCAATTTCTAACTGGTCAACCAACAACTCCCCTTTAAAACTAATTCCTTCTTCAAAAATTGATGCCAACAGACAGGCATACTGCTCCACCTGGCTTAATTCCAGTTTACCGCGCAACACTATGGCAAACAGGGAATCATCCAAACGATAAATCTCAGTGCGACTATTTGGCTCTGCGGCAACTGTTACTCTGCCATAGGTGTCGAGTTGAGTTTGGACTTTTTTTAACAAAGACTTCAACTGCATAGCAGCATAGTCCCAACCCATGTTTAAGCGGATCACGCTCAGCACTTTAGGTCGAAACATAACTAGTGTGTGGTGCTGGTGTGTGCTTTGCAGACCGTCGAGTGCTTTTTGTAGCATGTGGCGATTGGGCAGCCCGGTTTCTTTGTCGTGGTTTGCATACTGAAGCAACAGCAATTTCTTTTGCCGCTCGTGCCAATAAACATAATACGCCAACAACAATACATGTCCGGTCAGTAGAGCATGATTTAACAAGAAATATTGAGAAAGTTCAATCACACCCAGTTGTCCCAGCATCAATATCACAACCAGCGTCAGAGCTGGTGCAAAAGCGAGAGCCAACAGGCGCGCTTCATATTGATACTGAGCGGGTTGCATACAGAGTAAGTAAGACACATAAGCCGTGACAACCAATCCGGCCATAACCTGGAAAAGCAGCTGATAACCTGTATGCAATGGCGCACTGATACAGACCACCAGCAGTAAACTCCATAATAGCCGCCACAGATAATATCTATGCTGTTCATTTAATCGCTTCTCCACCGCAAAATAATGGAAAAAGCACAACACACAGGCAAGAGAAAGCAAAAATAGCTGACTACTGTAAGTTGCCATAGCGCCGCTGAGCGGCCTGGGGAAAAACAGTACATTCACTCCGCTTTCTGCGCCGCTGATAATCGCGACCAGTAATACGTACCCCGCCAGGGCCAATAACCCGGGTCGAAATTGAGACACTGCCATGAGCGTCAGAAAAAAGGCAACAAAGTAGATACTGCCCGTTTCTACACCAAACAAGAAAACCTTATGACTAAGCAACTGAACAAACTCGGCTTCGTGTACAGCCACCAGTGATAACCATTGTGGGTATGCGCCCTGAGCCTGAATATAAAGTTGTGCGGGCTGAATGCCTCTGGGTACTTTGACATGCGGTAATACTGCTTGGGCAGACGATGCCAGCTCTTTTGTTGGGGCAATTAAAGTATATTGAATAAGCTTACCTGAGCGCTCCAGGTAAAACTTAAGCACCCCCTGAACAGGTTGGGTATAGATGACCTGTTCATGGTTTGGGTTTGCAGGTATATCAACACGTACCCAGGTCGCTATACCTCGCTGAAGCCGAATGGCTTGTTCGACTGAGGTCATGTTCCCGCTCATTTGTCGGATCTCTGCCAGACCTAGTTGATTTGTCGCATCATTGTATACTTTAACTGACATCTGTGCCGGAAGGCCTTCTGAAAGTTCATTGGATTGCGCTACGCTCTCCAAAATCAGAACAGCTATGGCAGTCAGCAAGACGGCAATTACGCGTATCACGCTTAACCACATCCCAACCTCCTTGAGCAAGTGGCAGAATTCGTTCAATAAACAGGCCTGTTAAGGCTAAGCCCAGTATAGCTGGTTTCAGGTAATTGCAATCACCACGGCGGGCGCGTTCTGCTCTTCACATTACCTTGTAGCATTAATGTTAAGTATGGAAGCTGAAGTTTGAATTGCCAGTGCCAATATAAAAATTACACAACTAAAGCGGCAAATAGAGGCAGGAAAGGTAGTGTGTGACGCGCACTGTAGTCACTCACACACTGTCTAATATGGATAAATATCTATTTAGTTATCAACGATTATCGTCACTTATTCGACTGGCTATCGCGCTATTTTGACCTTTGTATTTGGCATCTTTACGCATGTTGTAAGGTGCCTCTGCGGGACTACTCAGGGTTTCAAAACTCAGTGCGCCAATCTTCATCTTAGGTCGCAATGCCAGGGGCAATTTACCAGAGTTATAAAACTCCAGAACAATGTTTCCTGACCAGCCCGGATCGATACGATGTGCAGTTACGTGCACCATCAAACCCAGTCTAGCTAAAGATGAGCGACCATCAAGCCAGCCAACTAGATCAGCAGGTAAGGTCACAGATTCATAAGTCATAGCCAAAGCCAGTTCTCCTGGGTGCAGGAAAAAAGCCTGACCATCTTCGAGTACAATTTCATCACTCATAATGGATTCCATCGCTGCGTTGATCTGCTCTTTAGGTCCGCTCAGATCAACATAGGGTGCAGCATGATCCTGAAACACACGAAATTTATTCCCCAGACGTAAATCAACGGTCACCCCTGAGATCATCTCATCAGCCGGCGCCGGCTCGATTTGAATGTGTTGGTTTTTGATAGCTTCTTTTATATCTCTGTCAGAGAGTCTCATTACTTAGTCATCCGTTATTAGAATTTCGACCCCTTGAGTCGATTGTGATTGTAAATACAACATGCTGCTTACCAGCTGCGCACAATAAATATAATGGTCTTTAATCGGTAGTGATTGAGCCGTGATATTGGCGCCCAGCTCTGAGTTCTCTCGGATCCCGGTATCCAATGGTATTTCAGCAAGCAGCGGAACACCATGACGTGCAGCCAGTTTAGCGCCCCCTTCACTACCAAAAATGGCGTTTTTGCCATCGCAATGCTGGCATGAAAAATAACTCATGTTTTCTATCAGGCCAATAATGGGCAGGTTGACTTTATTGAACATTGCAATGCCCTTTTGCGCATCAGCCAGTGCCAGGTCCTGAGGCGTTGTCACAACAATTGCGCCACTGGCGGGGACTTTTTGGGTCATCGTCAGTTGGATATCACCCGTGCCAGGTGGCATATCGACAACCAGATAATCCAACTCTCCCCAGGCCGTTTCATTTAACAATTGAGTTAATGCCTGTGATGCCATTGGACCACGCCAGACCGTCGCGTCGTCTTCAGCCACTAAAAAGCCAATGGACATGGCTTTTATGCCGTCTTTCTCAAAAGGTTTTAGCGTATTTTCATCCAGTGCCTCGGGCTGTTGCCCGCTCAGCCCCAATAAAGAAGGGACAGAGGGACCATAAATATCGGCATCCAGAATACCCACCTGAGCCCCCTGAGAGGCAAGTCCGGCAGCCAAATTTACCGCCGTGGTCGATTTACCCACCCCGCCTTTTCCTGATGCGACTAAAACAATGTGTTTAATTTGTTTGAACTGAGCCACACCGGCGATTTCACTTTGGCATGTCACGCGGACATCCGCATTCAAAGACTCACTCAGGTGAGTAGAGAGCACAGCTCCTTGCCCTGACGCGGCAAAAGGCAATGTAAGTGTAACTTTCCAGGACACTTTCTCTGCTTTATCGGGTGAAATATCCGCAATCCACTGCATATCAATGCCCATAGGAAAAATCGCGCTGCGGTAGTGTTGCAGATGAGTTTTAATCTGTTCTTTTATGGGGTCCTTCCTGGTAAATAGTTTTTCAATACCAAACATACAAATAAAACGCCTTGAGGTGATGAAATGGGCGCAGGAATTATGTAACATTCACCTCATTAAAACCAGTCAAATTCGCGTCTGCTGGGATTTTCCCAGCCGTTCTGGTCAGTCTTTTATCACAACAGACTGGCTGACCGGGCCGAAGTTTTTGCTCACTGTATCGATAAGCACCGTGCATGATGCCAGGCGCCAAATCTACAGAGCCAAACTGAGCCGCTCTATTTTCACGGAATAACTATGACAAAGAGAAAAATTCTCATAACAAGTGCACTGCCTTATGCCAACGGACCGACTCACCTTGGTCACCTGTTAGAATACATCCAAACAGACATCTGGGCTCGTTTCCAGAAGCAGCAAGGACATGAAGCCTATTATGTCTGTGCAGATGATGCTCACGGCACACCTATTATGCTGAACGCCCAAAAGCAGGGCATCACGCCAGAAGAAATGGTTCAGCAAGTCAGCATTGAGAGACAGCGCGACTTTGCCGACTTTAATATTGAGTTTGACAACTATCACAGCACTCACAGTGACGAAAACCGTGAGCTAAGTGAGTTGATTTATACTCGCCTGAACGATAAAGGGCACATTAAGAAGCGTACTATCTCTCAGCTGTTTGACCCTGAGAAAAGTATTTTCCTGCCTGATCGTTTCGTTACTGGTACTTGCCCAAACTGTAAGGCCGAAGAGCAAAACGGAGACAGCTGTGACGCCTGTGGCGCAACTTACAGCCCAACCGAGCTGATTGAACCAAAATCAGCAATGTCGGGAGCAACACCTGTTCTGAAAGATTCAGAGCACTTTTTCTTTGATCTGCCTGCTTTTGAAGACATGTTAAAAACCTGGCTACACTCTGGCAGTTTGCAAGCTGAGATGGCCAATAAACTCGATGAGTGGTTCGCAGATGGTCTGCAACAGTGGGACATCAGCCGTGATGCGCCTTACTTTGGCTTTGAAATCCCAGGCGCCCCCGGGAAATACTTTTACGTATGGCTGGATGCACCTATTGGTTACATGGCCAGCTTCAAAAACCTTTGTGACAAACAGGGTCTGAACTTTGACGAGTTCTGGGCTGAAGGGTCAGATGCCGAGCTGTATCATTTCATTGGTAAAGACATCATCTACTTCCACAGTTTGTTCTGGCCAGCCATGCTGGACGGCGCTAACTTCAGGAAACCAAATAACGTATTCGCGCACGGCTTTGTCACTGTAAACGGCGCGAAAATGTCTAAATCTAAGGGGACTTTCGTCAAAGCGCGTACCTACCTGGAACATTTAGACCCAGAATATCTACGTTACTACTATGCTGCTAAACTAAACAGCGGTGTAACAGACCTGGATCTGAATCTGGAAGATTTCGCGCAGCGAGTGAACTCAGATCTGGTCGGTAAGGTTGTCAATATCGCCAGCCGCTGTGCGGGCTTCATTACTAAAAAGTTCGGCGGTAAGCTAAGCAATACGGTGATGGATGAAGCGCTGTTAAGCAGCTTTGTGGCAGCCAAAGGTAGCATTGCCGGTCACTATGAAAATCGCGAATACAGCCGTGCTGTACGTGAGATCATGACACTTGCCGACAAGGCTAACCAGTTCATCGACGCAGAAGCCCCCTGGGTACTTGCCAAGAATGAAGACACACTGGAACGTGCACACCAGGTATGTTCAATGGGTCTGAACCTGTTCCGTGTGTTGTTGACTTACCTTAAGCCTATCCTGCCTGGCATGGCAAAGAATGTAGAAGCCTTCTTGAACACTGAATTGAGCTGGGAAGGTCTGGAAACGGCACTTGTTGATCACGAAATCAACAAGTTTAAAGCCCTGATGCAACGTGTTGAGCTGGACAAAGTTAATGCAATGGTAGACGCATCAAAAGAAAGCCTGGAGAAAAAAGTTGGCGGCCAGAGTGCAAAACCCGCTGCTGACAGCCCACTGGCTAAAGAACCGATTGCTGACGAAATCGAGTTCGATGACTTTGCTAAAGTAGACCTGCGTGTAGCTAAAATTGCCAATGCAGAGCACGTTGAAGGCGCAGACAAGCTCCTGAAGTTGACGCTGGACTTAGGTGGAGAGACCCGCCAAGTATTTGCTGGTATCAAATCAGCCTATGCACCGGAAGATCTGATCGGCAAACTAACCGTTATGGTCGCCAACCTGAAGCCTCGTAAAATGCGCTTCGGTATGTCAGAGGGCATGGTGCTCGCTGCTGGCCCTGGCGGTAAAGAGATTTACATTCTCAACCCGGACGAAGGCTCACAGCCTGGCATGCGTGTAATGTAATCTGTGCTACTATAAAACTAGATTGAACAAACGGGCCATCAGGCCCGTTTTTTTATTGGTGCGGCTGTTTACAGCTCCTGTAACAACTGGTCTCGTACTGCCATCAGGGCATATCCCAACAGATTAAGCCCCTGCCACTTTTGAGGCACTCTTGCAAATTCATGGTCCTCCGCCAGACCTATCCCCCAAATCTTATCAACCGGACTCGCCTCAACCAAAACGCTCTTGTTTGTTGAGAGCAAGAACGTCTTGAGTTCTGGGTTTTGACCAAACTTCAGCAGATTTGCACTAATAACAATGTTGAACCGCTTTGCATTCCAAGTGGCTTCATCAAAACCGCTTACTTCACGACCTAGCTTTTTGACCTCACTGGGGTGGTTACAGTGCAAAATACGTGAAGCTATGTCAGCATTCTCAAACAGCATTGCTTTGTGATACATCATGTAATGCTCAGCGGTTTTGAATACTAACCCTTGCTGCTCAAAACGTGCCGGATACCATTGACTGAAACAGGACTTAGAGACGCCTGACTTAGGTTTTTGATGACCCCAGAAAAAGATAAAGTTTGTTTTTGTTGATTTCGCAATGTATTCGATTAATTGCGCGTTACTACTTATTACCACAATGACTCCCTATGTATAATATGCGTCACTAATGCTCGGAGGCCTTTAACCACCTCTATTCACCTGATTACTCACTAAGTTAATGCGTGTGCCAATAGCAACGACACTAAACCCATGAGATTCATATAATTTCACCAGATGAGCCTCACAGCGAAGATGCAGTGCAGGCAACTTGAGCTTGGTTGCCTTGGCAATCGCAAACTCAACCAAAGCCGTTGAGATGCCTTTGCCACGATGTTCAGTCGGCACATATACGCCGTCTAGCCAATGTAGATTGCCAGAATAATTTGAATCGATTTGCTGTTTAATTTCGCCCGTACCAACCAACTCATTGTCAATATATGCAGCAAACCCTGTACGCGAATCAGATGACGATATTTTATCAACCACACTCTGTACTGTGGCATGAGGGTCTTTACTGTCCCATTGCTGGTAATACCAATTGGCGATGACCTCAATGTCTGAATGGTCGTTCGTTATGTCTGAGACTTTCATTTGAACTGTCCTGGATGATTGTTATTGTTCTTAATTCCATTGCACGTTCAACGCTTCTTATTCCGTTGGAGTGCGCGCATAGTACAAAGGTTTGAAATTACTCAAGGCACCGCAAAGCCCTGATCTAGCAATTTGTCGGGCGCATTGTACAACAATTTGGTCCAGTGTACTTTTTACTGTTCACCTTGCGAAAAGACCGAGCTGAAGCTCGACTTTACACGATAAAGCGTTCGGCGAGCTGCGAAGCGTTGCTTCGGTCTCGGGACAATTACAGGTGGACACATATCCCTATGGAGGGCTCCCGGTCCGGTATCAGCAACCGCGGCTCAAGCCATATCCAGCTAAAATGGCTCATTTCACCTTGCGTAAAGACCGAGCTAAAGCTCGACTTTACACGATAAAGCGTTCGGCGAGCTGCGAAGCGTTGCTTCGGTCTCGGGACAATTACGGGTGGATACATATCCCTATGGAGGGCTCCCGGTCCGGTATCAGCAGCCGCGGCTCAAGCCATATCCAGCTAAAATGGCTCATTTCACCTTGCGTAAAGACCGAGCTAAAGCTCGACTTTACACGATAAAGCGTTCGGCGAGCTGCGAAGCGTTGCTTCGGTCTCAGAAAAGTACGAGTGGACACATGTCCCTATGGAGGGCTCCCGGCTTTTCATCCATGAAAAGCGTTCGGCGAGCTGCGAAGCGTTGCTTCGGTCTCAGAAAAGTACGAGTGGACACATGTCCCTATGGAGGGCTCCCGGCTTTTCATCCATGAAAAGCGTTCGGCGAGCTGCGAAGCGTTGCTTCGGTCTCGCCTCACCCAGCCATTTCTTCGCCTTTGGCGGGGCTGTATGGGACTTTAATGCTGACTTCAATGCCTTGCCCTGGCGTTGAGCTCGCTGCGATTTCACCTTTAAGCAGTTGTGTTACTAGGTTATACACTATATGCATTCCCAGCCCGCAGCCGCCCTGACTTCTTTTTGTTGTAACAAATGGGTCGAACAAGGTTTTCAACCCCGCTTTCGACATCCCTACCCCATCATCGCGATATATGATCAACCAGTGCTCACCAAGCATACTGACTGATACTTCAACCTTACCCTTTTTCTGCTCTTCAAAGCCATGTATCATGGAGTTGTTAAATAAGTTTGTCATTATCTGATAAATGGCGCCCGGATAGGTGTTGACCAGCATGTCAGCATCTCCCGTGATAGACAAAGTGATCTCTTTGCCTTTACTCAGTGGTAAAAGAGAGCTAAAAACATCCTCGATATAATCTTTGACGTTAATATCCCGCTCCACTTCACTAGACTGATCAACAGCGACCTGTTTAAAGTTGCTGATCAACATTTGTGCTCTGTCCAGATTACGCAGGATCAGCCTGTAGCCTTCTTCCTGTTCTGAATTAGAGCGCTCCAGATCAGCCTGACGTAATTGTTTTTGTTGAAGCTTTTCATTGATGTTATGCAAGCACTCCTGATTGTAAGTCAACGCAGTGATTGCCACGCCCAGCGGGGTATTAATCTCATGTGCGATCCCAGCTACCACATTACCCAGCGACGCCATTTTTTCACTTTCAATCAATTCCTGTTGGGTACGCTTAAGTTCCATCATAGCCTGTTCCAACTTTTGGTTCTTTTTATATAGTTCGTCTGTTCGCATCGCCACTTTAATTTCCAGTTGTTCATTGAGCGTTTGTAATGCATTCTGGTGCGCCTTCAACTCTGCGATGTCTTTCAACGCGCCTACAATGCGTTGTGGTCTACCATGATGGTCGCGGCTAACCACTTTGCCCCGCTCCAATACCCAGCTCCACTGGTCTTTGAGCGTTTTTACCCGCATCGCAATTTCATAGGTGTCCTGCTCACCCTCAAGGCATGCTTCTATTTTCTCCTCCCAGGCAATGCAGTCCTTTGGATGTACGAACTGGTCTATGTCCTCGACAGACATAGTTGCCTGATTCCTGCCATAATCGATGCGTGGCTTAACGCAATAGCGATACACTTTTTTGTCCTCAAGGTGCCAGTCCCATAACTCATCACCACTGGCCCACAAGCTCAGCTCAAGACGCTGTTGCAGCTCATTCATCACTCGGTTGTCATTCACCACCTGGCGGAAGCGCGCCTGCCGTTGCCTGAACCACAAAGCGAAGCTCAGCGTTAGTGCAACAACATAAAACGTTTTGGAATACCAGTCCCACCACCAGGGCGCTTTAATACGTATGGTGAAACTATGAACAGGCGACTTTTGATTGAAACGATTAACTGTGTATGTTTGTACCTGATAGCTTCCAGGCTCAAGTTTTAGCAGATTGATTTGCCTTACCCCATCAGCCAGCTTTAGCCACTGCTCGCTCAGCCCAACGATGCGGTAAAAAAAGTTTAAGCGCTCAGAGCCATAGTCCAGACTGGAATAGTGTAAGGAGATGATGTCCTGATCATAATTCAGAGATAATTTCTCTGTGAGTTCTGGTGCCAAAGTCAGCTCGCTACTGGCCTCAGGGTGTAATACCTCTCCAAGCAACTCGATACTTGAGATTAACAAAGGACGGATCCCAAACGCGATGCGGATTTGCTCAGGATAAAATTGATTGAATCCTTTTGCCCCACCAATAAATACCCTACCATCGGGTGCCAGCCAGGCGGCATTATAATTGAATTCATTATCCTGCACGCCGTCAACAACCAGAAAGTTGTCAATATTGTGGTCATGTATATTGACCCGACTCAGGCCTCCACTGGTACCAAGCCAGACGTGCTGCTGCTGATCAAATACCATAGCCCAGATGGCCTCATTGGCGAGCCCGTCGGCTATCTTTAACACCTTTTCAACTTCAAACTGTTTGTTCAGGATACTGACTCCTGACTCGCTGGCGACCCAGACTGCGCCGAGTGTATCACGTGCAAGCATAAAGACGATATCTGATGCCAAACCATTATTTGTGGTCAGCGATTTAATAGTCTGGCCATCATAATGGAACAGGCCATCACCCACACTGCCAAAGAAAAAGCCATCACCATCGATCAAAACTGACGACACATGATTCGGTGCTGAAACCGATGGTGCAAAAAATGGCAGAAGTTTTTTCTGAGCCTCATCGTAATAAAGTAATCCTAATGTACGCGAGCTCAATAAAACTTGCTGCTTAAACACGGTGATGTCGTTAAAACTTAATTCGGGACCATTACCGAAATCAGGCGTAAAGTGCATGACCTCTCCATTGGAGAGGTTTAGCCTGGCCACACCTGCACCGCGTGAAGTCAACCACACGTGCTCATTTACAACCTGCACTTTGGTAATAAAGCTATTTGAGAAAGTGGCAAGCTGAGGGTAGACCTGCTCTGCCTTAATGAACTGTTGCTGTTGGAAAATATAGACCCCGCTGGAAGTCGCAACCCACAAGCGATCTGATGCATCCAGAGCAAAGCTACGAACATCCGAGTTTGCCAGAGGTGCATTTGGGTAGTTATATTCTCCTACATGACCAAAAGTCTCACTGAGCTGGCTGATGAAGTGCAGACCTCGGGTTTCTGTTCCAATCCACAGGTCACTATTACTGTCTCTGAAAACCGAGAGGATGCTGCTGTCTTGTAACCCTGACTTATTATTGCCCCTTTTATACCAGCGCTTTTTAATCTCACCTTTCATGTTAAGCAGATATACGCCATGGCTCGTGGCGACAAATAACTCCCCTGCAGACGCAAACACCGAGTGTAATACCAGCTTAGAATCCGATGCAATGTCACTTTGCCACAGTGCTCGCTCAAACAAAGTGTCATAAACTGTTAGCTTGTTATCCTTACCAATTAAAAATGCCCGCTCTCCGCTGATCATCAGCGACTTAAAATCACCCGCCAACAATAGTGTCGTCATATCTGTCTGGCGATTGTTAACCACCAGCCCCTCATCAGACAGGTAATAAACCAAATTTTTATATACCGTTACATATCGAATAAAGTCGCCTTTCAGTGCCAATTCTTGCGGTAACAGCGTTGCTTTATCTATTACATAGTAAAAACCGTCTTCTGTAGTGACAGAAATTGCACTGCCCTGACAACCAATAGACTGAACCCGATCGGAGGGGATCAAAGGGCTAAAATCACTTAAAAAGCTCTGGAAACGGCCCGTGACGGTATGATAAACGCTGAGCCCTGTGCTGGTACCTATCCATAATGACTCGCCGCTATGACACAGCGCCGTGATAAAGGCCCCCGCCAATGAAAATGGATCCTGCTGGCGACTCGTAAATTGCTTGAATGAATGGCCATCAAAGCGGTTGAGGCCCGCTTGTGTACCAATCCAGATATAACCGAGTTGATCTTCTTCAATCGCAGTTATACTGACTTGACTGAGGCCGGACTCATAATCATAGTGACGCATCACCTGCGCCGTGTCAGAAAATACGGGCACGGCCACTAAAGGAGCTGAATATAACCAGATCATCATCAGGATCAGGAAACTCACGCTTAATTTTGTGTGTTTTAAATGTTGTTGCTGATACAACCCTATCACCTTTTGCGCAGGCTCTTTGTTGTAACTATAGCAAAACTTTAAAATCCAGCTGAGATGTCGAGTATTGGGTTAACAGCGCGCGTCATCGTGTTCAGATAACGCAAATTCTGTAACCTCTCCATCTGCGCGTAATAAACGGTAGCGACTCAGTCTGCCTTGTTGTAACTCAACCAGGCTAATTGCAGATGCACTTACTAAGTAGCGTTTACCAACACTATCACTGTGGTGCTTTCGTACCGATAATTGCCAGCGTTTGGTAAACAGGTTAAACGGACTCCAGGGAGCAAAAAGCCAGGTGTCCAGTTTTTCCAATACATGCAACAGACGCTTTGGAAATTCATTTTTTATGCCAGAAGACGTAAGCTGCCAGATCCGATTGTCGTGCCGGCCAAAGCGCGCCGCGACTGAAAAGCAGAATGAGTAGTGCACATCACCAGAGAGAATAATGGTCTCACAAGGTGTATCCTCACGCTTGAAAATATCGATCAGTTTTTTCGCTGCGCCCTCATGAGCCATCCAGTTTTCAACATCGACCACCAAAGGATGACCACATGCGTTGAAAACTGCCTGTATTGTTTCTATCGCTTTGACGCCAAATACCGGTGCCGGGCTCACCAGCAAGACAGAATCCTGGTTCAGCATCTGCTCCTGCAATTCCATCAAGGTTTCCCAGTCCATCAGACCACTGGGTTCATTGAAGTCCTGCTCATTGCGCCAACGATGGGTACGCGTGTCTAACACCACGACTTTTGGTTGAGTGTCGAGGCAATAATGCCACTGTGTAAACCGGTGCAATGCTTTGTCAAAGCTGGTCAGAGCCCATTTATTGTGAGCTGTAAGGCTTTGCGTAAACCCATCGATTAACTTACCAGTCGCGCACAGTGCATCATTACCTAATCCCTGAAACAACCAGTATGCAATTAAGCCATTGGCTATGATCCGTCTACTTGCCGGAGAATTGGCAATATTTTGCTCCCATCTCGCAGTTAGGTTCCAGTCGTCTGTCACATCATGATCGTCAAACATCATTAATGTGGAGACGTTAGCAAACAGCCGCTGGGCCGCCGGCAAAGTTTCAATAAAGCCCTGTAAAGCGCGCTTATCCGCGGCAAATTCAAGTGCCTGGGCATGGCTAAGATCGTGTCCATGTAGCTGCGATAAATCGACCAATTGCCAGGCCTGATAACTAAAGTTAAGCAAGTAGCAGGCAATAAACTCCTCAAGCGTGATCAGGTGATTACCAGCCTTAACACTCGAGAAATGTACCTCATCTTTTTTAAGCCAGTGGCCTATCGTCCACTTACTGCGTTCCTGCCAGGGCGTTTTCGGTAACCAATGATGGCGCTGATAGAGCTGCTGCTGCAAGGACTCTGGCAAAGTCAGAGAAACATTGTCCTCGGGGTAAATGCCGAGTAACGAGATCAACCTATGTGCAGCCATAAGCATCGGACCCGCCACATCATCCGCATAAATCTGATCTCCGGACATCAGTAACAGCGAGGGACGTTTTGCCTTGTCATGTAACGTCTGACACAGATAATCATCCGCAGTTGCCAGAGAGTCCCGGCTGTGATGATGAGGATTGCGGCACGAACCGTGGAGCACGCTATGAATGGTTTCGGGCACCACAATCTTGGGTGAATCAGTATAGCTGAGTGCACTTAGATCCAGCCAACTGCCATCCGCTTTGATGCGATAACTCAGGTTGGTATCACATTCAAAATGGCCGTGATTCGGGGTGATCAGCAAATAGCACAGATATAAGTAGGTACCCAACCTGATGTCGCTTTGCTCAACTGACACCTCAATCCCGTCTATTTCGAGCTCGAATTGCGGCGTTGCCGTGGTAACAAACTGCAGGCAAATTTGTTTAGGTTCTGCCCGGCGCACCATAGGGCCGAGCAATAGATAGGGTAAATTAGAATCGTTAGCTGGCATTACCGCGCTGAGCCAGGCCAAACAAACGGTAGAAATTCTCCGTTGTGGCGCTAGCTAACTCCTTGTAGCTTATCCCTTTTAAATCTGCGATAAAATAAGCAACATCCTGCACATAGGCAGGTTGGTTGGTTTTACCACGATGCGGCACAGGCGCCAGATAAGGAGAGTCTGTTTCAATTAACAGTCTGTCCAAAGGCAAACGCCTCACAACATCTTGTAGCTCTGTGGCGTTTTTAAAAGTAACAATCCCAGAGATCGAAATATAGAACCCCATATCAATGGCCTGCTTTGCCATATCCCAGTTCTCGGTAAAGCAGTGCAATACACCACCGCATTGCTGTGCCTGATGTGCACGCATAATATCCAGGGTATCTTGTCTGGCATCGCGAGTATGAATTATCAGTGGCTTGTTAAGCTCATTGGCAATATCAATATGCTGTGCAAAGCTGTCTCTTTGCACCTGATGCGTATCTTTTGAATAATAATAATCCAACCCTGTCTCGCCGATTGCAACGACCTTAGGGTGCTGAGCAAGCTCTTTCAATAGCGCCGGGTCTAGCGCATCGTCCTGGTTTAACGGGTGTACACCGCAAGATGCTGACACATCCTCAAAGGGGAGAATTTTTTCCAGCATAGCCGGAAATTGAGCCAGGGTAACGCTCACACATAAAAAGTGTTCAACCTGCTTAGCTCTGGCATCCGTGAGGATTTCAGGTAACCCTTTACCCAGTTTATCAAAGTCCAGTCTGTCAAGGTGACAATGAGAATCTACAATCATAACTACTCTTACATGGTGTAGGTGGGCTTACCGGAGTTCAGCATAGTGCCCAGCATTTTTACTATTTTATCGTTCAGTAACTCGTCTTCTGCTTCAAACCCAACTCCTATTCCCGGCGGGTTTGAGTTTTGCGCGCCCTGTGGTGTGATCCAAACAACCTTACCGGTCACTACATCTTCTTCGAGGGCATCGGGCAAAGTAATACGTAACGTTAACGCCTGCCCCATTTCGAAGCGACTATTGGTTTGCACAAACAAACCGCCACTTTTTTGGTATGGCATGTAACTGCGATATAGTTCGTCGTTGTCTTCAAAATCGACTAGTAATTCTTGCACCTTGACTCCTATCTTAAGGTTTGCTGCAACTGATAGCATAATCGTGACAGACTCAGGGACAAGTTTAAGCCTAACACAGTATGCTGGTCTACTGAAAACCGCCTCACTATCGCAATGGCTGCCTGCGCTTTGCTAAAATCAAGTTGCCTTGCCACTATCTGATTGTTGATGGCCGCCAGAGCAAATCCGCAAAATACCTTTACCAGGCTAGTGTCAGTTTGCAGTGCTTTTGCCAGTGTATCGCTATCAACGCCTTCGCTGAGACGCTGCGCGGTTTGCCACAAGTAATCAATATCCTTGAGTTGCTGCGTCTGTGACCACTTTTGTAATAATAGCGGCTGCGACATAAAGTTGCTGACCCAGGGAAATTGACTGGTGAGGATCCCCTGCTGTGCAAGCCACGCTTCTACCGCGTTACCATCGAACACACCCACATTCAACTTGTTGCAGCGGCTCAAAACCGTCGCAGCCACGCGTGCACTGTCATTACACAGCAGCAACAGGTAGCGCCCACTGGCGGGTTCCTCAAGCGTTTTCAATAGCGCATTAGCAGCCGACTCAGTGAGCTTTTCAATGCCGTCGATAACAACAACCTTGTTTCCTCCTTGCTGAGCCGAGTGAAATATAAACTCATTCAAACCTCGGATCGCATCAACACTAATACTTTGAGTTTCAGCTGTTATCAGTAGTTTGTCCGGATGATTGTCAGCCTCAACAAGCAAACAGCTTTTACATTGTCCACAAGGAAATAGCGACGTACCAGCTTGTTTGCACAGCAGCGCTGCTGCAAGTGACTGGGCCAGCTCAAGCTTTCCAACACCGACCATGCCATAAAACAACTGAGCATGATGAAATCGCTGTTGTTGATAGCTCGTCTGTAGTTGAGTTAATACCGGTTCTAGCCATGGGTACATATCATCACACCAGTTAACTGTTGTTGTCTTGCTGACGGCTAGCCGCTACCAACGAATCAACGACTTTTAAACATGCATTCAGCACAGTCTGTTTATCTTGCGATGCATCAATCACACTAAAGCGCGCTGGCTCAGCTTGTGCCTGGACCAGATAGCCTTGCCGTGCACGGTGCAAAAACTCCATTTTCTCATCTTCCATACGATCTAGCCCTTCGCCACGTTGATTCACGCGTGTTAAACCAAGTTCTGGGTCCAAATCCAAAATGATATTCATATCGGGTTTAAAGCCGCCCAGCGCCAATTCATTAATTGTCGTGATGGTCTTAAGGTCGATGCCTCGCGCATAATGTTGAAAGCTGAATGTCGCGGCATCAAAACGATCGGAGATCACAACCTTCCCCGCTGCTAGTGCCGGCAGGATCTTTTCTTCGACATGCTGTGCCCGTGCCGCACCAAACAGCATAAGCTCAGTGACAGAACCCATTTCGGGCGTGCTGGGATCTAAAATAACAGTACGGATCTTCTCACCTATTGGCGTACCGCCCGGCTCACGAGTCAGTACAACGTCAAAACCCTGTTGCTCAAGATAATCGGCAATGCCCTGAATCACGGTTGTTTTGCCTGCTCCATTACTGCCATCACAAACCAACATAAAACCTTTATTCATACACACTCTCTGCGGTACCACTGAATACCGAATACAATTATCTGAAAATGAGCGCCATTATATCCGTTTCACGTCATCATCAGTAGGATTAATTCGTTGAATAGTGTACCGTTTACTGCATTAATCGATTTTCGCAAGGAAAAATGATGCAAATTGATCTTCATCACGCCATGACCTGGGTTGTGGCACGAGATGCTGGCTTCTCTCCAGCTCAGGCCACCACCATAGCGCACGCCGCACAGTATGTAGACGACGCCACTAACTATGGCCACATTGAGTTTGACAATGGCGCCACTTATGAGCGGATAGCAACTGCACATAAAATGCTTGAGTATCGAAACCTGGATAGCCTCAAAAATATGAAAGTCTGGGTGCCATTTCATTTTTTGCCGGGCAACGGCGGCTTACCGGCAGGCGAAAACCCGAGCGGTAGCTTTATTCAGAAACTGGTGTGCCGTCCACATTCACATGTCGCAAAAGACATGGTTGCAGAGGTACTGGCAGATAAAGACCGCCCATATTCATTACACCGACTGGGGATCACGGCTCATGTGTTTATCGATACCTGGGGACATAGGGGCTTTGCGGGCGTTGATCATCCGGTAAACCATGTTCGCGACATCACAGATCATAATGGCCAGGTACATCATCGCCTGATTGATAAAGTCACCAACTATTTCGCCAATATTCTGCAAGACAATATTCCAAGCCTTGGCCATGGTCAGGCGCTCTCTCACCCAGATCTTCCTCACCAGCATTGGTCTTATACAAACGGTCTGGGGGAGCGCATTGAGCGCAACAACCCCAGTGACTTTTTGCAGGCGGCAGACGAGTTGTGTAAGGTTTTTCAAACTTATCTGGTAAAGCCCATTACCGGACTCTCACCACAAGTACGCAAAGAGATTGCTCAGTGTTTTAACCAGTTTGTCAGCGATAATGGCGAAACACGTCATCAACAGTGGCTGGATGCGATTGCAAACGATCGTTTCGGTCTGGGTGCCCACCAACTCAGCTACATTGCAAAAGGTCATGGCTCATGGAAACACCTGGCACTTGGAACAACGTTGGAAAAAGGTGACGAGCGTTGTTACCAGTATCATTCAGGTTTTCTTAATTCTGACTGGAAACATTTTCATGATGCGGCGAAGAAACACCGTCAGAGCATCATTTTGGATATCCTGCCCAGATATGGTATTTGTGTCAGCTAGAAAAAAGATCACCGCGATCCAGGTTGATCGCGGTGAAATAGCAATTTATTCAGGCTTGAGCGTGACTTCCTGATCTTTAACACCTGCGTAAAAAACCACAATCTGTGCGGCTTCTTTACCAATATTTTTGCCCCAGTGCCAGGTATTGAGTACTTCGACTATGGTGTCGCCGGCCTTAATATGTAAGGTCTCACCGGTTTGTGTCTCAACCATTAGCTCACCTTGTATCATCAAACCAGCATTAATGTAAGGGTGCTTGTGGATAGGCAAAGTCTGTCCGGCAGGAATGGTAAAGCGCATGATCCGTACTTCCGGCTGGCCTTTTGGGTAGGCAGGCAGGGTTGCGCCGTTCCAGCTCTGATGCTGTTTTGTCAGAGTTTCTACTTTTATCTGCTCGGTGCTGTGCGCTGTTTCTGCACTGATACTCGCAAAACTCAACAGTAAAAAAGCCGGCAAGGTAAAAAGGGTACTGTGCATATAGGTTGATCCTTGTAAGTTTTTTGTATCCTAATACGACAATGTGACTTATACCAATTTGCTTAATTAAGTGTTCTATTTTGAGGCAAGAAAATATCGTCGATAACAAGGCAGAAATTTTGCTATTTAGTTGTTCTAAATGATAAATTTCTAACACAGTTAGCGGCATATTTGCTCCTTCAAATTGAACAGGTATTAAATGAAATTGGTATTAGTGGAGCCCTGTCATCGTCAAAATATCACGCTGTGCAGACAAGCGTAGTTCAACGTCACACTGAGCGGGTAAAGTCTGGATCCCCCACTGAGTCAGACGCTGGAAAAACTGTACAAAATGCGTAATTTCCTGTTGTGACATACGCCGTGACTGCGCTCCCGACAAGCGCAGTTTTTGTTCTTGCTCAAGGCGCCAGCGAGCAACATGTGAAAAGTCCCCGGCATTGAGAAATATGAGTTTATCAAGCTGTGCAAACAAGGGCTGGTAATCTGCTTTGAGAAAGCGGTTCACTGAATGCCTATACCTGCCATCAGGATCCTGTTCCTGCTCCAACTGATTAATCGGGCAGGTCAGGCTTTGTTCCGGCTGCTCTTTTATGCCCAAACACCAGCCTTCAAAAATCAGCACATCCAGGCTATTGCAGTGTTGCCATTGCGCAGACGAAAACGGCTCGTCCATAGATTTATCAAATCTAGGTAATATCACACTCTGCTGACCCCTAAATCGCGCCAGCACCTCCGCGGCCAGGGTGGTATCGTGCGTACCCGGTACACCTCGGGTCTGAAACAATGGGTGCATAGCACGAGCGCGCTTTGCCCGCTCAGCCCGGCTCAGGTAGAAATCGTCCAGTGACACACAATCAACACGCAACCCCTTTTGAACAAGCGCTGCTTTCAAATAACCAGCCAGTGTCGATTTGCCACTCCCCTGTGAGCCGCTTATACCCAGACACAAAGGTGAATTTTGCTCCGTTTGCTTCTGCAGCCACGCTGTAACAGGATCAAGTAACTGAACATACTGCGTATCAAGGTTGTACGTCTCACAAAACTGGCGTTGCCAGGGTTCCATCAAAAAAGACTCTGCCATATCGGTCGGGCTAGATGTTCAGCTCATACTTATAGCCAGCCCCATATATGGAGTGAATGAATTCGCTGTCCGGTGAAAGTTGAGAAAGCTTCTTACGAATTTTTTTAATATGGCTATCAATCGTACGATCGCTAACAATCCGATCATCGTCATAGATACAGTCCATCAATCTGGAGCGATTGTAAATGCGCCCTGGATGTGCGACTAAGGTTTTCAGTAAAACAAATTCCACCTGAGTGAGTTCTACAGAGCTGTTCTGATAGGTGACAAAGAGTGTATTTTCATCCAGTACCAGTTGCTCTGTCTGGAGGGGGGTTGCTCCTACGCGACGCAAAATAGCTTTTACCCGCGCCACCACTTCACGAGGGCTGTAAGGTTTGCAAACATAATCGTCCGCCCCCACTTCTAACCCTAGTAGCCGGTCAATTTCTTCCACCTTGGCAGTCGTCATAATAATGGGCACCATAGAGTGTCGCCTAACCTCACGACAAATTACGATACCATCAACATTAGGTAACATCAGATCGAGTAAAATTATATCTGGGTTAAAGGTGTTAACGGCGTTCAGAGCCTCGGCGCCATCATGAACCATCTGCAACTCATAGCCTGCCTGAGTGACATATTTACCTAAAATGGTCGCAAGCTTTATTTCGTCTTCAATGATTAATACTTTTTGCATTTTCAGCGTTCACTTTCACCTTGGGTCTTCTACTTCCCAAAATTAAGTGAAATGGCTTGAATTTACAACCCTTTTAGGAAAAGCGCATTACCACAGCCAGGCCACCAAGTTGACTTTGCTGCGCCGAAATAGTGCCGTTATGAGCCTGAACTATACTGGTACAAATCGCCAGCCCAAGGCCCGAGCCACCAGAAACACGATCTCTGGCCTGTTTGACGCGATAGAGACGGTCAAACAGCTTATCTAACAACTCAGGTTCTACTCCCGGCGAGCTGTCCTGCCAAACAATCTCGGTTTGATCTCCCAGCTTCTTAATCGTCACCCGGATTTGGCCGGGACTGTGTTCCGTTGAATCGGTGTAACGCAATGTATTTTGCATTAAGTTACTGAATAATTGAGTCATGCGTCTGTCATCGCAGTCCATCAACAAAGTTTTATCTCCGTCCAGCTGCCACTCAAAGTGCTGATTCGTCAACTGAGCCTGATGATTACCGAATGTTTGTTCAACAATTTCACCCAAACAATTTGGTGACATCTCATAGCTTAGTGATCCTCTGTCCGACATAGATAACTGATGCAAATCATCAACCAGCTGAGTCAAACGGCTGATCTCCTCATGTAGAGAGTGAAGCTGCTCAGGGTTAGTTTCAATGACCCCATCAATCATCCCCTCCAGTTCAGCTTTAAACACAGCAATTGGTGTACGCAGCTCGTGAGAAATATCGGCAATCCATTGCTGCCTTGCTTGCTGGTTTTCTCGCAAGGTTTCTGACAAAGTGTTGAGGTCTCTTGCCAGCATACCTAATTCGTCGTTACTGTCAGCATTGAGGTTGCTCTGATAGTCACCTCTTGCCAGGCTTTGCGCCGCACGACGCAGCGCAAGTACAGGCGCAACCAGAAAATGACTAAATGGTATCGCCAGTAAGCTCGACGCTATCAGTGCCACGATGGCGATATACATAAACCAATTTTTTTGTCGTTCAGCAAACAAGCTGTCAAAACGGTTACTCATCACCAGGCCATCTTCCAGGCCTACATACCCAAGTAAAGGTGACGAAGGAGAATCGGACTGATGAACAGGCACCCATAAAGTCGTTCTGGTCGTCGTCAGTGAACCTATTACCTGCTCACCGGCCGCATTCTTATATACCAAACGGCCACTACCATTGTCTCCGTGCCCTCTGGGTGGCCTGCGTTTTTTCGGAGGATACGCCCCTCGCTCCCCTCTTAGTGGGCGCTCAGCACCGGGTTGCGGACGTCTGTCAGATTGATACTGTGTCTGAGGGCGATGCTCATCACCCCTTTCCAAACCTATACTCTCCTCTGTCGAGCCTCTGTCAGCATGCTCTGGTCGTCTATGAGGCCGCTGCATAGCAGGGCTGTCGTAACTGTCATAAGAGGGGGTTGCACTGGCTGAGGTCGCGGTTACAGAATTCCCGCGCACTTCTTGTACCAGCTGATGCCAGGCCGGATGACGGTGAAATACCCATTCCTCACCGTAACGGTCGTAATTTTTTCGAATAGTCGGCATCAACGCAACCAGTCGTGCACGGCTATTTTGTTGAATATAGTCGCGAAAACTTCTTTCAAACGCAGCCTGGTTGGCAAAGTAAATCGCCATGATCAATACGGTGTTGACCAACAGCAAAATAGCCAGCAGCTTGTGCCGTATTGTCAATTTCATGGTGTGATTACCCCTGTGAGCAGACTTCAAAACTTGTAAGACCAGATGCTAATCAGTATGTAAGGTCAATGTGCAAATAGTGTGGAAGTGGAGACAAAATTTACCAAAGCAGGAACACGCCTGTGCGTCTGCTTTGTATAAGTGGTCCGTCACATGCAACACGGACCGATAGTTGAACTAAATCAGGGGAACTAATTAAACTGCACAATCTCGAGACCAAGCATATAACCTTCACCTTCGGTGTTGCTGCCGCAGCGGATGACTTTGACATGGGCATTAAGAGGAGGAATAGACCCACCATGACTATCGATAAACACATCTAACATTTCGTTGATTTCAATTGGCTCCTCAACGATTACCGACAAACCAGTAGCACTCAAGTCGTGGCAAGTACCTTGCAGTTTATGACCCGTAGACAAGACAGTTAATTGTGCCTGGGTATTGACCATCATGCGCATAAAGCGCCGTTTATCCTCATGTATCATGGCATGCTCCACTCATTATTATCATTGCTTGCCTGCAAAAAATTACTTGGGAATAATTTGCACCATATTCTTTATTTTTTCCGACAAAGATTGCATTGAAAAGGGTTTTACGACGTAAGCATCGCAGCCCGCATCAAAACCAGCCTGCTTCTCCTGTTCCGACTCCAAACCCGATACCATCAATACGGGAATGTCTCGCGTTTCAGGCGTGTTTTTCAGCATTCGACACGTATCGTAACCATCCAGCCCAGGCATGCAAACATCGAGCAATATCACGTCCGGTGGATCGGCAATCGCATTAGACAGACAGCTCTTACCAGATTCAGCGTAGCTGAATTTAAATGCGTCCGACAAAGCCATAGAGAGCATTTCAAAATTGAAATACTCATCATCAACCACTAAAACATGCGGCGTTTTCATCCTGCTCCCCTGTGTGGACATAGTCAATGCCGCTTCCTTTTCACAATCCAAAAATAGTTTCCTCTTAATAAGGTAATTGCCCTAATGCAAATTGCAAGTCAAAACACACTATTCGATCTCATTTAGCGCATTAGTGATCCGCTTTGCTGAAATCGGATAAGGTGTGCCTAGTGTTTGAGCAAATAAAGACACCCGAAGTTCCTGCTGCATCCAAAAAACTTCATCGAGGGCCTCTGGCATTGGCAGCCCTTTTGGCTGCTTATTACACTTATCTGTGTATGCAGTTGCTACTTTTTCGAGTTCCAGCACACACAAACGGTCACGATTTGGATCGACCGGCAACTTCTCAAGACGTTTTTCAATCGCTTTCATATAACGCAATAGATCAGACAACTTGTGTGCACCATGCTGGCTAACAAAGCCTTTAAAGATCAGACTCTCTAACTGAGACTTGATATCTCCGTGCGCGGTGATCATGGTTAAATCAACCCGCCCTTTCATGCGCTTGTTAATGCCATGCGCAATACTTAGCACCTGCTCAACCGCCGACGCAATATCTACCACTTTGTCTCCCAGTTCAGCCCGGACATATTCTTTGGCTTTTTCAAAATCCTGCTCAGAGCGGATCGCGGTGTAATCTCCCAGTAAGGCATCGATCCCCGCTGCGGTACAATCGTCGATCAGGTCGTTAATTTTACCAAACGGATTAAAATACAGCCCCAGCTTGGCTTTATTCGGCAAATGCTGCTGTAAATATTTCACCGGTGAGGGCACGTTCAGCATCACCAGTCGACGTAAACCGAGGCGGTGGGCCTGTTGTGCCTTGAGCGGATGATCAAATAAACTGATTGAGGTGCTTTGCTTGTTGTCTACCAGCGCCGGAAACGCCTTGATCTCATAACCGCCCTGTTTTTTGGTGTATTCCTCAGGCAGGTCACCAAACGACCACTGCGTCAGCCCGTCCTGCTCTATGCCCTCTTCGGCCACCTTTGATAGCGTTTGAGTGACCTTGCCTTGTAATTTGGCTTTGAGTGCATCCAGGTCATAGCCATGCGCAATCACCTTATTGTGTTCATCCAGTACCTGAAACTGCATTTTTAAGTGCGATTCCAGTGCCCCGAGATCGAACGCCTCAGCATCAACTTTAACGCCCGTCATACGTAATAAGCGATTGGCCAGGGCTTCAAGAAAACCGCCCTGCATCGGCTCTATGGCAGCGAGTACCGCATCGGCATAGTTGGGCGCCGGGACAAAGTTGCGTCGCAGACTTTTTGGCAGGCTCTTGATCAAAGAGCAGATCAATTCATGGCGCAGTGCCGGAATATGCCAGTCAAACCCCTCATTAGCCACCTGGTTAAGCAGTGGTAAGGGGATGTTCACCATCACGCCGTCAACGGGCTGACCGGGCTCAAAATGATAGCTCAATGGCAACATCAGATTGCCCTGCTGCCACACGTCTGGATAATCCAGCGCCGTAATGTGTGACGCTTCGTGCTGCATCAGAGCGTCTCTGTCCATATGCAAAAAGCGTTTGTCAGTTTTTTTCTTCTCTTTCCACCAGTGGTTGAACGCAGCCCGATTATTGACATCGGCCGGGATCCGCTGCTCGTAAAACGCCTGCATCATATGCTCATCGACCAGAATATCCCGGCGACGCGCTTTGTTTTCCAGATCCTGAATATCTTCAATCAGGGCCTGATTATGCTTTAAAAAGGCCTCATTTTGACCCAGTTGCTGGGCAACCAGCGCTTCTTTAATAAACAGTTCACGACACAGCGCCGGTTCAATCTGGCTGTAAACCGTACGCTTTTTGCCAACTATGATGAGGCCATACAGGGTTTGCTGTTCAAAGGCGATGACACAGCCCTGCTTCTTTTCCCAATGCGGTTCACTGTAGCTGCGCTTAACCAGATGCTCCGCCAGCGGGGCAACCCAGTTAACATCAATTCTGGCATTAATGCGGGCATAGAGCTTACTGGTTTCTACCAGTTCGGCCGCCATCACCCACTTGGGACTTTTCTTAAACAGGCCAGAGCCCGGGAAAATATGGAACTGGCTGTTGCGCGCCCCTTTGTAGAATTTTTTCTCGTCTTTTTGACCTATGTGGCTCAGCATGCCGCTGAGCAGCGCCTGGTGAATGGCTTCGAAGCTGGCGTCGTTACCTGAGGCTTTGAGGCCCATTTCGGTGCACACTGTGGTGAGCTGATAAACAATATCCTGCCACTCTCTGACCCGCATATAGGCTAAAAAGTCTTTCTGACATTGCTTTCTGAACTGACTGCGACTGAGCGCTTCCTGCTGCTCTTCCAGATACTGCCAGAGGTTTAAAAACGCCATAAAATCCGAGTCCGGATCTTCAAATCGACCATGCTTTTCGTCGGCTGCGCCACGCTTTTCCTGCGGTCTTTCTCTGGGATCCTGAATCGACAGTACCGCAGCGATAATGATCACCTCACGCAATGCCCCCAAAGGCGCTGCGGCCAGTACCATACGAGCCAGGCGCGGATCTATGGGTAAGCGGCTGAGCTTACGACCGGTCTGGGTTAGTGTCGTTTGCTCGCGCCTGGCGGCAGGTTTAACCGCGCCAAGCTCTTCAAGCAAGGTGACACCATCTGTGATATTGCGATTATCGGGAGCTTGTACAAATGGAAAACGCTTGATATCACCCAGGCCCAGCGCCAGCATTTGCAAAATAACCGATGCCAGGTTGGTACGCAGAATTTCCGGATCGGTAAATTCCGGACGACCCAGGAAATCTTCCTCCGAATACAAGCGGATACAGACACCCGCAGCGACCCGGCCACAGCGTCCCATACGCTGGTTAGCACTAGCCTGAGAGACAGCTTCAATAGGCAATCGCTGCACCTTAGTGCGATAACTGTAGCGGCTGATCCGCGCCGTGCCCGGGTCAATTACATAGCGGATCCCAGGTACCGTCAGTGAGGTTTCGGCCACGTTGGTTGACAATACAATACGACGGTGGCTGTGTGCGGCAAAAATGCGATTTTGCTCGGCATTCGACAAACGGGCATACAAAGGCAGGATCTCAACCCCTTTGAGGTTACGCTTACTCAGCGCATCCGCCGTATCGCGAATTTCCCGCTCGCCATTCATAAAGATCAGGATGTCTCCGGGGCCTTCTGCACACAGCTCGTCTACGGCATCGAAGATCCCCTGTAGCTGGTCGTTTTCGGCTTCACTCTCATCCCCACTGGCATCAATCACTGGGCGATAGCGCACTTCTACCGGATAGGTGCGGCCCGATACCTCAATGATGGGCGCGTTATTAAAGTGCTTGGAAAAACGTTCCGGATCGATTGTCGCTGAGGTGATGATCACTTTGAGATCTGGGCGCTTAGGTAACAAATTTTTAAGATAGCCAAGGATAAAGTCGATATTCAGACTACGCTCGTGGGCTTCATCTATGATGATGGTATCGTACTGGTTCAGGTATCTGTCTTGCTGGATCTCTGCCAGCAAGATACCGTCGGTCATTAATTTGATATAGCTCTTATCAGACACCTGATCGCTAAAACGGATCTTAAAGCCAACCTCCTGACCAAGCTCACAATTAAGCTCTTCGGCAATCCGGTTTGACACGCTGCGTGCGGCCAGACGTCGTGGCTGAGTGTGACCAATATAGCCATCAACACCACGGCCCAGTTCCAGGCAGATCTTAGGTAGCTGAGTGGTTTTACCGGAGCCGGTTTCACCCGCGACTATTACCACCTGGTTCTCGGCAATGGCTTTTTTAATGTCGTCTTTTTTCTGGCTAACCGGCAGCGACTCAGGATATTGCACCGCCGGCAGTTCAGCCAGGCGCTTCACTCTAAGCGTTTTACTGTGCTCTATGTCACGCGTTATCTGAGTAAGTACCTTTTGTTGTTTCGCTTCGTCTTTTATTTTTTTGACGCCCTGAAGACGTTTTTTAAAGAGAAACTGATCCTTTTTGAGGCAATCCGCTATGTTCGAATACAACGACTGCAAATCCACTACACGACACCTTGTTACTGAGAAAATCGTCGCGTAGTCTAACAAAAAGCATGCAGTCAGCCCAGTCCCTTTGACAAGGACTGCTACCTTAAAGATATTGTAGAATAGCTACCACACCGAATGGTGCCAAATATCGTCGACACCACCTTCATCAGGCATCGAAATATGCCCTCAGGAAAACGTGCATCAGAACTCACACAAAGCGATGTCCCGATTCATAGGTATCGTGGAGGTGCTTATCAATGGCATAAAGTACGTGGGTACGACTAATCACCCCAACCAGTCGGCAGTCACTGTCACACACCGGATAGATTTTAGGTTTATCGGCGGTCATTCTGTCTGCCAGTTTTAGGATACTGTCGTCCGGGCTGACACACAAAGGCTCGGCATTCATCACGTCAGCTACTATGCTGTGAGATTCATTCTGATAAGTAGCTTCAAGCATAGTTCGGATACAGTCCTGCTCTGATAAAAAGCCCACTACACGCTGCATATCGTCGATCACGGGCCCTCCGGCCTGACCACTTTGCAGTAATTTTTCTACTGCCGACTCAATACGCATGTCCGCTTTAAAGGTCACCGGACGATGATTAAGATAGTCTGCTACTTTGACAGATTGCATATTTCATTCCCCTAAGAAAACACCAGCTTCATATTAAATAGTAGCTGGCGTTACAAAAATTGCCTAAATTTGCAGACGTTAAGCAGACTATTTAGAGGTGTCTTTGTCCTCAAAAATCCCCACATAGGTAGGCTGAGTGTTGGACTTGCTGGCCCGATACATGCCCTTGGTGTTAAATGGCATGCTGATGTTGCCCTTGGCATCTAAAATAATCACACCGCCGGTTCCGCCCGCGCGTAACATCGGGCCAAAAATCACGTCCTGCCCGGCTTGCGTCACGGATTTGTCCTGATACTGTACCCGCGCGCAGATATCAGCGGCAACGTTATAGCGAATAAAGTACTCACCATGCCCAGTTGCTGACACCGCACAAGAATCATTGTCTGCAAAGGTCCCTGCGCCAATAATCGGCGAGTCACCAACACGCCCAAATCGTTTTGCTGTCATACCGCCGGTCGATGTGCCTGCGGCCAGGTTGCCCTGTTTGTCCAACGCAACGGCGCCCACTGTGCCCATTTTATATTGCTGCGGTAACTGTTGATGCTGTGCCTGATAGTCTTTGTTGCTCTGCTCAACTTGCTCCAGTTTCTTGCGTGCTTTTTGCCAGGCTTCATAACGATGCGGCGTGTCAAAATAGTCATTGTTAACAAACGACATACCTTCACGCTTGGCAAACTCCTCGGCGCCTTCGCCACTGAGCATCACGTGCACCGATTTCTCCATGACCGCTCTTGCCAGCTCGATGGGATTTTTAACATGTTTAACACCGGCAACCGCGCCGGCCTGACGGTCTCGTCCATCCATGATCGACGCGTCCAGCTCATGCGCCCCTTCATAAGTATAAACCGCGCCTTTACCTGCATTAAAAAACGGAGAGTTTTCCAGTATTTTAATTGCCACAGTAATTGCATCCAGGCTTTCACCACCTTGCTCTAACACGGCATAGCCCTGCTCAATGGCCGCTTTAAGCGTCTGTCTATAGGCTTTTTCCTGCTCGGGTGTAAAACGTGATTTTTCAATCGTACCGGCACCACCATGGATAGCAATCGCGATGGGTGTCTCGGGTTGAGATGCACAAGTGGGATATGCTAAGCAGAGTGCAGCAAATAAGGATGAAGAAAATAGTAAACGGCGCATGTACAGTTCCTGTTGTTATTTTATTGTGGAACCAAGTTGCCGGATTTAAATTTCGGATACAAAAAAAAGCGATAAAAAAAGCGCCCCTAAGGCGCTTTCTTACAATATGCTGTCGCTAGTGACTTAGCTTGCCTGACGCTTAGCTTTCAGACGTGCCAAACGGCCAACCTGATGCGTTGAAGTCAGGAAAGAGAAGATAGGTGCCAGGTAACCACGCTTACGTAGTTCCAGATACTCTTCATCGCTTAGCTCGTTCAGCTTACGCTCGTCTACCAGGTAGATACCATTGATGTCTTTCTTCTCACCAGCGATTTCAACTGTCAGCGTTTGTTGTACAAGTAGCTCTTTCTCAGCCAGGTACTGTGTGAAAGCCTCAGTAACACGAGAAAACTCAATGTAGTTAACCAGTGCTTCTTTGCGGCGCTCAAGGTATTCTGTTTCTTTGCCATCTTCAAACAAAGCATTACCTTCTTCTTCACCAACCAGTGAACTCGCTTCGTCAATCACGATGCCATATTGGTCTTGCTCTGGGTGCTTAACCAGACCAAACGGGTAACGAGATGCAGCCAGTGGCGCGATACCCGCAGTCCACTCGTCATCTTGTACAAACAGGTTTTCACCTGGCTCAAGGCCAAACAGCGCGACAGCCTGGAACTGACCACTTTCAGTGTTCTTAACAAATGCCATCGGGAATTCAGTCGCAACACGTGCAAACTCGTGCGCAACGACCGGGATCAAGTGCTGAGATTTCAAAAATTCTACGTTAATGCCATTTTTTACTTTAATGTTGGCATGTTTTTCGTTGTGTAAAGGCTGCACTTGTTGCTCCGCCATAATACTGCTCCGTTTTATCGTAAAGTTGTTATCTATATGCGTCCAAGGCTATAGCTTTTCAAGGTAAAAGAAAAGAAATATTGTCGTTAAATTCTTTGAAAGCCATATCTTGATGCTTTTGCAACCAGGTTGCTATGTGTATCCAACATGGTCCCAGCCTGAATTTGCCGCTGGGCTACCAGCTTTAACATAGCCTCCTGTTGTGACACTTGTTGTGGCGAAGGATATTTACAACGACTGGGATAGCCCATGCCGTATAATACATAGAGGTGATTCTCGAGTCTGAATACGTCCAAACTACTGACAAAATCATACTCGTTTGGAATGTCATTTCGCCATAATGCTAATTTCTGTTGCAGAGAATCGGGGATAGTTTCTGCAGCACGATTCATGCGCCAAAACTCACTGTCATCACGATTGGAAATGCAATAATGAAGCTTGATAAAATCGACTATTGATTGCCAGACATGCGCCATATGCTGATTAAATTGCTTGGCAATTGCAGGCATTTCCTGTCGCTGAGTGGGAAGGCGCTTTGACAACATTCTGGCCGCTAAATCAAACACTAGCAGCCCTGTCGCTTCAAGCGGTTCAACAAAGCCTTGTGAAAGCCCGATACCGATACAATTTTTCACCCAAGCCTCTGCTCGAAAACCTACCTGCATTTTGATAAGCCGAGATTCGACAGCATTTTCAGACTTACCCAGGTAAGCACATAAATCACGATGAGCCTGCTCATGTGTTGTGAACTGATCACTATAGACATGACCAACGCCCTTGCGGCTTTGTAAGCCAATATCCCAGATCCACCCAGCCTGCTGAGCTGTTGAAATAGTGTAAGGAGGAACTTCTTGTGCATGTTCATATGGAACCTGGGTAACCACAGCGTGGTTGGCAAATAACACGTCGCTTTTATCAATAAACGGCGTATTAAGCGCCTTACCAAGCAATAACGACTGGAAGCCACTGCAATCAATAAACAGATCGCCTTTAAGTACATCGCCTTGCTTTAGTTGTAATCCTGAGATAAATCCATCAGGCGCAATCTGTACTGATTCGACGTCGTCCTTTATATGATTTACCCGTCGATTTTTGACCGCATGCTCAGCTAATAACGCAGAAAACTTTCCTGCATCGAGGTGAAAGGCATAATTGATCATACGATCATATTCCGCATCGGTTATCAACTTAGGTGCTTTATTTTCCAGTGCAATATGCGTCTGAATAGAAACGCTTTGATCGAAGCGAGCTCTGGCCTCTGGTAACTGATGCAACCAGTAAGGCAGCAGGTTAACCCCATTGACATTTGGGTCGTCAAAAGGATGAAAATAGCGATGGGGCTGCCCATTAACTGACTTGTTCCAGCCGACAAAATGAATGCCATTTTTGAACGTAGCATCACACAAGCGAAATATATCAGACTCTCTGATCCCAAACTTTTTGAGGCTATCGACTATAACAGGTACAGTCCCTTCACCCACACCGATCGTGGGAATGTTAGGAGACTCAACTAGTGTAATAGTCACATCTTCAGCTACATCGACCGCCAAATGGTTCGCAGCCAGCCAACCCGCCGTGCCACCGCCTACAATCACAATGTGTTTTATCTTGGTTTCTTCACCGTGCACAACTCACCCCGTAACCACTTAAAAGAGTACATTGGACAAACACGCAATTTCTATTTTTACCCGAATGCCAGTGCTATCTTGCCATAAAGTAGGCATAAAAAAGCCCCACTATTTAAGCAGGGCTTTTCCAAACAACAAAATTAGAAACGTAAGTTTGCACCCAGTGCAATCTTGCGCTCACCTACATAGCTCCATGCAGGGAAATTGTGTTTTGTTTCTTCTTTCAGAAGACCGTCAGAACCTGAGATACCAATCTGGTAGCTGTCTTCTTCAAGAATGTTTACAACTTCAAACGTAAGGCTAACGTTGTCGTTCACCTGATAGTTACCTGTGAAGTCCAAAGTACCGAAGTCCATGTGCTCACGTGACGAGTAGAAACCCGTTTCACGGATCATGAATTCAGAACGCCAGTTGTACGCCAGACGAGCGCCGAAGTCATCGTTCTCGTAGTAACCAACTAAGTTAACAGTATGGTCAGAACTGTCTGAGAAGCGGCCGATACGGTCGTCGAAGTTTGTTTCTTCTGACGAGCTGTCTGCATAGGTGTAGTTAACAATCGCACCAAAACCATTGTCAAACGCGTGCTGAAGTTGAAGCTCAAGACCAATAACATCACCACCGTCGCCATTTACGCGGTTAACAATGTTCCAAACGTCACAGTTACACGCAGGATCTTTGATACCAATTGACTGATTAGGTGTTGTTGACGATGTCACGAAAGTTTCAATGTCTTTGTAGAAGAAAGTCGCACTCGCAAAGTTACTGTCGCCGTAGTAATACTCGTAAGACACATCAAGTTGAGTCGCTTTGAACGGCTCCAGACCTGGATTACCGGTCACTTCCTGCTGGTCATTCGGGTTTTCATTGTCATACCCACTCAGGCTGGAACGAGCAAATACATCCTGATAGTTCGGACGGCTGATAACCTGTGCGATTGAGCCTCTCAGGATAGTATCTTCATCCAGGTCGTATGCGATGTTGAAGCTAGGCAGGATATCTGAGTAATCCGCTTCTTTGTTAGACAAAGTTTTCGCTTTTAGTGCATTACCACCGTAGAAGTTACCCGAATCAGTAATACCTGTTACCGTGATGTCTGAGCCATAGTAGTCACTGTTTACGTCTGTAGAGATGTAACGCAGACCAAAGTTACCGCGGTAGTTTTCACCACTGAAATCAGCCATTACATAAAACGCAAAGTTTTCTTCTTCAAGTGCGGCATAACCACTGCGGTCACGCACATATTCGCTGAAGTTCTGCGCTGTGTGGTTAAACATCGCATCCAGGTGTGGACCTGGGATAGTGATATATTCGAAGCCTGCTTCGTTTACACCATTGCCATATAGTTGTGCTGGTGCAATATCAGCAATATCAGCAATCACACTGGTTGGATCATTTTCATCACTCAGTACCGGCGCGCCATTCGCATCACGCTGAATGTTCGCCAGGCCTTTGAAGTTATCTTCTTCAACCTTGTGGTTAGTGAATCGTGCACCAACATGAACGGCAGTGATGATGTCATGATCAAGCATGAACTTAGTGTCAAGTTGTGCGTACGTCTCTTCATCCGTATTCGGCTGATTACGTACAGCCCATGCTGCTACGCCTGGGCTACCCTCATTCCAGTGACCAACGCGATAATCGTTTTCTTTTAGCTGGATTTTAATACGCTTTCCAGTCATGTCGATCATGCCGTAGCGATCTTCATGAGAACCGATCAAACCACCGTAGTTTGTTTGCGCTTCTGTACCACCAGTTGCTTCTGAACGACCAATACGACCAGAAATTTCAAACGTGTCACGTTTGAATTCAAAGCCAAAATCAACCGTTTCAGACTCCATCTTCGCACGACGTGCAAACGCCTGTAGCCAAGACGGATTATCAGTTGGTGTCGCCGCTGTAGCTTCAGATAGCATACATACGCCATCCGGGTTCTCACCTAAACAGTTGGCACCGGCCTGGAAGATCCAGAAGCTGCTGTTGTTGTTGTTCGCTTCAAGCTCAAGGTTCATATAAGTCAGATCGAACGACAACTCGTCTGTTGGCGCGTATTGAAAAGCCACATTAGTCGCTGTTCTTTCACGCTCTTGCAGGAAGTAGTTAGCAGAAACTGCGCCATTCCAGCCTGCCAATGATTCGTTACCACGACGAACATAATCTGTTTCTTGTACAGCCAAAGCTGCAAGTACACCAAATGTTTCGTCATCGTTTTTGTAGCTTGCAAGGCCACTGTAAGCAGGGTCCCACTGCTCAGACTGGCTTGAATATACGCTCTTAACAGAAGCGAAAACGGTTCCGGAATCCAGGTCTAGTGGTTTACGGGTTTTTACGTTAACAGTACCACCAACACCACCTTCAACAATGTTTGCTTGTGAAGACTTGTATACATCGATGCCTGAGATAAGTTCAGGCGGCAACAATGTGTAATTGAAGCTACGGTCAATAGCTTGCTCTGTATACCAACCTGTTGAAGCAACGTTCTGGCCATTCAGAGTTGTCAACGTTAGCTGACTCGATGCACCACGAATAGACACTTGCTGGCCCTGACCAAACTGACGGCTAACGGCTACGCCCGGGATACGACCTAAGGCTTCACCCACATCACTGTCTGGGAACTTACCGATATCTTCTGCGGATACCGCATCCACAACGCTGGTTGCAAATCGTTTAGTATTAACAGCTTCGGCCAATGAGCGGCGGATACCACGCACCTCAATGACTTCAACGTCTTCTTTAACGCCAGTCTGGTTATCTTCAGCATACGCCACGCCTGTCACACCCGTACTCAGGATGAGGCCAACCTTAGCTGCCAGTAAGCTTTTTTTAAAATTATTAGCTAACACAGGATTCCCCTTGAATCATTTTGTTGGTTTTTAAATCACTTCTGCCCAGTGATGATGACAACGCTGTCATCTAATAACAAACCATACACCCAAAATTACAGATTCGCTACATCTTTTTGTGTGGCTAACATAAGATTTTTTCAACAAAAATCTAACCCACTGATATAGAAAGAATAAATAATTATCTGGTTATAGTTTGTTACAAACGAGGTGAATATATCACAAGCTATGCGCTTTTTGACAGTGATTGCGATGAGTTATGTAGAAGATTTGGACCTAATTAATAAACTAATCTAATGAGGATGATGTTTACTATCTGATTATTCCATAGACGTTCGGGCAGAAGCGTATTCAAGGTGATAATAGATCTCAATGACAACGCTGTCATTTTATCTTTTTCATCATTGGTTTGTCCAGTGTATTTGTATGACAAATTCGCGACGGGCCCTTTAGTTTCGACATTTTGCGTCATTTGAATACTGTAAAACAAATACTTAACTCTGATCGAGAAGCTGAAAAATTATCACGTCCCTGTCATTTCTGGTTTGTTTTGGATGAAGCCGTCCCTTGGATGACAAGGAGCATATAAAGTACTCCCCGACTTCGAAAGCTCAATCGTCTGGAATAAATAATATGATCTCACAGCGCTGTGGTCGCCATCTAACAAAAAAGCCCGGTTGAATAACTCACCGGGCTTGTTATTAAACAGAGCTGTTTTTCGCTTATTTGCTCAAATCAAGCATCAGCTTATTCAGACGAGCCACAAAGCCGGCTGGGTCTTTTAGGCTGCCGCGCTCTGCAAGCAGAGCCTGATCCAGTAATACTTCTGACCACTGTGCAAATTTGTCTTCGTCCTGTTCAACATTCAGGTGTTTAACCAACTGATGTTCAGGGTTCAGCTCAAAAATTGGCTTAGACTCTGGCGCAGACTGACCAATAGACTCCATCAGTTTCTGCATCTGTGAACTCATATCATGGTCATCTACCACAACACACGCAGGAGAGTCCGTCAGTCGGTGCGTAAAACGAACTTCTTTCACTTTATCGCCCAGCGCTTCTTTAATGCGCTCTACCAGACCTTCAACCTGCTTCTCGCTCTCTTCCTGTGCTTTTTTGCTTTCTTCATCTTCCATATCGCCCAGGTCCAGGTCACCACGGGTGATAGACTGGAACGGCTTCTCAGCAAATTCTGTCAGATGGCTCATCATCCACTCATCAACGCGGTCTGACAGTAATAGTACTTCGATGCCTTTCTTGCGGAAGATCTCAAGGTGTGGTGAACTCTTAGCCGCTTCAAAGCTGTCAGCAACCACGTAGTAAATCTTGTCCTGGCCTTCAGCCATACGCTCGATATACTGCTCAAGCGATACATTTTGGACGCTCTCGTCAGTGTGGGTAGAGCTGAAACGCAGTAACTTCGCAATCGCTTCTTTATTAGCAGCGTCTTCAGCCGGACCCTCTTTGATAACCTGACCAAACTCGTTCCAGAAAGTCTGATAGTCTTCCGGCTTGTTCTTACCCATGCGATCAAGCATCTTAAGGATACGAGACGTGCATCCTTTACGGATCGCCTGAGTGACTTTGTTATCTTGTAAAATTTCACGCGATACGTTCAACGGCAGGTCGTTTGAATCCAACAGACCTTTTACAAAACGCAGGTAGCTAGGCATAAACTGTTCTGCGTCATCCATAATGAACACGCGCTGTACGTACAACTTCAGACCTGTCTGACGATCACGGTTCCACATGTCGAATGGCGCTTTCTTTGGAATATACAGTAGGCTGGTGTATTCCGTTTTACCTTCTACTTTATTGTGTGCCCAGGTCAGTGGCTCTTCCCAGTCGTGGCCCACATGTTTATAGAACTCTTTATATTCTTCGTCGCTGATCTCAGACTTATCGCGAGTCCACAGTGCAGTGGCACGGTTGATGCCTTCCCACTCGCCTGGCTGAGCTTCAATTTTCTCGCCATCCGGACCTTCTGATTCAGGTACCGGCGCTTTGAACATTTCTACCGGGATAGAGATGTGATCAGAGTACTTAGTCACGATTGAACGAAGACGGAAGTCATCGGCAAATTCCAGCTCTTCTTCACGTAAGTGAAGAATAATTTCAGTACCACGCTCTGCTTTTTCAATATCTGCCAGTGTGTATTCGCCTTCGCCTTTTGACTGCCACTCAACCGCCTGAGTTTCGCCTGCTTTACGGGTACGCACAGTTACCTCGTCAGCAACGATAAAGGCAGAGTAAAAACCTACCCCAAACTGACCAATCAGCTGAGAGTCTTTTGCTTCATCACCTGTCAGGTTCTTAAAGAATTCTGCTGTGCCTGACTTAGCGATAGTCCCTAATGAGCTGATCACTTCGTCACGAGTCATACCAATACCATTGTCAGAAATGGTTACCGTCTTCGCGTCTTTGTCGGCGCTGATACGTACGCGCAGCTCAGCGTCACCTTCGTACAGGTCGCCGTTTTGCAGCGCTAAGAAACGCAGCTTGTCTGCGGCATCCGACGCATTAGAAACCAGCTCACGTAAAAAGATCTCTTTGTTTGAGTACAAACTGTGGATCATCAGTTGAAGCAACTGCTTCGTATTGGCACTAAATGAATGATTTTCTTTAGTATTTTCTGTAGTCATTTGGTACACCCTAACTTATTTGGTACACAATAGTAGTACATAGTTAATCAGTTAACTTGCGTTATGCTCAGGTATATTGTGCTGGGTAAGAATTTTTCAAGGGGGAGAAATGAAAAAAGTTATGGATAGTATATTTCCGAACCCAAAAAACATAAAAAGCCCTGGCGGGCTTTCACTAAATCGCCTTTCGGCCACTAAAGGCATGCATCAGGGTCATACCATCGACCAGCTCCAGCTCACCGCCAACCGGCATTCCATGTGCGATCCGCGAAGCGGTCACGTTATGTTGGTGGCACATCTCACCAATAAAGTGTGCTGTCGCCTCCCCTTCGACCGTTGGATTCGTTGCAAGGATTACCTCATTAATGTTGCCATTGGCCAGGGTTCTTTCCAGCACATCCATACCGATTTCGTTCGGGCCTATACCATCGAGGGGTGACAAATGGCCCATCAATACAAAATATACCCCCTGATACTGACCGGTTTGCTCAATGGCCAGTACATCACTTGGAGACTCGACCACACACAATAGCCCGGTATCCTGACGTTTTACGTTGCTACAGATATCACATACCGGCGTTTCTGAAAACGTACGGCAGGATTCGCAATGGCCAATTTTATCCATCGCCTGCAGCAGACTCTGCCCAAGTGCAGTGCCACCGCTGCGATCTCTTTCGAGTAAGTGAAAGGCAATTCGCTGAGCCGATTTAGGTCCAATGCCAGGTAAACAACGCAGAGACTCAACCAAAGCTGAAAGTGAAGGTGATAATTGCATAGTAAAGCATTCTTAATCTTTGACAGTGTATCGATATAGCAAGCTGGGTACACGGGTGGCAACCGACCGACGTATATTACACTGTTCTAATTCGTTTAATGGTCGCCATCTTACTATGGCTGACATGACAGCGACAAGCCAAAGATACTAGATAAACCGGATACCGCTGAGAGAAAAAAGGCGGGCAATCGGAGAAGATTGGATCTCATGGGTAAGAGTGAATACCCGCCTGAAGGACGCAAATTGTGTCTTAAATTAAATCTGTAACAGTTAGCTCTTCGCAATCAGCTCTTTGCTTACCTGATCTATCCCTACTTCGCTGATCCGCGCTGTGATCTCTTTTTGCTTTGCACTGAGTAAAGAAATACTTTCAGCAACCAAATCATATACCTGCCACTCACCGGATTTGTTTTTACGGAACTTAAACACGATGTCGATAGTTGGCGCGTTGGGTTCAACGATTTCGGACTTGACCGATGCAAATTTGCTGTCACTACTTACCACCGGCTCGATAAAATTAACCTGTTGGCCCTTGTAGCTCATCAGTGCATTCGCATAAGTGTTTGCCAGGTACTGCTCTACCGCATCAATAAAGGTCACTGCCTGCTCACGCTTGAGCCCACGGACATGTTTACCAAGCAATTTAAAAGACACGTATTTAATGTCGATATGTGGCATCAGTTGTGCGCGTACCAACTTTTTAAGCTCTGCTTTCTTCTGAGCCTCTTCCAGCGTATTCAACTTGCTAATGTCTACAAACAACTGATCGCCCACTGATTTGATCAGGCCATAAGGGTTGCTTTGTGTATCAGTCGCAGCAAAGCTGTGTAAGCTGCTAAACGTCAATAGTGCCACCAGCATAAGTTGCATTAGTCTTTTCATGATCCGCTCCGGTATATGTTAATGGAGCAAGTTTAACGCTAACTTTGCAGATGAAAAACACACAAATTAGCACCATATTAGTGCCACAACGGCACCAATTATTTTTTAATTAAAAATCAAACACCTAACCATTTAGTGCCATTTCAGCATCAATATCTTGTCATTTAGTGGCTGTTTATTGTCAATACATATGCCGACAATACCTGTATTCACTTATACTGAATTGGTTTTCATTATGATCAGAACAACCCTATTCGTACTGGGATGTCTTATTTTCCTGACAGCCCCTGCACAGGCACAACAACATGGCTACGCTATCCACTACATTCACGGCGAAGGCAGTGTCGACGGCATTAAACTGGCCTATCAATATCACCCCGAGCTAGACTTACCCCAAGCCTGGCGTCACTTTGATGTACACTTTGAAAGCAGTATCAACTTTTGGCGTTATGGAGAAGAGAATCATCACGATGGTAATTTTGTGCTAGCAGTATCACCGGTGATCAGATACCCGTTCGCCACCTACCAGAATCATCCGATTGCAGTGGAGTTCGGAATTGGGCTCGCTTTGCTTGATGACACACAATTCGCGGGTAAGAATGTCAGTACACACTATCAGTTTGAGGACCGTATCGGGCTGGTATATCAGATGGACGGTGCTAATATCGCCATTCGCTACATGCATTACTCAAACGCCGGATTTAAGAGCCCTAACCCCGGGCTGGATTTCTTATCCCTGTCCTATTCGGCGTATTTTTAAATAGTTTGAGCTGCTGCCCGGCATTGCTTAGCCGGGCGTAGTTGTAACTCTCCCATGACATGCATAATGCACATGGTTTGTTCAATATAAAAAACGGTACAGATTTGAGAAAAGTAAGTGAAGCTTATGTCGAATTCAAGATGTCACGGATAAGCAATCAGCCGGAACAAAGTTTGGGTGTTAAGCAACCTGATACGATATTCAGCAAAATTATGAAGACCCTCCTTAATTTTGGCAAAAGTGTCGCACTTCAGAGTTGAATTCAATCCTGTTAGACTTTCTTGGTGATGGCTGGGCCTGTTGGTCCACAATGATATATTGATGTGCTTTTTGACTTATGCTTACCCCAACCTTCTTCTACATCTTTGTATAAAATATTACATTTTTTCCCTTTCTTATATTGCTCTCCCTTATAGAACCATCTAGGTCCAGACTCGTATATACCCAATGGAACCTCTCCAGAACCCTTAACCGAGTCAGGTACCTTGGCTTCTAATGCTGTATCATTCTGGATCTTATATTTAGCGCCCCATCCATCGTGGTAATGTTTTCGAGCACTCGTCTCAACGATTTTACTCGTTCTTAATTGTAGGGGGAGAACGCCACTGCTTGTCGCTTCTTTTGATTTCCTTTGAGTGATAGCTTCAGGTCGATTATCCACAAGCCCAAAACCCTGCTTCTTGCTACTCTTCTTCTGAGTTGCAGTATTAGCCACGGTACCGCCTTTATTCACATGAGATTTCTCTATTTGTGTATACATGTCTCAGCCTTTTTTAAATTTGAATGAGCAAGAACAGCCATTTATCTTTATCAACACTGTTGTAATAACAAAGCGTTAGCTCTTGATGGCTGTCCTCTATCGGCTTATATTGACTTAAAACTCAGACTGTTAACGTGCCATATGCAGCTTGAAATTAAAAGTGACCGTTCAATGTTGCTGTCATCATTAAAAGCTAAACAAGTGCTTCAATTTGCTTATGCGAAGTTGCCAGCTGATTAACCGCATCAGTTAAATTGACGGATTGAATACGATCGTCAAGTTTATACAGGCAAGATTCAAGCCCTTTAAAGTCTATCTTTTTCAAATCAAACTCAAACACTTGTGGCGATTGATACATGCGTACAGCAAAGGTGCGATTAACTAAGTCGGATACTGTCACCCACTGTGTATAATCGTGGACACTCTTTCCTCTTGAATCTCTGCTAGTACCAAGCGGAATATCAACAGTATTGAGGATATGAAAAGCCAAAGTGGTTGCATCAGCTTTACCAACAGCAATATCGGCATCAATCGGCGCTTGCCCCCCGTACATTTGCGCACAAGATGTGCAGCCTCTTTTTAACTTGTTCGCTTCGTCAATTTCTTTTTGAGTGAACAATTGGAAGACCGGAAATGAGAAATTAGCCATCATCGCCGCACGGACAAAGCGGTCAACTGGCGTAGAACTGCCCGGTAACCCCGAAAACCCTGTCCCTTGAGCGTGTGAAAAGCACTGGAAGTTATGGGCTGCTCGCTTATAGACTTCAACACTCGGAGTGTCGGGTACACCTTCATCATCCTGAAAGTTAAATGGCACCACATTCACATAATTATTGATCACGTTCTCTTGCTGCCAGCCAATCAAGGGATCGTTTGTCAATGCACGGATTGGGTTCAAATCAGTGATCTGCAATTGCCCTTTTACATACTCAAGTACAATGCTGTTGCCTAGTGCATCATGTACGGGAAAATGAAAATTCATTGCACTGGGCACTGTGTCTGGCTCAAAGGGGTTAGCAACCAAGATCTTATCTTTGTTCTCAACCTGACTCTCAACCAGCGATGAGCCATTCGCGTTTATGATCAGCGAGCCATATTGTAGTGTATCAATCACATCCTGGCAGGTTGCACAATTGGATAGGATCCAGGTTGTAATGCTCTGATAAAACACGACACCTTTTGAAGGGACCGGTTTAGCGTCTTCATCAAATGGATCTTGATACACCGATTGAGCCAATACCATCGCGCCCGTTGTCAGTCCTTGGTCATTCATGCCATTTGTTGCAATACTTGCGTATAAATCATCGTCAATGCTTGTTTCAGTCATTTTCTGCAAGGCCTGAGTTATTTCTGTGGCAAAACCATTTAGTGCCATAAAGTTAAATTTACCAGTCCAAGTGAGCAGATTAGGGATAATCCTGTTTAAATCGGCACGAGGAGTAAAAGGCTTTGGGTCCTCATCTTTCAATTTACATTTTTCAGGTTGTTTAAGTGAGTCAGCCACTACTTGCACCGCCAGCTGCTGGTATGAAAAGCCTTTCCCTCTGAAAAAGAGTTCAGACTTTAAGTTTGGACCGAGCTCCATAGAGCGACCAATAACGGGGATGAATTTATTTGGATCTAACGTTCGCGCTTTAATTGAGAAATCAGTACACATAAATACGTTCCTTTTAAATGGACAGCTCAGGGCCATTAATAATCTGATAGCAAAGAAATTTCCCACACTTGCCACGCGTTATTTATATGTGCCCTGTCTTTGGCATTTGGCCTGAGCAAAGGTTAATCAATTAACAGTGAAAAGGTATTACACATTATTACAAGCGACTGACAGCCAGGGACTACCTTGAGGCTGCATAATTCTGCTATTGAGCTGTACTAGGTTGGGGGAGGTTACACTGCTTATATGAGCGATCCGTTAAGCAACATTTACAGCAAAAGATGTGCGACGAACACAACGGGAAATACAGTAATAATATTTGGTATCGGTTGGCTAACCTGCTTTTTCCTTGCTGTTGGCATAGTCCATTGTCCTCGAGCCTTTGAGCGTGTTCTATGCGTACATACCTTTACAAAAGTACGCCATTTTTAGGTGGGTGTCGCTTGTTTTCTTTAGAAGTTTGCTCACCTAGTGCTCCGACTTTCCCTTTTCGCGTCATGTGGGAAACAGTTTGTATACGCACGAGCGACATGACTGTTGCCATTGTCATCTATGACTACACAAACGAGATTGCACGGATTTCCCAATGCACTCCGCCAATTGTGATGACGATCCTCATATTCTGCTCCAAATTCAACATAAATGTATGCTGAGCGAACCCATTCAAACGGAATTGAATGTTTTACAAGCAACCCTTTAAACATCTTTGAATAGCGTTCAGTCATGAGGTCAAAGTGCGGGTAATGTGGAACAATCTGTTGGGAGCAAAGGTCTATTGAAACACACTTGCTTTGAAGGTGGTCTACGGACAGGTAAAGCTTACCGATACTCCAATAACCTTCAACATCATTGTTTCTACTCCGAAACGAGCCAATAATACCGCTTGCAATGCTACCTAGTTTTCTCCTGCGTCCCATATTTATTCCTAAAACTTCTAACGCCCCAATCAGGTTTTTTTAATCGTTGGCTATCATGTGAAGCGAAGCGGAACCCAGCCAACGATTAAAAGTCCCTGCCTGCATTGGCTTGTTAGTCATCACTTACTTAATGTCGGATTTTCTTTAACTATTTGTGTAGATACAACCTTCGAATAACCAACACCGCCAAAGTATAAAGGGTAAGAAACAATTTCAGCTTCTAAGGTATATCCTTTTTTTAGCATATCGTGAGGGTTTTCGGGCCAGAGTTTGGCATGGTCTTCCCGCGAAATGTATAGAGGTGATTGGTCAATAATTCTGGCTACTCTATTTCCCATTAGCTCTTCGTATAGCTGCCGGTTGTTTAAGTTCAATTCTAAGAACTTATAGTGAACAATTCCTCTTGTAGTAATTAATTGGCCAGAAAAGCTCGTACGGTACAAAATCGAGCTAATAGAAAACCAACCAATTAAAACGGCTAAAACTCCGATTGATATCCACTTTAAAATTTTAAGTACAATGTTCACAGGTGATTTCTAACGCCTAAAGCACAGGCGCAGCTTTGCTGTGTCCTGTGCCTTTACTTGTTAAGTGATCTTTTGGCATATACTTTCAAAACCCACTGTATTAGCTGATAGAACCAGATACCAGGAACCACTACCCCGGCCAAACCTACCATAAAGTTACTCCAAGACGACATACTATAAAACGCTGCATACAATATTAAGGCCTGAAATGTTAGAGCAGAAACCAAAGTTGCAGCACCTGCTTTACCAGATAACCAACGACCAAACCAGATAACTGACACAACTAGACAGACTAAGGAGACTATTAGGCTTAGCCAATCAAGAGTTCGCCACATTAAATCACGTAAATATGCATCTCTTACTTCACCCTCCCAACCTTCTACGATGGAAGACATACTATTGCCGGTTAAAACTTTCAGTTTTGGTTCAATATAACTATGCTTCGCTTCGTCTGATACGTAAGACAAGTACTCGTCGTAACTATTAAATGTTGTTTTTCCAGACCAGTATCTAATTGGAATTGTTAGCTCAAATATTACACCACTTTCGATAGATTCATATTTCAAAACCTCATGTTCTAAGACCTTTAAAGCCCAGCTAGGAGGGGTAATGATTGTTGGGCGACGCGAACAAGCTGTACTCGCCTTAACCTCATTTATATAAAGTATCTCTTTGCAACCATTCGAATTACATTCACCTATGATGCGATCGCTCATTGTTGCGCAAGACAATGCTAAGCATACATTTGGAGCCCATAGGAAAAATAACAAGGTTAATATGGATGTATTGTTCAAGGTGCGCACTCTCTTCACTTAACGCCTCGCTTAACCGGCGCAAAGTAGCAGGCTAAAATTAGCGACGAAGGAGCGCAAGCCTGCTGTTTTGCGTCCTTTGGTTTAAGCGTTTGTTAGGTTTCAAATACACCGATTATCTATATTGAGATATCCCGATATATCGTTTTTGCCTAAGTGACTCATTTCATCTAACTCAGCGTTTAACTTGTCTAGCCACCAATGTGCTTCAGCTTTAGAAATTTCTATTAAGCCACCCCAAACAATAAAATATCGCGTGATGCCTTTTTCGATTTTAATACTCCCCCATTTATCAGCATCGCCAGTCTTTTGACCTCCCATATAAAATTGAGCTTGAATATCATAAGCTCCAGGACAAAGGTTAAATGTTACATAGTCTGCTTTATACAACTTAATCTTTGACGAAGGATAGAGGTTATTTAAAAACTCAATATTCTTAAAGTCTCCCCTTAGGGGCCCCCAATAAAAGGTTGGCGGATCTATTAGAACTAAATTGGCTAAGTTCTCAATTTTATGGTTTTTAAAATTAGAGCTAGGAGTGAAATGTTCCAACTTTGTAATTGATGGGCGACTAAGCGAACAACCGCTAATCATTAAACCTAACAAAATTAAAATAGCTACTCTCATTTTCGATAGAAACCTAACAGCTTATTAGCGTGAATGCCGGTTAGAACCAATCTCCAAAGCCCAACCACGCTACCACTAATAAAATTTATTTATAATAATTACAATAACCTACCACCATTGCTTTCATTGCTCAAGCCAAAACGGCTTTGTTGAAACCGAGCCTTGTTCATAGCGAGACTTGGGGTCTCGTTATGTAAAACTACTAACCTTTTGAATCTGATTAACTTAAATCGCTGCTTCACTTAAACGAGACCTTCAAGCCCGGAGAAAGCGAGAAATTTGACTTGGTAATTAGCCGCATTCACTTACACCTGTATAAATAAACAGCACTAGAGTGAAGATGTCTTATTCACTTTTTTGGAATCTGTCCGTATGAGCCTAGGACAAGACACTACAGCCTCAAAACAGAGAAAAGTTATCTGTACTGGATTAAAAATATTACCTCTGGCAGTGAAGACTTGGCCGCATTCATGCCAATTAATAGAAAACGTCAGGGAAAATAAAAGCCCGGCTAACCTAGCCGGGCTTTGTAACTCATAAATATCGTGTCGGTCTAATCGTGCGTGATGCGGATCACTGGGCGTTGCTGGCAGGTTTTCCCAAGCAAGCAGCTTAGTGCGTCGCGCACGGTATCGACGCTAAAGTCGAGCAGTTTCACCTCGGGGGCTTTGATGCGGCCGTTGCTGACGTCATCAAGTAACTGGCGGCCCATAAAACACAGGTGCTGCTGGGCGCACAGGCTGTTGGCCATCCAGGCGCCGGCGACCGAGACCACGCCGATGTTGGGCGCTTTCTCAAACAGCAGCTCTTCGGGAATAGTGCCAAAGCCATTGAGGCAGGCAATGCGGCCGCAAAACCGTAAATGACGCAGGTCATCCAAAAAGGAGTCGCCGCCTTGTGTATTCAGGATACAGTCAAAGCCGCCTGGGCCCATTTCTCGCTTGATCTGTTCACATACCGACTCCGACTCGCAGTCGAACACCCAGTCTGCACCGAGTTTACTCAGTCTTTTGTGATGCTCTTTCTGTGCAAAGGCGAACACCTGAGCACCGCGCTGCTTGGCGTATTGCACGGCAAAGTGTGCAACAGCGCCTTGTGCGCTGTTGATGGCCAGCGAGTCGCCGTCCTGCACCTGCATTTTATCCAAAGCCAGCAGTGCCGCCATGCCCGCATTGGGCAATGACACCGCCACTTCGCCACTCATGCCATCGGGTACTTCCGACACCGCGTGACTGGGCACAACCGCGTACTCTTTCAGCATCCCCTGCTCTGCCAGACTGGCATTAAACAATACCCGGCTGCCTTTGGGGGGAAATACCCCTTTAGCAGCTGAGACCACAGTGCCGACGGCATCCAGTCCCAAAATGTGCGGGTATTGCCACTGGCAAAATCCGTCTTTCGCCATCCGTGCGTCCAGGTGATTCAGGGCCACATAATCTATGGCAACCAGTAACTCGTTATCTCCCGGCACTGGCATAGCGTGCTCTGCCATCGCTAAGTCAAACTCAGCGCCACATTGACGCAGCTCCAGTGCTCGCATGGTGGTTTTTTCGACTGACATGGTGGTTTTCTCCACTTTTCGACCCTTTTGAGGCCGGATTGCCCATAACTTTAACTTTCCGATTATGGGCAAAACTTCGCAATTGTTGCTATTAAACCATCTTGGTCTCTGTCAAACAACTCAATATTGTGACAGGTGTTTAAATCCTGTTAACGGCTATTTTTCAATCACAGGTTCGTTTGCGCTGTCTTGCAAACCTTCCTTTGCCCTGTCGTTTAAGGTAAGCAGGCGATAGAACACGGGCGTGAATAGCAAGCCAAATACCGTTACCCCAATCATACCAAAGAACACCGCATTACCCATTGCCTGACGCATCTCTGCACCTGCGCCTGACGCCAGTACCAGAGGGACCACACCAGCTGTGAACGCAATCGAGGTCATCAGGATAGGACGCAGTCGTAAACGACACGCTTCCATGATGGCTTCCAGATGCGTTGCACCGGATTTATGCTTATCGCGGGCGAACTCAACCATCAGAATCGCATTCTTCGAGGCCAGTGCCACCAGTACTATCAGCGCAATCTGAGTGAAGATATTATTGTCGCCGCCCAGCATGTACACACCCGCCAGCGCAGAGAATATCGTCATTGGTACTATCAATATAATGGCCAGTGGTAAACGCAGACTCTCGTATTGGGCTGCCAGCACCATGAAGACCAGTACTACCACCAGAGGGAACACATACACCATAGTATTGCCCGCCAGAATTTGCTGATACGTTACCTCAGTCCATTCATAGCTGATCCCTTCCGGTAAACTCTCGGCCAGTACAGATTCAATCGCTTCTTTGGCCTGATCTGAGCTGTACCCCGGCGCCGGGCTGCCGTTCAGTTCTGCGGTCATATAGCCGTTATAGTGCATCACCCGATCCGGACCTGTGGTGGGTGTCACCGTAACCACAGAGCCCAGAGGTACCATGTTGCCGGCAGCGTTACGCACTTTCAGGTTGTTGATCTGCGATTGCTTAGCACGAAATTCTGCATCAGCCTGTGCTTTGACCTGATAAGTACGGCCAAACAGGTTAAAGTCATTCACATACACAGAGCCCAGGTAAATCTGTAGTGCATTGAACACTTCATCCAGCGGAATGCCCTGCAATAGTGCCTGCTCACGGTCAACGTTAATGTCCATTTGTGGCACCTGAATGCGGAAGCTGGAGTACAGACCCGTCAGTGCCGGATGTTGTTGCGCCTGACCAATGGTGTTCTGGAGCGCTGCAAACAAGGCTTCGAACCCTTTGTTTCCTCTGTCCTGAAGCTGTAATTTAAAGCCACCTGTGGTACCCAGACCAAGAATTGGCGGCGGCGGGAACACCGCAACAAAAGCCTCATCTATCTCAGCAAAGCGCATGTTCAGCTGCATCGCAATCGCATGGGCGGACAGGCTGGGGTCCTGACGCTCAGAAAAATCAGCCAGTGGCGTAAACACAATGCCGCTGTTGGTGCTGTTGGTAAACCCATTCACCGACAAGCCCGGGAACGCCACGGTATGTGCCACACCAGGTACTTCCAGCGCAATTGCCTGCATTTGTTTGACCACGGCTTCGGTTCTGTCCAGACTGGCCGCATCCGGTAGTTGCGCTACCGCAACCAGGTATTGCTTATCCTGCTGCGGAATAAAGCCACCCGGCACTGAGTTGAACAAACCTACGGTTGAACCCACCAGCGCTAAGTACACCACACCCACGACCACACTCATGCGGATCAGTTTTTGTACCAGCTTCTCGTAACCCTGCGCACCTTTGTCGAACATGCGGTTGAAGGGTTTGAATAACCAGGTGCCAAACAGTTTGTCGAGCACGCGAGTCAGGCCATCTTTAGGCGCATCATGCGACTTTAACAGCAAGGCAGAAAGCGCAGGCGACAAGGTCAGCGAGTTAAAGGCCGAGATCAAAGTTGAAATGGTGATCGTCAGGGCAAATTGCTTGTAAAACTGGCCCGACAGTCCGGTAATAAAGGCCGTTGGAATAAACACCGCACACAATACAAAGGCGATGGCAATAATCGGCCCGGTTACCTCAGTCATGGCAATCTTAGTTGCCTCAAACGGGCTGTAACCGTCGGCAATATTACGCTCAACGTTTTCGACCACCACAATAGCGTCGTCCACCACAATCCCGATGGCCAGCACCAGACCAAACAGAGACAGCGTATTAATCGACACACCCAGCATCTGCATGATGGCAAAAGTACCAATCAATGACACAGGCACGGCAATTAATGGAATGATAGACGCACGCCAGGTTTGCAGGAACACCACAACAACCACAACTACCAGCAAAATGGCTTCCAGTAACGTCTGGATAACGGCGTCAATTGAGCCACGTACGAATACGGTAGGGTCATAAGCAATTTCATATGTCATGCCCGCTGGGAAGTCTTTCGCCAGACGCGCCATTGTCGCACGTACGTTGTCAGACAAGGCAATGGCATTAGAGCCCGGACGCTGGAATACCGGCATCGCCAGCGCTGGCTGGTTGTCCAGCATAGCGCGCAGCGCATAGTTTTCCTGACCCAGTTCAACACGCGCAATGTCCTGCAAACGTGTGATCTGGCCCTGCTCGCCCACTTTGATGATCACCTGCTCAAATTCATCAATCTGAGTTAAGCGCCCTTTTACATTTAACAATACCTGAAACTGGTTCTCATCCGGTGAAGGCTGAGCACCCAAAGAGCCTGCGGCCACCTGCTGGTTTTGTGCACGTAACGCATTGATCACATCACCCGCAGTGAGGTTACGCGCTGCCAGTGCATCGGGATTTAGCCACACACGCATAGAGTATTTAGCACCACCGAATAGTTGCAAATCGCCCACTTCCGGCAAACGCTTCAGCTCATCTTTGATATAGATGTCGGCATAGTTAGCCATGTAAGAGGTATCCTGCTGACCATCCGGAGACACTAAATGCACCACCAGCGCCAGGTTAGGTGACGACTTTTGCGCTGTTACACCTAAGCGTTGTACTTCCTGAGGAAGGCGTGGCAAGGCATTGTTCACCCGGTTTTGCACCTGAACCTGTGCCTGGTCCAAATCTGTGCCCAAAGCAAAGGTCACAGTCAGGGTAAGACGGCCATCGCTGGTTGCCTGAGACGAATGGTACAGCATGTTTTCCAGGCCATTGAGCTCCTGCTCAAGCGGCGTTGCGACGGTCTGACCAATCACTTTGGGGTTGGCACCCGGATAGCTGGCGTTAACCACCACGGTTGGTGGGACAACTTCCGGGTATTCGCTGACCGGCAACTGAAACAGCGAGATAGCGCCGGTGATCACAAACACCAGCGAGAGCATGGCCGCAAAAATCGGCCTGCTAATAAAAAAGTGAGAAAAGTTCATAATTGCCTCTTAGTTTGCAGCGCTAAGCTGAGTATTGCGCTGTGCAATCACAAGACGGGTATCATCCAGGTTCAGCGTCACCATGTTTGGGGTGATAGGCATGCCCGGACCAACACGTGCAGGACCATTGGCAGCGACTTTATCACCTGCTTCCAGACCCGATTTAATCGCACGGAATGCACCGTAGCGCTCACCCAGCTCTACCAGGCGGTATTGCAGCGTGTTATTGGCATCGACCGTCAGTACAAAGCGGTTTTTCAGATCCGTTCCAATGGCACGCTCAGGCACCAAAGGCATGGTTGCAGCATCAGCCGAGCCCAAAGAGATGCGCGCAAAGGCACCTGGTTTCAGGCCGTGTTGCTGCGCATCAAACACTGCGCGTACGCCTAAAGTGCCAGTATTGGGGTTAATTTCGTTATCGATAAAATCAACCACGCCAGGCACCGATGCGCCACCGTTGATACGCTGTAATTGCACGGTAACCGCATCGGTGGCATCCACACCGGCAAACTTGTCACTCCAGGTGCGCTCGTCCACATCAAAGTATGCATAGATCTGCTGATCTGAGACTATGGTTGCCAGCGTGGTTTCACCGGCGCTCACATAATTACCTTTGGTCACGATAGCACGCGAAATCACGCCACTGATCGGCGCTTCAACCTGGCTGAACTCCAGATCCAGACGCGCTTTTTTCAGCTGTGCGGCGATAGCATCGCGGTTAGCCTGTGCCTGGCGCAATGTCGCCGCACGCTGCTCGGCAAGCTCGGTTGACATGGCTTTTTCAGCCACCAGCTGTTTGGCACGGCGTGCTTCGCTTTTAGCCTGCATTAAAGCCGCATCGGCACTGACCAGCTGTGCGTTCAGGGTTTCTACCTGCACTTCAAACGGGCGCGGGTCAAGTCTGAACAACGTCTGGCCCTTTTCAATTCTTTCACCTTCTTTGAATGTCATCTGCTCTACCTGACCAGATACGCGAGGCTTAAGCACCACCCGCTCCGGCGCTTGCAAACGCGTGGTAAAGGTATGCCATGACTGCACCGGGGCCATTTTGACCTGTGCCACATCTATGGTCAGCGGCGGTGGCTGCTGCTGCCCTTCCTGTGCATTTGGCTGGCTACAACCGCTGAGCACCAAAGCAAGTGCGACCGCACTGAGTGTATAGCTAATTTTATTCATGACATTCTCCGACAGTATGAGTTGCTATGATGGTACGAAGAATTACCGTGTAGAAAAATGGTAGTTTTTTAAAAACATTAGTGCCAGAATGGCACCAATAAACTTTTCTTTGTGTTGAAAGGACAGATTATGGATACCACCAGCCGGTTGATTATGTTGCTCGAAGTTGTTGAGCAGGGGTCATTTTCTAAGGCAGCTGAACTAAGAAATATAGACCGTTCAGTGATCTCCAAACAGATAGGCAAGCTTGAAGAAGAACTGGGCGTGCGACTGCTCAACCGCACTACCCGATCATTTTCCCTGACCGCAGCCGGTGCTGAAATGGTAAAAAAGGCCGCAGATTTGCGCTTACTATTACAGGATACAGTGCAACTGGCAGAAAACTATCACCAGGAGCCTAGGGGCTTATTGCGCATCACCGCATCGAGCTATATCGGTCAACATTACCTGATGCCGGTCATCAACGATTTCCAGAAGCGCTTTCCTCAGGTCAGTGTTGAGATACGTATGGATGACCGGGTGGTGGATATGATCTCAGAAGGATATGATCTGGCGTTTCGGGTTGGAGAACCCCGCGACTCCTCTCTGGTAGCCCGAAAGATTGCCCGCAATAAAATGCTGATCCTGGCAACCCAACGCTTTATCGACACCTATGGCGAGCCAAAGACCATGGCCGATCTGGCAGACTTGCCCGCAGCCTCATACAGCAGCTCACACCTGCGCTTTGAAGCTATCAGCTACATAGATGAAGATGGCAAGCCACAGGAGCAGCCCATTACGCCAGTGTTTCGCTCCAATGATGCAGAGGCCCTGATGAGCAAAGTACTATCACACACCGCGTTTTTTACTGCACCGGCCTTCTTCTTTGCCGACGGAGTAGATACCGACCAGCTGGTCCCCCTGCTGACCCATGTCAATCTGCCCGATTACAGTGCGGTGTATGCCGTTTACCCGCACCGGGATTTACCCGTCAGAACCCGATTATTTCTGGACGCGGCACGGCATTATATCGGCGAGCATAAGCCGCGCTGGGAGCTGAACATTCCCGGAATAGAGCAACTCTATCAGCCTAAAGCAAAATAATAGCTCAGAACGGGTGCTTTTCTACTCATACGAAATTGTCAATAATGATAGTGGCAGAACACTGGTGAAAAGCATCTGCTTTGCGCTCCAGCACTGGAGTGCGAAACATTCTCCGCAATTATCAACCACCGCCGCACTTTACTCTTATCAATAATGTTATTTCACAAAGAGTCATGATTCACCTCGCAAAAACTAAAATTAGCTAATAAATATCATGTATTTAAACTAATTAGTCGACCACAGCTTAAAATGTTAACAGAAGAATGAAAGTCTTTTTTTAGCCATATATCTGGCACAGAGATGCCATTAATTCTTAGCCTCTTTGTCTTTTTTGGTTTCTATAGTACTGCCCCTGAAACAATTACAGAGTCAGGACTATGAAATTAAAATTACTAACACTCGCAATGTTTTGCGGCACAACCGCACTAATCACTGGTTGTTCGGATAACGATAACAAAGTTGTGATCAAGCCGCCGGTTAAAGAACAGCTGGCAGATGAAGACAAACAACCTACAGACGACCAACAACCGACCGATGATAAGCAGCCAGTAGACGATGATAAGCCTAAGGATGATGACAAAGATCCTGAAGAGCCTAAGATTGCCGAAGGCACTTTGCTTGAGTTGCGCATTATGGAAACCACTGACCTGCATGCGAACCTGATGAACTTTAACTACTTTTCGAATAAAGAAGACAATAAGGTCGGCCTGGTCAAAACCGCCACCTTAATCCGTCAGGCACGTGAGGCAGCTACCAACTCGGTTCTGGTTGATAATGGTGACCTTATCCAGGGAAGCCCGCTTGGCGACTATATGGCGAAAATTAAAGGCCTTAAAGACGGTGAAGTCCACCCGATTTATGGAGCGATGAATACACTGGACTACGATGTCGCCAACATTGGTAACCATGAATTTAACTTTGGCCTGGAGTTTTTAGACGAAGCCATAGACGATGCCAAGTTCCCGTATATCTCAGCCAATGTGTTTAAAGATGATGGCGACGATGATCCAAGCAACGATGAGCCACTGTTCACACCTTACATTATTAAAGACAAACAGGTTGTTGATAAAAATGGCGACACACAAACACTGAAAATTGGTTACATTGGGTTTGTACCGCCGCAAATTATGCAGTGGGACAAAGCCAACCTGGAAGGTCAGGTCATAGCCAAAGACATTGTCGAAATGGCCAAACACTATGTGCCTAAAATGAAAGAAGCCGGTGCAGACATCATAGTGGCTATTCCGCACTCTGGACTGGAAACGGCAGAGAAAAAACCTCTGGCTGAAAACGCCAGTTACTACCTGTCCAAAGTCGACGGCATTGATGCCATTATGTTTGGTCATGCCCATGCGAACTTCCCAGGTCCACGCTATGCAGGCCTTGAAGAACATGGTGTCGACAATGAGAAAGGCACCATCAATGGCGTCGCTGCCGTGATGCCTGGTTTTTGGGGTAATAACCTGGGTATCATCGACATGACCTTAGAGTACAGTGCTGAAGGTTGGCAGGTAAAAGACGCTCAGTCGACGCTGGATCCCATTTCTATCACCAACCCAGATCGCACTGTCACGTCTTTAGCCATTAACGATGCACAGGTCGAAAACGCGGCAATGGCTGCACACGATGAAACCAAAACCTGGGTTAATGAGCCGTTTGCCAAAATCTCTGACGAGGTAAACAGCTACTTTGCACTGGTTAACGACGACCCGTCTATTCAGATAGTTACCGACGCACAACTTTGGTACACGCAGGCCATTGTAAAAGGAACTGAGCTGGATGAGCTGCCGGTACTATCAGCGGGTGCGCCTTTCAGAGCCGGCCGTGGTGGTGCCGATGACTTTACAGCGGTTGATAAAGGTGACATTGCTTATCGTAATGTAGCCGACCTGTATATTTATCCTAACGTGCTGAAAGTGCTCAAACTCAATGGTGCTGAAGTCAAACAGTGGTTGGAAATGTCAGCGGGTCAGTTCAATCAGATCACACCTAACACGGATACGGTTCAGGTGCTGGTCAATCCGGACTTCCCTTCTTACAACTTTGATGTCCTTGACGGTGTGAGCTATCAAATTGATGTCACAGAGCCCGCAAGATATGACACTAAGGGCAACAAGGTATCTGACGGAAACCGTATTAAAGCGCTTACCTATCAGGGCGAGCCGGTAACCGATGAGCAGGTATTCCTGGTGGCAACCAATAACTATCGTGCTTCAGGTGGTGGTAACTTCCCGGGGATCTCTGGTGAAAAAATCGCAGTAGACTCACCAAACGAAAACCGTCAGGTGGTCGCTGATTATATTTCATTGCAGTCAAACAAAACCCCTGAAACCGGCATGGACCCAAGCGCAGATGGTAACTGGTCATTTGCTCCGGTAGCGGGGGCTAACGTCGTGTTTTACAGCTCACCATCGGATAAGGCAACAGCATTCAGTGCGCGCTTTGCCCATATCACGCCTTTAAATCAAACCACAGAAAATGGTTTTGCAATCTATCAAATCGACCTGACCCAGCCTGCAAACTGAGTGTCAGAACGATAAAAAATTAAAAGCCACGCATATGCGTGGCTTTTATATCGCGCCGTAATCACAGGCAGTATGCGGCAACTTCATATCAACCACCTGAACTCAATGTGCGACTTCGAGGCCAAAGGACTGTGTGCTTGCCAGGGAGACTTGGCGACTTAGTGAGTAGAATGGAAATGTTTAGCGACGTTCGCGACAATTTAGCTCTCTGAGTGAGCGCGCTTATAAGCCAGAGGTGGAAGGTCAGGTTGATATTCACAACGGGAATTGATAATGAAACTATCTAAACTCACAGTCTTAGGCCTTGGTGTAGCGTTTGCACTCTCAGCAACTGCTTTGCAAGCTGCCACACCGTATAACTGGAACAACACCGCACCGGTTAAAGTACCGAGTGCACAACAAAGCAATGGCAAAACCGTATTATTCGACGTCTCACATGGCGGCGTTGAAGGTAATGCCGACTGGGTTATTGACGGCGCCTTTTCTGATTTCGCCGATGCTCTGGTCGCTGAAGGTTATCGTGTTGAAGAATATCGCGGCGTCGATTTAAACAATGACGGCAAAATTCGCTTTTTTGACGATCGCAACATCTCAACTCAGGCAAACGAAGCCATCATTACTTACGATGCCATCAAACATGCCGATGTTTTTGTGCTCGCGGAAACTAACCGTCCCTTTACCCTTTCAGAGCAACAAGCACTAGAAACCTTTATTGCAGCGGGTAAAGGCATCTTCTTTGTCGCCGACCATTATGACGCAGACCGTAACCTAAACACCTGGGATGCCACCGAAGTCTTCAACGGCTACAACCGTTCAGATCTAAGCAAATATAATCTGGGCGGCGCCTATGGAGACTGGCGTAACCCAAAAAGTGCACAGCAAGGCTGGCTGGTAGAAAACTTTGGTATTCGGTTTCGCTTTAACGGCGTGGACTACAAACAAGGTGTCAGTGGTGTTGAGCCGGCATCTCAGACTGAGGGCCTGACCCAGGGTGTCGCACCCATTCTCATGGCTGCTGGTGCGACTCTGGCCATCGTTGATGGTCAAAAAGCCAAAGGCCTGGTTTACTTTGCTGAAACAGACAATCCAACTAAATGGAAATATGCCAAAGACTCTGGCCTGTATTTTGGTGGCGAGGCCGAAGGCCCTTACGTTGCCATCGCTAAGTCTGGTGCTGGTAAAGCAGCATTCATTGGTGACTCCTCCCCCATCGAAGATGCAACTCCTAAATATCGTAGACAGGACAACGGGAACACCAAAAAAACTTACCCAGGCTGGACAGATCCAGGTCACGCCTCTGTCTTATCAGTCAATATCATCAACTGGCTGGCTACACCTGAAAGCTACACCCATTTCGATGGTGCCAATGGCCGCACACCTGGTCGTGTCACGCCCGTACCGATGACCTCAGAAGAAATGTTCGACCCCAACAATGGTCAGCCCTGGAGTAATCCAAGTAACGGCTTTAACCCATGGGATACTGATACCTACAAAGACAACTCTTTCAATGCACCGTATGGCCAGGGCCAGGTTGACCCTGATCCTGACCCGGATCCAACACCAGGCACTGCGGTGTCTGTTGCTGACGCATTGGCGGCGACAACCGGCACTGAGTTAGTTGTTCAGGGTAAAGTAACTGACGCCGTCAATGGTATCTATGGCCTGCTACTGACAGACTTAAATAATCCGGCTGTCAGCATCAACGTAAAGTTAGAGTCCAATCAACGCGCCGACTTCAACCCGCAATTGAACCCTGAAATTCTGGGTAAAACCCTGCTGGTAACGGGCAAGCGTAACAGCTACATGGGTGAGCCTGGGATCCGTTATGTCACCGACTTGGTCATTGCGCCCAGCGCATTGTCTGTTGCTCAGGCACTGGCAACAGCACAGGGCGAAACCATCACATTAACGGGCAAAGTCAAAGCGCCACTCAATAGCATCTATGCTCTGGTTCTGTCTGACTTATCTGACGACAGCACGACTATCAACATCAAGCTTGAATCCAGCCAGCGCGCCGAGTTCAGCCCGCAACTGAACCCAAGCATACTGGATGAGACTTTGGTGATCACAGGTAAGCGCGACTCGTACATGAGTCAGCCTGGTATCCGTAATGTCTCTGAAATAGCCAAGGCGTCGTCTACTTCACCAGACCCGGATCCTAACCTGGATATGACGGTTAGCGAAGTACTGGCAAAAAGCAATGGTACACCCGTTGTTGTGGCTGGCACCATTACCTCAGCCATCAACAACATTTACGCCCTGGAGCTGAGCGATCCAAACGCGCCAGGTAACAAGCTGTACATCAAGCTGGAATCATCACAGCGTGCGACATACAGCCCTCAGCTGAACCCTGCTTTATTGGGTAAAAAACTGCGTGTAACTGGTGTTAAAAATGACTACATGAGCCAGCCTGGTGTACGCAATGTCACCGAACTGACTCTGTTGGATTAATCCGGTAGGTTAGAAAAATAGGCGACGCTTTATGCGTCGCCAATTTGATTACTCATCCTCGGCAAGAGATTCAATGTCGTCAATTAAGTCTTCCAGTTCCGCAACCAGCCGTTTTTTCTGTTTTTCGCTGAGGCTTTGATACACATCCAGCAAGTATTGATGGTTGGCTTTTCGGTTGTGCTCGTTGGCCTGGTTGAGCTGCTCTGAACGGAACTCCTCTGGTGTCATCAACAAGGTAGTCAACTTTGTTTTGAACATCTCGCCGCGCTCTGGCTGAGCAAACAGAGCTCTGAGTTCTTCCTGGTAGCGACCGCGATACTCTGACCACAGGTCATTGGTACTCACCAGTTGCTCGTACAATTGTTCAATTCGTTGTTCCTGCGAAGCAGAGAGTTTACCTATCCAGCGTTTAAGGTTTGTCTTACGTTCTTTGAGCCAACGCTTATGCTTTTTCTGCTCAGAACGCTTCGCCCTTTTTTCTGCACGTTCAGCTTGTACCTGAGCAAGCTCGTCAAATAATTCATTCACCTGCGCTTGCGTCAGCATAGGGGCCAGTTCTACCAGATCAGGGACAACCTTGCCACGTAAACGATACCAGTGATCCAGCATCAGTGTCTGGTGATACGCAATCCGCTCCGGTGTGATCTGGTCGTTCAGGATGTCTTGCTTTAGTGTCTTCAGCTGCCCAGCGTAGCGTGTCAGCTCCTGGGTTTTGTGCCAGTCCAGCCAGGCGAGTAAACGTTCATCAAATTGTGCTTCTTGCTCATCACTTAAAGACACATAATCGTCCAGATACCAATAGCTGAGCCAGTCCGCATTTTTGTAGATAAATTTTGTTGAGCAGCCAGTCATTGTGAGCAATACCAGCACCATCAAAAACTTTCTCATTGTCGTATCCATAGTCCGTGTTATTAGTCTCTTTAGTTAATACGGAATTTGTCAAAATGTGGACTAAAAAAGTGTCTGTAAATATTTCTTACGTTACAAACTGTGCCCGATACTCAAATCTTAGAATAAGCCGATTTTCACATAAACTGCGCTCTGCTCTGTCCGGCGTCTTGCCTGCATACTGACTCCATACCACAAATTACAAGAGGAATAGTTATGAGCCACTGGAATGACGAACATGCGATCAGCTACGACGAGCAATGGGGGGAGCTGGCGTTCCACCAGCAAATTCCACAACTTGCCAAAGTGCAACCCGGTTACAACATCATAGAGGTTGGCTGTGGCGGCGGATTTTTGAGCCTGTGCCTGGCGCAGTCTGCAGACAACGTGCGTGTCACGGCGCTTGATCCAACACCTAAAATGATCGCTTTAGCAAAAGCGCGGCAGAAAAAAGCCGGACTTTCATTTGCTCAGCTACAATTTTTTGAGGCCGGTGCTGAAGCACTGGATGTCTCCGATAATACGCAAGACTTAGTCATCGCTGCATTTTCCGTCCACCATTGGCAAAACCCGGGTTACGCAATGGGACTGGTTTTCTCTGCACTCAAATCAGGTGGGCGACTATGGTTATGTGAAGATCTCAATGCACCAGCGGAGGGAGATATGGAGGTACATTCACAACTAAAGTCCCTCGATGGTATCAAAGCCTTGCTCAAAGACAGTGGCTTTTCTCAACTATCGCACGCAGTACATAGCACTCATGAAGGGGAGTTTTTGGTTGTTGAAGCACTAAAATGTTAAAGCAGCAGGTGCCCGGTGTTTTATCCGGGCACCATCATTCATTACGCCAACATCAAAGAAAATACACTCAACCACATAAGTTGAGTCCAGTAGGACAAACGCTGGTACAAACCTGCCCCTTGCCTGGCTTTATATGCTTTAACCAACTTGATAGTGAAAAAAATCGATGCTAATACCACTGAAACAGAGAATACACGAAACCACGGCGTGATCAGTTCAGAGTCGGGACTGATTGTGATAATAACGGGCGCAACCAGCAAAGTTAACATCACGACTGAACCGGCCGTTGAGTGGATTTGACAATGTCGGCTCGGCGTAAGTGTATAGGGGTCTTTGTCCATGGGGAAATAGCCAGCGAACCAGGTACCTATACCGTGAAACACAATCAATCCGCCCGTAATATAAAACGCGATACTCGCGTCTGGCAGTTGAGTCACATGCCAGCCAAAAATCACAAACATCACGCTCAGTGGGTAGTTATTAATCCAGGGAGACAACTTTTGTGTCGGGCTTCCCGATGCACCCAGTTCGCTGCAGAACTGATTAAAGTGATCGTAGTCAGGGTAAAATCGACCAGCAATGTACACACCGAATGTAATCCAGACGGTCGCAACCAGGCCTAATAGTGCCGAAAAGAATTCAAACATCCGCTTCCTCCTTGGTCCAGGTAAAGCTGTAAATGACAGATATGCGCTTTTTTTATTATTCTGCACTTATTCAATATTAATTTGTTTAAATAGTGCTAATTAAACGTACCTAAAAACGAATCATTTTGCAAAAAACTGAGTCTTCAGCCACTTTCCGTCTCTATTACATAAAATTACAACTGAAGGACAGAACAAAAATAAAATTCATTATCAAGCATTTGAAAAAATCTTTCAAAAAAGTGCTGCGAGCAAAATTAGTAGGTGGACAAAAACCAAACAGGTAACGTATTATTAATTTTGTTCACATTTAACGATACAAAATGACAAATATGTCGTTATCTGTGAAAGGAACAAAACAATGTATGAAGGAAACTAAAATGAAAAAGCTTATAGCCTTGGCTGCTGTTGCAGCCTGTTTGTTTACACTCAGTACAACAACCCATGCCCGTGGCAGCAACCCGGGAGACTTCCGCTACTACCACTTTCAATGTCTTGACAGCAATCAAGTTCAACTGTGGTTCAAAATTTCACAGACTTACGATCCAACACTTAGTGCTGCCTGTGAAAACGATGGTGGCAGACTCAAAGTTACAAAAGTGTTCTGGTAGACAAACACATCACGAACTGATCAATTAGTAATGATAAGTATGGCCACTCTAGTGGCCATTTTCAGCATTACGCTTCTTTGGAGCAGGCGTCTCACCGTCGACTTTTTTATCGTAACTGCGCTCTGAATCAACATTTTTAAGGCACTATGCTATGCGCCGCGACGATAGTCAAAATGACACTGCCCACACTGAAGCTAAGAGCCGTCAGAGAGCACCGAGCAGGGTCTTTTTCACTATTAGCCTGAACATCATATTACTCTTATTATTCATTTATTCTTGTGGTTAATAACATACACGCTTCAATTATGCTTCTCATAACCAGAAATAATGCTGGTATGCGCAACAGATGCCTCAAAATACCGTGCCTTTACTTCTAGATAATCCGGGTCAGAGAAAAACTCATCCGCGACTTCTTTGCTTGGAAAGTAAATGGTAAAAACTCTGTTGATAGGTTTATCTGTCTCTGACTTAAGTACTTCACTGACGATAAAATCGAATCCAAACCCTCCCCGATATCTGACTAGAATAGGCATCATCGCAGCACGGTACTGGCTGTAAACCTCATCATCAGATACTTCTAACCCGACCAAATATTCATACATAATCATATTCCTTGTTCATAAGCGTTTCTGCTGTTGGTACTGATACAAGCCTTTTAACGCATTATATAAGCCCACAGCCAGTGTAAAATCGTGCGGCTCATCATCAAACTCATCTAACTGCAGTCGTGAGTCTAAATGACGATTTCTTAGTATTGCTTGTGCCAGAGAGTCATAGACCTCACGCATTTCACCGCCTTCACTTCCTATGCTCATATAGAGATAACTTTGCACCCGTCTTTTTGAAGAAACATATTTCTTTGTTGCTTCAGCTGTTTCACGAGCTCCCCACCAAACAGCGGGACTAAATGCAAAATAGCTTTGAAATAGTGCTGGTCGAGAGTGAAAGCTATGGATCACCAATAGGCCCGCGATAGAGTGTCCGGCAAGCGAGTTGAATTGATCCGTGCGGTATTTTTTAGCGATAGCTGGCATGAGCTCTTTTTCAATGAAGTCTAAAAAAGCATCTCCCCCCCCACCTTCACCAACAGGTCCTCTCGGGTCATGATTCACAGTTGGTGCAAAATCCCTCAAGCGATTTTGACTGGTTATACCAACAATTATGTGTTCGTGAGATCCATTTGATGCGTGCAGCCTTTGCATCATGCCGTGTACTAATTCACCATTCAGTTCACCATCAAGCAAGTAAAGCACGGGATATCTTTTGCTCGGATGTGAGGAATATGAAGCGGGTAATGCAACCGTGATCTTAGGTGCTTCCACAAGGTACTTCGACTTGGGCATTTCCATAGCGTTAAAACTAGCGGCATTAGTCACAGATGACATTAAAACAAGCAGTATGACAATACTCACTCTCAACATATAAAACTCCTTTTGCGACTGAGTTCCGTCACAACACATAATCTAAACTTTTAATTCGAGCCGAAACACTACTCACTCTCGGCCTGAACTGCTTTTAAAAATCTATTAGAGCCACTTTTTTCATGCGTTACAAGTTGTTATGGTACTTACGATACCAAGTTTGCCGTACTTATGGGTAAATCAGGGATTGTCGCCGTCACTGCAATCTGGCTATTTTGTAACTCAAAGCGCGGCCAATAAACCGTATCTCTACTTTTTCAGCACACTCTTGCGACTAGCCCTGGTCAAATAAGCCGCGCCCAGCCCGCTGATAAAACCAAAGATATGGCTCGAGCTGCTGGTCTGAGCAGAGAAATCGAACAAAGTCGCTAAAAAGCTGATGTTGGCATAATAGGTGAGCACCAGTAAGGCAATAAAACTGAGCACGGCCAGTACGTTGCGATTAAACAATGCGGCACCAAGCAACAGACCAAAATATCCCATGACCAGACCGGATGCGCCAATGTGATTGCCTGAGCCGGCAAACAGCCAGACGAGTGCCCCCGTGGCAACAATAATTAACACGCTTGCCCTTTTGAACTTGGGCATTCTTGCCGCCAGATAGCCACTTATAGCCAGGCCCAGCAAATTGCTTATTAAGTGACCCCAGCTGCCATGCACAAAAGGAGCGGTGATGATACCACTCAGATAGTATTCATTATGTGGGATGATGCCAAATCGACCCACCGGCAAACCAACCAAGCTCCCCAACAGCTGTACTAAAACCATCACTGCCATTGCATATAAAACCAGCTTAAAATTGGGTGGAAAAACCAGCGCACGCGTACTCATATATTTCCCTATGACTTTCTGTTGAAAGTTGTCATATTTTAAGCAAAAAAATAGCGCCAAATGGCGCTATTTTTCTTTAATTTTCAATTAGAAAGGCATCTTGAAGCCCGGGGGCATCTGCATACCACCTGTGACATCTGCCATACGCTTTTGTGATTCTTCACCTACACGACGTACAGCATCATTCACTGCCGCTGCGAGCAAGTCTTCGATCATGTCTTTGTCGTCTTCCATGAGGCTTTCGTCGATCTCTACGCGGCGCACATTGTGGCTACCCAGCATAGTGACTTTAACCAGACCTGCGCCTGCTTCACCAACGACTTCGAGGCTTTTAATCTCTTCCTGGGCTTTTTCCATGCGCTCTTGCATTTGCTGCGCCTGCTTCATGATATTGCCCATTCCACCTTTAAACATAGTCTGCTCTCTTACACTTCAAAAATTAAAACTCTATGGGATACAAGATAAGGGCTTACTTGCCTAATTACAATGCCCTTACCGATTTTTCATCTACTGAGGCCTCAAACTCGCGAGCAAAGGCCTGGATTACGGGGTCGTTATTAACCGCTTCGACCGCCTGAAGATATCTTTGCTGATCTATATCCTGCTGGATAAGAAACGGCGTATTAGTCACTGCATCAACAAATTCAATATTGAGCTCAACCGATTCGCTTAAGCTTTCAATCAGGCTCTCGTGTAGTTTTTCTCTCAGCATATTTGAATCCAGATGCTGCTGGCTCTGCTCAACCTGCAAAGTACATTGCTGGCCCTGACGATTGAACATGGCGTGCAGCGCAAACTGCCTTACCCGACCGCCCAGCTGCATTTTTTCAATCATCTGCGCCCAATCATCTTTTTGATGCGCGTATTTAATATCGCTGATAGGGCTAACGAAATTCTCTGGGGCAGGAATAATGACTGTACTTTCATGACCCTGCTGCTCGCCCGTAACCTGAGGTGCTAACTGCTCCAATAATTCTGGGGCAAGTTTGCTCTCATCTTTTTTAAAGCGCTCAGCCATATCTGGCTTTTTGGCTTTACGCTGCGGTGTAGCAGGCTGGGCAGCTTGCTGTACATGAGGCATTTGCGCATGCCCTTGGGCTTCATTTGCTTCACTAGTCTGGCTATTAGCCGGCTGCGAGACTGGCGGAAAAGTTCTGCCTGACGCAACAGCGCTAGGTGCAGCACCTCTACCCTGCTGCGGCTCAGACTTTTTTGCTTCATCATCTCCTGCAAGCAGCTTTCCAGCACCTGAGATTTGTCGGTTTTGCAAAATTCGGGCAATAGCCGACTGCGCTTGCTGTTGCTTTTGCACCAACTGTTGAACCGGTGTATGTGTTTGCTCGCCCTGATGGGGCGCCTCACCATGTTGAGGTGGCATAGCCTGAGACTCCGGCTCGTTATGGTGTTGCTCATACCCTTGTGACTCAGCCTGCGCCATAATGTCCTGATACTGTTGTTCAATCGAGACATCCTCAGGTGATGGTTGAGAGGCTGAAGGAGAAGGCGGCTGCGAAGCCGCTTCTGCATGTTGTGCAGGAGGTGCAGATGTTTGCGTTGCGAGCCGCGATTCTGGTATTTGCTGCACAGGGCTCGTTGCCTGCTGAGCTGTACTCTGAGCCGGGGCTTGCTCCATAGGCTCCCCCTGTTGAGAAGGCGCCCTACTCTGCACTGGGGTAACCACAGGCGTGTTCTGTTGAACAGGCACAGATTGGGGTTCAGGTGAAACGGTCTGATTGTGCGTGGTTTGTGGCTGGCGTTCTGGTGCTGCCGCGCTCGTCTGAGCTTGCGGGCCACGCTGTTTTATACTCAGCATATCTCTGAGTTTTCCAACCTTATCCGGATTCTTTGCAGCTGCCGCAGGCGACGGGCCGGAGGCTTGACTGAAATCAGCTTGCTCAAATGCCAGCAACCGCAACATAATCATTTCGAAGCCCAGCTTAGGCTCAGGTGCCCAACTGAGATCTTTCTTACCAGTAAGCAGTAGCTGATACATAAACTGGGTGTCTTGGGGCGACAACTGCTGAGCCAGCGCTTTTACTTGCTCGGCCTCAAACTGACCAAAATTAGCTGCCTGTGGCACCAGTTGGGTTAATTGCACCAGGTGTAACAGGCTAATGAGATCATCCAGCACACTCGAGAAGTTACCATTTTTCAGGGCGATGTCGGCGACTTCTGCCAGCAGGGTTTCGCCCTCTTGTGCCAACACCGCAGCCATCAGCAAAACAGCGTGACTGCTATCCATCAAGCCAAGCATCTGCTGTACGGCTGGTAAGGTCAGCTCACCATTGGTCTGTGCAATGGCCTGATCGGTAAGACTCAGTGCGTCACGCATACTGCCGTCTGCCGCCTTGGCCAGAACTTCCAATGCAGTCTCTTCAAAATTGACAGATTCTTGAGGCAAGATCTGCGACAATTGAGCCACTATTTGGCTCTGTGCCATGGCATTGAGATTAAACTGCAAACAGCGCGATAAAATCGTGATCGGTAATTTTTGTGGATCTGTCGTCGCCAGCAGAAACTTAACATGCTCAGGCGGCTCTTCCAGAGTTTTTAACAATGCATTGAAGCTGTGCTTGGACAGCATATGCACTTCGTCTATCAGGTAGACCTTGTAGCGACCGCGCGTTGGGGCATATTGCACATTGTCCAGAATTTCTCTGGTATCTTCAACCTTAGTACGAGATGCAGCATCAATCTCAATCAGATCAATGAATTTGCCAGCTTCGATCTCTTCACACGCACTACATTGACCGCACGGGGTGGAGGTGATCCCCACCTCACAGTTCAGGCTCTTGGCGAAGATCCTGGCAATAGTAGTTTTGCCCACTCCCCGAGTACCAGTGAACAGATAGGCATGATGCAGACGTTGCTCATTCAGAGCATTGATGAGTGCCTGCTTGACATGCTCCTGTCCCATCATCTCGTGGAACGACTGTGGACGCCATTTACGCGCCAGAACCTGATAACTCATAGTCGGTTACTCGCCGTCGAATTCGACCAGTTTTAATACTTTGATACCCATGTCTGCGACACGCTTTTCACCGCCTAACTCAGGCAGTGAAATCACGAAAGCAGCATCGGTAGCTTTGCCGCCGAGGCGCTCTACCAGCTTTGCGGTTGCTTCAATAGTGCCGCCGGTTGCCAATAAGTCGTCAACCAATAAGACTTTATCACCCTCTTCGATGGCATCAACATGCAGCTCCAGCACATCTTCTCCATACTCAAGTTGATAAGACTGGCTAATCACTTCACGTGGTAATTTACCTGGCTTACGAACTGGAATAAATGGTAAGCCCAGCTCATAGGCAAGTGGTGCACCAAAGATAAAACCACGTGACTCTGTACCAATAATTTTTGTGAAGCCCTGCTCTTTATAGGCTTCAACCAGACAATCCATAGTTGCTTTAAAGGCTGCAGGGTTAGCTAGCAAGGTAGTCACATCGCGAAACATGATCCCTTCTTTAGGATAGTTAGGAACCGTGGCGATGCTGTCTTTAATCAGTGACAAATTTGCTTGTGTCATAATCGATTGCTTAATAAGTTTAAATATCAAAGAGCTCGATTATAACAAGAAAGCAACCACATGAAATGCTAGCGAGGCAGATTTCACAATAAATTAGTGATGTTCGGATAGAAAAAAACCACCCTGGGTGTGGGTGGCTTTTTAACTCTGTATGACCAGAAGGTTATTACCGGCGATTAAGCGCTAAGTGCCGTCGCCCAGCCCAGAATTGCATTCAGGCAACCGATGCCAGCAAATACAGCAACAAAAGCCAGGAAATACTTAGCGTTAAACGGATCTTTGAAATCACCTTTAGACATATTAATACCTTTATTTTTAAGCGCTGGGTGCGCAAGCAGCTTAGTCTGAGGTTTGGCTCATCAGTATCCGCCGCTTGTCTGCCACTCAGCATAAGCACGACAAAACGGCGCTCATAATAATCGAACTTAGATGCCTGATAAAGGGGTATTATGCTTTTTTATCGACCAATATGCCGAGGCGAACAAACTGGCTCAGGGTTTGGACTGCCCCATTAATCAGGGTTTGCTCGTCAAACTGGCTAAACTGTTCGGCCAGTTGCTTAGCCAGCGCCCCTATGGTTATTCCAGGATTAACAACAATATTTTGAATCAAAAGCGCGGTCATTGGATTTGTTTCGATGAATTGTACTTCAAATGTCCGGTCCCGATAAACAATAAAGCAATGGGGTCCTGACGGTTCATTGGGTTGATGGTCAATGCTTATCTGATGTACCGGATACTGGTAACTAACACTACGTGCGCTCTGAGCAAGATGCAACCCTGACAATTCTGACAAAGGCAGTGGTATAGGTGCCTCTTCCGTTGCTTCCTGAGCAATGGCTACTTCCAGCTCCGTCCATTCATAGTGAGCCAGTTCAAGCATGAAGGGAGGATCAGACTGAGTTGCTGTATACTCTTGTTGCAAAAAGAACAAAAACTCGCGACTTATATCTAAAAAATAAGGAGACTGGCAATCATGCTGACTGAAAAATTCGCGCACCAAAGTTAACCAGGTTTGCTCCTCATATAGACTCTTTAATACGGGAAAAGTCGAAGCAACAAACCCCTCAATGTTATTAAAAAACAATTCCCTGTAAATCTGCATACGACGATCTTCAATGCCCTCAGGCGCTGAATGGACATCTGGATTTTTAATATGAGCCATGAACTCAGCCTGAATTTGCTGAAACGACATCAGGCGATCCCCCTTTTGAGCTTATCAATACTCTGCACAGTATGGATCTGGTCAACTTCCTCAAGTAGTTGAGGTAATGGAGGAATATTAAAATCGCGTTCCAACAAGGTTGGAAACACACCATGTAGGCGGTAGGCTTCTTGCAATAATTGCCAAACAGGGTCGCACACCGCATCGCCATGGGTATCTACAAGCAAATCTTCTGCCTCAACATAATGCCCGGCGATATGACCATAAGCGATACGCTCACTGGGCATCGCCGCTAAAAATGCACCGGCATCATAACCATGATTAATTGAATTGACGTAGATGTTATTCACATCTAAGAGCAGATCACAGTCAGCTTCTTCGAGCACTGCTAAGGTAAAATCCTGCTCAGATAACTGCTGACCAGGCGCAGCATAATAAGAGACATTCTCCACAGCTATACGACGCTCCAGTCTGTCTTGCACTTCTTTGATCCTTGCAGCAGTGTGCTTTACCGCCTCCTCTGTGAAGGGAATAGGCATAAGGTCGTACATATGACCATCCCCGGAACAATAACTTAAGTGTTCGCTGTAGCAACGAATGTTATGTGTCGAGAAAAAGGTTTTCAGGTCGCTTACAAACTCAATATCTAATGGTGCAGGTGAACCGAGTGATAATGACAATCCATGGCAAACAAATGGGTGTCTCGCAGTCAACTCCGAAAACTGAGCAGCGAATTTGCCACCGAGCGTCATCCAGTTTTCGGGCGCGACCTCGTAAAAATCGACCTGCTGAGGGGGAGTAGCCAAAATATCATCTAACATTTCTCGCCTAAGGCCCATGCCAACCCTGCCAAACGGTTTATTCATTATCACTCCTTAGCCAGGTTAGCTGTTAAGCGTGACCGCCGCACTTACCTTCGCCGCACTTGCCTTCTTTTTTAGCTTTACCGCCACATTTACCTTCGCCGCATTTGCCTTCTTTTTTAGCTTTACCGCCACATTTACCTTCGCCGCATTTGCCTTCTTTTTTAGCTTTGCCGCCACACTTGCCTTCGCCGCACTTGCCCTCTTTTTTACCTTTCGCGTCGCCGCCGCATTTACCTTCTCCGCATTTTCCCTCTTTTTTGCCTTTCGCGTCACCGCCGCATTTACCTTCTCCGCATTTTCCTTCTTTTTTGCCTTTAGCATCACCGCCGCATTTACCTTCTCCACATTTTCCTTCTGCGGCGTCTAACTGGTAACCCGCCGTCATTTGCTCAAAGCTAAACGGATTCGCCGCCGCTTCAGGAGCGCTAAATGTTGCGGCAGTCACTACAGCCGCGCCCAGTGTCATTGCAAGTGTGTTAGTTTTCTTTACTGATTTCATGTTGTTCTCTCTCAATCGGTAGCAATAAAAATGAATGATTCGCATAGTAGACCACGGACCGAAGATATTTATTTCAGTGTTTGAGAAATTTTTATCTCCATTTCCCTATTAATAAATCACCTTCTCTCGTATAGAATAGCGCGAATTTTTTCTGGTGCGGTAATAATGAAACTATTTTTAGCCCCGATGGAGGGCGTTGTCGACTTCAAAATGCGTGAACTACTCACGGACCTGGGTGGGTTCGATATGTGTGTCACTGAGTTTATCCGCGTGGTAGATTTAACCTTACCTCGTCGTGTGTTTGTTCGTTATTGCCCAGAACTGCTTAATGGCGGCCTGACACGAGCCGGTACACCGGTGCGCATTCAGCTGCTCGGTCAGGTACCTCATGCACTGGCAGCCAATGCCAGAAAGGCCGTAAAATTAGGTTCTCATGGCGTTGATCTTAACTTTGGCTGTCCAGCAAAAACCGTCAACAAGAGTAAAGGCGGTGCAGTATTGCTCAAAGAACCGGAACAAATCTATCAGATTATACGTGCTGTACGTGAGGCTGTCCCTCAGGAACATGAGGTCAGTGCGAAAATTCGTCTTGGGTTTGATGACGACGCAAACAGCACAGAAATCGTCGATGCTGTTCAAAGCGCAGGAGCATCAAGTTTGGTGATCCATGCCCGAACTAAACGCGATGGTTATAAACCACCGGCCTATTGGGAAAAAATCCCTCCGCTGTTGCAACGACTGACTATTCCTGTGGTTGCCAATGGCGAAATTTGGCAGGTAGAAGACGCCATGCGTTGCCAAAAACGTAGTGCCTGCGACAACCTGATGCTGGGACGCGGTGCCCTGGCGACGCCGGATCTGGCTGCAAAGATCAAAGCGCATGTGGAAGGTCGTGATTACCGACCACTTGAATGGCAGGAGGTGGTTTATCATATTTTGCACTCTTCAATGCACCAGGATCCCGAAGTCGGCGAAAAATATTTCTCATCTCGCACCAAACAGTGGCTTGGTTACTTAAAGTTACAGTACCCTCAGGCCCATACTTTATTTGACGAAATAAAGCGCCTGAAAAGTAAAGATGACGTGGTATCTGTGCTGGATAAATACGCAAAGTCTCCAGCGCTTGATTCAAATCATAACAATGAGCCTGCTGCCTAATAGATAATGGATGCTCAGAAAAGGAGAAGAGCGCCATGAATGAGAATTTAAAAAACCACTATCAGGTAAAGTTGCAGACTGAGCTCGACCAGATCCGGCACGAGTTCCTTGCGGACCTGAAGCAAGCTAGTAATCACGTAACCGAGGCGTTGATCGATACCTTACAATCATCACCGCCACATGAGTGGGTTGATATCGCAACCGATCGCATCTGTCCCGGACAGTTTCCTAATTTTGAGCGTCTGGTAAAAGTTGAGGCCGCAATTTGCCAGATGGACATTGGTCAATTCGGCTATTGCTGCGATTGTGAAAAGAAAATAGAAGACACCTTGCTTGCCACAGACCCTGCTGCGCAAAGGTGCCTGGAATGTGTCGCTAAGCAGAAGTAACAGAGTCTAGCAATACAAAACTGGTTGCAGGAAAGAAAAGGATATTCTTAAGCACGACGAAGGCCTGGTCTTCATTCAGCGCTAACCTTGATTGCAGTGCCAACAGAGCTTGTTTCTGCGACCAGGCAAAGTAGTGTATACCCAAATCAACTTCCATCATCGACAATGCGAATTGAGTTTCGCTTTTTGTCAGTACCTTTTGACATTGTTCAGCTGTTTGTCGCAAAGAAATAAACCCGTCTCTCCAGTTTAACCCGGGAACTTTATTACAAGCTTCCAGCAACTGAAGTGCAATTGGATCATGTACACCTGTGCTAATTTTGATTGGCGTGCTAGTCGCTTCAGCTGCCACAGATTGCAATTCGCTAAACAAAGCTTCCGGCGCCCGAACAGAGCCACTATAAAAATTTAATTTGCTTTGATACCACTCTTTTCCGTTAGGCAACTGATACATCCCTAATGACGATCTGACCCGATAGCTTTCCAAATAAGTTACAAGCTGCTGTCCCGCGTTTGTGAGTCTGCTTACGTCAGGTGTTAGATAATCAATTAGCTGTTGCTTTTCTATCCGGTTAAGTACGATTTTACTTTCCCGAGCTTCTTTTAAACGTAACTCGACATACTTGTACCAATTATCTAACTGCTCTGAGTTAAGCCGTTGCTGCGCTATTTTTGCGATATTTAGATGGGCTGGCCAGGGCAAGAATCGCTCAGGATATCGCTGTTGTATCGACAGGTATTGTAATTCCTGCTGTGCAGACTCGGTGAAGCTTTCCAGATCAGCACTTGCTAGCAGGTCATGCCTAAGTTCGAGATAACGCTCTGTAAAAGGCAACTCCAGAAGCTGGTCTGTCTGCACTGAGCTACTTTGATAAGCAAACCAATGAAGCTCTTTCAGCTGTTTTGACAGGTTTTCATATGAGATTTGAACCTGTGGCTCTACACAACCAGCTGTCATCGTTAGTGCTACTAGCGCTGAAAATATATTACGCCGGGAGATTTTCATTTACGTTTATCCAATCTTGTTCAACTATGCGGACGTACGCCCAATACTCGGGTCCAAATGTAATTTGATTATACCAAAATTGATAGGAGGTTTTATTATTTAAATCAAAGTTCTACTAGAACTCTTGACGGGTAAAGAAAATAGATATTGATTTAATTTGGTTGGAAATAAACAGCAAAAAGCCCCTTTCGGGCTTTCTAATTAAAGGCTGATGCCTTTACGCTGTGCTTTCTCTTTGATGAAAGAGGCCCAGCTGCGAGCGAATTTGCGCGTTCTAGGATCTTCCTGAGCCTTAACAATCGCAGTATATGCTTGCTTATACTTTTCCTGATAGAGGTAAGCTTCCGCTAGGTCAGAGTAGATTGTACCCTGCTTCTTAGACCCCAACTCTAGTGCCTTGTTCAAACGAACTACGGCTGCACTATACTGCTGGTCCTGAAGTAGCAAACTACCTGCTTTACGGTATAACTCAGCATCTTCATCAAACTTTGCTGCTTCTTCATAGTACTTAGCAGCATCACTGATGTGCTTAGCCTGATGATAGTAGCTGGCAATTGCCGTGACATTTTGCTTAGTTCGCTTGACCTTCTCCTCTTTGACTGACTTTTCCATTACCTTAGCGGCTTTGTATGGAATTTCATTCAATGAGTAGTAGCTGCTCAGTATTTTATAATGGTTCTCTTTCTCAAAATAACCATTCGCGTAAGCCACTTCCATAACGGTTTGACCTTTTTTATAGTCTTCCGTTTGCATGTAGAAGGAGCCCAACTGAGTCCACATTTTAGGATCTTCTGGGAATAACTTAACCAGTTCTTCAGCCACCTTAACGGCGTTTTTGAACTGCTTCAGCTCAAAGTAAGAACCAATCTTAAGCATATAGAATGACTTATTTGGTTCTTCTTTGTTTAACGCGATAGCTTGATCTGCTGGCTCAATCACATCTCTGAACTTCTTCAGTTCATAGTTGGCTTGAGCGATACGACCGTACACTTTCGCATCTTGCTCGCCAGTAAAGTCCATCCAGTCATAGTAAGCTTTCTTGGCGCCTTCATATTGCTCAGTACCAATCAGAAGGTCACCCAACAGCTTAATCAAGTCGCCCTGATCTTTAAAGTTCAATACGTCTGGCGCAATCGCCTGACGGATGTACTTAATCGCTGTTTGATACTCTTCTTTTTGAGCATATAAGTTACCCAGATAACGGTTTACCGTAGCGCGGTCGAAGTCATCAGAAGCATCGATTTCAAGCAATAATGCGATTGCTTCGTCGACTTTGTCTTCATTGTACAGGTCAAACGCTTTGATTACCTTTTTACCAACTCGCTCGCCCATAACCTTGGTTTTGGCGTTTTTGCGCGCTTCAATCTTTGCAGGATCCGGAGCGGCAAATGCTGCGGTGCTAAGCGCACCGCCAGCCAAAGACATCATCAGAGCAAGAGCTGTTGCTTTAGACATTTGCTTCATACCTTACTCCCCTTAGTCTTGGTTAAGTTTAAAGTCAAGTTGTACAGTAATACCAGGTTGCTTTTGCGGCTTACCATCAACAATTTTAGGTCTGTATTTCCACTTGCGAAGCGCTCGTTTTGCTTCACGGTTGAAAATACGCTTTGGTTCAGCATCGATGATCTCAATGTCATCTACACCGCCCAGCTCATTGATAGTGAAGCGCAGCTGTACCCAGCCTTCTTTACCATCACGCGCTGCTTGAGGCGGATACTTAGGTTCGATACGAACGATAGGTGTTGCTTCACCGTCACGACCGAAATCACCAGGACCACTTAAACCACCAGCTGTGCCACCGATATCGATGCTAGGCATGTTAAAACCAATTGCACCTGCATTCGGGTTAGCATTCTCAGGCTGAGGCGGCTGCGGTTTAGGCGGCTGCTTTGGCGGTGGAGGAGGTGGAGGCGGTACACGCTTCCTCTCCTGCACATCTGATTCAGGCGGATTCGACATAATCTCGACTATGATCTCTTCCTTCTTATTATCAGCCCTATCCGCTCCTCCTGAGATAAGATAGGACATAAAGAAGAATAAGCCGAAGGTTACTGCCCCACCTGCAAGAAGTGAAAACAGAAATCGAATCATCACTTAGCTCCAGCTATTGAAATCTTCAAGGCGTCGTCAGTTGCCTTAATCTGGTCCATTACCTTAACAACTACGCCGTGTTTCGCGCCTTTATCCGCCTGGATAATAACGGTCTCAGTTTGTTGCTCAGCTAACAGATTTTCAAGGTTCGCACTTACACGCTCAACATCAACCTGACGCTTGTCCATCCAGATCTCACCGTTTTCACGGATAGCGATAAAGATGTTCGCATTCTTAGTTTGTTGTGCCTGTGCAGCTTTTGGCTTTTTAACTTCAATACCGGCCTCTTTAACAAAAGAGGTGGTAACGATGAAGAAGATCAACATGATGAATACGATGTCTAGCATCGGGGTCATGTCTACTGCTGCTTCTTCTTCCTCACGAAAACGTTGTTTACGTGCCATAATAAAATCTCTCTCTAGTGATGTGGCAAGCTATCAATTAGTTTTTCTTTAGCCATCTTAGCTCTCGCTTCCAGACGGGTACTAAAGAATACACCTGATAGTGCCGCAACCATTCCAGCCATTGTTGGTATCGTTGCCATTGAGATGCCTGAGGCCATCAATCGAGGGTTACCAGTACCTTGTGTAGCCATGGTTTCGAATACCGAAATCATACCTGTCACTGTACCTAGTAGACCGATTAACGGACACATTGCAACCAATGTTTTGATAATCAACATGCGCTCATCTAATTTTTCAGACGCTTCAGAAATCCATGCATCGCGGATTCTGTGTGCGTACCAAGATGTAGTATCTTGGCGGGCATCCCATCTGCTTACTATTCCCTTTTTAATTTTAGGAAATTCAGCCAATAGGAACCAATAGCGCTCAATCATTAATACCCACATTAGAAAGAGTGCTATCGCGACCACGTATAATACATCGCCGCCTGTAGCAACAAAATCCCTGATAGATTCCCACGTCTCCACCAGGACTAGCATTATGCTCTCTCCTTCTCCGCGTGCGCAGCAACGATACCCGCGCTTTGCTCGTCAAGAATGTGTAGGATAGATTTACTACGACCCGCAACGATAGCGTGAAGTAGGATTAACGGTAGCGCAGCAATTAGACCAAGCGCAGTAGTAACAAGAGCTAGAGAGATGTTACCTGCCATGATCTTAGGATCACCAGTACCAAATAGTGTGATTGATTCGAACGTCAGGATCATACCAACAACCGTACCTAGTAGACCTAGTAGAGGTGCGATAGCTGCAAGGATCTTGATGATGTTGATACCAGCTTCGATGCGAGGCGTTTCACGTAGAATTGCTTCGTCAAGTTTAAGCTCAAGGTTTTCAACGTCTTGGTTCTTGTTATCGTGGTACACTTTCAAGATGCGGCCCAGTGGGTTGTTGTCACTTGGGTTATTAGCGTTCTTGATTTGCGACTTGATCTTCGCACCAACCAGCATTAGGTCTAGGAAACGAACAACAGCGATCAACGCACCTAGTGCCAGCAATGCAGTGATGATGTAACCTACAGTGTCACCCTGGTGCCAACGTTCTTCAACAGTTGCACGCTGAGTGTTCAGACGTAGGATAGCACCACGCGTTGGGTCAACAACGAAAGGTGTGTACTGGTCAGCAGATGTGCTCAGAAGATCAGCAACAGTTGCCAGAACGTCTGAAGAAGGCTGCTTACCAAGTGGTACGATTTGCTTGTTTTCTGCATCGTAAACAACGTAACCGTCTTTAGTTACCAGGTTGAAGTTACCAACACGTGTTACTTGCTTAACATTGATGTCACCGCTTAGCTCTGCTACTTCTGATTCGAAAGTAGAGATCTTAGCTGATTCAGTCATTTCAGTTTGGAAAGCAATCCAAAGTTCTTCCAGCTCACGAGTAGTTGGTAGTTCTTTAGCTGCTGCCAGAGAACGAAGAACTTCTGAACGTCCTGGTTTTTCAGCACTGATGATTGATGCTTCGATAGAACCGATAGCTTCAGCAGCGTTACGACGTACCACACCGAACATTTCACCCAGAGTACCCTGAGCGTTAAGTAGCTCAGTTTCTTTCTCTGCTAGTGTAACTTCGTTCTGTTTGAACTGCTTGTTAAGACGCTCACCACGTGCTTTTTCAGCAGCCAGGTCGCGCTTAGCTTTGTTTAGCAAAGCTTGCTTGTCAGCACGATCTGACAGGAACTCTTGTTCGCGAGCTTTGTTAATTTTACCTTCAGAGATACGGTTCTGCTTTACCTGCTCCAGAATCTTATCCAGAGAATCAGTATTTGCATGTGCGTTCAACGCGCCACCAGCAGAAACTGTTAATGCTGCAGCAACGGCAAAACCTTTAAATAGTTTCTTCATGTTTTATTACTCCGCGCCGAAAATAGGTAGTTTAACTAGTTCTGGGGCAGCCTGACCACGTGCGATACGGATCATGTCTTTGATAGGCTTCAGATATTCTTCACCTAGTTCATCCCACTTCTTGCTGCTGGTGTTCCAAACCCACGCGTGCTTCTGGTCGAAAGACTGAGCTACGAATGCGATACGGCCCAGACGGGCGAAGTCAACATTGATGTTTTTACCGTTGATTTCAAGTGAACCTTGAGAAGCAACCATTGCTGAACCGTAGTTAGTTTCAATGCTGTATGCTTCAAGTACCTGACGGTATTTTTCAGACGTCGTTACTTTTGCGTTAGTAAGCGTTTCACGTAGTCTTTCGATGCGCTCTAGACGCTTTTCAGTATCAAACGGCACGTCCGCTTTGATGAATTGCTCGAGTGTATCAATCATGCGATACATCAAAGGCACAACGTCTTGCTTAGTTTTATCAACCGTCGCGATCTGACGTTCTAGAGATTCGATATTTGCATTTTGGTCTGCAACCAAACGTGCTACGTGGTCGTTGTAAACTTTCAGAAGTTCTGTTTCGTCAACAATTCCACGGTACTCAGCTACCATTTCGATAGTTTGACCGTAGATACCATCAATCTTGTCTTGAGACTTTTTAGCAGCCGTTTGAGTTTGCTGACCTACTTTTTGTATGTCATTCAAAGGATCTGCCATCACATTGCTGCTTGCAATTGCCGCTGCGCCAAAAAGCGCTGAAGCTACAAGGCTCTTTCTGATTTTAACAGACATAGTTCCCAACCAATTAAGTAATGTTACTTTTATAATTTTTGCACTCTCTTAGAGAGTACCCCGGATACTTTTAGCAGTATCAACCGTGCAATAATGCTAAATGCTATTGCCCATGTCAACTTCATGTTTAAAACAATTTTTGCTTGTCGCGATGAAATAAATTGAAAAAAACATTGTATTAACAAGGAAACCAAGAATAAAAACCTTAAGCACTTATATTTCATACACAAAGCAACTTTATTTACATTTTATTACAGCTATTTAGCGCCCCTACACCGCCTTTCACTTAAACAATTTAGCGTTTAATTTCGCTTTAAATATCAATGAACTAACGTAACAACAGACGTTTTTCATCCACTTTTTAGCAACAATAGTTCCAAGGATACAGGAAGCTCAGCCTAATAATTGTTCACACAGTAATTTGCATTGTGTTTCTATTTCCTGGATAAACTCTGCTACATGCAAACCATCCATCAAACCATGGTGCACCTCAACGGAGAATGGCAGTTCCCCTGTTTGTTTATCCAAGCGCCCGAAGACACACTTAGGAATGCCCAGGTTATCTTTTGCACTGCGAGCGTGACTAAAGCTGCTAAAGTCAAGCCAAGGCAAAATTGATAAATAAAGTTGCTGAGGATCCTCACAAGTTTCCAAAAAGTGTTCACTAACCAAAGGCCGCTCCAAAAACGCCTTTTTTTGTTCGTTATTCTCTTTAATGTAGTCGTGGATATCTTTACTAGCAACTAGAGGCACAAATCGAAAGCTCTTGTCTTCGCGCAAAAATACGCAGCTCATGTCGACTTGATCAACAACGCAGGGGTGCTTGTCGACAATACGATAGCGAATAGGCGCATAATTCTGGCAAGCCTTACTTAAGCAGTATAAATAACTAAAAGTAAATGAAAGCTGGTGCTGCTTACACAAGGTATGGAGTTTGCCTGTTTTAAGGCGAGTCGTTATGTTGAAATAAGGCTGTTCAAAGCTTTGATAGAAATCGAAGTGTTCGGCTCTGGGCCAATCTGAAGGTTTGATTTGTTTCATAATTCAATATAGAGGGAGTAATAACCCCCTATATTGATAGCATCGCCCGGTGATTACAAACCGTTTGCGATGATCTCCTGTGCAAGCTCATCAGCAATCAGGTGAGTTGACTTTTGTTCAGCATCAGAGCGAGCGAAGATTTCAGTCAAGGTATCATAGATGCCTTCAACATGTTTAGTTGCCGCTTCTTCACTATAACCTTCCGGCTTTGTCTCGTAGTACACGTTAATGATACCACCGGCATTGATAACGTAATCAGGAGCATAAAGTACGCCTTTTTCACGCAGGATTTCGCCGTGTCTTGATTCAGCAAGCTGGTTGTTCGCGCAACCCGCAATTATGCTGGCTTTGATGCGAGGGATCGTCTCATCGTTGACTGTTGCACCCAATGCACATGGAGCGTATACATCAACATCCAGATCATAGATTTCGTCAATGCTTACAGCAGTCGCACCAAAGTCATTCACGACTCTGTCAATCGATGCCTGATTGATATCGGTCACGAACAGCTCAGCACCCGCTTCATGCAGATGCTTACACAAAGTATATGCAACAGCACCAAGACCTTGTACTGAGACTTTTACACCAGACAAGTCCTGATGACCATGTTTGTGCTGATAAGCAGCCTTAATACCCAAAAAAGTGCCCAGCGCAGTGAACGGCGACGGGTTACCACTTTTGCCCTCAAGACCCATAACATAGTTGGTCTCTTTATGCATTGTCATCACATCACCCGTTGTGATGTTTACGTCTTCGGCTGAATAGTAGCTGCCACCAAGGCGCTCAAGGTGTCTGCCAAATGCTCTGAATAACGCTTCAGATTTGATTTTTTTGGCATCACCAATGATCACAGATTTACCGCCACCGAAAGGCAAACGTGCAACTGCGTTCTTGTAGGTCATCCCCTTTGAAAGGCGCAGTACGTCGTACACAGCATCTGCATCATCTGCATAGTCCCATAGCCGACAACCGCCCACGGCCGGACCCAGTTTGGTGTTGTGAACAGCAATGATTGCCTTCAGGCCTGAAGCCTCATCAGAACAAAAAACCACCTGTTCGTGGTTATCAAATTCAACTTGGTTAAATACAGCCACTTTGTTTGTTCTCCGTTATAGACTGACTTTGAGTCAGATAGCGCTGAAATTCATCGAACTGTATCACTAACTCTCTATCCAATCCACAATATGAGTTGATATTGACTCCAAAAGCGTTAAAGCTGCCTGCATGATACATTAATTAGCCATACATTAACTTGATTATGCACAATGATGGACTATATGAGTTTAATTCTTCGTTATTTTTACAATTCCTGGTGGTTAATCTTTACGTAAACGTCAACAGGCGTGTTTGCGTATTATTATTTTTACGATATGAGCAGGTCAGATGAGATTAGGTGATAGGTAGCCAATGTCCTGAGGTGCGCGATGTCTGTAGCCAGGCCCAACACTGCGAGATCAAAAAAGAGGGCCGTGCCCTCTTTTTAATTCTGAATGGATATACGCTTACTTAAGTTTGCTATCCAGTTCTTCAATTTTGGCTTTCCAGATAGCTGGTCCCTGCGTATGGGCGTTCACACCATCACTGTCAACTGCAACAGTCACAGGCATGTCTTCTACTTCAAATTCGTAGATTGCTTCCATACCGAGATCTTCAAACGCAACCACTCTGGCTTTCTTAATTGCTTTGGCTACCAGATAAGCTGCGCCACCTACGGCCATCAGATAGACGGCTTTGTTTTCTTTGATAGATTCAACCGTAGCTGGACCACGCTCAGCCTTACCGATCATGCCAATAAGTCCGGTCTTTTCTAACATCAATTCAGTGAACTTATCCATACGAGTCGATGTTGTTGGGCCAGCTGGACCTACCACCTCATCACCCACAGCGTCAACAGGGCCCACGTAGTAAATAAACTTGTTAGTCAGGTCAACCCCCTCTGGCAGCCCCTCGCCTGAGTTAATCATATCCTGCAAACGTTTATGTGCAGCATCACGACCCGTCAGGATCTTACCGGATAACAGCACTGTTTCGCCCATTTTCCAGTCTTGGATATCATCTTTGGTGATCTCATCCAGGTTAACACGGCGAGTATCTTCACCCACTTCCCAAGTCACTTCAGGCCAGTCTTCAAGTTTCGGCGCTTTAAGATCAGCAGGACCCGAACCGTCTAATGTGAAATGTACGTGGCGCGTTGCAGCACAGTTAGGGATCATAACCACTGGTTTAGAGGCAGCGTGTGTTGGTGCAGACTTGATTTTAACGTCTACAACGGTAGTTAAACCGCCGAGACCCTGAGCACCAATACCAAGCTTATTTGCACGTTCGAAAATTTCCAGGCGTAGTTTTTCTTCGGCCGTTTCAGCGCCACGCTCCATAAGTTCATGGATATCAACCGGATCCATCAGAGACTCTTTTGCCAGTACAGCTGCTTTTTCAGCAGTACCACCGATACCTATTCCCAGCATACCTGGTGGACACCAACCTGCACCCATAGTCGGTAACGTTTTCTCTACCCAGGCAGCAACATCGTCTGATGGGTTCAGCATCACCATTTTAGTCTTGTTCTCTGAGCCACCACCTTTGGCTGCGATCATCACCTCAACCTCAGCGCCCGGTACCATATCGATGTGCACAACAGAAGGCGTATTGTCTTTGGTGTTTTTGCGCGCACCAGCAGGGTCTGCAACTATGGAAGCACGCAACGGATTATCTGGATTGGTGTAAGCACGACGTGTACCTTCGTCCACCATTTGCTGTACAGTCAGGTCCGTCTTGTCCCATTTAACATCCATACCGACCTTTACAAAACAGGTCACGATCCCCGTATCCTGACATAACGGACGCTTGCCCTCTGCGGACATACGAGAGTTAATCAAGATTTGTGCAATCGCATCTTTAGCTGCTTTACTTTGTTCTTTGTCGTACGCTTTTTCTAAAGCCTGAACAAAATCCAACGGGTGATAGTAAGAAATGTATTGTAACGCATCTTCGATGCTGTCAATAAAGTCTTGCTGACGAATAGTACTCATGACGGTTCCTTTATTCTCCGGCCTGTGACGAGGTAAACCGGTGTTTATTGAGAGGCGCGATTATATACCATCTTGCGAAAAGTGAGTATCGCAATCACAGATTAGCGACTAAAGTCCTGTGCTTATCCAAATTCACAAGCTGGAATGCAATCAAACACGCTATGGATTCAATGACAATTATGATACCCTCCTCGCCCGTTTCGGGCTAGCATTCGGGTTCAGTTAATGATAAATCCAGGTAGTAACTACATTGAACTAGACATTTCTTTGTCCACCATTGAGGTGTTCGACACCCTTGCCTCTGCGCCGCTGGCGATACTGCTCGATTCCAGCGACGCCAAACACGAAAATAGCCGGTTTGATATCATGAGTATCAACCCGGTGTGCGTACTAGAAGCCAGAGAAGGACAATTTTTTCTTGATGGTACATGCGTTGAGCGAGATGGATTCACCATCATGCAAGAGAAACTCGCTGAACTGGAAGCCATTTCACATTCAGATGTGCCTTTTTGCGGTGGCTGGCTCGGCTATTTTGGTTATGACCTTGGCAGATATATAGAAAGCATGCCTCAAAGTGCAGCACAGGACATTGCAATACCAGATATGGTGGCCGGCCTTTATCCGGATGCATTGATCCACGATAACCTGCATAGCCGGTGGTACTTTGTTACTCAGCCAGGCTATAACCGACTTAATACTTATCGCCAGTTCATAGAAAAAAAACCTGTTACAAACGGTACATTTTCACTGATCAGCGACTGGCAGGCGAATATGACTCAGACAGAATATGCTGCCAAGTTTGCCCGTATCCATGATTATTTGAAAAGTGGCGATTGTTACCAGATAAATCTGGCACAAAGGTTTAGTGCCGATTATCAGGGTTCCCCCTGGCAAGCATATAAGACCTTACGCTCCAAAAACCAGGCGCCTTTCTCCGCTTATATAAACCTTGGAGACGATGCAATAGTGTCGGTATCACCAGAGCGCTTTATCTCAGTGCGAGACGGCCAGATTGAGACCAAGCCCATTAAAGGAACTTTACCCAGGTTACAAGACCAGCAGGCAGATGCACATCAGGCTGCCACTCTGCAACGCAGTACAAAGATCGCGCAGAAAACGTAATGATTGTCGACCTACTGCGCAACGATCTTGGCAAAGTCGCCAAACCCGGCAGTGTACAAGTTCCTAAGCTATTTGAAATTGAGAGCTTCCCGGCTGTACACCATCTGGTCAGTACGGTAACCGCTCAGCTGGCAGAAGGTAAAACCGCGGTCGACCAGCTCAAAGCCGCATTTCCCGGAGGGTCTATTACCGGTGCCCCTAAGATCCGCGCAATGGAAATCATTGAAGAACTGGAGCCACACAGACGCAGCGCCTATTGCGGCTCGATTGGTTATCTTAGTGCCTGTGGGGCGATGGATACCTCGATCACTATCCGTACATTGGTGTGTCACCAGCAAAAAATTTACTGCTGGGCCGGTGGAGGGATTGTCGCAGACTCGGACTGTGAGTTAGAGTATCAGGAGACATACCACAAGGTGAATAAGATACTCCCCATTCTATGAATCTACAACACGTCATAAGTCGCTTCAGTTTAAGCGACTCAAACCAGACGCCTGTTTTAGGACAAGGTCAGGAAAGTGCGGTTTTAGTGCCGCTGCTTGAGGTGAACGGAGAAGCCTCCGTGCTAATTTGTAAGCGCAGTGCTCAACTGCGCAGCCACCCCAGTCAGCTTTGTTTTCCGGGTGGCAAAGTTGAATTACAGGACACCTCAGTGATCACCACGGCACTGCGTGAGAGCCACGAAGAAATCGCCCTTGATCCGCAGCAAGTTAACCCAGTTGGCGTATTGCCTTTACACACTACACTAACAGGCTTTCGTATTACGCCTGTCCTGGCAGTTTTAGATGACAATGCAACCTGGGAAACACACAGCGCCGAAGTAGAGCAAGTGTTCACCCTGCCACTATCTCTGCTCGCGCAACAGCGTGCATGGCAACCAGTTCAGACCCAATTAAGGGGCAAGACCGTGATCTTTCGAGGCTTGATGACAGAACACGGTTTGCTCTGGGGGGCGACTGCCAAAATAGTTCAGCAGTTACTTGCCAGAGTGGCCTGACCTGTTTAAAAATTGCCATCAACTTGCTCTCTAACAATTGAGTTTGGGCACTTTTGAGTACTTTTGACCGCTAATTGACTACATTCCCTTCTAACGAAACCAAAACTGTATACAATTTTGCTGTGAAATGGGTTACTTATGCAATAATTAACGTTATGATGTGCGCCCGTTCAGAGGCAATGTTGAGTAAAATTTATGATTAGTGCATTTGATATGTTCAGTATTGGTATTGGGCCGTCATCTTCTCATACTGTCGGACCTATGCGCGCTTCGCGCCTGTTTGTAAAAGACCTGCAGGACAACAATATAATAGATCAGATCACATCAGTGAAAGTAGAGCTCTTTGGCTCGCTGGGCCAAACTGGCATAGGCCATGGCTCAGGTAAAGCAGTGATCCTGGGCTTAGCTGGATACGACCCCGAATCAGTAGACGCAGATAAAGTCCCAGAGATTTTGGATACCATTGAGCGCGAACAAGTAATTTATCTGGACAAGGCTCATAAAGCCGCTTTCCCTAAACAAGGGGCGATTGTCTTCCACCGTCGTAAAACCTTGCCAAAGCACTCTAATGCGATGGAATTGCAAGCTTTCTCTGGTTCCGAGCTAGTACATAGCCAAGTTACTATTCAATCGGTGGTGGATTTATTGTTACTGAAGAACAGTTTGACACCGAGAAGCAAGCGGCATTGGATGTACGTGAACAGAACCCGGCACCCTATCCTTTCGAAAATGCCCAACAGCTGCTGGAGATGTGTAAAGAGACGGGCCTGAGTGTGTCTTCGTTGATGATGCACAATGAAAAGACTTTGCGCAGCGAACAGGATATTAAAACAGAACTATTCCACATTTGGGAAGTGATGAAAGCCTGTATTGAACGAGGTATGCGCACTGAAGGTATATTGCCTGGTGGATTGAAAGTAAAACGGCGCGCACCAAGTTTGTATTTAAAACTGAACGTAGAAAATAGTAACGATCCCCTGCGTGCTATGGATTGGGTGGATCTTTTCGCGCTTGCAGTTAATGAGGAAAATGCGGCGGGTGGTCGGGTGGTAACAGCACCAACCAATGGCGCAGCAGGAATTCTACCCGCTGTACTGATGTATTATCATACCTTCATCAAAGAGGTGGATGCTGAAATTGCAACACGCTACCTGCTAACAGCTGCCGCGATTGGTATTCTCTATAAGAAGAATGCTTCTATCTCTGGTGCAGAAGTGGGCTGTCAGGGAGAAGTGGGGGTGGCCTGCTCTATGGCCGCAGGAGCCCTGACCGAAATCATGGGTGGTAATGTTGTACACGTAGAAAATGCCGCCGAAATTGGCATGGAGCATAACCTGGGTCTGACGTGTGATCCGGTTGGAGGGTTAGTACAGGTGCCGTGTATTGAACGAAATGCCATGGGAGCGGTGAAAGCCATCAACGCTTCGCGCCTTGCAATGCGTGGCAGCGGTGAGCAGAAAGTATCTCTAGATAAGGTTATCAAGACCATGCTAGATACGGGCAATGACATGAAAACCAAATATAAAGAAACAGCACGTGGTGGACTGGCGTTAATATTATCGAATGTTAACCAGCAAGCTCTGCAAGTAAAAAAGCCGCAATTGCGGCTTTTTTGTCCACTAAACAATTATTTGACTGGTAACTCAGTATGTTCAAATAACGCGTCTACGTCTTCCTGGTTGCGCATCAGGCTGGCCCGTTCGACCAGATCTTTAGTCAAATGAGGGGCAAAGCGTTCAATGAAATCATACATATAGCCACGCAGGAAACTCCCCTTTCTGAAACCAATTTTGGTGGTACTGGCCTCGAATAAATGACTGGCATCGATACACACCAAGTCTTTATCTGTCACTTCATCCACTGCCATAGTTGCCAGCACGCCGACGCCAAGCCCCAGTCGAACATAGGTTTTAATCACATCTGCATCGGTCGCTGTGAACACTATATGCGGAGACAAACCATGTGCATTAAAAGCTTTATCCAATTCTGAGCGCCCGGTAAAACCGAATACATAAGTAATCAAAGGATATTTTGCAACATCCTGTACCGTGATATTGCTGCCCTTTTTAGCCAGCGGATGGTCTTTGGTGACTACAATACTGCGATTCCAGTGATAGCAAGGCAACATGATTAAGTCGCCGTACAAATGCAGTGCTTCCGTCGCAATAGCAAAGTCTGCATCGCCCCGGGCTGCAGCATCTGATATTTGCTGCGGCGTTCCCTGATGCATATGCAAAGAAACCGCCGGGTACTTTTGCATAAAACCTTGGATCACATTCGGCAAGGCATATCGCGCCTGCGTATGCGTGGTTGCGATATTTAACTTACCCTGATCTGGTAGAGTATGTTCATTGGCAACGGCCTTAATGCCCTCCACCTTTGACAGTATCTCACGGGCAATATTGATTATTTCATTGCCGGCACTGGTAACATGGGTAAGATGCTTACCACTGCGGCCAAAGATCTGTACACCAAGCTCGTCTTCCAGCATACGCACTTGCTTGGAAATTCCCGGCTGGGAAGTATACAAGCTTTCTGCGGTTGCAGACACATTGAGGTTGTGATTCAGAACTTCAACTATATATTTCAGTTGTTGTAATTTCATAACTAAGCATTTGTTTTAATTGTTATCTGGTGTACGACTAGGCCGTTTATCATTAGATACTGCCAATAATGTTTCAGCCTAGCATAATTATAGTCTATCCGATAGGACAATACTTTCCCGAGCCTATTAGAGCCAGCTTCCATCCATTAAGCTATACTAAAAAATGATGGAATTGCTGGATTTTCAAGTCTCTTGTTATTAACACTGTTCAATCCGCAATTATTTGATGTAATATAAAAAAACTATCAGCTGTATGATTTACGAAGAGATCCGGGTATGTTTGTTACCGTAATAATTTTGTTGATTGTAGCACTCATTGTTATTGCTGTGTGGGTTAGTGCTATTCAACAACACAGAGAAAAACAAGAAGCGGAGCGCCGTAAAGAGCTGGCCAAACAAAAGCGGATCATAGAAGAAGCCGAAGACGTGATCCTCAACAGCAGCAATATTCCTATGTCGGGCGCGATGATCCGCATCATTCAACGCCGAGTGCATGATGCACTTGTAGCTATGGTTGAATTGTCTCCTACCTCTCGTGAGCTGAAAAGCCGTATGCACGAGTCGCAGGAGCGTATGAATAATGAGCCCCCAAATGCCAACGAATCTGACAAAGTGGTCCTGCCCGATAATGACAAACAACTCATCGCGCTGGTTCAGGGGATAAAAAAGTTACGCCACCTGCTGCGTTCAGAGCATAGTAAAGGCAAGGTAGACACACAGGTATTTGTGCAAGAAGACCGCAAAATGGAACGGTTACAACTTAGGATCAACGTTGAAAGCCAAATCAAACGCGGGCTGTCCGCTAAGAGCGCCAACATGGTAGGCTCAGCTCGACAGTACTTTGAAAAAGCCTATGCAATCATTTGCGGTGTTTCTTATTCAGATGACTACATTAATGAAAAGAAAACATTGCTGGAAGGATATCTGAGTGAGATCAGCACGGAGCTGAAAGCCTCTAACGCGTCGGCCGTGAAAAAGAAAGCCGAGAAAGAAAAGGACGATCTCGATGTCCTTTTCGCTCCCAAGAAAAAGTGGTGATCAGCCTCAGCTGATCGCAAACTTCACAATAAACAGCACGGTTAATACCCAGACACTGATTGAAATTTCCTCTCGCCTATTACAGGCCAGTTTAACCGCTGTGTAAGAAATAAAGCCAAGTGCGATGCCGTGAGCAATGGAAAAAGTCAACGGCGTCATTAACAATACAACGCTTACCGGTATCGCATCGCTCATATCATCCCAGTTAACTAGCTTCAGATTTTGTAACATCAAAACAGCAACGTACAATATGGCTCCTGCTGTAGCATAAGCTGGTACCATCTGGGCCAATGGCGCGAAGAACATCATGAGCAGGAAACACAGTCCAACTACCACGGCAGTTAAACCTGTTCGGCCACCCACGGATACACCCGACACAGACTCGATATATGAGGTAGTTGTAGACGTACCAAGGAAAGAGCCGGCAATGGTCGCCGAGCTGTCTGCAGATAGCGCTCTGCCCAGGCGTGGCATACGCCCCTCCTGGTCAGCAATCCCCGCTTTTTGCGTAACCGCAACCAAAGTACCGCTGGTATCGAACAAATCAACAAACAAAAATGCAAATACGACACTCAGCATTGAAATTTCCAATGCGCTGGCAATATCCAGCTGCGCCAGAGTGGGTGCAATGCTTGGCGGTGCCGACACAATACCTGTGTATTCAACCAAGCCAAGAGCCCAAGCCAAAACCGTTACCAATAAAATACTCAGTAACACACCACTTTTCATATCCCGATACATCAGAGCTGCAATCACAAAAAGCTCAGAATGGCCAACAAAGGACCGGGGCTGGTGATGTCACCTAATTGGACAAAAGTTGCGGGGCTGGCGACAATGATCTGCGCGTTTTTCAAGGCTATCAGTGCCAGAAAAGCGCCAATACCCGTTGCTATTGCTTGTTTCAGTACCAAAGGAATTGCCTGAATCACCATTCCCTGACTTTAAAAACACTTAGGAGTAAGAACAGGCAGCCTGATAAAAATACCGCCCCAAAGCGCTTTGCCAGGTGTGGCCCATACCAAGCACAACGCCATAGGTGAAAAAGGCGTTTAATCCATCCCCGGAGCCAAAGCTAGGGGATAGTTGGCCCACAGGCCCATGATGAAACAGCCTATGGCTGCCGCTAAACAGGTGGCGACAAACGCAGCCCCATGATCAATGCCCGCTTCAGCCAACATTGCCGGATTTACAAATACAATGTAAACCATAGTGACAAATGTTGTCAGACCGGCAATAAACTCGGTTTTAACTGTGCTCTGCTGTGCACGGAGCGAAAATAATTTTTCCAGCATGTCTTTGTATTTTATATAGAAACGAAAGCCGGATTTTATCACAAATCTCTGGTGTAATCGGACAAAATAGTTAAAAATCAGCTACACTCTGATCTAGGTCGTATTAAGTGAAATCAGTATGAAAAAGAACCAATTAGCAGTTGCAAATGGCAATGACTTGGAACAACAGCTTCTCAATGTTTTGGAGTTTGTTACCGCAACGCCTGACTCTGAAAACCGCTGGCCCTCAGACACGGATAGCAAAGCAGCCTATAAAAAAGGGCTTTATTATCTGAAAAATAAACAGTATCCGCTCGCAGCGAAATGGTTACGACTGGCTGCAATGTCAGGTGACAACAAAGCACAATTTTATCTTGGTATGCTGTTTATCAAAGGTCAGGGCGTGCCGAAAAGTGTTTTTCATGGTATTGCCTGGCTGTCACTCGCCCAAAGTCAGGGAAACCAGGCAGCGGCTGGTACACTTGAACAAGTGCGTACACACCTGACTGCAAAACGATTCATCGATGCCCAATGTTATGCTGCAACTCTGTATGAGCAAATCCACCAGATGATGCACTTTAATCAGGACACGACCCCACAATAAAAGTAAACGGAATCAACATACTAATAGAAAGGACAAAAAACACGCGATATTTTACTTGCCAAATAGCACTGTATGAAATACTGTATAAACACTGTATAGAAAACCAGTGACCTGCTTATGTTACATACTCAAGTGCAAAATATTTCTTTATCCCAAACTAACACAGCCGATAAACGTTATCAGCTGGTGTATGCGGAAGATGACATAGTAAGTAGTTTGGAACTATTAAAAATTCTGTATCGGTGTAACTCATTACATAAATGGACACTGCTCATTGCACCAGACAATATACCCAGCAAAGCACTACTGGATAACAGCTCAATTGACAGCAGTAAGTTACTAGTGCTGCGCCAGAGACATTTGATAAACTTGGAGTATGTTATTAACAGCGCTTTATGCAAAGGCAACTTTGCAGCGGTGGTTACCTGGACGGACATTGTATCTGAGCAGCAGCTTGCTCGGTTTAAGTTGATAGAGAGTGATACTGAGTTATTTTGCTTTACTCGCACTTCTGGCCATGGAACATCTGTCGTTGCGCATTAAGTTCAAATGAGAAAATATGTGTTATTGCGGTTCTGAAACTGAAGCACAAGTGTGCTGCCTGCCTTTTTTAGAAGGTCGTAGACATCCTGAAAGCGCTCAGCAGCTAATGCGCTCTCGATATACAGCTTACTGCCTAAAAAACGCAGGATATATTTATAATACGTACGCACAAAGCATGCGGGCAGAAAACAGTGAAGCCAGTATCCTTGCATTTGCCGAACAGGTCACCTTTGTCGGGTTAGAGATTATCCAGTGCAGTGAGTCTACTGATTATCACTTTGTGGAGTTTAAAGCGATGTACCTTGATGGCGGCGTGTGCGTCACAATGCATGAACGGTCTCGCTTTTTAAAAGAAGCAGGGCTGTGGCGTTATCTAGATGGCGACCTGTTTGCCTGCCCTGAGAGAAAAATTAGCAGGAATGATCCTTGTCCCTGCCAAAGTGGGAAGAAGTTCAAAAAGTGCCACGGCTAGGTTGGCTGGCTAAACTTTTGGGTTATTGAATACGCAATAACCCATAAAGTGTAATGTTCTCGCGCTTGAATATTACTTTTAATTTTTTGTTGCTGCGTTTTTAAGGGTGCCAAAGCAGCGCCCTGTAAAACGGGATGAGTCCCCGTAGAGTGATACTCAGCAAAAACTAAATGTTCTCCTCATTTAGATTTGTATTTGGTGCATACAAATATATAACCCTATCCAAAGCATCTTTTGTATTCCCATGCCGTCGGTGTGCTTCTTTAAACAGCAACCTGCAACATAGATTGCATTTCCCCCCCGGCTATCTGATCATAAAACCCTGCAGCATCGATGTCTTTATTATCAACAATCATTTGAGGGGTTCTGGTTTTTTCTAGCCTCTGTCTTACTGCCGGTTCAAGATTATCGACAATATGTAGAGGAATATGTTTTTTATCATTACGCACAGCATAAGGCTCTGGTTGTAAGCACTCCTTTAGACGAAGACTTGCCAGATCCCCTTCCTGAACCAGGAATCCATTGTCCTGGCCTATCAACATATTGAACTGTTCCGGCGCAAGTGGCTTCTGTGGACCAAGCTGTAACGCCTTTTTTAATGCAGCTTCAGATTTATCGGGCTCTTCTGGTGACGTATGAGGCAGGTCAAACTGGCTAAAATCTAACGCGTCCTGAGACAGCAAAGATAAAAGCAACGCAAAGTCACCACGCCTGGCTTCATGAACGCTGTGATTAAGCGCACTACCAAGCTGAGCCTCTTTGCATAAAATACCGTCTATCTGCATGTAAAATCGCCACAATTTAGTGAATATGAAAATTTATCGGCATTTTTTCAATTTTCTTTAGAACATTTCTTTACTTCACTAAAAACTTTGATATTATCAGCGCCCATGTTGAGGAGGGGTTCCCGAGCGGCCAAAGGGATCAGACTGTAAATCTGACGGCACTGCCTTCGCTGGTTCGAATCCAGCCCCCTCCACCACATAACAACTTGTATTCTCTTAGGAGGGGTTCCCGAGCGGCCAAAGGGATCAGACTGTAAATCTGACGGCACTGCCTTCGCTGGTTCGAATCCAGCCCCCTCCACCATCTTACAATTTGTTTTTCTCTCAGGAGGGGTTCCCGAGCGGCCAAAGGGATCAGACTGTAAATCTGACGGCACTGCCTTCGCTGGTTCGAATCCAGCCCCCTCCACCACTTTTCTACTAAGTATTTTTTGAAAATTACTTCATAGATTTTACTACTGTCAAAATAAAACATTCAGGCCAAAACATCTGGTATCGAACGAAAACTCACCTCTTACTTTAGAAGCGCAGTTTGCGTGTCTGAATATTACTGGCAACGGCCTATCTCGATCATTCACTTCGATAAAGTCTTCGCACTATTACTTTTCTATCTGTAACGCCACTGCGTTTTGGCTCAAATAAGCTTTTGCATTTTTGTATTCAGGATAATGATGCGCCACTATTTTCCAAAAAGCTTGATTGTGTGCCATCACATGGAAATGTGCCAATTCATGCACAATAACATAATCAATGACCCACTTAGGAGCGCCAATCAATAGACTATTGAGTGCTAGTGTACCGCTTGATGACAAACTGCCCAACGACGTTTGTATTCCCTGATCTTAAGTTCATCATACTGGCTTCCCATAAGGCTTGAATATTCTGCCAGTACCGGCATCACATAACTAAGTAACACCTGGTTTAAATATCCAAACAGCGCTTTTCGCGCCCCTTCAGAGCCGGGTTTAGCACGAGTTTGAAGACCAATGCATTTCGCATCGTGATCAATGTAAGAGCTGCTTGGTGATAACTCAAACTTATACTGCTCGCCAAATATCTGAATTTTCTTACTAATAAAAGGCGTCTGGATCCGCTGTTGTTGGACGGACATCGCCAACTTTTTATTTTCAACCCAGTGTGACTTGCTTTTTAACCAGGTATCGAGCCAGTGTTGATCGATGCCGTAAGGCGCAAATACTTTCACCCCCTCGGCTGTAACTTTAATCGCAACACTCTGTCTGCGCTTACTGATGCTTAACTGATAATCAAATGACATAGATACAATTTTTTATTAACCCTGAAAAAATACTGCTACCATTACTTATAAGAAGGATTGATCTGGCACACTATGAACAACAAACCTCTTTGCCAATATGAGTCACCCGATGGCCAAAAATGCCAAGAAATAGATATGGGTTCAGGCTATTGCTTTTGGCATGATAGCAAATTTGACAAGAGCGGTCTGGAGTTAACACAAAAGCTGGAACGATATGCTAAACGAGGTGGACTCCTTCAGGGGTTAGAGTTAAAGCGAGCAAATCTCGAAGGCCTCAACCTGGTCAAGTTTGATAACCACGAAGGCTATGACTTGTCATACAGCAACTTTTATCGTGCAAACTTACAAGGTGCTCATTTATTCAATAGTACAATCAAAAATGCTTCTTTGATGAAAGCAGACTTGCGAGACGCCAATCTGCACTGTTGCAAGCTTGAAGATACAAACCTGTTAGGCATGAAACTCGATAAGACACGCATCGATAACCTCTATCTCGGCGACAAGCTTTTGCAGGAAAAGCAAGCCAATGAAGCTCTTAGGCAGCAAGATTTGGATGAAGCAAATGACTTGTTTTTGCAGTCCGAAGAAATCTACCGATTACTGAGAAAAGGCGCTGAGCAGCAAGGTCTGTTTGAGATGGCCGGGAAATATACCTACAACGAGCTGCGCATGCGCCACGCTCAGTATCCCAAGTTTTCCAAACGCCGTTTGGTATCCTCTTTTGTTGATATGTTGTGTGGCTATGGCGAAAAACCCGAAAATGTCATCCGTTTCAGTTTGGGTATGATCATCGCCTGCGCAATCTGTTATTTCTTGTTCGGTATCAATTACAATGATGGGCTTATTCAATTTTCCAGCCAAGCCACCTGGTCGGAAAACCTTAGCACATTGCTTAATTGTATTTATTTTAGTGTGGTCACCTTTACAACACTAGGATATGGCGACATAACGCCTACCGGCATCACACGATTAATCGCAACAGTTGAGGCATTTACCGGCAGCTTTTCGCTGGCCTTGTTCGTTGTCGTATTTGTAAAGCGCATGACCCGCTAATCAGAGGTACCAATCTCTCTCCCCAACTCTTGCAAAAATCCGCGCATAAATTCTGTGCGTCTCTGCGCTTCTTGTTTTGCTGACTGGGTATGCATTTGCTCTGCAATATTTAGCAACTTAATGTAAAAATGATCTAAAGTATATTTCTTATCATCCGGATCGCGCTCCTGACAGAAAGGGTCACCGATATGATACATATGCCTTGCTATCGCTCCGCCAACCTTCATACAGCGACTAACCCCTATTGCCCCTAACGCGTCCATACGATCAGCATCCTGAACAACCTTAGCTTCCAAAGTATCTGGGGTCACATTGGCACTAAAGCTGTGTGCAACAATTGCATGGTGTACTAAGGGTAACTTGTCATTTGGATAGTCTAGCGTTGATAAAAAGGCAACAGCCCTGTCAGCAGCCAGTTTTGAAGCAATTGGCCTATCCGGATGGTTTTTAGCCACTGCCACACAGTCGTGCAGCCAGGCTGCTGGCAAGACGACTTCGAGGTCAGCACCTTCTACCTCACACAGTTGCTTAGCGGTTTTGACTACCCGCAATATGTGCGATAAATCGTGAGCAGTATCGGCAAACTCAGTTGTTAGCATAAAATCTCTACATGCTGCCTCAAATTCCATCGTATTTAATGTCATTTATCCCTTAACCTCGTGGTTCTGATTGTATGTTGTTATTGGCTTCACTAAAATGTCACCATAATCTACTGTAAGGAATTTATATGTCTTGCGCGCTGTATTTACAACCTGGCCGTGAAAAATCTTTAAAAAGAAAGCACCCTTGGATCTTTTCTAAGGCGATTAAAAAAGTCAAAGGTAAGCCTGCACTTGGCGATACAGTGATTATTTATAGTCACGACGGTCAATACCTGGCCACAGCCGCATATAGTCCAGACTCTCAGATCCGAGCGCGGATCTGGAGCTTTGATCAGTCTGAACAAATCGATCAGTCATTTTTTGAACGACGACTAGCGCGAGCACTCGCAGCACGTGAACAGGTCATTGAAGAAGGACAGTTAACCGGCTTCAGGCTATGTGCTGCCGAGTCAGATGGTTTGCCCGGCATAACGATTGATAAGTTTGACAACTATTTGGTTTGTCAGCTGTTAAGTGCCGGTGCAGAGCGCCACAAAGGCGAAATCGTGCAAGCACTCAGAACTCTTTTTCCCGAATGTCATATCTATGAGCGATCCGATGTAGATGTACGAAAAAAGGAAGGACTTGAGAAAACCACCGGTGTACTGTGGGGAGACGAACCTGAAGCGCCAGTTGTGATCATGGAAAACGGCTTGAAAATTGAAGTCGATATTAAATCTGGTCACAAAACCGGCTTCTACCTGGACCAAAGAGACAGCCGTGCGGCACTCGAGCGTTTCTCAAAAGGTAAGTCAGTGCTTAACTGCTTTTGCTATACAGGCACGTTCGGTCTGTATGCGCTCCGTGGTGAGTGTGAAGAAGTAATCAATGTCGACGTCTCTCAGCCCGCGCTGGATACAGCTAAGCGTAATGTAGAACACAATGAACTAGATTTGTCGCGGGCTCAGTTTGTAAAGCAGGATGTGTTCAAGTTGCTAAGGCAGTACCGCGAGGAAGGCCGTCAGTTTGACACCATTGTCATGGATCCGCCTAAATTTGCCGAGAGTAAAGCACAGCTTAATGGTGCCTGCCGTGGCTATAAAGACATTAATATGCTGGCTATGCAATTACTTAAGCCAGGTGGTACTTTGCTAACCTTCTCTTGTTCGGGTCTGATGGAACAGAACTTGTTCCAAAAAGTAGTGGCAGATGCAGCTTTGGACGCAGGTAAAGACTTGTTAATTATGGAGCGCCTTAATCAGGCAGCAGATCACCCTATTGCAGGCTGTTACCCTGAGGGGTTTTACCTGAAAGGCCTGATCTGTAAAGTGTATTAATCGAGCTCAATGAAGTAGAAAGGCCGGTTTAGACCGGCCTTTCTCATATTTCTAAGTATTAAGTTAGAAACTGCCTTGCAGCGTAAGGCCTGAATAGCTGCTGTAGCCTCGAACCATGATGTGGTATGTACCACCATCCGTACCTGAACTCAGAGTACAAGTTTCATTGTTGCCAGAACGGTATGGACGACAATCATAGTTGTTTGTCGTGGGCTGAGTCCCTTTACGTACATACAGGTCAGCATCACCTGAGCCACCAGAGATGCTCACATTCAACGTAACATTTGCTGGCACTTCGATTGTGTAACGTGTGTCTGTATTTGTCCCGCCAGACAACCCTGTTACTGGCACGCCATTTTCTAGGCAGTTAGCGCCACAACCTGACGAATCTCCAAATGTACCAGTCAACGTCGCACCGGCATATTGGCTATAACCATGTAGCATGACATACCAGTCACCTGCAGCTGGGTTCGAGAATTCACAAGATTCGTTGTTGCCATTTTTATACGGGCGACATGCATAGCTGCTCTGCGTAGGCTGAGAGCCTTGCTGAACATAAAGGTCAGCATCGCCTGAACCGCCAGCAAGCGTGAATGAAACTGACGCAGCTCCAGCAGGAACAGACAGCTTATAGTAAGTCTCAGAGCCTGCTGCACCAGATGCATCAACACCGACACCAGAAACTAGCTCAGTTGGGCCTGGGGGTGGTGGTGGAGGCGGCGCATCACCTTCAAGAGTATAAAGCAGTTCATTCGGTGAACTTGCTTTGGCATCGGATACCGCACCTTTAGTACTTCTACTACTGAGCAATGAATCTATCTGCGCTGGAGTAAGCGTTGGGTCCTGGTCTAGATACAATGCTACTGCACCAGCAACATGAGGTGCAGCCATCGAGGTACCACTGATTGTGTTGGTTGCACTGTCGGAATTATACCATGCAGACTTGATGCTAGAGCCTGGCGCATAGATATCAAGACAAGACCCATAGTTTGAGAAGCTTGAACGGCCATCGCTGCTAGTTGTCGAGCCAACAGTTATCGCGTCGGCAGCTCGAGCTGGAGAGTAGTTACAAGCATCGCTATTATCATTACCTGCAGCTACAACGAAGGTAACACCAGAAGCAACGGCCGCATTAACGGCATCATCAACTGCCTGAGATACACCACCACCTAAGCTCATGTTCGCAACAGATGGACCTGAAGCGTTGTTTTTAACCCAATCAATACCTGAAATCACACCAGAATATGAACCAGAGCCATTACAGCCTAATACACGAACACCGACGACATTGACATTTTTCGCAACGCCATACTGTGAACCGCCGATGGTACCAGCAACGTGTGTACCATGACCGTTACAGTCAGAAGAGTCTGCATCATTATCTACAAAGTCATAACCGTGGCTTGCGCGGTTACCGAATTCACTATGCGAAATACGAACACCAGTATCAATAACATAAGCCGTTACGCCTGAACCATCAAAGTCATAGTGATAGTTTGAATTCAGAGGCAATGCGCGCTGATCCACACGGTCAAGGCCCCAAATCGCGTTGCTCTGATCGCCTGACGCTTGGGGTGTCACTGTGACTATTTGATCTTGCTCAATATAAGCAATGTTAGGGTCTTTCAGCATTGCTTTTACATCACCTTCAGACGCGTTTACCACAACACCGTTAAGCACACCATTGAAGCTTTTAGCAACGTTTACATTATAAGCATTGCTTAATGCCTGTGCCTGCGTTGTAGCATAGTCTGAGATAGCCATTGCACTTTGTGTATTAAGTACAGTTGGCGTTTTAAACACGACGATATATTTGCCTGGAATGGCCTTACTCTGGTCTGCAGTCAGTAACTCAGCCTGAGCCATCGACTGTCCAGAAATGCCCGCCAGAATGGCAAAAGCGAGTGTGTTTAGTTTACGCATACTTGTTCCTTTTTTGTTGTTTGGTTAATTTCCAATCAAAATGTAGCTCAATTGCAGAGAAAATAAACAACAAAATGGAACATTTATTTAACTATCTTTACATTTTTTGTAAGCTTTATTTTACATGTATTTTTTTCAATTTCACCCCTTCATCGTAAGGCTTTGATTATTATATATTAAGCGAAATCCAAGTCTAATAGCCTTGATAGAATGAAAGAAATTTCATCTCAAAGTTTTTATTTTATGCTAAATGAGAATTGATCATCCACTCCCGATTACCAGCTCTCAATTGAACATTACACCTTTGGACAAATTTCTATTTTCTCGATCTGTCATTTTTTATCATAAGGAGTTTGTGATGCGCTCATAGCGTAATTTTCAATTTACTCAAACGCATAAGTAACAACTCGGTTAACCATATCACTTGCGAAACGCCCCTTCAGAAATGACTTATCCGTAATATCCAAATGAGGTACGATGTTATAGAGTTATAGCTTATGCGACTTCAGCAGAGCTGGTTTTGAGTACATAGTCACACACCGAAATCAGCCTTATTTTAAAACTCCCGTACTTTGAACTTTATTCGTCTTGACACTTTTAATTAAAGGATTTAAATGAACAAACCTTATCAAGCTGTTATTGCTTATTTATTTTGCCTATTTGTTTACGCAAAGAGCGCCTCCCCTGCTACTGACATAACGTATTGGGAGTCAGAGGGGTACGGTTACGTCATTAAAAAGTCTCTTACAGAGTTGACATTCTAGGACGTTACAAGATCTCACTGCCTTTATAACCAAGAAGAGTCTGGGGACTATGAGCCTGCCAATTTAATCCAAGTAGCACAGGGGGCTGAACTTCACTGGGAAACGTTGCATCCAGTCAACCTTAGACCTTTAGACAACTTACCAAATATTTGCCTTAGCAATGGCATGACAACAAATGTACTCGATAATTTCGATGTGTTTTGGCATACATTTGCCGAACACTTTGCGTTTAGCCAGGAAACACAGTGGGATTGAAAAACACAATACTCTGAATGGCGTAATAAGCTTGAAAAGAACAGTAGTAGTGAAGACCTATTGCCTGTACTAACCGATTTAATCGCCACACTACAAGATGGGCATGCCTATATCGCAAATGATGACGGTGAGATTCTGGCCGCGTACGGACATAAATGGAATACATTCAGAACCGAACGCATAGAAATACCATACAAAACATACTTAGCATCTACCGCACTTCCAAAGATTGAAAGCCCTAAGTCCTTTCACCAATATCTAACCCATTTACACCGAAGGGTCATCGAGCAACAGTTTCTCGATGCTTCAAAACAAATGCATGACGCTTTTTTAAGCGCCCCACTATCTAACAACATCCAATATCTCAGCATAGATCATCTCAGTGAATTTTCAGATGGGAACACGTTAGAAGATGACTTAGGTGTAGTCGATGAAGTAATGGCGGCTTTTCTACCACGGCTAAGGCAAGCTGATGGGCTCATAATAGACCTTCGATGGAATGCAGGAGGCAAAGACCAGCTAGGCTTACACTTGCTCTCCCACTTAATTAATCAGCCTTTATCGATAGGCTCCAAACGAACAAAGACCTATTCTGGCTTTTTGCCTGAGAACACAATTACAGTAAAACCAAGTCACGAACAGCCGTACTTAGGACCTATTGTCGTATTAACCAGTCCGCTGACCATCAGTGCGGCAGAAGTATTTGTTCTCGGACTAAAAGCACGTGACCATGTAAAGTTATTCGGTGAGTCTACAAATGGTTCATTTAGCGATACACTTGTTAAACAACTCCCAAATGGCTGGATTTTCGCGCTCTCAAATGAACAATACCTAGACTCGAGTGGTGTTCATTATGAAAGCCGCGGGATTCCTGCAGATAAGGAATTTAGATATCTAATTTGGGAAGACATTAGGCAGGGCCAAGATCCAGCTCTTTCAGCGGCCCTGGAGTATTTGTCCGGCGTCAAAAACCAGTTGTAAGACACATCTTGGAGTGTCGTCAGTATATTGGAAACGTAGAGACCATCAGTGCGATAGTGGCTACAACGCTCACTTGAAGCCATTTATTCTTTTGTGTGGTTTGACGCGAACCACTAAATAGTCAAAGAAGGTGGACGCTATATCGGCACAGTCGTTTATACCAATTTCACTTTACCTAAGGTAAAAGTTCGCAAGTTTTTGCCTCGCCTATATGGACATAGGTCCCCAGCGATAGCTGGACGCGTGAGCGGTGTTATCGACGATATTTTCGCCTCAAAATAGAACACTTAATTAAGCAAAATTGTATTAAGTGTAAAGTACAATGACAGCGGGCAACGCGAGTACATTTACTTTGCGCAATGAACGCGAGGGTGACGAGGAACCGAAGCAACGCTTCGCAGTTCGAGGAAATGAGCGCAAGGACCCACATGGATGATAGGAAGTAGAATAATGCAGGAGCAATTATCGAGATGCGCAAAGGGGAGATACTACATGGAAGTACTTTACTCAAAACGCAAAAAAGCCTAACTCGTTCGATTCGAGCTTTTATTGTTTGGAGCCTAGTAATGATTGTCGGATCTCAGTGCAGCTCATGCTCACGGTGTGGCCTGTTAGAAGATCCCGCATCAAGTGCGGGATGACGGTAGTGTGGGCTGTAAGAATCGCAATATAAGCGACTTCTTCAAAAAGCACTCGGTCTATAAAGAATCTGAACAAACAGTACTTTTAACCCATTCCAGCAGCGACTCAATATTGGTCCAGTTCTGCTCCGCCCTCAACAACTCCGTTGTCATCCCGCACTCGATGCGGGATCTGTTCAAACCTTTCTCTCGGTGCTGAGTACGTTTGTTCCGACGCATTTGTCATACGTACGGCGTGGTCTGTTGATAGAGCCCGCATCAAGTGCGGGATGGCGGTAGTGTAGACCTGCTTGAATAGAGAAATGCCAGCGTTCTCAACTTAAATATTTTTAAGTCCAAACGCAAAAACGCCCGACTCTTTCGAATCGGGCTTTGATGTACAAGGAGGTACGAATGTCGATGATATTCATGGATGAATGTCTTTCGTCGACCTCTAATTAGGAGCTTGGCAATGTCCTACTTTCACATGGGAAACCCCACACTATCATCGGCGCTATTTCGTTTCACTACTGAGTTCGGCATGGAGTCAGGTGGTTCCAAAACGCTATGGTTACCAAGCATAAACTGTTGCGCAAGACGTCTCTCAACATCTCACTAAAATCTGGAAAAGCGTATTAAATTCTTCGTCTACTTTATTTCTTAACTTCTAACAAACAAAACCACTTTGGCGTTGTATGGTTAAGCCTCACGGGTAATTAGTACGAGTTAGCTCAATGGCTCACACCACTTCCACATCTCGCCTATCAACGTTGTAGTCTTCAACGGCCCTTTAGTTAACTCTAAGTTAAAGTGAGAACTCATCTCGAGGCTCGCTTCCCGCTTAGATGCTTTCAGCGGTTATCGATTCCGAACGTAGCTACCGGGCAATGCCATTGGCATGACAACCCGAACACCAGCGGTTCGTCCACTCCGGTCCTCTCGTACTAGGAGCAGCCCCTCTCAATTCTCAAACGCCCACGGCAGATAGGGACCGAACTGTCTCACGACGTTCTAAACCCAGCTCGCGTACCACTTTAAATGGCGAACAGCCATACCCTTGGGACCGACTTCAGCCCCAGGATGTGATGAGCCGACATCGAGGTGCCAAACACCGCCGTCGATATGAACTCTTGGGCGGTATCAGCCTGTTATCCCCGGAGTACCTTTTATCCGTTGAGCGATGGCCCTTCCATTCAGAACCACCGGATCACTATGACCTACTTTCGTACCTGCTCGACGTGTCTGTCTCGCAGTTAAGCTGGCTTCTACCATTACACTAACCGTACGATGTCCGACCGTACTTAGCCAACCTTCGTGCTCCTCCGTTACTCTTTGGGAGGAGACCGCCCCAGTCAAACTACCCACCAGGCACTGTCCTCAACCCCGATTAGGGGCCTAAGTTAGAACATCAACACTACAAGGGTGGTATTTCAAGGTCGGCTCCACAGAAACTAGCGTTCCTGCTTCAAAGCCTCCCACCTATCCTACACATGTAGGGTCAATGTTCAGTGCCAAGCTGTAGTAAAGGTTCACGGGGTCTTTCCGTCTAGCCGCGGGTACACAGCATCTTCACTGCGATTTCAATTTCACTGAGTCTCGGGTGGAGACAGCGTGGCCATGGTTACACCATTCGTGCAGGTCGGAACTTACCCGACAAGGAATTTCGCTACCTTAGGACCGTTATAGTTACGGCCGCCGTTTACCGGGGCTTCGATCAAGAGCTTCGCCTAAGCTAACCCCATCAATTAACCTTCCGGCACCGGGCAGGTGTCACACCGTATACGTCATCTTACGATTTTGCACAGTGCTGTGTTTTTAATAAACAGTCCCAGCCACCTGGTCACTGCGGCTCTCGTCTGCTTACGGAGCAAGTCCTTCACAAACAAGAGCGTACCTTCTCCCGAAGTTACGGTACAATTTTGCCTAGTTCCTTCACCCGAGTTCTCTCAAGCGCCTTAGTATTCTCTACCTGACCACCTGTGTCGGTTTAGGGTACGATTCGATATAAACTGAAGCTTAGAGGCTTTTCCTGGAAGTAGGGCATCAACAACTTCACCACCGTAGTGGCTCGTCTCGACTCTCAGCCTTAGCGACCCGGATTTTCCTAAGTCACCAGCCTACAGCCTTTCACATGGACAACCAACGCCATGCTTGCCTAGCCTGCTCCGTCCCCCCATCGCATTTATACCAAGTACGGGAATATTAACCCGTTTCCCATCGACTACGCTCTTCAGCCTCGCCTTAGGGGTCGACTCACCCTACCCTGATTAACATGGGATAGGAACCCTTGGTCTTCCGGCGTGCGGGTTTTTCACCCGCATTATCGTTACTCATGTCAGCATTCGCACTTCTGATACGTCCAGCAAACCTTACAGTTCACCTTCAGCCGCTTACAGAACGCTCCCCTACCCCGCGAACATAAGTTCGCAGCCGTAGCTTCGGTGGTATGTTTAGCCCCGTTACATCTTCCGCGCAGGCCGACTCGACTAGTGAGCTATTACGCTTTCTTTAAAGGATGGCTGCTTCTAAGCCAACCTCCTAGCTGTTTTAGCCTTCCCACATCGTTTCCCACTTAACATACACTTTGGGACCTTAGCTGACGGTCTGGGTTGTTTCCCTCTCCACGATGGACGTTAGCACCCACCGTGTGTCTCCCGGATAGTACTTTACGGTATTCGGAGTTTGCAAAGGGTTGGTAAGTCGGGATGACCCCCTAGCCTTAACAGTGCTCTACCCCCGTAAGTATTCGTCCGAGGCTCTACCTAAATAGATTTCGGGGAGAACCAGCTATCTCCCGGTTTGATTAGCCTTTCACTCCTAGCCACAGGTCATCCCCTAACTTTTCAACGTTAGTGGGTTCGGTCCTCCAGTCAGTGTTACCTGACCTTCAACCTGCCCATGGCTAGATCACCGGGTTTCGGGTCTATACCCTGCAACTTAAGCGCCCAGTTAAGACTCGCTTTCGCTACGGCTCCCCTAAATGGTTAACCTCGCTACAGAATATAAGTCGCTGACCCATTATACAAAAGGTACGCAGTCACATAACAAGTATGCTCCTACTGCTTGTACGTACACGGTTTCAGGTTCTATTTCACTCCCCTCACAGGGGTTCTTTTCGCCTTTCCCTCACGGTACTGGTTCACTATCGGTCAGTTGGGAGTATTTAGCCTTGGAGGATGGTCCCCCCATATTCAGTCAAAGTTTCACGTGCTCCGACCTACTCGATTTCACTTTAAATAAGTTGTCGTGTACGGGACTGTCACCCTGTATCGTCATACTTTCCAGAATGTTCCACTAACTACATTAAAGCTTAAGGGCTAATCCGATTTCGCTCGCCGCTACTTTCGGAATCTCGGTTGATTTCTTTTCCTACGGGTACTTAGATGTTTCAGTTCTCCGCGTTCGCTTCGTTAACCTATGTATTCAGTTAACGATGACCCAAAGGGCCGGGTTTCCCCATTCGGAAATCCTAGTCTCAAGCGCCTCTTACTGGCTTGACTAGGCTTATCGCAAGTTAGTACGTCCTTCATCGCCTCCAACTGCCAAGGCATCCACCGTGTACGCTTAGTCACTTAACCATACAACCCGAAGTGGTTTATTACTTTGAGGTGTATGTGTCAAAGACAGTTTTAACTTCGCCAGAAGTTAAGTAATACTAAAGTAGACGCTAATTAATCAAAGAATGATTAATCGGCATTTTTCTTTCGAAAACTCTATAGAACAACAATTTTCATTGTCATTCCGAGAATTTAATATCAGCTTTCCAAATTTTTAAAGAGCAAGAGAATTACTTCTCAGAGTTAAAAACTCTCAGTTTCTTATCTAAAGTCACTGTCTTAAGAGTGTTTATCTATGAGGAGTAGGTAGTAAAGTGGTGGAGCTAAGCAGGATCGAACTGCTGACCTCCTGCGTGCAAGGCAGGCGCTCTCCCAGCTGAGCTATAGCCCCACATTACTAGGATAACATTGTTCTGAACCAAGCTTCTTTTCGAGGCCAGGCATTAAGTGAGGACGTTTAGTGTTTTCTAAACGACGAGCTTAATAACGCAGCATCGGGAAGAAGTGGTGGGTCTGAGTAGACTTGAACTACCGACCTCACGCTTATCAGGCGTGCGCTCTAACCAGCTGAGCTACAGACCCAAACAATGTTTTTGTTCTCTAATTCTAATCAACAATCATCTGTGTGGACACTTCGAACAAATCAGTTCTAAGTCGATAAGGAGGTGATCCAGCCCCAGGTTCCCCTAGGGCTACCTTGTTACGACTTCACCCCAGTCATGAATCACTCCGTGGTGAACGCCCTCCCGAAGGTTAAGCTATCCACTTCTGGAGCAACCCACTCCCATGGTGTGACGGGCGGTGTGTACAAGGCCCGGGAACGTATTCACCGCGGCATTCTGATCCGCGATTACTAGCGATTCCGACTTCATGGAGTCGAGTTGCAGACTCCAATCCGGACTACGACATACTTTAAGTGATTCGCTTACTATCGCTAGTTCGCAGCACTCTGTATATGCCATTGTAGCACGTGTGTAGCCCTACACGTAAGGGCCATGATGACTTGACGTCGTCCCCACCTTCCTCCGGTTTATCACCGGCAGTCTCCTTAGAGTTCCCGACCGAATCGCTGGCAACTAAGGATAAGGGTTGCGCTCGTTGCGGGACTTAACCCAACATCTCACAACACGAGCTGACGACAGCCATGCAGCACCTGTATCAGAGTTCCCGAAGGCACCAAACCATCTCTGGCAAGTTCTCTGTATGTCAAGTGTAGGTAAGGTTCTTCGCGTTGCATCGAATTAAACCACATGCTCCACCGCTTGTGCGGGCCCCCGTCAATTCATTTGAGTTTTAACCTTGCGGCCGTACTCCCCAGGCGGTCTACTTAATGCGTTAGCTTTGGAAAAGTTGTCCGAAGACCCCAGCTCCTAGTAGACATCGTTTACGGCGTGGACTACCAGGGTATCTAATCCTGTTTGCTCCCCACGCTTTCGTACATGAGCGTCAGTGTTGACCCAGGTGGCTGCCTTCGCCATAGGTATTCCTTCAGATCTCTACGCATTTCACCGCTACACCTGAAATTCTACCACCCTCTATCACACTCTAGTTGACCAGTTCGAAATGCAGTTCCCAGGTTAAGCCCGGGGCTTTCACATCTCGCTTAATCAACCGCCTGCGTACGCTTTACGCCCAGTAATTCCGATTAACGCTCGCACCCTCCGTATTACCGCGGCTGCTGGCACGGAGTTAGCCGGTGCTTCTTCTGTCAGTAACGTCACAGCTAGCAGGTATTAACTACTAACCTTTCCTCCTGACTGAAAGTGCTTTACAACCCGAAGGCCTTCTTCACACACGCGGCATGGCTGCATCAGGCTTGCGCCCATTGTGCAATATTCCCCACTGCTGCCTCCCGTAGGAGTCTGGACCGTGTCTCAGTTCCAGTGTGGCTGATCATCCTCTCAAACCAGCTAGGGATCGTCGCCTTGGTGAGCCGTTACCTCACCAACTAGCTAATCCCACTTGGGCCAATCTAAAGGCGAGAGCCGAAGCCCCCTTTGGTCCGTAGACATTATGCGGTATTAGCCATCGTTTCCAATGGTTGTCCCCCACCTAAAGGCATGTTCCCAAGCATTACTCACCCGTCCGCCGCTCGTCATCTTCTAGCAAGCTAGAAATGTTACCGCTCGACTTGCATGTGTTAGGCCTGCCGCCAGCGTTCAATCTGAGCCATGATCAAACTCTTCAATTAAAAGTTTTTTGAAACCGAAGTTTCGTGCTCATTGAATTCTGATTTTGATACCTGTCGGTATCGAATTGACTGCGCTGAATAAACTATGTTTATTCCGTTGGTCACTCAGTTCAATTGAGACTCTAAATTTGTTTGCGTCATCTAGCGAACTAGAATCTGCTGTTAGGACTCAATCTGCACGAGTGCCCACACAGATGATTGCTTCATATTTTTAAAGAACATAATCCGGTTACCCGGTGCGACTTAATGTCGCCGCGCTGTTAGCGCTGAGGGTCGTGAATTCTAATCACTTCCCACTTTATGTCAACACTTAATTTTGAAATTTTCAGAATCAAGTTTTATTTGACTTCCAACTCGTTGGCTCGTTGCTTTTCAGCGTTGCCCCCGTGTCGGTGGATGCGCATTATAGGGAAATCAAAACTCAGCGCAACCCCTTTTTTTAAAGAAAAATACTCAAACCGACTCATTCGAACAAATAACACACAAAAAGTCCAAATACTTTTAGTTTGAGGCTAAATTTCATCCAAATAAAAAAGGTTTCCAGCTGTACTTGGAAACCTTTTTTATTATGCTCATTTTATTTCAGCCTGGAAGTAATAGCCTGTGTCAACTAGAGAACGCCAACTATAGACACTATAGGTAATGAGCCAAATTGCTATATTAAAGAACACCTATTTGTTTAGATACAAACTGCGTCATAAAAGTATCGCTTGTGCTTTTTTACCGAAGTACCCGACTGCTCAACTTCCATCATATTGTTGTCGTCAAGGCAAACATGGAATTCACTGTGTCCTGCAGACGCACTCAAAGGCATTACTAACTTAGGGTTGGACCAGGAATCACCAAAGCCAACTTCTAAATCTTGTAAATCCTCGAACTCGGCAGATAGCTTGTAACAAGAGCCTGGAAAAATCTGCGTCAAGGTAAGCGCTTTGATATCTCCTTTTTGACATAGAAATGCAAAAATTGGCTTGGATGTTTTGTTCTCGTATGTAACAGCAATATTTGTAATCACAGTGGCATTCTCTGACTGAATAATCTATGTGCAAACTATAGATTTCTGACAGATAAAAGCAATTACGGGCCATTACAGTCTTGCGTCTTGCATATTACCTCACGCTCTTATGCTTTTGTATCTGATGAAACTGCCACAACACATTTAGGATCCGCCATTCACCAGACGCAGTTTTATATAAATGCATATAGTCTATCCACTCGTCAGTGATCAGTTTCACTGTGGCTACCCGTTTATCGACATCTAAGATCCTTAGTTCAATTTTCGGTTGCGCTGAAAAGCGAGTACCCGAGAGGTTGTATTCCGCAGCTAGCTTAATCAAACCTTGCTTGTCCATCGCCATGACGAACTCCTTACCTTGCTGATCCTGCCAGTAAGTTCGCTTTATCAGTTCATCATCTGTCACTTTTTCCATCAATTCAGGCCGCGCTTCAATCTGCGCAATCAAATAGCTCTTTGCAGCTGTCTCTATCGCTTTCTTCTCAATGTCTGTTGTTGCATTACTGCACCCCGACACCAAAACAAAACAAGCAAGAATAAGTTGAATATATATCGCCATTATTGGCTCCTTCTCAAAACTGTTGTCATACCGGTAGCCAGATACGGCATCCGTGCTACCAAAGTTAAAGAATTAGCTCAGCCACACAACTTAAGGTTTTCTGATCCAACAGTTTGAATAATTAAAACTGTTTATTTCAAATAGGTAGATTGATTAATCCTCTCCCCACTTTTGTCAAGATTTGCTACGCTAGCACCTTCGCGAAACGATAAAACCACAAAGGACTGCCATGTCGACCACAACGTGCAACGACCAACCCAACGATTCAGCGATTGTATTTGCTCTGGTTTCAGCCATGTTATTTTGGGGGATGAGTTGGATCTCAGGAAAGATTATTGCTGATATCGCCCCCGCTCAGGTCACCGTGTTTTACCGACTGTTTCTGGCAGCCATCAGTATGTTGCCTATTATGTGGGCTATGAAAAAATTCAACCTACTAAACCTAAGATTTAACAAACATGCTTTGGCTTGGTCACTGCCAGCAGGCTTTTTTCTCGCTTTTTACAATCAGTTGTTTTTTCTTGGCCTGGCCGATGGATTGCCAGGTAAGGGTGGCATGCTGGTCACCACCTCCAATCCCGTGTTTACCTTTATTTTGAGTGCCATATTATTGGGGCAAGCCATCAATCGGCGCCAGGGAATTGGGTTGGCTCTGGGCCTGGGCGGTGGACTAATGATGATTGAAGTGTGGCATTTCGACCTTGATCAGATACTTTCTGCAGGTAATCTGTACTTTATCCTTGCATCACTCACCTGGGCCTTTTTGACCCTGATCAGCCAACGCGGAACCCGATATGCTGACTTCATTACATTTAGTACGCTCATGTATTTTTGGGCTTCGTTATTAAGCTATACCTTTGCTTATAAACATGACCCTTTCATCGGTGCAGCAAAGTTTCCGGCGTATTACTGGCATCACTTGCTGTTTTTATCGATTGTCGTAGTAAGCATCGCCACCAGTGTATTCTTTCTGGCAACACAAAAGCTTGGTCCCAACCGTTCGAGCTCTTTCGTCTTCGTGGTACCCGTCACTGCAATGGGACTGTCTGCCTGGTACTTTGGTGAACGGCTCAGCGTAGGCGTTGCAGTGGGCGGTGCGTGTGCTTTGTGTGCCGTTTATTTGCTCAATAAAAAAGCGTCAAGCTAGAACGTTATAAGGAAAGCCGACCCTCTGTATCGGCTTTCTAACCATGACTAACCTTAGTCAGCCTCACTCGTTACGGTTTGGTACTGAATCGTTCAAATAAGATGGGTAATACAAACAACGTGAGCAAGGTTGAAGTAAACAGGCCACCGATAACAACGCTAGCTAAAGGTTTCTGAACTTCTGAGCCTACCCCCGTGGACAACAGAATTGGCATTAATCCCAATGCAGAGGTGAGCGCAGTCATCAGTACCGGGCGTAATCGAGACACGGCACCTTCTTGTATTGCAGTAGATAGGTCCTCTCCTGAGGCAATGCGCCGATTAATGCTCTCCACGAGTACCACCGCGTTTAATACTGCCACACCAAACAAAGTAATAAACCCTACAGAAGCCGGTACGGATAAGTATTGCCCTGACCAATATAAAGAAAAGACACCACCAATCACGCCCAACGGAATGCTCATCATTACAAGAGCAGCCTGACCTGCGGAATTAAAGGTCACGAACAGCAACAGGGCCATTAACAACAGGGCACAGGGAATAACGAGCGCTAACCTTTTTTGGGCACGTTGCTGACTTTCAAACTGACCGCCAAACTCAATACTGTAACCTGGAGGAAGTGATAACGCACCGTCAATCTTTGCTCTGATATCTTCGACAACGCTGCCCATATCCCTGCCAGACACATTGGCCTGCACAACTATTCTGCGCTGCACATCATCGCGGCGGATCTGTACCGGGCCTGACGCAAACTCTACATTTGCCACTTCTTTTAGGCTGACCCAGGCACCTGAGGGGGACAGAAGTCTCAAAGATTCTATTACAGCAGGATTGCGTCTGGCAGGTTCAGTCAGTCTGACGTAAATATCATATCTTTCATTCCCTTTTACAACCTGACCCGCCGTATTACCCCCTAAGCCACTGCTGACCAACTCCATTACATCTCTGACAGAGAGTCCAAAACGCGACAAAGCTTGCCTGTTTGGTGTGATCACTAATTGAGCCTCTCCACTTAGCTGCTCCAACGCAACATCCACTGTGCCAGTTACGCCCTGAACTAAATGTTCAAGCTCCTCTCCTTTTTGCATCAACACGGTTAAATCCGGACCGAGCAGTTTAATAGCTAGCTGAGCTTTAACGCCCGATAGCAACTCATCAACGCGAGTTGCTATCGGCTGAGAGAAGTTGAAAAGCAAACCAGGGTGAACGGCAAGTGCTGCTGCCATTTTTTCTTGTAGAGCAGTCCTTGTGTGCGCATTTTTCCACTGTTCAACAGGCCTGAGCCCAACATAGATTTCAATGTTGTTGACCGGCTCGGGATCGCCACCGACCTCCGCACGACCAATTCGGCTCAATGCATAAGTGACTTCTTCAAACTCTAATAACGTTTGCTCCAGTTTAGGCGCAACAGACAAAGCCGTTTCCAGACTGGCAGACGGTGCCAGCGTTACACGTAAATTCAAGGTCCCTTCTTCCAGCTCAGGAACAAACTCAGTGCCAATTTGTCCCAATGTATATACTGCAAATATAAATAGAGCCGAGGTGGCCATAAGCAATGCTTTTCCGTTTCGCTGTGCTTGTGTCAGTAACTGTCGATAGTGCCCTTCCACTTTTGCTAACATCACATTGTGCCGTCCCGGTTTGCGGCTTTGCAACAAATAGCAGGCTAAAGGCGGCACCACCAGCAGAGCAATCACAACGGCACAAACCATGGCCAGCATAATGCTGATAGCCATGGGTACGAAGAGCTTGGCTTCAACGCCCTCGAAGGAAAACAAAGGCAAAAAAACCAGCAGGATAATCGAGGAAGCAAAAAAGATAGGTCTGGCGACATCCATTGCAGCTAAGGTCACCAGTTCATGAAACGACCTGTTCTCCCCACCGGAGGGTGCCAACTGGCAGGAATGTCGTTGCAAAATGCGCTCGACCATAACCACTGAGCCATCCACCAGCATACCAATGGCTACTGCCAGCCCACCCAACGACATCAAGTTTGCCGACATTCCCAGCACAGACATAAGCCCTAGCGCCAGAACAATTGCCGCAGGCACCGAGAGTATCACCAGGATTGCCGCGCGCAGATTAAGTAGAAATAAGATTAACACCGCTGCAATAAACACAAATGCCAGCAAAAGCGCCTGGGTTACTGTGCTAACAGCCTTTTCGATCAACATACTCTGATCGTAAAAAGGCACAAATTTCACACCCGGAGGCAGCACTCGGTTGATCTGCACTACTTTTTTGTTGATCCCATCAATTGTCGCTTTGGTATTGGCCCCGATACGTTTAAGCACAATACCACTGACTACTTCACCCAGGGGCTGTTGCTTACCTGTATGATCACGCTGTGTCATGGTCACCGCTCCCTGACGGATCTCACCCCCAATTTGACCTGTGCAACGTCACTTACTCGAACCACAGTCCCATGCTCTGTCTTGACGGGGACCTGCCGAATTTGTGCCAAGCCTGGCTCGCCACTTGCAAACCAACCAACTCCACGGATCACCAGTTGCTCCTGACCTCGGTCGAGATACCAGCCACCTACATTGCGATTATTGTCCATTAAGGCTTGCTGCACCTGAGCCTGAGTTAACTCATATGCCAACAAGCGCGCAGGGTCCAGATCCACCTGATATTGTTTAACCTGCCCTCCAAATGACAGCACGTCTGTCACCCCTTCTACCGGCATCAGTAAAAGTTTAACCACCCAATCGTTGATTCCACGCAGCGCCATTTCATCAAGGCCTGAATCGGGTTCAGCCACCAGCAGATATTGATAAACCTGACCCAAGCCAGAGGTATTCGGGCCCATATCTGGGATACCCACAGAGTCAGGGATCAGTGAACGGGCGGCCTGCAGCCGTTCAAACACCAACTGCCTGGCAAAGTAAATATCAGTCCCTTCTTTAAAGACCACTGTCACTCCAGACAATCCGGTTTTCGACACTGAGCGTACCTGTTCAACATCCGGCAGCGCATACATTACGGCTTCAATAGGGTAAGTGATCAGCTGCTCAACTTCCTGTGCCGCCAACCCTGGCGCTTCAGTGTTTACGGTTACCTGAACATTGGTTACATCCGGAAAAGCATCCAGATTCAGGCGAGGTATTTGCCAAAGCGCCCCAGTCAGAATAATGAGTGCTAAAAATAGCACCAGGGCACGGTGTATAATTGCACCTTTTATTAGCTTGTCTAACATCTTGTGCGTCCTTAGTGGTTATGTGGGTCAAAGCCACTTTTTGCCAATTCGGAGGCAACAAAGAATGCACCTTCAATAACCACCCGTGTGCCCGCCTCAATCGCTTGCGAGGGCAACGCAGGTTCAATTATCACCCTACCCTCGATCAACTCGCCACGTACAACAGGAGTAGCAACAAACTCACCTGCCTCATGCTCCACAAACACCTGCCACTTGCCCGCAGTGTCGCGCACCAGAGCTGATTCAGGCACAGTAATAACTGGGCTGGCAGTGTTAAACATAAAAAATGCACTGACAAACATCCCTGCATGTAACGTATCGTCCGGATTGTCTACTTGCAGGCGAACAATTCGAGTACGCGTAAGTGGATCCAGTGTATGCCCTTGCTGGATCACCTTTGCCGGGTAGCGACGAAGATTGTGTTCAATCTCAACACGCGTATGGGTATTGATCGGGTCCTGCTGTGTGGCTGCTAACCTGACTTCAACCCATAAAGTTGATTCATCGGCGAGCTGCATGATGGCCTCGCCCGGCTCAAAGCGTTGGCCCTGCTCAAAGTTATCCGCCAGGACAATCCCGCTGCGCTGTGCGGACAAGGTATAGATACCCAGTGAGTGAGCCTCAGTCTCTTGTAACCGGCTGATATCAGACAGGCTCATCCCCATCGCCAGCAACTTGCCCTGCGTGGCCTTAAACTGGGCCTTCGCGACAACCTGCTGGCTTTCGCTCAGACTCGCACTGGTCAAACGCGCTACCCGTTGCCACTCACTGGCTGCTATCAGGTAGTCAGCCTGCGCCTGTGCCATATCCTGGCTAAATAAGGTAACCAGCTTATCGCCCGGTTCAACTATCTGACCCAACACGGCATGACGGCGCTCAATCACGGAGTCAATCCGCGGTGTCACCACGTAGCTGGTGTAACTGTTGGCTTTGAGCTCGCCCGGCGCATAAAGTGGAATGTGTTCATACGCTGGCTGGATTGTCTCCAGCTTAAGGTTGATCTTTGTCTGCTGGGCCTGATTAAGCATCACACTTTGTGCATGAGGCTGCGCAGCATCAGCAGTGCCGGCAGGCCGGTGTTGTTCGGCATGGTTGTGGTCCGGATCGGCGCTTAATCCAGCATTGACCCTCAGTGATATCAATAGTAATCCAGCTGCATAGCTAAAAATACGTTTGTTCATGGTTATCTAAACCTCTTAACGCGTGGCTTGTCACGCATCTGAAACTGCCTGCAAGCCACAGCCTGTCTGTTTCAGGCAAAAGTGAGACTGACTCATTGCACCGCCCCGTTGTCACATAGCAACAGGCACACGGAAGCAATCCGTCAAACGACAAAAAATAAGGCTGATCTGAATACGATCAGAGAGAAACAGAGTTATGCGATGGGAGGTCTAAACTGAGATTCAATTCGTCGGCGAACCTGAGTGTCGCTGGGTAAAAAGGCAGGGTCGGAATTGATGAGACCGGACACCATAGCAAGCCTGGCTGACATCCAGATAGTATGGCTGCCACTACAATGGCCACAATGGTGACAATCGGAGATCACATGTCCCTGCTCATCAAAAATAAGCCTGTCTGAAGCAGAATAGGCGTCATCATGAACATGTTTAGTTTGCAGGTGTTCCTGATCAGGTTGATGAAAGTTGCCGGGATCGACAGCAGCAGTCACCGATTGCACGCCAATCAGTAACATCATAATTATGCTGAGCAGACCCTGTAGTAAACGCAACTTACCTTCTCACGGTTTATTAAGTTGCCAGCAATATAGGCTGGCCAGGAGGCGATGTCAATGCCTCTTGTTACCCTATCATGTTGATATGAAATAACATTATTATTTTTAGTCGAGCCATTTATACATGATATGGCTATCAATGAAACCCAGGTCAGGATGGCGGTAAGCCTTTGGAATTGTGCCAATTATTTTAAACCCCAGGCGCTGCCACAACTGTACCGCTACCTGATTACTCGCAACCACAGAATTGAACTGCATAGCCAGGTAGCCTCGTGCTTTAGCCTCATTTTGCGAGTGTTCACACAAAGTCCGGGCAACCCCTTTGCCTCTTGCCCGGGTCGCAACCATATAACCACAGTTACAAATATGATTACTCGGACCCATCGCATTGGGTTTCAAATAGTAGCTTCCCAGTATCTCACCTTCTTCAACCATAACATAAGCGCAGTCTACTTTTTCGCACCATAGCGCATAAGCTGCTTGTTGCGACATGTCAGGGTCAAAAGCGTAAGTCTCCTGCTGCTCAATCACCGTCTTGAAGGTTGGCCAGAATTGTTGAAAATCGCTTTGTGTCATTTTTCTTATCATATTCTCTCCTGTTTGGTGTGCTGGCGCACTTGGGTAATTGCATGGATGGGATCAGGCTTTGTGATCTTAACTACCCGAACTTGCGTATGAAATTTACTCAACTTAATCATGTTTTGACTATAATCTATAGCCCGTCGCCTGATAACAGCCGTATTTAATCAGCGCAGTCCAACACGCCGTGACTTGAAAGGAGACACAGCAATGCAAGCAAACGACCGCTCTGGCACCTGTCCGATACTACATAACAGCCCCACAACAGATCAATTGGCACAGCCAAAATGGTGGCCCAAGACACTGAACCTCGACATACTGCACCAACACGACAGCAAAACTGATCCAATGGATAAGAACTTTTGCTATCGCGAAGCCGTCAAACAACTCGATTTTGACGCGCTTAAAAAAGATCTACTTGCGCTGATGACCAACAGTCAGCCCTGGTGGCCGGCAGACTGGGGGCATTACGGTGGATTGATGATCCGCATGACCTGGCACGCCGCAGGGACTTATCGAATTGCCGATGGCCGTGGCGGTGCCAGCACCGGGAATCTCAGATTTGCGCCGCTTAACTCCTGGCCCGATAATACCAATCTGGATAAGGCTCGCCGCCTGCTCTGGCCGATTAAACAAAAATATGGAAACCGACTGAGCTGGGCTGACCTAATCGCCTATGCGGGAACCGTAGCGTATGAATCTATGGGCTTGGCAACCTACGGGTTTGCATTTGGCCGCGAAGACATTTGGCACCCTGAAAAAGACATTTACTGGGGCCCTGAATCTGAATGGCTGGCAACCAGCGACGGAGACAACAGCCGCTATCACAGTGAACGGGAGCTGCATAACCCACTTGCTGCCGTGATGATGGGCCTGATTTATGTCAACCCGGAGGGAGTCGACGGTCAGCCAGACCCACAAAAAACGGCCGAAGATGTGCGTACAACATTCGCCCGCATGGCCATGAACGACGAAGAGACCGTTGCACTTACCGCAGGTGGTCACACGGTAGGCAAGTGCCATGGTAATGGCGATGCACAGGCACTCGGCCCCGAGCCCGAAGGAGCAGCTCTGGAGGCTCAGGGGTTAGGCTGGCTCAAAGACGGCGCCACTGGCAAACATGCGGTGACCAGCGGGCTGGAAGGTGCCTGGACAAGCGAGCCGACTCGCTGGGACAACGGCTACTTTCATTTGTTGCTTAACTATGAATGGGAACTAAAAAAGAGCCCGGCAGGCGCCTGGCAGTGGCAGCCCATTAATGTGAAAGAAGAAGATAAATATCCTGATGTCGCCGACCCTCAAAAGCGCCACAGTCCAATTATGACGGACGCCGATATGGCGATGAAAGTAGACCCAGCCTATCGTAAAATTTCACAACGTTTTTATGATGACCCGGAATATTTTTCTAAGGTGTTTGCAAAGGCCTGGTTCAAACTTACGCACCGAGACATGGGTCCGGTATCGCGTTATATAGGACCAGATGTACCAAAGGAAACCAGTCTCTGGCAAGATCCGGTCCCTGCAGGTAATACCAGCTACGACCTTCAGGCGCTCAGGCAAGCCATCGCTGCCTGCAACCTGAGTATTGCAGAGCGCGTTGCGACAGCATGGGACAGCGCGCGAACGTTTCGCGGCTCAGACCGGCGTGGCGGTGCCAACGGTGCACGTATTCGCCTTGCGCCACAAAAAGACTGGCCCGGTAACGAGCCAGTACGACTAAACAAAGTACTGGCTACCCTCACCCCAATCGCACAGCAACACAATGCCAGCTTGGCAGATACGCTGGTGCTGGCAGGTAACCTTGCTGTTGAACAGGCCGCACAAGCGGCTGGTTTCGATATTCAGGTGCCTTTTACACCCGGACGGGGTGACGCCACCGACGAAATGACAGATATCGAGGCGTTTGCCGTCCTCGAGCCGCTGCATGATGCGTTCCGTAACTGGTTAAAAGCGCCCTATCAGGTGAGCCCGGAAGAGCTCATGCTGGACAGGGCCCAGTTGCTGGGACTAACAGCCCCACAGATGACGGCGCTATTGGGTGGCATGCGTGTACTTAACACCAATCATGGTGCCACGCAACATGGTGTATTTACTGATCAGCCTGAAATATTAAGCAACGACTTCTTTGTTACACTGACCAACATGCAATACCAGTGGCAGCCTAAGGATGAGCACACTTATCAATTGATTGACCGTCAAAGCGGGAAAGTAGCGTGGACGGCAACGCGCGTCGACCTGGTATTCGGCTCTAACTCCGTATTACGTAGCTATGCTGAGTTTTATGCACAAGACGATAACCGCGAGAAATTTGTACAAGACTTTGTTGACGTCTGGGCCAAAGTTATGCATGCCGATATGACATAACGACCAAGCGAGTAAGTCACCGACTAGGGGTGAGTCGGTGACTATGAGCTTAGGCTTTGTTTTGTTGCAACCAGCGGTCGAGGCTGTTGGCAAACTGTTGTTTTTCAGCCTGCCCCAGTGGAGGCGGGCCGCCGCTGACCATGCCGCTGCTTCGCATAGTGTCCATAAAATCGCGAATATTCAGTCGGGAGCGGATGTTTTCCCGAGTAAATTCTTCACCACGCGTGCTCAGTGCTAGTCCGCCTTTCTCTATAGCTTCTGCCGCAAGCGGAATGTCACTGGTGATCACTAAATCACCCGCGCTCATACGGCGTACAATTTCGTTGTCAGCGACATCAAAACCACTGCTAACCTGTAGCTTGTGAATATAAGGAGACGGCGGCGTTTTGATATATTGATTAGCGACGAATGTGACAGGCATCTGGGTTCTGGCTGCAGCACGAAACAGAATCTCACGGATCACCACAGGGCATGCATCTGCATCTACCCATATGTTCTTGTTGTTGTCCAAAATTGACTCATTTACTCTATTGGTTATGCGGCAAGTGTACAACTTGCCGCAGCCAAGCTAAAGCGTGAATTTCGACAACAACCCCTCTTGTTCATGAGCATGCTGTGCCAACACTTTGCTGGACTCATACTGACGAATTGCAAAGCTGCCAACTTCCACGCTAATATCATTGATATTAGAGGTATTTTTGTTTATTTCCTCAATCACTACACTTTGTTCTTCTATGGCCGTTGCGATCTGAATATTACGATCCATGATGTCTTTTACGGCTTCGGATATCTCATTAAGCATACCCGTGGCCTGCTCAGTTTGCTCCACACAGAGCAAAGTTTTATCGCGACTGCTGCCCATCGCACTTTGTACCTGTATTGACGATGCTTGGATCTGCTCTATCATGGACTTAATTTCGGTAGTTGACTCTTGCGTCTTGGTCGCCAGTGAGCGCACTTCATCAGCAACCACAGCAAAACCCCGCCCTTGCTCACCTGCACGGGCTGCTTCAATAGCGGCGTTGAGCGCCAGCAGATTTGTTTGCTCCGCAATGCCGTTGATGACGGATAAGATGTTTTCAATGCTCTGACTGTATTCAGCCAGCTGAGTACTCATTTCGTGGGAGGTGTTTATTTCATCCGCCAAAGCACTAATCTCGCCTCGTGTCTTCTGAAATACTTGTTGACCCTGTGCGGCTTTTTCGTTGACGGAGGTAATTGACGTCGCCGCGTTTTGCGCACTACCTGCAATCTCGCTGGAGGTAGTGCTCATTTCGTGCATCGCTGTTGCCAGCCCTTCAATATGTTGCACCTGCTCAGTCAGCTGTGAGCTGGACTGATTTGCCAACGTTCTCGCTTCGTCGCAACTGGCCACCACCATATCAGCCCGCTGCTTCACATCCGTTACCAGACTATGCAAAGATCCCAGAAATTGATTAAATTCCTGTGCCACTTTACCACACTCATCTTGGTGTTTTATGCGTACACGCTGCGTCAGGTCGCCGCTACCTGACGCAATATTGGTGATCGCATCGTTGAGGTCTTTCAATGGCCTAAGTAGCTGAATTGCCAATGCACGACTCAGAAATGCCCCAAGCAGGATCGCCACCACAGCCAGTATCAGAGTGCTCATAGACAATTCTCTCAGATCGCGAAACACCAGTGCTTTATCAAGCAAGACCGCCAGATACCAGTCGGTACCGTATTGCTGGGACAAAGGATAAAAGTAGAGTAGCTTCGCCTCCCCTTTTACTGTCACTTCCAACAAGGTCTGCTCAGCTGATTTATGTAATTGAGGAGATAAAGCACTCAGCGGCTTGCCATTGAGTTTGGCATTTTGGTGAGAAACGATGGTTCCTTTGCTGTCTACCAAAAAGGCATAACCTGTGCCGTCAAAGTTCACTGCATTGACGCTTTTGGCGATGGTATCCAGACTAAGGTCTCCGCCAATGGCACCGCGAAACTGGCCGCCCGAATTAATAGGTGCCACCACAGAGAGCAACAGTTCGCCAGTTGCAGCATCCGTATATGGACTGGTGAACACGGTTTTGCCTTTGTCTCTGGCCAGCTTATACCAACCACGTTCCCGAAAATCTACGTCCGGCGGGTTTTGCCGGTTTGGATTGTTAGACCTTAAAATAGACTCGTTACTTAAAGTGCCAAACGCCAGTAAAAAAGCTTCTTTAAAATAGGGTGATTCAAGCCCCTTTTGAAACTGGTCCGGACTAAAATCGGCTTCAATCTGGCTGCGCAGCAATCTAATTAGAGCGGCTTTTTCGGCCAGCCAGTTGTCAATACCCAGCGCCAGTAACTGTGCGGAATCGCTCACATAGGCGGTGGTTTTTTTATTCATAGAAGCATTGACCAGCCAGTAAGTGGTAATACTGATCACCAATATGATCACAAAGATAAGAAGCGCCGATGCCAAAGAGAATTTGCTGCGGATTTTCATATAATTTAGGCCAAATAAAATCACCCTTTGCCAAAGTGTTGTCTATAATTCGATTTATCGCAACTAACGCAACAAATTTGGTAATTTGCTATGAAAAACGCGATCTCCTCTGTAGCTAAAGCTATCCTGGTAACACTGTGCATCCCAATGGCCAGCACTTACGCTAGTTCAGAACGTCCTGTCACAATGGCTGACATCGAAGCTCTGGAAGCACAACTACGGGCTTTGAAGGCCCGCTTCGAAAACCAAAACCCACCGACAACAAAGCAAGCATCTAAGCCTGACACCCAGATCTCAAGTCAGGCCGCAGACAAGCACAAGCCAGCTCGCACATCTACGGAAACAGTCCAGGAAGAAAAGCGTAAACTAGATGTCTATGCCACTATGCGCCCGACTTATGGCCGCCTTGAGACTAATGGCGAGGACAATTGGGACGTACGTGATGCTCTGTCTCACGCAGGCCTCAAAGTAACGCACGAATTCGACGAAGACTGGAGTGCTGAGCTGCATGGTGAATGGAGTATTGACGTTGCAAATGAAGGCAATTTTGGTCGCTCCCGGCGAGCCTATACAGCGTTGAACACACCCGTAGGCCGCTTTGGTATTGGCAAGCAAAGACCCGCGCAGTATTTATTCATCGCCGAATACGTTGATATCTTCAACCATGCTAACAGTCCGTTCGCCTATGACCCTGAAAGCCTGTTCTTTGTTGACAATCTTGTTAGCTATCGGCTCACTCCCGGCCCCTTTACTTTTGTTGCCGTTGCACAGTTTAATGGTGAGTCTGGCAGCAACTCTGACGACTTGGTCAATGTGGGCCTGAGTTATGATGCCAACGATTTGCATGCAGCAATCACTTATCAGCAAAATGATGTCTATGCAGATGATATCCAGCTTGGAGACAACAATCTCTGGGCGACCTCACTGGCTTATCAGTTTACACCCCGCTTCTACGCAGCGGTTGCCTATCAGGACAAAAACTATGACAGGCGTGCTCCAGGCGCCGATCGCAACGGTCATACCTTTGATTTATCATTCGCTTATCAGCTGGCCAAAGCCTACAAGTTGAAAGCTGGGTATTTTGATTTTGATGATGGTTTTCAGGATTCAGACCCCGCAGCTGGCAGCTTTGATGGGTTTAACGTCACCCTGGAATGGAGCCCAATCAAGGTACTCAGGGTGCACCTGGAATACCTTAACAAGTCGTTTGTTAATGGTGATGATTTCGACTCCATTTCAATCGGTTTTCGGTACGATTATAAAACCACGATTGACTACTAAGGCTGGCTTTGGTTGTAGAGTACGGGAGACTGACCCTGCCATTGTAGCCATAAGCCTGAGTCCAGTGCCAACTGACACATAAAATGGGCAACATTAATACGACTGGTTTGCCCGGCGTTAAAAATGGCATCTCTTATTGGAGATGGGTGGATGACGTAGGCACTCACCTCAGGCTCATCAATCAGTGAATCTGGACGAACGACCACCCAGTCAACCCCTGTTTCGATGGTCGAGTACGCACGCAGGGTCCGTGCGGCGGCTTCGTTGTCCGGATGAGGTGGCAGACATAATCTGAGTAATGCAACTACCGCTCGATGTGCCAAAGATGGCCGTTCATTCAGCAGCTCATTGCGACATCCGGTACTGTTCATCAAAATGAATTTTACCTGAGTGTGGGCATGACTCTTATCGATTGCTTTGCATACATTGCGCACAGCATCACGCACCAAACGGCGCGGCGGGCCATAAATGCCCTGAAACGTTGGCCTATGTCCCAGACAACAAATCACCGTCTGTACGCCCGATACCAAGGCATTAAGTTCATTTGTACTAAGCTCAGCGATATCACCGACTCTGACATCCAGTTGAGGGTTAGCTTTAAACCATGCCAGTTGAGTACTGCACTTTCGTACCAGCACTCTGACTGGCTCCTGCGCCGACAGCAACTGTTCAACAACCAGCTTACCCGTCGCGCCACTTGCGCCAAGCACTAAGATCATATTGCTTCCTTGGTTTTTCATCTGCTGTCAGTGTAACGCCTGAGCGGCGAGTTAAAACCAGTACAATTGTGACAATTGGTAAGCAAATTTGTCAGCCGGCCTGATAAGCCAGCTGAGCGTAAGCCAATCAGTTCAGTTCTTTATCTTTCCAGAACTTGGTGCCTTTGATGGTCGCCTGCAATGCCAAACCACTTTCGGTAAACGTATAAACGGTGACATCTCCATAGTAAACTTCACCTTCGATGGACGCCCCTTTATCAGCAGCTCTAGCCGCCGCATCAGCGTTGCCACCAAATGTCCAGCCCGACTCGACGAATTGTTTCATTGCCGCTTTAGTGTGAAACACCATCACGATGCGATAGTCCTTGGCACCCAGACCAAGCCCAACTCCCCCTTCGGCCATATTCATGTAGGTTGACTTGCCCGCGATATTATCCTCCACCACCCCATAGCCTGTACCGGCCGCGACAAAAATGATGTTCAGATTCGCATTGGAAAATACCGCATAACCCGGCGCATTACTCAACTGCGCACGGATATCTGGTTTTTTACTATACAGTTTTGTCAGGGTTTCTCGTTTCATTTTATGGATTTCGGCGCGCTTTTGTGCGGCGTCGCCCGGTCCCATGGACGCACAGGCACTCAGCAACACAGATAAAACAACCGACATCAGCAATGGAATTGTACGCATACCTTTTTCCTTTTACAGTTGGTAAAGACAATAAAGTACTGTCTGTTGAAAAGTGTTATCTTAAGGGTAGGCAGGTTAGGCGCAGCTGAACAGAATAGACGGGCAAAAAAAAGGCCGCATAAAGCGGCCTTAACACACATCATGGGTAATCATGAAGGGATAAATGTGAAAACAAGGTCATTGTAGCTCGCCCGCTATAAAATAAAATCATATTATTACGTTCTGTTAATTCGTAATTTTCGATGATTCATTCCTTACTTGCTCAAACAAGTTGCAGCGAACTTAATCAAAGTTGCTTAAAGCAGCCAGCCAACAGTCACTTGGTTTCTGTTATTCTCTGTTTTCATTAGATTAATCAACTCCTGCTGCGGTATGATCCTGCACATCTTGCTATCCTGAATTACGTACCTGAATATGTATCATTTGATTTTTATCACCCTGGTGTGGGCATTTTCATTCAGCCTGATCGGCGTCTATCTGGCAGGTTCCGTTGACTTATGGTTTGCGGCACTAAGTCGCATTGCTCTGGCAGCTCTGGTTTTCTTGCCGTTTATTCGCTGGCAACAAACTGCTCGTCCCGTGATGCTTAGCTTAATGGCAATAGGTGCTATCCAGATAGGTGTTATGTACGGTTTCTATTACCACGCTTTTGTATTCCTGTCCGTGCCCGAAGTACTTTTATTTACCGTTATGACACCTGTGTACATCACCTTGCTCAATGACATGTTTGCAGGGCGCTTCAATGCTCGCTACTTATTGGTTGCACTGCTGGCCACACTTGGCGCTGTCGTGATCCGCCTCACAACACCTAACCCAGACTTCTGGCTGGGCTTTTTCATCGTGCAGGGCGCCAATCTGTGTTTTGCACTGGGACAGGTTTTGTACAAACGCCTTGCTGAGCAACACACGCTAATACATCATCAGAGTTTTGGCTTTTTCTTTGTTGGTGCGTTGCTCGTCTCTTTATTGAGCTTTGCTTTGTTTGGAGACCTGAACAGGCTGCCTGCAACCCCGCAGCAATGGGGGATCCTGATTTACCTGGGCGTTATTGCATCTGCACTGGGTTATTTTGTCTGGAACAAAGGTGTCACTTTGGTATCGGTTGGGGCACTGGCAGTCATGAACAATGTGTTGATCCCAGCCGGGATCCTGGTAAATATTCTGATCTGGAATCGCACTGCGGATTTGGTCACTTTGGGACTGGGCAGTGCGATTATCTTTGCGGCGTTAGGGCTTAATCAATACTTTGATGCGCACGGGCGCTCAAGTACCTTACGAAACCGGATCTGAACATCCAGTAATGTGTCCGTCGGTACTACCGGGTGAATCAGCTCTGCAATGTGATAGTCATGGCTTACCAGCATCTGTATCATGGTTTTAAAACGATTCATTGTCTTAACTTCAATGTGAGTGAAGTTCTGCTCACGGCACCAACGTTCCTGCTCAAGTAATAGTGCGCGCGCGATACCCTTGCCGCGACAAACTGGGACTACGGCCCCAAGCCAACTGTAAAATTGTTGCGGAGCCTGCTCATAACCAAGTTTATAGGCAACCGGCTGACCATCACAGCTGGCGATTAACGCCAGATATTTTCGCCCAGCCAGCCTCTGAAGGATATCCTCCCGAGTCTTGGGGTTTGAAAACTCAGGGATCTGTTGCTCAACCACCAGCATGTCTTCAATGCTACCCTGATGAATATGCCACTGAATTTCTCTCATAAGTTAACTCCTGTCTGCCTTGCCTGCTTCATCCCAGTTTTGGGACTGCCATCTCATTCTGACATCCCAAAAATGGGACTCAACTTCAGTGAAGTGATGCCGCACATTTACAATACAGCAAATAAGAACATGATAATTATACACTTTATCTTTTGGCACAAAGCTTGATCATATGTGGCTAAGTTCAGACCGGAGTTTACCCATGGATATAGTTAAAAAGCAACGCAAAGCCTGGTACAAGCATAAGATCACATTCATTGTCGCTACACTATTTGGTTTTCTCACCCTGCTGTTCGTTATAAGCCAACAGCAGTTTAGCGCGTTCAGCGTCGAACGGGGCACCCTGCTCACGGCCATGGTGCAACGCGGAGAATTCAGTATTAAAGTTGCAGCCCCTGGTACGCTGGTACCAGAAGATATTCGCTGGGTTGCAAGTAATGTAACCGGTAAAGTTGAGCGGATCCTTGTAAAGCCAGGTGCAGAAGTTAACGCCGGGGACCTGATAGTCGAATTAAGTAACCCAGAGCTAAAACAACAATTGGATGAGTTAAACTGGGAATACACGGCACTGGAGGCAGAGCTCGAAGCGCTCGCCGTCAGCCACCAATCGGAAAAGCTGGAAATGCAGGCACTATTGCTCAGAACGCAAATGCAATATGACAAAGCCAAACTGCGTCTTGATGCAGAAGAAGATTTGATCAAACAAGGTAATGCAACGGTATCCAGGTTGGACTATGAAGACTCCAAATTAACCGTTACTCAGCTTGCACAAACACTCAGGATAGATAAAAGTCGCCAGCTACAATTAGCAAAGAACCTTCAGGCCAGTTATAAAGCACGCAGTGCACGTCTGGCAAAACTGCATAAAGCCATTGAGCAAGCGCAGTTTCAGCTAACATCCTTACAGATCACAGCCCCGCTCAATGGTATCGTTCAGGCAATGCCTCTGGAGCTTGGCCAACGAGTGGCATTAGGTCAAAACATTGCCAAGTTTGCTCACGCTGATGAGCTCATTGCAGAGTTGAAAGTGCCACAGATCCAAGCTGCAAACATAGCACTGGGTCAGTCCGTTGAAATTGACACGCGCTTTAATACTATTACGGGCAAAGTCACACGCATTGACCCCGCTGTGGTTAACGGCACGGTACAGGTAGATGTTGAGCTGCTCGGTGATTTGCCAAATGAAGCCCGACCCGACTTATCCATTGATGGAGCGATTATCATTCGTCACTTGAATGATGCTCTGTACGTGAAACGCCCGGCATTTTCACAACCGGATCAGACCATGAACATACTTAAACTGGATGCGGCGCAACAGTTTGCCAATAAAACCCAAGTACAGTTTGGCAAGGCTTCCAGCATGGAAATAGAAATCTTAGCAGGGTTACAGGCAGGAGACACCATCATAGTGTCAGATCAGGAACAATTTGCACATCATAGCAGCATAGCGCTGCATTAGTTTACAACCCTTAAAAACAATCAGGAATCACCTCATGACGGCGCTTATTACACTGAAAAATTTGAAAAAAGTGTTCACTACAGAAGACGTTGAAACACATGCCCTAAGCGATATCAATCTAACTATAGAACAAGGCGAGTACGTATCCATATCTGGCCCATCTGGATGTGGAAAATCAACCTTACTGTCAATACTGGGCTTACTCGACAGCACCAGCTCAGGTAGCTATGAACTAAATGGTAAGCAGGTTACAGGCCTCAGCAATAAACAACGAGCTGCCATCCGCAATCAGGATATCGGCTTTGTTTTCCAGTCATTTAACCTTATCAGTGACCTGACCGTACTGGAAAACGTGGCGCTACCGCTTCGCTATCGCAAAACACTCAGCAGACAGGAACGCGAAACCATGGCGATGAATGCCCTGAAAAAAGTGGATATGGGACACAGGACTAGCCACTACCCTGGCCAGCTATCCGGTGGGCAGCAACAGAGAGTTGCGGTCGCACGAGCCATTGCCGGAGATCCGGCAATCATCCTAGCGGATGAACCAACCGGGAATCTGGACTCAAAAAATGCCGAGCTGGTTATGACGCTACTGGATAAGCTGCACCACGAAGGCGCAACGATTTGTATGGTTACGCATGACCCCAGAGGCGCACAGCGTGCTGAGCGTATTATAGAAGTGTTTGACGGACGGATCATTTCTGATACCCGCGCCGCTCAAAACAGTGTTGTCGCTTAAGGATCAAGATAATGATTGAAGATATCCAATATACACTCAGACGGTTGCTCAAGGCCCCACGATTTACAGCACTGACCCTGTTTGTTATGACCACAGGTCTGGCATTGTGCATTTACATGTTCAGTTTTATCCAATCTACAATTCAGGCACCACTGCCCTTTAGCGGCGGCGAACGTATGGTGCGGATCACCATCAATAGCAACGGCACCATTTATGACGGGCCCTCTGTTAGACTGCATGAGTATCTGGAGCTCAAGCAACGCCTTACCACGGTAGATGCCGTCGACGCTTTTGCCATTCGTGGTGCTAACCTGAGTACTGGTGACCGGGCGCTGCGCTACCGTGCTCACCTAGTTACTCCTGAGCTGTTTAGCCTCTCTGGAGGGCGCGCTGTCCTTGGTCGCTTACTCAGCGACGCCGACATGTTACCAGGCCAAGACAAAGTCGTAGTACTAGGGTATGCCCTGTGGCAAGAACTATTTGCAGGTGACGCAAACGTTGTTGGCAAAACACTGACCGTCAATGGTACAGCGCATACGATCATAGGCGTATCTGAGCAGGGCTACCGCTTCCCGTCAGACGCAACACTATACTTACCATTTTCACTCTCAACTCAGGGGCTCGATCGCAAAGACTCCCCCTATGTCGCCATGTATGCCAGACTGAAGCCGGGTACTGAGCGTGCCGAACTGGCTCAGGAAGTGGCACAATACTTCAATCAACTCAGACAAGCACATCCACAGCTCAATTCCAACGTGCTGGGTCATGTCTGGACTTTTCAGGATGAACTGGTCGGCAGTGGCGGTACACAAATTGTCGCTACAATGTATATCTCAGTCTTTATGATCCTGTTACTCGCATGTGTGAATGTGGGTAATCTGCTACTTTCTCGGGCACTGGAAAACACCAAAGAAACCGCAATCCGCAGTGCGCTGGGTGCTCCACGGGCCACGCTGATTAAGCAAATGTTGATAGAAAGTACATTGATCTCTGTGCTCTCTGGCACATTCGCCATACTGCTGGCGGGATGGGGAGTGGAGGTATCAGTTAACTACTTTGCCACAGCCATGCCTATTGAAATGCCCTACTGGTGGCATGCAAATTTTACCCAAAGTAGTCTGTTAGTGGCGTTTGCTATTGTCATTGCAACTGCCCTGCTCACCGGATTACTGCCAGCTTGGCGTGCCACCAGCACGGATATCAATACAGTATTACGAGATGGTACACGAGGTGCGCAAGGCCAGAAAAATGCCCGTCTTAGTAAACTGATTGTCGCTCTGGAAGTTGCACTCTCTTGTGCCTTAATTATGGTCTCGGCGGCAATGGTTAATGGCATTGATACCATTAACCGGGCCGACTACGGTATGCGTACAACAAACTACATAACCGCGAGAGTTCAGTTACCGGATCTGGGTTACGAAAGCGAAGACAGTCGGCGACAGTATTTCTCTACGCTCAGTACCCTGATTCTACAACAGAGCGAAATTGATCAGGTGACTATGGCCAGTTCAATGGCACACACCTGGGGGGCGTACAATAACTTTGCCATTGAGGGACAAGACTACGGCCGTATGGCGCAGTACCCGGCAGCAAACTTAAATGTGATCGCGAATAATTTTTTCGAGATGCTGGATGTGACTTTAATAGCGGGGCGTCGATTCAATAACCAGGACAACAAGGATGCCCCAAAGGTTGTTATCGTGACCCAATCATTTGCCAGTCAGTTTTTCCCTGCGGGCTCTGCACTGGGCAAACGGATCCGGTACGTTGAACAAGGGGATGACTGGTTTACCATCGTAGGTGTCGTCAATGACGTGATACTGGGTCAACCGACTGGTAATAATTTAATTCGCACCACAACCTTCGTGCCTTTCGAGCAGATGCCACGCAGTTATATGCATCTGGCCATACAAGGCAAAGGCAAGCAGGCCAGTATTCGCCAAGCGCTTGAACGCGCTGCACTCAAAGCAGATCCAAGCGTCCCCCCTTATCGTGTCATGTCCATAGAGCCTGCTGTGGCTGAACGCGTCGCCGGGATGAACTTTGTCAGTAAAGTATTCACTTTGTTTGCGCTTGCCTCAATGGTTATTGCCTTTAGCGGGATTTATGCGGTCATGGCCAATGCAATTGCACAAAAGCAACAAGAGGTCGGTATTCGTCGTGCGTTAGGCGCCAGTGATAGCGAAATTTTGATCCACTTTATCTGGCAAGGAAGTAAACAGCTGGGAGTTGGGTTGATGTTTGGCTTACCAGCGGGGTTTGCTTTGGTCAATCTGATGACTCAGGCCGGCCTGGCCCAGAGCCACCCCCTCATCACACTGGGAGTGCCACTCTTAATTGCTACTGTCATCCTCGCTGCCATTATGGTTCCCGTCAACGCAGCATTAAGGCTTGAGCCTGCCGCGGCTCTGCGTGACGAATAGCGTTACAGCGGCCCACTGTGCTTGTGGGCCGAATTCAAACACTCTACACTAACTTGGATTAATAAGAATTAAAGAAGAACCTATGTCACATATACTGATCTGCGATGATGATCGCAGCATCATTAGCGCCTTGCGCCTGTTTTTACGAAGTGAAGGCTTTGAGGTCAGCACCGCCAGCTCACCGTCAGAAGCCGAATATTTTATTAAGTCACAGCGCATTGATCTTGCTCTGATCGATCTTAACTATGGTGCCGATACCACTTCCGGGCAGGAAGGTATTGCCCTGACACAGCGCCTGCACGAGCTCGACGATACCCTGGCCATCGTGTGCATGACCGGCTGGGCCAGTATTGAAATCGCCGTAGAAGTGATGAAAGCCGGTGCCGGAGATTTTGTTCAAAAGCCCTGGGAAAATGAGCGGCTACACAGCATTATTATAAACCAGCTTAAACTGCGTGCTGAGCGCCACCAGAATCAGCTCCTAAGTGCTGAAAATGCCAGCCTGAAGGCATCTCTGGCTGACAGCCAACCCCCTCTGATAACTCATTCTGCCGCCATGCAAAAGTTGATGGCTCAGATTGAGCAAGTTGCCAGAACAGATATAAACATACTAATCACCGGCCCCAATGGTACCGGAAAGAGCCTGCTCGCCAGACACATTCATGCAATGAGCACTCGCAGTGAACATCGCTTTGTCTCTCTGAACATGGGTGCCGTCAGCGAATCCCTGTTTGAATCCGAGCTATTTGGTCACGTAAAAGGCGCATTTACCGATGCCAAATCACAACGAATAGGACGGGTTGAGCTGGCGCGCGAGGGCACCTTGTTTCTAGATGAAATTGGCAATATTCCTCTATCACAGCAAGCCAAGCTATTACGCTTACTGGAAGAGCGCCAATTTGAAAGACTGGGCAGCAGTAAAACCCAGGAGGCTGATTTCAGATTGATTAGCGCCACCAATGCAGATCTCGCACACATGGTTCAGTCACAGCGTTTTCGCCAGGACCTGTTCTATCGCCTCAACACCTTTGTTATTGACCTGCCACCTTTATGCCAGAGACAGGAAGATATTCAACCTATGGCAAATGCATTTATCGAACAGGCTGCCAAGCGTTTACAAAAGCACGTGCCAGTACTCAGTCAGGAGGCCGTTTTTACACTGATGACTTACCCATGGCCTGGCAACATCAGAGAGCTGGCACACACGATGGAAAGAGCAACGCTGCTGGCAGCAAATAAAATCACCACAGAACACCTGATGCTAACCCCCTCACAACCACATGTTCCCCCGCAAGTGCATGAATCTGAGTCGCCAGAGGGAACACTGGACGAAATAGAAAAAAAGGTGATTGAACGCAGACTGATGGACCACAAAGGCAATGCGCTGGCCGCAGCTAAGTCCCTTGGACTAAGCCGCAGTGCATTTTATCGCCGCTTAGAGAAATATCAATTATGACAAAGCGCCTGAGTTTTGAATACAAACAACTCATTTATGTTTCCTTAGCACTACTGCCCAGCTGGCTCACAGCGCTGATTTTTGTTTCTGTGAGTGATATCAGCCTGTACCTCAAAGCACTGATTATTCTACTGCTAAGCTGTGGGATTCTGGCCTCATTATACAAAATTCACGACAAACTCAGCGAGCAGTTTATCTCATTTGGTAATCTGATCGAAGCTCTCAACCATGGCGATTTTACACTACGCGCCAAATCAGCCAACGCAACAGGCCCACAAGCACTACTGATAAGTCAAATTAATCAGCTTTGCGACAGCCTGGCTTCCGCCCGCTTCGACTACAAAGAACATCAACTGCTGATGGCAAAGCTCCTCAAACAAGTTGATGCGGTGATCATTGCGACCGACTCTGACAGCAGAATCACCATGGCAAACCCAGCAGCTGAACGTTTGCTAGCCCAGTCGCAATCACGGCTGTGTGGACAAACACTGAAGGCTTTGCAGCTCGCGCCGCTGGACAGCGCCTGCAACCACGATCTGGTCACCCTGACCTTGCGCCAGCAGCCAACTCGCTGGCATTTATTCAAAGACTCCTTCAGGGAACAGGCCAGACAACATACTTTGTATATTCTGTCTGATCTTGAGCTGGTGATCAGTCGTCAGGAACACAAAGCATGGCAGGATTTGGTTCGAGTACTCAGCCATGAGGTGAATAATTCTTTGGCACCCATCAATAGTTTGTCTGCCACTTTAACTAAGCTGGTCAGCCAACTCTCAGCCCCCCAAGAGGACAAGCAGGATCTCCACGAAGGACTCGCGATTATCGCTGAACGCGCAAGACGATTACACAGCTTTATAAGTGGATACAAGGCATTGAGTCAGCTTCCTGCACCACAACGTGTGCCCTGTGTGCTAAACGAGATATTAAATGGGGTGATAGCGTTAATCGGCCATCCCGTGCAATTCAAGGCACAGCCATTGCCCACGCTGATGTTAGATCAGACCCAGTTGGAACAGTGTTTGATCAATTTGTTTAAAAATGCCGTCGAAGCTGCTCCTGATAAGCCCATCGACTGCCAACTTTTGCACACTCACAATAGCGTGACCATACTGATACGTGATTTGGGTCCTGGTATCCAAAACCCAGACAACCTGTTTATTCCTCTTTACACCACAAAAGAACATGGAACAGGCGTGGGACTGGCCCTTGCACGACAGATTGTACAAAACCATGGCGGGCAGTTATCGCTGTCTAATTACCAGCTATCTGAAGAGGTAAGAGGATGCCAGGTTGAGCTAAGATTACCCTTAGCTCAACCAAAAAATTAGTGTGCCGCTACTATAATTATCCGAGCAATTAACGCCGACGCTTACCACGCTGACCCAGTACCCGTTTTTTATCACGTTGACGGCGAGATTTGGCTGAGTTTTGTCGCTCATTTTTAGGCTCACGGGTCAGATCAGGTTCATAACCGCTTAACCACTGTGGCGTGAGGCGCTCATCCAGCAGCACTTCAATCTCTTCCAGTAACCATTGCTCATCAATGCTGACCAATGAAATCGCTGTGCCCGCTTCTCCTGCCCTGCCAGTACGACCTATACGGTGTACATAGTCTTCAGCCACGTAAGGTAGCTCCGCATTGATAACGTAGTTCAGTTGCTGAATATCAATACCACGCGCCGCCACATCGGTTGCAACCAGTACTCTAATTTCGCCGTCTTTAAATTGTGCAAGCGCTTTATTCCGCGCCCCCTGAGACTTATCGCCGTGGATAGATTGCGTCTTCAGACCATCCTTATTTAACTCTTTCGCGTAGTCATCAGCTTGCTTTTTGGTGCGTGTAAAAATGAGCACCTGATGCCAGTTTTGCTTACCAATAAGGTGTGCGATCAGCTCTCGTTTGCGCTCTTCATCCACCGCATAAAAAATTTGCTCGACCTTAGCTGCGGTTTGGTTCTGAGCTTCTATGCCTATTCGTTTGGGTTCTTTCAACCAGTCTTTGACCTGATTAAAAATGGCCTCATCAACCGTCGCTGAAAACAGTAAAGTTTGCCGCTCAGATGGCATCTTGCGCATAATACGGCGTATTTCACCCATAAACCCCATATCAAGCATTCGATCCGCTTCGTCGAATACCAGATATTCTATCGCTGATAGCGTTAATGTGCCTTTGATCAAATGATCCAACAGCCGTCCGGGTGTGGCAACCACAATATCAGCACCCTCTCTCAGTGCTTTTTCTTGAGGCCCAATGTTGGCTCCACCATGCAGACAAACAGTTACCAAATCACTATGAGCCGCATAAGCACCGGCATGCTGTGCCACTTGCTGAGCTAGTTCACGAGTAGGGGCCAGTACCAAAGCGCGGACACCTTTAGCCGGTTTACTTATCAGCTGTGTCATTATAGGCAACATAAACGCCGCGGTTTTACCGGTCCCCGTTTGTGCACATGCCAGCAAGTCGTGACCTGCCAAAACTAAGGGAATACTTTGTGCCTGAACAGGCGTCGGCTCGATAAAGTCGAGCGCCGCAAGCCCATCTAAAAGGGTCGGCGCAATGGCGAGAGATTCAAAGGACATAATTGTGTAAAGCTCAAAAAATTCGTCGCGGGAGTATAGCAAAAATGTGACTCAACGCCCGCACAGAAATGCGCACTTATGAAAGATGCAATTCCATATATACGCTCAACGGATCGGGCTCGTAACTGCCAAACGCCTCACATTGAATGAAGCCCAATGAGGTATAGAGTCCTATGGCTTCAGTTTGCCGGATCCCAGTTTCAAGCCTAAGCACCTTGAACCCGCACCGCCGAGCATGCTCAATGAGCGACTGCATAATCTGTTTGGATACGCCTAACCCTCGATATGGCGGCTGCACATACACACGTTTGAGCTCCGCATAACACGCCAGTTCACCGGCGCCATCTGTTTTTGGCACCAACGCACCGCAACCCATCAGCGTTTGTTCTGTTCTGGCCCCAACAAAATAGACATCCGGTGCAGCTAGCTCATCGGCGGGGATCAGCTGGTTACTGCTTGGCGGGTACAATGTATTCATCAACGCATCTATGTCTCTCAGTAACTGCGACACTTCCGGGTGATGCGGATCAAGATTAATTATTTCCATAGCGTGATTTACCTTGCTAGCCCAATCAGATTAACTGCACGACGCATGACGGTATTTGATAACTGGGCATGATATAGAGACTAAAATACTATGTTCTGTATTATGATACTAGCTTATTTTCCGACCCTAATCGTACCTTTTAAAGTTACAAAGTCAAATGTAGTGGTGGTATCTATCATTGTCTGTGGTCATATGACTAACATTCGACCAGCGCTGCTGAGTATTTACTCATATACAGACTGAGTGCTGACGAAAACATGCATATCTGCCGTATTTTTTATATCATCCGCGCGCATATAATTCTAATCATAGGACAACAAGTATGAGTAATACCCCAGAAGGGCTCTCAACAGCGGCACTCGCTGATGCACAGAGCCAAAGCAGTCGGGGTCGCTGGACACAGCATGACACCAACTGGGTTCTGAGCCTGTTTGGTACCGCTGTCGGCGCCGGAATTTTATTTCTGCCTATCAATATAGGTATCGGTGGATTCTGGCCACTGATGATCATGGCAGTACTGGCCTTTCCCATGACCTACCTGGCTCACCGAGGACTTGCACGATTTGTACTTTCTTCCAGAAACAAAAATAGTGACTTTACCGACGTCGTTGAAGAGCATTTTGGTGCAGCATCAGGCCGCTTAATCTCACTGCTCTACTTCTTTTCAATCTTCCCAATTTTGTTGATTTATGGTGTTGGCCTGACCAACACAGTAGACAGCTTTATGGTCAATCAGCTGGAGATGGCATCGCCTTCCAGAGTGTTGCTCTCCGGCTTGCTGGTTGCGGGCATGATTGCCATTATGCTGGGTGGAGAAAAGCTGTTATTACGTGCTTTTGCGTTACTGGTCTACCCACTGGTTGCCATCCTGCTTATGCTGTCACTGTATCTGGTCCCACACTGGCAAACACCTGTTGTGACAACACCGGATATTGCAACCCTGAGTGAAACCCTGTGGCTGTCTGTACCTATTATTGTCTTTTCGTTCAGCCATGCTGCAGCCATTTCAAGCTTTGCCAATGTCCAGCGTCGTCATTATGCACACAACGCCACACACAAAGCCGAAGCCATTTTGCGTAATACCTCGCTCATGCTGATTGTCTTCGTGCTGCTGTTTGTCTTTTCGTGCGTACTGTCACTAAGCCCGGAGCAAATGCGCGAAGCCAAAGAAGCCAATGTGTCTGTTTTGTCTTATCTTGCCAATGTGTATGACAACCCGTTTATAGCCATGCTGGGTCCGCTGGTTGCCTTTATTGCCATTACCTCTTCTTTCCTCGGCCACTTTCTGGGGGCACGCGAAAGCTTTAACGGTCTGCTGAGCAAGCAGTCATCTTTATCTGTGGGTTTGATAGATAAACTGGGTGTGGGCCTGATGTTTATCGCTATTTGGGTATGCGCGGTAATGAACCCCAGCATTCTGGATATGATGGGCGCCATCTCAGGACCCATTATTGCTATGATCCTCTTTATCATGCCAACCATTGCTATTTTTAAGGTGCCAACACTACAAAAGTACCGTCATCATCTTGGTACCTATTTTATCCTGATAGTTGGTCTGTTAGCTGTCTCTGCACTGCTATATAACATGGCAGGTTAAGCCGTAATGTTAACTTTCAATTGAAAAGGGCCTAAGCGCCCTTTTTTTCTGCTACACAGGCCTGATTGCGCCCCTGGTGCTTTGCGTTGTAGAGCGCTTCATCCGCCGCAGCAATCAGCTGCGCTAAATCCTGATAGTGCTCACCCCGGTTATTACTCGCAACACCCGCACTGATAGTAACCACCCCAAACTCCGAATCTTCATGGACAATGTCCAGCGCTTTGACGGCATCAACAAATTGATCGGCAAGCTGTTTTGCCCCGTCAGGCTCTGTGTCTGGTAGTAAGATGGCAAACTCCTCGCCACCGTAGCGATATACCCCATCCATTGGTCTGCGTATCTGACCATCAATCGCACTGGCAACGGCCTTAAGTGCATCGTCGCCACTCAAATGACCATATCGGTCGTTAAATTTCTTAAAGTGATCGATATCCAGCATCACCACTGAGCAAGTGTGCTGCTGACGGACGCTCTGTTTGAACTGACGCGCTCCTTCCATATCAAAAAAGCGCCGGTTGAATACTTTTGTCAGGCCATCGTAATACGAGTAGCGCTTGAGCGTATCGGCCTGCTGTTTGTATTTTAAATGGGTTTTTACCCTGTTAATCAGAGTCTTGGCTACGATGGGCTTAGGAATAAAGTCAACCGCGCCGGCATCCCAGCATAAGTCTTGCTGCTGTTCGCTAATGTTGGAAGTCACAAAAATAATGGGAATGTCAGACAGCCCTTCCATTTCCTGTAGCTGTTTACAAGCCTCTACCCCAGACATGCCTTCCAGTACCCAATCCATTAAGATCAGGTCTGGCGGTGTAGCATGGCAAAATTCAATCGCCTTTTCACCAGATGTCACCATATGTACCGAACAAATCCCCTCTAAAAAACACGAGATGACTTTTTGCGTCAGCATTGAGTCTTCAACAATCAATACCAGACTCTCGCTCAGGTCTTCAATTTCCTTAAACAAAGTACATTTACCTATTACTGTGATTCTTCGGCTCAACTTAGACCGACTTTTTTCGGTCCCGATTGCAATTATAGCAGGCGCACAAATAAATACCCGTTAACATGCTATGACTAACTTATCATGCGTCTGTGCTTTATTAAATGGATTAGAAGCTTAAAATCAGTAATTTAACCCTCTCAGAACTGTATGACTTTTGCACAAAAAAAGGGACATATCATTAGCGCGCTTGTTTCAGGCTGTGCTGCCTGCGCCACAGCGCAGGCGTTACCCCATAGGCAGCCTTGAACTGACGGATAAAATGAGTGGTGTCTGACCAGCCGAGCTCTTCTACCAAAGCCGCAATCGATGTATGCGTGTGCAACAGGCGATTACAGGCTTCACCTAGACGCTTTTTTGTGAGCCATTGACCGACTGAGTAGCCCGTTTCTCGTTTAAATAGGGTCGCCAGATAAGGCGCACTCACGAATACAGCATCGGCTACACCCTGTAATGAAACCGGCTGTAATCCCTGGCTTTCTATGTAGGACAGTGCCGCAACCACTTTAGGATGCATGCCTGCACGCCAGCTAACAGGTTGTTGCGCCAATGACACTTCGTGCAGTAGCAAAAACACAAAGCTTTTCATGACCTCCAGCGGTAATGACTGCTGCAACGCCAGTTCAAACTCCTGGTACAGAGTCTGAACAAATTCAACACGTTCCCCTGATAAGGTCAATGCCGGTAAAGCCCCCAGGCGCACCTGCTGAAAAGGCTGTAATAAAGCACACCCAGGCTCAAGCCCCAGGCAGTCTGGGCAAAAGCTCATCCAGTGAACATGCAAGTCGGAGCCCGATAACAAAGTATGTGGCATCCCGCCGGGCACCAATACAAACATACCCTGCGTGGCGGTGAAGGTCTCTCCATGTAACATGTCCAATGAGCCTGAACGAATATAACTTAAAACACTTTCGCTGTGTGTGCCGTGTGGCTCTGGCGCCAGTCTGGCCACTTTCATCTGACCACAGGCTGCAACGTGATTGGTCATCTTATTCCACCCGCAATCTTAAAATAAGCCGATTAAATCAAAAATCCAACAATAACATCAGTTAGCTTTATTGAGAATAATAGACACAGATAAAACAATACACCGATTTTGAGGAAACACGCATGACGTTATCACTCGTTTTGATGGGGCTGTCAATCCATGTACTTGTGTGGGAAAAGTTACCCGACTGGGGCTCCTGGTTCAACGCTCTGGTGGAGCGTTTACCGGCTCCGCTGGCCTATTTGTATTCTGCCTGGCACTGCCCGTACTGCTTTGGTTTTTGGGCTGCCTTAATCTTACAACTACTCACTGGAGTCTATACTTTGCCTGAACTTACCACCTTAACCGAGTCATATGGTCTGGCTGGTACAATGATAGGTATGAGTCTGGATGCGCTGGTCACAGCGTTACTGATGATGATTGGCAGCCTGGCTCTGAAAGCACTCGCATTACCGGCAATAAAAGGGCACGAGCTCACTCAGGCATTTAAAGCAGGCATGTCAGAAGCGCAAATCAACACAAAGGAGCAAGTTCATGACAAAGCTTGAGTTCAATACGGCCAGGTTAGAGGTCATCCCCGCATCCTTGCTGGTCAACAAGCTCAGCCCGGCGCAGTCAAACCAGCTAATACACTTGCTGACACCGAATACGCTGCGCTTTTTACCCGAAGACTGGCAACACTGCCCACAAACTCCGGCTCAGCTTAATGATTGGATAAAGGACAAACTCGCACACTGTGACCTGTTACTGGTGCGAGATAAACAAGCACAGTGCCTCGGCCTGACAATGTTGTACTTTTCAACCAATACGATACAACTTGGCTATTTGATAGGCGAAGCACACTGGGGTCAGGGTTATGCCAGTGAGCTACTGCAGGGACTGGTGACTCATCTGCGAGAAATACAGCCTGATGCCATACTCAATGCCGGCGTTGCAGCCGATAACCCTGCTTCAATAAAAGTGCTGGAAAAAGCAGGTTTTGTACTTTGCCAGGCTCAGTCTCAAAACAGCAGCTCGCAGCTGTATTATACTTTCTCTGTGGCTGGTTTGACTTGAGCACGTACCTCGCATCTGCTACTTTGCTTCGCAATTAACAACAACTTGCGGAGCACGGCCTGGTTAGGTCCATGAGCATGCACTATACCCCTTTCAGCCAGACACAAATAACAGAACTCTTGGCACGCTACGCGCAGCTGCCTAAAGAGCAACAGATCATGCTGGAGGTCCTGGCATTGATCGGCAAACCAGTCGCAATAAGTAAACTAAAACGTGTGTTAAAGTTATTAGTTGATGCACAGGTTCACGACTTAGCCGCGCTCAGCCAGGGCATGCTACCAGAACAAAGAACCGCTCTGGCAGAAGCTGGATTGCTGATCAGCAATCAAAAGGGCCTCAGGGTGCAGCCGCTCATTGAAGTCTCGTTGTGTCACACTGCGTTGCGTGAAGATCGCTTTATGAGCACATTGAATTACGCCGAACAAATCGTGCCTATACTCAACCTGTATGAATGGGAGCGGGATTTTTCGGACGAACAGCGTTTTATCCGCGACCTGCTCATGCTTGGCCAATACGACAAAGCCACGGACCTGCTGTCGTTTCACAAGAATCCGCAATATTTGGATCATTACACCAACCAGGTGTTGGTCGATACGCTGTTTTTTCCGGCAGACGCCGACCGCCTTGCTGAGCTACCACCGCTGTTGCTATATCAGGCATGTGCCACATTGGTCCATTCCTTGCAAAGTGGCTGTCAGAATAATTTTGCCGCGCTCAAGCTGATAGAGCAGCTTTGCCAGCGTCAGCCTGACAATCAACTGCTGCACTGCTTACTGGCCGAGCAATACCTGTATCGTGCACAGTTGGATCAATGTATCGCCAGTCTTGGCAACGACACCAGCTGCTATGCATTACAGTTACGTGCCATCGTAGCCATGTGCTCTGGCGAGCAGCAAACCGCACACGCATTATTTGAACAAGCCATCGTGGCGAAAAACAAACTGGCCCGACGCAAACAGCAATATCTGGGTGGCCTGCCTGGTCTGTTTCATAAACTAGCCATTCTGGTTCAGGCTTGCCAGGGTCAGCCCCAACTGTTTAAAACAGTGCGCCAGTTGGTTCGGGCTGAAGCTGCGGATAAAAAAGCCCCCACATTTAACTACGCCATCCTGAACTTACTGGAGTATCTTACCGAATGCCTCAATGATGCTCAGACATTCAGTGAACAATATCAAGATTATGAAGTACTCCGGAATACGCAGCCCTTTGATTTTGCCCTGCTGCAGTTACTGATTGCCCTTGCTACACACTGGACGGGTGCCCGCGCACAAGCAGCCAGGCTAAATCGCCTCAGCGAGGCCTGTACGACTTTCAGCACAATGCAGCAACCTTTGTTTGCTTGTATGGGGGCGGATCTTTTGCTGGTCCATCAGGCTCCGGTCCCCAGCATACCTCAGCGATTGGTGCTCAACTTTGCCAATCTGATAGAACAAAAAAGCGGCTGGGAACTGGCTCTGGAAAAGCTGCAAAACCTGGCACCAAATCACGCAGCCACTGAGGATAAATCACCACAGAGCCATCGACTCATCTGGCAGCTTGAGCAATCACGATTTGACCTCACCCTGAAGCCTCGGGAACAAAAACTGGGGAAACAAGGCTGGAGTAAGGGCCGCAATGTCGCGCTGAAGAGGTTAATCGACGAGCCCGAAAGCTTTGAATACCTGAGCGACAAGGATAAAGAGATCATCGCGGCCATTCGGATATATGAAAACCACAGCTACTATGGTGGACGCACATTTGAGCTCGAAGGCGCAAGTGCGCTGAGCGCTGCTGCGGGCGCTCAAAACCTGTATCTGGGCGAGGATTTAAATACAGAAATTGAGCTGACTGAATATCCCGCTGAGCTTCAGATCCGCGATAACGGCGATGAGCTGATGATATCGATCCCTAACCTGCCTCAAGGTATAGACTACCGAATGCAGCTGGATGAACATGCCAGACAGGACGAATACGCCTTTTATTCACTTCAGGGGCATCGCTATGGGTTTACCCTGTTCACACGTCAGCACCTGCAAGTGGCAGAGATCATCGGTGAGAGCGGGTTGGTGGTACCCAAAGCCGCCAAACCCAAGCTGCTCGAAAGTATCACAGCCATTGCCCCTTTACTGAATATTCAATCCGATCTCGAAGGGGTAGAAACCGGATTAACCACAGTGGAGCCTGCCGAAGAGCTGGTGGTCAACATCACCCCCTACCAGGGCGGTCTGGAGTTTCATTGTGTCAGTATGCCATTTGGCGACCAGGGTCCGATGTTGCATCCAGGCATTGGCAGTCCCAATCTGACAACAGAAATTGATAACAAACGGGTAGCTACTCAGCGCAACTTAGCCCGGGAGCAGCGCTGGCTGGAGTTGCTGGATGAACACTGCCCGGCATTCCTGGCTATGTCCGACAATCGACTGCAACTGGACGACCTGGAAATGGCACTGGAAGCCCTGGAGCAGCTCGAGCAATGTATTGCAGTGCCTGAGAATGAATTGACATTGAGACTGCGCTGGCCAAGAGGGAAAAAATTTCGTCTCAGCAAACCACTTGAGTCCCAGCATCTTGCCCTGGCCATGAGCAAACAAAATCAGTGGTTTGACGTAACCGGAGAGCTGCAGGTCGATGATGCACAGGTCATTGAGCTGAAAAAGCTGTTAAGTTTGATGGCCACCAGCCATGGTCGCTTTGTCAACCTGGACGGTGAACAGATTTTGGCACTATCTCAAGACTTGCGTAATCAACTCGCCCAGCTTGATAGGGTGACCGATGAGGGTCAATTCCACCCACTTGCCAGTGGTCAGGTGGCTGAAGCCACCGCAGGCATGCGCATGAAAACCCTGCCAGCCTGGGAAGAACAAAGCAAAAAGATGTACCAGGCCAATGCACTGACTCTCACCGTCCCTCCCACCTTGCAGGCGCAACTGCGCGATTACCAGCTGGCGGGATTCGACTGGGCAATGCGCCTGGCTCATTGGGGCGCCGGAGCCTGCCTGGCCGATGACATGGGACTGGGCAAAACCTTACAGGCTCTGGCCGTGATCCTGGCACGCGCCAGTGAAGGGCCAACCCTGATCATCGCGCCAACTTCTGTATGTTTTAACTGGCAACAGGAAGCAAGTAAGTTTGCACCAGCTTTAAACATGATGCTGTTTTGCGATCATAGCAGTGCGCAAGAGCGCGAGCAGCTGTTAACCCAGGCAGGCCCATTTGATTGTGTGGTGATCAGTTATGGTCTGTTGCAGCGTCAGGCTGAACTGTTAAAAGCCAAGCAATGGCACACTATCACCGCCGATGAGGCGCAGGCGCTGAAAAACCCGCTGGCCAAACGCACTGTGGCAGCTTGTGCTCTCAAGGGCGAATTTAAGATGATCACCACAGGCACCCCAATAGAAAACAACCTGACCGAATTGTGGTCACTGTTTCGTTTTATAAACCCCGGACTGCTCGGTAATCTGAAGCGCTTTAATGCCCGCTTTTCACAGCCCATGGAAAATGCCGAACAAGACAAGCTCGCGGCGCATAAAGCGCGTCAAAGCCTAAAGCAGTTAGTGAAGCCCTTTATTCTGCGGCGCCTGAAAAGCCAGGTGCTCACTGAGCTGCCGGAGAAAACCGAAATCAATCTGACGGTCTCGCTCAGCGATGATGAGATGAATTTTTATGAAGCGCTGCGACAGCATGCTATCGATCAGATCACCGAATCTGCCAGCACCAGCTCAGCAGCGGAACAGCGGATAAAAATGCTCGCAGAGCTGACCAAGCTCCGCCAGGCCTGCTGTCACCCAAAACTGGTCATGGCAGAGAGTACACTGCCCAGCAGTAAGTTGGATGCCCTGGGCGAGCTGCTAGATGAATTACGGCAAAATAACCATAAAGCACTCATTTTCAGCCAGTTTGTGGGTCATCTTCAGATCATTAAAACACTTCTTGAGGAACGTGCAATCGCCTATCAGTATCTGGATGGCAGCACACCAGCTGCGCAACGCCAGGAGCGCGTTAATGCGTTTCAGCGTGGCAATGGCGAAGTGTTTTTGATCAGTCTAAAAGCTGGTGGCTCGGGCTTGAATCTCACCGCTGCCGACTATGTGATCCATATGGATCCCTGGTGGAATCCAGCGGTCGAAGCACAGGCCTCTGACAGGGCTCATCGCATGGGTCAGCAACGTCCGGTGACTATCTATCGCCTCATCGCCAAGAACACCATAGAAGAGAAAATAGTCGCGCTGCACCAGCACAAACGAGACCTTGCAGATCAATTGCTGGCAGGTAACGAGCAGGCCGGCAAGCTATCGGTCGAGGATATGCTTAACTTACTCAAAGAGACCTTTTAAACACAGCAGCTAAAAACCACAGGTGTTCAGCTACCAATGATGGCCGCTGAGCACCGACTTCCTGAACAGCTGGGCCCAAACTCCCCTAACAGCTACTTTTGCAAACAGTTGGCAATCAAAGTGCAAACTATATGAGGTCTCTGACAACACCTTGATGACATTCCTTTAAAAGGCGTAACCAACTAAAATATATAACTTTATCAATCATAAAAATAACTCACCTCTTTTCCTGCGCCAGCTTGTTTATGACATTTAAGTTGCGGTACTATAGCACTCTAATAATAAATAATTCTTATCAAGGTTTGCATTACCTCTATGACACTTGCAGATTTAAAACCAAATGACACAGCGATTATTGCGGGTATTGATCATCCGGATGCAGCCCTGATCAGCCGCGTTATGGCATTGGGTCTCATCCCCGGCGAAGCGATCTCTGTCTTAAATATCGCCCCCCTGGGTTGCCCAATCCAGACCAAGGTTGGTAACACCTATATTAGTATCCGCAAAACAGATGCACGCTTTATCCAACTGAACCGCTAATTAAAAGGAGTAAGGTCACGTGAGAATCGCCCTCGTTGGTAACCCCAATTGTGGTAAAACCACCCTATTCAATCGTCTTACCGGCGCCAGGCAAAAGGTGGGGAACTGGCCAGGTGTCACGGTTGAACGCAAAAGTGGCGAGCTGACATTACAGAGCCAGCAGATTGAGCTAATTGACTTACCCGGACTGTACAGTATGGCTCAGATTGATCCGGGCCAGGATGAACAGATTGCCATTGACTATATCCGCTCTCAAGACGCCGACCTGATAGTCAACGTTGTCGACTGTGCTAACCTCGAACGCAACCTGGTTTTGACCACCCAAATGCAGGAAACAGGAACGCCTGTGATTGTGGTTGCTAACATGACCGATGTCGCCCGCCAACAAGGTAAAGAGCTTGACTTTGCGTTGTTGTCACAACGACTGGGCGTGCCGGTTATCGCAATGATAGGCTCAACAGGTGAAGGAATGCAGGCACTAACCGATGCCTTGATTCATCACCTTAAGTCAGATAACTCGGCAACCACCAGACAGCCAGTCACTCAGTCAGATATCAATAGTGAGGACACTGTAAAACGGTATCAAAGCGTCAAAAAGCTCAGTAACGGTGTCAGTATCATGTCGCAGACGCGCTCTGATTTCACCACGCGGCTCGATAAACTGGTACTGAATCGTTGGCTTGGTGTCCCTATTTTCTTGTTTATGATGTACCTGATGTTCACCATTGCCGTCAATTTCGGGGCCGTTTTTATCGATTTTTTCGATATTCTGGTTGGCGCCATCTTTATCGACGGGACCAAATTGCTGTTGGCTAACCTGGGGGCACCTGAATGGCTTGGTGTGATCCTGGGTGACGGCTTTGGCGCCGGTTTACAGCTGGTGGCGACCTTTATTCCTGTTATTGCTGTATTATATTTCTGTTTGTCAATTCTTGAGGACAGTGGCTACCTGTCACGTGCTGCTTTTGTTATAGACCGCCTGATGTCATCCATTGGTTTGCCCGGCAATGCGTTTGTGCCTCTGATTGTGGGCTTTGGTTGTAACGTCCCCGCCGTGATGAGCGCTCGTACGATGAGCAGGGAGTCAGACCGCCTCCTGACGGTGATCATGGCGCCTTTTATGTCTTGTGGTGCTCGCTTGACGGTATATGCCTTGTTTGCCGCCGCCTTTTTCCCGGTCAATGGCGCAAATATAGTATTTGCACTGTATTTGTTTGGCATTCTCGTTGCTGTAGGATCAGGTTACTTGTTCCGAAAACGTGTGTTCAGACAGGAAAAAGTGCCTTCTTTTATAGAGATGCCCGCCTATCACCTGCCGGTGTGGCGCAACCTGATGATGACCACCTGGCAGCGCTTACGGAGCTTTATTACCCGCGCTGGAAAAACGATTGTATTTGTCGTTGCGCTGCTGAGTATGATCAATTCTATCGGTACGGACGGCAGCTTTGGCCACGAAAACAGTGAAGCGTCTTTGCTGTCTAAGGCCGCACAAGTGGTAACACCTGTGTTTGCACCGTTAGGTATAGAAGAAGACAACTGGCCAGCGACTGTTGGGATCGTGACCGGTCTGTTCGCCAAAGAGGCCATTGTAGGCACGATGGACGCTTTATATGTCGGCGTACCGGAAGAGGCGCAGGCTTGGTCTCTGAGCAGCTCAGCACGCGAGGCAACCATGACACTATGGGACAACTCGGTGGATTTGCTTAACAACCTTGGGGACCCATTAGGTCTGGGGGCCGTTGAAGAAGGCGGTGACGCTGACAATGAGCTGTTGACTGCTATGGCAGCTCAGTTTAATGGCCAGCTGGGCGCATTTGCCTATCTGGTATTAATTCTGCTCTATACCCCCTGTGTTGCGGTACTTGGGGCAATTAAACGTGAGTCTGGTAGTCAGTGGATGTGGGTGGTGATTAGCTGGACAACCTCGATTGCCTATATACTGGCAACCCTCGTCTACCAGCTAGGGCAACTCAGTACAGCACCGGAGTCGGCAGCCATGTGGATTGCGCTTATGCTTAGCGCCTTATTTGCCTGGTGGGTATTGCTCGGACGCCTGAGTCAGCGTATTAATACCGTGCCAACTTACAAAATCGAATTAAGCTGATAATACATAAAAAATGGGAGCCAAAGGCTCCCATTTTTTATGCTGCTTTTTCTGGTTTGACTTTTACCAACCCCATTCTAATAGCAGCAAAATAAAGACCCTCTGCGGCCAAAACGGTAGGCAGCACCACTTTAATCCAGTACCCTTCAGAGCCGTAAAAATAGATCAGGATGGTACTTATCACCGCCAGAATAATGCCCGCTACAATACCGGCGCTCACCAGGCTCAGCGAAATCGGTGCTTTGCAGTTGCCGCATTTTAGTTTAAAAGGATTCGGTGTATTTAATACCGACATAAAGGAAATATCGCTGTCACATTTACCACATTTACTCATACAATTACTCTTTGTTTTGCCTTTTACTTATCGAAATATTGCTTGACGTCGCTGGCATACAGTACCCACATTGCCAAAGCTGGATAGATAAACAGATCGACTAAATCCCAAACTGGTAGCGCGCCCTCAGTACCCAGTAGTAAGTCTGCACTTTGTACAAAAACACAGACCCACACGGTATAGAAAAAGAAATTACGCCCTCTGGGCTTTCTTTTGGCAATATGCCACATTGCAACAAACTGGATAAATACCATAGTTAACCAGAAAAACACTAGGATCATGGCCTCCGATGGTTGTTCGGACACCAGATAACCCAGCACGGAGATCACCAATGGCCACAACCCGTAGCCGACAAAACACACCAATACTGTGATCAACACCGCAAATGGGATCATAAATAATGAATTCCTTCTTATCTCTTAGTACGGATGGGAACCGAACTGCGCCTATTTGAAAGTTATTTATGTCAGACTTAATTATCTGTTTGCCTACATAAATGGGTCGCCAGTTTACAGCATTGCGGATATGGAAAGAATAGCCAGTTTACACTCGTATACATTTGAATTACCGCACGCCGATTTCCCCCACTCTGTTCATTTCATTTACTTTTCATCACACCATGCTAACCTAGTCCCGCTTTTACGCACTCTGTACCTAAACCAGTGTGTTTCAGGCAGTACACCCAAAAGGAAAACCATAACTAAAAAAGGATCCATGATGAAAATCAAATCCCTCTTGCTCGGTACTATGATATCGCTGAGCAGTCACGCCGCAGATCTCAGTGAAAGTTACCCAGTAACTAGCACCACGTACCTTTCTGATGGCACGCCCGTCGATATGCCCTTTCATGTGCAGGGCGAAGCCACCAGTGCTGTTGTTGGGTTAATTGATGCGAATGTTGCACAGTTTTTTCTATGGAACTGGCAATGGGAACCAGTCCGCCTGCATTGCGAAGGCGCTGCATCGAAAGGCATTGGCGCGCTGTATACGCAAAAAATTACCGCCAGCCCGGCGGGTGCCTATAACGAAACCATTTCTAGCTTTTATGTTAAACGTCGCGGCAGTGTCGACCCCATTTTACCTTGCCCGGGTGACATGACCGAGCCAAGTGCTCAACTGAGTTTTACCGGTAAAGTACTGGCGGCACTGGCAGCGGCGAATGCCGAGCAGCAAGCAGCTGGAAAACCACATAATTATGCACTTTATAACCAGCACCTTATGCTCGACAATCCTATAGCAATCAGAGCTGGCCGCGAGATCTGGGGCTACCCCAAACAAGCAGCCGAAGTGACTATTACTATCACACCTCACCAGCATACATTAACTCTGGCCAACCAATTTACTGGGCGGTCTATGCTGGACGTGTCCTACACTCGTCAGATTGGCGTCAACCTGCCACTGCATTCTGTTGGAGATAACGTGCTTCCTGATTACCTGTTACCTGACTACAGTAAAGTACCGCAATTAAGTGGTGTATTATCAAGTGACAGTGGCTGGATGATGCCATTTGTGGGAGAGTTTACTATTCACTCAAGAGCCAGCCTGACAACTTTCTTCCTGGCAGAAAGTGATTTTACGCCTGTCGCTGTCCTGGAGTTTCCTGACGTTTCAGGCGTCGCTATGCCCTTGTATGGCCGGGAGTAATACCTGAGCACCGACAGTGTATACCTGCCCGCATAACCTATTACGGATTATCCTGTGCGGCAGGCCTCACCAGGGTTGTTTGAATTAAATGCTGGCACTTGGTACACCTGTGCCCCTTTATCATTACAGCCCTGATAACAAGGTTGTCAGCCAACTCAGTCCGAAAAGCCATAAGACAGTTTTATATAACAACATCTTATAAAGATAATTGCACAATTCTGCCTCCTTGACCCGGGAATACTCAATACCCAAACAGCTCACCATACCCTTGCCCGGAAAACCCACCCCGGCTGCGTATTCGGCCTTCCCAGTAAGGCACGCTCAAAGTATTCAAAGAGTCTGATTGCAGCGCATCAATGATCACCGCTTCTTTGCCCGGTAACTGCAATTGCCAGCTAACCGGATGTGTCACATCGTGCGTTTTCGCTCTGTTCAGTACTGTCAGAGTGACCTGCTCGTCAGGATAAGCGGTCACCTCTCCAGACGATGATATCTCTGAGGCACTGCAATAAGCATAAGCGTGGTTTTCATCTCGAGTGCAGAATGCCATCAGCGCACCTTGATTGGGCTCGGTGCTTTGTAAACTAAACCAGTCCCAGCCTCCGTGCTGGCTGTCAATCAGGCCCGAAGACCATTCTCTGTCCAGCCAGGCCTGACCTGTGACCTCATAATCTTTGCCCGCATAAGTCAACGTACCTGCCACCTGTAAAAAGGGATAGCTGTAATAAAAGGAAGCATGGCCCTGCTGTGTTTTCTGGCTATATCCCTGTTTGCCATGCAACACCTGCGGGCTGTTTGTCAGTGTAATATCCAGGCCATAACCAGGTTCCCGGGTTTGTAATCGCAGAGGTAAGAATGAATTCTCCCGACTCGCCAGTTGCCAGTTATCCAGCCGGGCAATAAAAGGACTTGCCTGGATCTCGACCTGCCCTGCTCTGCCATAACGCTCAAAGGCATGATGGGTACGACCATCCTGCAGGGCAAAATGTGCAAAGTACAACTGGCCGTCCCACCAGGGCGACCCCTGAGAAGCAGAAAACCCCGGGTCGAGCACCCGGAACAAAGTCCATTGCATACCAAACTGAGTGCCATCCTGTGCGCTCAGATTGCCCGTCACGTACCACCATTCCACCCCCTGTTCAGGGTGCGCACCATGATCGCGGGGAAACACCAGAGAGTGCGCAGCGCTTACCGGCTCACCGAGTTCCTGACCAAGGACAGCCATCGCAGCATTATTCTTTTCAGCTTCAGGTGCGCCAGGCTGGCATCCTGTTAAAACTAATATGATGAGTAAAAATAACCCGGTAAACTGCATTTGCTACTCCTTATAACTGTGCCACATTGTCGGCCACATTACGCCTGATCAGTTTCAACAACGGGATGGCACTCACCACCAGCGCCAGTAACAGTATCACAGCACAAAATCCCAAAATGTCGCCCCAACTGAGCACCATGGCCATACTCCAGCCAAAGGCGATGGGCATCACATATTCTAACAACACCCAGCCCAACAGGATGCCCAGAGGCACGGCCAGAAGCAACGTCATACCGAGAATAAGCGCAGCCTGACATAATTTAAGAGCAAATAATTGCCACTGGGTCACGCCCAACGTTTGTAACACCGCCATAGGGTGTAATTGCTGCCGCCCAAGAGTGAGAAAGCTCACCCAGACACCGAATAAAGCAATGAGCATAATGCACAAGTTCAGCGCATGGGTAACCAGAAAAGTTTGACTAAATAATTGCTTTGCGAAGCGCTTAAACACCCGATTGTGAATTAACTGGTGTCCGGCCAGTGACCAGCGCTGACTAATGGCATCAGCAATACGCTCTGAGTTAACGCCATCTTGCAGCGTCAGCATAAAACCAACAGCTTCATACAAAAAAGCCTGTTGTACTATGACCGACGAGCTTACAACCAGATTTATGCCAGGCTCACCATAATCATAAAACACACCTCTAACCTTGCAATGAAATGCGCGCGGACCCTGCTTTATCTCAAGTATACTGCCCGCTTTTAATGCATATCGTCGCATACCTGGTTCATTGATAAGACAAGATAATTGTTCGTTTGTACTGGCCAGATGTGCCGCTTCTAGTGGCTGTTTGTTTAACAGGGTCAAATGCTGATGATAAGAATAGTCTTCACCAAAGCTCATGATAGTTGCGGGGATATCCTCATTACCCACTGTGATTTCACTTTGTGCTGACCAATACACACCAACCTGCTCAACTTCGCTCATATCAGCCAGAGCCAGACGCATTTGGGAAGTCGGCTCATCGGGCCGAACATACAGATCGGCATTGAGGCGAGTTTGCAGGTGCGCATCCAGTGCACTGCTAAAACTCCCCACCATCACCTGCATTCCTATGGCTGCGCCCATCGCCATCAAAATCGCAAGTACGGAGCTTAATAAAGCGGGTAATTGTGTCAGGCTGTCAGCTCTGAGCCAGCTGAGCAAAGGGGAGCGAGTGGGCCAGCGAACACGAAACACCTGACGTACCACAGAGGGGGTAAGCGCGAAAAACAAAAGTAGCACACAGACACACAGAAGCAGCGCTTGCCATTTAGTCTGTGCAAAGTACAACATCAACGGGCCACCAATACAAGCAATCAAAAGCAGACCTGGTGTCAGCCACCTGGAAAGCCTTTGCGCCAGCTGGGTTTGCAGCATGACGAAGCCAGCTAAAATAGCCAGATTGAGTAAACTTCCCAGGAGCACCAGCCAGGCATTGAACTGTACCGTCAGGGCGCGGTCCAGTTTATAAAAGCTACCCAACACAGCGCTAATGTCACCCATCATCGCATTGGCCATTACAACGCCAATCAGATTACCCAGCGTTGCAGCCACAATACTCAGTAAAGCCACTTCCAGACACAGCGCTTTAAGTAATTGGCCCTGAAGACAACCAAGGGTAGCCATTTGTTGCTGTAGTGACAAACGACTCTGATAGGCAAGTTTGATGGCATTGAGGCTTAAAAAGGCACCAACGACATAACCCAGTAAGGCCAACGCCTGAAGATTAAAGAAAAAGGCCCCGATAGTGCATCGAAGGTTTGGGCCTGAGCAGACTCCAGCCTGGCTTCAGTGCCAAGTAGCGTGATCAGGCGTTGTGACTCAGACTCACTCAAACCGGTTACTTCAAAGTAGCTGCTCTGTCCACCCGCCTGTAACAGTCTATCCGCCAGGCTGATATCCATCAGGGCATAATGGCCCGTCCCATCTAACAGGCTGGTCGGGTAACTCACTCCATCAATGAGCAGCACAGATCCATCCAGTTTCATCCGGGCAATTAACTGAGGTGACAAAAACACAGTATCAAACAGCTTTGTTCGTGCAACTTGTGCGGCTGACTCATCTGTTGCTGGTATAGCTGCACTCGCTGTTTGCCATTGCAGTAAATTGACACCTCGTATAGCCAGTGTCTGACCTTCATCAGTCCTGAGCCGCCCTTCGAGCACGGGCTGGACCTGCTTAAACCCGGACGCCGTCAGTCGTTGCCACAACGAAAAAGCCAGACCATTCTCCCCTAATGGTGGGCGGATAAAATGACTAACCGGTTGTGACAACAGTGCCGTGCTGGTGGTGTAACGCTGCGATGCTTCCTGATTTAAGCCTAATGTCGCACTGAGCAAGGCACTACCCAGACTAAGGCCCAGCAGAAACAACCCCAGCAGGCTTTTATGGCGACGATAGAACTGGCCATAAGTAATTAAGATCAGGCGTAGCTCACTCATGTATACGTCCATCACGTAACTCCACCAGACGCGGGAACTGCGCCGCAAGCGCACGACTGTGGGTCACCATGATAAGGTTGACATGCTGCTCCTTGCAAAGCGCCATCAGCAGCTCAAGCACTTCCTGACTTCGCACACTATCCAGGTTGCCGGTGGGTTCATCCGCGAGCAGCAAGCGAGGTTGATTGAGCAGTGCTCTGGCAATCCCAACGCGCTGCTGCTCCCCGCCACTTAATTGCGCTGGATATGCATCAAGCTTAGCCGCTAGCCCTAGTCTTTCTGCCATGGCAACAATATCGCCATAACTGACTGAGCGACCATTAAGACGTGCCTGAAACGCCATATTATCGGCAACCGTGAGTGGACTGAGTAACTGATAATGCTGAAATATCATGCCAATTGTACGGCGGTACAATGCCAGTTCGGTGCTGTTGTAATCACTGATATTTTGCTCACTAATAAACACAGATCCAGCATCTGGTGTCAACAAGCCTGCAAGTATATTGAGCAGCGTTGTTTTACCTGATCCACTTTCGCCCGTTAACGCGACCTGCTCGGCTGCAGCCACTGACCAGCTCAGCCCGTCCAACACATGTCTGTACCCGTACCATCCGGGCGCTTAAAGGTGACTTCATCAAGTTGGATCATCGTATCTCCATTACCACTTAATAAACAGCTGCTTAGCTTTTGTCTCTATAGTACAGGAACAACCCGGCAATTCTAGTGTATTCTGTCTGTTCCCCACTTTGCACCTGTCCGGACACCCATCTACTGTCCGCGTACTGTCCGCTGTCCGTCCGCTGCTTTAGCAACACAAGAGGAAAAACAAAATAAAACAATAATTTCAATAACTTAAACTTTGGCACTTATTTTGTAATAGAAGGTAAAATCCAGAAAACAGGGAGCCATACCCGGCATGATCCGAGATACCAGACAACAAGACAAAGTGATCCAGCAAACACGCAGACTGCCCCGCTTGTGGCTTGCAATGGCAACAGCCATCGGGCTCGTGGGTGCAGCGACTGCGTCCTACAACAGTTTCGACCAATTGCTCAGCGCTGATCAGGTAGTGTCGTTACAGAATTTAAGAACAGCCACCGTAATCAGAGGCGATATGGTTCAGGATTTGCGCGTTGAAGGACGCACCATGGCGGCGGATAGCCCCTCAATGTACGCTATTGCGGCCGGCACCGTCACTTTGTTTGTCAAAGCAGGCGATGAAATTAAGGCAGGACAAGCATTGCTGACCATCGACAGTCCGGAACTACGTAACCAGCTACTCCAGGAAGAGGCCACTCTGGCGCGTCTGGAGATGGAAGTAAGCCGCCAGAAAATCGCAATCAAACAGCAGCAACTGGACAACACGCAACAAATGGAACTGGCCAAAGTAGAGCTAGAAGCCGCGCAAAGTGAAATGGCCAGAGCGCGCACAAGTATCGAAAAACAGATCATCTCCAAAGAGGAATTAGAACAAACAGAAGTCGCTCTGAAACGTGCAGAGTTGAATGAACGCCATGCCATTGCCAGCCTGCAACTGGCCCAGGAACGACTCAGCTTTGAGCTAAAAAGTAGCGAACTTAATCTCACTCGTCAGCGCCACCTTACACAAGAATTACGCCGCCAGGTCGAAGCGCTGACTTTACATTCACCTTTGTCCGGCATTGTCGGCACACTGAATGTTCAGCAAAAGCAACATGTGCAGCGAGACACGCAATTGATGTCACTGGTTAACCTCAACGAGCTGGAGGTCGAAGCCTATATCCCTGAAAACCTCGCAGATGAGCTAGGCATAGGTTTGCGAGCAAATGTACAAATTAACAATGAACACTACAGTGCGACTTTAGTGGCTATTTCTCCCGAAGTTGAGCAGGGCCAGGTTCGTGGTCGGATCCGCTTTAGCGAGCAGCCCGGAAATTTACGCCAGAATCAACGCGTCAATGCTCAGATCATTATCGCGCAAAAACAGAATGTACTTAAGGTTGAACGCGGTGCCTTTGTCGAAACCGGCGCATCACGCACCGCCTACAAAATTGAACAAAACTCCGCATTCAGAACCCCTATTTCACTGGGTGTCAAAAGTGTCAGAGAAGTAGAGATTACCCAGGGGCTGCAACCTGGTGATACAATCATTATCTCAAGTCTGGCTGCTTTCGGACAATCACAACAAGTGATCCTCAGCGAATAATAATAAAGGAACATACCCATGTTACGCATGAAGAACATCAGTAAAATATATCGCACTGAGCTGGTCGAGACACACGCACTGTCAGACGTTAATTTCACCGTAGAAGAAGGCGAATTTATTGCCGTGACAGGCCCCTCAGGCTCAGGTAAAACCACCTTTTTGAACATAACCGGGCTGCTTGAAAACTTCGAGCAAGGCAGCTATGAACTGGACGGAGAAGATGTCAGCACCCTAGGTGATAAACAGCTCTCCCGCCTACGCAATGAAAAAATTGGCTTTATTTTCCAGGGATTTAATCTGATCAGCGATCTGAATCTTTACGATAACATCGAAGTGCCACTGATTTTCCGGGGCTTGTCTGCTCAGGCCCGTAAAAAGCGCATCGAAGAAAGCCTTGAGCTAGTCGGTCTTGGCGGTCGTGCCAGTCACTTTCCCGCGCAATTGAGTGGTGGTCAGCAGCAACGGGTCGCCATTGCCCGGGCACTGGCAGGTCAGCCGCGTTTTTTGCTCGCCGATGAGCCTACTGGCAACCTGGACACTATGATGGCAAGACAGGTTATGGACCTGCTGGAGGAGATTAATCGTCAGGGTACCACCTTGCTTATGGTGACCCATGACAATGAACTGGCACAGCGTGCGCACCGGAATATACAGATCCTCGATGGTCAGCTGCGCGATATCAATAAAAATGAACTGGTTGAACTGATCTCTTAGGTGGCTGCAATGAAGGATTTAGTGCAACTGGCCTGGCGTGGTCTGAAACAAAAACGCAAACTGACTTTGCTGATGGTCCTCAATCTGGCTATTGGCATTACCCTGCTGTTGACTATGGGCAACATAGTAACCCGCAGTGGGCATTCTCCCATAGACGAACGTGCCGATCGCATTTACCACGTAAGCTTAAACTTTATGGATCCCGATTATGAGAATCGCTCGCCTTTTAGTGTGCCACCACTTACCTACACGGATGCGCAGTCACTTTATGCCGACTGGGCAAATCACAACAGCGTAAGATTGTCATTGAATTATACGACGTCGTTCGTCATCGACTTGCCGGATCGCAGCGTCAGACCCGTCACGGCAGAAGCTTCTGCGGCAGATGCTGGATATTTTGACTTACTTCAGGTTCCGTTTATCTATGGTGAACCCTGGCGCGCAGACATGGACAACACAGCCGTCATTGTATTGGATAAAAAAGCCAACGACCTATTGTTCGGTGGTGAGAACTCGGTCGGTCAGCAAGTTGTTATCAACAATCGCCAGCTTGAGGTAGTGGGTGTCATGGATATGTCAGCCTATTTGCGTCGTTTTCAGAACATGCGTTTTCGCGGCCGAGTCAATGATATGGCTGTTATACCGCTAGGGTACGCGCATACGAATAATATTGCCCGCACCGGCTATATGCCATGTCGTACCAAGGACGAGCCACTGCGAAACAGCTATCGTCGTGACGATGTTCAGGGGTTAAAGAGTGCCGAGTGCGGATACCTGCATGCCTGGGCAGAATTAGACCCTGATAACCAGGAACAAAGCCACGCAGAGCTCACTCTTTGGCTGCGTAACTATGCAGAGCAACAGCTTGCTCTGGGCCGCTTTGGTCATGCCGAGCCCTTCTATCTGGGCCAACTTGCGACTCTGAACGACAGAATGAGTGACAATCTATACTGGGAACAGATCTACCTTAAATTTGCTTATTTGCTGTTTGCGATTTGTCTCATCAACACCATAGGGATCTTGCTGGCAAAAAACCAAAGTCGCGCCAAACTGGTTTCTTTGTATCGGGCACTTGGGGCTAACAAACTATATATTCTGAAAATCCAGCTGCTGGAGCTCAGTATGCTCAGTGGTGCCGCCATTGTTCTGGGGTTACTGCTGGCACAATTTGGACTGGTTGCCATGTTTCATCTGGCCTTGTATCAGGCAGACTACCTGGCCGACGCCGAGCAGGTACGCCGCATGTACAGCATGGATATTCCGTTTGCGTTGCAAGCTGCAATAGGCATTTTTATCGCGATATTTACCGCGGGGCTCTACCCCATCATCAAAGCAAGTCGCACTGCACCTGCAGCTCAGCTAAGAGGATAAGACGATGTCACTAAAACATATACTTAAAATTATTGTTAAACACCGTAATATCTCACTGATGATCCTAATCCAGATAGCCATAGCGGTGACCATAGTCGGCAATGCAAGCTTCATCAGCTATGGGACGCTCAAAAACTGGCTTATCCCATCTCACCTCGACGAATATGAGATACTCAATGTCTACACTAAGGTGTTTGACAAGCAGGTCGATAAATCAGCTCTGATCCAACGGGATTTAAGCAATCTCGGTGCATTGCCAGAGGTAACTCAGGTAACTTATGCCAGCAATGAACTGGTACTGGCCACAGTCTCGGGCAGCAATCAGGTTTATAAAACCACTGACCGAGAAGAAGCTGGTATTGAAAATGCGCAGTTTGACATCACCTCTGAAGGCGTTGCCACTTTGGGCCTGACTATCACACAAGGGCGAGACTTCTATCCTAGTGAGTTTGTCTTTGCAGGTTCAGATCAGAGCCGGTTTGCCAGCGTCGTCTTGATCAGCGAAGCCCTGGCGAAGTCACTTTTTGGTGAGCAAAGTGCGCTGGGGCAAACCGTATATTTACAACGCGCGCGCCTGCCTTATCGAGTTATTGGGGTCTATGCTGATAAAATGCTTGGCGAAAGTGCAGTCTATGAGCAACACTGGTATCACTCGACAATTGTCCCTCAAGCGCATTTTGGCAGCACAAACGTCAACTATATATTGAGAGTCAAAAAAGGCACCAAAGAAGCCATTTTAAAAGATGTTGAAGACGCGCTGTACCAACAAGGTGGGCGAATAGTAGAGCGAGTAGAATTTGCCGCCCGAGCAAAGAAGCGATTATGGGATGGGCGAAGTACCTTTGCTTTTATCATGATAGGGATCAGTGTGATCGCTGTGGCGGTCACTGCTTTTGGGATAATCGGTCTGGTCTCTTTTTCCGTCTCGATCCGTAAAAAAGACATTGGTATTTTACGCGCTCTGGGTGCCAGCCAAAGCACCATACTCAAAACGCTGTTGATTGAAAACGCTTTGCTGGCCATGGCGGGTATCCTGCTTGGCAGTTTTGCGGCCTTATGGCTGAACAATTATTTTGTGACTCACTTACGAGCACAAGGCCTGGTAGAACCCTGGTTGGCTGTCCTGGTTGCCATCTCTGTCTGGCTACTCAGTGCAGTGGCGGTCTATATTCCTGTTCGTAAAGCCGCTAAGATAGCGCCTGCAAGAGTCACAAAAACCTGAACCAAGGGCTGAAAAGCCCTTGATACTGATAAAATAATAACGATAAATAACACCATGCAACACAAAATTCTGGTGATTGATGACAACACTGATGTTATCAAAGCGCTTAAAATTCTTTTTTTAATTAATGATATCGACTGCGAAGGTGCGAGTTCGCCAGAGCAGGGGCTGGCGATGCTGCAGTCACAGGATTACGATCTGGTGATCCAGGATATGAACTTTACCCATGACACAACCTCAGGTGAAGAAGGCAAAACCCTGTATCATCAGATCCGGGCACTTAACCCTGATCTCCCTATTATCCTGCTAACCGCCTGGGCCCAGCTGGAAATGGCCGTAGAACTCATTAAGCATGGGGCTGCGGATTATATCGCTAAACCCTGGCAGGATGACAAGCTCCTCAGCTCGGTGAACAACTTACTGGAAATGTACCAGCTTCAGCAAGCTCAAAACCGCAGTAAAAAACAGTTCAAGGTCAGACAGGAGCGGCTTCGCCAGGATTACGACCTCTGTGGATTGATCTTCGCCGATCACACCATGTTGTCTTTGCTTGAAACCGCAACACAAGTAGCACATTCTGATGCCCAGGTTTTGATCACAGGTCCTAATGGGGCTGGCAAGGAAAAAATCGCTGAACTCTTGGTGGCCAACAGCGCCTACCGGGATAAACCTTTTATCCGGGTCAATGCCGGTGCCCTGCCTGCAGATCTGATCGAAGCCGAGCTGTTTGGCGTGGTCAGCGGTGCATACACTGGCGCAACAAAAAGCCGCGAAGGACGTTTTGCCGCAGCAAATGGGGGGACACTGTTTCTCGATGAAATAGGCAACCTGCCACTGACAGGCCAGCAAAAACTATTGAGAGTACTGCAAACCGGTGAGTTTGAAGCCGTTGGCAGTAGCAAAACGCAAAAAGTTAACGTCAGGGTGATCAGTGCGACCAATGCGAATCTGAATGAGGCCATCGCCCGTGGAGAATTCAGACAAGATCTCTACTACCGCCTGAATATGATTGAACTGCGGCTTCCTCCCCTCGCTGAGCGACCCGATGATATTGTTCCGCTCGCTATGCATTTCCTCAGCAGCCACAAATCGCTGAGTGAAGGCGCGCAACGTTTGCTGAAGCGATATGCCTGGCCGGGCAATGTGCGAGAGCTGCAAAATGTCATAGGACGGGCCGAGCTGCTCGCTGCCGGAGAGCGTATTGAAGCGACGGACCTGGGCCTGAATGCATCGGCGTCTACGCTGGCAAGCCATGAATTTACTATTGAGGATATTACCCAGGCCCTCGATAAACACCAGGGTAATGTAACGCATGCGGCTAAGAGTCTTGGTTTAAGTCGCCAAGCGATGTACCGTCGTATGGACAAATTTGGAATTAAGCGATGAACGTGCGCCTGCACTGGTCTTTCGCGGGCCAGATCCTGTTAAGCTGCACTGTAGTGCTTACTTGCGCACTGATGGCGCTGACGATGGCTTTGCACCATCAAATCCCCGTGGCCATTGCCTGCTCTTCGATTCTGCTTGTATCTTTACTGGCTTTAGTCTTGCTACTAGGCCATCTAACGGCCCGTCGACAGCGGTTACTGGCGACTTTAGAGGATGGTATTAAAAGTATCAAAGATGGCGACCTGTCACTGCGGATCTCGCCAACATCCGATCCTGAGCTAACCAGCCTGATTGAGCTGTACAACCAGCTGACAACCAACCTGAAGCAGCAAAAACAAAAGCTCAATCAAAAAGAGTTGGTACTGGATAGCATAGTCCAAGCCTCACCAATGGCGACCCTGCTACTCGATAAACACCACCACATTGTTTACCACAATGCCGCTGCACGTCAGTTACTAAGTAAACAAGCCGGTGCACTCACAGGCAGTAAACTCGAAACGGCCTGTGATGCTTTACCCGCACCACTAGCCCAGGCACTCAGTCTGGGTTACACAGGTATGTTGAGCTTCGAGCAACAAGAGCAAAAGCACACTTTTTATCTTGGCATCGAACAGGTTACTCTAAATTATCAGCCCCATACACTGGTGATCTGTAAAAACGTCTCAGCAGAGCAAAATCGTGAAGAGATCATGCTGTGGAAAAATGCCATTCGTCTGATAAGCCACGAGCTAAACAATTCTTTGGCACCCATCCAATCACTGACCAGCTCGGCACAGACTATGCTGAACCAGCAAAAACACCTTGAGCTGCTGCCAGACATGCTGGACACCATTTCACAGCGAGCGCATAACCTGAGCGAGTTTATCCAGCGCTATGCAGAGTATGCACGTTTACCGGCCCCCAGCAGCGCAACGCACGCTATCGCACCGCTTCTGGATAGATTGCAGACCTTTTACCCTTTTAAACTACTGGGCACAATCCCCGATTACAGCGGCGACTTCGATCTTGCTCAGGTAGAGCAGGTGTTGCTTAATTTGCTCAAAAATGCCCACGAATCAGGCAGTGATAAAAGCGAGATATCCGTGCAGGTGGTTCGGGATCAAAGCCGGCTTCGCTTTGCCATCGTTGACCGCGGATGTGGGATCCAGCCGGGTAATTTACATCAAGCACTACAGCCATTTTACTCGACTAAATCTCAGGGTACTGGGCTCGGATTGAGCCTGTGTCATGACATCATCACAGCACATCAGGGACAGTTAAGACTGCGTAACCGCGAAAAGGGTGGCCTGATGGTAGAATTCGACTTACCTTTGGGAGAGAATGGACAGTAACCTACATTCACAAGGATCGACTGTGCATTCACCTTTGCTTTGGGCCATGCTATCTGGCACCCTAATCTTTACCGGCTGTAAAACGCTTCCACAGCCACCCGAAAAGCACCGGGAGACACACCTGCCCTGCTGGATTCAGTCGCCAAAACAAGCCGAACAACTTGGCTTCATTGGCACCGCGGCCCCGTTCAGCGCCATTCCGAATGGTTCAGAGCTGGCCAGTAGGACCCGCGCACTCAAAAAACTAGCGGCCTATCATGCTATTATGTTACAGCGCAGCGATCTGCAAGGTGTGACACCGGATGAGCCCACTCAAGTGTTATCCTCCGGTCATACCATCTATTACTCAGCACCCTTTAATACCCAGGACACTCAATACAGCTATGTCAGCTTCACGCCACTTAAGGAAAATGCCAACTGCCCTGTACGTCATTGTGACTTTTCGCTCTGCCAGCCTGCCTGGTTATGTGAAAATGAACAGCGCAACCAGGTGCTGGGAGTGAGTTATTACACGGCATCGCCCCATCAGCAGATCTCTATCAGCGAACTCAATGCCAAAGCAGTGGCGAGCTTTTTGTTGCAGGCCCAGGTAAATGCAACCGAGTACCTGCAAGAGCGCGCAATCAGTCGCGACGGTATTTTGCGCCATGAGATAAACTTTAACCGCAATGGTAAAGTAACAGCACAAGGTGTGCCTGCTCGCCTCGCATTGCACCAAAGCTGTCAGTATGGCTCCACGCTCATCGGTCTGTATAAGCCTGATGTGCTTGAAGCTGTGACTACACCGACAACAAGCGCCATGGCCGACATAAAACGCAGTGGACATCTGGTGTTAGGCGCATTTGGTGAAGATGGCACTATGACCTCAGACAACCTGCTCAGCACCGCCATCAAGCTTGCTATTCAGGATGCCCTGACAGAGATTGCCAAGAACAAAGGGATCACCGTAGATGCGCAGGTAGAAGTAAAACACCACCAGGGGCGATACCTGCTCACCAGCAGCGAATTTACCATCAATGAAAGTGTCAGCGGTGAGTTAGTAGACCTGAGAATTCAATATAAAAACGATATACCGGTGATTTACGTATGGTTACTGGAAACTACTGGGAAAAGAATTTAGAAACAGCTAAGGGGAAAGAAAATGGAGGCGGAACCCGGAGTCGAACCGAGGTAGACGGATTTGCAATCCGCTGCATGGCCACTCTGCCATTCCGCCGCATTGTATTGACACTTAGTGTATCAGAGATTGGAGCGAGTAACGAGGTTCGAACTCGTGACCTCAACCTTGGCAAGGTTGCGCTCTACCAGCTGAGCTATACTCGCACTCCAGAAGCTTTTTAACTTAGTTGGATATGTAAGAAGCAAGGTTGCGTCTTTTCATTCATCCAGCTGAGCTATACTCGCGTTCCATATTGCATTTATTAATGCACATTTTATCGTTGCTACTCTAACTTAATATTACTGTCATATCAAGAAATTAAGCTATCTGTAACAATGGTGCCCGGGGCCGGACTTGAACCGGCACGCTGTTACCAGCGAGGGATTTTAAATCCCTTGTGTCTACCAATTCCACCACCCGGGCATCGGGTTTGCTAGAGCATTCATTGTTTAAATTGGAGCGAGTAACGAGGTTCGAACTCGTGACCTCAACCTTGGCAAGGTTGCGCTCTACCAGCTGAGCTATACTCGCGTTCCAGGAACTTTCTAACTTTTAGATAAAATGTAAGAAGCAAAGTTGCGTCTTTACATTCATCCAGCTTAGCTATACCTGCGTTCCATAAGCAATTTAACCATTAAGTTAATTACTCTAAACAATGGTGCCCGGGGCCGGACTTGAACCGGCACGCTGTTACCAGCGAGGGATTTTAAATCCCTTGTGTCTACCAATTCCACCACCCGGGCATCGGGCTGCTTTCGCATGTGGAGTTTGTTGAGAAAATGGAGGCGGAACCCGGAGTCGAACCGAGGTAGACGGATTTGCAATCCGCTGCATGGCCACTCTGCCATTCCGCCGCACTATCCCGACCAAGTCGGATAAAGAGAATTTGGAGCGAGTAACGAGGTTCGAACTCGTGACCTCAACCTTGGCAAGGTTGCGCTCTACCAGCTGAGCTATACTCGCACTCCAGAAGCTTTTTAACTTAGTTGGATATGTAAGAAGCAAGGTTGCGTCTATTCATTCATCCAGCTGAGCTATACTCGCATCAATATAAAATTCAAAACTTTCAAGATACTGAAGCGTTTTGAACTTCTCTTTTTGTTAGGCTGTTGCCTCTCAACACGGACGCATTCTACAGAAGTTCCGGGAGGCGTCAACATAAAAAATGAAGCTTTTTAATCGTTTGCTTATTTTTTATCTAAAACGCTTTGTATTCAGCCAAAGAATACTAAGATTTAATCAATTCAGTACGGGCAGCATAGAAATACTGCACCATAGAGACCACAGTCAGTAAAGTCGCAATGGCTAACAATGCATAACTTAGCGTCACCATCCAGGGTTCAAACTGCCAGATCAAGCCAATGATGGCCAGCATTTGTGCAGCAGTCTTAAACTTCCCCATCCAGGACACTGCCACATTACCGCGCTTACCCTGCTCTGCCATCCACTCTCTGAGTGCCGAGATGACAATTTCACGGCTGATAATGACAATGGTAGCAATAGTCATAAACATATTTTGATAATGAGTCGCCAGTACTACCAGTGCCACACTGACCATAACTTTGTCGGCCACGGGATCCAGAAATGCACCAAATGGCGTTGACTGTTCCAGCTTGCGTGCCAGATAACCATCAAGAATGTCAGTCACTGATGCCAGCCAGAAAATAAAAGCAGCAGCAAAAAATGCCCATGAGTAAGGCAAATAAAAGATCACTGCGAAAACAGGAATAAGTAACAACCTAAATGTTGTGAGCGTGTTTGGAATGTTCCACATAACTACTAAGAGAGACTCTTTTTTTACTATGTTCGCATGAACGCTTAAGCTTTGTCATGCAAATGGTTAAATATCTTTTCAGCCAACTGAGGGCTGATCCCCGGCACTTGTTTTAATTGTTGTATATTAGCGGCTTTTACGCCCTGCATTCCTCCAAGATATTTGAGCAGTGCCTGGCGTCGCTTCAGACCAACGCCTTCTATTTCTTCCAGAACGGATTGCGTACGTTGTTTTTGACGCTTACTTCTATGCCCCGCTATCGCGAAACGGTGAGATTCATCACGGATGTGCTGGATCAAATGTAACGCTGGTGAATCACTTTCCAGATTAATGGTTTTACGTCCACCATCGATCAGTAAGGTTTCTAAGCCTGGCTTACGGCTAGTGCCTTTCGCCACACCAATCAACATAGGTAACTTATCCAGCGTCCAGGATTCAAAGAATGATTCTGCTCGTGATAATTGACCCTTACCGCCATCTATAAAGATAATGTCTGGCACCTTGTCAGGGTCTGTGACCTTGCCATATCGTTTATTCAGTGCAAATGCCATGGCCGCATAGTCATCGCCAGGCGTAATACCCGTAACATTATAACGGCGATATTCACGGTTGTTAGGCCCCTGACCATCAAACACTACGCATGACGCTACGGTATTTTCACCCATGGTATGACTGATATCAAAACACTCCATACGGTTGATATCCGACACGCCCAGCGCCGCCTTTAATTTGGCATACCGTTTATCAATAGAATCCTGCGCATTTTGCTTCACCATAATGCTGTTCAGGGCATTCTTGTTGGCCAGCTCCAGATACTGCGCTCGCTCTGCACGTACATTAACTCTGAGATGCACTTTGCGCTCAGCAACCTGGCTAAGGGCTGCGGCCAGATCGTCCAGCTCTGCAATATCAAACGGCAATACAATATCTTTGGCTATCCGGCCATGACTGCCAGTCGACACATAATACTGGCCGACAAAGCTGGTGAGAATTTCTTCTCGGCCCGAATCTTTGGGGATTTTTGGAAAGAAAGTTTTTGATCCCAGCACTTTATGCTCGCGGATCATCAACATATGAATAGCACTCAGACCATTGCGCTGTGCAAAGCCGATAACATCCATTTCGGCAAAATTGCCCGCAACAGATTGCTGCTCCTGCATTTGACGCAGCAAGGCGATTTGATCCCGGAACTTCGCCGCGGCTTCAAAATTGAGCGCCATACTCGCCTGCTCCATTTTGTCCACCAAAGTAGCGATTACCTGATGAGATTTACCGCTCAGAAACTGGCGCACCATATCAACCTGCTCAGCGTAGTCTCCATCACTGACCTTCGCCACACAAGGCGCGGAGCAGCGCCTCAGTTGATATTGTAAACAAGGTCGGCTTCGTGCCCGATAATAGGCGTCTTCGCATTGTCTGACAGGAAAAATCTTCTGCATCAAACGTAAGCTTTCAGATACAGCAGCACTGCTAGGAAAGGGACCAAAATACTCGCCTTTCTTCTTTCTGGAGCCACGATGAAACGCTAAGCGAGGGTGACGGTGATCGGTCAACAAGATATAGGGATAAGACTTGTCATCACGCAGCAGGATATTGTACCTAGGTTGGTACTTTTTAATCAGGTTGTTTTCCAGCAATAAAGCTTCGGTCTCAGTATTCGTCAGCGTCACTTCAATATGACGAATATTGCTCACCAAGACCCGGGTTTTAGCATCTGGTATATTGCTGCGAAAGTAGCTACTGACCCGCTTTTTAAGGTTTTTTGCCTTACCGACATAGATAACCTGATGATCTTCGTCATACATACGATAAACACCAGGTTCTGTGGTCAGCGTTTTTAGAAACGCCTGACTGTCAAACACTGCCATGGTCGAAAACTGCTTCTAATTTAGAACAGCACACTTACTAGTGAGAGCTGTCGATGTCGATCATTTTGTGGCGAATTGCCAGATGAGTTAGTTCAACATCACCACTGACGTGCAACTTTTCGAACATGCGGTAGCGGTAACTGTTTACCGTTTTAGAGCTCAGATTAAGCCGATCTGCAATGTCCTGCGCTTTTTCACCTTTGGTGATCATCAGCATGATTTGCAGCTCACGATCCGACAAGGACTGGAACGGGTTTTCATCCACTTTGCCGCTAAACTGAGCCAGTGCTATCTGTTGTGCTATTTCCGGAGCGATATAACGCTGTCCGGCATTTACCGCACGAATAGCATTGATCATCTCGTCTGGCCCGGCGCTTTTAGTTAAGTACCCGTGCGCTCCGATCTGCATCACTTTGCTTGGAAACGGATCTTCACAATGCACGGTCAAAACAATGACTTTTACATCCGGACAGTATCGACAAATTTTCTTAGTCGCTTCCAGACCGCCAATACCTGGCATATTCATATCCATTAACACGATATCGGGTTCACTCTGACGACAGTAGCTCACTGCCTCTTCACCCGTTTTAGCCTCTCCGACCACTTTAAACCCGCGCACATCATCCAGAATGCGTTTTATACCGGTTCTGACAAGTTCATGATCATCAACTAAAAGTACGTTAATCAACGGGTAACCCTCACACTAGCCTTGGTAATGGCAATAACTGCCAAATGTCATTTATTTAATCGTCTGATTATGCTTTGCAAGAGTAACACAGAAAATTGCAAAGCATAATCAATTCGAGTTTCCACTTTAGGTAAAAACAGTCTTTAGTATTAGAGCTTGACCATTAATTGCCGTGCAATTTCAGATCCTGCTCAGAGAAACGGTCTACCCACAATGCAATCACACCGTCACCGGTCACATTACAGGCGGTTCCGAAGCTGTCTTGTGCGAGATATAACGCTATCATCAGGGCAACCGCACTTTCATCAAAACCCAGCATAGTGCTAAGCAAACCCAAAGCAGACATGACAGCGCCGCCAGGTGCACCAGGTGCTGCAATCATGACAATTCCCAACATAAAGATAAACGGCAGCATTTGTGTTAACGAGGGCAAGGTCATTTCAGGAGACAACAACATCACGGCCATAGTACAAGTGACAATTGTGATTGTTGACCCTGAAAGATGAATGGTGGCGCACAAAGGTACGGTGAAGTTTGCGACTTCCTCTTTTACTTTATTAGATTTACTGGCACGCAATGAGACGGGAATGGTTGCCGCACTGGACATGGTTCCGATCGCGGTAAAATAGGCAGGCAACATATTTTTAATGAGTTCTACAGGGTTGCGTTTTAGCAATACACCGGAAGTAATGTACAAAAATGCCAGCCACAGCCAGTGCATAGCAACAGCAGCTAGCAACACTACACCAAACGTGCTCAGCGTATCTGCCACTGTACCCGCAACAGCCATTTCTGCAAACACACCTGCAATATAGAATGGCAAAGCGGGAATGATCACTTTAGCCAGCAGCGCATCAATGACATCGCGACCCTGGTCGACCACTTGTTTAAGCTGAGTCAGGTGAAGCTGGCTAATCCCAATACCGAATACAAACGCCGTTGCCAGTGCCGTCATTACGCCCATCAACGGCGGCACTTGAAGCTTGATAAGACTTTCTACCTTAGTGGCTTCTGCAGCCTGGTAAGTAACACTGCCTTCAAACAGAGGCACAGCCAAGCTTACTAATAGTACCGCCAAAGTACCTGCGATAACCGTAGAGCCGTATGCAAAACCAACCGTTTTACCTAACAAATGACCAGATGCTTTTGGTAATCCAGCGATCCCTGATGCAATGTAAAACAGAATAATAAGTGGAATAGTAAAAGAAATCAGTTGTCCGATAATCACCTTGACGGTGTAGAGCAATTCGACCAGAAACATTGGCAGATAGAAGCCTGCCAGCACACCGGCGAAAATACCAGCAACAAGTTTTAAAATAAGAGACATACAACACGCCTGAGTAAAAAACAGATGCGCCTTTTTACCATGGAATGACAATGCAGGTACATAGTTCTGCGATATGACTTGACTAACTGTTCACAAAATATAAATAAAATACCACTTAACTTGGCCACCTTGCCGTTAAACGCTAAACAATTGTTCACACTGTTTCTCTGGTATTTAATGCGCCATCAAAGTTGTGCTATCAAACCCGATAATAATGTTAAATAAAGTTTTAAGCTCACTCTCACTCATGGCGCCGTGCTTGTGGTTAAGCGCCGCCAGCCAGGCCGCCGAACCAAGTATCCCTTATATCAATGCCAGCGTGAACATCGATGGAAAAATAGATGAGTCTGTGTGGCAGCAGGCAAAACATATTGTTATCGACAATGTGACCTGGCCTTATGAAAATGCCAAAAGCCCGGTATCAACCTCTGTAAGCGTATTTGAAAATGGCCAGTCCTTGTTTCTTGCCTTCGATGCCAAAGATCCAGACCCGAGTCAGATCAGGGCGTTTTTCCGCGACAGGGACCGTAACTGGAACGACGATCTGGTTGGAATAAAGATCGACTCCTTTAATACTGGCCGCAGTGCCTATCAGTTTTTTATTAACCCCCTCGGTGTACAGCAAGATTCCATAGAGAACGTTTTAAGTGGCAGTGAAGACAGTTCCTGGAATGGCATCTGGGACTCCGCCGGACAGATTAATGAAACAGGGTATGTAGTTGAAGTGGAGATCCCACTGCGTGTGCTCAACTTTGATGACAGCCAGGACACCAAAACCATGGCCATGGAGTTCTTACGCTTCTACCCGCGCAGCGAGCGACTAAGAATTTCCAGCATGCAAATTGCCCATGAAAATCAATGCTGGGTGTGCCAGATGCCTGCTTACACCGGCTTTTCCGATGCCAAGCAAGGCAGTAACCTTGCGGTCATCCCCTCCATGGTGATCAGTCGTCAACAAACCCGGGATATTGACGGCAGTACTATCCCGGACTGGGAGAGCGACACTAACTATGAGCCGGGTCTGGACGTTAAGTGGGCCATTACACCGGATACCACCTTAAACGCCACGTTGAATCCGGACTTTTCTCAGGTAGAAGCCGACAATGGCCAGCTTAGTGTCAACAACAGTTTTAGTTTATTCTTCCCGGAAAAACGCGCATTCTTCCTTGATAACGCGGACTATTTTTCTTCCCATATCAATCTTTTGCACACCCGTAACATTGCAGCCCCAGACTATGGCGCAAAGTTGACGGGTAGCAAGCAGGGCCATACCTATGCTGCCTTTGTGACCAACGATGAGTTTACCAATGTCATGGTGCCGGGTAATCTGGGCTCAAATGTGGTCTCATTGGAGCAAAAAAGTGAAAATGCGGCACTGCGCTATCGCTATGATGCCGATGAAACTTTGTCTGTGGGCGCTTTAACGACAACACGACAAAGTAACGACTACCGAAATCAGGTGTTCAGCCTGGATGGCAAATACGAGCCCACCGCAAATGATACTTTTAAAGCACAGATCCTGACCTCAAAAACGGACTACGACCCGGCTATGGTTAAAGAGCTGTGTGATGACGCAACCCTGGATGACTGTGAGATAGATGAAAGTGTGCTGCGCACTCAGCTGCAGGATGATAATCAGGGCCTGGGCTATATGCTCGACTACCGTCATAACCAGAAACACTGGAAAGCCTTTGCCAGTTATCGCAACTACGATGCTGCACTAAGGGCCGACATGGGGTTCTTATCACAAGTCGACTTCAATAAGCTCATCACAGGCTTTGAATATCGCTGGTATGGTGATGACCAGACCTGGTGGAATCGCACTCGCTGGTATACCGACTGGGATATCAGTCACAATGAGAATGGGGAGCTGCTGGAAAAAGAGGTTCAAAGTAACATAGCCATCAGCGGTCCGCTGCAGAGCACCATTGATTTTGGTGTCGATCATCGCAAGCGAACTGGACTACGCCATGACGAAACCAGCCTGGCCATAGATGGAAACACCGATCTGTTCACAGAAAATACCCAATGGATTTATTTGGAGAGTAAGCCTGCTCCGGGCGTGTTCAGTGGATTAACGCTGCGCAGAGGCAACCGTGTCGATTTGGCCAACAATCGCATGGCTGATGAACGTTACATCCGCCCTATGCTGGACTTTTATCTGGGCCAGCATTTTGAGGTACGTCTACGTCACACCTATCAGAAGCTCACCGCAGATGGCATGGATGTATTTACCGCTAACCTCAGTGATGTGCGCTTTACCTATCAGTTTAACATCAATAGTTACCTGAGACTGGCGTTCATTAAAACGGACATTCGCCGTAATCAAGCCAATTATGTAGACGATGTGGACAGCCAATACAAGCGCCTCAGCACACAACTACTCTACGCCTATAAGCTCAACCCACAAACTGTGTTTTTCGCCGGATACTCAGATAACGGCTACCAGGATGATGATTTGACCAAGATCAGCAAAGATAACAAAACATTTTTTGCTAAGTTTAGTTACGCCTGGTTGATGTAAGCCTCCCTCATTAGCCCAGCCAGACACACTGAGACTGGCTGGGTGAATACTGCTCTTTAATTATACATATTTATTTTTTTATTCCATCAAAGCATAAGCCTTTTTAATATATCTTATAGCCATTCTTTCCTTTTGTTTTGCCTCAAGCCCAGTAAAGTGTGACTAGTATTAGATATCCTTAGCTCATTCAAGGGAAAATTATGTCGAACGTTTTTGCAGATAATAGCCTGTCTATTGGCAACACCCCAATTGTTAAACTTAACCGCGTGACCGGTGGCAACGTCTTTGCCAAAATCGAATCTCGTAACCCGAGTTTCAGCGTAAAATGCCGCATCGGTGCTTCTATGATTTGGGAAGCTGAGAAAGCCGGTTTGCTAAGCGAAGGCAAAGAACTTATCGAGCCTACCTCAGGTAACACAGGTATTGCATTAGCTTTTGTTGCAGCATCTCGTGGCTACAAATTGACACTAACAATGCCAAACACAATGAGCCTAGAGCGTCGTAAGCTACTTAAAGCCTTAGGTGCTAACCTGGTACTGACTGAAGGTGCCAAAGGTATGAAAGGCGCTATTGAAAAAGCCAATGAAATCCTGGCTGGCGACCCTGAGAAGTATGTGTTGTTACAACAGTTCGAAAACCCAGCTAACCCGAAAATTCACGAACAGACCACCGGCCCTGAGATTTTCGAAGCAATGGACGGTGCAATAGACTACTTCGTTGCAGGTGTAGGTACTGGCGGTACTATTTCCGGTGTAACGCGTTACCTGAAAAAAGAAAAAGGCCTGGACGTAAAATCAATTGCTGTTGAGCCAGTTGATTCAGCCGTTATTTCTCAAGCGCTGGCTGGTGAAGAATTGAAGCCTGGCCCACACAAAATTCAGGGGATTGGTGCAGGTTTCATTCCTGGTAACTTGGATCTTGAACTGCTTGATGGCACAGAGCAAGTTTCAAACGAAGACGCAATTGCGATGGCTCACCAATTGATGAAGGATGAAGGTATCTTAGTCGGTATTTCTTCTGGTGCTGCCGTTGTTGCTGCAAAGCGTCTGGCAGAAAAGCCTGAAAATGCAGACAAAAACATTGTGGTTATTCTGCCAAGTGCAACAGAACGCTACTTATCTAGCCCGCTGTTTGCCGATGAGTTCTCAGAGCAGGAGTTAGTACAGTAATCTGGTAACGCCAGCTCTTATTAGACTAATTGTTTAGAACAAGGCCAGCAAAATGCTGGCCTTGTTGTCTTCTTCCCTTCCTTTTAGCGTGATACTGTCTAGACTTAATGGATAATCGATGTGCTCTCAAAGCAAGCTCATCGTTTTATTTTTAAACGCTTTTATCTTAATTGCGCGCACCAGGAAACACGTTATGAACACACTTACCAGGCTACTATTACTGTTACTGTGTACTATGTCTCTGACTGCTACTGCCAGCCTGAATGTCGGCTACTTTAAGCAAGGCAAGTACATCATGGTACAAGGTGAGCAATACCGTAATGGCTATTTGTATAACAAAAGTGGTGACAAACCACTGCTGCACCTGGTAACGCTTGACTGGCCGCCTTATATCGGCGATCAGTTGTGCAATAAAGGGTGGGTATTTCAATTTACCATCTCCTTACTGGCCGATCAGAATTATCCGGTTTATGTCGAGTTCCTGCCCTGGGCAAGAGCGGTCAAAGCAGTTGAGTCTGGCCGCGCCGATATCCTCTTCCCCGAATACTTTATTGAAGATGCATCCCCATCTGATAACTATCAGGGAAAAACACGTCGTGAGCTACTGGCGCTATCAAACGCTTACCCAGGTGGTGAAATCGCTTTACTAAAACGCCGTGGTGAATCCGATAATTTTGAAGGCAATCTCAGTGCGCTGAAAGGCGCAACTATAGGGGTCGTACGCGGTTATCAGAACACCCCTGAGTTTGATGCCATGATGGACAATAATGAATTTGTGATTGTTGAGGCGGTAGATGATCTGCAACTAGTAAAATTGCTGGTAGGTAAGCGTGTTGACCTGATTATAGGCGACCCTAAAGTGCTGCGTTTTACCGTGAGTTACTCTGAGCTGGCCAAGTCCGAGAAGGTCACCTTACTAAGGGGGCTGGAAAATGTTGAACCAGCCCTGCGATATAACAACCTCTACTTTGCACTGAGCAAAGCCAAGCCTAACTGGCGAGGCGTTCTGAATGATATTAATAAAGGCCTGTATTTATTCAAAAATAGTGGCGAAACCGAGCGGATCATTGAAATGGGTAGCTCTGAATGCTATTGAGTGATCTATTGCGGTCACACTCAAATGCGCAAGATTTGAATATTCTCTACGATATGGGGTCAATAAAATAGCCTGAAGTTAATTACTACAGGAAGTTTTTGATGGCCGTAAAAAGTGAACGCTCGCTACACAGCACTGAAGATTTAGCAGCCGAGCCAGTTTTCTCATTATTTTTTAAGCACTTTTTCCCAATCTGTATCGGTATGCTCGTTGTTGGCCTTTTCAACCTCATTGATGGGCTCTTTATCAGCCATTTTGTGGGTGAGCTGGCTTTGGGTGCCGTGGCAGTCGCTTTCCCAATACAAATGGCGATTGCTGCATTGGCCGCCATGTTATCTGCTGGCATGGCCACCCAGGTAACACGTCAACTGGGCGCTGGAAAGCGAAAAAAAGCAGGGGTAATCATTGGTCATACCCTCCAGATTGTCTTTATATTGAGTATTATTCTGTTGCTTTTAGGCTGGCTTTACCCGTTAGAGATAATCAACTGGCTCAGTGCAGATCCGTTGTTTAAAGCGGATGCTTATGCCTATCTTCGCCCCATAGTCTTGTTTAGCTTTGTGGCGATTTTGTTACCCGTGCTTGGTGACATTTTTCGTGCCGAAGGGCAGCCACATAGGCTTATGATATTGATGTTGACCGCCTCGGGGCTAAACATCCTGCTGGATTACCTATTTATTGCGCTGTTTGACTGGGGAGTTGCAGGTGCCTCAAAAGCGACAATAGTGTCACAAGCAGCCACAATAGTGCTGGCTATATACATGCTGTGCAGTAAAGACAGGTATACACGCATCTTCTTCACCGTTGATTTTAAGGCCTGGTTGCCTATTCTGGCAGTTGGAGCCCCTATCCTGATCACTCAGCTATGCCTCGGCTGGCAAACCGCTATCATGAATATTCAACTGATGAAGACGGCGGGTGAAAACTGGGTCATAGCTTACGGTATGCTTGGCCGCGTACTAGCCTTTGCAACTTTGCCTATGATTGCCATGTTGGTCACCTTTCAGACAATATGCGCTTATAACCTCGCCGCAAAGAGAAGCGTACGTGTGCGCGAGACAATAAAAGTGGCCTTGGGCTCTATGATGCTGTACGCAATACTCTTAGTGTTGATACTGGTCTCGTTTGCATCCGGCATTATGGCCTGGTTTACAGAGCAGCCGGTACTGATTAGTCAAGGCCAGACAATGATACAATCGGCTTTATGGGGTTTACCACTGATAGCTATAATGCTGATCGCCAGCGGCTTTTATCAGTCTATCGGCGATGCCCTCAGGGCGAGTTTTTATAGTGCGCTCAGAGTCATATTTGTGTTTACTCCTTTACTTTTGATTTTGCCATTGTGGTTCCACATTCAGGGAATTTTTATGGCAATAGTCAGTGCCGACATCATCGCAGCATTAATAACCTGTGTTTTATGCTGGCTTCATTACAACAAGTACAGTGTATCCAAGTTAGAAGGTCCAGATGCAATCGATTAAACCACAAGACAAATATCGTGCTCAGTATTATCAGCGCCTGAAGCCGGTGCTTATTCATATCCACCGTCAGCCAGACGAGCCTCTGACACTGGATAAAGCCGCGGCGCTCAGCCATTTCTCCCGGTTTCATTTCCAGCGCATTTTTTCTGCACTGATGGGGGAATCTCTCACACAGTATAGTAATCGGATAAGGCTGGAACGCGCTGCATCTTTGTTATTTTTTCATCCTGACAAAAACGTGACAGAAATAGCACTGGATTGCGGTTACTCAAGTAGCGCTAACTTTGCTCGCTCTTTCAAAGATCACTATGGTATTACGCCGGTTAGCGTAAGAAAAACAGAGCGATTGAGACAACAGCTTGCGCAGCACATGGCACCACAAAAGTTAAATATTGAGTTACTCCTGCAACTGCAAGCACAACGAATGTCGACACACATGCCGGACGAGACTCCCGTGCCCACCCGAATCATGAACGTCGACACCCGGGACTTGTGTACGCTGAGAGCATCTGAGGGTTATCATCTTGAGGGGATCTGGCAATGCTGGGAGCAACTTCATCAATGGGCCAAAGCACAAGGCCTGGACGCTGGGCACATCACTAAGCTTGGATTTGGTCATGATAATCCGCTTTTTACCCCTCTTGATAAAGCAAGGTACGATGGCGCGCTGGTGATCCCGGCAACATTAAAAGCAGCAGTCAGTGAGCCGTTTAGGCTAAGCACATTGAACAGCGGGCAGTACGCAGTTTTTAGCTATGATGATTTAGCCAGTAACCTGCTGCCTTTTCAGTTGGCACTATATTCGGCTTGGTTACCACACAGTGGCTATGAGCCTGACGACGCGCCTCTCATTGAGCACTACAACCAGCCGATAACAGACAGCAACGCAGAAGACCCGTCAACTCGCAGCATTGCACTGGAAATATGGCTAAAGGTGAAACCGCTGCGAGCCGGTGTCTGACTAACTTATACCAATATACTTGTGTACCTGTACTGACAGGCGCCAATTTTTTTGTTTACAGGTATCAATAGCCAGCTTGGTCGCTTTTGCCTTTTGACTGATTGGCTGCAAATACACCAATTTGGGATGCACACCGGTTTTTTCAAACAAAGCTTCTAACTCTTCGATGTGTTTTTCCATTGCCACAGGGTGCTTAATTTCATCGGCTCTGCGCATGGCACTCGCCAGTACTTCATACCCGCCACGCATATTAATTTTAGGCGAAACGGTGACCCAGGTTTCATCTGGCACCAGGATCTCAAAAGTGCCACTGGTTTCAACCTGAGTGTCGTACCCCTCAGCGTGAAGCTTGTCACAAAGCGGGTTTAGGTCATACATGCAGGGCTCTCCACCCGTAATAACGACATGTTTGGCAGTGTAACCCCGCTCTTTAAACAAAGCTAACAGGTGCTCAGGTGTGGCATTGGCCCAGTAGTCTGAGTCCGCTTTCTTTTCGACTGTTTGTTCGAGGCTCACAAGATAAACGGGGTCTACCTCCCAGGTTTGCTTGGTATCACACCAGGCGCAACCAACAGGACACCCCTGCAAGCGCACAAAAATGGAAGGCACGCCAGTGTGGCTGGCTTCACCCTGGATGGTTTCAAACACTTCATTGATCTTGTACAAAACAGCTCCGAACTCACTTTACATCCCGGGATCAAACCGGATACATGACGATTTAATAAGGTTTACATTTTACGTTGGCAACAGCCACAACGCTGAAAAACAGGCATTATCTGACCCGTCTGATTGTCATTTTTTCAGCGGCCGTGTAGTATATCGCGCCCTGACATAAACCTCTATTAAAATTGCGAGCAATGTCAGTGAGTATTCGAGCACATAAACGAGGCAAACCAATGAGCGAAAAAGTCGTTGTTATTTATTCCGGTGGTATGGATTCATATACGGTCCTGAACAAAGCACTTAAGTCAGGCTATGAGGTCTATGCACTGTCTTTTAACTATGGCCAGCGCCATGTAAAAGAGCTCGAAGTTGCCCGCCAGGCCTGTGATGAACTTGGGGTAGCGCATAAAATTGTCGATATTTCCGCTATCAATCAGTTGATCGGCGGTTCCTCTTTGACCGACGATATCGAAGTGCCTGAAGGCCACTACGAAGAAGAAAGCATGAAAAGCACGGTTGTGCCGAACCGCAATATGATTTTGCTGTCTCTTGCGGTAGGTTACGCGGTTTCTCTCAAGGCTAGCAAGGTCTTTTATGGTGCCCACTCAGGAGACCACGCAATTTATCCGGATTGCCGCCCTGAGTTTGTTAAAAAAATGGATGATGTCTGTCGCATCGCAAACTACGAAGAAATCGAGATTGTTTGTCCTTACCTGAACAACACTAAGATAGAGATCCTCACAGATGGTCTGAAAATGGGGTTGGACTACAGTAAAACCTGGACCTGTTACAACGGCCGTGAGAAAGCATGCGGCAAATGTGGCGCTTGTCAGGAACGCCTGGAAGCCTTTGAATTAAATCAGGCTAGCGATCCTTTATCGTACGAATAAGCCCTCCCCAGGTGGGCGCACAAGTTGCCCACATTCTAAATCACATCTTGAAACAGATACGCCACAGATCTTCGCTGTATAATTTGCTACGATTGGAGTACCAAATTTAGAAATGGAGTAATACCTATGCCCGGTACCACAATGGTGTTTTTGATTGTCCTAATTGCAGTAGGATTTGGCACAGTGAGGGAAATCTATGCTAAACGTCTGGAAATGAAAAAGCTCGATGGAATGAATCAGTCTGAGAAACAGGCAATGCAAGAAGAAATCAAACAACTTAAGTCACGGGTTGCGACACTGGAACAGATCATCACCGACGATGGTTACCAAGTTGCCAAAGAAATCAACAAGCTGTGATACCAGACCGGACTTACCAGCTGGTATCTTAATTGACCTGAATCGCAGCGAAGATTAAGCTGAGGTCGCAGCTATCGAGTCTGCTTTAGCCGTAGACTTTTTGGTTTCTAAAGACTTCGACTTTTTCTTATCGAAAATCCCTAACCGAATGCGGATAAAGTGTAGAATTTCCCGCGCAACATCCACATCAACAGCAGCTTCGAGCCCTTCAAAACCAGGGCTTGAATTAGCTTCACAGATCTTAAAATGCTCTTCGTCAAACAACAGGTCAATACCCGCCATATCCAGATTCAGTATGTTTGCCGTTTGAGTGGCCAGCCATTCAATCTCAGGGGTGATCGGATGAGACAAGCCTTTCGCACCGGCGCTGACATTGGCTTTGAAATTTGCCCCACCAGAGTTTCTTTCCATACATGCCACGACACGTCCACCAATGGTCAGTACTCGCAGATCGCGGCCATGACTCGATTTAATGAATTTCTGCAAAATGATGTTGGCTTTCGGGCTGGTCGCTTCAATCAGCTGCATTAAATCATCGAACTCACTACGCGTTTTTGACAGGAAAACCCCACTGCCTTGCGATCCGGACAAGGTTTTTACTACGACGGGAAATCCTATCTGCTTTTCAACCAAGTCAATGTTAACCGGAAACTTCACCAGCATTGTCTTTGGTGTAGGTAGATTCTGCTGCGCCAGTATTTGTTGTGCAAACAACTTGTCCTTTACTGTTTCCGTTGCCTCTGAACTGTTAAAGCAATGCACACCCAGACGCTCCAGGTGACGAATGATAGCCAGTGCAAAGTAGGTGGTTCCGGCACCCATACGCGGAAGTACAAAGTCTGGTAGTGACACCGGCTCGCCATCAATCAAGACGCTCTGGTCATCTTCGCGAGAGACGAGCAAGTCAAACTGATCGGGCGAATAAACCTGCAGATCAATGTTCTCTTCCTTGGCGACCTCTAACAGTCGTTTGATCTCGTAAGTTTCAGGTTTTAATAGGGTTGCTGAGTCTTTGTATATGATCCATCCACGCATCTGTGTTTCTCGTCTATCGATTGCGTTAAAACGCGGATTATGATGAGCCAGCTTGATGAAGTACAACAAAATAATTTTGTCGTCAGGATGAATTATTCGGAACTAAGGCCCGGTGAGCACTGTAGTTACAACTCGGTTGCCAGTGCCAAGACTTCCTCAATAAAAGGGCTAGGTTCCTCAGGCACCAACAAGCAAGTTTGCAACCTGGCGCGTGTCAAAGCGACATAAAATAAGCGACGTTCTTCTGCATCCGGGTAGAGTTCAGACTCGGGTAAAAGCGCTTCTGTGATAGCCGCATTGTGCGCTCTGGCTGGCACACTACCTTGATGCAAGCCGAGTAAAAGACTGAAGTCCGCCTCTTTCCCCTTGGCACCATGAAACGTTAGTGCCGTTATCCGAACTCTGGGGAAGCGTTGAGCAAGGCTTGATATCTCTTCGGAGGATGGCAAAAATTTGTGATTGCGTGCCAGTATAAGCAGGCTACACGGCTCCGCGGTCAAATCTAAAAAGGCTTCTATCGTTGTGCTGAGTGCGTCATTGCTATCTGGACGTGCCACCAGAGCCGGGCTGGTGGCCACATTACTGGCATTGACTCTTTTAACTAATTGGTTGGGGTTCTGGCAAACAAACTCACTAGCAATGTCCAGCAACTGTTGCGAATAACGAAAGGTCATATCCAGTTGCTGGATAGTGGCTTGTCCAAAATGGTCTGCAAAGTGTGTAGTCATCGACACATCCCCACCACTGAAGCGGTAAATCGCCTGCCAGTCGTCTCCGACTGCAAACAAAGCATTCTTGTCGTTTTGCGCAAGCAAGGCTTTCACCAGCCTGGCTCTAAGGGGTGATATGTCCTGGAACTCATCAACCAGCACATAGTGCCAGGGGCTACAAAACTGGCCACGACGAACATAGTCGATCGCGCGCGTAATCATATCGTCAAAGTCGATACACTGCTCTTTTTGCAGATAAAGCTGATAGTCTGCTAGTACCGGCCTGAAACAAGTTGTCCAGAGCGCAAACTCTTGACTCAATGCTTGTGCTTTACCCAAAAACAGAGCCTGCTTGTAAAAGCTAAGGGCTTCAGAAAACTGTCTTATGAGTTTTGTGGCGGCATGACTACCCAAATCGGGTCCCTGACTTTGCTGTGTGGCAGAAAACTCATTTTTTAGTAGAGCAAGTAAATCTCTTTGATACTGAGGATCCTGACACAAAGATGCCAAAGTATCGGCAATAAACCGCTCTCTCGCACCATCATTCAAACATAATGCAGATAGTTTCGGCTTATGTCCCTCAACCTGTGCAATGATCCCTAATCCAAGGCTATGAAAAGTGGCACACTCTACCGTTACCTTGCTATCTTTGAGTCTCTGCTGCATCTCATCTGCGGCTTCTTTACCGTATGCCAGCATCAGCACTTGCTCGGCTTCAGCCTGCTTTGAGTGCAGCAGATAGGCCGCTTTTGCAACCATAACACTGGTTTTTCCAGTACCAGCTCCGGCTAACAGCAGCTGACGCTCATCCTGAACAACGCATGCACGACGCTGTGCTTGAGTCATCGGATGACCACACACAGTATCAAAGAAAGCTTCATAGCGAGATAACTGTGACTGTACAAACGCTTCTCTGAATTGAGCGAGGTCTTCTTCTTGCCAGGCGTTTAGCTCATTGACGGTACACTGTGCTTGCTGAAGTACCCTGTGCATCTGAGTATGACTTTTCCAGCCACTCCAGTACTTTGCTAATTCGGCTACCACAGCACGGGTTGCAGCCCAATGGCGCACCGACAGGTAACGATGTTGCAGGAGCTGTTCTATTGCCCTGACTGATGAGAGCAGGCGTGCTTTATGGGTGTTTACCCAGTGTATCTCGAGGTAGTGCTGCAATTGAGGGTAAGAATGCCCACGCAATCGAAATTTCAAGACTGTACCCTGTTGATAACACTCGATACGGGTACCCAGCCAGTCCGTCACGAGTATAGGAGGACGAGATTGTTCAGCCCAGCTAAGCAATATTGTGTCGTCCGAGCGCTGAACACTTATCCCCTGCGGTCCCACCTCAACAGATTTGGTGTTATGAAATACTCTTGAAATAAAGTGAGCAGGAAAAAGCATAAAGGAAAATACAGGTCAGTTTCTTTTAGTGTAACTCAATGTCGAGGCAATAGTGAGCTAAGTGATTTAAATTTATACCAATTTGCTTAATTAAGTGTTCTATTTTGAGGCGAGAAAATATGTTCGATAACTAGGCAAAAATTTTGCTATTTAGTTGTTCTAAATGAGAAATTTTTAACACAGTTAGCGTCATATTTGCTCCGTCAAATTGAACAGGTATTAAGTAAAATTGGTATTGTAAGCTTTTGGAAAGTAATTATGAGATATAGGATAACCGATTGGTGCGAATGGGGGGACTTGAACCCCACGAGCTATGCTCACCACCCCCTCAAGATGGCGTGTCTACCAATTCCACCACATTCGCAATTCGGTGTAATGCATGTGTGCTTAAGGAGCACAAAGATTTTCGTTTTAAAGAGCCAGTGCATTGCTGGCTCAAAGACTTGGTGCGAACGGGGGGACTTGAACCCCCACGAGCTATGCTCACCACCCCCTCAAGATGGCGTGTCTACCAATTCCACCACGTTCGCTAAGGAATTTTAGTTCGGTACGTCCGAGTTATTCTGAGACTCTTCTGAAGCTGGTACGTCCTCGCTTGTAGGTGCAACTGTCGCAGCTGGCGCTTCCAAGTTTTCCCACTGATCAGCTTGCTTAATCTGGCTTGCCGTCATGCTGCCAAGAACAATACTTAGCACGAAGAATACTGTTGCAAGTATTGTTGTTGTCTTAGTCATAAAGTTACCAGCACCAGATGACCCGAACACAGTTGCCGATGCGCCAGCGCCGAATGAAGAACCCATATCTGCGCCTTTACCTTGCTGGATCAAGATCATACCGATCAATGACAGCGAGACAACCAAATAAATAACCAAAAGAATCTCGTACATTTACTTATCCCTTTGCACTTTCACAGATAGCCTTGAAGCTTTGAGGTTTGAGGCTTGCTCCGCCTATTAGGCCACCATCAATATCTGCTTGTGCGAATAATAATTCACTGTTACTTTCATTGACACTACCGCCATAAAGAATGCGTAGCGCCTCTGCAACCTGTTCATCATAACTGCGTAACAAGTCACGTATATACTTATGTGTTTCCTGAGCTTGTTCCGGCGTGGCTGTTAAACCAGTACCTATAGCCCAGACTGGCTCGTATGCTATCACAGAATTAACCAGTGATGCTATGCCTAATTTTTTAATTACAGACTCAAGCTGTTGTTTAACAACTTCTTCTGTCTTGCCTTCTGTTCTCTGCTCTTGGGTTTCACCAATACACAGAATAGGAGTCAGACCGCTCTTTTGTGCTTGCGCAAATTTGTTGGCGACGTCGTCATTTGACTCACCGTAGATACTGCGCCTTTCTGAATGGCCAACCAAGGTATAATTTGCGCCCAGAGATTTAACTAAGGAAGCTTGTGTTTCACCCGTGTACGCGCCGGCATCGAATTCTGACACAGTCTGTGTGCCACACTCTAAACCTGCTGAGATTGCTTCAGAAAGCAGAACCGCCGGAGGAAAAACCAACACCTCACGTTGTTCGCCTGTGACTTGCGCATTCACCGCTGCAATTTCTTTTATCAGCTCTGGCGAGCCGTTCATTTTCCAGTTGCCTGCGACGATTGGCTTTCTCTGTCCCATGTATTACTCCGTGTCAGAAAGCGGGTGAGATACTAACGCCACTCACCCTAAGTTACAAGAAAAAATTGTGGTTTTTTGTTTAGTTGCTCACAGATTCAACGACCTGAGCAATTTTGGTGGCAAAGTCAATAACTTGCTTTTCTTGCTCGGCCTCAACCATAACGCGGACAACCGGCTCAGTACCTGATTTTCTCAGTAGCACTCGCCCCTTATCACCCAAGTCAGATTCCACGTCTCTAACGGCTTGTTGCACAGCTTCTGCTGAGACAGGATCAGTTCCTTTGGCGTACCGTACGTTGATCATTTTCATCGGGTATTTTACAAACCCAGCGCCTAAGTCTTTGAGAGTCTGATTTTGTGCAACCATCGCCGCCAATACCTGAAGGCTCGATACAATACCATCCCCGGTAGGAATGAGATCGAGATTGAGTACGTGCCCAGAGCTTTCACCACCAATCGTCCAGCCGTGCTCCTGAAGCTTGCTTAATACATAGCGGTCACCAACTTTACTGCGCTCAAAAGGGATACCTTTTTCTTTAAGCGCATTTTCCAGTCCCATATTAGACATGACAGTGCCCACTACACCGCCTTTTAATTGCCCGCTACGCTGTGCTTGAGCTGCAATAATATAAACAATGTCATCGCCGTCGAATACGCGACCATTATGGTCTACCATCATCACACGGTCACCATCACCATCGTATGCAATCCCGACGTCGGCCTGGTGCTCCAATACATGGCGTTTGAGTGCATCCACATGCGTTGCACCGCACTTTTCGTTGATGTTAACTCCATTGGGTTCACAAGCCGTGCATATAACCTCTGCTCCCAGTTCACGCATTACAGCAGGAGCAATGTGGTAAGTAGCGCCATTAGCACAGTCTAAGACAATCTTGAGTCCCTCCAGAGACAAGTCGTTAGGGAACTGTCCTTTACAGAATTCTATGTAACGACCATCTGCGTTTTCGAGACGTCTTGCTTTACCCAGTTTATCTGAAGCAACACAAGTCATCGGCTCGTCAAGCATAGCCTCAATTTCCAGCTCAACTTCATCAGGTAGTTTCTTTCCATCACCACCGAAGAATTTAATACCATTATCATGATAAGGGTTGTGAGACGCACTAATCACAATCCCGGCTTCAGCACGAAAAGTCTGTGACAAATATGCCACCGCTGGTGTAGGCATTGGGCCCAGCAGAACGACGTTGATACCCGCAGCAATGAGTCCGGCTTCCAAAGATGTTTCCAATAGATACCCTGAAATACGCGTGTCTTTTCCTATAATCACTTTTTTAGTGCCAGACTTGGATAATACTTTACCAGCTGCCCAGCCTAATTTGAGTGCAAATTCAGGTGTGATTGGAAACTCTCCCACCAAACCCCGTACACCGTCGGTACCAAAATATTTTCTTGTTGTCATTCATTTACTCCATGCGTTGCTGCGCGCCAAACCCGCAGCACATCATTGGTTTCTTTTACATCATGAACACGTATGATCTGCGCACCCTGCTGAGCACATAATAATGCTCCGCTGAGGCTTGCAGCCAGGCGCTCATCTGTATCCCGATTAAGTAATTTGCCAAACATAGATTTCCGGGATAGTCCGGCCAGAACAGGAAGTTCCAGTTCAGCAAAATATGATAACTGCCCTAACAGCGAGAAGTTGTGCTCCAGCGTTTTCCCAAAACCAAAACCTGGATCAATAATAAGGCGCTCACGTGCTACACCAGCTTCCTCACAGCTAGTAATACGTGACTCAAAAAAACTGCGAATATCCTCAAACAGGTCCTGATAGGTAGGAGCGATTTGCATTGTTCTGGGCTGACCCTGCATATGCATCAGGCAAACAGCGACGCTGTCATAGCGAGCAGCAACCTCGAGTGCACCAGGCGTTTGTAAAGCTCTGACATCGTTGATGATGTCTGCACCAGCTTCTATCGCAGCTGCCATCACCTCAGCTTTGCTGGTATCAATCGAAATAATGCAATCGGACTGCGCACGAAGGCCTTCAATCACTGGAATAACTCGGCTAAGCTCCTGCTCTAACGACACATCAGGCGCACCCGGTCGTGTTGACTCGCCACCAATATCCAGAATATCAGCGCCCTGCTCTAATAAGATCAAGCCATGATTGACAGCGCTGTCAGATTGAGAATACTTGCCGCCATCTGAGAATGAGTCAGGAGTTACATTTACTATCCCCATTATCCGGGGCATCGTAAGGTCGAGTCTACGACCACGAGGAAGTTTAAGCTGAAGCATAATTCGCCTGTTGAAATGCCTGTATATAAGCACATTTTAAAAAAAACTGCCACATTAAGATAGTAAGCACTCGCGGTGGAGAGCCTAACTGACATCATCTGAATGGCCGCTTACTCATACCAATGCACCTATTGTGATTACTCATAATATACAGCCTGAAGGTGTAAGCGTTGTTATACATAATGCTCTAAAGCGCTCAGCTTGCTTAAGGGCGAATTGGTATGAAGCTGTTTTCTTAAAATATAAAAAACCCCAGCTCAAGCTGGGGTTTCAATTTGTTAATTGTAACTCAGGTTAGGACTTATCATCAAGTTCTGAACCCGGCGCAGATTCACTTTCGCGATTGTCATCGTTGCTGCTCGCGCTAGTTTGTTTCTGGGCATTACCATTGTCTGACGGCTTACGATCATGGGCATCTCTGGGTGGACGCACTTCTTTTCGTTCCATCAAGTCGTCAATCTGACCTGCATCGATTGTTTCATACTTCATCAATGCATCTTTCATAGCGTGTAGGATATCCATATTGTCCTTAAGAATTTGCTCCGCTCTATCGTAGTTGCGAGTTACAAAGTCCTTAATTTCAGCATCGATAAGCTTAGCCGTTTCATCTGATACACCAGCCATACGAGATGACCCGCCACCCATGAACATTTCACCCTGTTCTTCCATGTACATTTGTGGACCCAACTTCGGACTCAAGCCCCATTGTGTCACCATCTTACGAGCGATGTCTGTTGCTCGCTCAATATCATTACTGGCACCGGTTGTTACTTTATCATCACCATAAATAATGGCTTCAGCAATACGACCGCCGTAAAGACTGGAAAGCATAGACTCAAGATGTTCTTTTGAGTGACTGACTCTATCCTGCTCAGGCAAATACATAGTGACACCCAGCGCTCGACCACGCGGAATGATAGACACTTTGTAGACAGGGTCATGTTCTGGTACCAGTCGACCTACAATAGCGTGACCGGCTTCATGGTAGGCAGTCATTTCTTTTTCTTTCTCGGACATAACCATAGATTTGCGCTCAGCACCCATCATGATCTTGTCTTTGGCTGCGTCAAACTCAGCCATGCTCACTTTACGTTTGTTACCACGGGCTGCAAATAGCGCAGCTTCATTAACCAGGTTAGCCAGGTCAGCACCTGAGAAACCAGGTGTACCGCGTGCAATGACTGATGCCTCAACATTTTCATCAAGAGGTACTTTACGCATGTGTACGTTCAGAATTTGCTCCCGACCACGTACATCTGGCAAGCCTACAACAACCTGACGGTCAAAACGGCCAGGACGAAGCAATGCCGGGTCAAGTACATCGGGACGGTTCGTCGCAGCAATTACGATAATCCCTTCATTACCTTCAAAGCCATCCATTTCTACGAGCATTTGGTTGAGAGTCTGTTCACGCTCATCGTGACCACCGCCCATACCGGCACCACGTTTACGACCAACGGCATCGATTTCGTCGATGAAAATAATACAAGGAGCCGCTTTTTTAGCTTGATCAAACATATCACGTACACGTGACGCACCCACACCCACAAACATTTCTACGAAGTCTGAGCCAGAAATGGTGAAGAATGGAACCTTTGCCTCGCCAGCAACAGCCTTTGCCAGCAAGGTTTTACCTGTACCAGGAGGACCAACCATCAACACCCCCTTAGGGATGTTACCGCCAAGCTTTTGAAACTTAGATGGGTCGCGTAAGAAGTCAACCAACTCAGTCACGTCTTCTTTTGCCTCGTCACAGCCTGCAACGTCCGCAAATGTAGTTTTTACCTGATCCTCGCCCATTAGACGGGCTTTACTTTTACCAAATGACATGGCGCCTTTGCCACCGCCCCCTTGCATCTGACGCATGAAGAATATCCATACACCAATTAACAAAAGCATTGGGAACCAGGAGATAAAGATATTGGCCAGGAACGACTGCTCTTCTGGTGCAACGCCTTTAACGTTTACATCGTTCTTAAGTAAGTCGTTAATCAGATCATCGTCGTACAATGGCATAATAGTTTGGAAACGCTCACCATTGTTTTTGATCCCTGTAATTGTGCCAGCTGTCCGGTCGATGTTGACATCGCGGACGACACCGCTGCGCACTTCGTTCACAAACTGAGTGTAACTAGTTTGGCGATCCGCTTGTTCGCCACCATTGAAGCTCTGAAATACGGTCATTAGCACGACAGCTATTACCAGCCAGAGTATTAAGTTCTTCGCCATATCGCTCAAGGGGTTAACCTCTTGTATCTAAAATAATTCAAATTCGTCTTAAAAGCGTTTCAACTGTACTACAGTTTGTAGCCCGTCGCCACTATATATACTTCACGAGATCGGGGGCGTGACGCTTTTGGCTTGCGGATTTTAACCACTTTAAAGGCATTACGCACATCCTGTACAAATTGATCAAAGCCTTCACCCTGAAACACTTTAACAGTAAAAGCGCCGTTAGGCTTGAGCACCTGATGACACATGTCGAACGCTAGCTCAACCAGGTACATACTGCCCGCCTGATCTATCACAGTATTACCGCTCATATTAGGCGCCATGTCCGAACATACCACATCAATATTTTTGCCGCCAATTCGGTCTAGCAAGGCGCCCAAAACAGCCTCCTCACGAAAGTCGCCCTGAAGAAATGCAACGCCTGGTAAAGAGTCCATTGGCAAAATATCACACGCGATCACTTCCCCCTTATCACCCACCTGTTCCGCCAGATACTGTGACCAGCTTCCAGGTGCAGCTCCCAGGTCAACCACATGCATGCCCGGTTTAAACAATTTGTCTTTTTGTTGGATCTCTTCAAGTTTGAAGACGGCACGAGAGCGGTAGCCCCGTTTTTGTGCCTCATGAACATAAGGATCTTCAACATGTTCTTTTAACCAGCGTTTGGAGCTCGCTGAGTGCTTTTTATTTGCCATATTAACTGCAACTCATTAGTAATATTCTTTAGATGGCGTTAGAATAGCGGTAATTCAAGCCTTAATTAGTAAATTGTATCAATATGACATTATCAAATAAACAGAAGCAGTACCTAAAAGGGTTAGCACACGACCTAAAACCTGTTGTTTTGCTCGGCGGTAACGGGCTGACAGAGGGGGTTCTGTTAGAGATTGAGCAATGTTTAGACATTCACGAACTCATTAAAGTAAAAGTCCCAACTAATGACCGTGAGACCAAACAGCTTATCTTTGACGCCATTGTTCGTGAGACAGGCGCTCATAAAGTTCAGGTGATCGGACACATCATTGTGCTATATCGCCAAAGCGAAGACAAAAAAATTCAACTTCCTCGCCAGTAGCCAGCCGGGCTGACTACCCGTCAGCCTGCGTTTCAGCTGTTCTACTAAATTCGATGGCCTGACGAATGAACTCTGTACTCAGGCCATTGATAACACCGCTTTCTGCATTTAGTAGCAGGCTGAACCCAATCCCCAATTCAGGTAACACAGCCACATCTGTCCGGTAGCCCTGCACCCAGCCGCTGTGATAATACATTAACTCGCCAGAAAAACTATATATGCGCCATCCCAGACCGTAATGCGCTTGTTCAACGTAGTTACGCCATACACGCCGACGCAACTCACGCTTTGTGCGCGTGTAAGGTCGAGACTGAATGGTCAGTGCGTCCAGTGATAGTACCGATGGATAAATACCCAGTTGCGCCTTCAACCATTGGCTCATATCCGCAGCACTGGCATTCACGCCCGCTGCGGGTGCTACTTTATAGTAATGAGGTTTTAACTTTGCGGTATGCCAGCGCTTTTTACCCCGGACATGAGGTGCTGCAAAATTATCGTCTTTGGTCATATGCGCATGTCCTAAACCCGCATCTTTCATACCCAAAGGCGCAAAGAAAAAATGCTCAAGCCAGGACTCGTAACTCAACCGAGTGCTTTGCTTAATGACATCGCCGATGAGACTGAACATAACATTCTGATAGCCGTAACAGATGCCAGGTCTGCAAATGTGTTCCACATCAACCAGTTTCGGATAAATTTTGTCATAACTCATCCTGGACTCAATCAAGTTGTCATATGCATTTGGCACCAGACCACTGGAGTGGCTCAACAGGTGGTATAACTTCGCTTCGCCGTATGCACTATTGGTAAAAATAGGCAGGTGCTCTGCAACTGTATCTTCGATATCGAGCACACCCTGCGCAGCCAGCTTTGCGGTTAGGGAACCTGCAAATGTTTTAGAAACAGACGCTAAACGAAAACGCGTATTGGCCGTGACTTTTTGTCCTTTTCTGACTTTGGTTACGCCTATTCCGACAATATGCTCACCATGCTCGCGGTGCACAATGCTCAATGCTGCGCCCGGTATCGATTTTTCTTTTAGTTTTTGTTTGAGTTGCTTAGAATATGCGTTCACAAATTGCTCCCAGCGCTGCTGCTCGCAGCCTGGGCTAGCCTGAACGACCCAGGTCGTCAGTGCGAATGCAATAATAAGATGATGCAGTGACTTCATAATGATCCGATTCATTAACACGCTGCACATAATATCATGAAGTTTGGCACTGCTCACGCGGACAATCCCTGTTGGCGGTAGAATTTGTTCTACTCGGCCATTGAGATAATGCCAAAGAATTTGTCGTGTTTTAATGCAGCTAAGTGCTGAACTATAAAACTAAATTTAGAGGTATAAGTCATGCGCTGCTTGCTTTCAATTATCGCCTTTGCCGGACTGACGGGGTGTATTGCAACACCGCCAATGGCACCCAAACTGGGCGTACCGGCGAAACCACTGTTAACCAAATCAGTGTATCAACTGTCCTACAGTACTGAGTTAGAATCTGCTCGGATCAAATCCGTTCAGCTGCCTGCTCACCCAGTCAAAAGTGGTAACACGGTTTATATCGATACCAGTAAAGTCAGTATGACGGATACATTACGCAAACAGATTATCCAGCTTTTGAAAGACAAAGGCTTAACTGTTGTTGCCCAAAAAAGCAGCGATTATCATTTAGTCGTTCAACAACTTGACCTGTCTTTTGGTAAAGACAAGGTGTACGTATTGAACAAGCCCGAAGACCCACACCCCTACATTGCTGAATTAGCTCAAACCATTCCGAGTAAGCAGTGTAGCAATATCATTGCTTCTTTGAGTATGCGATTGACGCACAAATCATCATCCGATGTCATTTGGTTTGCTAAGTCGTCTATCAACAGCGCTGGTTACCAGGGTATCCCGTTACAATATACCTTTACAGAAACTGAGAAAGTGACCAATGAACACGCTGTGGTTTCGTTTATTGTTGAACAAAATCAGGATGAAGCACGTCGAGCCAGATACAATCAGGCTGTGGAGATCCCACCCTATCGCGTGGAATCACAAATATCTCCGCTCGTAAAAACGGCCGGTGCCTGTAATAAAACAGAAGTCAGCGCCCTGACCAGTGACATGATGTACCATTTAAGTCGCGGCCTGATAGAAAAACTTAATGTATTGCTTTAATAAAGGTTCTAAAACAAGAACACACACTTAATTACACTTTTTACGCGATTCGTACTTATAATTGCAGTCAAGAACATAATTAAAGCAAAGTTAACGAAGCCTTGTCGATCAGTCACTCTGGCAAGCGCAATTAAGGAGAAGTCAAATGGAGCAATACGGCACGATTTTGTTGGTTGAAGATGACGAGTCACTCGCGCAGTGGGTTGCCGATTACCTGAATAATCAGGGCTATACCACAGAATGTTGTTATCGCGGTGATCAGGTTGTCAGTATGGTCAAACAACACGAGCCGGATCTGGTGTTGCTGGATATCATGTTACCTGGACAAGACGGTATCAGTGTATGCCGCGAGCTGCGTCAGTTTTACAGCAAGCCCATCATTATGCTCACAGCCAAAGACGAAGAAATGGATGAGGTGATTGGCTTAGAAGTCGGTGCCAGTGATTATGTCATCAAGCCCGTTCGCCCTCGTGCATTGCTGGCAAGGATCAAGGCAAACATGCGTGTAGCTCAGGACAGTGAATCTAACTCCGATACCAATGCCGTCATGCTCAATGTCGGGAACCTGCGTATTGATACACAAGCACGAAAAGTCATTGTGTCAGATCAGGAAGTAAATGTGTCCAGTGCCGAATACCTGTTACTGCATTTTTGGCCAGCAATGCCGGAGAAGTGGTTTCCCGCGATGCCGTATTTAAGGCAACTAAAGGACGCGAATATGATGGTCTGGATCGCAGCGTAGATGTACTGATTTCAGCACTACGTAAGAAGTTTGGCGATGATCCTCAGAATCCTGAAAAAATTAAAACAATTTGGGGAAAAGGCTATTTGCTTGTACCTTCTGCCTGGTAAACCAAAGGGTTTAGCCTGTCACAGTCCGCGCATTCAGGTGCGGACTCAGCCCCTCTTCGCATCGCCTGATGCAGTCGTGCCTATCTCTGGAGTAGTGAATGAAAAAGCTCTATCTTTATCTTTTAGCCAGCGCCCTGATCTCAATTGTCGTACTGGGCTGGCTGCTTGATACTCTGAGCCAACAAGCTGAACCTGCTGAAGATGCCTTTGCATGGCAGGCAAAGCTGCTGTATGGCGTAACCAATCAAAGCGCCTCTATTCCCGAAACTTTGCGGCCCGCCTATATGGAGCAGGTCAGTAAGGACTTTGACTTACCCATCACCTACAGCACTGGCGATTCACTGGCACTCCCCGTTGAGCTAAAAAACCAAATGATGCAGCCTGAAGGCTTGCTGCTAGAGGATGACATGGGCTATTACCTGTTGAAGTCAGCCCCTTCACTGGCACCAGACTATCTGGAACTCAGATTAGAGAAACCACCTGAACAGTACGACTCCGATGTCTTTCTCACCTTAGCGTTTTACGCGGGTATTTGTACCTTTATGTGGGTTATTTTAGCCCCACTGGCGAAGCGACTTGCCGTGCTGGTCAGTGCTGCGAAACAGTTTGCCAGTGGTGATTTAAGTGCCCGAATAGAGGTCAATCATTTTACCTATATAAAAGACCTGGAGCTCACCTTTAATCGCATGGCAAATCAAATAGAAAAGCTGCTAGCAGAAAACAAGTTGATGGCCTCCAGTCTATCTCATGATATTCGTACTCCGGTAGCCTGTTTACGCTTTGGCTTTGATGCGGCTTTTGAGGAAGACGACATTGAGCAGGTTCATGCCCTGATGCACAGAATGGAAAAAGATCTCGACCAGATGGAAGACATGTTGGCGAGCTACTTGTCCTTTGCCACACTCGAGCAAAAATCACACCTACTCAAATTCGCGCCCACTAAACTGGACGGTTATATCCGTCATGTGGTTGAACAAATGACGCCCAAATTGACTAACAAACAAATCAATGCCAGTGTTTCGGTCCCTGCTCACTTACAGTTAGATGCCGACCCTCACTGGCTGGCAAGAGCCATCTCCAATTTGCTCAGTAATGCCTGCGATTTTGCCAATAAACAGATAATAGTCAGCGCACAGCAATTGGATCATCAGATTGAAATACGGGTCGAAGATGATGGGCCGGGTATAGAAGAAGAAAACTGGGCCAAAGTATTTGACCCGTTTTTTCAGGAACAAGGGCACCGTAATCGCGCAGGCAAAAGCTATGGCCTGGGCCTGGCAATTGTTGCAAAAGTAGTTGACTGGCACCACGGTCAGGCTAGTGTCAGCAGGTCCGACCTGCTAGGCGGCGCTAAATTCACGCTGACTTTTCCCTGTAAAGCACCGAGAAATACTGTCAAGGCTGACTGACAAGCGTTAGATTTATGCTATAAATCAGCTAGATACTAACTAAACATCAACACTGTACTGGATTTTTCAGATTACGCTCAGGATTTAAGCAAAAACTTGTGTTAGATCAATGCAATTTAGGCCTTTTTATTTCCTTTTAATTACAGTAGATTGTTGCCGCCGTCTTTAAAAAAGAGAAGTATAACAATATGAGCACTGTGCGCGGAGAGTTCAGCTCTCGCTTCGGATTCATTATGGCTGCAGCAGGCTCTGCTGTTGGCCTGGGAAACATTTGGGGTTTCCCGACTCAAACCGCCAGTAACGGGGGTGCCGCTTTTGTATTAATGTATTTGATCCTAGCGTTTTGTCTGGCCTATCCCGCTTTGATGGCTGAACTGGTTATTGGTCGTCACGGCCAGGCAAATGCGGTCTCGTCGTTGCAAAAACTTGGAAATAACCCGATACAGAAGAAATTCGCGTTTTTCGTCGGCTTTGGCGGCATCATTTGTGCCGGCCTGATCCTGAGCTTTTACGCCATTGTGGCAGGCTGGATGCTCAGTGCTACCATAGAGCCTGTCGCCAGTACAGTCGGTGCCACTGGCACCGCTCAATGGTTGTCAGAGCAATCTCTGGTGAGAGATCTTGGCTTTACCCTAATTTTTGTGGCGCTGACTATCTCAATCATTAGTAAAGGGGTCGAAAATGGCATTGAGAAATGGTCTAAACGTCTGATGCCAGCCCTGTTGATTATACTATTCTCTTTAATTGCGTATGTGCTTACTCAGGAAGGCGCGACAACAGGTTTAAAAGCCTATCTGGTTCCTGATTTTTCTTCTTTGCTCGACCCTGGCTTACTTGTCAGTGCACTCGGTCAGGCTTTCTTCTCTTTGTCGCTGGGTACCAGTGTTATGATCATTTATGGCTCATATATCAGTAAGCAGGAAAACCTGGTTTCTCTGGGCGCCTATGTCACCCTAATCGATGTATTTATTGCCTTTGTAGCCGGTTTGCTTATTATCCCGGCTATGTATGTGGCACAGGCTCAGGGGGTGGAGATCTTCTCAGCTACAGGCCAACTCTTATCAGAGGACACCTTAGTATTTCAGGTTCTGCCTGCCCTATTTGAAGGTATGGGCGGTGTGGGTGTATTCGTTGGGTTTGCCTTTTTTGCTCTTATGAGCATTGCAGCGCTCACCAGCTCTATTTCTATGCTGGAGGCACCGGTGTCATACGCAGTCGAGAAGTTTGCCCTGGCCAGAACACAAGCGACCTGGATCATTGGCGGTATAATTGCAGCCGTGAGCGTGACTATCATCCTCAACTTCTCAACCCTGTTTGGCCTGGTTGTTAAACTAACAACGCAATTCGGCCAGCCGTTACTGGGCATGTTCTGCTGTATTTTCGTTGGCTGGATCTGGCACCGTCAGAAACTACTGAGCGAAATCCAGGAAGGTCATCCGGAAGTTGCATCGTCTCTGTTCTGGCGGATCTGGCCACTGTACATAAAGTTCGTCTGCCCGCTGGCAATCGCGCTGGTCTTTATCAACTCTCTGTAACAAGTAGACGAGTGAAATCTAAGGAATAGAGAGGCAACACAGCCTCTCTTTTTTTGCTCGCCTCTTCAGAGGATTGTTTTATGGATATGAAAAAGCACGCCTCTGAGCGTGCTTTTTTCAATTATACGATTCTGTGTGGTGGATTAAGGACACCAGAACACGCTGAGCTTAAGCTGCGGATGATTTAGCACAGCCCGCAATGGAATATCTAGTTCAGAGCCTGGTTGCTTCGCCTCTTCATACACGGCGCGCTTAGCCTCTCCACTGATAAGTAACACTGCATGTTTTGTATGAGCAATGCCTGCCAGTGTCAGGCTCATACGCTCAGTGATACTCCCTGTAACTTCACTTTGTTTAGCATTGATTGCGCAAACAAGATCAGACGTTTGTAGTGCCTGCTCAAGCCCCTCTGCGTGAGGAAACAAAGAGGCAGTATGACCGTCCGGGCCCATTCCAAGAATGGTTATGTCGAACGGTGCTTTCAACGCTGTATAAGCTTTTTCACAGGTAGCCTGACCAGCCACTGCCGTTGCTTCGGCATTTTTCATGGTCACAAACTCAGCGGTGCTTGCTTCGTTTTGTAGCAAAGTCGCGTTGATGAAAGCTTCGTTGGACTTTTCATGATCTGCGTCGACCCAGCGCTCATCAACCATAGCCACGGTGACCTTGTCCCATGACAATGGCAGGTTTGACAAGTGTCTGTAGGCCGGAGCTGGTGACGAGCCACCAGACACCAGCATGGTTGCACGACCGTCTGACGCAATCGCATCACTGAGTGTACTGCTCAGAAGTTCTGCCAGTTTTTCCGTCATCGCCTCTTTGCTATCAAAAAACGCTTCGTTCAGCTGTGCCATTATGCTTTTTCTCCCACATTGAACCAGGCATGGTTATTTTCTTCCAGTAGCTCATCAGCCGCTTCAGGGCCCCATGAACCCGCACGATATAGTGATGGTGTGCCTTTTTCCTGCCAACGTGCCACAATTGGGTCGATCCATTGCCAGGCCTGTCGAACTTCATCACGGTGAATAAACAGTGCCGGGTTATTTGCTGCCGCGTCCAGCATCAGACGCTTGTACGCATCTGAGTGGAACCCCTTGCTGTATTGCTGACTGAGCTCAATGTTCAAAGTAACCGGCTGTAGTTGCATTTCCAGATTATCAAGACGCTTTGACATCAAAGTTAACTGAATGCTTTCTTCAGGCTGCAGACGGATTTCAAGGCGGTTTGGCTGGATCGGGCCAACACTTGGGTCGTAAACATTGTGAGATACCGGCTTGTATTCAACCACTATCTCAGCACAACGCTTTTTCATCCGCTTACCTGTTCTGAGATAAAATGGTACACCCGCCCAGCGCCAGTTATCTATGTGCGCACGGATAGCAACAAAGGTTTCAGTTGTACTGGAACCTTCGCCCAGCTCTTCAAGGTAGCCAGGCACTAGTTTACCGTTCAGGTCGCCGGGTACGTACTGTCCACGTACCACATTGTCATCAACATCTTCACCAACCAAAGGACGTAGCGCTTCAAGCACCTTAAGCTTTTCGGCACGTATGCTATTGGCATTTAACTTTGATGGAGATTCCATAGCAACTAGGCATAGCAACTGCAACAAGTGGTTTTGAACCATATCGCGCAATGCGCCGGCCTTATCATAGAAGCCAGCACGGCTTTCGAGGCCAACGGTTTCAGAGATGCTGATCTGAATGTTGTCAATTGACTTGGCATCCCAGAGGTTTTCAAACAAAGCGTTAGCAAAACGCAATGCCATCAGGTTCTGTACGGTTTCTTTACCTAAGTAGTGGTCAATACGGAAGATCTGGCTCTCATCAAAGAACTGTGCAATCTTACCGTTTATTTCTTCCGCCGACTTCCCACAGTAACCAATTGGCTTTTCAACCACTACTCGAGAATTTTCAGTGATCAGGTTTTTCTGCGACAGCAGCTCACAGCAGGTACCATACACAGCAGGTGGTAAGGACAAATAGAAGACACGAGACTTTTCCTCGCCATCTGTGTCCAGAATATCTTTCAGAACATCCCAGTTATCATCTGACGCGGTCACATTGACAACCACAGGCACCAGGAATTGCGAAAAGGCTTTCCAGTCTTTGGCATTAAACTCCCCTTCACTAAGGTGAGATTGAAGTGCCTGCTCTGCCGTGGCGAGGTATTGTTCTCTTTGTTCTTGTGCACGGACGGTAGGCAATACGCGTGAGCCTTCAGGTAAATTACCTTCTTGATACGCACGATACATTGCAGGTAACAACTTTCGTAACGCTAAGTCGCCGCCCCCACCAAAAATTACGATATCAAAAGGATTAAGCATAATTATGTCTCACAAGGTTAGGCGCGTAGCACATCAGTGCATCACACGCTCGTTAGTTAAAACCGTTTTCCAGTCTGACTGTAGACTAGCAAACACTGCTTTCATGCTGGATTTGAATTCGATTGCACAACCTGACAGTACTACTGATGATACCCGATTTGTTGTGCCGACGTTCAGTTGGGATGATAACGTATTACCGATTTGATACGTTCGTATGTACTTCGTCGTGACGACTACGTCATACATCCCCAATAAGAGTCTGTCCGTCACTGCTTGTTGGCTCTGATAAAGCCAGTTTACCCGCTTGCCAGTTATAAGTTATGACAAAGCGAATAAATTTGAAAAAATGAGCCTTAGGGGCACTGTAATTCCTCTCACAAAAATACAGGCCCTAAGCACTCCAGCGCTACCCGTTCAAAGGTATTCTTTTCGTTCGTGCCCTGGTAGCAATCGGACACCTGACACTCCTGCCAGTGGTCAGTTTTTAAGATCGATTCTGTTTGTAGTACGCTATCAATCCGGCTGTAGAGCTGTCGTGTGTGTGCTCTACCCCTTCTTGCGTAAGCTCTGCTTCAATGGCACTGGCTAGCCCTTTGCCCAGCTCAACACCCCACTGATCAAATGAACAAATCTCCAATATAATGCCTTGGCAGAATATTTTATGTTCATATAGCGCTATCAGGCGACCAACCGCCTTGGCATCGACTTCATCCAAGATCATCGACGTTGTAGGTCGGTTTCCTTCGTGGATTTTATGCGGCAGCAGACGCTCAATTTCAGCTTCCGACTTACCTTTTTTCGCCAAGTCTTCGCGTACCTGTTGTTCATTCACACCTGCCATCAGCGCTTCTGTCTGCGCAAAGAAATTAGACAGTAAAATATCATGATGTTTATCAACATTGCGCTGTGGTTTAACTGAGGCGATAAAATCAGCAGGTACAATTACGTTCCCCTGATGCAGGCACTGGTAAAATGCGTGCTGGCCGTTAATACCGGTCATGCCCCAGATCAATGGTACGGTTGTGTAAGGTACTGTTTGCCGTCAAAGGTGACGTGCTTACCATTACTCTCCATCTCACCCTGTTGCAGGTAAGCAGGCAGCATATGTAGTGCCTGATCATAAGGCAAAATAGCTTGCGACTGATAACCCAGAAAGCTGGTATTCCATACGCTCAAAAGCGCCATAATCAAGGGAATGTTGTGCTCAAGTGGTGCGTTTTTAAAGTGCTCGTCAACCTCAAAGGCCCCTTCTAAAATGGCCTCGAACTTGTCGTAGCCAAGGTATAATGCGATGGGTAACCCGATAGCACTCCACAAAGAGAAACGACCACCCACCCAGTCCCACATTGTGAATACATTTTCGTCGGCGATACCGAATGCACGGGTCTTTTCAAGATTCGTACTGACCGCTACAAAGTGCTTGGCTACCTCGGCTTCGTCTTGTGCAGCATCTATAAACCAGGCAACAGCAGAGCGTGCATTAGTCATGGTCTCTGACGTCGTAAACGTCTTTGATGAAATAACAAATAAAGTCGTCTCAGGAGATACCTTGTCTAATACATGGGCCAACTGAACACCGTCTACATTAGACACGTAATGTACGTTAAGCGTATCGTCAGCATATGAACTAAGCGCTTCTGTGACCATCTGGGGGCCCAGGTTCGAACCACCTACCCCAATTGCTACAACATCCTTAACTGATTTGCCAGTATAACCACGCCAGTCACCACTGCGTACCTTGTGGCTGAAAGCTTTGATTTTCTCGAGCTCTGTATTGACCTGATCCATGACGTTTTCGCCATCGACATAAATCGGTGTATTCCCGCGGTTACGCAATGCAACGTGCAAAACAGCACGATCTTCGGTGATATTAATCTTTTCACCCGCAAACAGCTTGTCTCGCCACTGAGCCAGCTCACATTCCTGCGCTAATTTAATGAGCTGTTCAAACGTGTCTTTGTCTATGAGTTGCTTCGAAAAATCAAACAACAAGCCCGGGATCTGACGAGAAAACAGTTCAAATCTGTCTGGGTCTTGCTCAAACAAAGATTTAAGATGTTGTGTCTTCAGCTGCTCTGATGCTGTTGTTAAAGCCTGCCAACTCTGTAGTTGTGTACGGCAACTCATAAAAATTCCCCTAGTGACGATGCGTTTTCAGAACAATAAAAATTGTAATTATCACAAGTGTTAAACGGTGTATTGCGTTAAACATAAGTTAAAATGACAACGCTGTCAAATAGCTAATAATCAATTTTACATTGCGCATAATACCCGAATTTTGACTTTTTGACACCGGTATCATTAATTTATTTGGTAGATTTTTTGCTGCTAATTTGAGAGTAAATTGGATAGACTAGAAGCATTAAATGATCATTTTATGAAATCAAGGCACGGACTATACCGAGTAAAAACCCGACTGCGAGTCATCAGGAATGCGCAATGATCGCGCTATAAAGTACGCAGTTAGTCGCTTGTACACAATATAGTACCACCTTCTCTCACAGAAGAAAAACAAGATGAAAGTAACCATCAACGATGTAGCAAAACACGCTGGCGTGTCGATGAAAACCGTATCGCGCGTGATCAACAAGGAACCATCGGTACGCAAAAAAACCTACGATCAGGTGATGCAAGCCGTCAAAGAGCTTAACTACCAACCCAATACTGCCGCACGGAACCTGGCTGGTACGTCTTCATTTGCCATTGGTCTGGTTTATGACAACCCCAATGCTTACTACATCATAGATATGCAAAATGGTGTTTTGTCTCGGTGTAAAGAAGAGGGATACGAGCTGGTGATCCACCCTTGCGACGCACAGCGCGAAGATATGCAGGCAGAGATTGCCACTATGATCAAGCGTTCGCGCCTTGCTGGATTGGTGCTAACTCCGCCTTTATCGGAGCAACAACCTATCATTGATATGTTGGATGAACTGGGCGTGAGCTATGTTCGCTTATTATCTGGTCACAACGAGCAGGAAGAAAACGCCAGAAACTGTATTTATGTTGATGACTTTGCAGCCGCTTATGAGATAACAGAACACCTGATAACGCTGGGACACAAACACATTGCATTTGTTTGTGGTGATGAGGAACACAAATCAACAACCGAACGACTGGCAGGTTATAAACAAGCCTTAGCCGATCATCAGATAGCCTTCAACGAAGACTATATATATAAAGGCACCTATTCTTTCGAATCAGGTGTTAACGGCGCAAAAGCATTACTTAAAGATGGTAACCCTAATCAGATCACTGCAATTTTAGGAGGTAACGATGAGGTGGCCGCAGGTGCGCTATTTGCTGCACGTTTAATGAATATCGAGATACCCGCTCAGCTGTCCATTTCCGGCTTTGAGGACTCACCTTTCTCGCGCCAGACATGGCCAAAGTTAACGACTGCGCATCAGGCCAATAACGTGATATCGGAACATGCTGCACGGTTGTTGTTTTCTAAGACCCGCGGTAGCCGTAATCACGACAAAGACATAGTTACCACGTTTACGCCAAATATGGTGGTACGAGAAAGTACCGGCCCGGCACCTCGATAAACCACATGCCCCGGCAAGGCCGGGGCACACATGCATCAATTCAGCGCCAACCCACCAGCCAGATTGGCTACCCTGTCAAAACCGAGCAAAGCAAGCGTGTTGCCTGCTTGCATTGAGCGATTGCCTGTTCGACATACTAACAGATAATGCTGCGATGAATTCAAAGCACCATTTCTCAGCACATCCGTCATTCTGCTCAATGGGATATTCAGTACCCGGCCGGAAGCCAGCTCACCGAACAACTCCGTGATCCCACGTCTCGAGACATCCGACTCATAAGGTTCACGACAGTCAATAATCACGCCCTGATGAGATTGCAGCCAATCTCCGGCAGCCGCTTTATTGAGCGACTGAACCGATGGCACTGCCGAGTCCATAAGTGCACCAAGGAAACGCTCTCTGAATGTGGTTGAATCGCGATCCATACCAGCTTTTTGCTCCACGAATTCATCAGTGGAGCATGCTCCGTTAAGCAACCGACCCAAGAGCGGGCTTATCTGCACTTGCGCATGCCAGTTAATAGCAAAACACTGCTGATAATCTAATGCGCTACATATCAGACTATTGTCATCAAGCACCTCGTTGAGACGGAGCAAAGTTGCCGCCATTGACATCGCGCGTGAGGTTTCACCCTGACTATCTCCCAACCCCTGAGGAAGTAATAACTTACCAACGAAGCAGGCAGACACATCCTCGCCCTGCATAAGCAAATAACAGCGTTCTTGGAAATTGCTATCTGCCAGGGAGAGTTTTTTCAGAGCCCCCTGTAGCAGGCCACCTGACTCGCCTTCAGGCCAGCCGAACTCATCCACGGCTCTTTTATCAGTCAGATTGTGGGCTAACAGGTTCACGGCGTCGGTGGCCTGCTCACTCAAGTACGTCTTAAGCAATGCACTACATCTCAATCCCTGTTTGTCGAGTAAACGCTGCAATCTGGGCACCAGCTCCGGAACCGGATCAACGATCACCGCTTGTTTATCAGTTGTCACATACAACCAGCAGCAAGCGCCCTGATGGCGTAACTGGGTTAGTCCTACGGCACAGGCTTCCTGCTCAGGTGCAGTACTATCCGACACCACCAGGCAGTTATTCTCTAATATAGGCTTTAAGTTTTTCAGCGTATCACATGCACGGCGGATCTGGGCTTCACTGTCAGCAGGCCCAAATGAAAGCCGGATGGCATTCTCGCTTTGCCAGTCAGGCGCATTCATCGCATCCAGTACAAAACTTCGACTGGAGCCCGAACTACAGGCAGAACCACCACTGACACGAATACCCGCCGCATCCAGCAGGTCAATCACCTCTTTGCTGGTCAGGTGATCTACCGAAAAATTCAGTGTGGTCGGAACAGACAGCGCAAAGTCATGATGAAAGGTGACTTGTTTAAACGTCGTCTTAACGGCTTCAGCCAGCATACTACGATGCTTTTCAAGCTGCGCCACTGAGTTAAAAGGTGAGTTTTCTTTATCGAGCAACATATCAAACAGTTTGCTGAGCGCGGCAATACCCGGGATATTCTCTGTACCGGAACGCATGCCCGATTCCTGGCCGCCACCTGCGATAAAGGGTGTATAGGGACTGCCGCTGCGAATATATAAAAACCCAATCCCTTTCGGTGCATAGAGTTTATGTCCAGAAAACGGGGCGTAATCAATCGTAGTTTGAGACAGCTTAAGCGGTAGTTTACCCAGCGCCTGCACACAATCTACCATCCAGGCCGTTTGCGTGTTACCTTCGCGGATCACCTGCTCCAGGCGAGCCAGATCCTGCTTAACTCCCGTTTCGTTGTTCGCAGCCATAGTACAGATCATTACGGCTTGCTCAATATGTTCGGCGATAAAGTCCAGATCCAGTAACCCCTTCGAGTCTACCGGGATTTCCAGGATCTGAGCATTCAGGCCAAGTAAGCGGTTCCAGTGTTTTAGGGTATTTGGCACAGCCTTATGTTCTGTCGCGCCGTACATTAGAACGGGGTGTGCATACTGCTTGTTTCTTTGCTGAACGTAATCACTGAGCGCAGAAACAATTGCAGTCTGTATTCCTTCTGTTGCGCCTGAGGTAAAAAGCAATTCACCACTTGTTGCCCCAATCACCTCCCGACCTTTGTTTCTGGCCTCTTCCATCAGGTGCTTAGCTTGAACACCCGTAATATGGGCACTAGAGGGATTACCAAAACAAACTTGCATGGTATGTACCACAACTTTGGCAATCTCGGGTAATACCGGTGTAGTGGCATTAGCATCGAGGTAGATTAATTGGTCTTGCTCAGACTGGATCACACGGCGCTCCTTTATAACAATATAGAATATCATATTCCATTCTACACAAAAGGCAGTGCAAGCATAATAATCATTTGCTGTATAAATGAAGATCGTTATTCCAAAATGGTACAAGATAACATTCGGGAAGGAGCACAAAAGCAACAGGTGACGCGAATTCGCCACCTGTCAGATGAGAGAGATCAGTCAGCCTCAGAGGCCAGATATTCCTGATGCTGAGTTGACCAGGCGTTGAGAAGTGCTTTTACCAGTGAGGCCAGAGGAATTGCAAAGAACACTCCCCAGAACCCCCACAGACCGCCAAAGAACAATACGGCAACTATGATATAGACAGGGTTGAGATCAACCGCTTCTGAAAACAATAAAGGCACCAGGACATTACCATCCAATGCCTGGATCACACCGTAGACCACTAACACAGTCCAGAATTCAGGGGCGATACCAAACTGGAACAGCGCAACCGCGGCAACGGGTAAAGTGACTACAGCCGCGCCAATGAAAGGGATCAAAACCGAGAACCCAACTAAAGTGCCAAGTAAAGCGGCATAACGCAGATCCAAAATGGTGAACGCGACAAAGCTGGATAAACCCACTATGATGATCTCAAAGACTTTACCTCGAATGTAGTTCATGATTTGGTGGTCCATTTCTTCCCAAACCTGATTAATAAGGCGTCTTTCTTTTGGCACTAACTGTAACAAGCCTGTGGTTAACTGGCTTTTATCCTTGAGCATGAAAAACACTAACAAAGGCACCAGCACCAAATAAATCAGCCAGGCCACCACGTCTTTAATCGAAGTCAGAGACGCTGACACGACCTGCTGTCCGAATTCAAACAACTTAGTTTCAACCGTCCCAACCAGGTTTTGCACCTGCTCGGCGGAGATAAGGTTTGGATAGTTATCGGGCAAATGCAACAAATAGTACTTGCCCTCTTCAATCATTGTCGGTGCTTCTTGCACCAGATTACTGGTTTGTGTCCATAACACCGGCAAAATGCCAAACATCAACGCCAGCATGACACTCACAAACACCAGCATAACAATATTGGTCGCCATCTGTCGGCTAGGCACTAGCCGTTGCAGACGAGTAACCGGCCAGTCTAATAGGTAAGCGATCACAATAGCCACCAATACCGGGATGATAAAAGTCCCAAAGAAATACAATAGCGCGGCCATCGCCAGTAACATCAGCAACAGCGTTACTGAGTTTGGATCTGAAAACTTGGCCCGATACCAGGACTTAATGAGTTCAATCATTTACACACTCCACTTGTATAAAAAATGGTTCTGACTGTTGATTATGCTGAAATACCATATCTTGACTGTCTAAATAGCGCATTACATCTCGCAGGTCTTGTTCTTTCGTGTAAAAAAATCGCACGGCATCTGCCTTAAGCTTCGCCTGTTTAAGCTGCCACTTGAACTGAACAAAAAGCTGCGGACACCGCAAAGGGCGTAAATCATATTCTATCACTCTGCTAGGGCCTTTTTTAATTCTACTTTCAACCTATTACAACTCTTTTGCTGTACCTTAGCACGTTTCGGATTTACTCTGTCTGCAAACCGTATAGCCTGAACTCGGTCAATGCGTTATCCTTATAACAGAGATAGTGTTTTTTCGGATTTTCACATGCCTGGTGCGAACAACAAGGCGCGTTTGCCTGACAACCCAACCTTAAAAGAAATAAACTGGTTTAAAAAACAAATTAACTGGGGTGAGTTGCCGCCATTTTATCATCTTGTTGCCTCTTCGGTTAGCGAAGGTGAAGGGATTTTTCAACATGGATTTGATCACGCCGTTAAACGTCTGCTAGACAAACGGAACTGGAACTTATCTTTGCTTGGTGGATACGAAGACGAAAATGGTCTTATCCACTGTGATAATGCACCCGCTTTGTCTTTGCATCAGGTATTTACGGACCGCGGTTTTGAATTGTGGGCTTACCCCATTGCCAAAGGGGTCAAAGTCGACAGATACCTCAAAGACAACAAATATCTTGAGTTTAACGTCTGGGACCCACATACCATGAAAGTCCTGTTGCGTTTCAATCAGCTCCATAAGTTTATCGCTTTTTATTTTGACCGGGGCGATACCGCAGACAAAGCGCTTATCCTTCACGCGCACAAGGTGGTGCACAAAACATTGACCATGCTGCAACGAGAATTGAACGTTATTAAGGTCGATGGGGTCTCAATAAAAGACTTTTATATGTTATGCGAAAAAGACGCCCGGGCATGCAGCGATGAAGTGGACATTGCCAAGATCATGCTCGGCGATGATATAAATAAGGATTAGAATGCAGTTAAAAAAACTGTTTCAGGCATCTGTGTGTGCCCTGTCACTGACTGTTTCGACCTCAGGCTTCACTCAGTCCTCATTAAAACTACCTGATTTGGGCACTTCTGCGGTACAAGTACTCCCCATAGATAAAGAGCAAGCCATCGGCGAAATCATGATGATGCAGATCCGCTCAGGCTCTAAGCTTGTGCAGGATCCTGTGCTTGATGAATACCTTTCAGCATTAGGCAATAAACTGGTTGCCAATGCCAATGATGTACGTTTTCCCTTTTCATTCTTTTGGGTTGAAAATAAAGATATAAACGCTTTTGCGTTTTATGGTGGACATGTTGGCGTGCACACCGGGTTGATGGCACAGGCCGACAACGAAAGTCAATTTGCCTCAGTACTGGGGCACGAAATAGCCCATGTGACACAACGTCACCTGGCACGAAGGATCCAGCAAGCAAAAGACAACAGCGCGCTGACAATTGCGGGTATGATCACCGGTATTCTGGCGACCGTTATCGCCCCCGACGCAGGCATGGCTATCCTGTCAGCCAGCTCGACTCAGTCTGCGCTGAACCAGCTCACTCACAGCCGAAAAGCTGAACAAGAAGCCGACCGTTTTGGTATGCAGACTTTGTATAATGCGGGTTTTGATCCAAACGCCTCCAGTGAGTTTTTAAGCAAACTGGCCGCCCAGGTGCGCTTTAAAAACAAAGCGCCGGTCTTTTTAATGTCTCACCCGCTGCCCGACTCCCGAGTGTCAGACGTGCGTCTGCGTGCGCAGCAATATCAACAAAGGTATGTGCCAAAAAGCCGACAGTTTCAGCTAGCGAAAAGCCGGGTTATCGCCAGATATCAATTGGAGGGTAAGGCAGCACAAGCCTATTTTGAACAGGCATTGAAACAATCCTCCGACTTGGACAAAAGTGCACTGGAATATGGACTGGCCATCACTTACCTGGATCAGAAAAAACTGGACAAGGCACAAAGCTTAATGGACAAGCTGTTAAATGCTGAACCAAACAACCTCTTCTATCTGGACGTATACACAGATCTGCTACTGGCAAAAAAAGACTATACAGCGATCACTAAGCTGTTAGGCGAAAAACATGAGCTTAGACCCAACAATCAGGTTATCACGCTCAATTACGCCAACGTCGCTATTAAAAGCGAGCAATATAAGCTGGCCGAGCAACTTCTGAAGGTCTTTTTACTGGAAAAACCGGGGCATGTTCTTGCCAGGCAGCTGCTTACTGATACTTACAAAAAAATGGATGCCAAAGCAGACTACCATGAAAGCCAGGCCAGCCTGCTTAGTCACTATGGTGCCTTTATGCGGGCGGCAGACGAAATTCAGAAGGCGCTTAACCACGTTGAAAAAGAAGAAACCGTACGTCGGTTGCGCTTAAAAGCCTTACTAACTCAGTACCGGGATATGCAAAAAGAGCTGGCTAAACTCTAAGCCAGTGCCCCCTGAGCGTAAACTGGAAAAACCATGCGCTCAGGGGAAACCCAGTCGCCTATCGACGCCTCACCCTCAAGGCAACCGGCGCTTGACCTGAAAAACGTAGGCATGGCTTGCAGGATACGGTACAATTTGCGTTGAATCAGATAAGTATTAATACCGTAAAGGATCTTATATGTCAGTTACGATTTACCACAACCCTCGTTGCTCAAAATCTCGAGAAACTCTGGCTTTGCTGGAATCTCGGGACGTTCAACCTGAGGTTGTCGAATATCTTAAAACGCCTATCAATGAAGACACCCTGAGTGCTCTGTTACAAAAATTAGGCTTTACTTCTGCACACCAGCTGGTGCGCAGTAAAGAAACACTTTATAAAGAGCTGGGCCTGAGCAAAGACAGTGACGAAGCGCGCATTCGTCAGGCAATGCTGGAAAATCCCAAATTAATCGAAAGACCAATCGTCGTGAAAGGTGACAAAGCCGCCATTGGCCGTCCACCTGAATCCGTTCTGGATATTCTGTGATCCTATGCCTGAGATCTTAGTTTTATATCATTCCAGCCATGGCTCTGTTGCAGCCATGGCACATGAAATTGCAGAAACCCTGGAGTTTCATGGTGCACAAGTCAGACTGCGCACTTTTGTTGCAAAACAGGCCCATGACATTGTGGTGTCGAAGCAAGATCTCATTGACTGCGATGCACTTGCCTTTGGCACACCAACGCGCTTTGGGATGATGGCATCGCAGGCAAAAACCTTCTGGGAAACAACCAGTGATATCTGGCTAAAAGGCCAGCTTATCGACAAACCAGCCTGTGTGTTTTCTTCTTCCAGCAGCATGCATGGTGGTAATGAAGCGACCCTGCTTAATCTGTCACTGCCTCTGCTACACCATGGCATGCTGTTGATGGGTGTTCCTTACGATGTGCCTGAGCTGCTGTCGACCACCAGTGGTGGCACGCCCTATGGCGCAACCCATGTCGCCGGCATGGACAACAGCAGCGAGCTGACAGACACCGAGCTGAAAATCTGCCGGGCACTTGCAAAACGACTGTTTACCATTAGCAATAAATTATCATGAGCCAGATCCCCAAAAAACCCGTTACAAAACGCTTTCAGGCCTCAGCCCTTATAGGCTATGTGGGCTTGTTAATTCTCATGCCTCTGTGGTTGTTTGTATTAGCGCCGCGTGAAGGCTACAGTACCGGCTTTGTGTTTGCGGTATACATTTTGCCCCTGCTGCTGCCACTAAAAGGCATTATTCAGGACAAACCTTACACCTATGCCTGGGCCAATTTCATCGTGTTGATCTACTTTACGCACAGTCTCACCCTGCTGTGGGTGTCTCCCGAAGAAATGCCCTTAATTTTACTCGAATTGTTTTTTGCCACCTGCATGTTTATTGGTTGTACGTACTATGCCAGACACAGGGGCCAGGAGCTGGGGCTGAAGATCCGTAAGCTAAAGCAGGACTTAGCGGATGAAAAGGCAGCTTACGAGCAAAGTGAGCTGAAGGACGAAGAGAAGTAAATCGCTCAGGCCACCTCATTGCGTATTACATATCAACCCGGTGGCCATACTCATACCTGAACTTTAGTTCGACAGCGGGCGGCCACCTGTGATTTTATTGGCACGCCCTTCTTCTTTCGCCTTTTCTGCACGGCGACGACGTGCTTCTTTGGGGTCGGCTATCAGCGGACGATACACCTCAATCCGATCCCCGTCGCGTACCACATGATTTAACTTCACCGTCCTGTTCCAGACACCCAGGCTCAGATTCGTCGGATCAATTTCCGGGCAGCGCTCAAGAATACCACTTTGTAACACAACCTGCTCCACTGAGGTGCCTTCAGCCACATCAACACTGAGCGTTGTGGCCTTTTCGGGCAAGGCAAATACCACTTCAACCTGGATCATGAGCGCACTCCGTATACAATTTTAGCTCGCTGTGTAAAAGCCGACACCATGTTCTTCGCTACTTCATTGAAAATGCGGCCAAACGCCAGCTCAATCAACTTGTTGGCAAATTCAAACTCAAGCTTCAGGCACACCTTACAGGCTTGCTCGTCCAGCTCAATAAACTCCCAATATCCATGTAAGGATTTGAACGGACCGTCGACCAGCTGCATTCTGACCCGATTGCCTTCATACTGGTTCTTAGTGGTAAACCACTTGGTCAGACCCGCCTTAGAGATTTCAAGGCTTGCAGTCATGCCCTGATCCGAAGTATCAATCACCCGCGCCCCGGAGCAATGAGGCAAAAATGCGGGGTAAGCGTCAACATCATTGACCAAGTTAAACATCTCTTGTGTGCTGTACATCACTAACGCACTTTTTTCTACTTGTGGCATACGCTCTCCAAACTCTAACAAAGCGATTTTACCAAGGTTTTCAAGATTTATCTTGTTTGTGACAGGCGACTGGGGGAAAATAACCACAATTTTTGATCCGCGCCGATATACAAGGTAGACTACGCCATTATGGCAAAGAAAAAACCAAACAAATCAAATAGCAATACCATAGCGCTGAATAAAAAGGCGCGTCATGAGTATTTTTTACACGACAAGTTCGAAGCCGGTATTGAACTCCAGGGCTGGGAAGTAAAAAGCATCCGCGCTGGCAAGGTCAATATCACCGATACCTATATTCACCTTAAAGACGGCGAAGCCTTTCTGCTTGCCAGTCAAATCCAGCCGCTCAACAGCGCCTCAACGCACGTTATTTGCGACCCTATGCGTTATCGCAAGTTGTTACTTAAAAAGCGTGAGATTGACCGCCTGATCGGAGCGACAGAGCGCGATGGCTTTTCACTGGTGGCGACCGCCATGTATTGGAAAAAATGCTGGGTTAAGCTCGAATTCCACCTTGCTAAAGGTAAGAAGATGCATGACAAACGCGCCGACATCAAAGACAGAGACTGGTCACGCGACAAAGAGCGTCTGATGAAACACAAAGCGTAATGCAAAAATGGGCGTGTATTGTTTTAGCACGCCCACCTTCTTTGCTTATCAGTCACTTGTTAGGGCTGGTTTCTCACTGACTTTACACTCAGTAGCTTAATATCTGCATGACTCAGTGTTTTCAAATCCACAGAAACTTGTTTAACCTTACTCCCCTGCACAAAGTCAGGTTCAAAATTAAGCGCCTTGATCACCTGCTTAGTTTCTTCCTCTTTCATATTGTGACCCAAAAATGACTCAACTCCCGATAAGAGCTCATCAGATTTGAGTGTCAGCTCTCCTTGCTTTTGTGTCTGCAGCAAGGCTCTAATCGCTTCCATGGAAGATGCCACGTGTGCTACTTGCCGCTGCTCAATTACCAAGGGATTCGATACACCTGACATAACACTAGGTCGATGCACTTTGATGAGACGACCATCAATAACTAACCAGTTATAACCGCATTCACTGCTGCCACCGCAATCTCCTCCACCTGCTATAATGTCTTCTGGCGGGATGCTCCCAAAATCAACACAGTGTTCAATGTCTTTACCATCAATTGTAACCGTAAAGCAAAACACTTCCGCGCGCACCGATAGGGCAAACATCATAAAAATGAATGAATATACCAATTTCATTGCTTTTCCTTATTTGGTTTTTAATTGAAACCGCTTGCTCACCGCTGCTGTAAAACACTTATCGCGCGCATTTGCTTCCTCAGCGCCTTTATACGACTTGGTACAGCTTTGCAGCATGAGTGTCAGTTGATTTTTAATGGCAGTTTGAGAGCTGTGGTAGAGTGGTACAGAGACTGTGTAATATTCATTTTTTTGCAACCCTCCTACCGTCGCCATGGATGCACCTATGATTATCGCCGCCAGCCCCGTTGAACCGGTTTTGATATCAAAGGTAACCTCTGAGGCACCGCCAGATGCACTCACCCCGCCCTCATTGAAGCCAAGCACAATAAACAATAAGCCAAGGGAAATCACCGCGAAGCCAATCTGTATCACGGTCACTTTCATCACTTGTTTATTCAGCATCGCCTTTTGATTGGCATTTTCTGCTGCCAACATAGACAAAAATGCATAATCATTGGCCGATTTAAGCGAACTCTGGGCTGTAGAGAACGTTTTAACCACGCTCTCCAGTGATCCTTTATGTTCCACTGCGCCCGGCAGCTCTTTGATGCCAGTCACCGCGTAAAACAGCAGCACACAAGGAATAAGCAGCCCAAAGACAAGCCCTGCGCCCAGTTTTAAACTTTTCTCAACTTTTGCCATGCCCTTTCCTTAATGATGCTACGCGGCGTAATGCGTCTTGCCAAAGTCCCAATCACAATGATGTCTGCTCACTACGCGGTTTTGTGCCAACGCCATGGCAACACACTATAACCAATGTTTGGTGCCGCCTGACTAAGATCCGTGCTTTTAAGTCATAGTGTTTTTGCCTGACCAGGTGCACGGTCTAAACGCGCTCTCATGTTTTGCTTCAGCGGACGAAATGTGATGATAAGTGTTGATAATAGACGAGGCTGGCCGGCTTGCCAGTTTATTCAAACGGGTGAACAAATGAATGCAAAAAGCCAGCACTTTGCATGCTGGCTTTTCCTTGGTAAACGCAGATCGAGTCGCGATTAACCTTTATATTTTTGCATCACCAAAGTTGCGTTGGTGCCGCCGAAACCGAAGCTGTTCGACATCACAGTGTTCAGCTCACGTTCGCGCATTTCAGTCACAATATCCAGGCCTTGTGCCTGTTCATCCAGCTCATCAATGTTGATAGATGGTGCAATGAAGTTGTTTTCAAGCATCAACAATGAGTAAATCGCTTCGTGAACACCAGCAGCACCCAGTGCGTGACCTGTCATTGCCTTAGTTGCGCTGATCGCCGGAGAATTGTCACCAAACAGCTCCTGGATTGCACCCAGCTCTTTAACATCACCAACCGGCGTTGAAGTACCATGGGTGTTCAGATAGTCGATTGGACCTTCGAGATCCTGCATTGCCTGCTTCATACATCTCACAGCGCCTTCGCCAGACGGTGCAACCATGTCATAGCCATCTGATGTCGCGCCGTAACCAACAATTTCAGCATAGATGTGTGCGCCACGTGCCAGTGCATGCTCAAGCTCTTCAACAACCACGATACCGCCACCGCCAGAGATAACAAAACCGTCACGGTTTGCATCGTACGTACGTGAAGCCGTTTCTGGTGCTTCATTGTACTTAGTAGACAATGCACCCATTGCGTCGAATTCCATTGCCAGGGTCCAGTGTAGCTCTTCACCACCACCGGCAAAGATCACATCTTGTTTGCCCAGCTGAATTTGCTCTACCGCATTACCAATACAGTGCGCAGAAGTCGCACACGCAGAGCTGATAGAGTAGTTTACACCTTTGATTTTAAACGGTGTAGCAAGACAGGCAGACGCAGTACTGGCCATAGTACGCGGTACCATGTAAGGACCAACGCGCTTAACGCCTTTCTCGCGCAGAATGTCTGCGGCTTCAACCTGATACTTAGATGAGCCACCACCTGAACCAACGATCAGACCCGTGCGCTCATTAGAAACCTGCTCAGGTGCCAGACCTGAGTCTTCAATCGCTTGCGCCATTGAAATATAAGAAAATGCAGCTGCATCTCCCATAAAGCGATGTGCTTTACGGTCAACCAGAGACTTTACGTCAATATCCAGCTTGCCCGATACCTGGCTGCGCAGATTCATGTCTGCGAACTCTTGGTTAAAAGCGATACCACTTTTACCCGCTTTCAAAGATTCTAGTACTTCTTGCTTGTTGTTACCGATGCTTGACACTACACCGATACCCGTAATAACGGCTCTTCTCATGGGTAATTCCCTTAGGACTTTTTAAATTTACGCGTATTCTACGCTGAAACCAGGTACCAAGTGGTCAGCTTTCCAGCGTACACACGTACTCTGAACTGATATTTGTTAAAATGCAACGGACGAACGCAAATAAAATCCGTAAAATAGCCACCAATTTAGTAGCGAACTTTTAGACTCATTATGATACGCAACGCCCAGATACACTTTAACGACGCAGGCACGCCGGTCGCAGACAGCTTTGACGATGTCTACTTTTCGAACGACGACGGCCAGGCAGAGTCGGATTATGTTTTTTACACACAAAACAAGCTCAATACCCGATTACTTAACCATGACAGGGACCACTTTGTGGTTGCCGAAACCGGATTTGGCACAGGGCTGAATTTTCTTAATACCTGGGCTCAGTTTCAGCGCCTGAAAACACAGCGCAATGTTCAACGTCTTTATTTTATTTCATTTGAAAAATACCCCATCAAGATTGAAGATTTACGACAAGCCTTAAAAGCATGGCCAGATTTATCGGATCAAGCACAACAATTGTGCGCACAATACCCGGATGCCATTGAAGGCTGTCATCGCCTTGAGTTTGATGGCGGTGAGGTCATTCTGGATCTGTGGTTTGGTGATGTACATGCCTCTTTACCAAAGCTCTCGTATGCGCCCAACGGCCTGGTAGATGCCTGGTACCTGGATGGCTTTGCTCCCAGCAAAAACCCGGATATGTGGCAACAATCTCTGTTTGATGCCATGGCAGCGCTGAGTCGGGCCAATGCCACTTTCGCCACCTTTACCGCAGCGGGCTTTGTCAGACGGGGCTTACAACAAGCCGGTTTTGACTGTCAAAAAGTCAAAGGTTATGGCCGCAAACGGGAAATGGTGATCGGTCAGTTTAATGAGGCGAATCAGCAGGCGGCTAACCCACAATACTATCGCCACACAGCTCGTAAGCTCGAACGCGTTGCCGTCATTGGTGGCGGTATTGGCTCAGCCTGCCTGAGCTACCAGCTTGCCAAACGCAACATCAGTACGACCTTATTTTGTAAGGATGAAACCCTCGCCGGTGGTGCATCACACAACCGCCAGGGCGCCGTTTATCCTAACCTGCAGGCCGAATACAGCACCACCAGTGAGTTGTATGCATTGAGCTTTTTATACGCGCGGCGTTTTTATCAGCAAATCGAAGCAGCTGGCTTTAGCTACGACCATGACTGGTGCGGCGTATTGCTGCAAAGTGTGACCGATGGCAAACGGACACAACACCAGAAAATTGCCAGCAGTGATTTGTTTCCAGACTCATTAATACGCTATGTCTCAGTCACAGAAGCACAAAAGCTGGCCAACATAGACACCCCATTCGATGGTCTGTTTATCGAACAGGCCGGCTGGGTAAGCCCACCTCAGTTGACCGCAGCCGTCTACAACGCAGCACAGGCTAAGTGCCCGGGTCAGCAGCACTTTAATGCTAATGTCTGCGAACTCGACAAACGTGAAGATGGTTGGTACCTGCTCGTTAATGCTCAGTGGCAGGGGCCGTTTTCTGACGTCTTTGTATGTGGCGGTGAGCACAGCGACGGGTTTGCTCAGACACAACACTTAGGATTGCATGGTGTGCGGGGCCAGGTTTCTCATATCCAGGCCGGCGAAGCCTCTTCCGCGCTCGCAACAGTGTTATGCCACAAAGGGTACTTTACACCCAGCCTGCAGGGCGAACATTGTATGGGCGCGACGTTTGAAAAATACAGCAAGGGCCGTGAAGTCACCGAGCAGGATAATGCCACCAACCGCGCTCAGTTACAGGGCTTTTATGGCGATACGCAGTTTGATCAGAGCCTGGGAGAAATCACAGGGGCCAAAGCGGCAGTACGTTGCTGCTTTAACGATCACTTCCCCATGATAGGTCAGGTGCCGGATCCAACCAGTCTGTGCGACGCTTTTGCCAATCTGCGCCGAGGCAAACATCATGATTTTGCACCATTAACGCAACCTCATGAAGGTCTGCATGTAGTGACGGGATTTGGCGCACGCGGATTGTGTAGTGCGCCGTTGGTGACTGAACACCTGATTGCTGCACTGTGTGATGAACCGCGCCCGCTTAGCGAGCGACTGAATCAGGCACTGCACCCTGCCCGCTTTGTGGTTCGGGATTTGATCAGAAACAAAATCTAAATAATGTGCAATGCCGTCAGGCTCCCAAAACGGGAGCCTTGCTATTATGGTTTGGAGATTTGGATCACCACGCGGCGGTTTTTATCACGTCCGATGGGTGTATCGTTCGGCGCAACATGGCGTTTTTCACCGAAGCCATCCGTGACAATTTTGTCTTCTGGTATGCCTTTAGACGCCATATAGCTTTTAATGGCTTCTGCACGCTTTTTCGACATCGCCATATTGACCGAGCGGCCACCATAGCTGTCCGTGTACGCCGAAATATAAATCGACTCAATGTCAGGATCATTATTGAGGTACTCGCCAATCATATCCAGGCGTTTGCGCGATGACTTGGTGAGTTCGCTGCTGTTAAACTTATAATTCATCACCGTAAAGGCAATATCTTCAAAGCTGTAAGGCAGCAGGTTGTCGCGGCACTGCAAAAACTCCCAGTAAGCTTTTTTGAAATTCACTGAAGACAGCGCCACGGAGATCTGATCGTGCTGGTTTTGCCAGTCCTGATAATAAAAAGTGGGATAATAGCCCTTTTCGAGCTCAGTCAACATTTCCCAGGAGATGTCGTTGGTCAGTTCACCATCAAATTTCTTCAATAACTTCATCTGGCCCATCACCCGTGCCGGCAACCCGGCTCGCCATGCAGGCGGCACCGACTCCAGCCCGGCAAAGTCGTAAGTATCGGGCCTTACAACCATATCCAGATTAAAAGTCAGGTCTTTGTTTTTACTTGCTGTTGCAGAGAAAATGGCCTCACCGTAGTAAGGAACTTCATGTGATAAAGCGCACGACAATCGGGTGGTTCTGTCAACAAACCATTGCGAGCTGTCTGCCGTGGCAGAGTATTGCCGCATTGCGCCCTGTGCCTGAAGCGTCAGGATACTCAATGTCATGGCAATGATCAGGTTTGTATTAAACTTCACGCTTTTACTCCGCTTTGAACAAAAATACCGAACTAGACGCAGTGCCCGCAAACAGGACAGCCTGTAGTTAGCGTCTTACTGAAAGTCAAAGCAATAATCGTGCCTTAATATCAAGCTACTGAACGGCAAAGTTCTGACACCTGAACCTCAAACGGTACACCTGATATGACGGCTGTACTGCCAGATACGCATACTGAAGCAGGAAACGCGCCACTAAGTTCGCATCTTTATTTCTGATCAGTATAATAGGCCGCTCAAATTAGTAAACCAAGCAGATTATGGCAGAACAAGAGCAAACCCTATTCGCAAAGCGCTTTCGCGGCTTTTTTCCCGTCGTCATTGACGTTGAAACCGCAGGCTTTAATAAAGACACCGACGCACTGCTGGAAATTGCCGTCAGCATGCTCAAGATGGACGACCAGGGCCTGCTCAGCCTGGACCACACGGTCCATTTTCATGTTGCGCCTTTTGAAGGTGCCAATATCGAACAATCGGCGATAGACTTCAACGGCATAGACCCTTTCAGTGCCTTACGCGGCGCAGTAGACGAAGAAGAAGCAATCAAAGAGATCTGTAAGGCAGTACGCAAAGCCCAAAAGGCCGCGGGCTGTCAGCGCTCGGTTGTGGTGGCTCACAATGCCGCGTTTGACCACGGCTTTTTAAATGCTGCCATCGAGCGCTGTAAAATCAAACGCACCCCGTTTCATCCGTTCGTGAGTTTCGACACCACTTCGCTTGCAGGGTTAGCACTGGGCCAGACAGTACTGGCAAAAGCCTGTCGTACCGCAGGGATTGAGTTTGACAACAGCCAGGCACATTCAGCATTGTATGATACCGAACGCACCGCAGAGCTGTTTTGTCATATTGTAAATAAGTGGCAGGCACTGGGTGGCTGGCCTTTACCTGACATGTCGGATGAAGAGGATGACGAATCGGCTCAATAGCCGAGGAATAACATCATGCGCGATACCCGCCACAGGTATCGCGACAACCTTACTGTGTAGCAAATTCCTGAGTGATCTTCCCCTCATCGAGCAATACCGAATGCGGCGGATAAATCCGAGAAAATGACTTACTGTCTCTGGCAATGGTGAGTTCGATCCCCGGATGCATTAACTCGTTGATTTTGATCCGGCTCATCTTTAACAGCCTTGCCAGCTTGTGCTGTACCAGCTTCATATTGCGTTGATTACGCGCGTAATGTTTACTGAGTTGCTGCTCATTCACTGCCAGTTTGCTGAGATAGGCGTCGCGTTTGGTAGACGCTGGTGCTTTCTGCGCTTTGATTTGGGCCCGCTTCAGAGCAAGGGTTTTATCGGCAAGACGCTTTTCAAGATCTTTAAATTCTTGTTGTTTTTTCTTCAGCATATGCCAATCCTGCGCCAACGCTATGCGCGTTCGGGTACCCGAAGGTGCACCCACTTCACCCGCTTCAATACGCATGGCGTCGTATACTGTGCCGCCGATCAATTTACCTCTGGGCGTGTCGCCTTTGCCGACCCGGATCATGCGCTTGGCTCTGAGATCGCAGTGTAATACCTGACGTTCAATCAACAGATCCTGCTCAGATTCAATATGGCAATACTGTGCATAACCAATTGAAACGGTGCGTTTTGCTTTTATACAACAACTGAAGTCTTCGCCCTCTTCGCGCTTACGACCTATCACGCCCAGCATAACTGTCACCGCGCCATTGCTTTCAAGGTGTGCAGATTCAACAAAGCCAATCACGGTGATATCGCCAGACGCTTTAATTTTCATACCGTCTTTAACATCACCACTGACAATCACACTGCCATCAAACTCAATGTGGCCCGTCGTAACATCAACCTGGTCGTAACACAGCACGTCATCCACGCGAATACCACGAGGAATAGCCACGGGTACCCCTTTGGAGTCAGCAATTAACAGGTTAGGATCATCGGGAGAGATTTTGGTGCCTTCCGGTACCTCCAGGGCAAAGTCTTTACCCTGTTTAGGCTCAAGTACATCACCAAATACAGAATACCCTTCTTCGCCTGGCGTTGGCGGCACACGCTTCATCAGCGGGCTACCGGGACTGACGGTAATGATGGCACCGAGGTCGCGCATATCAACCTTGCCACCGTCTTTTTGTTGCGGGCTTAGAACTCTGTCTTGCGCTGTCATACACAAACGAACAAATCTGGCGTCAGTGCCATCTTTGGCACGCTGACCATGGGCAACAATGCCACTATAGACACTACCAGGAGACTGCTCAAACTGCTGACCTAAGAAAGTATCCAGTGCTTGCTTGCTGATCCCGCGTTTTACCCCGGCTGATTTTAGTGCTTCACGGGCCTGCTCCATGGTCACCATTTTGCCGCCCCGTGCTGTCGTCAGTCGAGCTTCGGCCATCATATTGTTGTCATCGACCCGAATAGACAGCTCGGCATCAACCGCCTTAGCTACAATTAAGGAATCCTTTTCTCTATCATCCGACGGCGAAAACAACTGCCCGATATTGGCATGTATGATATCAAAGTCGGCATAAGGAGAGCTTTCCAGCGCTTCAACAAGCTGCGCGGAACTGGCCGGAAATCCGGTATTTGCAGGGTGTTCGTTGATTGAAACGTACCCTGACTCCTCATCAAAATGAAACAAAGACATCACTTACTTCCCGAAAATTATGCATGATGTTATTAAATTTATTATGCACTACCAGGTCTATACATAGGGCAAGGGCCGCTGCGTAACCTCTAATACTGTATTGCATCCTTGCTGACAATCTGAGTAGAGTCTAAACAGAAAACAGCCTGTTATGTTATCGCCATAAAGCACGCATGCTTTTTAATGCGCTAACATCAAGTCCCATCATTTTACAGTTGTACCTATTTATGCAAGCTAATCTTGGCAAACAACAAAAATAATTTGGAAAAAATACAACCAAAGTGCTATATTTCCCATAATCTAAGATGCAGCCAAAATTCAAACCTAGATAAAACAGGTACGAACCGGTCAAACTGACTCGCAGCGACAAGTTAAAACAACCATCGCCTTGCCTTATTTGAGCACAACCTTCCCTAATTGTTAAGCCCAACCAGTCACTCAACTACACAAAATATAAACGATTGTAAATGAGACTTGAGTATAAAACCGCCAAGTAGTTCTTATCACTGTACTTATCGGCAAACTTAGCTTGAGCTTTAGGGATTTTATTGGGTATAATCATAATCACTGACTGAAAGAGATTTCAGGGGCTGATTAGGATTCGACAGGATTCATGAAGCCTGAGGTGCATGTCGAGGGGCGGTTGGCCTCGTAAAAAAGCCGCATTTAAAGTAATCGCAAACGACGATAACTACGCTCTAGCGGCATAATAGCCCGCTAGCACTCCTCCATGAAATGCTTGTGGTTCTGGTTCTGGAGTGTCACCCTACACAAGATCGCTACGGAAACCCTGGCCGGGGTTGAAGGGCTAAAACTAAGCGGCCTCGCCTTTACTTATCGTGTTCGTCCGAGACTTAAAGGTTAACCAAAAGACGATACTAAACATGTAGGACCGAAGGTCGACGCTTTCTGGACGGGGGTTCAAATCCCCCCAGCTCCACCACATAGCAACACCGAAACCCCATCAAAACACTGTTTTTGATGGGGTTTTTGTTTTTAGGGGTGTTTCTATAGTGGTTACGACGTGCCCTAATTTGGTCACGTGGGGTCACAAATACGGCACGCAAAATTCGGAAATTACCCAAATTGATACAGTTACCACAATGTTAGTTTGTGCAACATTCCGCCCCTAGCTCTCAACCACGATCGTTTTCTTGATATATGGCGAGCTGCCTATGGCGAACGTCATTATACTCATACGTAAGTAACTGCTTGGCCTTCCCAAGCTCATGTAAGACGCCCGTAAACTCTCCGTATGTAGTCGAGTTTAAGCCAGGCCGTTGATTGCTTCTTTCATCTAAGAGACGCAATCCATTCTCAACAACGTGCATCATGCTGAGTGGGCGCATCAATAATTGGTCTGGTATATGAGTGGCAGGAATATTCAGTTTCGATACCTGGCGCAAATCCCGGGCCGCATTACTCATGGTGAGCGATGCCATTTCGGTAAATAAAGACACTGACCGAATGTACTCATTTAAATCGGCATCATCTAGTAACTCAATATATCTACCGGACTTCTTGCTTATTGAGAGCAAGTTAACCAAGTGCTTTCCTCTTTTTGCATGCACTGGTTCAGGAGGGAGTAAGAGCGGTTGATTCACAATTTCCATGAATTTTGATGCATGAACTTCAAGTTTCTCACTTAGAACTTTTAACGCATGCTGATTGCTCTGCTCTTGTAAGACCTCTTTCTGCAGTTTTAAGTTGTCGCGATGGATCGATTTTGTTTCCCTTAACTCACCCCTCGTAAGCTCTAGCTCTTTCGCCTGTAATCGAGTGGCATAAACCAATATGATAATTGTTAAAAACGAAAGTATAGGATTTAGAATACCGCCAAAGTAATCACCAAACGCACCAAATGATGACTGATCTTTTACGCCATCATAAAAATTTAAAAAGTAAAATATAAATAATATAGCTATGGCTGCAGGGGCCGCCCTGGTCACTACGAAGTCTATCTTCTGCAATGTAGTGCGCTCATCAATTGTTGCGGGGTTAGTTTTATCTACCATCTGTTAATCCTTTCACACTTTGAGGCTGCTAGTATGCATCAGACAGTTCTGTTGAATCAATTCATGAAGGCGCACTATCATGGGGCATCGGGAGGGGCTAAGGTTCAAGCCAGCATATGAGGAAAATTAAAAAATTCGCAGCCAAATAAAAATCACCGAACTTACTCGACAAAGACACCTAACTCACTAGCAAGCTCTAAAAGATGTGGTCGCACAGTGTCACCGGATATAAAACCAATATCTTCACCATCATCAATATCGAGGCGAGATTTTTCAAACAAAGCATAGCACGTTGCCTGATAATTCCTTCCAGTGTACTTTACACCATCGAAGCCCATTAAATTAAACATCTGCGCCCAAGCAAAACACACGTCATAATCTGCAGTACTGAAAACCTGAGTATCGATCCCTAGAAGCCTGCGCGTTTTTGCGTTAGTCAGGTCAATAAACTTAATAAAAGTACCCTGCGGAACTTCCACCTCCACCGCTCTTTTCGACGACAGAAGTTTTTGGGGTACAAAAAAATCGGGGGTTAAATGCGCATTGCGAAAAATAGACTCACTCAATGCACCTTCAATGGTTCCGGACAGGTAACAGGTACCGAACGCCTTAATTCCACCATGAGCAAACTCTGGTGGAGCACCCACAGGAACAACGCCATTAAATCTCCCATAAAGGCCTTTATCGTAAAAATCCCATCCATAGTCTTTGTTGTGTATCCGGTAAAATAGCTCTCCCGGACCTTTTTCCTCGTACTCCAGTTTTGAAATTAATTCTAGTTCGGCTAACAGTTCTATGCGGGGGTAACTTAATTTAAATTCCTGTTCCAAGCTCCGCTCCTATCATAGCGTTTGTTCGGTAAATAGCTTAGCCGCTGTTAAAAGCAGCTCTTCATCCCCGCCATCTGACATCCATTCTCTTGGCGTACTATTACTTAGAAGATCCGACGGTGTATGAAAAAACTGGATTGCGGTCCAAGGGTCGTCCTTACCGAATACCCCTACTATTGACTCAATGCACGGATAAACTTCACCTGAAGAGTTTACTTGCCATTCGGGGTAGTAATTGCCATTTTTACCATTTACGGCTAAAAGCTTACCTTGTCTACGCAATCCATTTATGTGCTGTCGGGTACAATCAAGAAGCTTACCAAAGCCAGAACTTTGTGACATATCCTTAAGGTAAGACTCTTTGGTCTTCTTAATTCTCGAGATATTTTCTTGCCTTAACGAATCCGCTGACAGCTGATTCGTCAGCTCATTTACTTGCTTTCTTAGCTGTTGGTTTTCTTCTTCTAATTGAGCTACTTTCTGTTGGAGAGTTGATCCCGTCAGGCTAATCTTTGAACTTAACCCCGTCAATAAATCATTGTAAATATCGGTGTTTACTAGGGTTCGTGACCACAGTCTCGCCAATCTTGATACAAACATTCCTTCTTGACGATCTATACCAACTGTACAATAGGTGGGTGCGCATTCTGTCACCGTATCAATAAGCTTTTTCTTACCACTTTTGCTTATTTTCATATGTGTTGTCACCGAGGCGTATCGAGCTGTTTGAAAATCCATCCACTTGATAGCATTTGTCGGTTCTGCTGCAAAAAGATTGTCGTTATTTGATATATCACCGGCAGCTCTACCAACTGAATTTGCTTCACCTTTGTCGGATCCGTGTTCAAAATTTGATGTCATGACTAAAACCTCCAGAGTATATTTTTTGAGTTTACACCCTTTCCACCTAAACTGCCAATGTACAAAAGCAAACAAAACACTCTACAGAAGGGCGTCACGAACAAGTAACTCACTAACCTGATATGTACTTGAATTTGTTGCCATACAGGCATTCATAACTAATTTCCAGCCTAAATCTATTTCCAAGAATAACTTCAATTTCATCAATATTTTTGCAGCCTGGAAAACCAAGATCCAAAATAACGACCTTTTCATCTTTAGCGAAAAAAGTACCTTGATCCAAACGCTCTAAAAAATTGTCCATTTTAACTTCGTAGGGCAAAAGTAGCTCCTCCAACCTCTTGTAGAGCTCCTTTCCTGAAATTCGCTCTTCACCATCAAAATAGCAAAATGATGTAACCTTCGCTGAACCAAGACCTTTATTTTTCACCCAAAAATAAATTCTATCTGAATCTGTGTGCACCCAATCACATAAGACCGGCCTGATTGATACTTGATTATGCATTTTTGTTGCCCTAGCTTGCATACATGTGGCAATTAAAGCGCCAACAGCTACAACCGCACTAAAAATGGGGACGAAATCTGGAGTTTGTACATATTTAGCTAACTCAATCATATATATTGATTTTTCCTTGAGTGACATTGTTATTGCTAGAGCTTACTGTAACATCAAGGTTGCTGATTATGAGATTTTTATTTTTCCCAAGTGAAGCTATAGTTTTCAGAAATATGGAAAAGCCACACCAGTCAATAAATAAAAAGGTGCCATTAATGATTACCAAGCTTTCAATTACTTTTTTGATAGGCGCACAATTTTCTCTATCAGCCATTGCTAACTCAGATACATGGAGAGGCCTCAAAGTAGCCCCGGAAAATAGATGCTCCCCTTACGATAAGAAAACACAATACCCCTACCCTCAATCGGTCGAAGACGATATCGTGGCCTCAATGGGGGGCTTGTATATGGGCCATATTCAGGCTCATATTTTGAGTCAGATACTGAAACAGATATTGAGCATATAGTCGCAACATCAGAAGCCCATGATAGTGGTTTATGTGCTGCCCCGCTGTCTGTAAAAAATGCGTTTGCATCGGATTTACTGAATCTCACCTTAGCCGCTCCAGCTATAAATAGATGCAGTTCAAGTGGCAAATGCGGTAAAGACGCAGCAGAATGGATGCCAGAGAAAAATAAGTGCTGGTTTGCAAACAGAATTATAGAAGTACGTAGAAAGTATTCTTTAACTATAGATATTGCAGAAGCGACGAGATTGGACGCAGAACTGGCGACTTGCACCAGTACCGAGATGCTCTTCTTTGCTGATAATGGCGCTGAGGCTAAGCCCCTACAAAATACAGAAAAGCAAGATGCCTTAACGCTATATGATGACAATAAAAACGGGCGTATTACATGCGCTGAAGCTCGAAAGCACAATATAGCGCCGGTAAAAAAATCACACATCGCTTATCCATTTATGCGTGATACTGATGGTGACGGTGTCGTGTGCGAGTGATTACAGAAGTGCCTTGCTGATTACTCAGTACGTCACTAGCGTTATCGATTGTAAGCTATCACAAAAGCTAAGATAAGCATGCAAAAGCCAATCAAACTAAGGACAAGTGCATGAACAATAGACCACTTCAAGAAATGCCTGATTCACACAGGAACCAGCTTTTTAATCTAATTGATGAAGCTGCTGACAAATTTGAAAACGAGCATGGCCGCCTCAACAAGTGCAGCAACTTTGACCTTTATGGGAAATTCTTAGAGAAAGCTGTTATTGATTTTAATTCTACAGAAGGCACGAACTACGACCCTGGCCAGGCTTTAGGGTTATGGGCAGAAGACATTAATGAAAAGCTTGAAGAATATGACGATGACATGGATTCCATGAATGAAGCAATGGAAAACTGGCAAAACCTAACGGGTTAGCTGTAATAGCTCATATCTGAGCTTGCAGCATAGATGGAAAGGTTTAGATTTCACCTAGCGTGTAGTTATGAGCGTTCTACATACGGTCACTCTCTTGCTAATCTGCCCCCTCCCCGCAACTAAATATAGACAGTCTGGATGCCTTAGCGCTATATGATGATAAGCACGGGCGTATTACACCCCCAGTGAATGGTTATGACCTGATATACTTCCATGCTGACCCCTACACTAGCAAGGAAGACCCCTAGACCCTTGATTGAATCTTGATTGCCAGACGAAAAAAGTAGCTTTGACACCAAACCACCAACAAGCAAAGGAAAGCTTCTAATCAATGCCAATGAAAAATTAATTACAACTGTTCCTATATTTACTAGAGCACCAAAAAACAAGAAATATAGAAGTGGCTTTATTCCATAACCAAGTGAAGGGGAAGCTAAATCTAATGAATTAACAAAATCAGAATAGTGATACAACACGTAGGCTGACAAAATAGAGCTGAGCAAAAACTTCAAATCACGAAAGTTAAAAGCTGAATGCCAGAAACGCTCAGAAAAACTATCAATAAAATCCTCTTTAGAAATATAGATTTGTGAAAAAAACCGTTTTATTGCATTTAGCTGCTTTACATTCCAGGCATCTAAGGTAGCCAAATACAGCCCGCTAACCTCCAGAAAAAGAGCTATATGCTGAAGAATTGTTGAAACATTGTCATTGAAGAAACACACCCTAGACACTCCTTCTAGCTATAGTTTTAGTAAGACACCCTCAATTTATAACATATGAAGATTTAAATATTATTGATTAGATGACAAATATCGTTTTCAGAAGTATAAGAAGATGCGTGCGAAAGGTTCAGTTTTAAAATATTTAAACAGATTTTCAAATAATCACACCTCTATCTCCGCATAGGGCAGATCAGGCGCCGCGTCTGTGATGCGATCATTTTCGATGTATACGCTACCACTTTGGACGCTGTCACCCAGGACGGCACTCCGCGATCCATCACTGTGCTGTACCAAAGTTGTGCCATCAGTATTCACCTGAACGATCTTAACAATACTACGCCGTGTACCGCCAAGGACAGCACTTAAGCGGTTTAGTAAATTAGACATTAGACACCAGCCTTATGCTTTGGTTAACTGTGACTGCACCTTGCGCATTAATGGATACACTCACAGAGGCGCTGTCACAGGTTGCTTTATAGAGTGAGTCAGAATATCGAATACCGATCAACATACCAGGCCTGATGGGCGGCAATGTAGCTGTTAGTTTGGTGCGTATCTCTGATATTTTTTTGTTGCCGCTTCTGGCCAGCTCACACGTCCCACGCTGACGCGCCGCCTGGTTGTCAGTTATCAGAGAGTCAACCACATCATACGCATATTGATCACCCAATGTCCCTGCCCGTTTAATTTTGCACGCCACACCTTGCTGTTCACCGCGTACAAACACCGCAGTGTGTTCCGGACTCACTGTTTGCCTGGTGTTATGCTCTAGGATCAGAGAGTCATTTAGGATCACATCACACACAGCGCTATCTGTGTCCCACGGAGCCACGGGCCATTCGGGAATAACTGATACTGTTTTGCTGACATCATCAAAATCTAGTATACCACCGACACTTTGCGCTATGCGCAGCAACGCACTGGCTGGCGTTAACCCTCTGTAGCTATATGCGCCTTTTGGTATGGGGTAATCAATCATCTGATTGTCCAGTGTCCAGCTTGTGTTTGTCAGGGCATCGGACATAATACCAGCCATGGTCTTGGTTGTCGGGTTGGTATAATTCGTTTCGCGGGCATACGGAGTGGCTAGCATTGCAAATCGCCCGCGTATCGAAGCGCTGAAACTGACAGAGCCAAACTTACTGCTTGTACTTGGCTGCTCGCATATCACCACGTATTCATAGCCATTAATGGTGACTAGCAGTTCCTGGCCTAAAGCGCGCTCCATATCAATACGGCTACAAAAACGGATTGAGCCGGTAGCGGCAAACTGACCGCGCTCAAGCGAATGGCTAAATGAAGTGATCAATATATCTGTATCGTCGGATAGACGTTTGCAAGTGATAGTGGGTTGCATGATGTATGCCCTTTGTAATTGTGGCTCGATGGGGATTTTACGATCCAGTGTCGGCACATCGTCATCTGAACGAACCAACCCACCAGGCAGGCCCCAGCGACATGTTTTGTCGGGAATACCAAACTCCAGCGTGTGTGATGGCTGGTAAAGTCCATTAAATTTCAGCTCTGCGAACCCGGGGATCGGATGAGCTGTTCGAACACAAATATACTCAGCCACGCGAGGTGCATAAGCGATAGTTGTTCGGGTTGCCAAAATAGGCGGATGTGCAGACCATGAGGCGCTGAGTGCCACACCTTGATTTACTGGCGAGCTCCAACATATGCGGTATCGCGTACCAAGCTGTGCAGCGCTACCCCATCGCCACATTGCATTGATACCTACACTTTCCTGAGCGTTACCCAGCAAATCAAAATACTGTAATGAACTATTCGGATACTCTGAAATTAACAGCACTTCACGACACAATGGGGCTGTATCCGCGCCCCACCGCGACCCGTAAGCTGCGCCATCTGAGCAGGACACAACCCATGACTGTTTTACCCGTATCAACGCAACATCTAACAGTGACCAAGGCGCTGATCGCTCGACACGGGTCGATTTTGGGAGCTCCCAACCTGTTGAAACGTAGACACCCCCCTCTTTGGGCGTGTCAGGATCTGTCGCGCCCTCAAACCGAATTGTGACCGGGCTGACACTGACTTTGTAGGGGGCTGTAAACCGCAACATGTCACCTGTGCCAGACGCATCAGCCTGCTTAAACGAGAGGGTAGCCGGAGAGTAGTTGACCTGATACGGTGCGGCAAATGAAACGGTATTCATATGTTACTCAGCATTGAGTGTTACGAGATCCACCACCTCAGCCTGTACATGATCCAGCACCGCCGCACTGTAAACCTTCGTGTCATCCAGCATCAGGACTAACAGCCTGGGCTCTACGGTATAAGCAGCGGGCATAAAGCGAGCAATTTTGGGGCCATCCGGTACGATTGACGCGATCAGCGTATTGCTGTCTCTATCCAGTAACAGAATGCGAGAGGCGTACGGGTCTACATTTAACCGCAACATGCCCACATTAATTGGCTGGGTTGGTGTTATGTGCCTGACATTAACTCGATGCATGTTGCCACTCCACGGTGTTTATCCAGATAGCACTGCCTGAACTGGAAGAACGGGTATAGGGCACAGACCAGTATGACTGGCCATCGATGTGCTTAAAATAGGGCATTTGCTCTGAGCCATACCCGCACTGGGCAGATGAAAATATGCCAGGTAAATGCCCGCGACACCAAGGCGTAATCGGATCATTGAGCGAGGCTGACGAGACTGATGTGGTATCACTGAATAAGTAAATGGGGCACAGGACTGTCACATCTGGTTTTGCGTCATAGTTACCACTGGGTGTTTGCCGGGTACCAAAAATGGTTTGGGTATAGAGCTCCTGTGTAGTCGTTGAGCTGTCCAAAGGGTATGCAACTCCAACCGCCTTAGTCCCGAGGTGGATCTCTCCTAATGACTCCGTGTAATTGATAGAGCCTGTTCGCTGGTCACCTGATGCCGAAATGAATCTCGCGGGGTCATTAGGCGTGGTGCTCACGTAATCACCCACATAGAAAAAACCATGTACCTCACTGTTGATACAGTTTTTGGCGGTCATTTCATTGGCATAGACAAACATGTAAAACCCGGTTGCGGATGCAATGATCATCCAGTTTTTTAGCGCTTTGTCAGCCGTTGCGGCGCTCCAGTACAGCCCCCATCGAAATGTACGCCCAACCCGATCATGATCAGCGACGCTGGAATAATCCAGCGCGGTCTGACCAACCATAATGGCTGTGGCTTTAATTTGGGGGCTAGAAAACATCGCATAGCCACCCGACCCTCCGCTGGCTACGTTGTTTTGCAAGGTCATATGCGGGGGGTCCTCAACTTCCGCGATCAGTTTCCAGCCTGCCGGGGATTTTGCGCCATATCCATCAACCAGGCATTGCTTGAGGACGGCAAACCATTCTGCCGGTGTGCCGTCTGTAACTTGCGGCGCCCCTGCATCATCTGATCGGTAGACCGTTACAGGTATTGTCATTGGTATACTCCCAAAAAAGCGATTGTTGAGTTGTCCGTTTCGATATCTGAATGACCTGGTGATACTGAGCGTGTCACCATGATTGGCTTGCTTGACGCTTTCGAGGTAAACAGAAATGCCTCACCAGCTCCAAGCCCCTCCCCAAGCGCCTCCTTTCGAATAATAAAATAGGGCGCGCCTGTAAAAGGGTTCAGAGGTGTGCAATCTGCTATCACATCGAATGTACCAATGTGGCCAATATGCTGACCAATAACATCAAAGGCGCCATTACCATCAAACACACAGGCCCACCGCTGACTGATACAACCCTGGTTATTAAACTCAATGGGATACTGGGTGAAGTTGATACTGTTTGCTGCCGGTGTACCTACCTCTTCAAAATTGTTTTGCCAGGCCGACAGTGTGCGCTCATCACTACTTGCACCTTGCAAATTCCCAAGCCAATACACACTAGAGACCGTTGCTCCGGCTGGGTACGCTCGTTTTGTCGGGATAAACGTCCGTAATGTAGTCACATCAATGTCTGCGATCATAGCCAGCTCGCTGTGTATCACCGTTATGATGTAGGGGCCGGTAAAACCTACAATACCGGCATTTATCGTTATTTTGCCTGACGCTTTGTCATGGCTGTAATTGCTATCTGAGCCAGAATACAGGCTGTTACCACTACCATCGATGATATCCACCCAATCAGCTCCCGCCTCAATAGTAATAACATCACCATTTGATAAAACCGGGTGTTGAGTGCGCTGCCTGCTCTGTATGTTGATCAGGTTGTCGACGTGAAATATGGGGACTATCCCGCCGCCTGGCAGTTGAGACCGGTCAATCCCGCCCGGCGGAGTCGGCACGGGATCGTGGATCAACTCATCGTAATCATAACTAATAGACTCTGGCTGAACATCAACATCGAACACTAGGCTGACGAGGTTTGCGGCGTTTAGTGTGCCAGAGACTCCATTGCCCGTTATTTGCCCGTTTGTATCGCCCGATGCGCTCATGGGTGTTCCGGTTGAGCTAGTACACCTGATGTACAGAGAGTCAGGGATAACATCATGTTCCACCGAGAATTGCGTTTCTCTAACCGACAGAGGCTGAGTCCTAATAATTGCACCATAAATGGAGTGAGCCTGAGTAAAATCCAGCGGCTCCAGCTCAGTTATGACGCCAGTCTCATAGTCAATCTGCGCAACCAGGCGTGCATCAACAATAAAATTACCTGCTCCATCGTCGGTAGCAAGCGCGGCCTCTGATTGAAGCTTGACCTTGACCGTTTTTGGTTGCACCCGCTCGCCCTCTGCAAGCTGAATTGTAGCGCCGTCCCGATAAAATGAGTGGTACCGAAAGTCACCCGTAGGCAGGTAATACAGGTTAAAATCATATCCCGGCCTGACAGCCTCTGTAAGGGTTGTCGTTACCGTTGTGCCATTCAGACTGAAAAACACTTGGGATATCACTTTTGTAACCCACCGCCCTTGGGAGGCGTCATAATATTTGTATGAGCCATAAAACACCGGCCGCTCCATGAGCATGTCCGGCACATCAATACTGATGTTATACAAAAATCCATAGCTTTTTTGTTGTGCCAGTTTATAGCCGCTGGCGTCTTGCGCTGGCTTAACATTGGTATGTGCATTACGTCTCGATGTCGTCGGCGCCAGATTGGCACTGATACGATTCACCGGCACCTCCTGAGTGCCCGCCTCCATGGCCCCCGTCGTTGTGGCCATACCATGAAACCGACCCGTTCCCAGCATCCCCATCATGTCTGACAAAACGCTAGTGTCTGTCAGTTGCTCAGACTCAGCCAAAAGCACGGTGACTAATGGATCGTCGGGCTCATCACTGATAAACACCCGGGCATCAGCGAAAAGACTGGCATCAGCAGTGGCCACAGCAGGAAAAAGTTTTGCCAGCTCAAAGGCGCTCCACGCATAGTCCACGTCACTGATCGCCGCGAATACATCATTCAGCTTGCCGTTTTCGATAGCTTTATTGGTCCGCTGCCCTCCGGCGTTAGGCTCACCGCCCAATCTCTCCGGCTTGAATATCTTTAGATCACTTCTAAGCATTAGCCCACCGTCTTGAACTTAAGTATCACATTTTTATAAAAATCAGGTTCAGCATCACAGTAGACACTCACGGGCTCTCCACTTACCGGTTGCTGAGTATGATCCCAAACAACCTGGTACAACACGCCGCGAACACTGATAGCAAAACTGTCCAGCGCACTTTGACTATGAGAAAGCAAAGCTTTATAAGCCTCAGCCGCCTCCATATCGCTTTGCAATGTGATTGGCCGACCAAAAGGGATTGCGGTTTTTTCGATATGCGGCGCACCATTTAAGGCTCGTTCATACTGCTCCGCAACAGACCGGTAATTATGCTCATCAGTCCACACAAAATGCCCATACTGCTGCCCCCCTAATTCAATCACTGCACACTCCCCATTCTCTCTAGCTCGTCTAGCAACTGATCTCGGACTGTTGCATATAGCTCTGCATCCTGTCCGCCCGGAGTCGCCAGCACCAGCCTGATTGTTTTACCGCTGTACTGTCTTTCCATCGTTTCATTTAATCGCTCAACCGCGCCTGTTAAGTCGCCGCCAGTCGCAAACTTGGCGCCAGTCTGAAAGCTGCTTTTTCCCGGGTAAAACCGATCTTGCTTCCTGTTTTGCCTTGTTGTAGAAGGGCTCTCGTATTCTTGGGTTTGCGTACTTTGGTGTGCCGCCTGGCTTTGAGTTGGCGCCTTTTTAAGCGCCTCTTTTTGCTGCTTAATAAGCTCACCCAGTGCAACGCGCTGATCACGCTCAAGGTGGTTAAGTTGATTGAAAATTTTGTCGTAGATATCGTTAAGCTGACTTTGTGATTTGGCCTGTTTAATCTCACGCTCAAAGCGGCTGTATTGCTGATCCCTGAGCTGAGCACTGTCTCGCCGCGCCTTTTCAGCTTGAACTTCACGACTGCTGAAATAGTATGCGTTCGGGTTTGCCTCGTTATAGTCGACAATAGTGTCGACCGTCGGGCGGCCGCTCTGCTCGCGACCCAGACCAGATTGCTTTGCACTGCTACTCCAATAACTTTCCAGTTTTCCCGCAGCCAGGCTAGCGCTTTCCCCAACCTGCAGGAGCGCCTTCTCTTGCCCCTGCAAGCTCTCAATGTGGCGTTTGCTGGCTTCGGTACCTTTCTGAGTTGCAGCGGTAACCTGATCCTGCGCATTCTTAAAGTCACCAAGCAAATCATTTACTACGCTCAGAATTTGAGAAATACGCTCTTTCTTGGATTGATATTCATCCGCTGAAATGGCACCAGACTGATAACTCTGGCCAACCTTTTGCAACTCTTGCTCCAGCTTCCGCTGCTCAACCGTGAGTTGCTGTAATGTCATTTTTTCAGCTTCGCGCACCCTCGCCAGATCGTTTTCCTGCTGAATAACCAGTCCGGTTTGCCGGTTCAACGCCTCTTGCGCTGCTTGCTTTTGCTTAGCCGACGCCGTTGAGCTATCAAGAATGCGCTGGTTGTTCTCAATTGCCGCTCTGGTCTTTTCCAGTTCAGCGGCAAATCGACTAACAGCCTCGCTGTTGCCATCCGTCGCGGGCTTGAGGTCGTTTGCTTTGGCGATGAGTTTATCAAGTTCATTTGTCAGTCCAAGCGCTGCGGAGGCAGCTTTTACACTGGCGGGCACGACTTGATCCGTCGCCTCTGCCGCTTCAATGGCCGCCTCAGCCCATTTTAAGAACGCCTGGCGTTGCAATGCGATCGGCTCGTTACTTTGTTGGATCAGCTCAAACGCGCCCTGTAATTCAGTGGCAGACTTCTTCAGCGCTTCGCTACTTTCTACCCCCAGCTTTTTGTAGGCAGCACTCAGGTCATCAGATAAATAGGCCTGCCGCTCAAGACTCTCGTTATGTGCTTCAAACCGACTCCTTAGTTTGTCGATGAGTACGATTTGTTGTGAATATTCGTCCCCCGCACCTTGCAGAGCTGTGCGGGCAGATTCGAGTGATTGTATAAAACCATCCACGCCATCACGGACCCCGTTCAGGCTGTGGCTCTGAGACTCCAGCGTCTCAATCACTTTCAGCGCTTCAGGCACGGTCAGTTTTAAAAACTCAGCACGCTGGCGCTCTGCCTCCGCTGCTTGACTTGCCGCTTCGGCTTGCTCTTTTTGCTTTTTGGCGACATTCTCATATATACCCAACTGCTCGTTCCAGACGACAGCACCGCTTTTAAGTGCGGCCTCGTACTCTTCCATGGTCGTGATATTCACGCCCATTTCGCGGCTGATCTCTTCAAAGGTGTTTGCAAGTCGTGTGGCTTGCTCTTCCGTTTTGCGCTGACTATCACGTACCTGATTTTCCATCTTCACCAGGCGCTGGTACTCATTGAATACATTTACCAGCTGATCAATCAGCAGCGTGTATACCCCAATAGCACCGATTGATGACAGGATACTTTTTAGCTTAATTGAGCTGGCCGCAACGGCGTTTGTAGTCGTATTTACCGTTTTTAGCCCGGTTGTATAGGTTTTGAGTGTCAAAATGGCAGATTTGGCACCCGAAATGACATTGCTAAAATAGGTGCCCACTTTGAGTGCAGCCCAGACCTTGATGACGGTGAGGATCTGATCTTTATACTCAACCAGTGTTGCGATACCTGATTTAATGGATTCGCCAATCGAGATAATCGTGTCGCTGATCGATTGCGCCCAAGCTTTCAGGCGTCCATCGGTTGCCATAGCGGCGAATTCTTTGTTGAGGTCGGTGATCTGTTGCTTTAACCAGTCCATGGCACCGGACTGGGCGATCATATTGTAAAACTGGTCGAGGTTATCCTGCGCATTTGACACCTGACCGCTGAGCAGCTGCATTTGCGCCGCCGCGCTTCCCGCGCTGTCCCGGCCCATTTCATCCATCAGGGCAGCAATGACGTCACGCCCTAATTTGCCTGCACTGGACAGTTTTTGCAGTTCCTGGACATTTTTACCCGTCACACGCTCGAGCATATCCCACACTGGGACCCCACGCTCAATGAGCTGTAATATTTCCTCGCCCTGTAGTTTTTGCTTTGCCCATGCTTGACCGAGCGCTAACGAAATCCCCTCGACTTCCTCAAATCCGCCGCCCAGCTTGAACGCTGAGTCAACGATTGACTGCATTGCCCCATTGGTTGGATCTATGCCAAAAGATTTTAATTTTACGAATGCCTGACTCACCTGAGAAAGTTGAAGCGGCGTGTTTTTGGTGAACTCTTTGACCCATGCTGTCGCTTTTTTGCCTTCAGCAATGCCACCCATGAGGCCTGTCATTTGAACGGATAAACGTTCAAACTTGTCGCCCGTTTCAAAAATACTCTTAATGCTGCCTGCAAGCTGGTCAATACCCACATATGCTGCCGCCATAGCAACAAGATCTCGGGTGGCCCCTTTGATGCTGCCACCGTAGTCAGACGCACTTTTAGTCGTCCGCTCTAGCGCAACTTTTTGCTTGTTTAGCTTGCTCGTAGCGGACGCAATCGCACGCTCAGTACCCTGCTGAGTCACGGTTAGTTTTCGATGCGCTTCACCCAGGTTGTTGAGGTCGACTTTTTGGCGAGTCAGCTTTTTCTCTAACTTGTCGAATTCAACACGGCCTTTATTCAATGAGGATGCCAGCTGATTCATACTGCTGCGCGCACCTTTGAGTGCTAAATCTTGATTAGCCAGAGAAGTTACCGACGCTTTGTGTTCACGCTGCAATGCCTCTACGGCGTTACGTTGTTCAGTAATATCCCGGGTTAGCGAGTCACTCGCGCCGCCAGCGTCCGTAGTTTGTGATTCCAGCTCAGAAAGCGCCTTCTCAGCATTTGCGAGGTCTTTGGCGAGGCTTTTTGATGCGTCAGCGGCTTCTTTTTTCTTTTTGGCAAGCTCGGTTACTTTAATGCTTGCTGACTCATACTTTTGTTGATTGTCGACCAGCGCTTTCGACAGTTCCTGATACCGGCTTACCGCGGCTTTTTGCGCATCAGTGCGCTTGAGCTCTGTATTGAGAATTTCAATTGTCTGCTCTAACTTCGCCGCATTTTGCTCGGCATCTTGAGCAGGCCCAGAAAGTAAATCTCGGCCCCTAATAATGAATTCGACTACTTTGTTTTTGAAAGCCATTGAAATACCCAATAAAAAAAGCCCCTTTCGGGGCTTTGTTGTTTAACTTAAAGCTAATTTAATTGGCTAGATAACCATGATCTGAAAGTCATAGTCTTTGCCTTGAGCAATAGAGGCTACACCTTCAAACTCCGGTGACATGTATTCGTTTTGCAGAAAGTTAAGCGCTGAGGTGGAGCTCAATTGCGCAAGCGGTATATCGAGCTGCACCTTTTCGCCAGAGTCGATATTCACGCCAGTTAATGAGATCGCCCAATTAACTTCTTGAGCCTCACCACCTTTGATTTTACTGCCCTCAAGAGCCAAGGCTTGATAGCTGACCGCTACCTCACCACCACTTACAACGCGTCCACCTGCCAAAGGTCTTATCAGACCCGCAGCCCACTTAACTTCATAGTCAACACCTTCATCCAATACATCAGGCCCCAGCTTCACCGACCAGTTTGTAGCCGTGATGTGTTTAGCACCTAAGTCACTCCAGGTGCCATCACTGTTTAATGTGACAGGCTTGTCTGTTGCGCTTGCTGCTTGTTGGTTCAAGGTTGTGTGCTCAGCCGCCAATACATCGGCCAGTAACTTTGAATCCACTTCATCGAACTTGAGTTTCAGCTTGGTAGGGTTGGCCGTTTGCACGCGACCCAACGATTTCCCATAGGTTGCTTTGTTCTTGGATGGCCGTATTATTTCCTCAATGTCTGGCTCTATTTCAAGCTGCTCGGCGTTAATTGGACCGACCGCGCCAGTACCGGGCAATGGCACGCCTTTACTATTTGTGCGCGTTAGAAATACTTCGCCACGTAATATAAAACCTTGTGAATCTGACATATTCACTCCTACTTGTATTTGATGTTTAAACTGAATACAGCCTTTGCATCCTTATCTTGCGGCTCAGGCGGTATGATCTTGATTGCTTCGGTGAGGGTGAACCCTATGACACTGCCATTCAGGGCACTGTTAATTGATTTGCTTTCAGCTTCTATTGCTAGCTTAATTTCGTTTGCTAAGGTAATTAGAAGCTCATCAGCAACGTCGAAAAACTCTGAGTTTGCTTTGTGAGATAAAACGGCCAACGCTTCAATATGCTGAGGCTTGCCAACCCCCATCTCCAATACTTGGATGGTTATTTTCTTGCTTTCTTCCTTGCCAACAGAGTTTGCTCTGTAAAACCCCCTTTCAGTTGGTGCAAATCGCTGAAAGAAATCAACTGTAGAATTCAGCACAGTAAGCGCATCGCTGCTCATATGGACCTCTCCAGCTTTTTGCTTAGCATTTGAACAACAAAAGGTTGAACGCTATCGCTAACGACAGCTAATGAGCCCGCTATACTGGGACCATAAGGTACGCTCGGGATATCCCGCGTAGTTTGCCCCTTATCTCGATAGCCCAACAATTCATTGTTATTTTTACCTTGGAAAATAAAAGCCCCTTTCCAGTGGCTTGTCTTGCCGCGTATAAACGCCCCCATGTAGCCTGACAACACGAGTTTGTTTGGTGTTTTTGGGTTTACACTTTGGCGATACACCGGGCTTTGCACAAAGTTGATTGCACTGCTCACCCGATGGCGTGCATATACAATTAGCTCCAGCTGGCTAGGCTGAACATTAACCTTAAGGCGATTATCAACGTAACTTCTGTCCGAATACCCATATCGCTCGTAGATAGCATCAACTAATACACCTTTGACCTGCTCACCACTTCCCGCAATGGTTTCTTTAAGCTTGATCTCAGCGGTTTTTCTAATGTCGCGTACTTGTCTTGATAATTGAGTCATGAGAATACGAATGTGACTGAGATTTCATCTTTCAGATAAAGCTCCGTTAGGTGAAAAGTCTCATTGTTGATAGTTATAGGGCTTCGCTCTTGAGGGTCGCACTGAGAACGGAGGAGTCGAACAGTCTTTATTTCTTCACGCGAATAACTAGTGTATTCATCCCCACGCTCACGCACTCGCTCTGCAATCTCAATATCTATTTCCAGCCCTTCATAATAAGCCTTCTGAGAAGTAGCAAGGAGGAGCCTTTCTTCAATAGCAAGGCTCTTCTCAATTGCTTTTTTAAGCAGTCTCATGCTGCTTAATGGCACTGAATGTTAAGGCTAAGTCAGCTTGCGCTTGGGTAAGTTCATTTTTACCGGGAAGTACTGTGAACTTGCTGTCATTATCACTTGTTACTTGAAAAACAAGCTTGCCTGGATGCTCACTGACTACAGACACAAGGCGAGCTTTTCCATCAGTTTCTTCGGTCGATGTATCACCTGCCCCGTCCGCTATTTCAGCTTTCAAACGTTGAATTTGCTCTTTCAGCTTTGCTTCACTTTTCTCTGGCTCAACTTCGCGTCCCAGCTCTAGCGAAAGCTCTGCGAGTTCCGCCGTTAAATCTTCGATTTGACTCATAGTAATTCACTCATAAAAAAAGCCGCATAAAGCGGCTTGAGGTGGTTAGGCTAGCTTGACAACAACGAACCCGTCAGGATCTGTGTTCGCCATCAATGGTGCGGATTTGGTGACCGTGTAGGTCTTAGCTACGTCACCGGTTTCTTTATAAGTTTTTGGAAAGCGATCAGTTTCAGACATACCGGCTTCAATGGCATCATCATCCAAAATGGCACCATACATTCTTGCTAATTCAATCCCTGTATGCCCAAGCACAAACGTGTAGTTATCCAGGTAGCTCTCTTTGGCCCCATTTACTAATCGGTGGCCTGTATAAACCACGACAAGCACATCGCCGAGATACCCCTTGTATGATACGTCCTTGCCGAGATCTTTTAGGGCCGTCTCAAGTTGGGAGTTCGAACCGCGTCGCGTTTCAAGCTTATCCGCCACAGCTTTGAATTCATTCAAGAGGCCCCACCCAAGCTGATCACAGATCAGAATGTTGATGCCATGCTCTGAAGCAATTGAGTACTGCTCAATATCGCGAAGCGGATTATATGTGGCGCGATCTTTGGTCAGCCAGGATGCAGCCCCAACCAGGGTCACCTGGTTTTCAGCACTGCGATTGAAGTTAACGTTAATAGGCTCTGGCAGCCCTTCACCTTCACAGGTGTAATTGCCGTCCACGACAGCTCGCACTGCCATCCACTCCTCCGTTTGCTGAATAGCTAGCTCTTCATCGACAAAGTTCTGTATCATGATCGCTCTGCGGCGTTGCTGTAAGCTGAGCTCTCCAGAGAAAGCCTCTCCCGGGCGCCGCTTGGTCGTTTTGGTGACGTCTACATCATGTTTAGGTTTCAATGACGCTGGTGTAATTTTCGTTGTAGTGTGACCACGGGTCTTAATGACTTTGCCGTTTACCTCAGGGGCTACAAAAACAGCAGAGTTTACCGCTTCATCGACTTTGTCGATATCAACATCCGCTGTCTCAAACGTATACATGTTCGGAAAAAACAGGGATAAAAAAAGCGAAGATACCTTCGCTTTCTTTTTTTGCACGACACCGTACAAAGTTCGTGGTGAGTATGTGTCTGACATTGTGGCTCCTTAATCCAAAATATTACCAATCGCGATTGGGGTCCCGTCAAATGCCCCCGCTTTTTGCGCATCAGTTACGCCGGCAGGCCAGGCAATGAGCGCCTCATTGAAATGCCCTGAATCGTAGAAGGGCGCAGATTTAGCACCCGCACTGGTATCAACCGCGCCCACAGTCAAAAAGCGTGCGTTCTGAGTGCCATCGTTGGCAGCCGGATCCCAAGATTTCAGTTCACCGCTACTAGTAACCCGGGCAATTGGTGTCAAGCGTATCAGGGTTTGTCCGGTAGCATATGTGCCAGTATTCTGAGTAAGTGGTCGATCACCAGCTGTCAGGTGTTCATGAGTTAGTTGTTCCATTTCTTATCCTTTTTTGCCAAATACAGCGTCATGAGCAGAAAGTAATTCTTGCTCCTCTTTTTCCAGGGCAGTTAACTCATCGGCGTCACCGGTTGTTTCAAGGTTTGGTTGCTCGCCGTGCGCCATTGCTGCATCAAGCGCAACGCCCATATAACCAGCTTTGTCTTGAGGTTGTTCTGAGCTTTGGGCCTGCTCTTTTGGTGATACCTGTAGCAAGCCCGTCGCCTGCTCGGCCGACATATCTGTTGAAAGGGCGAGATGGCAAGCCATAGTCTGGCGACCGTCAGCATGCTCGCAATTCAGGATTTGAGCAATCCGCTCTCGCTCCAGCTTTGCACCCTGTGCTTTGGCAGCGTCTACATCAGCCTGGGTTAGCTGCGCGCCTTGATTTCCGCCGTCTGCCCCAGCAGATGAGCTGGGTGTTTTTGTGTCAGTAGACATAGAGACTCCAACTGAGTTGTTTGATTTAATGACATCGAGTAGCAGAGGTACCGCCTCTGACCCGTTTACTAATTTGTCAGCAAAACCGACATCGATTGCATCCTGACCGGTGTAAACCTGTGCCTCGGTATTCAGCACAGACTCCGCACTGATCCCTATGCCCCCAGAAACTAGCTGGGCAAATTTATCTCGCGTTTTATCAATATTGGCTTTAATGCGGGATTGAACTTCGGCTGGCAGTGCTTCGAACGGATTCCCATCGACTTTAAACATGCCTGAGTGGATCAGTGTTATATCAACACCATCCTCCTTCAGCTGTTCTTCATACGACTTGTGCGCGACTAATACACCAACCGAGCCAGCGCGGCCTGACTGCGTGATCCATCGCTCTGTGCATGCAGAGCCCAATGCCATCGCAGCACTGCACATGGTGTCGTAGCAAAGCGCGTAAATTGGCTTGATTTCTCGAAGCTTTCTGATTTGTTCAGCGCAATCAAAACAGCCTGCGCCTTCACCACCTGGTGAGTCGAAATCCAACATCACGGCCCGAATGTCAGGATCTGACATTGCGTCGTGTAGCCGCGCAATAATGCCGTCATACCCCGTTGCACCAGAGACTGGTCTTACGTATCCATATTTATGCAGCAGCGTGCCTGACACAGGAAGAATAGCCAGTCCATCCACGACCTGAAATGGCCGCTCACGATCACGACTTGAGCCAAATGAGCTAGCTAACTCTGTTAGCTGTTCTTGCCCCAGGGTCTCGCCATTTATGTCGACGAGTTGGTTAACACCTGATCTGAGTGCCAGCGCACCAAAAAATGTTGCCGCATAAGTCGGTTCGAGCAATTGCGGCTGATTACACGCTCGGCTGATTATGTGCATGTGTGATGTATCAAGCGGCATTTTGCTCTCCGTTGTCGTTCGCAGAATCCAAAGCCAAAGCCGTCACCCAACTGGGCGGCGGTAAGCCTTTCTCTTTGCGCTCCTGAATTTCTCGGGCTTGCTGTTCGAACACTTCGATATAGTCTTCTCCCATCAAAGCAAGCTCCCTTTCGTATGTTGAGAGACCCGACTCAATCCTCAGGATCGCTTCTTTGACCTCTTTCAGTCCATCAATTGATAAGCGACCGGCACCTATCCACTCACAGCGGGTCCACGCCTCTTTACGTTCATAGAAATTGAACCGTGACGAGGGCGGTTTCAAAATGCCTCGGTGTAAAGCCTCTTCCAGCCAGTTCGCAAATACCAATGATGCGAATCGTGCCGCTATTGTTTTGCGCTTACCCATCGTGTAGCGGAATGATTCGTTGAAGCTGGCGCGAGCACTTGAATAATTGACCTTTGAATAATCACGCGCTATCTGCTCGTAACTCATCCCAAAACCTGAAGCTATAAACCGAAGCATTGAAGCCTCTAGCTCGGTAAAACCATTATTTGCATTGGTGCTCTGGGTAAATTTGAGTTTCTCACCCGGCACCAGGTGAGGAATTTTGGCGCCGTTCATCCGAATGTTGGCAGTGGAATGGTACTCGCCCATATACGTCATCCACTTCTGCATTTGTTCTGCACCATTACCACCGCTGATCAGCTGAAAAGCTTGCTCGGAGTCCAGCTCCGATTCAATAACAGCAGCATACATAGCGTTAATAATGGCGTTTTGTAGTTTGGTGTTTTGCAGATGGCTCAGGCTCTGCATTTGTTCCATCATGGACAGCAATAGGTTTGCGCCGCGAGTTTGCCCCGCTTCCAATGGCTCAAACACATGTATGAATTTGGCACGCCCCCACCGGCTTTCCCGAGCTACGTACTTCCAACGCCCATTGTAGCGATCCAGCTCGCCAAACTCGTTGTATGCATCCTGTTTTACCCAGTAGCCCAGTGCTGCGTTATGCCTGTCTACAGACACACCACCACGTAAACGGCTATTGCTCAGCCTGCCGTTCGGATTAGACACGCGTTTCGGTGATATCAGTTTAATGGCCGTTTTGAACATGGCACCCGGACGGGTGATCCATTCGCTTACCCCCATACCCTCGCCATGGTGGCAATGAGCAGCAGCCACTGCACGCACAAGCATAGTGAAAGTGCGCTTACGCTCAGCGTCAATGTAGCAAAATGGCGACTCGGCATATTCGATGAAGGCCTGCTCAGCCTCTTTCATGAATGCCCGGGCATCCGCCTCATTCATGCCCAGCACCTTATAATTCAACCGATAGCTGGGCCTAAACAAACTACCAACAACGTTATCAATGTGCATTTGTACGCCGCCATGAGCGATAGCGTTGTTTCGCACCAGATCGTCTGCGCGTGCGTTGCCTGTTTCGAGGACCGGTAACAAAGCCGCATCCGCACTACGTGATGCCGGATGCCAGTTTCTCATCTGCCCGCCAAACCCATTGCCGCCACCAGCATAGCTGGCGCAATGCTCCGAAAGTGGCGTAATGCCATCCGCAGCAACAAGTCCACTCATAAGCTGAACCCCATAGGGCCACGGCGGCGACTGGATACGCCATCGATTTGCGTTCGCAGCTCGTCAATATACGCTTTTAAATCTGCCCTTCTTGCTTGCGAAAACTGCGCTTGCCTGCCATTGCGCACAAACGAGACCACAGCCTGGCCAGTGAGCAAATCATGATAAGCCTGCTCAGCCTCTGCCAAATTCGCCTTTAATTGTTCGATAGTCATTGTGCACCCAATTTTTTACCAAGATCAGCAAATGAAGCCGCAGCGGCCATTTGCACATTTTTCTCAGTCTTGAAAGATGAAAGGTCTAGAGAGAATTTCTCGATGGACACCTGGAGTGCCGCAAGCGCGTAATTGAAGCAGTCTAAGGCTTCGTTCCGGCGCCCCTCGTTGTCATACACAAAAACAACGCCTTGTTTGGTCTTCTTTGGTTTGCGAATTTCCGACACCAGCTGTTTACAAACATCTTCACCACAAATTCGACCATCCAATGGAAGGTGGACGGCTCTCTGTTCATTGAGCGGTACCTCAATGTCTGCGTAAAAAATGTCTTTAGCAGTATCAGTGCCCACCTGAACGATGTAGGTACCCGTTTTTTTGTTCACCTGCATAGGCATGGTTTGCACGGGCTGGCCGTAACTACTGGCCCCCCGACAAGGTATAAACCTAAGCAGGCCAATGCGCTTAGACAGCTTATAAACCACTTCGGCACGGTGACCGGCCAAGTCCCAACAAACCCGAGAGATCCGGATCACCTCACCATCTGCCCGGGTGTAGGTACGGGCACAAAACTCGACAACCGCATCTTCGACCTCTGGGTCGCGCGGATCACCCATACAAACAAACCGGTCGATCATGTATTTCCGGTTGTCGGCGGTAAAGCCCCAGACATATCCTTCCATCCGATTGTCTTGCGTATCACCACCGCACGTTAGATAAACCACATCATTAGGTACCTGCGCTTTGTATTGCTCTCGCCGGTCCAACAATACTTGGTGATCAAGTCGCCTGGTATTGACCGGGTCAAAATGCAATCCCAGTGTCAGGTTGATAAATGCCTGCAGCTTATCCGGATCGCCTTTTATATCCAGCCATTCACGGACAAGCTCAATCCATCCTTCAGTTAGGTTTAGCGAGTACAGCGCAGAGCATTTAATACCAACGCGTCGCGGTGCTCTGACCTTATTGCCAACGGCGTTATAAAAACTGAGACCATCCTCTGTCCATATTCCGGTTTTTTCACAAATCCAACGACCTCGATCTTCCATTCTGGATAGATGTCGGTATTCAATTCGCCCTTTGGTCTCAGCGGATTGACATTCAATGTTGCGACACAGGTAATGCGCGCTTTGAGATTTGGCCTCATCGCCGACAAGGCTGTTATCCCACTTCATACCATGAGCTGAGTCTTTGTCACCCCACTCCAATGCCTGCATGGTTTTGCAATGCGGGCATGGCAAGTGGAAATTGAAAACGCAATCCGCCTCCAACATGAGGCGCTCAATAACATCGCCCGAATAGACAACAGTCGAACCAAATATCGCCTTTCCGAACGAAGCCCCTTGAATACGCTTCAGGAGGACCTTGATATTGTCACCCTCTCCACCATTGATGGAGAAAGCACCCAGCTCATCGGCGATGACAACCTGTTTTGTGATTGCCCTGAAATTGTTGGGACTCTCAGCTCCTTTGATATCAATCGAGAACCCGGTACAGACCTTTTTCTTTACCGTGTTGTTTTCGTTGTTAAGCGACCAATCTGGAAATGCCGCCTGAATCGCTGGAACAACGGGAAGTAACGGGTTTATCTCATTGACTGTGAAATCTTTTGCCAGCGCATCATTAGGCTGATACACCACTGTGCTGCGCTTTTTGTGCACCCCTAGGTACCACAGGGCACCACATAGCATTTTTGTGTAACCGAAGCGCGTCGGCTTTTGGACTGTAATGATGTTTATCGCATCATTACCCATCATATTCAGAGGTGCTTTTTGAACGGGTTGCGTAGCCCATCGCCCCGGGATCTGACTAGATCCTTCAGGCAAGAAAAAATGCTCATCGCACCACTCAACCGCAGTTTGCGGTACCTGAGTTTTAAGAGGGCTCAGCCCCCTCCGAACTGCCAACCAGATCGCTTGCTTCGTAGCTAGTGAGATCTGGTTCAATGTTAGCTACCTCGTTTCGGCTTGTGGCCACAACCTTCTGTATTGTCTCTACAGCATCCGGCGGAATGTCCGGCCAGGCTTTTTTAAGTTTGGGTAAAAGCGCCTCAAGATTTGAGGCCATAGACACACTGACTAATTCTAGTGTTCTCGTGATCAGTTCAATTGGAGCGAACTTTTTCTCTTTGACTTGCAGGTCAAATTCTTTATGAGCAATGTCAACTTCAGACTTACGGATCTTTAAGCGCTTTTCCGCCATTTCCAGCTCTTTTTCTGTCGCATCATCATGTTCGGATGACCGCTCAGAGACTCCGCTCTTTAGTGTCGTGTTACAGGCGACCAACCAACGTGATATTGATTGGTAGCAATACCCGCCACGCCCTTTGCTGACGGGGAATCCGGGGATTTTTTGCCAGTTTCGGATCGTGCGTTCGTCAACACCGAAATAGTCAGCTACCTCTCTCTGTGTTGCCATCAAAAACACTCATAATTCGACGATAAGTAAGGCTCAAAATGCCCAAAAGAAACCGGAAACGGAAAAGCCCAAAACGGACCATTTTTAAAAACGTGAGAGACCTCGCGTGTTTTCTACCCGCATTACATAGGGGGTACCCCAGATAGGACCCGCTCAAACATTCTACAAATCAGTCACTTAGCTTTCAGTAGCGCGTCCAGCTTCGAATCGATCGAGTCCAGCCGCTTCTCAATGCGACGCTGATCTTCATTGCGTTGAGCCTGCACCTGCTCAATCAGCTTCGAGTTAATTGATATTCTCTTGTCGAGGTCCGATAGAAACCACAGTCCAGATACCAACAATGCAACCGTAGTGATGATGTGTGCTACATCTACTTGCTTCTTCATATGCCATTGCTGTTCTGCCACTTGTGATCCTCTCAATTATAGGGTTGTAATATTCATAGGTATGAGCTCAGAGATGAGCCAGGCCGAACAACTGAGAACTGATAGGGCTGCAACTGTGATTGCAATCCATTTGATAACGAGGTCAGTGATACTATTCTTTTTCACTTTGAGTTCCTTCTCTTGCTTTTAACTCTAAGGTTAGTATCTCATCGGCGTCATTGCTCAGTTCTTTATTAGAGTGCAGCTATTGCCATTCACCTGTTTGCATTTGCAATGCCAGCTCAGCTGCCCGGGTTGGCACTTGCCTTGCCCATCGGCTATCTAACATCTCATGTGATGCTGTGTTGTAATCGCCTGACCGAATGTGCGTGAGTGTTTTGGCAAATCCCATCAGCCCAGCAACACCCAGGTTGTATGCCATGTTTACCAGTACACCTTGACGCGGTGCAGCTAGGTTTGCATACCAAGGGATAGCGTTTGCCAAGCGTTTGCGAATACCTTCAACCCTCATTGACAGGATCACCTCGGCTTCCTCTTCCGTTACGCCGGCATCTAAGTTCAGGCCATACCCAATTGTTAAATGCCCTTCAGTACAGAAGTAAGGCTTATCTCTGAAGCCCTCATGTTTTTTTAGTTGCTCTATAGCGTTCATTGTCATAGGTGTACCTTTGTTTAGGCATAAAAAAACCCGCATGATGCGGGTTCTTCAAGATGCCGGAAATCTATATATTATTCTGGCGCAGCCTCTGATTGCAGATGAAGCTCTTCAATCTTGCGGAGGTTATCCAAATTCGTTTTTGAGAAAATAGTTTCCGGGTACTCTAAACGGTCAAGAGTCAAACGCCCCGATAGTAAGTCATCCAATATGTCTAACTGATTTTGTAGCTTTGCAACTTTGCTATCCCAAGACTTTTCACTATTGGTTAAATCCAACTGCCTGACTTCTAAATCGCGCTTTTCTTGGAGCAGGTCAGCTTTCAGATTTTGTAACGTGACAAGGTAGTCGAAAAGCTCTTCCGCCTCTTTTTCGTCAACAGATACTAAGAGTCGAGACCTACACTCAGACTGAAATCGCTCAAACAGCTTCTCAGCCTCAAATGAATAGAGCGCTCTTTGATCCACTTCTTCTATCCGCTTCCAGTGCTCATCGCTAACCCAATCAGGCCTGGAAGACAACCTATCTCTAATGGCATCCTCGCTATGAAAGAACTTATTTCGATGGTAAAAAAGGCGAGTCAAATTTACTTCATAAATTAGAGATGTGACTTTATCCTTATCGAATTCGCTTAAAAGATCTAACCCCTCAGGGTTGTTAAATTCCAAGTTTATGCGGTCATACTTGACAGCTTGAGCGAGCTCATCGATGTAAGTATTAAAGAGAGAGCGTTGCAAATCCTTTCTATAACTTTCAAACTGACCACGCTCCATTCCTTCAACGTGGTCCTTTCTAAGCGACGCAATCAAGTCAACTCTGGAGGTGGAACCAAATTCGTAACAGCAACTATTAGCCAAGTAACTCAACCGCTTAGCCAAGCACCTTTTGAATTCATCCCATGTTTTGTCTGTTATAAGCTCAGGCTTTGTCTTTTGAAATAGTCGCTCGACCTCTATCAAGCTCTTTATTTTTGGGATGTAATACTCAGCCTCGGCAAGAAACATGTCATTCAAGCCCTTTACGAGAGAACCTTTCAGCTCTGATGTCAAATCAAGTTGACTTATTTCATCGTCCAGAAGGAGCTTCATAGAGCCCCAGTCTTCGATACTTCTGTCATAAGAAAGTTCTGGAACGAGCAACAAGCTTATACTCTTGCTAGTTATATCCTCATGTTCCTTTTCAGTTACGTACCATCTTTTTTTGCGTTTTATATCGGCTTTTTTAGGATAAATATGGATCCGAGACAGCGATACCTCTCTAATTGCAAATAACAAGTAGACAATAGAGCCCATGATTATCATTATCGAAAAGTAGAAAGAATCATCCCGCTTATTCTCGGAATCGCTACTGCTGCGAACGACACCGCCAGCGTAACTAACTTCTAAGCTGCTCCCCATTGGCTCTTTATATAGAACAAAAAGAGTAAAGGCCGAACCTGGATTAAGGTTTTTATAATTGAGGTCTATAACCCCCTTGCTACTACTATCAGTAACCACATCATTGTCAGAAGCTTTTGTGATTTTATAATCCTTCACTTTGGAAGCGTGCCTCACGATGATGTTTTGAGCAGCTACACCCCCTGCATTTCGGATTGTATATGAACGCTGATATCCCTTTACATCGGGCGCAGAAAATGCAACCTCCACAAGCAAGGATGTTTCTACGACTACATCCGCCCGATCATTGAACCAAGCATACGTGGCCCAAGCAATTAAAAGGCCCACGGCCACCGTTGCAATGAAATTAACAATAGCCTTCAAAATGCTATCCCCCGCCTCCTTTGTCTATGATGAAAGAAATCATACCCTAATTTATCAACTGACAAAAACCTTGTGCAGGGAGCGTAAATGTACCTATATGCATATATTCATAACAACAAGCGGGCCGCATCCATGCGCACCCTCTACCCCAACGGTTTAAACTGTACTGACTGGCTCTTGCGTGTTTAGCCGTTTCGCCGCTTCTGCGTACCAGTGAGGATCCAGTTCGTAGCCGATAAAGTTACGTCCTGTATTTTGGCAAGCTACCCCGGCGGTGCCGCTACCTGTAAAGAAATCAACAACGAGACTACCCTCTCGAGTGGTTTCACATATCAGCTTTTCGAATAGTTCGACGGGCTTCTCTGCTGGATGGCCAGTTACTCTGTTCTGAGGCGCGACCTTCTTGCATTCCCATATATCAGAAAGTGAACGGTTCGGTATCTCGGCATCTTTCATACCGACAAACACCACCAGTTCATAACGTGGCCGTAGCGCCTTTTTAGGGCCAGTGCCTAAACACTGTTTATCCCATACCAGTACTGAGGTAATGGATAGACCTAAATCAGCGAGCGCCTTGGTTATCACAGGCATAGAGCGCCAGTTGCAGAATGACACCAGGTAACCAGTATCTTTCAACACGCGCTTAGCTTGTTCGAACCAGGACTTATAAAAATGGGCTACGTTCATCCAGTCGGCCCATGACCCGGCCTTTGATGGTTTACCAATACTGCTGGCACCAATCAGGTAAGGCGGATCCGTTAGGACCAAATCAACCGAATTGTCTGGAATGTTTTTGCTTTCTTCTACACAGTCGCCGTTAACTAACGTTAGTTCTGTCATGCGTCACCTTGTTATCGTGACGCTCTCGGCGTTCTATGTTGTTAATTGCTTTACAGCGGGGGCATTTGATCTCTACTTTGCCGTCTAAGCGACACAGTAGCTTTCCGCAAGTACATCTCACATCTTGCATAAATCACCAATAAAAAACCCCTCTCAATGGCGGGGTTAGTTTTAGAAGGATTTTGTATATGACTCTCGCGAGCCTATATATATTGTGCCTTATTTAGCCCGAATGGATACCACAAATATGGGGCTTTTGGTTGCTTTTTCGGTGCTTGCAGGCGATTAGTGTGAAAAACGGTCAAATACGACACGCTTGAATGACTTTCAATATTACTGTTAGATTATTCTTAAGATTGACTTTAAAGGATTTTATTATGACAACTTGGCAGAACGATCAGTTAAATAGGAAAGAAGAGGCTGAGTTTCTAACCAATTTTCTATTAAACAGATTTACGGTAAAAAAAGACGCTTATGTACTAAATTTGGATGCTGAGTGGGGGTTCGGCAAAACCTATTTCCTTCAAAACTGGAAAGAGCAACTTACAGAAATTGATGGATGTAAAGTTGTGTATGTCAACGCTTGGGAAAGTGACTTTTCTAAAAACCCTCTAATTAGCTTTATGGCAGCAGTCGAAGATCAACTAAGTGATTACATTGAGTCCAGCGAAAAACTCACACCTTGGTGGCGGAGCGCTCTAGAGAACCTTGCTCCGATTGCTTCTGGAATGGTTGTAAAAAAACTAGCTAATATGTCTATTTCAGAATTTGAAGAGCTCCTAGATGAGGCTACAGAAGAGAAAACTAACCCCGAAGAAGAACCAAAAACAGATAAGGCTGACACTCAAACAGCCAAACTAGCCGGAGCCGCCACAACTAAATTCGCCGAGAGCCTCATAAAGGCACAGCAAAAAGTTGAAAACTCTATCAGTAAGTTTGTAAACAGTATCGAGCAGGTTGCGAAAATTGCTGGCGAAGAGACCAAGCCATTATTCATTTTCGTCGACGAACTAGATCGATGCCGACCTCAATATGCCATTGAAATGCTTGAGGTGATTAAGCATCTATTTTCAGCAAAAGGTGTGTACTTCGTCATCGCAACGGCTTCAGAGCAACTGTGCGAATCGGTTAAAGTAGTTTACGGGCAAAACTTTCATGCTAAGAAATACCTAAACAGATTCTTCAGCCAAACTTACACTTTTATTGAGCCAAGCGCTCAAAACTACTCCACTTATCTATTTTCTGAAAAAATTTCTAAAACAGAAAACCTAATATCTTTGTGTTGCTGGCCTGGCGAAAAGCAAGCGGATGAAATAAAAGCAAACATTCATATATTTGCCACTCTATCTGATATCATCGGGGCAGGCTTACGTGATATGGAGCAAGCTGCCAATTTGATCGAGATGGTCGCTATACAGAATATGGAAACTAAACTGATATTCCTACCACTTGCGCTACTGTCTCTACTGAAAGTCTCTGAGCCAGAGAAATATACCGAAGCGCGAAAGAGAATCGCTGGTTCAACCTCCCCAAGCGCTGATAACTGGCTTTCAAATTTTTGCCTATCACTAAAGCACCCTGACCGCATCAGGAGCAAACTTAACGCGCGTGATAAAGAAAATATTATACAAACAGTTTTTGCTTTAGTCAGAATTTCAACCGTTAACACAAAAATAGAACGCCCCATGACGATTAAGGGTACCACCGACAGGTATTGTCAATTTGCCTCGGAAGACCATCGCTTGCTGAACCTTTCACAGTATCCAGTTTTGGTTGAAAGCGCTGGAAGATTTTTATCTATGAAAGAAGATTAGACTCTGCCCTCAACAACCAGAATTCAACACTTCTAATCTCAGGTAGACCCGTCCAAGCTCTTAGCTCTTGCCCGGTAAAGCCCTTCACATACCGGCCAGTGATGACTTTCCGACAGTTATCACTGAGCTGGTTCACCCTTTTGGTCATATCTTCAATGTGCTTGGGGACTTTGATTCCCTGCGATCCGTGACTAAACAAGTGAGCATCTGAGCTAAACACACCACCAAGCTCGCAACACTCGCGTAAACGCTCAACATTAGACTTACTCGCATACCCGCCAACGGTTTCTTTTGATGCCCAATAACGGCCCCAGGCACGCAGATCTTTTCTTAGGTTCTTTAAATTATCCATTGCTTTCCACCATTGCCAGAAGGTTAGCCAGGTTTAATTTGCAAACCTGCTCAACGATTGCTTTAACGTCATCATATGGAGCCGCAGTGCGCCCGCCTTCCCACCGTTGATATGTATTTCTGCTTATACCGCCGTACATAGCGACCACCTCGTCCTGAGTCATACCACGAAGACTTCGCGCAGCTTTAAGGATCTCACCACCAGTCATCAATCCACCTTAATCAGATCTTGAGACAGCCAGTATGTTTGTGTTCTAACCATCCCCTCATAAGCGCATTGGTCTACAAAATCTTTCTCTAGGATTCGCGTAACTCTATCCATTTCCGCATGGCATGCGCTACACGCGAAGGTTGCATGGATATCATCGCATTTCTGCCCCATACCTGAGCCTTTGCCCACATGCGCCAACACTGTTGTTTCAGGGTCCCAGTTGCAGATCTCTGGTAAGCGCACCTGACACTCTTGACCCTTTGCGCTCTTGCGCAGCTTGTTGTTTATTAAACTCATGCAAACCCTATAATTTTGTTTACCGTTGACTCAACTTGATCATATGTTTCATAGTCGTTCAGTACGTCTTCCAGTAAGACGTCAATGGCTTTTGAATAAAGATGCGAAAATTCTTGTTCATCCATGTTTGCGAATGAAATTGATTTTGCCCGGGCGCGATAGGTGCCATTTGGGTAGCCAATAAAGTCGAAAAAACCGGCCCGAATAGTTACCCAACGCCTGAACTCCTCAAAGTTTTTTTCAGGCACTATTGCGACCTCGTTGTACACAATAGGCTTCGGCTCAAAGTGATCAAATGCCAGGTTTAGCAATGCCATAAACTTGCGGTGAAACTGGGGGTTTCTCGGCTGGTTAAACTTGGCCTGTATAATCGCTCCCAATTTTAAGTTCTTAATAATCTCTTCTGACTCTGGATTGTATGGCACAAGGCCACTCAACCCCTTAAGTAGCACTAGCTCTGCCATTACTGATGCTCCTTTGCAATCTGGTACAGATCATCTAGTTGCAAATGAAATACGTCGGCAACGATCCCAGTTAAATCAACATATTTAATCGGGCTACCTTGTGCTTCATAACGGCGATAGGTGCGCTCACCTATCCCATAAAGTACCGCTACGTCCAACTGAGACATCCCCCGAAGTTCCCGCCCAACCCTAAGCAATACATCGGCACTTACAGCATCGCTCATGCAGCCCCCTTGCCCATATACTTCATGTATGCGGGTTCTTGGTTGTTTTCTAACAAGCGTGGGATCGGCTGTATTTCACCGGCGGCAAATTTGTCAGCCAGTTTTGAATAGCTCAGCTTCACCATTTTTCGCCATTGAGGATCCGACATATGCGCCCGACTTCCAGAAGTTCTGGCACTTAGCCAGTAAACAAACGGGCACGACCATGGCTTATTGCCGCGCTTCTTTGGTCCAAACTCTGAAACCCTCAGAGACTCGATCTCTTCTATGCACGCTTCAAGCGTCGGCATCCCTGCGGCTTGCAGACACATGTGGCGGAACTCGATAGGTGTAGGTGCGTATTGCTCCTGTGTTGAGCGTGATTTTGCAGCATCAAGTGCCTGCATGATATGCACCTTTGAAACACCAGAACCGAATAGCTGCTGACCATACTCTCGGGCATAATTTTGAACATAACCACGCCATGCAAATTGAGTCTTGGGATAATACACAGCCAGTGCCGGGAGAATATCCTCAGCCAACATCTTAACCAATGACTCGATTTTGCCGTTTGCGCTTGGTGCCTGCTCAGGCTGGATAGTTTGAATTTCCATTAGAACACCATGTCGTCGTCAATTTCAGGAATGTGAGCCGTAGCCGCCTGCATTGCAGCCAGCTCGTCGTTTACGCTTTTTGGGGCTTGTGTTGTTACCGGCCCTGACTTGTTGTCGTAGTTGCCCTCGATGATTTTCAGGCAATTCGAGTCTTTCAGGAGCCAGTCAAAACTCGCTTTCCAGCTGGTCTTACGCCCCATGAGAAAATCCGACATCTGGATTTTCAAAAAGTAATCACGCCAATGGTTGAGCGTGGTCAGGTCTTTGCTTCTGGCTCGGATCAGGGTTTTTCGGTTGTGATTGAGCTTCTGCACCCGAGCCATATCCTGACCAAGAATTTCGTTGAATAAATCCATTACGTCCTCGGGGGAGGGCAAGAACCTTTAGGTTCTATTTCTTTTGTAATAGTTTCTTTCTTTTGTGGTGAGTCATTTTCGACTTTGTTTTTAGTCGTTTTTGACTTTTTCGGAAGTCGTTTTTGACTGTTTAAGTCGTTTTTGACTTGTGGAGTCATTTTTGACTTTTCAGGCTCTGACCACTCCGATATAACCGGGTTTATTCCAACCTTGCGCCCCTCAGTTATCAGGATGCGCTTCTTGATCAGCGCCCCCTTCACTTTGCTGATATTGGTTTCATCAATGCCGGTTAGTTCCGCAAGCTGGCCATTGGCTATCCAGTCCACCGATTTATGAAAACGGTAAGTTTTACTGATAACCGCCATGATCACCTGGTACTCCCTCGCAGAGAGTTTTACAGGTGGCCTGGCTAACGTGTCGGTAATGTCATGTGCCAATCTGTCATACCCGTTTTCTATATCCGCTTTCACTATCGCAGGACCTTCGCTATTAACTGCTTCTGGAAAGTTGATTATTTGAGCTGTGTTTGCCATAATTAACCTCGTTAATGAGTGAGACCCACGTATGCCCGCCAAAGCCACGTGGGTTTTATTTTGTCTACGGTTTTGTTTTAGACTGGTTTTCCGGTTTGTCTTTAGTCTTGTTACCCGGTCGCAATTCCGGGCATTTTTCATATAAATCACCAAATAACGACATGGTTACTCCTTAATTAGTTTTCCTGTTGGTGTCGTGAGTGCTTTCACTCTTTCAGCTCAGCCCACTCAATTGTCGGATCATCAACAAGTTCTTGGACTTCATAGTTTTTATTGTCGATTTCTTCTAGCGCCTTTTTCCTCGCCTCTTGTTCTTCGGCTGCCTCTACTTCAATAAGCACGGCCACGGTTAATTCTGCGCACACTAAATACGTCTTAGCTTCGCAATCACAGTCACTTACGCCGCAGTCATTACACTGAGCAAAATTCTCTTGGTGTACCATTTGCTTGTCCTCTAATCCATTGGGCCCATAACCACACTCCGCTGTTAGGCGCTTCCTTGAACTGGTATGCTTAATTTGCAAGTCAAATAAACCAGTATAAGGAAGCTTAAAAATGTCACTACTCGACAATCAAACTATCGAGATCCCCTGCGAAAACTGCTCTCGCAAACATAAGAAAACGATCAGTTGGATAAAGCGTAACAAGCAACTCCGCTGCATCTGTGGCACCTCTATTCTGCTCGACAGTGCAGATTTCAAAAAACAAATTGCCACTATTGAGAAGCAACTCAAAAGCTTCACTAAAGCGTTCAGATAAACCGGGTTCAAACTTACTAATGGCAAGACGTAACTTGTCAATCAAAGGCTGAATTACCGTTGTATCAGCTTTTACCTTCATGGTGAGAGAGAGCTTACTGTTCTTTTCCATTGGGCCTCCGAGGGGCGTTTTGTCATTTAAAATGAATTGGTAATTTTCGTTAAGATCTAATCTTTAGCCTTGATCACCGGATCCGGTCGGTTAGTTTGAAAAAGAACATCGGCTCAAAATCAGGCTTTACTACCCGGGCCATCATTACTAAAAGCCCGAACAGTGCGTCAGCCAGGTCTAACAACCAGTCAGGCCACCAGTTGCGCACGCATACGCGCGCCTCTCCGTTCGGATCACCTATATATACCGGCACAATGCCGTACATTAGGCCGTAGTATTCATAAGTGCCTTTAATCTCAGCTTTTGAGAGTCGCTTTAGAACTGCCATTGCTACCTCCTTGAGTATTTTTCAGAGCATTCTGCCGAACGCCTGCTATATTTAGGTTGATAACGGAATGTAAACAGATATGGAGAGTCACAATGAACTATGATCCCGCCAGTACCCGTAAAACCCTGAAAGAAATTCGCCAGGCCGCTCTTGAGAAAGCAAACCAACTTAGAGACCAAGCCGAGGCCGTACTTAGTGAAGCAGATGACTGGTGCGCGCTTGAGTTGTTTGGACAGACTCTTGCTGATAAGCATGGTTACCGGGGTTGTACTACAGGCAGAGATGCAATCACCTATTACCTTTCTCTTAAATTGTCTATTCGTCCCGCCGCAATTAATGATTTCAGCCTGGCTGAACTTAAGCTGGCATTGAGCCAGGAAATGGCCGATTTTGAAGTGCCAAGCAATTTCAAGCTGGCCGTAGGCTAAACCAGGCTTTGCGACAATAGTGGCGCTCATGATGCAGCGCCTTTTAGCTTGTTTAGCAATGCTTCGTATTCTTCATAGGGGTCATCATCGCACCCACCAGGAAACTCACGGTAGAACATGCTGGAAAATTCAGAGATATACTGCGGTATAGTTTCCCCATGCAAGCAGCTGCATGGCTTTAAGTTCTCCTTCACCTGAGCTGTCATTTGCTCTTTATCGCAGTCTAAATCTACTCCCAATTCATTAAACGCAAGCTGCAATCGCGCCATACAGACATGGGCATTTATAGCGCGCTCAAAGTTAGTTACAACAGAGTGGCCAGTTGGGGTGTGAGTAACATTGAATCTTCCAAAGCCTTGCATGGTTACAGTCAGGTGCGGGATCTCATTTACCTCAGGGGAGGCGCGGACTTCAATAGGTCCCGTATCAGTGTTAATGGATACGTATCTATATTCATCCGGGGAAGTACCTTCGGTAAGCCCTGGTAGCTGAGAGTTCAGCCGGATAATCTCGCCGCCAATTTTCGCAATTTGAACTTTCAGTGAGGCTTTTTCTTGTGGGTTGCTCACTTGCTCTGTGCGCTGTTCTGCCTTCGCAAGCCAGCTTTCGATTGCCATTTTCATTAGTCTTCCTTAGTTCGATTGATTAGAAACTCAGTCCCCGCATGGAACGCCTTCGCAATCTCTTGCTCTGTTGCAGTCCATGGCTCGATTTCACTGGCATATCGCGTGACATGAACCGAGTATGGAGGGCGACCTAACCAGAATGAAATTGCATACCGCCAAAGCTTTTCCAAGCCAACCTGGCGCGCTTTTAGCTTTTTCGCTACTTCTTCTGGCGGCATCATGCGTGGCTTGCCCTTACACTCACCCTCACTAGGCCAATATAAATGTGGTTCAGCCATGTATTCAGCATCTGTCATTGTCCATCTGCGGATCATTTCGTCTTTCGTTAGTAAGGGGTGGTTTACTGGATCGTATCCCCCTCCCTTACTTTTAAACCATTGGATAAATTGAGTGTTGTTGAGTAGTGGCAAAAGCGCGCTCATGACCCCTCCTGTGCTTCAAGTCTGAACTCTATGGATTCCAACTGTATCCAGGACTCTGTATCGATGGACTTTTGCTTGCCACTCCTAAATCGATACAAACCTGACACCGATATGCCAACTAACTTGGCTATTTCGTGCAACTGAGGGTTTGAGGCTGAATTTAGTTTCATTCTCACGTTATTAATTCGCGTTTTTGCATCTGACTGTGTTATTCTTAATTTCATAATCAATAATTCGCATTCATGCAAACATTTGCATATATGCCAATATACATCAGACCCAACAATTTTCAAGGGAATAGTTTTATGAATTTGAATTTAGATTGGCTGGAGTTGCTAAGACAAACCTTTCCAGATGCACTTGAGCTGATCAATGAAGGGGAAATAGAAAAGATTCCAAGATTCTTCCTTGCAAAAAATGTTGCCTTTCTCAGAAAGAAAAATGGACAAACTTTGAAGGACTTATCAGCTGCAATCGAGGTTAATTCTGCTGGTTCAATGTCATTACATTTTTCCAACATCGCTAGGATAGAAAGAATGGATACCGATGCAACCATTTCGTCAATATTCAAGCTGGGGGTTGGATTAGGCTTGGAGATGCCGGACTGGTACGAGTTGTGCAATCCACTCGGTTTTGATGACAATCTTAAACCAGTAGTATTGGCCGATATTAATTCAGACTTACTAGCTCAAAGCCTCCAAAAAGCATACGCTGGCATGAGCTCTGCGGGTGAAATAAATATACCTAAACTAGCGGCCATGGCCGTTGCAGGATATAAAGCAAGTGTTACTGGTGATTATAAACTGTTTGAAGAGGAGATGTTTAGAATAGCGAGCATGTAAAACATGCTCGGTAGTGGCGTTGCCAATTAAGCGGGGTCAATACCGAAACCGTTTGTAAGAGGAGTTAGCTCAAAGCTATCTTTGTATCTAGGCTCCCAACCGTTGCCATTTGTGAAAGTGCCAGGTTCTAACTTTTGCTTAGGATCAAGATCATCACCACCACCCCCTCCAACACCACCACTTACAAGACTACACTTGTTAATACTCAGAGTGCTCATTTTCATACTTTTCAACACGGCAATATCCTTTATTTTCTATTTGTTACGATTCTATGCTCACCGAAGAGCAAACCACTTAAAGACTCATAAATATATTCATAATTTTTTTTAAGGTTTTGATTTTATGATAGAGCCCGACTTGATGTTCGATGTACCAACCCTCTCTACGTTCTCTGCGTCCTTTATGAAAGCGCTAGACTTAAATATGAATGTCGCGACCACGGCCTGCGTTTCCTCATCCGACACGCACTCACTCAAGTCCTGATCGAGCTTTTTAATTAGATCATAAGACTTTTGATTCCGCTCTTCCTTTGATTTCTCTGATATAGACTTATGCAGTGAAAAACCTACTATAAACAAGGTGAGCAGGATCGTGATTACTAAATTAATATCCATTATCTTCCTTATAATCAACTCTGTTTTCTATTCTTATCCTAAAGCCATTAACCAGCAGCAGCACCAATATAGCTGCATTCAAAGATGGCACCAATACCTGATAAATCTCTACCAACACATTACTATTCCAAGCCACCCAGACGCAGTAAAATACCGCCCTGAAAGCAATTCCAACCAGTAAAATTGATGAAATATGAACAGCAAAACGTGGTACACCTTGCTTATACATGGATGACACAGCATAGATGGCGGTTAGTTTTGCAAAATTGACTGAAACCCCAAAAAGCTCCCAGTATAAATAAGCATCCTTCATGCTCTTTATTATCGGGTGGAAATAGTGCCCACACGCAGAGATCAAAACTAAAGACAGACATATAAGCCTCGCCCTACTGTCGCTATAGTTAAGGATAAGGGCCGCTATCCCTACAAGCAACCAAGCAATATCTAGGGAGAAGTAAATGTTCATATTTGGCACTCTAAACTTCTTTTATTTTGGCGGAAGGTCTCCATTTCCATCACCTCCTGAACGATGTCGAAATACAGGTATTTTATATTCAGCTTCTGGAGAGGAAGACTCCGCCCCCTTAACCAACCTAGCTTCATAAAAACCTATGTGAAAGACGTTCTTTTTTGGCTTCTTCAACATACCAACTCCTTTAAGTAGAAGCTAAATAATACAGGAACCCAGTCTTTCAAACAATATATCAACAGAATTTAAACAAAGTCAATCCAACAAGCGAACTTTTCGCGAATTCGCAAATTTAACACCTTACACCCTTTACAATTTGCATATATGCAAATATAGTTGAGCAAAACATGATTTGAGAATCCGCGTATGCACAACTATCAAAGGGTCGTAAATGTCATCGCTACTGAAGCTCCCCGTATTAATATAATGGTGCTTGAGCTCGCAGCCATGAGCCTTCAGAAACACGACACAATATCTGTATCTCTAACTACATACCCCATTAACCAGATGGTTGATGTAGATGTATGGGATCACTCAACTGGTAGTCCCGAACTTAAAGAGCAGAAATCTATTCGTTTTAATGACCCAGATGCAGAAACAGAAATAGATAGGCTCATAAATAAGGTTCGCGGTCTTTATGGGGAGCAGGCATCATGAGTGGGCTTAGCATTCAAGAGCAGCTCGCAGCACCATTTGAGGAAAGTGATATCGAATGGCTGGTGTTCAAGAGTGGCGTTAACAATGACGGCCCTTGGGTTCAGGTGGTGCCTTATGTCACTAACAGGGCCGTCCAACAAAGACTTGATGATGTGTTGGGTCTCCACGGCTGGGAAAACGTGTACCGCGACGCTGATGGTGGTCAGATATGCGGCCTTAAACTACTTATTGATGGCACATGGATTACCAAATGGGATGGCGCAAGTTACAACGACTATGAGCCTCTCAAAAGCGCCCTTTCAGGCTCGATGAAGCGAGCTGGCGTGCAGTTCGGAATAGGCCGCTACCTATATAGTGTAGAACCTGTGTTTTTGAAATGTCAGCAAATTGCAGACCGCTATGAATGCACAGAGAACTTCGCCCTTATTCGACAGGACATAGACGAGAACAACACTACCTGGCTACCAGTCCAATGGCCTACTCCGCCATTACCGGAATTTGTGTTGCCACAAGCTGACCTTAATCAGTATCTCGACAACATAAAAGCAGCAACAAATCTAACTGAACTGGCCAAGGCTTTTGGTGAGGCGATGCGCTGTGCCGAAGCAATGGGCGAGAAATCTAAGCGCAAGGCCGTTATTGAAGCTCGTAACACCAGGCAGAAAGCTGTCGAGCAAGAGCAAGTGGCAAAGCGTACTGAGGCTGTGGCCAAGTTCAAAGCCTGGCTAAATAGCGCCGTGAAAACACTTGAATCCACCGTAAACGAAACCCTTCTGGATATGGAGTTCAAGCGCGTGAAACAGGAGCTACAGGGATATTGCAAAGCCCTTACCCTCACCGAAACAGACTACATAAACCGCATTAACCAAGTTAAGCAATCTCAATTAATGAAGTTTCAAGGAGCATAGAATGAATACAACAACACAATCCGCAGGCACAGATGTACTAAATATCGTGTTTCAAAATGAAATCACAGATGAAGGTATATCCGCCCTGCTTCAGAAATACCCGACTAACCTGGTTGTCGACATGTCCGATGATAAGCAATTTAAAGATGGCCGTAAGACGCGGGCCGAACGGAACAAACTGACAAAGGCCATAAATGCTCGTCGGATTGAAATTTGCCAGCAAATCAAAGCGCGGGGCGACCAGCTAATTGAGCAGGTTGAAGGTATCTACTCCGTTGTTGTGGCCCCTTTTGAGATTGAAGAAACACGCCGCAAAGAAGCCAAAGCAAAGGCCGAGCTTGAGCACCAAAAGCTGCTAGATGGGCAGCGAGCAGAAATTCAGGCGCTTCGCGCGTTTATCACTGATTGTGAGGGTAAATCATCACAATACATCGCCGACGTCATGGAATCAGTCGACTTACTTGAAACCAGCTGTTTTGACAAAGAGCTCATTCATGAGGCCATCGAAGCCAAAAAAGACGTACTAAACCGCCTTTTCCAAATGCAGACACAGGCCAAGGCGAACGAGCAACTTGAAGCTGAAAAAGCTGAGCTCCACGCTAAGCAAGAAGCCGCTGCAAAAGCGCAAGCTATCACAGACAAGATCGCGGAAATCCGCATGGAACCCGCGAACTGTATCACTAAATCGAGCGCTGAAATTGACGCTCGTATCGGTCAGCTAAGAACAGCACCCATGCATGTTGAAGAATTTGGCGACAGACTGTCGGAAGCGCAAGAAGCCATAGAGGCATCTATTGCCCAGCTCGGCCAGATGTATCACCAGAAGAAGCAGCTTGAGGCACTTGCGCCAGCCCCTGAACCTGAGGTTGCCTCAGAGCCTGAAACATGCAAGTTGGCCCCACTCACTTACACACCTCTTGGCATTTGGCCCAGCGCAAAAGCTCGAAGAGAGAACGGGGATTTAGACCTCGTGTGTGCACAGCTTGAAAAAGCAGAAGCGTTTATCGCGCAAATGGCAGACGAGCAAAGCGCAGCATAATTTAAAACCCAGCCAGCAGAGGTGGCGAAAGCCCCTCTATATATAGGAGCAAGGACATGGCAATAGATCTATTGATTAAAACCCCGGAAGAAGCCAGCGCAATTATACAGGCACGCAACGCACGCATTGCCAGCCAGCTAGTGCGCCAGGGTAAATGCCGCCGGCAGATAGAGGACATAAAAGAGCAGCGAGCGAGGGACGCTGAATTTAAAGAGGTATGGGAATAATCATGGCACGCGGAGTAAACAAAGTAATTCTGGTTGGCAACTTAGGACAAGACCCTGAAGTACGTTACATGCCTAACGGTAATGCAGTAGCGAGCATCAGCATTGCGACCACTGACAGCTGGAAGGATAAAAACACAGGCCAACCGCAACAAAGAACTGAATGGCATCGGGTACTGATTTTCGGAAAGTTGGCAGAGGTAGCCGGTCAATACCTGCGCAAGGGCTCTCAAGTCTACATCGAAGGTCGCTTACAGACTCGTAAATGGACAGACCAAAACGGTCAAGAGCGCTACACCACCGAGATAGTCGTCGATATCCGTGGGCAAATGCAGATGCTGGGTGGAGTTAGTCAAGCAAACGGCAGCGGGCAATACCAACAACAGTCCGCAAGCGGGAACCGGCAGCAACAGAGCGGCTATACACAGCAGGGTCAGCAACACCACAACCTCAGCGGCAGTCAATTAGGTGGGTCAAATAACCCCATGGAGCCACCCGTTGATTTTGATGACGACATCCCATTCTGAATGAAAGGAGATAGCCAATGTTTTGTGTATACGGAGTTAGCCAAACCAAATGCAGGAAAGCAGCTGTAAAAAAGGTCGGTGCGCTCAAAGGGAAATTAGCTCCCCAAAATGCGGAAGAGCGAGAAGCGCAGATTGCGGTGGTGCAGGCTCAAATTTTCAAAAGCTCAAAACCATCGAGCATAAGCGGTGAACTCGCCATGCCCAGTTCAGTGAATGACTTCATCATCCAGGCAAAAAAGCTGCCTGGTGAATTTCGAAGTCTATGCGGAATGAGAAGGCGCCCGGTACTTGATAAGAAAGGCAACCCGATACTCACAAAGGCTAAGCGACAGCGATACGAATGGGTACCGCTAGAAGAGAATTTTAACCCTGATATCCATATTTAAGGAACGACCCATGTTTATACCAAATGCAATAGCATACAAATTTAAAGAGATCCCATCACAGTACCTTGATGCGGAAACCTTGGAATCAGCCCTAGCTCAAGACCGGTCTCGCCGCTGCGGGAGCCAAGAGGCCCAGACATTCGGCTGGACCACTGCGCTAGGTGATCATGGCGACAAGCTAGCTCACGTTGTAGGCGATAAAATTCTCTTGTGCGCAAAACGTTATGAGCGCGTAATCCCTGCATCTGTGGTCAATGAGATGATGCACGAGAAAATCAAACTAATAGAAACCGAAGAAGGACGCACAGTTAAGAAGAAAGAACGCGACGAGATCAAGGAGAACATTCTTCAAACTATAACGCCGCAAGCTTTTGAGAAGTCGTCAAACACTCACATCCTGATTGACCTGACCAAAGGGTTTGTATTTGTAAATGCCAGCTCTTTTAATAAAGCAGAAGAAGCGTTGGCATTGCTTCGCAAGTCCGTTGGCACCCTACCCGTTGCACCTTTATTTGCGAATGTGTTTATTGACACCGCACTAACTGAATTTGTTGCGGAGCAGACCCCACCGGAGCATTTTACCTTTGGTGGCACAGCGAGGCTAAGCGATACAGCAGAGGCATCGTCTGAGATTGTGCTTAAAGAGCGCGATCTCCAGTCCGAAGAAGTGCAAGAACTCATGCAAAACACCTTTGTAACGGTGCTGGAACTCAAATATAAGGACCAGGTGACCTTCACCCTGGACAGCAAAGGCACAATAAAGAGAATCAAATACTCGGACATCATAAAAGAGCGCAACGGTGACATTCCACTTGAAGACATGGCCGCAAAACTTTCTGCTGATTTCATCCTGATAATCACAGAACTTACTGAGCTAGCAACCGCCCTGCACGCAGCAATCCGCACTAAGATTGATGATGGGTACGAAGGCGCTCCACCTAAAATTGAAACGGCAAGTTTCCCGCAAGAAGAAAGCCAGCAAGACCCTGAAGACCCGCTATACAGCGAAGCTGAAGCCATCGTAATTAGAAGCAAGAACGCATTGGTATCATCTCTTCAGCGCTCACTACGAATCGGATACAACAGAGCGACGCGCTTAATTGAAGCAATGGAAGCCAAAGGCATTGTTACAGCTCCCGGCCATAACGGCGTCCGTGACGTAATCGCGGCTTAGGAGGGATCATGTTCGAGCAATTCTATGGACAAAAATACAGCCTGATATACGCCGACCCAGCCTGGCAATTCAACAGCAAGAAATCGGGTGGCTCAATGAAATCAGGAGCGGCTCAGCAGTACGACACTATGAGCCTTGAACAACTAAAGACTATGCCAGTATCCGAAATTGCCGCAGATGACTGCATCCTGGTTATGTGGTGGGTTAACGCCATGCCCGAAGAGGCTATCGAACTCGTCAAAGCCTGGGGTTTTGAACTCAAAAACATGAATGGCTTTGTATGGAACAAACTCACGGTTAAAGGCTTACCATTTTTCGGTATGGGTTACTGGACCCGCGCCGGTAGCGAGTCAGCAATTATCGCCATCAAGGGTAAGCCCAAAGTCGCGTCACGCTCCGTTCGCGCTGTTGGCAACTGCGAGATGGATGCCAGTGAGTTATTCGCCCCTATTACATTTACAGGTAACTACCCGATATTGGAGCACAGCCGCAAGCCAGATGAATTCCGCCAAAAGTGTGCAGAGCTCGCAGGTGACAAACCCAAAATTGAGTTGTTTGCACGCACCCAGGCGCCTGGTTGGCAAGTTTGGGGTAATGAAGTAGATAAATTCAAAAGTGACGCAGCATAGCTGCACTAAACTAAAAAGGTGAATCATGACAAATGCAAGCCCATCAGTATTTCTGGAGTGGATCCCGCAAGCTGTTTATATACAAAACTACCTGGAGAAGAAAGAAACCATAGACGAACGAATCAAAAAACATCACTGGATAAAAGGCATTCATTACAACGTTCCGAAAGGCTCTAAAACCCGGTGGATCAATATTATGGAGGTGAACAAATGGGCAGCAGGTCAGGTTATCCAGGCGTATCAAGTCGCAAGCTAAAGACTAGAGAAACCCTCTACATAAACTTTAGCTATCGCGGTGTGCGTTGCCGAGAGCCCCTCCCGGGTTTGAATGCAGAGCTCAAGAAAGACTGGGATTATGCTTTAGGGCTTAAAAGAGAAATCGAGCGAAAAATATCGCTCGACCATTTCTTCTACGCAGACTATTTTCCAAAATCGCCAAAACTTAAAAATTTTGGAAATTCCAATAAGAGCGGATTAACAGTCCTTCACTATTTGAATGAGTACATCGAAGATGCTGAAAAAAGAGGTTTAAGTCTGTCGACGATTCGCGGATATGAAGGAGCTAGAAACAACCTGGCTCCGCTTCATGATATTCCGGTAGCGTCGCTCACATCAGCTGACTTGAAAAACTTTATCAAGTCATCATCGGTCTCAATTAAAACCATGCGGAATAGGCTTAGCCTCTTAAATTCCGCGTTGAATGAAGCTGTTATTGAGGGCGTGATCCAGTTTAACCCATGCACGGCCGTTAACCCGGGCAAATACATGAAAAATCAGGAGAAAGTTAACACCAGAGGGCAGCATGAAGATGTAGATCCATTTAGACCAGCTGAAATAGAGGCAATTCTCAACGCGTGCCGTTACGAGCAAGAGCGCAACTTGCTTCAATTTGCATTTTATAGCGGCCTGCGGTCTTCTGAACTTGCTGGGCTAAAATGGATAGATGTGGATTTCTTCAACGAAGAAGTAAGAGTAACAGAAGCCGTCATTCGAGATCCAAAGAACAAGACCTCAATTACAAAAGGAACCAAGACATCCGCCGGCAGGCGCGTTATTGCACTGATGCCAGAAGCCCTTGCAGCTCTCAAAGCTCAAAAGGCATTTACTGAGTTAAAATCTGAATGTGTGTTTGAGGAACCCAGGCAATTGGCACCATTAACCGGCGCCGACCAAATTCGAAAGAATATTTGGTTGCCAGTTATAAAGCGCTCAAAAGTGCGCTACAGGAACCCATATCAGACACGCCATACATTTGCCACCATGATGATAAGCCGTGGTGAAAATCTATGGTGGATCGCTGAGCAAATGGGCCACGATGGCCCCGAAATGCTATTTCGGCATTACGGTAGTTACATCAAGGAACATGACTCCAAAACAGGCAATTCAGGGCATTTCAAATCTGGTCGGAACTAATTCAAATAAGGCAGCAAGCTCACTCGGCTGAACAACGCTGCTTTATTACATTGGAAGACACGGCTCTTTGATTGCTTCCATTTCTCTCAGTGAGCTTAAATAGCTCATCAGTTAAAGCGTAACCACAATCAAGGGCCTGTTGTAGCAACTCATTAGCGTTACAATCTAACAAAATGCCTTTCCCGCTATTCCCAGTCGTCATCCTATAGTCGTAGGCCTTAGTGAGACAACGATCAAGTGGGCTAAAAATCTTCCTTACCAGGTAAAATTCTATCATTGATTCGAATTCCGAATATTGCTGTGAGCCTAATACGCTTCGCACCAGAAGTAGATTTGCTTGATGATCTTTGTTCCACTGAAAATACGCGTCATCATAATTTGTCTTACGCTCGATTGTTTCTTCAAGTGACACGTTTCTTTTCAAAGATGAAGCAAGTAACTCTGCCCTAGATCGCCTTTCATAAACTCTCTTGGCAAGGCTTTGGATTGCAAGCTGATTGATTCTTTGGATCTCTCTAGCCTCTTCTGCTTTTCTAATTGCATGCTCTGTTTCCTGGATGGAAACATTCACGATCATGCCTAACCACAATAACAGTAAAGGAGTTAACACTGAAACAACCAGCTTCACTATTTCCAGTGAAGTCCAAACTTTTCGCTCATTCATACATTTCTTCCTGAAATCAGAAGTGATGCAAATCCTATAGAGATTTTAGCTTACTCGCGGACAATTGCTCATCGATGTACGCTAGATTCGATTAACTTCAGTGTTTAAATGTCAATCAATCGTTCAACGCGACCCAATCTTTAAATTGCCCGCTCCTCGTTACTACTCAACTTTTGAGCGCCTTTGATTTTACTGTCTTTGTCACATTTAACTTTATAGCACTTGTTCTTCTGTGCTTTTTGATAAAACAAAGGCGGCATAGTTATTGTTATGGGCCCATCTTTGGTAATGATGCCCACTAAGTTTCCCTGCTTTAAAATAACTCTTCCATAGACTTTGTCAGGCAAGCTTTTGTCTTTCAGGTGCCTAGTTGAAAATGACACACATTTTATCCAATAGTCACTTTCATCACCACAGAGGTCACTTTGATACTGTTCATATTTCTTTTCCCCAACCTCCTCCCCATGGTGTAATCCAATTAACGGAAAGTACACCCATATAAATATAAATAAGGGTATAAAAAACAAGAATATCAACACAAAGTATGAAACCAAAAAGGCCCAAATTGACTGCTCCATGATTAGAAGCCACTTTACAGGTGGGTAAATTAACCCAAATGCTCTGGGGTATCTTTTTCTGATCGGAACTAAAATCCTCGCCAACCCGCTACGATAAGGGCTCTCTTTTTTCCTTCTCGCTTCCAATGCATTTAAAGTCATCCAAGCTCTGGCTATAAAATATGTAGCTACTAGTATAAAAAGGACGGCTGGGCCAGTTAGCTTTGTCCAAAAGTTAACTGTATTAGCCCCTATTTCTCGGCTGGCGACATAAGTCCATATCAACGTGTCATTCCATTTTATAGGGAAGAACCCAAACTCAAAGCCTAGATTTTCAATGTAGCCTTCATAATAAGCGAGTCCGTATATATACAGTGCATTAGTAATCAGCCCAGAACCGATAAAGACCAGTAGTATTTTTTTCAGTATGTTTTGGTATACAAACTCAGCAGGTTCATCAGGAATGTTATCTGTCCGATCGTTTTGATTTTTAGTATTCATTTATCTTCCTTGCAATTCTTGCAGTCTAGTTGCTAGCCCTTTAAAAGCATCATATCCCTGGCCTGGCTAAGTGATATATGACCAGGCGATAGACGCATTAAAGAATGAATTGCTCTATGGCAATTTGCGCACAAAAGAGCTAAATCAGTAAAGCTAGTTTTCGTTTCTCCTGTAAGGCCAAGTGGTTTCAAATGATGCACTTCAAATACGCTGTCCCTATACTTCGCATCTATACTCGTTGCCCGCTCACCACACAATTCACAGGAAAGTGCCCCCTCCCGCTTTCGTTTTTGGAGAAACTTTTTCCGCAAATCGCTATTTCTTTCTCGCTTAAGGTGCACTCGATATGACACCCCTCCCTCTATTGCACTTGCATGGTCATAACTATCTAGCTTATCTGCTTTAAGAATTTCCAGGCCAGCTTTAATATTGCGAGATAAAGATCGAACACTTTCTGGATCATCGCCGAGCTCTTCCCAAACTTCTCTATCCATCTTTGAAGTATTATTGAGCCCCTTGCCCGTAGCAACAGCCCTTAAATTTGAAGTTTAAAGGCTACACCATCTGGGTTTCTAAATGTTTCTGATCTGGCGTACTCTGCATGAAAAGGAAACGAGCGAAGTAATGAAGATAGTTCCTGAACCCGGATATCAGACTTTGAAGGTATCTTACCTTCAGCCTCCAGGTAGAGCTCAAGAGCGAGTATAGTTTCATCCTTTGTCCATCTAGGATTACCTTGTCCTTTAGTGACAGCCATTCTAACGATCCTGTTTAGTTTTCTCTTTATATGACGATGTTTAATGCCACATCAGTTTGAAAAAATCAATTCAATGGGCAATACTCACTTGTGCAAAAAACTGAAATACAGCCGGCCTTTTGTTAACAATCACAATTGCATCCGAGCAAGTCTGAGCCAACTAAAAAATATGAAATGTCACAAATTCGTCACTTGGTGTGTATGAAGGCGATATTCTTATTTAAATTCAAAAACTTAAAAAATACCTATTTCGGGTTCAAATCCCCCAGCTCCACCAATAAATAAGCCTCCGCATTTGCGGGGGCTTTTTTTATGGGCTTTCCGCAGGTGCACTGCACAATGCAAGACCTGACCCTAGAGCCTTAAGTCTATGATTTAAAGTCATGCAGTCCTCCTATTGTTATGTCCTGCACTACTAAACCTCTTTTTTACAAGGGAAAATACCATTATGCTATCGATAAGAACTTAACTTATATATTAAACCCCAGCAGGCTTTGCTTTCACTTCCTTATATGTCTTCGTTTTGCGTCTAAAGGCGGCTAGATCTATGTCAGCTGTATTAATAGATATTTGTCCTACCCATGAACATGAGAAATAAGTTTGTCATACGGTTGTTTAAAAGGTGCTTGGATTGTTGATCCACCAAACTCACCGATGTTGCAGATTACGACATGTTGATACATGTGCCATTGAAGTGCTGATGCCATATTGTCGAAGGTAGTTACATCTTTGTTGTGTGCAGCTACAACGAATAAATCAGTCTTATCACGCAAATCTGCAGCTAACTTTATATCAGTGGCGTCATAGCATATAGATCCGGTAATACGAAATGGCCCCTCATCGTGGCCGTGGACTTCCAAAATATGCTGGCAAGGTCGATGACTTGTTATACCCAGTAGAACCTCGTTTTGATTCATGTGGTGTTTGCCCTGATCTCTAATCACCCATTGGCGGCCACTTTCTCGATAGTCTGGAATAAACCACCTTGCAATATTTACTAGCTTGCCTTTATGGTCTGTAAATACCAAACCTGCAAAAATAATTGCATTTGTCTTATCTGCTAAGCGCTTAATTAAGTCTTGATCATCTATATGAACCGCAACTTCTGGGAAAACAATTAAATCAGCCGTTGGTTTTTTGTCTTGCTCATCAGCAATTCGTTTAGCCTCTAACGTTTTTAACGTTAGGCTACATATTGAAGCTAAGTGTTCCCGATGTTTTGCACGGATCTTGGGCTGGTTCAACTCAATATCGGAGGGGTTAAAGTCAGTAGTCTTAGGAAGGATTTGTTGAACTGTAACAATTCTAAAGCCTTTGCTGAATTGATTAGGACGATGAACCTCTGTAGGCAGTGCTGGCAATTCGCTTGTTCTACACATTAATTCGTTCAATTTATCCAAGCGTGATTCTATGCAACTCCTGAAAGACTCTAAATCTTGTATCAACTGAACATCTGAGCTTTTTACAAATGATGATTCGAAACCAGGCCACTGAAGACAACGCATTAATAAATCTGAAAACCAGTCACTGACAGTGGCATATTCACCGATCAATGCTTCTGGTGCATGGATCATACCCATACGCCTCTTATACCAGCTACTTCTTAACCCTTTGTAAGTTACAACCTTGCTCGCCTTCCATTGGGTGCCTGTATAATCAGCACCACCTAACACTGACGCTCGCAATATGCTGCCGATCCAATACAGTATAGCCTTCTCTGAGCTACTAGTTGCATCAATCCAAGTTGGTATTAGAAAACGAGGGTCTCTCGATCCAACATTAGCACTCGTCGTGCATATAATAGACTTTATATAGTGCTTCCAAATTTTCTCCCAAGTATCGTTGCCCTCAAAAGCCACATTAATAGAACTTGGCGGCATACCAACAATATTTGGTTTTTCAACTGCAAGATCTAACAATCCTAATGCCAATTTCAGTGCGCCGTGTTCAAATCTAAAGCCATTTAATTCAGAAGTGATGACTTTAGAAAGTAATTGTTTTCTTGGTTTTGGTAGTGAATTTGCAGCAGGTTCAGCCCACTTTAACTGGCTAATCAACGTAGTTAGCTTTTGTTTTTTAAGCTGCTTCCATAACGCTAACCAAAATGGGCCTCCGCGTTTAGCAAATACAGCTAAAGCAGCAAGTTTCTTATCTCCTAATGGTGAGATGTTTTCAATAAATAACGACGCGTAATTATCAAAATGTCCTGTGATTTGGCCGGCGACTTCAAATAATGCGGCTCTCTGAGAGCTGAACTCTTCGGGGTTATTAGCTAGGATCTTGTGTAAAGACTGCTGGATAGAATCAGCACCTAGCTCAATAAGTACAGGCTTATTAACTACAGCCAGTAGCATTAACGCTTGGCGCTTAACAAACATTGACTTAGCTGCGCTAGGAATAATCTTTTGAGCATATCTGACTATTAGCTCAATTACAGAGTTCGGCTCTAGTTTAGCGGGATATTTTATAACTTGAAAATAGCCGTTGAAGTCACTTGCACACCTGAACAAGTCTGCTAATAAATAATCCATCATCGCAGCGGTTGTAGAGTCTTTGCCTTTTTTAGCGTTGCTAAAACTACTACGTTGATAAATCGATTCCAATACAGGCTCAAACAAATCAGCATCAGGGTAAACTTCTATAGCTTTTCTTAAAACCAACCCCAAAGAAGGATCTTTCATCCATGCAACAATTAGCTTTTTAGCCAGTAATTCATTCTCTGCCTCTGCCAAAGTAACTTTCGATTCGTCACCATCAAAACTCATTTTTCGCTTGCTACGAACAATTGATTCAAGTCTGTTCGCAGCGAACCGTTTTAAAGTATCGGATCTAATATCATGATCGAAATTTGCAATCGACAACAAGCTAGCATCAGGCGTACTGTCCTCTAAAAAGCTTAGAGATTCATTCTCAATAGTTAATAGGTTTTCTAAAACGCCAGTAATAGAATCAATAGAGTCTCTATCAGTTGGGCCACTTAACTCGCTCTGTAAAAGCTTAATTCTATTTGCCATGCTACCTTTATTATCAAGGTCAGATAACAAGTTTACTTTGGTCTTTTTGTCATTTATTTTTAGCTTCTTTCCACCGTGTGATACCAGTTTTTTTTCAATAAACTGGTTCACGGCTTTTGAAATTGCTGAGATTGACTGATTGTCAGCAGACACTACAAGCCTTAGATCATCAACATATCGACAGTAGTCATGCAAAGTAACACCCGTCACTTTATCAACTTGCTTGCTAATAAAAGAGCCAACTTCTTTATCAAAGAGGTTCAGGTAAGCATTAGCGAAAAAGCCAGCTGACACTAACCCTTGAGGTAACCCCAATTTGATAGCTGCGTCATCTAAATTGAGTTTTTTAGCGGAAGCTATATCTTCAGGGCGCCACTTCCAAGCAAATACACCTCTTAATTTATTCCAAAAGTCATCCTGCAATTCATGACCAAATTCAACGGCTAACTCTTGTAAACGCTCAATTAATATATCGATGTCAATTGTATTGTAGAACTTAGACAAGTCTAAATTCACAACATATACGTCTTCATTACCTGAACTAACATTGGCTACTTCACGGCCTATTTCTAGTGGGCGATTTAAAAAGTTTTGATAGTCAGTAAAGAATTTACGATAAGTTTCGCTGTTGCCCCACCGAAACCAAGCTTTATCCTCTTTGTTCCAATCACATAGTAACCGATTGCCATAACTATAAACTTTCTTATTTCTGGCTTTTTCAAATGGTAGGTATTCACACTTACCCTGGGCTGTTTCAACGGCATCCGCCAAACACATCATCGCAGCTGTAGCCCAAGTTTGATCTCTTATAGTTAAGTGGGCTAAAGGTCTAATAGGTAATTTTGTTTTACCTTCAGCGTCCTTTCGGTCACCTTTAAATTGCCAGCCATTTTCTGATATCGCCCAATCTTCACTTTTAGCAGCGGGCACTAATTCCAAGTCATTTAATGGTTTGCCATCTAATAGGGCTTTAGCCCATATCTTGGCATTTTCCTCGATTGTTAGAGCTGAAATATCAAGTGCTAATGTATCCGCGTACCAGTTGAAAGACCGTATATAACCATGCGTTTTCTTCCATGCTTGGGCAATAACAACTTCATCGGTTAAATAATCTATAGAAGGTTTTAATGCGCGGTATTTTTCGTTAATTAGTTTCATTTAACGTCCTTGTTGCTGTTTGGCTAGTTGACTAATGACAATGAAATAGAGTCGGCTAAAAATGCTTGGGTTGATTTTGCTGCTTGAAGCTTTAATTTTAACTCGTCACATAAACTTAAAAGCTGGTTCAGCTTGTAATTAACTCTTTTCATTTCGGCTTCAGGTGCAATAGCTACAAGCATACTTTTCATGATCGTTCCATTTACATTTGCTTGCCCGCATTGTTGCTTAAGATGGGGGACAATTTGAGTTTTCCTAAATATTGGGGTTTGCATATTCAAGTTTAAGAATTCTGGCAAAAAATTGTCTTTTAAGGTTCTTATACGAATTAAATATGATGCATATGTGTACGCAGAGTCAGCACCTTCATATATCCCCGTTTTACCGACTAGTTCAGCACTATTTGTTCTGTTATAGAGCAAATCTCTTGATTCCAAATAAAGTTCAGGGAGTGATTCAACATCAGACGGAACCACCTTCTGAACATCCAAAATTACTTTCCCTTCTTGAATCTGTCCCATTGCCAATACAGGCACGCCATCAATATTTTCACTAGACTTATCAGACAAGCCGTAGTCCGTCCTCAATGATGCATTTCCAATACGGCTCCACTCCCATCCCACTGGAAGCTCGAAAGGCTTTTCATCCTCTGATATTGGTAGAAGTGCTTTTTGCTTTTTAATTTTCTTATTTTTGATTAGCTTTTCTTTTTCTTGAGCTATTCGTTCTAACAATGCTGACGCGGGTTCGTCATTGGGGTCTTGTTTTACTAGTTTACCCATCACCGCGAGTTGCAGGATGGTTTGTTTTAGTTGGTCGATGCTGTCTTCTGTGGTGAATAAAGTGTCGAAGTGCTCGCTGATGCGCTGCCAACTTTCGTTTAGCTCCTCAGCGTCTTTGGCGTTGGTAAGCGTCGCTAATAACGTTTCAACCAGTGTTTTATGTGCTTCAATACTAGATTCTGTTTTAGACTCAAGTTGATCACAAAGAGCCATCATCTCATTAACTTTTGTTACTATCCGAGATTGCTCAGCCAAAGGAGGTAACGCTAAAAGATTCTCGTTAAGAATTTTGAAATGACGGCCATATCCGCGACTTTCCAAATCAAAGCTACACAAACTTAGATAAAAAAAGTCTGGTTCAATAAGGATTGGGCATAAAATTTTGGTGCCATCAGCGCCAGCCACGAAATCAAAATTAATCAACTTTATATTTCGAGTATGATCACCAAAGACAATAACATCGTTGGGTATTTTAATTAGTACCGATTCATCATTTGTATAGCCTGAAATAAACTCTTGGCCTTGATCGACGACTGGATACAGACCTTCTTCTGACATTTCGGTTTTCTTTAACTTTTTACCGCCAGGAGAAATTGGATAATAAGCTTCTGTAAGAGGCATAAACTTCCAACTTCTGGGAAGCTTATGGGGATAATTTTCTTCAGAAGCAGGCTGTTTAGCTTTGATTTTCTTAAATACTTTATCTTTAATGAGCTTTTGCTTAATAATCTCAATTTTCTCTATTAACTTTTCAGCTGGTTCGTCATTTGAGTCTTGCTGAACAAGCTTCCCTCTAACCGCTAGCTGTAAGATCAACTCTCTCAGTTTTTTAATCCCATAAAGTTCAAGCTTATTTGAGCTGCCTCTGCCTGATGCAGATTTGGTTTTAATTGCCGATGTCCAAATATCGAGGTTTTCGGTAATAACGCTTTCTACAGACATTAAGCTTTACCCTCATTATTTGATGAAAGTGCATCCGCCAGAATGTCTTTTAGTTGGTCACGCAGTTTTTGAATACCTTTTTGCTGAGTTTGATATTGCTCAAGTAGTTCATCAGGGTCGTGACTTACTTGTTCACCAACATGCGGGTTTTTAATGTCAAAATTGAAAATGGCATTAAAAATAGCATCACCTTGTGATTGCTCGGCATTAGCACGTTTTAATAGCTCTTCTCTTTGCGCTTTTAGAGAATCTACTTTTTCTTTAAGCAGTTTCTTGGCTTTGTCATCAATTGCTGAGTCAGATGATTTCAGCGCATCGATTTCGGCTTTAACCTTTTCAGCTTCTGCCTTGGTGTTTTCAGCTTTGTCCCAATGCGGTTTTGCATCTGCTTCCGCGGCTTTGCGCTTAGCGACAAAATCGACTTTCCAGGCTTGTTCATTTTCAACACGGCTGGCAAAACCATCGCTTTCTTCACCCCACCACTGAATTTCAGTTTCAAATTCTTCGAACTTCATTGGTTTAGTTTTAGAGTAATTTTTAACGCCTTCTGGATATGGGTGTTCATAGAACCAGATATCTTTTGTTGGCTGGCCTTTGGTGAAAAATAGGATGTTAGTTTTAATACCCGTATACGGGTTAAATACGCCGTTAGGTAATCTTAAGATTGTGTGAAGATTACATTCTTCGGTTAACAGCTTTTTGATTTTGGTTTTAACACCTTCTCCAAATAATGTGCCATCTGGTAATACTACTGCTGCGCGGCCGCCATCTTTTAACACTTCTACAATGAGCTGTAAGAATAAGTCTGCCGTTTCACGGGTTTGCATTTCAGCAGGGAAGTTCTTTTCGATACCATCTTCTTCCGTACCACCGAATGGTGGGTTGGTCACAATAACGTCGAAGTCGCTGTCCCAGCTGGATAGTGGTTTATTCAAAGTGTTGTCATGCTTAACTTGCACAGGTACTTCAATTCCGTGCAGCATCATATTGGTTGTGGCTAATAAATGCGGTAGCTGTTTCTTTTCAACTCCGTGAATTTGGCTTTGCAGCGTTTTATGGTCAGCACCTGTTTTCACATAGTTATTTTTTACGTGATCTACCGAGCAAGCGAGGAAACCACCCGTACCACAAGCTGGGTCGAACACTTGCTCACCTAACTTAGGATCAATACGATTTACCATAAAGCGTGTTACCGCACGAGGGGTATAGAATTCACCTGCATTACCTGCGCTTTGTAAGTCTCGTAAGATTTGCTCGTAGATATCACCAAATAAATGGCGCTCTTTAGAGTCAGTGAAATCAACTTCATTGAGTTTGTTGATCACTTGACGCAATAACGTACCGTTTTTCATGTAGTTAAATGCGTCTGAGAATGCTTCTCTAACAACGAAACCACGTGGATTTTTATCAATTGGTGCTGTTAAGTTTTTTAACGTTGGGAATAAATCGTCATTAATAAACTCTAGTAACTCGTCACCTGTGATCCCTTCGGAGTCAGCCGCCCAGTTACGCCATAGGTATTGCTCTGGAATTGGCTCGCGATAGTCATCTAATTCAAATTCAAGCTCTTCTTCTTGTGCGTCGAAGATCTTTAAGAAGAGTAACCAGGATAACTGACCTAAACGCTGTGCGTCACCATCAACACCCGCATCTTTGCGCATGATGTCTTGAATCGATTTTATAACTGTACTAACTGACATTAATTTTATTCTCTAATTCTGAGCTTCTTGTACTACTAGCTAACTGAATTCCTTTGAAGCCTTTGTAAGGCGACACTTTAATATTTAGTGTTAGGCTTGTTTTTCAGGCATAGCTTCGTAAATTGCTTTTTCTAATTCGGTAATTGCCGCTTCATATTGCTTTGCTCCGCCGAAACCTTTTTTCGCAAGTTCTAACGGGCGACCAAGCTCCACCACTTTTCCTGTTTTAAGGGCATCTTTACTTTCAATGGCAGCAACGCCTTCATCACTGTATTTATTTAACAGTTCATTAAGGACGGTTTGGGCTAGATCGCCATATTTGGTGAAGTAATTGCGCTTTTTAACATTGTTTGCGCGTTCTTTTCGCGTTAGTGGCGGCTGGTCAAAAACAACATGGCAAATCATATCAAATGGGTCTAATTCTTTCCCCACTTCTTGCTCTAAAACTTCCCAAATTATGCCTTCAGCTGCAAGTTCATCAATAACCGCTTGCTTGCGCTCGGCTTCATCCCAGCGTTTTACAAACTCATCAAGAGAGCTAAAGGTTTTTGTGAGGGTTTTGCGGGTGTAATCTTTAAAAGATTCGGTAACAAGCTTGCCGTCTTCATCATAGTATTGAACACGTTCACCCAGTTTTTTAACTGAAACGCCGTTAACGTGGTATTTATTTACCTTTTGTGCTTCTTCGCCCCAATCATCACCGTGGATTTCACCAGATGGGTAGCCGGCTTCAGTTTCATCTGAAGATATATCGTAATCGGTATCTGGATGTTTAATTTCACCAAACTCATCATCAATTATTGGGTCATTATCTTCAATTACATCATCAAAGTCAGATTCAGGATCGTTAATATCATCAGGCTTTGTTGATATTACTTTTTCTGGTATACCGTCAAATCGCTCGTCGGCAAATAGTTCAGTGGCTTTCTTAAAATCTAAGATTGTAAACCATAACTTGCCAAATTTATCATCTATACGAGTACCGCGCCCAATGATTTGCTTGAACTTGGTCATAGACTGAATGTTTTGATCAAGTACAACTAACTTACAGGTTTTGGCATCAACACCTGTTGTCATAAGCTCAGAAGTTGTAGCAATTACAGGATAAGGCTTTTTAGGGTTAATAAAATAGTCTAGCTGTGCTTTACCAACTGCATCATCACCTGTGATTTTCATCACATACTTATCGTTTTTAGCCACTTGTTCTGGATTACAGTTCACAAGCGCTCGGCGCATTCGCTCTGCATGATCTATGTCGTTACAAAACACGATGGCTTTAGACATGGGATCAGTTCGCTTAAGGTAATTGGTGATGGTTTCTGCAACAAGTTGCGTGCGCTCATCTATTACCATTGTGCGATCAAAATCTTTTTGGTTATAGATACGGTCTTCAATTACATGGCCGTTTTTATCAACCATTCCCTTAGTTGGTCGCCAACCTTGTAGATCGACATCTATATCAACACGAACAACTTTGTATGGCGCTAAAAACCCATCTTCAATACCTTGTTTTAATGAATATTGATAAACAGGCTCGCCAAAGTAATCGATATTAGAAACTTCATCAGTCTCTTTTGGTGTCGCCGTTAGACCAACTTGGGTCGCTGAGCTGAAGTATTCGAGTATTTCTCGCCAAGCGCTGTCTTCTGATGCACTCCCTCTGTGACACTCATCGATGATGATGAGGTCGAAGAAATCTGGGTCAACTTGCTTGTATGCTTTTTGGCATTCTTCTGGGCCTGTTAGTGCTTGGTATAGTGCTAAATGAACTTCATATGCAGGGTCTACCTTTCTGCCAGTGATTTTAGTCATCGCTTGACCAAAAGGCTGGAAGTCATTGGTGCGAGTTTGATCGACTAATACGTTTCTATCGGCTAAAAACAATATTCGTTTTTTTGCTTTTGCTTTCCATAAGCGCCAGATAATTTGAAAAGCCGTATAGGTTTTACCCGTGCCTGTTGCCATGACCAATAAAATGCGATCTTGACCTGATGAAACAGCTTCAACCGTTTTGTTTATTGCTTGTAGCTGATAGTAACGCGGAGATTTTCCAGAACCATCATCATAGTAATCTTGTGTGATTATAGGTAGTTGAGCTGGTTGGTAACCTTTGTATGTGCAGTATTTATCCCAAAGCTGTGCGGGTGTTGGGAAATCTTCTAATGTTATTTCTGACTCTAATTGTGCAGGATTGGTTTTATCGTGGAATACGAAGCCGTCGCCATTACTGGCAAATATAAATGGCACATCTAATAAATTGGCATAATCTAAACCTTGCTGCATCCCTTTGCCAATTTCGTGTTTATTGGCTTTCGCCTCAATGACAGCGAGCGGGATAGACGGCTTATGATAAAGAACAATATCAGCACTTTTAACTGTTTTACGTGCAGCAGCCATACCACGAACTATGACTTTACCGTCTCGAAGTTTCACTTCTTGGCGAATTTGCGTCATATCATCCCACCCTGCTTTTTTAACCGCAGGCATAATGAATTTAGATATGATGTCTGTTTCGCTTAGTGCTTTTTTGTTTATTGGACTCATATGAATACCTTTTCAAATCCATTGATTCGTGAGTAAAAGTGCTTGGCGTATAACAATAAGGGACTGATGCTTTCTTTTCTTACGAACTGTTTTTTCATAGTTTTGCGTATAACTATGAAAATTGCTCAACTTAAACTTATTACAAATAACTTAACAAAATGACCAAAATTTGTCACTTAAAAAACAATTAGATAGCGTTTAAAATATTACTCTTGACGTAGTTTTAGGTTTTGTTAGGCCTTGTTGATCAAATCCAGATAGGTTAGGTAACACCGAGATTTCAGCTGTTTCCCTGATATTCAGGCATACCTAGCCCAGCCATTCTATTAAGCGCTTTCACTTTGATCATCGCTTCTGTGTGCTGCTGATTGAATCCTCGACTGGCCAGCTTGTCTCCCATTAGCTGTTTATACCGGTACATTGCCGTTTCCGCCAGTGAACGTTGATGGTAGTTCATACACTTTTTCCACTCACTGCTGCCTATATGCTTTGTTAAAATAACCGCGCTGTTGCGAGCATGTCCATCTTCCCACAACTGCGCATTACACCTTGGTGGGATCACTGCGTCGGCCTTTTTGGCTGCCACTTCGGCATAACAGCCTCGGGTCTCATAAGCGCCATCCGCTTTGACCGAGCTGACCTTCCTGCGCAATGGCCTGGGTAAGTCGCCTAGAACTTCTGAATCAGCTACGGAGATTGTGGATAACTCAGCACCTACGATTTGGTGAGTATTTGCATCAATGGCCAGATGTAACTTTCGCCAGGTCCAGCGTTGGTTCACACCATGTTTTCTTGCGTGCCACTCGCCGTTTCCGTATACCTTCAAACCGGTGCTATCAACCACGATATCAATGCCTGCAGATGCACAAGAATTTGGTCTGTAACGAACTGCCAGCTCGGAGAAATGATTAGCTCGCCCTTTGCCGCCGTGATGTTGCGTGTTGTTCTACTGAGTAATTGCATCCTCGGAAAACCAAAGCTGGATGTTGCCTCTGGCCATAAGAGCTTTGTTGTATTCACGCCAGTTAGTGATACGCTTTTCTTTCAACGTTCAGTCTCGGTGTCTGCGTTTGAGATCTGCTCATACAAGGCAGGATTAGTTCAATGATTTAAGAAACAACGCAGACTTTACCCGAATCCCTGTTTACTCAAGCCAAAAATAACACCAACCAGTGAATAGGCAACAAGTGAGCTTGAAAACCTAAAGTGCATGTTTTTTGTCAACGGTTTTGATCGGCCCCATTTTTCATTCCGCACGATTACTTCTTGGCCTGAGGGTAAATCAGAGCAGACAACGCTGGTCGTATAACAGCCAGTATAAAGACTATCATTACAAGTGCACCCATAAGCAACCTCTGGGACTGCATAAACCAGGGTTGTTCCCACAGAGGTTTAACTTTTTTCTCGCCAGCCTGATCTTCCAGTAAGGTGCATGCCTCTGGTAATCCGGTGAATCGATCTTTTTCAGGGTATTCGAACACGAATCCAGCTCTGGCCAGTGCCAGGCGCGCCTGATCGGCATCTCTCTTTTGGACATATAAAATATGCTGAGACAGTTCTGCCCTGTAGGAAATATCATGCATTTCAAGGATATCGACTATTTTAACGGCATCAACCACACGCATATCCTGCACCAATGGCCTGTATTCAGGTGTACGCGCCCAACTAATGATGAATATGCATGCCAAAATAGATACAGCCAATACTGCAAGCAGTAGATATTGCCTGGATATAGTAAACGTATGGGTGGAATTGGAGTTATCCATTTTTAATCCTTGAAAAAATAAAAGCCATTCACTTAGTTTGATATTTCACGGCGTTATTCGGTTAACCCGATAGGCGGCTTACGTGGAAGCCAGGTGCTGTCTTTAGCACTTCTATAGCTGTGTATCTGATCCATCAGTTTTGCGTCTGATTTCTATAAATGCTGCACCCTTAATGGAATCTGATATCTGCCCACTATCAAGATTGCCGTAAAATACCATCGTTGAGCGTTTTTCGCTATTCGGTCCTGTCTCATAAAAAGTAATGGGCGCTGGGTTAGGCTTCATTGCCTGATATTGCCCCACTCTCGATGTCTGGTTAACCATAATCGGAGACGGTTTTTAAAAAAGCCAGTGCGCTTCCTTCTCACACTAGTACTTACTGCCACTCAACAGCTGATAGTTTTATCAGTACATTCTCGTGGTCCGAAACTCGTATGTCAGCTCTACCCAGGCTATTTCTGCCTACAGATACAGTCTGACACACTCATACGCTGTGAAGCCGGTCTCCAGTGCGATAAGCAGCAATAACATATTAACCACGCCGCGTTCAGGTAGTTTTGCACACACCAGTGCCCCCAGCGGTGCACCGAGGATCACCACGGGGATGGCTGCATGCACCATCAGCTGGATCTCGGGTGTGAGTGTGTCCAGTACCAGCATATTCGTTATCGTGCCCACAACAGAGGTGATGGCCATAATGATCACGCTGGTTGCCGTGGCAACCTTGATGTCTTTTTTCAGCATTAAAACCAGGTAGGCAAAAATAAAAATGTCGGCTCCGGATCCCACCAGGCCGCTTGCCAGCCCACCTATAAATCCAACCAAAGGGATATACTGATAATCGGTCGAACTCTCTGTCAAATGAGACTGAATGCCAACTCTGAGCTGCTTTATCAGGGTCACCGCAAACAAAATCAGCAGTACGCTGAATAAGGATTTGATTGCCAACCTTGGCAGCAGGTCGCCCAATAACGTCAGGCTAACAATTACGCCTGGGATCGCCCCCAGCAGCGCCGAATATACAACCCGATGATAAAAACGGATCTTAAAGAACAAGATAGTCAGTGTCGCGGCAACCATGCCAAAGGACTGAATACCCAACGAAAACACCTTCGCAGTAGACGGCTCAACAGACAGCACTTTGGTCATGACGGGAAAGGCCACAGCCCCGCCACCAAGCGCCGTACCGCCGGCAATAAATGAACCAAACACCATGGTCAGCGCTATCTGTATCTGCTGATAGAAGTTGCTCACAGCCAGATCCGGGCCAAGGCTTAACAGCCAGCAAAAAAGCAAGCAGGGGTAGACCAGTAGTGGTACAGAGCGTTTTGATATTTTCTGACGGATGGTGTTTTGCAGCATACTTTCTCCTTAAGCGGCCACATTGTATCCTTGATGTCTGCCAGATTGGAACAATCACGTTTACCGAAAACCAAAATATCCTGATTAGATAATGGTGTGAAACCACTGGCCAGCCCTTTGCACAAAGGTTTAATGCCAACAAACGTGATTGCGCGCGGCCATGACAACCCGGTTTGAGCCGGTGCGGTTGGCACGTAGTGTTTACTCTATTCAATCGTTCATGCAACAGGCGTCTTATGGCGCCCTCGCTTATCTCGTATTGAATGTTTTTTTGAAAAGGCTATGCTGCCAACTGTGATATAAAACAAACTTTATACCCTTAAGCCTTCTTAATTACTCATTTGTCCCTTAAAATGGGTTACTGGAAACAAGGATAACTTAAGGAATAACGATGTTTACCAATAAAAAACCCCAATTTTTACTGAGTGCGCTGGCACTGGTTGCCTGCTCTGCAACAGCGCAAAGCGATGGACTTATCCTCAAACAGGACAGCCTCAGAGACAACCTGCTGACTCAGGATAAACTGACAACCTTTACACCTGAGTTTCGTGGCACGCATTTTATTGCCACAGACAGTCAGGGCAGCATCATCTCGGGCAGCCAGGTACACAGTGCTCAACCTCAGATCAACGCACCAGACAGCACTAAGTACATCACTTTTGATGTGATCAATAACGACGGAATAAAAGCCACCTACTACGGCACCCCGTCACTGGATTTCAACGGCTGGTACGGACACTGGGTCGATGTCACTGAACAAAGCGGCGATTTCGAGTTGACCATAGGAGATGGTACGGTGCCCAACCGCGCCTGCCAGCTGGCAGATGAGAAAGTTGATATCAGCGCTTTTGAGGTCGCGACTACCAGCCATGGCAGCATTAATCACCTGAATGATGGTGTCGTGGTCTACAGCTATAACCACGTCTGGTTTTCCAAAGAAAATCAGGAGTCAGTTTATGTGACTTTGCCTCAGGCAGAGGCGGTATCTAAAATCGCACTTGCCCAGGGCTACAATCACACCACAACCTGGATCACCACCAGCTGGAAACTGTTTGGTAGTAACGATCAACAGGTTTGGACACCCATTGGGTCAGGCGACAAGCCCGACTTCCCAGCTATGTCTGAATACTGTCTGGACTCAAAGGCACACTATCAGTACTACCGCCTTGATGTCTCAAATGATCTGGGCAATTACCTGAGCTTAGGTGAACTGGAACTGTTTAAGTAAAAAGTACAGAGTACAAAACTTGCTGGCCCCAGCCGCGTGGTCAGCAAGTCGTCTGGCCGTCAAATAGCAACATTTGACTTAGCCTGACATCTGCAACCTACTAACGACTCTGTTGAGGCATCACAACTTGATCCCGGCCATTTTGTTTAGCCTGATACAAACATTGATCGGCACATTTAAATGCTGCATCTGATGTACCCAGCTGCTGTACCTTCATCGCATGGCTGACACCAAAAGAGGCGGTAACCTGAAGCGTGGTGTCCCCAAGTTTAAACGGTGCCTCTCTCAGTGCATTCACCATATTTTGGGTAAATGCCCGAAAGTCATCACGTTCTTTAGCCACCATCAGGAATTCCTCGCCGCCCCATCGTACAAATAACTCATCATCGGCAACAAACTTTTGTAGCCGTGTTGCGGATTCGGCTAGCACCGCATCTCCTTTGTCGTGGCCAAAATTGTCGTTGATCTGTTTAAAATGGTCGAGATCAATCACCACCAGACGGTATAGTGTATCGGTGTTCAGTCTTTTCGGTTTTGCCATTTCCTGCTGATATAAACGACGATTGGCCGCTTTAGTGAGGGGATCAACAAAACTCAAATCGTACAAGCGGCGGTTATCTTTGCTTACCGCTCTGGCCCTCAGTGCCAGCCATCCAGCCCCGGTGAGCGCCAGAACTAACCACAAGACCAGTAATCTGAAGCGTTGTTTATCAAGTAAAAGCTCAAGGTTAGATAACCGGCTTTGCGCGCTTAACAGGTCACGCTCCTGAGCAATTTGTTGCACTTCCAGGGCTGTATCCAGCGCAATCAGCTCATTCATGATCATGGCTTTTTCCTCTACCCTCACCTCTTTAAGCAGTGCCAGTGCCGCTGCGGCCTCGCCCTGACTTTCCAGTACTTGTGCCAGAAAAAGCCGACTTTTGAGCAGCCAGCGTGTGTGTTTAAGCAGGCTAAACACCGCTACCGCTGACTGAGTTGCCGATTGCGCAGCATCAATTCGCCCGCCAGCATAATGTGCCAAGCCCAGCTCCAGTAGGCAGATCCCATGCTGCATCGGGTATTGCTCAGTACTGGTCATACTGGTGCAGCGGGTGGCTTTTTCCGTAGCTCCATCCAGATCTTTCTCCAGGTTAAGTAGTCGGGCCTCATTTTTGAGTGCAACAACCCGATAGAAATCGCCGGAATTCTCGTTCAGGTAACTCAACGCCTGCTCAAATTTCTCTCTGGACTGGCTGGCTTGGCCGGCACGGTTGTGAGCAAAAGACTGATTAAACAAGATCATCGACATGTATTCAGGGGTGGCGCCGGCATAACTTCCATAGAGCGCTTCTGCCTGACTCAGATACTTTAACGCGTTGTGCCATTGCTCCAGGTGTACATACAAGAGCCCAAGGTTATTATGTAAAAGGCCATGCAGCCGGTTATCAGGCCATGCGTCGACCTGTTTAATCCCTTTGAGAAAATACTGCTGCGCTTTAACCAGTTCATTGGTTGCGTTAAGAACCACACCCGCCGTATTGTAAAGCTCTGTTAAAAGAAACCCCACACCGTGCTTTTGCGCGAGCGTCACCCCTTCGACAATCGCTGTACGCGCCGTGTCGAGATCACCTAGCCTTAGCGCTACTTTTGCCCGAGCCTGTGCAACCCAGGCTTGCAGCCAGAAGAGCTGATGTTTTTGTGCCAGCTCAGAAAGCTGCTGGTCCAAGGCAGCACGTTCGCTATCGTCGCTCGCTGCGCGCCTGCGAACCCACAGTACATACACCGTTTCGATTGGCTTTAAACCTGAGTTCTCTTGTTGCCACTGCGCCAGTTGCTTTAACGCAGCCTGCGGTGAGTGAGCAGCCAAGCCATAAATGTCAAGCAGCGGGTGCAATGGGTCCTGCTGCTTTAATTGTTCCTCGGGTGGTAATACCGGGGGTATGTGAGCTGGCCGCTGCGCATTGGCACCGTGCAACCAAAAGGTATCCAGTGTTGCAACTATCAGCATAGAGACAAAAAATAAACTCAGCGCGAGAAAGGCTTTTTTATACATGACCCAGGTCACTCAGGGATAATTGCTAAAGTATACAATAAAGTGACTGACTAGCCATGAAACCGCGCTGTCTGTTAGCTGATGGCCAAAACCAACCCACATTGCTTATTAAACAGGCGGTTTTGGCTTTTTACCTTGAGCTTCACTCAGTGCCACACCCCAACGCTCATCTCCGAGGTAAATCCGGGCCCAAATGCAGCAAGCAGGCTGGTATCGCCGTGTCTTGCAGAGTCAAAAGTCCGCTTTAAAACATCAATGACTGCTACGCTGGAGGTGTTACCTGTTTCAGCCAGGCAAGCCCGGGAGCGGGCCACCATATCTGGCTCAAGCGACAAACACCGCACCAGCTCATCAAGAATACGTTTTCCACCGGTGTGAAAAATCGCACTATCAACCTGGTTGGCATCGCGCGACAGGCTGCGTCTGCAAAATGATTGCAGATAAGGTGCAACATGGGGAATGGAGTGCATGACCTGCTTATCCAGAGAAAACTTAAAGCCCTGATGGGTAATATCGTATTCGATGTAAGGCAGTGTATCTTTGATGGTAACACTTTGATTATTGGTCAGCTTGAGGCCAGATACCTGGCTGTCACCACGCATGACCACAGCGGCAGCGCCATCGGCAAACAGCGCATCACTAATAAAGTCCTGTAAACGGTTGGCTTCTCGATGAAAACACAATGAGGAGGTTTCAACACAGACGATCAGCACATTACTGTTTCTGCGGGTCTGGCAGTATTCAAATGCCCGACCAATCGCCGAGGCCCCCGCCACACAGCCTAGCTGCGCAATCGGGATTTGCTTGGTTTCATTAGGTAAACCCAGTCGATTGATCAAATGCGCAGTCAATGAGGGCATCATAAAACCAGTACAAGACGTAGTTATCACCATATCGACGTCTTCCGGCTGCACCCGGGCATTTTCCATCGCTTCTAATGCGACGGTTTGGGCCATATCAATGGCTGCTTCTTTGTAGCGAGCGGCACGCGCGCCAAAGTCCCCGAGCTTCACGACTTCTGTGAGCGGCAGGATCAGGTGTCGGTTCTTGACCTCTGTATTTTGGATCATTTCAAAAGCCCGCTGCTTGTAAGGGCTATCAGGGTGACAAACTTCAATGACGGTCATGATGTCATCAGCATTGACTAGGTGCTCTGGGTAGAAAGTCGCGGGTTTGCATAATGTGGTCATGTTGTATCTCCTTTTGAATTCATACAAAAAGACCCGACCCACAAAAATAAATTTCACAAAAATAAAAAATAAAATTAACAACAGGGGTTCTTGAAGAAAATATCTTTGGCTTTAAAAATCAATTTATTAAAATAAAAATCAGCAAAAACGTTAAATTAAAGATCTAAAAAACAACAAAATTGAGACATAAAGTACCTGAAGAGAAACAATGAGGAATGCCATTAAACACCAGCGTTCAAGGCCATAGAGCATTTTCAGGAGGTCGCCACATCTGTAACAGGCGGTGCTCTGCCACAATTGCATTTTTCTGTTGCACATTTACCTAATTAAGGTAATTTATTGCTGTGCTCAATTGGGTGAGCACGTAACTTAAAGGAATAATTATGAAACTTAACTTCAAAAAGAAAGCGGTTAAAAACCTGACGCACACGGCAAATCAAATGCCACACCATGTAACACACCAGGTTGCAGGAGGTGCTTTTCCCGGACTAACAAACCATCACTGCTCTGCACTGGATATGTGTATAACAACGGATTGCTTTACGTTGGAATGTAACTTCCCATTATAAACGTTTGCTTCAGCACTGCCTGTTGGGCGTGTTGTGAATACAAGGCACTGGGACACGGATCCCATGCCTTGCATAATCGCAGTTTCTATTCAATCAATGCAGGCAACTGAGTGTGTGCGTTTAGTTGTGATAGAAGATACGTCAACACGGTATCCTTTCCTGTGCGGTAATCCTCCCAGCTCGGTGCTATATGTATGTCCGGATACACGGCATCACTTTGTACGTCTGAAAATGGATAGTACCGTTTCGACAAGCTGAACCGACGCCCCGAGTTTGGCAGCGAGAACACGCTATTTTCTGAAAACTGATTTGGGTCTCCTCCGGTTGGGGTGCCGACCACTGTGGCATTGAGGATTTGTCTGAACTGCACGGTATTGGTCATGGCAGCAGAAAAGGTTTCTCCATCTGATAAAACATAGACTCCCTGCATCCAGTCAATCTGATCCAGAGATTGCAAACATGCTGACAACGCCAGGCCCGAGTAGAAATTACCGCCACCGTTGCCTCTGAAATCAATAATTATAACGCGCGAATCCGCCGTCCTGAGTGTCGCCTGCAAGTCCTCACAATGCGCTATTATCTGCTCTAGTTTGGGATAAGACGTAAAGGCAAAGTAAGCGGCCTTATGCTGCCTCAACAGGCTCAATGTGATCCCTGGCATGCCAATACTCTGCGCGGTTAGCTCGGGCTCTGTGCGTGAATAAGCAGAGCTGAGTTTACCAAATTCACTCATACTAACGGGCGAAACCTGTACACTGACCTCCTCTTTCCCTGTACCAAATTTGAACAGCGCTGACTGGCCCTCTGCCACTATCTCAAGCCCAAGCAATAATTTATGTAAAGACAGGTAATACTCAAAGCTGGTTTTTTCACTGTACTGATTGTCTACGCCAGGCAAAGTAGCCGACAACTGAGCGTACAGCTCAGCCACACTCACCCCGTTGATAGAGCTAAGCTGAGCCCCAGCAAGTTGCGATATTTTGGCGTGGTGTCGATAACACGTAAGGTATCGCCAAAAAACTTATACCTAAATGGAAAGTGCTGGTGTGGCCCCGACATCATAAAGTAATTGCTGTGTCCGTCGCTTATTGCCCGGCTTATCGTCATTAGCCGGGTTTCGACCTGCGCTTCTGTGAGCACCGGCAGTTGTGTTTTGAGGCGCTCAACCCTTAGGTAAAAGTCTGCTTCTGCCAGTGTATGAAATGGCTGAATGTGTTGCGTTTTCACCTGCTGGACATAAAAGTCAATGTCTTCCAGCCAGGCTTGTTGCTCTGCCTGGGTAAGCGGTGAAGCGGCACCACCAAATGTAAAGCTGCCAAATATCAGCGCCATCAGAGCGTGTTTCATCGGTTAATTCCTTTTGTATAGTGTGACGGGGATACCCCAAACTGTCTTATAAATGCACGCCTGAAACTGTCATAGCTGTTAAAACCAAGCTTGCCCGAGACATGTTGCAGACTGATATTTTCTTCACAGAGCAGGTCGCGTGCATGATTCAGTTTCAGGGTCTTAAAGTAGTGACTGGGTGTACAATTCAGATGCTGCTTAAACAATCGTGTCAGTTGCCGCTCGCTGAGATTACAAAACTCAGCCATCCTGGATACCGTGACCGACTGATTAAGCTGGGTGCTCAACCAATCCATCAGCGGAGAAAGCTTCAAACTGTCGCCAGATTGCAATGCCAGGGCATCTGAATACTGATGCTGGTTTCCTGAGCGTTGCAGGTAGACCACCAGATCTTTCGCCACTTGTGCAGCAATACTGTTGCCATGATCCTCTCTCACAATAGCCAGTGCCAGATCAACACCCGACAGCACCCCAGCCGACGACCAGACATGCTGGTCCTGTATATACAGAGGATCCGCAGAAACGGTGCAATGTGGATGTTGCCGGGCCAGATTTTCGCAATAGCGCCAGTGCGTCGTCAGGGTCAATGCCTTGTCAGGAAAAAGCTGGGCCAACACAAACGCGCCGGTACAAATACTGAATACCCGTTCAGCTTTGCCTGCCAGCGCCGATAGAGCAGCAAGTTGTTGGGCGCTAAGCGTTAACGTCCGCATGCCACTGCCACCACAAATGATCAAATCATCCAGGTCAATATTATCGTCCAGCCCAAAATCGGCATGAACCTGTTGACCATAAGCCGTCCTGACCGGGCCGGACACTATGCTCAACAGCTTGCTCGCATAGGCATTTGGCACGCAGGCGTTGGCTTCCATAAAGGTATCCAACGGCCCAAATAAGTCCAGGGCCTGAAACCCATCCGCGATAAAATATACTTGTTTTCTGGTCATACCTTACTCCTTAGATGTCCATCATAACCGAACAAGCAGTGTCACTTAAGACACAAAATCGACAAAATCAGACACCATAACTGAGCGTCAGTTGCAACAACGGGTTGCGGCCAGACAGAAAAGTGAAAAGGCTTATTGCAGGAACTGATATCGGCTCAGTAACTTTTGATAGGCGGGGCTGTTTTTAAACTGCACCATCTTGAGGTTAAAGGCCTCTTTAAGCTCAGGATCTCTGAATGCAATTCGATAAGGTGACGCGGGAAATAAATGATGCACCGATACGTTGACCATCTGGTCACGACCAAGGATAGCCTTGCTCAGATAGTTAAATATATTAATATCCATAACGACTACATCGACTTTGCCCTGCAGCAGCAGCTCAACCTGTTTTTGCTGGTCGGGCAGCTCTATATACAAGGGGCTATTGGCGGTTGCGAGCTGATATTCCATCCCCAGGACCAGCGATGCATTTTGAAATCCAATCACAGCGTAATTCTCAAGTGCACTGATACTGTGCAGCTTTACGTTACGACTTTTTAAGCTAATTGCGGTGTTATGATAGGTAATATAGGGTTCAGACAGGACCGCTCCCGCTAAATCCATGCGCCGGTTCATGGTCAGTGCAACATCCACTTTTGAGGTTTTCAACAGAGAATTCGAGCGACCAAACGGCACGTAAACAAACTGCAGGTCATGGCCCAGCGCAGCAAAAATCGCTTTCACCATATCCAGTTCAAAGCCGGTATCTCCCTGCTCTATAACGTAAGGAGGTTTGGTCCAACCGACTGAAACATCGAGCTTATCCGCCACCGCGGCTTTACTCAAAGTCAGCCCGGATATCAGGATGCTACAGATAACAAGACATCGCGATATATTCATATCACCTACCAACTTCCTTCTATGTTTATTATTCTAGAGCCGTTTTCACGAGCTGCAATGACAATTCAGGGAAAGATATGCTCTTGTGCAATCGGGCAGTACCAGATCCGCTTCAAACATAAACGCCCCCGTATGGGCAACGCTTAGATGAATTCCACACGGGTAATTTTAATTATGATACTGCTTCACCGTCTTTAGACAGCGCCTCTTTCAGACGTTGTGCCAGTGCCTGACGTTGACCCGCATCATAACTGCTGCTATCTGGGTTGAGCTGCTCAGCAGCTTCCAGAATTAAAGGTTCCAGTGCGGCCATTTTTTCACTGAGTGCTTTTAACTTAAGCTGAGTTGCTGACCAGTGTTCAGCCTGAATTTTGACGATATCTCCCGACATGCTCACTCCGTATTATTGCCTGTTGTTCTGTACGTTATGCCACTCATAGTAAACTCCCTATGGTTACTGTAACTGTGGCAGATCCGCACGAATATACCAAGCGCCGTGGTAATAAAAAAAGCGGCAACCGGAGGTTGCCGCTTCGTGCCCCACAGCTTTGTTCTGGTAGTGTAAATACCAGAAATCAAAGACACTGTACTATTTTTGATTCTTCACCTGATTCGGGCGACCCAACCGACACCGGCCACCAGCGATTTTGATAAAAGCGACTTATCTCGCCCGTTTGTTGCCACTGAAATACGTACAGCCACTCATTATCGATCAACTGCCTGACCACCTCATGACGCTCAGCAATCTCTTTAATCGCAGATTTAGGTGCTGCCAGATAAACAGACAGGCGTAACACCTGATGCATCCAGTCGTATCCATTGTGTAACGACTGCATTGCAAGGCCGGTTCGCAAATCGCCGCCATTGCCCTCAAACACCCCGATGTTACCGCCCACCGCGTTATGCAACACCTTATTGCCACTGCCGAAGTGCAGATTATCTGTGGTCGAGGCGTTGTATTGCATGTTGATCCAGTGAGTCACCAGCATAGGGGCAGTCATTATGGCTTCCAGAATCTGATAGTCCGGATCCTGCTGATACTGGTAATCATGCAAAAAGCTACGCCCCTGTAAATCAATGCCCTGAGTCCAGCTACGGGGTGCAACGATAAATGCAGCATTGTTTGCCAGCCCCCACTCAGGACGAGTCTGAGACCAATCCAGGCTGCGAGCTATCAGGGCCTGATCCAGCGCTTCCCGACTTGCATCAGCCAACTGAATATCCAGCTTTGCCGCCCGCTCTTTTTGTGCCGCCGTCGTAGCGCCCTCAAGCCATGACGTAATCTGCGCGTCCGGCTTTTGATCATAACAACGAATATGATCTGTGGTGGTATTGTGCAGTGCCGCTACAAATTTTGTCTGCTCTGGGATCTCAATCCCCAGCTCAGGTAATGCCGCACGCACCGCCTTGTCATTGAGTAACCAGGCCAGCACTTTGACATTTACTTCCCCACTTTGTCCACCGCATGCACCGCACCCAAGTCCCGCTTCCTGCAAGTTGTTGGCAGAGTGGCTGCCATGCCCAACTAACAGCACAGTGGGAGCGAACTGCTCAAACCCCATTGCCTTCAGCACGCCAGCGGCCAGACCCGCCTTTTGTTGTGCGCTCAGTTCCTCTCCATTTTGTGTCAACGACCAGTCCTGACTGTTCGTCAGCTTATCAACCGGATGGGCCTGTTCAGATGCAAAGAAGGCTTTTTTCAGTAATTTAAAGGTATCCAGCCAGCCTGCCGATTCCACCATAGAGAATGAGGCCGTGGCCGATTTAGAAAATGCCTGCCAGCGGGCGCCTGCATTGAGCGAAGCGGCGCCATGTTTATCTGCCTGGCCATGAGAGGCCACCAAACTTGGTAACAATAAACCCGGGCACTGAGGGCGGTTCACATCAGCCTGTTGCACCTGATATGAAATCGGTAAACCAAAGAAGCCTGCAAACCCCATCGTCTGTATGCTATCGCTTTGCGCTTCCAGTGCGCGACGATAAACCTCAGAACGTACATCGATACAAAATGCGGCTTGACACTGTATGGCCTGTAGCGGCTGATTTGCCGAGCGACTCAGTGCCTTGTGTAGCTGATGCTGATAACTCAGCTCTGCTGCTCTGGCCCAGATCCACAGTGGTTTTTGTTGCGTTAGATGTTGCGCCGGCTGCTCTGACAGCAGTGCGAGAGATTGCTTCCATTGATGCGCCAAAGTAGTAAAAAATGTCGGGGAATGAGCTTGCTGGTAACGCCATAGCACCAGCTCCCACGCCATACGAATAGCAAGCAGATCCTGCATTTGATCCTGTGGCTCACCTTTAAGCTCGTTTTGCCAGCGTAAATAGGCAACCCAGGCGCCCCATCCGCTCACATCCAGCAACAACGCGTGTGCATACAACTCAACCTGGTCGTCCCGCACCCCAAAGGTATCCAGCGCTTGTGCTATCAAAACACCCGGGTCGTCTGGTAACTGTTTAAAATAGCGATGCAGATCGGGTTCATCCAGCACGATACTGATACCGCGATCACGCTGACTAACCGCCAGCCAGTGCGTGTACAGAGCAGGCTGCGCATTGCTGTGCTCACGATGCAACATGGGCTGAGCTTGTTGAAAATGCGCAGCACAGAACTGGCTGATCTGATGAATGATTTCATCTTTACAGGCCATTTTGTGACGCGCCCTGTGCTCATCCAGTAACGCCGAAAAAGACTGCCAGGGTGCCAGCTCTGGCGCACGTTCCAGTGCCTGAACCAGCTCACCTACACTCATACTTTGCCCCGATTCTGCCAGCGCCATGTGTAGTGCCTGCTCGCTGATCAGATCACGCCGATACCAGTCCAGATAATCGCTGGGGGGCATCAGCATTGAAATACCCGCCAGCGCGCTAAGCCGTGCGCTGACCTGTTCAATGCGCTCATTGCGCATTGGCCAGTAGGGGCTGACTGCTATCATCTGGTCCAGCGGCCAGCTGGGTGCCAACTTCTGGCAAGCAGCCTGGACAGACATCCGCTGTGCCTGCGTAAGAGTGCGAATATCACTTGCCATGTTAAGACTCCTGAATTAATCCATACGGGCGCTTGACGGCGCGTTGCGATTTGACTGGGGCTGGCAGCTTCACCGGCCACACTTTCAATGTCAGCCGGGTCCACCACTCATCCAGATACAATCCGGCAAACAGCACCACAGACAGGCTTTGTACCTTAGGGTGTGCTGCTCGGTAGGTTAGTAGCCAGTTCAGTACAAACAGGCTTGCAAACAGCGCCAGCACCACACTATCCGCCACACTCAAAGGCGCTTCATGCAGCGCCACATTAGCAAAGACGGTCTGCGCCAGCAGGGTTTTCAGGGCAGCATAACTGGCCAGCAATAGCACACTGAGCGCCACCACACCTGCCCATGGCAAACTATGGTGCGCACTGCTGCGCTGTGCCAGCAGCAAGGTTAGCGACATGGCCAGTAAGGCCCACATACTCAGGGCTGTGCCCTGGCCCACCAGCCAATAGGTTACAGCAACCAGGCTGACACTCAGCAGCGCTGCGCCCAGCCAGCGGGTCAAAGACGGGGTGACAGGGACTGCCAGACGTGCCTGGAGGTTTTCGCGAACTGCGTTCCCTGAATTAAGAAAAGCGTGAGCCTTGTAGGCAGAGTGAGCCAGTAAATGTAACAGCGCCAGCTCGTAAAGACCCAACGCACATTCAACCAGCATCAGACCCATCTGTGCACTGGTTGACCAGGCCAGGCGAACCTTAACACTCACCCGGGTTGTCATGATCAGCGCCGCCAGGACCGTTGTCAGGCCACCGGCAAGCAGCAAGAGCCACTGCGCAATAGCGACTTGCATGACCACAGGTGCAAACACTATCATTAAAAAACCACCCAGATTGATAACACCCGCATGTAACAGGGCACTGACTGGCGTAGGCGCTTCGACCACCTGCATCAGCCAGCCATGTACCGGCAACTGCGCACATTTGATGAGTGCGACGAGTACCAGAGATACTGCGGCAATCTGGGTGTAAACACTGACTTCAGGGTTGGGGGCCTGATAATATGCCAGAATATCGGTCAACAAAAAGGTGCCGTGAGCCTGGTATAAACACAACACGGCAATACACAGCGCCAGTTCGGCCAGGCGTGCCAGAATAAATTTTTTGTGCGCGCCCAGGGCTGCACGGGGACGCTCAGGATAGAAAAGTAACAGCTGATGCAAAGCCAGGCTGATCAGCGTCCAGCCCAGTAAAAACAGCAGCAAGTGATTGCTCAACACCACCAGAGACACCGCTGCCAGCGTGCCAGGCAACCAGCGCCAGTAAACATTCAGGCGCGGCTCACCAGCCATATAGTTAAGAGAAAAGCGCATCAAAATGACGGCCATAAATATCACAAGGGCAAACATGAACAGTCCCAGTGAAGTGACATGAACCCAGTGGGTAAAGGCACTGTCGGGAAGTATCTTAGTGTCGACGCCCTGCCCTGCAAGGGCTGCGACCAACAAAACCAACAACCAGCCAGAGAAGACGGTTACAAACCGCTTGCCGATGCGTTCGGCTCGGCCGCAGTACCAGGCACTGAGCGCAAAACTGAGCGTGATGACGAGCATCATCATTAATGATATTGACATAATTATCCCACTCCATTCAGAACGGGCTCAGTATGTCAGACGTTGAAAGATATAAAAAAAATATATATTCTAACTAAACCATATATTTTTTATAACTATTGAATGAGCCGCCTCAACTACCACCACCTCTACTATTTCTGGCGTGTTGCCAAAGCTGGCAGCCTGACGCAGGTTGCTCAGGATGTGCACATTTCTCAGTCTGCCCTGTCAATCCAGATTAAGCGGTTGGAGCACACGATGGGCGTCTCATTATTCGAAAAACAGGGCCGCAGACTAATCCTGACTGATGCAGGCAAACAAGTATTGGTGTACGCCGACGATATTTTTTACAAAGGTGAAGAGCTGGAGTCCTTTTTATTGAAAGGTGTAGCGACCGAACGACAACACCTGTCCATTGGCGTGCAAACCACCTTGTCGCGAAACTTTATCGAAAGCTTTATCAGCCCCTTACTCTGTGATCCTCACATCAGCTTTACCCTGACCACCCGGGATATGGATACTTTGCTGCAAGGGTTAAGTAATCATGAATTGGATCTGGTTCTGACAAACCGCCTGGCCAGTCAGGATGAAGCACGCTGGCATACGCAGCTGGTATCGCGTCAGCAGGTTGCCATTGTAGGCCCAAAAGGTGCCAGTATCAGCAGTGAATTTCCGACAGGGTACGATAAGGTACGCTGGGTACTACCGGGACCCACCACTGAGATCCGCTCAGCTTTTAACGCCCTGTGTGCAGCACATGAGTATAAGCCGGATATTCAGGCCGAAGTCGATGACATGGCGATGCTGCGACTGCTGGCCAGAGACAGTGGCGCCCTGGCGGTGTTACCCCCGGTGGTTGTCAAAGATGAAATTGCCCAGGGCCTGCTGGAGCAGTATCAAAGTAAACTGCCCATTTATGAGCACTTTTACGCCATTACCACATCCCGAAAATTTATCCCTCAGGCCTTGCTGGACTTGCTCAAACAGCCTCTGGCATAACAACGTAAAGTGTTGCTTTATGGATATAAAACAGACAACATAGCAATATCTACACAGTCATAAGGACAGATGATGGCGACCTTGAGCAGTAAGATCCGAGCAGATCGTCCCCACACTTTCTCCAGCCCGTTATTCAAACAATTTGAAAGCGACCGCAACCGCATCATCACTTCGGCTGCTGTGCGTCGGCTGCAACAAAAAACTCAGGTGTTCCCACTTGAGCGCAACGCAGCCGTTCGCTCCCGGCTAACTCACTCTTTGGAAGTGCAGCAGGCCGGTCGCTATATCTGTCAGCTGATCTGTGAATTACTCGCTCAACAGGATAACCATCAGTCTTTGAACTGCGAGTACCAGCGTATGCTTGAGTCCATTGTTGAAATGGCTTGCTTAATGCACGACATAGGTAATCCGCCTTTTGGCCACTTTGGCGAGGCAGCTATCAGTGACTGGCTGGACGGCCACATTGATGAGCTATTCAAACGGCTCTGCGGGCACGCAATGCGTCCTGACATACTGAGAGATCTGACCCACTTTGAGGGCAATGCGCAGGGGATCCGCCTAGTACACACTCTGCTTAACCTAAACCTCACCTACTCACAGGTGTCTGGCATTATGAAGTACACCCGTTGTGGTACCGAAGCCCCACCAGAACAGCAGCAGTCACTGGGCTATCTTAAGAAAAAAGTGGGCTTCTATCTCAGTGAACAAGGTTATATTGACAGGCTTGCACATGCATTACACATTGCGCCAGGCTGCCGGGCACCTTTTTCCTATATCATGGAAGCCGCCGATGATATTTCCTACGGCATGGCCGACCTTGAAGACGCAGTAGAAAAGAACATACTGAGTTATCCGCAACTCCAAACCGCTCTACTCGACACCTATGCGGCACTCAGCGCACACTTACCCGAGTCAGATCGGGGGCTAATGGCAGACATGATCCAGGTAGCCACGCGCCGTAGTGAAAAAATCGCAGGCAATCAGAGTCAGTTCTTTGTCTTTTTGCGGGTTGAGGTAAACCAAAAACTGCCAAAGCATGCGGCTGAGCAGTTCGTAAGTAACCTGGATGCGGTGACGGCTGGCCACTTCAATCAGGCGCTGATTGAAGATGGCAGCGCCTGCCACCTGCTTATCAAAACCTTTAAACAGGTTGCCAAAAAGTGGGCCTTTTCTCACCCTGAGGTTGAAGGACGTGAGTTGCAGGGCTATCGGGTTATCAGCGGTTTGCTCAGTATTTATGAACCACTACTTCACCTGAGTAAGTCGCAGTTTGCACAGCTGATGGACATTCCACTCCCTTCAGATACGCAAGTCCCCGCTATCTCAATCTATTCCGCCAGACTGTTTAAAAAGCTCCCCGAGAAACACAAACAGGCTTATCGAAATGCACTTTACAGCGACACCATGAGTGCCGCCATACCCGATATCGCAGAGCAGGAATTTTATCTCAGGGTCCGATTGGTTATTGACTATATCAGCGGCATGACCGACCAATTTGCCTTCGATGAATATCGGGCATTTCAGGTTATTGACGAAATTTAAGTGGGGACCAATGTCCTGTACGCTCTTTGCACTGTTTTGTTATGGTCAGCCGAAGGTGCGCCACAAGATAAATTTAAAATTTGTACAAATAACACTAGACAGACCCTGTGAGTCCCTGTAGAGTGAAGGCCGCTAGAAAGAAAGTCGATATTTACATCCTACAATTCGTTGTTTTACACCGCGTAACACAACCTGCAGTATTTAAGTTTCACCTCTACTTTTGATGCATTCACACCTATCGAAGGTTAATTTTTATTTATATTACAGGTTAATACTATGTCTAACACAGTTACTGGTACAGTTAAGTGGTTCAACGAGTCTAAAGGTTTTGGTTTCATTTCTCAGGAAAATGGCCCTGACGTATTCGCTCACTTCAGCGCTATCCAAGGCGACGGCTTCAAAACTTTGGTTGAAGGCCAGAGCGTAGAATTCACAGTGTCTCAGGGTCAAAAAGGTCCTCAGGCAGACAAAATCGTAGTTCTTTAATTACTACGCATTTTGCAGAAAAAGCGAGCTAAGGCTCGCTTTTTTCGTTTCTGCCCTTTCTATCTTTCCCCTGTTACATGAAAAGCTGCATGAAAAATATACACCTTAATAAATTTGTCACGCCCCTCTGAGCTGCTAGCCTTGAGAAGACAACTCAAGGAGAGACATCATGAAAGCACGGATTGCGCTCATTAGCGCTGCACTGGGTTTATGCTGCCCGGTTTTTGCAAATACCCCAGACACTTCAACCTTATCCAGCCAATTTTATTATGATGGCTTGATCATGGCGCCTGATGGCCGTGGCTATTTTGGCCAGCAATGGCTCGAAAACGCCGCCGAGGTCACCCTGTACCCTAAAAATGGCAATACCGCCATATGGACACTCACGTTAACCAACGGTCAGGGCCTGCCCATAGTCGGCGAGCCGGTTAAGATTAGTTCAGCGCCTTTCACCCTGACCACGTCACAATGGCGCGACCCGGCAGGTATGGCCGCCCGATTTAGCAGCAGTGTGCGCGCTAAAGTTCTGACCCGGATTGAACAAGGTCTGTTTCGTTTGAAAGCGCCCTATGACGTTTCCGCCCCCCTAACAGATGCCAAAGGCCAGGTTGTTGTCTCGATTAACAATTTTCATAGCTGTGGCAACGACACTACGCCAGGCACAGACCAATTCATCGCTCAAACCAGCACCCAGCAGCTCAAATTAAAAGTGAAATGCGCAGTCACTGGGCTGGTTGCTATCCCGGACACGCCGTCGCAGGGGCTGACAACGTCAGGATTGGTAGGCCGTCATTTACACCCAGACTTACTCACGGCGCTGCAAAACCTGGGGCGAGCCTGGCATGCCCAGCCCGATAAGCCAGCAGGTATGCCCGATCACTTAACCATTACTGGTGCCACCATGCGCTGGGGTGGTATAAACCCGCCGCACTTTACCCATAAGTTTGGTGGTACAGTGGACATTCGCCCGATTGGTACGCAAAGTGGCCCCGTCAGTGTCGGCGACGCGGCGTATGACCGTCAGGCAACACAAAGTCTGGTGGATGCGCTGGTCCAGCTGGGCGCCACCCAGATCATCTTTGCCGATAACCTCACTGGTGTAACCCAGGTCAAAGCCAATCACAAAAACCACCTGCACGTAAGCTTTCTGAGCGAGCCACTGGAACCCTGGCATCATGATGAGTCAGATAGCGATGACGAAGGCCTGCACTGGCACGACTATGAAGGCATCTATGATATCCGGTATTTTATCCCCGAGGTAAAACAGCTTAAACCTGACGCATTTGAATTTAACTTGAAAAGATAAACAGCGAAGACGGGCTGCGGTTAATCCGGCCCGTCATTGCTTTGTTATTGCCGATAGCATGTTGCCGATAGCGATTTCAGCAAATGAGCAGCTTGCCAAACAGGCGTGCGTCAGAAAAAGTGCCATTTTTGTAGATTGCCTTACGACGTACCCCTTCAAATTCAAAACCCGCTTTTTCCAGCACCCGCTCAGAGCGAGCGTTTTGTGCGAAAACCACCGCTTCTAATCGAACCAGGTCTGTGGTGGCTTCAATTTCGTCTATTAACAACTGCAATGCCCGACCGGTAATGCCTTTGCCCCAGTACTCCTCGGCCAGCCAGTAGCCAATTTCTGCGCTGCGACAATACTCAAAGGTGCCCTGACGCGCTCCGATGCATCCAACCAATGCACCGTCCAGAATAATCGCTCGGGTAAGTCCTTCCTGACTGCCCGTGTTGATCCACCACTGCGCATCTTCCGCGGTGTAGGGAGAAGGGACTTTTGGTGACAAAAAGTGCACCGTCGCCGGATTATTTAAATTGCTAACCAGGCTTGATTCATCGGCAGGTTCAAATGGTCTGAGTGATAACATGTAAGCCCCTTAGCGAATGGATAAAAATTAGAAACATCCATCCTACTTTGCATTACCTGTTACGACAACTGTCTTTTTCAACAATTACTTATGCTGTTGGCTAAAACATACGGGCGATTGCCGCCCGTATTAACTAAGAGGGGTTAGAGTGGCCTCACTTGTCGGATCCTGACAATCGCCAATGTGGCTATGACCAACACAAATACAGCACTGACCAGCAATTTCCACAGGCTATTTTGTGTCTCCATGGCTTGTGCTTCAAACAGCGGAAAGTCTTCCACATCCTGACGTGTCACCGGCTTGTCGAAAAACAGAAAATCATAGAAGAAATGGCGAATGGTCTGATGATATTCAGCCACCTGCTGTCGATATTGCAACTGATAACCACTGCTGGTATTGGCAAGTTCGTTCAGGGTGAGCTGGAAAAACAGTGCCGGAGACAATAGGCTAAGTGATTGCAGGCGCGCCTGACGTGCCTGATTGTTTTTTATGTTCTCCTCAACAATGGCCTGTACCGCAAGGTCACTCATGTGCTGCTGCGCGTAGTACCACTTCCAGTCAAATGCCTCACCCAGCGGGGCCGTATCCTGCCAGGCGGGTTCGTGCGTCAGAAACTCATTGAGCGTGGCTTGTTTGTCTTTGTCCCAGCCATCATTAAGCGTCATACGTTGTTGCAGTGTTATCTCAAGGGGCGCATCACTTTGGTACTGTGCAGACAAGTATAAGTGCACAGCGCCCGGCACCAACAGTGCCAGAACAACCCAGCTGCTTAGATAAGCCAGGCTATTGACCACGCTGTTTTTGCCAAAGCTCATGATCAATGCAGCCAGCGCAAACCAGAACACCATATACAGGCTGGTTGCCCCCAGTACAACCCAGAATAAGGTATCAAAAGGCAAAGACAGTATCACAGCGGCACTGACCAATAGGATAACCACCAGCAACCAGATCACTGCAAACCTAAGCGCGATTTGTTTGCCTAGCAGCCTGAAGGCGCTATTAGGCAACGCATTGAGCAATCGCCAACGGCCAGCATGCTGCTCGTCTGAGAGCAGAGTAACCGTCAGAATTCCTATCACCAATGGCAGAAAGTAAACCAGTACAAAGCCAAGATCCAATCCGCCAGCCCGTTGCTGAGCCGGGTTGACAATTTCGCGATTGAAGATCTGACTTTGCAGTGCCGTGGCACGTACTTTAGACGCCACCATAGAAGACGGTGTTTCCCCCACAAACAGCGCAGCCCAGGGGCTCAGCTTCCACTCTGTTGGTGCACTGGCGTAATATGCCAAAGAGCCCGCAGCCGGCAGTGTTTCGCGGCTGTTCACATGTTCCCGCTCCTTCTGAAATACTACCATAGATTTATACTGGTCGATACGCACCGACTTGTAACCGAGCGCGCCCTGATAAACGGCAAACACACCCGATACGATAAATAACACCAGAACCAGCTTGTTGATGGTACCGGCAAACAAGCGTTTGCATTCAAGTTTAAACAGCAGCATAAATCCTCCTCTGCATCCCATTTGAGTTCAGGAAAATATACAGCGCCATCACAGCCAGCAGCGGTAAAACCCAGGCCAGAGAAACAGCACTCAGTGACCAGCTTAGAGTTGGCATAGTGTAGTGAAATGCATCAAACTCCTGCCAGTAGGACTTATCAACGCGTTGTGCTCTGTCGTTGTGATGATGGATCTCATTAGTGTGCAACTGATTCAGTTTTTGAATACGCGCGTATCTGTGTGCCTCTGCTTGCTGTTCAAAGTCCAGGAAGTGGCGGGTATCGGTGCGCGTCAGTGCCATGGAAAAGTCACGCACAAACAGATAAGGGTTAACCCAGTAAAACTGACTGACAAACTGCCGCTGTGCATCAAACTGGGCAACCTGCTGTTGATAGTGCTTTTTGTAAATCTCGGCGTTGAGTTTCTCACCTTCTTGCATCACCAATCCTTTGTAGTTAACGGGTAGCTCCTCTACCGAAGACACACCATACTTTTTCAGCGTTTCTTCGCGGAATTTACTAAAGTACGGATCGTCCGGGTTGTGACTGTCGCCCACTTTGCGGTTATCCAGTTTAATCGCCAGCTCAAAGTCATTACGCTTTTGATGGGGGTACTGGTGATGGGCAAATTCTGCCAGCATGCGCGGCATCAGAATAGTCAGGATAAACCACACCGAAGTTAGCAGTACAAGTGCCTGTTTGGGGGCTTTTACCAGACTCGACACCAGCAAAGTCACGGCAATCCAGAACAGGCAGTAAAGCAGATAAGCCCCCAATAGCAACAACAGCCTTAACGGTGCTTCTGAAGAGAATTGCGCGCCTGCGCTGGCCGCCATGCCCAGTGCTAACACAAACACGGGTAAAATAAAGATCACAGATAAGAACAAGTAACTGAAGCTTTTTCCTGTCACCAGCGCACGGAATGACACGCCCATCGACATCAACTGCCGTAATGTGCCACTTTTTTGCTCGCCACTGACACTGGCAAACCCCAGTGCAATGATAAGCAACGGCCAGATGATCAGCAAAATATTGGCGCTACTGAGCTCGGAAAAGCGCAGCAGGGTTCCACCGTCCTGATCGTTTGCAAAGTTTGCACTATTTTGTTTGTGTGCTTCCAAAAAGATACTGTCGCCGACCCAGGCGTTCACACCCAGGTCAAAAAAGCTCAGCGCACTGGGCGGGCGAAATGCAAAGTGACCAAAATGCGCGACCCGGTGTGGGTGTCTGTCGGGCTGTGCATTCCACTGCTGCTCGACGATTTCCTGCGCTTTGGTTTGGGTATGGACACTTTGCTGGTACTGCTGCCACCCTGTAAACAAGGCAACCGCCAGCAATAGCTGAGTCATAAAAAAGAGCAACCACAGGCTCGGGCTTTTACGCTTACTGGCCAGTTCATGGCGACAGATCTGCATTATTTTATTATTCATATGTCAGACAATTCCTGTTTCTACATCGACAAGTCAGCCTTAGCTGGCTGCTCGCATGACGGCTTTCCCTGAAATGAGTTCATGGTAAGTGGTTTCTAAACTGCTCAGAGGCAATTGATTGTTATCCAGCAGAGTCAGTAACTGACCCTTATCCATAATGCCGATTTTATCTGCCAGCGTGTGGGCACAGTAAAAGTCGTGCGTGACCATCAATATGGCCGCCCCTTTTTTTGCCAGCCGCTCAATGATGCCAATGAATTCCAGTGTTGCACTCGGATCCAGGCCTGAGGTTGGTTCATCCAGTAACAGAACTTTAGCCTGACGCATAATCGCAAATGCGATACCAACCTTTTGTCGCATGCCTTTTGAATAATTTTTTAATGATTGTTTGCGGGCATTTGGTTCCAGGCCGGTTTCGTCCAGCGCTGCGTGGATCTGTGTGTCACTGACCGTCAATCCGGACAGACTGGCAAGGTACTTGAGGTTCTCAATGGCATTAAACTCCTGATACAGGTTTACCTGTTCAGGCAAGTACACCAACTTGTCTTTACAGCTGACACTTTGGTGCACATCGATACCGTCGATCAGTGCCTGACCGCTGTCAGGCTGAAGGAAATTAAGAAAAATATTGAGTGTGGTACTTTTTCCAGCACCATTGGCACCCAGCAGACACATGATCTCTCCCTGTGCCACTTTAAAGCTCAGATCGGTGATCACCTGCTTATCCGCAAAGGACTTGTTTAACTGTATGGCTTCTAACACTAAGAATACTCCCTGATACGATAAAAACCGCGCACGCCCAAGCCTGCTAGCGTGTCAGCCTGGTTGAGCATGAACGGTTCGAATAGACGCAATTAACGTCACGTTTAGTTATAACATAACATCAAAATACTAAATAGGAACAGTTTTTATTTACTAATGCCATTAACCGGTTGGTACCAGAAAACTTGCGGTGCCTGTAAACGCGCCGCCTTCGACGTGGATCTGGCCATTCTTATAATAGACGAGGTTGTCAGACAATCGCTTCTTACAATGCTTAGGAAAGAACCCTTCAAAGCGAACTTCTTCTGTCGTATTGATAGTACGTTTAAACTTAATGTCTAAGTCTCTGAGGTAGACTTCCCCTACCTTTTCGGTCAACTGGTTATCCCAGCATCCGTAAATAATCCCCAACTGGGAAATCCAGATCATGGCGCTTTGTGCGCTAAAATGAAAACGGCCATCTCCGGGCATTTGAAAATGCTCAACATTAATACGACCGTCAATATAACCGGGCTCCAGAGAGACAGAGCTAAAAGACATGCGCTCTTCACGCCAGCCATTTTCGAGGTAGTCTGACATATAAGCGCGCTGCTGCGCTTGGGTTAGTTGAATCATGGTTAATCCTTACTTTGATGTAGATGGGCTGGTTGTTTGAATTTCAGAATTAGCGCCGGGCGCTGCCATAAACACAGTGTTCAGTACTGCGGTTAAGGCACCGATAGCAATCAGGCAATACCAGACGAGATTGGCACTGAGTGCCGCATAGTCAAAAGCAACCCCTACCAGGGCGCTCCCTGTAATCAAGCCGATACCGGCAAACAAGTAGAAAAACCCGTAATGTGTTGCAACAGATTTCCCCTCAGCCAGCACCGAAATTTGGCTCATGATAAACGGAAAGCTCACCATGGTACCGAGTGTGAATAGTATGGCCAGTAAGCTCATAGGCAGGTAATACATAACCCCCGACTGATATGCCCAGTTTGGTATCAAGGTTGCAAATGACAGTCCCATCAGGGCAATCCCTATGCTGATCCACTTTTCGGGCGACAACCAGCGCTCACACAGGCGTGTTACAGGAAATTGCAAAACAATGGCGATAAGTGCGCACAAGGTCAGCACCCAGGCCACCTCTTTTGGCTCTCCTGACTGCGTCACCAGGTGCAGCGGAATGGCAAATGAGATCTGATTGATCAACATAAAATACCCAGACATGATGGTGGAAAATAACAAGAACTTCCGATTTCCCAGTACACCTGCAATCATTACCGATATGCCTCCCCCCTCAGATGCTGATTTTATATTGCTGCTTGCTTGCGCCTGTTTGCCCGGCAGTAACACCGCAAAAAGCAAAGCAAAGAGCGCAAAAGGCAGTGCAGATACCACACACAACACATCAAAGCTGACGCTCAATAATATAAGCCCACATACGGGCCCCAATAGTTCACCGCCATTTCTTGCAACCCCGACCAGGGCAAACATCTGGGCACTGCTGAGCTCAGTTTGTTTGGAAAAATAAGACTGTGCAGAGGGTGTAAATAGTGCCCCCGCAAAGCCGGTTAAAAAGGCAGCTAAAAACAGTAACTCTGTCACCTGTGAAAATAAAAACAGACAAAAACCCAGCGCTCTCAGCAAACAGCCTGCAACGATGGGCTTTTTAACCCCAAACAGATCGGCCAATAATCCACCGACCAGAAACAGACCTTGCTGGCAAAAAGAGCGCACACCCAAAACCAGTCCAACCAGGGTGGCGCTCAGCAGCAAGTCTTGCTTGAGGTAGCCCGCTAAAAACGGGATCAGCATGTAAAAGCCCAGATTAAATACGAATGCCGCTACGAGCATGCAGCGGTACTCAACGCTGAGCTTCAGATAAGACGTAAACATCGACATAGCCGCTAAACCGGTTTTTGCGCAATCAAAATAGAATGGAAGTTATCGGCGTAAGTCTGGATTTTTAGTTTCAGTTGAAATGGCCCCAGACCAGCCTCATTGATACTCGGATACAATAAAGTGCGCAGATTAAACGCGGTGCGAACGACCAGCTGAGCACCCGGACGCATTTGCTCGTACAAGTGCGCAATGATTTTGTCTTTTAACTGCTCATCTCCGACCAAAGCAGCAAGCCAGATCACATCATACCGAGCCAGATCGGCCTGTTCACAGATATCATTGTGAATGAAACCCATCTGATTGCCAGCAGACAGCGCGCTACACACCTGCTTGCCAAGCATCAGGTCGTCGTACTGAATATCGAGGTTATCAACCTCTAACCCGGCACCATGTAATGCCAGTGAAGTCAGCGGCAAAGCACCAGAACCAACCATCAACACCCGCTTTGCCGGTTCATCGGCCAATGAGTGTATGGCATTAATTTCCAGACCTGTAGCACGTCGATAGTGTTTGAAGTAAGGGTACTGTTCTCGTAACACCTGTTGCGGCGCTGTGCTGGTCACAATACGCTGTGCCCAGTACCGCTCATACATGCTGGATGCCAGACTAAACAAGTGCTGTATCTGAGGTTTGATGGCCTTGATGTTTGCCTGAGCAAGTACCTGCTCGGCAAATTCACTGCCATGTTCATTGGACAGCAAACCTAAAAACCGATCGAAGACGGCCATTGATTCGTCATTGATGGTCAACCTCTCCATAGTATGAATTTGTTCATAAACGTCCACAATTTGCGAGGCGTGGATCCCTACCTGATTCGCTATAGTCATAAGTGAGTCGCTACTGTACTGTTCCGATTTTATGTTATAACATAACTTATGAGTTATTTATCTGTAAACAAATTTATTCAATAAATTTTAATTAACTGAGCCACTTAAAAACCCATTGAAACAAATAATTTACCATTACAGGATAGTGATATCCCGAGAATTTATTATGGATACAAATAAAAATAAGTCTTCTTTTCATCAGCTTAAGCGACGTTATGCGGCCCTTATATCGGTACTAATTATTGGCGGTTCCGCATGTGCAGCCTTGCTGACTCTGGCAAGCCCGGCAAAGGACACTCAGCCACAGGATGTGCAACTCCCACTGATATCAAGTACTCCGCTGGTACCTATAGATCATCAGACAACACTATCCTTGTCTGGCATTTTAAAACCCGCTGAGCAAACTGATGTCGCTTTTGAGCTGTCAGGTAAAATTGCCTGGCTTAATGAAGCATTTATTGAGGGCGGCATTATTAACAAAGGCGATATACTGGCCAGACTGGATCCCTTTGACTATCGCACTCAGTTGCTGAACAAGCAGGCCGAACTGGCGCTGGCTCAGGCACATTTATCTGAGCAAATCGCCCTTGCTGATGTGGCCAAAAAAGAATGGGCGCACAGCCCCCATGTCACAGATCTGGCTCTGCGCAAACCTCAGGTCGCCAGTGCCAGAGCACAACTTAAGGCGGCCGAAGCGCAATTGGCACAAGCAGAAAAGGATCTCGCCCGCACTCAATACTATGCACCTTACGATGCACTGGTAACACAACGAGATACTGGCCTGGGTCAGGTTATCTCTGTGGGCCAGTCGCTTGGCCGACTGGTTAACCTGAGCTATGCAGAACTCCATGTGCCTGTTGCCCAGTTTGAGCGGCCTTTTCTGCCAGCATTGCCGGCACCAAACGTACAGATCACAGCCGAGAATGTGCACCGTAAAGGCACACTTGTCCGTCATACCGGTCAGCTCAGTGACACAACCAGAATGGCCTACTATGTGATCCGGATAGATGATCCGTATGCATTGCATAGCTCGCAGCCGGCTGTTCATTTCGGCCAGTTCTTACAGGCACAGGTTGCGGGGATCACCCTTAAGAATGCGCTGAGAGTGCCTCAAGAGTGGATTAAGAACGACACACTCTGGTTGACAAGTCCACAGCAAAGACTGGTGCAGTACTCTGCCAACATACTCCGCAGGGAACACAATTATGTTGTGATCAGCGCCCCGCCGCTGTTGGATCATCAGGTTGTCACGCATTTGCCTGATTACCCTCAAACAGGCATGCAGGTGCGTAACGATTTAACTCACACTCAGCTGGCAGTCAAAGGAGAAAAGCAATGACGCAGCGACACGGACTCATCAGCTATTTCGTCCATCATCCGGTGGCTGCTAACCTGCTGATGCTATTTATCGCCTGCATGGGGTTGCTCAGCTATCAGGGGCTTCAACGACAAACTTTCCCGGTGTCTGACAATAACAGGATAGTCGTAACGGCCACCCAGCTTGGCGCATCAGCCAGAGAAATCGAAGAAAACATCCTGCTGAAGATTGAACAGGCTTTAAAACCACAAGTAGGCATCAAACGCCTGACCAGCCAGGCCACACCATCACGCGGATTGGTCGATATTGAGCTGGAACACGGTCAGGATCTGCCTTACCGGCTGGATGAAATTAAAATGAAGCTGGATGCCATCGCGACTTTCCCCGCGACCATGGAACCACTGCGCATTACCGAGCGAGCACAGCGCCAGCGTGCCTTCAGTGTTGTGTTATCAGGCCCGGATAACCCGCTGGCGCTGAGAAAGTTAGGCAACGAATTAAAAGATGAATTGCTGCAACTCGATGGGATCTCTCATGTTGATCTGTCCGCCATTCCCGACTACGAAGTTGCCATCGAGCTTTCTCCCATTCGCCTGCAAGAGTACAAGCTTAGCCTGTCAGACATAGTCAGTGCAATCCAGGCCCATGCCGATAACCTCTCCGCAGGCCAGATTAAAACCGCCCGCGGTAATATCTATCTCAGACTTGAACAACGAGGCTATCAGGGTAGTGCCCTTGCCAATACGCCAATCATTACCGGACCTCTGGGTGAAACTGTGCAGCTCAGAGATATTGCCATCATCAAGGATGGTTTTCGCGAGACCCTGGACGCAGGCCGCTTTAACGGCAAACAGGCGGTTTATATCATGGTGCTGGCAGCAAAAGAGCAATCACTGACCGCGGTAGTTGCACAGGTAAAAGCCTATATCGAATACAAGCGCCAGACGTTGCCCGAGCACATTCATATCCACGAGTTTGTTGATGTAACCCATTATTTGCAGGGGCGCCTCAATATGATGCTGGAAAACCTCGCCCAGGGTGCCATTTTGGTGTTTATTGTACTGGCCGTGTTTCTGCGCACCCGCCTAGCGGTCTGGGTGATGGTCGGTTTACCGGTTTCTATGCTCGGCGCTTTTTGGTTAATGCCCCTATTTGGCATTACCATGAATCTGGTGTCATTATTTGCCTTTATTATGGTGCTCGGGATTGTGGTAGATGATGCCATTGTGATTGGCGAAAGCGTCTGTGAGCAGGTTGAGTCTAATGGACACACACCCGCTCAGGTGATCCGGGGGGCACAAAAAGTCGCGATGCCAGCCACCTTTGGTGTACTGACCACCATTGCCGTGTTTATGCCCTTTATGTTCAGCAGCGGACCCAACTCAGGGCAATTTATCGCCATCGCCGGGGTGTGTATCTTATGTTTGTTCTTCAGCCTGATTGAATCTAAACTGATTTTACCGGCACACTTGGCTGCAACCCGGTTGCCGCCTAAGCCAAAGGAGCACTGGCGTAACCGTTTCAATACCCGTCTTCAATACCTGCTACAGAGCTATTATGCACCACTACTAACTCGCTGTATTCACTATCGTTATGCAGTCATCGCCGGATTTATTTGCCTGCTGGTACTGGCCATCTGTCTGGTTTTAAGTGGCTTATTACGCTTTACCCCTGTGCCCAAAGTGCCGCATGACTACCCGTCAATCAATATTCAAATGCATCATACGGTCTCTGAAGCACAGACACTCAACGCCGTCGAACAAATAGAGAATCTGATCAATCGGGTTGAGCATGCAATCCAGACCGAAACCGGTAAACCCATGATGGATGTGATGTATACCCGCATCGATCACCTCACTGAGGCGGAAGTGGTTGTCCCATTGGTACCAGAAGCACAACGCCCCTTCGACACCTTCGAGCTGGCAAGGCGCTGGCGTGAACAGCTGCCTGATATACCTGGCGTTAAAAAGCTCACCATTGAATCAGATGTCATCGACATCGCCGAAAAGAGCGATCTTGAATACCGCCTGTTCGCCAAAGACGCAGAAACACTGTCACGGGCAAGTCGGGACTTTATTAATCAGCTCAACACAATTCGCGGCGTACACAGTGTCTACTCTACACTGGATAACGCCCAGACTGAGTACCAGATCCAGCTTAAACCACTGGCCTACCAGCTTAAGCTCAGTGCAAAGGAAGTGACTCGCCAGGTCGGTGCCCGCTTCTATGGTCTGGAAATACAGCGCATTATGCGCGAAGGTCAGGAAGTGGTATTTAAGGTCCGTGGCACCCTGTCAGACCGCCAGCAGCTGAGCGCGCTGGCACACACATTGATCACTCTGCCAAATGGTGAACAGGTGTTTTTTGGTGATGTTGCGCAAACCATTGCAATGCCGGGCTTTTCGAGTATCCAACGGGAGCAGGGCCACCAGGTCGCAACCATCAGTGCCAATATTGATACCCAATACACCACAGTTTCACGCGTGGCCAGTCACATCGACTCTCAGCTCCTGCCCGAGCTGACAAGCACTTACCAAGGGCTCACCACTCAACCGGGTGTGGCACTGGAAGCACAAAAACAAGAGCAAAGCCAGGTGATGGCGTTTGGTATCATAGGCTTATTAGTGGTTTATTGCTTACTGGCACTGCCAATGAAGAGCTATCTGCAACCGCTGATTGTGATGTCCGTGATCCCGTTTTCTGTGGTCGGGGCCCTGTGGGGGCATTATCTGCTGGGATACAGTCTGAGCATGATGTCAGTCTTTGGGATTGTTGCCGCAGCGGGGGTTGTGATCAACGACTCACTGGTCATGACCGATGTAATCAATCGTCAAAAAGCGACCGGGCAAGATTTAAAAGCTGCGGTAGTACAGGCAGGTATTGGACGCTTCAGAGCCATCTTGCTCACCTCACTGACCACCTTTTTAGGGCTGGTCCCCATCATGTTTGAATCAAGCCTGCAGGCTCAGTTTGTGATACCAACCGCCATTTCACTGAGCTTCTCTGTACTGTTTTCAACCGCGGTAACGCTGCTAATGGTACCATGCCTGTATGTGATGCTGGAGGATCTTAAACGGATAGCCACGTCATACAAGCCTGCTGTCAAAGCCCGTCAGCTTTAAATGTAAAAACCCGGCAGAGATACCGGGTTTTATTCGTCAGTGCTTCATGCTTACGTTTGCAAAAATTCAGATAAAAAAATGTGCCCAGGCAGGGAGCGCAAGGGCACATTAAACACTTCTAACAAGTCGAAGGGCAAAAGTTAGAACTGATAGGAAGTCGACAATAAGACCTTGCGCGGCTCCCCTGGCTGCACCCACATCTGAGAGTATGAATTGGTAAAGTGTTTGCGATCAAAGGCATTGTGCACCTGCGCCTTCACCGACCAGCGATCGCTAATGGCATATTCGGCAAACAAATTCACGGTTACGTATGAAGGCAGATAGAAATCGGTGCCGCGCTGGCCCAGCCGCTCATCGACGTACTGGGCACCAACCCCAGCTGACAGCGCATTGCCATACAGGGTGTATTGCTGGCTGAGCTGAATACTGGCAGCATTTTCTGGAATATTCAGCAGGTCGTCCCCTTTTTTAATGGCTACGCCCAGGCCAGTATCAATAGAATCTTTATCTACCTGCGCATCCAGATACGTGTATGAGAACTGAACCCGGATATCTGCCGGCAGCTGACCAACGACATCCAGCTCAATACCCTCACTCGTTGCTTCACCAATGGCGGCACTGAATCCGGGGTTAAGAATATCTGCAACTATGATATTGGTCTGCTCACTGTCAAAATAGGCTAACGTAATATCCAGATGATTGTCTAACAACGACCATTTACTGCCTAATTCAATTGATTCACTCTGGTTAGGATCAAAGCCATCGCCCTTATAATCGGTACCAAAGTTCAGGCGATAGCCCTCTCCATAGGTTGAGTATAATGACCAGTTTTCGCTAAGCTGATAGACCACACCCAATTGCGGACTAAAGTGCTGTTCAGACTGATCTGCACGCTTCATTGCGATTTTGTCGTCGGTGGTTTGCTTCAGCCAGTCAAAACGGCCACCAATACGGACCTGAAGCGCATCAGTCAGGGCGATTTGATCCTGAATATACAGACCCGTCGCCCACTGGTTTTGCTGGCGAATAATAACTGGATTCGGGGTGGGTGGCGTATGTTGACCATAGACTGGCTGATGAATATTAATGGCATAAAGCTGCGCATCGGTTGGGTTCGTGCTCAGCTTAGGTGCGCGGGCAACCCGGTAATCACGGTCAAATTCAAATCGGTCGTAATCCAAACCCATAATAATATGGTGCTTAATTGAGCCAGTCGTGATGTCGCCCGCCAGTTCAAAGCGTGCCACATACTGATCGGTATCATAAGCACGTTGTCTGTGCTGACGCGTCAGGGTCTGAAAGTCCAGGTAAAGTTTCTGCCTTGAAGGTGCAATATCGGCATCACTAGACAGACTGTCCAGCTCTGTTTGTCTGAAAGCCAGTGCTGAGCTTAACTGCCAGTCGCTGTTCACATCATATAACCATTGAACCTGATGACCATGGACCATAGTGGTCGTTGGGCCGTCCCCCGGCTCTCCCAGAAAACGCTCAATGGGCATAAAATCAAAGTTGCCACTCGGTGCGATGATACCACGGTCAAACGGGATCTCCTGCTCGGCATATTCAAAGTCATAGTGCCAGGTTGAATCGGCACTCTGGTCAAACACAAATGACGCCATCAGCCCGTGCTTTTGCGTTTCTATGGTGTCGCGAAAACTGTCTTCTTCCTGATAAAAACCAATAAAGCGGCCCGCAACTGAGTCCGACAGCACAGTGTTAATATCCCCCACGAGACGCCGATGCGCACGGCTGCCCGCCGTCAGTTCAAACTCGCTGGAAGACTGAAAGGTTGGCTTTTTAGTGACCAGATTGATTGAGCCACCCGGCTCTCCTCGGCCAAACAAGGCAGCTTTTGGTCCCTTTAACACCTCAACCCGTTCAATGCCCGACACATCCCGTGGACCAGAGAATCCACGACCTGCGTTAAAGCCATTCACCAGATATCCGCTGGGCACGTTCTCGTCCCCAAAAAATCCGCGAATAGCAAAACTATCCCACAGACCACCCAGGCTATTCTGCCGGCTAACCGATGCAGACATATCCAACACCTGAGTTAATCCTGTTACGCCAGTTTGTTCAATCAGTTCAGAATCAAACTCGAACAATGCTTCCGGTGATTGCAGATGAGTGAAATTACCGCGATAAGCCTGGCGCTCTCCCGTTACTTCAATTTTTTCAATGGCACTGTCGGCATGTGCAGCAAACACCGCAGCAAGAGACAAAGAGAGTACACTTAAACGACACGCAGAGTGTAAGGGTTTCATTATCAATCCTTCATTATGATATATTATAACAACTATACGCGTGGACTGTACCACGAATGTGGCCAGCTGTTAAGACATAAGCTATGAAGTTTTTCAGCCGTTCAGTACTTGGTTTTTTATTAAGAATATCGACACAGTTAAGGTTAAAATCGGGAGCCTCCCTGCTCCTCGAGTTTCTTCCCGTAATCAGGTTTAACCGGCTTTTTGCTCAGCCTCGTCAAAGCGCGCGACGCTGAACGGAGTCAGATCCAGCGAAGGGGTTTTGCCAGTTATCAGTTCAGTCATCAACTGACCCGTAATGGCTGATGTAAGAATTCCGGTGCGGAAGTGCCCACAGGCATTCAGGTATCCTTCAATTCCCTCAACCGGGCCCAGGATTGGCAACTCGTCCGGCGTGCCTGGTCGCAAACCAGCCCAGCAACGCTTTATGCTCGACTCTTTGAGAATTGGCAGGCATTTCATCGCGCCCTGTGACAACTCCTGGATCTTGTCCAGACTGTTAGTGGTATCAAAGCCCTTTTCTTCGGTGGATGAGCCAATCAGGATCTCGCCGTTGTCCTTTTGTGCTATGTAACAATCGCTGGTACTGATACAGCCATTCATGATCTTTGGCATCCGCTCTGAGAGCACAATTTGCCCTTTCACCGGATAAACCGGCATAGTGCGTCCTGTTGCTTGCTGATACAGTTCATTTGCCCATGCGCCGGAAGCATTGATCAGCGTATCGCAAAAGAACGCTTGATCACTGGTTTTCACCCCTTCCACTACATTGCCGTTGCGGATCACTGAGGTTACTTCGGTGTTCAGATACAAAGACACTCCATTCTGACGTGCCCCTTCCAGGTAGGCATCAACCAAACGATACGGGTTCACCTGGTGATCACAAATAAAGTCAATGGCACCAATGGCATCGCCCGTCACATAGGGTTCTTCCTTTTTGAGCTCTTCGGCATCCAGCCAGCGCACCTGATCGGCCAGATGTGGGATCCCCTCAGTGATCTGCTCAGCGTATAACCTGTCTTCTTCGTTATACATAATGAATTTCAGACCCGTGCGCTCAAATTTAAAGTCCACACCATGCTTTTCAAGCATTTCCTGATGTAAAGCCGGATACATATTGTTAGAGGTCAGGGCAAATTCAAAAAAGCAGTCTGGTAACTGGTGCGGGCGCATCACGGGCACTTCTTTACCCTGAGCTTCGCTGTGCAACTTGGACAAGGTCTTAAAAAAGATCACACCACAGCCCAAACCGACTGATTCGCCGATAGCCCACAAACCACCGGCAGAAGCCCGTGAGGCATTGCCTGGTTTCTTTAAATCAATTAGCGCGATTTTTAAATCTGTATCGCGACTCAAAAAGTATGCGCACGCTGCACCTACTGCGCCGCCACCGGCGATGACAACATCATATTTTTTCATTGTGTTCATTCCATTAAAGTAAAAGGGATAGGATCAAGAGGAAAACGGGGTTTGATCACACCGATGTTTTCCGTCAGACCTGCCTCGTGCAGGTAATCCAGCGCATATGAGCTGCAGGTTTTCCCCTGACAATCCCCCATGCCGATCCGGGTGCGCATCTTCAGGCTGGTGATGTCTTTCACACCCTGCGCAATGGCTTCGTCCAGCTGCTCACGGCGAACCTGTTCACAACGACACACCACAGTTTCAGGCGCTGCCAGCGACAATAAGCCTGGCTGCCTGTCCGAGAAGCGATCAAAGCCAAAGCGGAACTTTTTGATCCGGGCGAGCTTATTCTTTACTTTAGTTGCACGACTAAACAACTGAGACTCCGTAATTTTTCCGCATTGCCAGGCAAGACGCAGCGCTGCCAGCTGCCCCTCACAGATAGCCGCATCGGCGCCCAGCAGACCATTACTGTCACCCACCACAAACGCAGCATGATTCTGGCTCTGATGCCATTCATCAAGCGCAGGCACATAACCACTGACTTTAGTGTAGTTATGCTCGAGACCCAGTAACATGGCGAGTTGTGTGCGTGCTACAAAGCCGTAGCCAACCCCAATTGCATCCACTTCTACGTTAACTGCCAGGTCACGTTGAGGACGCCACTGGCTGTCATAAGGCGCAACCTGAATGCTCTTAAGCTGCTCATTACCCTGAGCGCTGACGATACCCCAGCCATATTTGAAAGGAATCTTGTGCTTTTTGAGGTAACTCATCATGCTCATGCCTGAGAGCGTTAGCTTAGGTTTATTAAGTAGCGCAACGGCTTCTTTTGCCAGTTTGGCAAACGGGCTGGCTTCATAGACACCCACTACATCAACACCCGCTTTATGCAGCTGACAGGCAACCAGAGGTAATAAAGGCCCGGTACCCACCAGCGCCATGCGCTGCCCCGGCCTGACCAGACCACTTTTTAGTTGCAGCTGGACACCACCAAGCAGCATAACACCCGGTAATTGCCAGCCGGGAAACGGTACACTGCGCTCGTGGCAGCCCGTTGCCAGGATCAGGTGCCCATAAGGCTGACGGCTCAGGCCTGAGTTATCGCTCAGCAACAGCTGATTACTGCCTTCCGGACCCAGTACCCGTGTTTGTGTTTTAACTTCGATAGAGTCACTGTGCGCCTGATACCGAGTTTGCAGTGCCGTCATGGCGCGCTTTAAATTATCATCCAGGTGTGGCAATGAATCGGTCTGGCGCAACGGGCCACGATAGATCACCCCTCCCAGTTTTGGGGCCTCATCGATGATCACTGACTTTAAACCATGACGTGCTAATTCTGCCGCCGCAGCGGTACCAGCCGGGCCGCCTCCCACGATCACAACCTGGTCATGTGTCTGACTAGTCATGTTTGATCCCCTCTTCCTTGAAACGATTCGTCAGGGTTTCGACCGACATGCGCGGCTCTACTAATGTCTGACAGGCCCGCTGTTTGTGCTTTGCATTGATTTTTACCTGACAACAATGACATACACCCATGCCACAATAGGCACCTGAGGCTACTTTGCGATCATTTTCCATCACTCTGGCATAGTTTGCCGCGAGTAACACAGACAATACAGTCTCGCCTTCACAGGCTTCAACAGGTTGATCGTCGACGGTAATTTTGAAATTGCGCGAAGGCAGAGGCGTAATGTCTCTGGTACGCTTAAGTGATTTCATAGCTTGTCTCTCTCGTGTAGTGATACATCATCAACCGCAAAACCAGTACGATTGATAAACAGGACAGGCGGAGAGCCACTGACGCTGAGGGTAACTTAAAATGATAATTAAAAGTTAACTGCTTAAAAGTGTGTAACCGTTTTTCCGGTTCCTTTCGCTCGTCTATGCCCTACTTTAGGCACATTTAGCTCATCTCCTGTGAACGGGAGAAGATTAACTCGGAATAAACAATTACTCCATATTTATTTACATTGAATAAACAAAACTTGATCTGGATCTGGGCATGTCGGTTTTTAAAGCACATGCCGTTATGTGTACCCGTACTTTAGCACTAGCCAACCTGGTGAGACTCAGACCAGGCGCGTAGTTGCTCCAGAATATGCAATGCCGAGCGACCAAACTCAGTCAGCTCATAGGTTACTGCGACGGGTCGTTCATTCACAACGGTACGCAGCACCATGCCCTGAGCCTCCAGCTCCTTCAGGCGTTGATCGATCATTTTTTTGCTGGCTCCTCCAAGCATTCTGGCCAGATCGTTAAACCGTACCGGCTCATCTTTGAGATGATAGATAATGGAGCCCGTCCACTTTCCACCTATCAGGCGCATCCCCTTCTCAATAGCACAAGGTTCCTTGCACGCATTTAAAACTTTTTTTCTTCCCTTACTATCTGTTTTAACAACACTTTCCACAGTATTCGCTCCAAATTCAGGGTGGTTACTAAAAGTAAACTAATTGAATAAATATTACAGGTTACTATTATAAACCAGGTTAGTAATTAAGCCTACCGGAGAATTAACATGAACAAAGCCCTGATCATTAACGCCCATCAGTATTACCCGTTTTCTGAAGGAAAGCTCAACGCAACCCTGGTAGACAAAATGGTGTCTCATCTCAATACTAAAGGATTTGAGACCCGGGTTGTGACTATGGATGAGCCGCTGGACATTGAACAACAACTAGAGCTGCATCGCTGGGCGGACGTGGTACTTCTTCAGTCCCCCATCAACTGGATGGGCCTGCCCTGGTCATTTAAAAAGTACATGGACGAGGTGTACACCGCAGGCATGGGCGGCGCTTTGTGTAATGGCGATGGCCGCTCGGCAGACAACCCCAAAGCCAATTACGGCCGTGGCGGAACGCTCACTAACACACGTTATATGCTGTCAGTGACCTTTAACGCCCCGGCGGAGTCGTTTAATGACGAGCACGAGTTTTTTGAAGGCAAAAGTGTAGATGACTTGCTATTTCCGACCCATATGAACTTTAAGTTCTTTGGCATGCAGTCTATACCTACGTTTAGCTGTTTTGATGTGATGAAAAACGCAGACATTGAGCGCGACCTTGCTCGCTTTGAGACCCATTTAAATACCTACTTTTAAGGAACAGCCATGAGCCAAGCGTACCAGTACACTCAAAAGCTTCACCCCGGAAGCCCATTTCCGGATATTAAGATTACCCTGGCCGACGGCAGTACCCGCGCTCTGGCACAGGCCAATGATGACGACCGCTGGCAGCTGGTGCTGGTTTACCGTGGCCGCCATTGTCCTTTGTGTACTCGCTATCTCAATGAACTTGAGCAATTCAAAGACAAGCTCGCCGACATCAAAGTAGACATTGTTGCAGTCTCGGGCGACAGCCTGGCGCAACTACAAAGCCATAGTGAACAGCTCAAAGTGTCTTTTGAACTGGGCTATGGCCTGAGCCTTGAACAAATGAAAACACTGGGCCTGTTTATCTCTGATCCGCGCTCCGCACAGGAAACAGACCACCCATTTGCCGAACCCGGACTCTTTGTAGTTAATCAACAGGGAAACATTCAGGTGACGGATATCTCGAACAACCCGTTTGTTCGTCCGGACCTGACTTCTCTTGTGAATGGGCTGGCCTGGATCCGCGACCCGGATAACCACTACCCTATTCGCGGTATGCACCGCTAAGCCGAATTGCACAGGAGAAAAACCATGTTTACCTATTATGAGCCCGATACAGCACCAGAAGAATCAAAGCCGCTGATGGAACAATCGCTGGCCAGCTTTGGCATGCTGCCCAATCTACACAAAGTACTGGCTGAATCGGCTGTAACCTACAAAGCGTATAACGACACCTTTAACGCTTTTATGCAAGACAGCAGCTTGTCGGCGGTTGAACAACAGGTGGTTTTTATGACTGCCAATTATCAAAACAACTGCCACTACTGTGTACCGGGGCACACCTGGATGATGAAATCGGCCGGTATGCCCGAGGCGCTGATCACCGCACTGCGCGAAGGCACATCGCTGCCCGACAGCAAGCTTCAGGCACTACAGGACTTTGTAAAAGCTTTGCTGGCCAAACAAGGCCACATTGGCGACGACGCACTGAATGCTTTTCTCGCTGCCGGTTACAATAAGCAGCAAGCGCTGGAAGTATTGACCGGTCTGGCCGCAAAGCTTATCTCCAATTTTACCAATGCCCTGGCCAAAACCGAGCTGGACTCGCCCATGCAGCCCTACCAATGGACGCACCCGGATCTACGTTAATCACCAGCGCTAGTTTGCAAAATAAACCAACAGTGTGAATGCATTGCCAGAGCTGCGCGACAAGAGTACACAGCACAGGCCGCTGAGCGGCGGCCTGACCCATAACAACACTCTGCTGAAAAGAAGTGACGGAAGCCTTTGGGTATGTAAACGCTCACTTGGTCGAAACCAATCGGGGCTGGAAACGGAGGCCCTCGTATCCACCTTGCTGACACCTACCCGCTTTGTGCTACCGGTTGAATTCCATCAAAGTGAAACTGGCCCGCAGAGTCTATTACGGCCTTATATTGAAGGAACAAGCATGACTGACTGGGCGGCATTAGATATCGAACAGGTGATCATCCTGCTTAAACAAGTCCACCAGATAACTCATGCGCGTCACGGCAAAGTCAGTGCACCAACTGGCCTCACCCTGAACCCGGCAAAACACCTCACCGCTATCTGGCGATACTTTCATAGTCGGACCGCAGAGCATGCCAAGCTGACCAAACTCTACGACTCTCTGTATCCGATATTGCAGGCACACCAGTCCCTCTTTGACAGTCTCAGCTCCTTTGTGCTCAATCACGGCGACTTTCACCCCGGCAATCTCATTGTTACGCCTGCACAGCAACTCATCCCCATTGACTGGGAGCGCGCACATTTTGGCGACCCCGCATTCGATCTGGCCCTGCTCAACTGGCACGGCAACGGCCCCATCGTTGACTCAGCCTTGCAAACCCGCGCCATTGCGCTTTACACTCAGTGTCCGGCAGAACGAACGCTACTGGAAAAACGCGTGATCTGCTGGAGCTTACTGCGCCTGTTTAATGATTATTTGTATCTGACACACAACAAATTGACAGTGGAGAAAGTGTCGCGGTTTGAGGAGGAGCTCAAGCTATACTTAGCAGTGCTAAACTGAGCGATTTTTGTTATTACGCTTCTTTTCAGTGTTCGTCTTTAGGTTCCAAAAAACGCTTTTTATACCTATACTTGAGTTCTTCCATTCCCTTGGATATCAACTTACCGTTTTGAAAGTTAAATACGAATACGTCTTGGTCATACCCTATTTGAACGCCATTTTCATAACGATAACTTTCCTCACCTACCATAAGAGTGATCTTGCCTGTAAACCAATCTGCATGTATTGGGTATTCTTGAGTACCGAAAAAGTCTCCTGAACTCACGGGGTTAAATTTTCTCTCGCAAGGATTTTTTTGCATAGAGTTGAGCATGAGTTTTCCATCGAGAAGTTGCCAACGAGCTTTGTAACCCCGCCAACTTGCAGTACAGAAATCGGGCCCCAATATTAATCTAATAGTTTCATTATCAAATTTTTGGCTTAGAGGCCTTTCAGCTATAGGATAAGTTTTTCCTTTAAAACCAATCGTAAATATGTCATCAATTTGCTCAGTTGCAAAGGAATGAAAGTTGAGTGTGGTCAGGGTAGAAAAAAGAAATAATCTAATCATCTATAAATTTTCCTTAGACCAGGTGCTTGCTCGGCCTTACTTACACCATAAACCCAGTTCGCATTCTTTTGACACACAAACAGGCATAATAACCCTTACCACTCTATCATTTACTTTATAAAGTATACCACCAGTAATTTTGCTTAAAAATTTATCGACCTGGACCGTAACTGTCACAGTATTTCCCGATATCAAAAGTAAGTATTCGAATGATTCAGGCTTCACTTCAAACTTACTTGAACAACCCTGATTCTCAACACACTTAAACTCGGCAATAGATCTTCCCTTAAAATCCTTATAGGCCTCTAAAATCATCTCTTGAGAAGTTTAATCAGCATAACATATGAAAGACAAAAACTATGAACATCGACGTGAATGGTTTGAAGAGAAGCTTCTGCTGCTGACCACCACTTTCTGCATTGATATTTGCACTTGCGCTATGAGGATTAACCATACTCACATCGTTCTGTATGTGAACGATAAAAAAGCCTATCGATTGTCAGACAAAGCCGTCGTCATTCGCTGACATAAGCTATTTAAGGGATACTGGCTGACGCACAAATTCATCGAAGGTAACGAGCTTAATCCGTCAGAGCGTATTGCGCTTGAAAATATCATCGAGAAATATAGGGAGAGACTTGCGAGCATCCGCTGGTTGAGCTAACAGACCGATGCAATGGTGCAGACAAGCTAGGCCACATCTGCGATACCCTGCCTACCCTCGCCAAATTTCGAACAGAGCCTGAAAACTGGCTAAAACTCACCACGCAATTTGCCAAAATTTGCCATGGTGCAGTCGGCAAACTAAAAGCTATAACCGAATACTGTGAGCAACTACAAAAAAAGCGCTGGGCTATACGCGAATACGTGCGCTTTATACACTAACTTGGGAGGCCTCTATTATGAGGTGTTCTCCCTGTACCAGGATGACAGCAAAGACTATCATTAAATTTTACCATTCACCGCTGAAAGTAACTTTTGACCCGTTGACTGTTTTATCGGTTACGGCAATATTATATGAGCTACCCATAGCAATATTGGTTAACATCGCTGACCATGCTGCCTTCCCTTCATCAGTTGACAAATCCAGATAATAAGCATAACAGCAACCAATCCAGCTGTTATCGAATTCATTAACGTTTCTGAACCACACTTTATTATCTTTTATCTGATACTTTAGTTTACTCATATCATTAATTGTCACCCAGTCAGATGCTAGACCAGATAGAGGGAAAGAGCTTAGTAAAGCAATAGATAAGACTTTTTTTAGATTCATTATAACACCCTTAAATTCAACAACACATTCACATTAACGCAGTTACAAGCAAGTCAAAAAGACCGCATTAAGCTAATTTCATAAAGCACTTATTACGATAAAAAAATCCGCTACCATTATACTCGTTACTCAAGCCCAAGCAAGACTGTTGAAGCCCAGCCTTTTTTATAATGAAAATTGGATGCGCGTAGAAAGCGGGAAACTTGATATCCTAATTCGCTATCATTTTTTAAACCCAAATAAAAACAGCGACTAAATTTAAGATTTAACAAACCATAATGAGTATATAACTGGTCAAATTCTTCTAGTCGTCCAAAAACTGTGATGTTCCCTTGTGGGTACAAAAAATGAACATTTTCGGTAAATTGCCAGGGCATCTAATTTCGGTTTTAGCATCTTCAGTAAACTTTTGACGAGCAAGCTAATGCATTAATAAACGGTCACTTAAGCTGGACCAGTTCTGATCCGATGTGCATGGAGCCACTTGATAAAGTTGCTATGTTCAATTTGCAACGATATCTTGCTGCTGCCCTAGTCATACTTTTTAGCAATATTTAGCAGCAGCGGCAGTGCGGGTTCTACCATATTATGCCCATAGCCATCTAGCTCAAGAATTTGAGTCGCTTTGTGACCGTTTACTTTCATCATTCGTGCAAAGTAAGCGTTCTCTTCGTAGCGACCAAGCAGTTCGAGTTCTCTGTCACCGGTAATCAATGTGATAGGAGGCGCATCTTTGCGCACGTGGTAGAGCGGTGCGAGCGCATCTATTATGGGTTGCTCACCTTTGATGCCGCGCTCATTCCGCACTGTAAAGTGAGTTATCGTGTGGCCGCTAAATGGAACCAGCTCAGCAAGTCTGTTTGCATTAATATTATGCTTTGCCAGCCACTGAATATCCATCCCTACCATGAGCGCGAGGTATCCACCTGCGGAATGACCGGATAAAATAATTTTATTCGGATCACCGCCGTAATTTTCAATATTATTGAATACCCAGGCCACAGCATTCGCAGCATCTTCAATGTAACTTGGCGCTTTCACTTTTGGGTAAAGACGATAATTGGGTGAAACAACACACACACCTTGATTTAACAATCTTGGAGGCAGCACTTTTTCACCTGATCTTAAGCCCCCACCGTGGAACCAGATAATAACGGGCCGGTTTTTTTTATCTATTGGACAATAAATATCAAGCGCACCACGTTCGATTAAGTAAGCACTGGTTTCATTTTGATTCACGTAAGGAATATTGAACCACTCTTTTGAACATGCAGAACTGATCATCACTAGAGTCGTAAGTAACAGGAGAAGATTTATTTTCATTTATTATTCCAGATAGTAAAAAAGTTTAGTTGTTACTATGGCGCTTTAGCATACATGCTTGACCTGTGTCGCTAGCCTCAAACCGCACACAACCGGTAGGTTATGCTTTGTCGAGTGGCTTTTACCTTGGACCATTTGTGATTCAATACAATATAGCGTGGTTCCCGGCTCGCAAGCGTCCGGGATGACAACAGACGCCGCTGGCCTGATAAAGTGCATCTAATTCTGATGCCAGGAGTCCGCCAAATAATGATCTCTCAGGTAGGATTAAGTAAATTTGCCCCACTCAGGTTTGGGTTAATTGAGCCGTAATGTTCAAGCATATAGTCGTCGATGTGCTCCCCCTCAATATCGATATTTCTGTTCATTACCAATGTAAACTTCCAAGCTTTTATACCAACCTGAGAATGCATGTTACAGCGCAATTTTACACACTTCGGATTTTTTGTGAACGTTCTTTGTTAGTCTGTGGTTACAAGCTTGTACTAAATTGCTTTCAGCTGTTGGTGAGTTACTAAAGCTGCGATTAATCAAGCTAAACAACTTTAATGACTTATCCGCCAGGCCAGACCAAAGTAGTTCATATGCCATCGAGGTCATGCTACTTTCATCTAAGTCATATTTATCATTTTCTATTTCACTCAATACTTGCTCAAAAGTGCCAGTGCGAACACCATTTGTTAGGGCAAGAGACACGTCCCGTGTCCGGTTTGGAATGTCTTGATTATACAAGGCAGCAGCAATATCCATTACCAACTGCTTTTTGAGAAAGTAACTGGTACCAATATTGCTCAATAAGATTATACTCTTTTGCTCGTCAATAAAACGCACCATCATAGAGCTAAACCCGTCAATTTTTCCGTCATACATGTGGACTCTGGGTTGAATTTCATGGCCGATAGGCAGAACTCCAACACGCCAGCTAAAAGGCCTGTCAGGGTTAAATAAGTCCTTTTTACTTTCATTGCTTATGAGTTTCTCACCGTATAGTGCCGATTCAAAGCGATAAAGATTTTCTGCATTGCTATAAATCGCGGCGCCGGCACCAAACAGTTTCATGTTTTTTTCTGCGAGCAACTGATAACCCCCACCAGCGCTCAATTGGTACGCTTTTACAATTTTAGTATCTTGCTGTCCTGCGAGTGAAACTCCAGAGTTACTCATGTTTAAAGGTTCAAATACAGCCTTATTTGCACTTGATGAAAAAGACTCTCCAGTCACCTTCTCAATGATTTTCCCTAGTAAAAAGTACCCAGGGTTAGAATAGAGATACTCTTCGCCTGGCTCAGAATTAAGAGGTAACTTAGCAATGGTCTCAATAAACGCCTGTTCCGAAGTATAGGTGTGAAAATCCTTGCTAAACCATCCATCAATGATGAAGTGGTTTGGTATGCCTGAAGTATGACTAAGTAGATGACGTATAGTTATTTTCTTGCCTTTCCCATTGTTAAACTCAGGAAAGTAGCGAGCTAAAGTATCGTCCAGTTTCAGTTTCCCCTGCTCTCTAAGTATGAGCACTATAGTTGCTGTAATAGGTTTACTCAGCGAGGCAATTTGAAAAGAGCTGTTTTTTGTAATCGGTATACGATCTGCAAGATTTGCAAAGCCGTATGTGTTTTCAAATATTTTTTTGTTTGAATCAGAGACCAGTATCGACCCTTCAAAAACACCATTTGAAACATAATTACTGACTATCTGCTCAATGCTTTTGCTGATACTTATGCGCTCCTGCTGCTCCGAGACCGATATACCTTGTTTAGCACTTGTCCCAAACGACAACCAAGCACTTATAAGCAAAATCAATGTTCTGTTCAATCTAAACTCTCCTGGATGCTTTGACACACACTGTAAACGGGCACTAAACTACCTTTGTCTCTAACAGGACTGCAAGGTGCTGTTACCTGCACGTCAGAACCCTAAATTGGCAAAAAGCACTCACATAGCTGACAATTAATTGTAATGACCCTTTATATTGAGTAATGACCTTTGGGCTTGCTAATCAATCGAAAAGCAAAAAATCTCACTGGTTTACTTATCAACTACGTAGTTTTTTGTACTGACCTAACAAAATAATCCCAGCCCAAACTAAGGAAACAAAAGATAAGGCGTAGAGAACAGTAAAAAAGCCAAAGAAACCACCTGTTGTTAAAGCAGTTAGGCCAACAAAAAAAGACGTAAGTGTCACTTTAGTGACATTCGGAAATTTCACGATAGATATCGCACCACACGCTAGAGCCCCCAATCCAATTAGCGCCAATGTACTCATCAATAAGGCCCTCACATCTTCCAGAGCTGAATGGCCAAACACCATGAGCCCTAAGAGGCACAACCCACCCCAGCCAATAACCGACGGAATAATTAAAACACTGAGAAGTAGCTTGATTTTACAGATTTCTTTAGGAGTCAACATAGTCCCTTATATACAACGAAAAGTTGAAAACCAGCGAGCTGGAATATTTAAACATAAACAAAGCACGCTATTCCCTATCAATTTACTGGTTCCTATCTTTGGAGCTACATTTACCACACAGTTTATAATACGCAAACCAGCCCAATACAATCAGAATGAAAATAACTAACAACCAGGAGATAGCTGTTGCTTCTATTTGAAACTGAAAAGGTGAAGCAAAACCATTGAATTCCTTTTGTGCAAATGAGCAAGAGCCCGACCCGAGCCGATTCTGGGTGAGAGTCCCACCGCACAAGGTCACAGTTAGCGAGCTTACAATAGTCAATGTAAATATTATAGCCATGCACACCATGGCTTTAGCTTTGCTTTTGATATCCCACCCTACATAAGACAAATTTCACTTATGCTCTATCACTTATGGCTACCATTATGAATTCTCTCCGATGCTTTGTTAGAAATTTCACTCCATATGTCGTTAAGGAGCAAGGTGAGCACCTTCAGTGTGGCTTTTTTATGACGTGCGATAGACATGCGGACAGCCTCATCCGTATCAACTGCTAGCTTAAGCATAAGCGGCTCTTCGAGCTTATTTTTGCGCGCAACCATGATGCGTCCCCGATTGTCAGGATGATCGGTAAGCGATTCAAGTAGCTCGTAGGGCACTGTTTTATTTTGTGCCACCCAAACGGCCATATCTGGATAGTTTTCAATAACTTTATTCCATACTTCGAGCGAGGCCTCATCATGTGCCGCACGAGTATATTATTCTTGGTTCTCACTCAATCTAAGTCTGACAAACTCTTCCGCACTTTCAATCATGATTGCCCTCTAAAGCCAAGCTCTACTAACTTCCAAGTATTTATATTTAGCATCAAGGTGATAGATACAGGCGATTTCAACTTGGAAATGCATCAACTTTTAGGCAGCTTGCTATGTATTTTATCTTCGACTCTTAATATGAGTAAGAACGGCACTACGATATAACGCTTGTGCCTACAGGCTTTATATTTAAAAGCGTTGCATATAGACGTACGCTGTATTTTGATACTTATGAGCCCGGAGGGCCACTGTGAGTGCCGCCAATAACCATTTCACCCACTTTACATGTGTCGTCTGTCAGATAAAGAGATACCTTTTTACCTGACATGTAAGCTGCCAGCAGATTAGCATGCATAGCGTTTAAAGCTGGGTGATCGGGATAAACTGACGCGTATTTAGGTCCATATCCGCTTTGAGAAGTACATCCACTTAACTCAGGAGAAAGGCGGACATTTATACCGCCATTGACAACACTGACAACCTTTATAACTTCTGACGCAACTGTCCACCCTGAATTACCAGCATGTGAAGAAAAGGTAATTGTCAAAAGGGCACATGATATAATGCCGTTTAAGTATTTTTTCATCTATAACTCCAATATTGAACTGAGAGGTCACGCTTTTTTATTCACACAGAATTCGCATGCATATTCAATTGTTGAATTTGATCGCCTGCACAGAGTATCCGACTAGTGTAGTTTGCGCTCAGGGAGGTTGCTTTTTGATAAGTGACTTTGTTTTGAATCAATGATGGTTCAAGCCGTTGCAACGTGACTCATTCCCTGCCTGAACAAGGTGCTGTTCCTGTTATTAGACCCTCTTTTCTCTTATTTGACAAGGTGCTGAGGTGCTCGCAAGAATAGATGTGGACTGCCATTGTTACGTTGTGAGCTAGTAGCTCCCGGCTCGCAAGCGTCCGAGATATCGGAAGTGTTTGTAAGTGCTGTCATAACTCGACACCTTTGCGTTGTGTTTAAACAGCTCTCGCTCATAAGCCGTCCGGATTGGCGCCGGGGCTGCTGGCCATGTACTTTTATGCAATCAACAGTGTTGTTTGGCGTGTTCTTTCATTTAATCTGTGTGAGCGCAGGCGACAGGTCAATTCAGCCCGCACCTGCACTCTCATTTTCAAAAACCTCAATTTGCAATCAACAACATCTGCACACTCATATTGAGGAGAGTACATGCCTGAAGGCTCCAAATGAAGACCTTACTCAAAGGCCGCAAAGTCGAGGTATTTTCCATTGAGCCACAGAAGGCGCTGATTGTTGGTTTGTGCTCGGGAAACACCCTGTTTTTTCTTACTAACCCAAATAAAACGTTGGGAGTTGGGTGGATTGTCAGTCAGGTCGTTTAAGACATCCTTGAGGTCGCTCCACTGACTGAACTTTTCTGCATCACCGCCGTAGGTTTTTTTCACCATTTTACCTGGTCTGCCTCCAAATGGACTGGGACCACCGCCGACCTTTACCTTGTATTTGTGTGAAACCTTAGAATTCAATTGTGCACCCAATGCCGGTTTTTCTTTGTCCATCCAAGCGATGACAGCATTGATTTTCCCTTTGGATACGGGTTGCCTGGAATAAGCATGATGTTGTGTGGATAAACCACTCATAGCATGTTTTGAAGATCCGCTAACATCGTCATAGACCACAGCAAAATGATCGAGCCAACCCCAATTGGCAGACAATTCATCTATCACTTTTTGTACAGAGGCTTTATGGTTTTTCGCATCCAGTGTTGGGAAAACCCTATTTGTCATATATAGGTCTATGTACTTACTACAGTCCTGTTTACATAGTTCTAAAGCTCTCAGCCACGCTTGTTCGTGCCGCTGAATGTGTTTACTGTGAAATAATGCATTGGATTCTATTTTGCCTCGCATTTTTTCCAAATGTTCCTGAGGCACGAAGTCTAGTGGGTTGCCCCCGTCTGGGACTTCAATAGACAATAACACTTCATCGTCAATTAAGCCCACGCAGTCAATAAAATTCTCCATCAGGTTAGCCCTGATGAGGTAATAGTTCAGCCTTCTGCCAACCTCCTGAATAATGACAGCGTTACCATAAGATGCTTTAAGGTTCGCGTGATATACATTGTTGGTGACCACACGGTCGCTCAGAGTTTGGCTGATATGCTCAACAGCCGCTCTCAAATCTTTACCTTGATACTGTTTTAGCTTCTCCAGGCTCGCTTTACGTACCGAATGACTTGTTGCTTTAAGAAATACATCGACCGAGTTGGCAACGCTATCAATGTTTGTGAACGCATTACTTAGCGTAACATTCGCGCCAACTCGCTCAATAACGGCTTCAAGATGCTCGAACCGTTCCAGCATCAGACTTTGCAGCGAATCGATTTTTAATTCGAGATCACCTAGCATATCGATAATGATTTCTTCGCTGGATTTACTTGATGAGAACAAGGATATAAAACTCAATGTAGCGCCAAGTACGCCGAATGACGCCGATAGCTTGGAAATGCTGGAATCAGTAAGAACCTTAATGACCTTGTTGAGGTCAGCTCCATCCTTGCCTATAGAAATTGTATTGTTGAACTTATCGATTGCTTTAACAACTTTAACGGTACCCTCAGCGATATCCTTAGCTGTTGTCGTTACGCCATTCGTTGTCATTGCCAGATTGTCTTGCATACTTCTCTCCGAAAAAGTGGTTCGTCGATTAATAGGTTTGCTCGCTCTGAACTAGCACAGGGTTAGCAAACCTTCAGTTCGAGAAGGAGGAGTTTACGCCAATCTCACTCGGCAAGGATATTACAACGCATTACCCTAAAACGACCCAGGTTAATAAAATACAAGTAGCATAAGACTCATTGAAATTTATTTGTCTAAGAGTAAAGAGATCTGAAAACAAACGATTCCAGAGTTCCCTAAACAACGCAGCGATTGCTAAAGCTGCGAAAACCCACATTAAAAAGTACACAGAAACACGGGCCACAGCTGACTCAAATAACAGGTTAAGCAGAGTCTCACTCTCAGCATGTGATTGTATGTCTGCTGTGATAAGCTCGCTTATCAGCTCTAACAGCCACACAACAACTGTGGCAATGATATTGAATGGTGTCGTTATTTCCTTTCTCATAGTCTTATCCTTATTGGTGTTGGTATTGAGGCGTATCCAGCGCGCATAATCGCTCGTTAAACTGAGCCGCTATCTGCTCACAGTATCCGACTGGTGTAATTTGCACTTAGGGGATTTGTTTTTGATGAGTGAATTTGTTTTGAACCAATGATGGCTCAAACCGTTGTAATGTGACTCAATCCCTGCCTGAACAACGCACTGTTCCTGTTATTAGACCCACTTCTCTCTTATTTGGCAAGGTGTTGTGGTACGCCACAGTTAGATTTGAGCCGCTACTTCTGCGTTGCGTTTAAGTAGTTCCCGGCTCGCAAGCGTCCGGGATGACGGAAATGTCTGTAAGCGTTGTATCAACTTGATACTTCCGTATCGCGCATCAGTAGCTACCGACTCGCAAGCATCCAGGGTGGTGTCGGGGGATGTTGGTACCGAGTTTAGACGGAGTAAACAGTGATGCTTGGCGTGCCTTACCCATTAAATACGTGTGAACGCAGGCTACCTAAACCAAGTGAAATTCGACCGGGTTTTTTCTCCCATTTCCAAAAATCGCAATTCCAATTCCACAAATTACCGCGCTGAACCCACATCAAAAAAACACAAAACTTATAAAATACAAAAACTTAAAAATTGGCATATGACTTGTAATGCCTATACCCAAATGCCCACAGAGGAAATGGTATGGACATACAGGTCGAACAGAAAAACAACATAAAAGTAAACTGGTTGTGGCTGGGTGGTATTGCTTTGGCCATAGCGATTGTTGGCTGGTTGATATCGCAACCTACAGCACAAGCGTCTTTGCCCGCAGAGAATGCCTGGATTGGTAAAGTCAGACAAGGCGATTTGACCATTTCAGTGGCGGGGTTTGGTCAACTCAAGTCGCGCACGCCACGTCTGATCAGCGCCGCCAGTGAGGCCACGGTTGAGGAGATTATGCTGCGTCCCGGTGCTGAGGTCACGCCCAGCAGCGTGATTATGAAGCTAAAGGATGCCAACCTTTCCCAGTCACTTAAAGATGCAAAACGAGCACTTCAACAGGCCAAAGATCAGTATTTACAATCCGATATTAATCAACAGCGGGAAATGCTGTCGCATCAAGCCAGCCTGGAGATCTTAAAGTCTGAACTGGAAAGTGCTGAACTCGAGGTCTCAGCGCAGGCCGGGCTGGTTGAAGATGGTGCCGTGTCCAAGCTGGATTATCAGCGTACCGTACTGGAGCATCGCCAGCTTAAGCGGCGCATTGATATCGAACAGCGCCGTATCGCTCAGCTTAAAACCTTACATCAGGCCAATTTACAACTGGCCAACTCCGATATAGAAGCCGCCGAAGAGGCATATCAGTTAATTCAGCACCGGGTAGACCAACTGACTGTGCGTGCGGGGATCACTGGCGTTGTGCAACAACTCCATGTGGAACTGGGGCAAAGTGTGCCGCTGGGCGCGCAACTTGCACTGGTTGGCAGCACTAAAGATTTATATGCTCAGCTGCAAATCCCGCAGGCCTATGCTGAACAAATTAAACTTAAGCAGTCGGTACAAGTGAATACCCGCGCCGACCTTATCACCGGCACGGTCTCGCGGATCAACCCAATGGTGCAAAACGGCAATATTGAAGTCGAAGTGGCCCTGCCTGCCGTGCTGCCCGACAGCGCCCGGCCCGAGCTAAACATTGAAGGAACTATACATATCAGCACCCTTGAGGATGCGTTGTATATCGACAAACCCATTGGTGCCAAGGCTTTCAGCACTGCCACTTTGTATCGTATCGAACCCAATACCCAACAAGCACACGCCATTGAGGTACACTATGGCGCCCAGACCGCACAGTATATTCAGTTGCTATCCGGCGCACAGCCACAGCAGCGCTTTATTCTGTCGGATATGGCATCCTATCGGGATGAGCCGGTCGTGTACCTGAGTAAATAAGGAAACAACAATGAACAACCAATGCGTTATTGAACTCACCGATATCACCAAACACTTCCTGCTCAGTGGCTTAGAGACACAAGCCTTACGGGGCGTAAACCTGCGCATTAACGAGGGGGAGTATGTCTCTATCTCAGGCCCGTCGGGATGTGGCAAGTCCACACTGCTCAATATTCTGGGTCTGCTGGACACGCCGACTGGCGGTCGCTATAAGATTGCCGGTAACGATGTCAGCCGGCTCAGTGTCAACCAGCGTGCTACTTTAAGAAACAAGCACATAGGCTTTGTCTTTCAGTCATTCAACCTGATTGATGAACTAAATGTATTCGACAATCTGGCACTGCCCGTTAAATACAGTGAACAGCCTTTAAGCGGCCCACAACTTAAAGAACGCGTTATGCAGTGCCTGGAACTGGTGCAAATGAGCCACCGGGTGGATCATCAACCCAATCAACTTTCCGGTGGTCAGCAGCAACGCATTGCCATTGCCCGTGCGCTGGTTAACAAGCCCGACATTCTGCTCATCGACGAACCCACCGGAAACCTGGACTCCAAAAATGGCGATGCCGTTATGCAGATGCTGCACGATTTAAATGCACAAGGCACCACCATGTGTATGGTAACGCACGACCCCAGATATGCTGATATGGCTGGTCGTAAACTGTTTCTGCTTGATGGGGTGATGGTCGACGAGGTCAACCTGGAGATGGCGGGATGATCAAAGAAGAACTTAAACTGGCCGCCTCCAACCTGAAAAAGTTGCCCGGCTTTAGTCTTACGGTGATCCTCACACTTGCGCTCACGCTTGCAGCGCTGTGTGTGGTGATCAATATCAATCACAGGCTACTAACCAAACCTCTGCCCTACCCCAACGCCGACACCTTATGGGTCACCGACCAAAGTGAAACCATTAATGGCGAAACCCAGTATGGCTTTCAGATGTTACCCACCCAGTTTCTGATCCATCAGGATCAGCAGTTTATTGACGAAATGGCGATGCTACATCTGACATCACCGCGTCTGATGGATGTGGACCAACGCCCCACGGTTGATATTCTCCGTGTCTCTCCGGAGTTCTTCTCTTTGCTGGGTGTCCCTATGCACCTGGGTCGCGCGCTGAACAGCAATGAAAGCGTAAGCGATGAACAAAAGGTACTGGTGCTGAGCTATCAGGCCTGGCAGGACAACTTTAACGCCGATCCTGAGGTTATTGGGTCCTTCACTCAACTCAACCGGGTTGCCTACAAAATCGTCGGGGTGACTGCCGCTGACTTTGAAGTGCCTGAAATTTTCAGAAGCTTTGCCATCAGCGGATTTAGCAGTTTTCCTGAGGCGCTTAGCACCACTAGTCACTGGAACAGTATCAGCAGTCAGTTTAATGGGATTGCTCGTTTTAAGCCGGGCGTAAACCCTGAACAGGCGAACCATTCACTTGGCGAACAAATCGATGCCTTATATCAGTCTCGTGACAATGTGGCACCCGACACTGCCATTGGTGCCCGCTTTACACCGCTACGCAGCAGGATCATCGCAGAAAGCGACACTCTGGCACTGAGCTTGTTATTTTCAGCCGCGGTGCTGGTGTTGATCGCCCTGACCAATGTAACTAACCTGTTTTTGTCTCGTGGTGCCCAGAAACAAAGAACGATGGCCATTCAGGCAGCGCTGGGTGCCAAACCACAACATATTTTTATCAGTATGTTTTGTGAAAGTATCTTGTTGATTAGCGCAGCAACGGTTTTAGGATTGCTGGCCGCGGAGTGGCTTAATGTGCTACTGGCCGACGACCTGAGTTACCTGTTTACTCGCATGCAATCCTTATCGCTTGATGCGCCAACCGTGATTGTTGCAGTCTTGCTGGCACTGATCATAGCCCTGGTAATAGCAGCCATCACCAGTCGCCAGGTCAACTACCAGGCCCTGACCAACGCCCTGCACGCCAGCGGTAAAGGCACCGGTGCACAGATCTCAGCCCGCACTCGCCATATTCTGGTTGCACTACAGGTGATGTTCGCCAGTCTGTTGTTATTTTTGGCTGCCAATAAACTATTGCCTGCTTATCAGGAAATGACACACCCAACCGGGTTTAACACCGAGCACCTTTATTACGTCCGTGTCGATGGCAGCGCTACCGAAATTGATCCGTTTGAGTTATCCAGACAGGTTAAAAACACCCTGGGCACACAGGCCAATATTGAAACGGTTGCGGCCAGCGCCACCTCACCACTGGCCATGGGCTGGAAAAACTATCTATACGACGAAAAGGTTGAGCTGATCGGGATCATGAGTCTGGCATTTTTTGATCAGGATGCCTTCACCGCCCTGTCATTGCCAATCACGCAAGGCCGCAGCTTCACGCCTATCGCAGCATCCGGTGAAGATAATAATGAGATTGTGCTCTCCGACTCTCTGGCCAGGCGCCTGTATGGCGAGACCAATCCTCTGGGTCAGACACTGTATATCGACCAGGAAACGCCCAGACAGGTGGTTGGCATTGTTGATGACGTGTACGTGCCAACAGGCCCTTTAGGGTACGAGCTGGAACGCTATTATGTGCCTCTTACTGAAGGCAGCAATGCGTTTATTATTAAAGCCAGTGGGCCGCTGTCGCACTCGCAACTGGGCAACGTATTAAAGGACATCCATCCGACCTTAAACTTCTCGGATTTCAGGAAAGTGGATGATATGCTCAGTCAGCGACTCAGACAAACCTGGCTTCAGGCCATGTTGACAGTAGCACTGCTTGTACTGACACTTAGCCTGGCTGGCGCAGGCATTTATGGTGTACTCACATACAGTGTCCAGATGCGTCGCTACGAACTGGGCATTCACCTGTCTTTGGGTGCGCATACACATAAGCTGGTTGCTATGATTGTAAAACAGAGTTTTGTGCCTATATTCACCGGCCTGGCTCTGAGCCTGTTGTTTGCCAGTCTTGGATATCTGCTGTGGTCGCGTATTGGCAATGGACCTGTCGACGTAAACTGGCTGGCTGTTGTTAGCAGCATTCCGGTTATGCTATTGGTTGCGCTAATTGCAAGCTATCTGCCGGTGCAAAAGGTGGTCCGTCAGGATCCTATCCGGGCACTGAGAAATGAATAACCATTCTAATAAAAAGTAAATGAGGAAAAGCAGGCGCCGAGCGGCGTCTGCCTGTTTAATCATGCAAGGCACCTTACTTATCGTTGATGACAAGGCTGATATTCGCCTGAGTCTTCATATACTGCTGAAAAACAGCGGTTTTAACACAATTCAATGTGACACCCTGAGTGCTGCGGCACAGGCTCTGGCGCAGCACACAATCGACCTGGTGCTGCTCGACATGAATTATGAGCTGGATACAACCTCTGGTCAGGAAGGGCTTAATTTCCTGTCAGAACATGCTGCGCAGACACCATCCAGCCCGGCATTTATTGCCATGACCGCCTGGTCCAGTGTTAATCTGGCCGTCGAAGCCATGCAGCGAGGTGCAGTAGATTTTTTTGCCAAGCCCTGGGACAACCACACTGTGCTGATGATGATAAAAAAGCATCTGGGGCTACGGCACATGACCCAGGCCAGACAAAGCGCTGATCCGGTCTTGCTAAAGGCGCCCGCCGAAAGCCCCCTGCTGTGGATCAGCCCGCAAATGCAGGCACTTAAAAAGCAGCTTGATCGGGTCGCCCCGACCGGCGCCAATATTCTGTTGCGAGGCGAAAACGGCACGGGTAAATCCCAGGTTGCGCAATACCTCCACCAGCAAAGCCTGCAAACGGGAAAACTCATCAGCGTTAACATGGCGGCAATCCCGGATACCTTGTTCGAAAGCGAGCTGTTTGGTCATGTTAAAGGGGCATTCACCGATGCCCGTCAGAACCGCGAAGGCCGCTTCAGTCAGGCAAGCAGCGGCACTTTATTTTTAGATGAAATCGCGACGCTAAACGAATCTCAGCAGGCTAAGTTGCTACGGGTACTGGAAAATGGTGAATACGAGCCGCTCGGCTCCGACGCAACTTGTCACGCAGATTGCCGACTTATCAGCGCTACGAATGCAGATCTCGATACTCTGCAAACGCAAGGGGCATTTCGTCAGGATCTGTATTTCAGGCTCAATACCATAGAGCTGACACTGCCACCACTTAGACAGCGCAGTAACGAAGTTATACCACTCGCCGAGCACTTTATATCGGCTCATGCGAAACGCTATGAACTGCCCGAAGCGCCTTTATCAGAGTGTGCCCGTAAAGTACTGCAGGCCTATCACTGGCCGGGCAATGTGCGAGAATTAAGCCACATTATGGAGCGGGCAGTACTAATGTGTGACGAGGCCGAGATCACAGCCAGTCAGCTCAACATCAAACCAGCCAGCAGCGAGCTGAACAGCCCGGTAAAGGAACTGGTCACGCTGGAGCAGGCGGAGCAGAAACTGATCAAAATGGCACTCTCTCAGTGTCAGGACAACGTCGAAGAGGCATCGGCATTGCTGGGGATCAGCAAAAGTGCGCTGTACCGCCGCATGGACAAATTCAGCATCAAAACCCGGCAGCCTTAACCGTGATTAAATTAAATTACGAACGCCTTGTTTCTGGGTTTTTCCTGATAGTCTGGCTGCTGTTTGCCTTGCTCAGCACCGCGCTACTGCTCAGCCTTAGCAGTGGCTGGCTGGGCATCCTTACCAACTGTGTTGTGGTACTTTGCCCGGCTGCACTGCTGCTACACAGCATTAAAACCCGCGTTGTTCAGCCCTTTTATCATCTGACTAACACGGTCGAAGCCATGCGCCTTGAGGATTATGGGCAACGGTTTTATACGCACGATCAAAGCGGTATCCTGGCTCAGCTGCAAACAGAAACCAGCCAGCTGTGTGAGCATTTGCAGGCATATAAATCGGCACGGGATCATCAGGCCATCTTACTGTTTCAGCTGATTGAGCAGCTGCCTAGTCCCATTGTAGTGTTTGATGAAAGTAATGCTCTGGTTCATGCCAATGAGGCCTTCTCAAACTGGACAGGCAAACCCTGGCAAACGCAACGACTGACCAAAGCACACCATTTTAGCCTGGTGCAGTCTAATGGTCAGTGGCAATTCAGTCACCCCTCTCTTGCTCAGCAATGGCAGATCCGCCAAAGCCAGCTCCCCATCAATGACAGTCATGCTCATTTATTGATCCTCACCGATGTACAGTCGGTGGTAAGTCAGGCGCAGCGTGACGCCTGGCAAAAGATGATCCGTATTCTGAGTCATGAGATCCACAACTCGCTCTCCCCCATTAAGTCACTGGCACAGACATTACAAACCCTGGAGCCAGGTAAAGACACTCAGGCCGATTTCGAGCAGGCCTTAGCGGTGATTGTACAACGCAGTGATGGGCTAATGTCGTTCGTGAATCGCTATGCCAGTGTTGCAAGACAGCACCAGCTGCACCCCAAAGAGATCACCATAAACGCCCTGCTGACCCCAATGCAGGCATTATATGAGCCACGGGTTCGCTGTATAGTTGAACAAGAATTTACGCTACAAATAGACGTCAGCCTGATGGAACAAGTGCTGGTTAATTTGATCACCAATGCACTGGAGGCCGGTACACAAATGACTGCTATTAACATTACTGCCAGTAAAACAGCACAGTACGTCTTTATTGATGTGCTGGATGAGGGTCAGGGCATTAGTAACCCCGACAACTTGTTTGTGCCTTTTTATACCACCAAAGAAAACGGCAAAGGCATTGGGCTGGTACTGTGTAAAAACATCATTGAGCAACACAACGGCCGCCTGACACTGGTTAATCGCACTGACAAACCCGGTGCCAGAGCCCGCATTCAGCTGCCACTCGCTCAGGGCTGAGCAAGATTCTACTGCTCAACAAAAATCAGTGAGTTGGTATCAAAGCCACGCGCGGAGGCCATGCGAACGAACTTGTCGATAATGGCCTGGTCTACTTCTGGTGTTCTTGAGAGCAGCCACAAATAGTCGGTATCGGGGCCAGACACAAATGCATATTGATAGTTTTGATGGTCCAGCTCAAACACCACATAGGCACCGTAAAACGGACCAAAAAACGAGACTTTCAGATAGGCTTCATCGTCCTGGTCGACAAAAAACGCTTTGCCCTCAGCTTCGCGCCACTGATTTTCTTCGGCGTTAAAGCCACGATTAATCACTTTTACGCCGCCATCTTCGCGCATACTGTATTGCGCCGTTACGCGAGAAAGTCCGCGTTCGAAGGAATGATCCAGTCTGGCAATCTCATACCACTTACCAAGGTAACGGTTCAGCTCAAAATTATTAACGGGCTGCACGCCCTGTGGCATACCCAGACAACTGCTGAGAATAAGCGCCATCATGATGATTAACAGTGTTTTCAATGTGTATTCCTTGTAAAACCCAATGCTGGTAGTACGCTCAGGAAACAGCACAGGTTCACTGTTTTGTGCGCTTTTCCCGACGCTCCACTATCCAGTAATACACATTGTAGCAGGCACCTGCAATGCAGAGCAGAGAGAGCAGTAATGCCGGCACGAATAAGCCAAGTTGAACTAAGACGTTGTTGGTGAGTAGATCCCGTGTCGATGCACGGGATGACTAAGAGAGTGTTGGGATTGCCAAGGATATGCCGGGATAACTGAGAAGATGCTGAGATCCGCCATACCGGCGCCCGAAGCCGGGATGAAACAATCAGGCTTTTTTGACGAACTTGGCAGTCACCATCATTTCTCCCACGCCGTCGACTTTACAATCCAGTTCGTGGTCTTTTTTGTCCAGTACTCGGCGAACAAGCGCTTTAGTACCAATTTTGATGACCTGAGAACTCCCTTTGATTTTCAGATCTTTAATCACGGTCACTTTATCGCCGTCGGCCAGCAAAGCACCGTTCGCATCTTTCACTTTTACCAGGTCGTCATCATTGACTTCGTTTGGGTTCCACTCATAGGCGCACTCTGGGCACACCAGGTTGCTTTGATCCTGATAAACATATTCAGAATTACATTTTGGGCAAGGAGGTAAAGACATGCTTACTTACTACATTTTGATTCATTTGGTCTGCATAGTAATGGCTCAGTCACAGATGTGCCAGTCCCAAGTCAATATTTATTGATTTAGTGCAGCAATGAATAATATAACTGCCCTTAAAAACTAGTTTTTGCATGTTTAATTACAGTGTCTACTCTGGCAGGTAAGATGCCACGTTTGGTCGTACACAAAAATATTGTTTCGCTCACCGGGTAGCCCAGTGTATGTACCTTTATCTGCTCTTGCCTTGCAAATGCCTCAACAGCGTAGGCAGGCAAAACAGTAAACCCCAAACCCCGGCTCACAGGCTCCAAAATCAGGCTAATCTGATTAGAAAACCCTTTGCGCTCAAATTCACTGCAGTTCTGAAACTGCGTGTAGTTAGCGCTGAGCAATAGTTGGGCATGATGTGCACCATCAGGATGATCAATAAAACCCAAAGATAACAACGTTTCCCAGCTCGGCTGACTTACCTCCGCGGGTGTCACCAGTAATAAAGGTTCCGTGGCGACCACCTCGCTGATGACATCGGCCGACTTTGCCTGCACGGTTGTGAAACCCATATCTGCATCGCCATCGGCTACAGCTTTTTCAATGGCCTGATTAGGTGCAAATCTGTGATCGATTATCAGCTTGGGATAACGCGCCTGAAGTGTCAGCAAATGCGGATATAACCGCAGCCCCACACTGCCCGGAGACATCACTTTGACCTCCCCCTCAAAAGCCGGATCTTCTCCTATACTAACCTCAAGATCCGATAAGCTTTGCAGTATGTGTTGTGCCTGTATACGCAGTCGTTTGCCCGCTTCCGTCAGCACCACTTGTTTGCTGTCACGCAGCAGCAAAGCAACACCAAAATGCGCTTCCAGTTTTTGAACATGCTGACTCACACCCGATTGCGTCATATGCAGCTGTTCAGCCGTCCGTGTGAAGTGTTCGACTTCGGCAAGGGTACAAAATGTTCGCAGCCAGCTGTTATTTACCATTACAAAATATACTTATTTAGATAACTTTTAATAATTTTACTTGATGAATAAGTGTTTGTAACCTGTTCATCATTCAAACAGAGGAGAGTATTCTATGAGCCAGGTTTACCCACGTAATTTTTCGCATATCGGTATTTCGGTCCCTGACCTGGAGAAAGCCGTCGAGTTTTATACTCAGGTAATGGGCTGGTATGTCATTATGGCACCGACTGAAATTATTGAAGATGACAGCGCCATAGGTGAAATGTGCACCGACGTATTTGGTCCGGGCTGGAAACGCTTTCGCATAGCGCACCTGTCTACTGGCGATCGTATTGGCGTCGAATTATTTCAGTTCGACAATCAAACCAACCCCGACAACAATTTTGAATACTGGAAAACCGGCGTTTTTCATTTCTGCGTACAAGACCCCGATGTAGAAGGTCTGGCGGATAAAATAGTGGCCGCAGGTGGTAAAAAGCGCATGGAAAAACCCCGCTATTATTACCCGGGCGAAAAGCCTTATCGCATGATTTATATGGAAGACCCGTTTGGTAACATAGTCGAGATATACAGCCACAGCTATGAGTTGATTTACAGCGCAGGCGCCTATCAGGAATAACAATTTGCAGGGCTGAACCTGTCGGCCCTGCTTACTTACCGGCTTATTTATCAGCTTGCTTGTTGGCGCCCCAAAACGCAACGCCCAGCGCTATGCCAGCCCCGGCGCACGGAGCAATAGTGAAAGCCAGAATGTCAAAAGCGACCCCAAAAGTCACCCCCATTGCCGCACCGATCCCTGCACCAACCGCAATATACAGGCCCGGGTTAGGTCCTGATTCGGCTTGCTTGTGTGCCATATTTATTTCCTTATTCTATACCTGAATTGATTTAATTTTATACACATGCAGGCACAGTACAATACAAAATTGTATGCCAACCCAACACAAAAATACGATATGCTTTAACTGAGTGACGATAACCTCAGGTTTGTATGCACATTTTATTAGTAGAAGACGACCCGGATACCGCCGATTTTATCTGTGCAGGACTGACACAGCACAATGCCCGTGTACAGCATTGCAGTAACGCAGAACAAGCCATGCTGAGTGCGTCTGCGACCCATTTTGATGTCATCATTTTCGACCGCCTGCTACCTAATATGGATGGTCTGGACGCGGTCAGGATTTTACGCGCCAGCAAAGTTAAAACTCCTATAATTATGCTTACAGCGCTGAGCGATACGGCCGATCGGGTGGCCGGGCTCGAGGCCGGGGCCGATGATTATTTAGTTAAACCCTTTGCGTTTGCTGAACTGTATGCTCGTTTAAAAGCTCTGGCCAGACGCCAACCATTACGCACGGACACACAAGAATTATCTTTGGGCGAGCTCAGGCTTAACCGCACTTCCCGTCAAGTGTTCAGAGCTGGACAAGAAATAGAACTGATGCCAAAAGAGTACCAGATACTGGAATATATGATGCAAAACCCGGAACAGTTGATCACCAAAACTATGCTGCTGGAACAGGTCTGGGGGTTTAGTTTCGATCCCAAAACCAGCCTGGTGCAAACTCATGTCAGTCGTTTGCGCAACAAACTGGATAAACCTTTTGCCTTCGACATGATCAAAACCATCCGCGGCAGCGGATACCTGCTGACAGGTCACTCTGATGATTAGCCGTTATCACCTGACACAAACCGCTGCGGTGGGTGGCACACTTTGGGTGGGTATGCTGTTATTGTTGTGGCTCATCAGTCAGTTACTTCTCTGGCAGGACAAACAAGAGCAGCAGAGCGAATTTAGCGAGTTTCTGGCTGAGGTCAAGATAATGCTGGATGAGCATGGCTTTGAGCACGTGTTGCAAGAGTTCGAACTGGATGAGGACGAGATCTGGTCCGACACCGAGGCACGGGCACATCTGCTTGATGACGGCTGGCTGGTTGCCATATATGAGCAGGACAAGCTGCTTTTTGGCGCCAACACTGTTCTGAGCGTTGCAAGTTCTGCACAGTGGCAAAGTGTTTCCTTTGGCGAAGAGGGCAACATAGAGCTGCTTTCTGCCAGGCTCGATTTACCCGACAGCTTACATATTCATTACTGGCAAAAACGTGACGACATGCACGCTCATAAAGCCGAGTTTTATGACCAGCTCTTAGGGCGGTTTGCTCTGTTGAGCCTGCCGTTCATTTTGGCTGTGATCGTATGGCTGCAACTCAAACGAACCCGCCCATTACGAGACTTATCGGCTCAGTTAGAAAAAGTGGCACACTCACCCGACTCAAAACGCACTGAAGTTTCAACCTCTCACCCCGATATTGTGGCGCTCAGCCTTGCTATTAACCAGATGCTGGACGAAATAACCCGCCTGCACGGCAATATGAAAACCATGTCAGTGGGCATTGCTCATGACCTGAAAACCCCTCTATCGCGAATTTCCAACCGCCTTCAGAGTATGTATCAGGACCTAGACGACACGGCTGCACTTGAAGGCCATATTGATAAAGCAAGTAGTGAGCTGGCTCAGGTCATCAATACATTTAACAATCTGGTGCGACTCAATGCCATTGAGTCCGGCAAACATATACAGGGCTTTAAAACGTTTGATTTGTCGGCATTACTCGATGAACTGGCACAAAGCTATCAGCCTGTCTTTGAAGACAGTGGCCGCCGTTTTGATGTATCCATTGTGCCGTCAGTACACTGCCACGGCGACAAAGATCTGTTGGGTCAGCTGATCTGTAATTTGTTGGAAAACGCGCTGGAGCATAGTCATGAACAGTCGCATGTCTGGCTGAGGCTGCAAAGTCATACCGACAGCGCCTTGCTGCAAATTGGTGACGATGGTCCCGGGATCCCGCAGGGTGACCAGCACAAAGTCTTTGACAAGTTCTATCGTGCTGATATCAGCCGTGGCCGCCCTGGCAATGGCCTTGGGCTCAGTATAGTGCGGGCCATTTGCGACGTACATAAAGCACAGCTCTGCCTGCTTGAACAACAGCCCGGTGCCGTATTTAATATTGAGATCCCCACACGCTCTGCACGGAGTGATTAGTTATAGCTGATGTGAGTCACTTATTTACCGCCAAAGCATACTTATCTATTCCGTTACCCCGTGCCGGTGCACGGAATGACCGAGACTGTATTGAGATCCGTCATCCCGGCCTCCGAGTCGGGAACCCCCAAGCGTTGCGAACAAGCTAAGTAGAACTAAAACGCTGTCGATAAGCAGCTCCCGTGTCAATGCACGGAATGACCGAGACGGTATTGAGATCCGTCATCCCGGCCCCCGAGCCGGGAACCACCAAGCGTAGCGAACAAGCCAAATTGAACTGAGGCGTTGACGGTAGCATACAATTTTGTAAACAACCCGTATGACAACTGTATGACCGTTTCGGTGCGTTTCACTCTAGACTTAATCTATCCCTAAGTAAGAGAGTGAAATCATGTTTAGATTAACCCCGCTTAACATACTGCTGCTCTGCCTGTGTATGAGCCTGACTGGGTGTGGAGGCAGTGACGGCAGCCAGAACACCGCCAATAACCCCGTCCCTTCCTCACCAGACTCAGGTAATTCAAACAATGGTGGTACGGATAACGATGCTCAAAACAACAACGGTGGCAGCATCGGCGACACACCGGACGACAATACTCCATTGGCAGATCAAACCTTTGCAACGCCCATCAGTACATCCCGGTTTTTGCAGCAAGCCACTTTTGGCACTCGACCAGAAGACCTGGCGTCGCTCACAGGCAAAAGTGCATCAGACTGGTTCACGGCACAGCTTAAGTTGCCACCCAGTCTGATCATGCCCGTTGTGTCCGAGTTTACTCCGCCGCCCACCGCAGAAGATGATTTTAACGCTCTGTATATCGAGTCGACCAGTGTGGCTTTCTGGCGTAATGCCATAGCCGGCGAAGATCAGTTGCGTCAGAGAATGGCATTTGCCCTGTCGGAAATACTGGTAGTATCGAATGCAGGCGGCGAAGAGCTCACGGATATTCCAGAAGCGGTCGCCTCGTATCAGGATATTCTGATCCAGCATGCCTTTGGCAACTACAGGGAGCTACTTGAAGCTGTAACCTACTCTCCTGCAATGGGGTTTTACCTGACCTATATGGGCAACCTCAAAGGAGATGAAGTCACAGGCCGGATGCCAGATGAAAATTATGCCCGGGAATTACTGCAACTGTTTACCGTTGGTGTTGTTGCACTGAACCCAGATGGTACACCCAAACGTGATCAGAGCGGCGCAGTTAAAGAGCTCTACACCAATCAGGACATCACCGGACTGGCACGGGTATTTACAGGCTTAGACATGGACTACGAGACATCGGAAGAAACTGAAGTAAATGAATTTGCCCTGCCCATGGCCGTGTACCCACAAAACCACAGTGAGCAAAGTAAACGCTTTTTGGGCACCACCATTGCCGCAGGCACTGGGCCTAAAGCCTCCGTAACCCAGGCGCTGGACCATATTTTTGCCCACCCGAATGTCCCCCCATTTGTCTCTAAACAGCTCATCCAGCGATTGGTCATGTCAAACCCTTCACCTGACTATGTCGCCCGTGTTGCCAGCGCCTTTAGCAGTGGTCACGCCACTTTGCCCGATGGCACAACTGTCGGTGATGGAAGTCGTGGCGACTTAACTGCAACACTGGCAGCCATTTTATTTGATTCAGAAGCCCGAGCGAGTGCAGGTGTTCGTGGCGGTAAAATTCGTGAACCCATTTTGCGCTTTACTCAATGGGCACGGGCATTTGCGATAAAAAACATCACCCCCGAATATCAGGAAATGCTTTGGGATACCAGAGGTGCCGGCATGCTGGGCCAGCACCCCTACCGCTCACCCAGTGTTTTTAACTTCTTCCGTCCGGGCTATACCGCCCCCGGCAGCGTAAGTGCGTCAAATGACCTGGTGGCACCTGAGTTACAGATCACCAATGCCAGCACCATCACTGGCTATGCAAACTTCATGACTTACTACATCACCGGCCTGCAGCAGGAAGTAGATGTGGAAGATCTACAAGCCGTTTACGACGAAGAAAATATTCCGCTGAATGCCGAAAACGCCGTGGAAAGCTTTCTAGCAAGCTATGACGCCGAACAGGCGCTGGCAGGCGACTCGGATGCCTTAATCAACCGCCTTGATCTGCTGCTGTGTGCCGGGCAACTCAGTGCCACCAGCAAACAACAGATTAAACAGATATTGCAAACAGTAGCCCAAAACGACGAAGCAGAGCCCCTGAGGCTCGTACACCTGGCCATTTTACTGGTGATGACTTCACCCGATTATTTAGTTCAAAAATAGGAGCACAGCTATGAACAGACGCGACTTTATCAAACTCAGCGGTGCCTCTTTAATGGCGTCATCGATGTTTCAGTTGGGCCAGGCTCTGGCGAATAGTCCGCCTCAAAGTGGTGATTATAAAGCACTGGTCTGCGTATTTTTGTACGGTGGTATGGACAATCACGATACCATTATTCCCTTTGATGAACCAAGCTATGCGCAGTGGGCTACTCATCGTCAAAGTCTGCTGGGCAAGTATACAACGCCACGTACTTTGGCTAACCTGTTGCCTATTACCACACCCGGGCGTTTTGGCTCGCGCCGCTTTGCCCTGCCTGCAGAATTAGCTGGGCTGGCCAGTTTATATCAGCAAAATAAGCTGGCTGTCATTGGCAATGTGGGGCCCTTACTCAGCCCCGTCACGGCATCTATGATGGCGCAAGACACCGCAAGACTGCCGCCACGGCTGTTTTCGCATAACGACCAGCAATCAACCTGGATGTCTGGCGCTGCAGAAGGTGCGCAATTTGGATGGGGTGGCTTAATGAATGATGCGCTCATGGCTCAGGGCCTGACCAGCAATACCCCGTTTAATGCCATTACCACGGCAGATGGCGCATTATGGCTGACCGGTAAACAAACCGCCCCCTACCATGTCAGTGATGGCCAGGCAGCCACCATAGAAGCCCTCGAAGAATTTGACAACCACCCAGAGCTGGTCGCTCATTTCAGCAGTCAGCCTCAAAATGCACAAAACTTTCTGCAGCAAGACGTCACCAATGCCATTAACAACGGCTATCAGGCAAATAGTCAGTTTAACGCTGCACAGGCCAATACCACAGTGACACTGCCCGACTTTCCGACAACATCGTTGGGCAGACAATTGCAAACGGTCAGTAAAAGCATTGCCGCTCGCCAGCAGCTTGGGGCATCAAGACAGGTCTATGTCGTGGCTATGGGCGGATTTGACACTCACTCAGGGCAAGCGCAAAACCTGCCCAAATTGCACAGTGCTCTGGATGGCGCATTGGTGGCCTTTAATACCGCGATGGAAAGCCTTAATCTGAGTGAGCAGGTCACAGTGTTCACGGCCTCTGATTTTGGACGTACGCTGGCCATAAACGGAGACGGTACAGATCATGGCTGGGCCGGCCATCACTTTGTCATGGGCGGAGCGGTCAACGGGGGGACTATTTATGGTGATATCCCGCAAGCGACGCTTAATCACGAGCTGGACGCAGGGGGTGGCCGCCTGATCCCAACTACGTCTGTCGATCAGTATGCCGCCAGCCTCGGACAGTGGATGGGTTTAGATACAAGCCTACTAAATACCCTGTTCCCCAACCTGAATAACTTCAGTGGCCCACTTTCTTTGTTTAAATGACAGCGACGCCAGCTGTGCTGCGCGCTTGCTGTTCAGTAAGTTCTTTTAAACACAAAAAAGCCGCAGCTCAGACTCGAAGCTGCGGCCTGTATTGTAGATCAAGAGCCGGATCAGATGCTCGCAGGCATGCCCATACAGCTTGCGTAGTAAGTTGTTGTTGCAGGCCAGTCAGAGAATACACCCATTACGCCCACGTCTTTAGCCAGTACGTCGAGTAACTTAAAGGTGTCGCCATCATTGTCTATCATGCTTTCACCACGGTGCGCACCGTTGACGCTTTGGTAGTACCAACCACCGCCGGTGGCAAGGTGGCCAGAACGCTCCAGCGTCCAGGTAATGATCCCAAGTCCAGCTTCACGAGCAGCCTTAGCATAGGCTGAAGGCACCATCTCACCATTTTCTTCGGTAACCAGCACCCACATAGGAGGTGCGATGATTTTCACACCATCAGCCGCCAGTTCAGCCATGGTTGGAACAAGCAACTCAGGATTATTAACCAGCTGCTGTGGTGTAACCCCCTGTTCATTGGCTGCGGTTTGTGCGTCATAACGGTCATCCAGGTACACTGCCTGTGCACCAAACTCTGGGTTTTGCGCAATCCAGTAGTTAATGTCATCACGATTAAACGACTGTGCCCAGACATGCTTAGGCTCAACACCCGCAGCTTTATATTCGTCGATCATCTTCTGCGCATAATCCTGCTGAGAAAAACCATCGAAAGGCATAGTCACTGATGGTGACTTAAGTTCGGGTGTCATTTTTACACCCAGCTCTTTGAACAGGGCAATACTTTCAGCATGGGTCATAAGTGTACCGCGGCTAGAGTACAGGTCGGTGCGCCACTTAGATGTGCCATTCATGTACTCAGCAACGGTGGTCCCATTTGGGTTAGACGCGTCCATTTTACCTTCCAACGTTCTAAACTCCGCCAGAGTAATGTCACTGGTACAGCACTTAGCCCTTGCCACAACCCCATTTTCAGGATCTGCAGGTTCAAACGGCGTAGAGCAGTTCTGCGCTAAGTCAGTTTCCAGAATATTCGTCGTGGTATGTAAGTCGCACTGAGAGTGACGACATACCAGCTCTTTGTCTTTGGTAAAGGTAACGTCACACTCAAGAATACCAGCGCCCATTTTAGCCGCCGCAAGGTAAGACTCTTTAGTGTGCTCAGGGAATTGCATTGGTGCACCGCGGTGACCAATAGAAAAGTCAGTTTTATAGAATGGACCGTTCGAGCATTGCGCCAGTTTGTCTTTTAACTCACCTTCATCCATGTCCTGGATCAAAAAGTCCGGGCGCGTGCCAACTTGCATATTATTGGCACCACCCGCTGGCACTTCAACCACAACCGGCACTTCAATTGTTTTGATTTCAGTGACCGTGTCGGTAACTACCACCGTTTTTTCGACTTCTACCACCTGAGTTTTAGTATCTGTGGTAACAACCGCTTTTTCTACCTCAACCACTTCGGTTTTGTCATCATCACAGCCAGCCAAAAACAAAGCCGCGATAACAGCAGAGAGTGAAGTTATTTTTTTCATTGTTATTCCTAAGTTTACGTCAAAAGAAAGCGTTATTATTCTTAAGGGAAATAACAATAGAGGTGCTCTATTACCGAAGTGGGAACACTCAATGACTATTTTGTGACGCTCTATCTCAAAATATAACTGAACATCACTACATTACGACAGCATTACACTATCTTTAACTTACGCTCCCGGAACGAGATACTGCGAATGAGCCTGGAGCTCTTATCAGCAAATAAATTAAGGTAACGTCAAATGGATACTGCTCAAAATAATAGCGCTGTCGATAACTTCTCTTTCTATATGTATGTGTCGAATTACAACAAGCCAAAGAATGACGGGTATAGTGACGGCCCCAGTCAGTACGCTGAATTTTTGTTCGAGTCTTTTCCTGAAGTGGCTAAAACAATTGCCAATGCTGGCGGATTTGTTACTTCAGTACTCAATGTTCAGTCCGATATTGATGACCAGCACGTGCTTTTCCTAGGTCTATCGTCTAACTTGGTGGTAAAAATAGTCTACGCCGACAGTGGCTTTGGCAGAGTCGAACAGGCAAAGCTGTTGCAAGATAATCCGACCGCCCCCGGCTTTTCTGGCGGCATTTTGTCACTGGCCTATGTCAATGGTTTTTTGTTTGTCGGAATGGGTGATCGCAAAATTGTGACTAAAAATCAGTTCGAATGGAAAGCGTTCTTTAACTCCTTGTGGGAGCTCAGCCCAAGCTTCGACTGGACCCATCAAGAAGACCATCTTGGTGGCGCTGTTGCCATCTATAATGATAAGCAAAAAAAATGGCAACATGGTATAGATGCCTCTGAGGCTAAGGGCGCAGTTAAATCACTCCATGCCTTTACGCTTGGCGGAAAAACCTTTGCAATCTCTTATGCTAGTCAGGGGAGTTACCACAAACCGTCTCTAAAGGATTTGAGATAAAACACAAAAACATTGGCGATGCGCCTGTTTTCTATGCCCTGCCCACAGCCTCCAAAGTGCAAGTATCCCGACTCCATTATGTAAATGAAGGTGTGCAGCTGGCCATGTATTGCGAAGAATTTGAATACTGGTCTCATGTTAATCTATTTCCCACGTTTTGGCCCGAGCTGCCCTTTAGTATCGTCGTTGGTGGCTCGGCAGAGCAAATACTGTATGCGGCGTTTGCAGATGGTACGATAAAAAGTCTGAATTTAAATAACATAGGTGATGTCAACAAAGGCTGGACCGACTACTGTCAGTTTCAAAAAGGGGCCATTACCAGTATTCATTTCGACCCCTATTCAGGTGACCTACTCATCGCAGCCAATGATGCCAAGGTCTACACAAGAAACTCATATAGTATCCTCGGAGAATTTGACTCCGCGGTTCAGTTCATCTCTATCGACAAAATAAATGACGATGTGTATATGGTGTTTGTAACAGAACACAATGGCATCTATGTGGAAAAGAACTACAACTCAAGCCGCATTACCACCGTAGAGGTTCCACAAACAAAATGGCATTCACCTGCCATGTATAATGAAAAAGTGACAGCCGTCAAACCCACGGCACTCAGTAATTTAATAGCACAAGACGATGGCACAGTGCTGTGCTTTGTAGGATTCAGTACGGCAGATCTGAAACAAATCAGCTTTAACAAAGAAGACACTAATGTATGCCGTAGCACCTTTATCAATACCTACCAACATGGCACCATTGATGGCATAGCATCGACCGATCATGACTATATGACAGCGCACAACGGTACCCTTATTTTCCACGACTATGACGGTAATGGCGCTAAACAAGACAATATCGCCGCTTATCCGGCTGATATTCAGGCCAGGTGGCATAATGGCAACATTGAATTGGTAGCGCAGGTCGCTCAGGTCGTGTTCCACTTATACAACGGCGACTATGGCAATCGTAACTATGATGGTCAGGGTAGCTTTACCACACAATTTAGTCCTGATTGGTCTGATGATGCCTTATTAAATGACGTTTACTGGAGTCTCTTTGCCCACAACACCCCAAGAACGGTAACTGATTAACTACTCTGAAAGGCGCCACAATGGCGCCTCTTTTTTCTGAATACAACGCTAAACACTACTGGTACTGAGCCGCTGTAATAAACTCGCCAAAAGCCTCGCACCAGACAATCACAGTATTGTAATCTGCCGGATTGATTTGCTTAGGTACATCGACCACAAAGTTGCTAAAAGTTTTGATATCACCGACTTCAACCATGCTAGTTTTGAGGCGATTAAAGTCAGCTTCAGTTTCCACAAACTGAGGAGACAGGTATAAGCGATAATCCGGCCCGGGCGCGAGCTCGCCAAGCAGGGTAATGTGCTCTTTACCGATAGATACCATTCCTTCACCCCAATGCAGTGCATCGCTGTCTTGCAACGACTTTCGAAACTGCGCTGAATAGTCAGCGCCAAGGGATGCAGCGGTAACAGCCCCCTCATTAGGTGCAGGAGGGGCGGTTAGAATAGGTAACATATAAATACCAGCTGCAAAGCCAGCAAACCCAACCACACCATGTGTGATCAATAAAACCAGTGTACGTAAAGTCATTCATTGCTCCTCAGGTCCTTTGACTGGGCTGCGACTTTATGAAGCATGGACCATTTATTCGTCACCCAGGAGATGCTTGTGTCTCTTTTGTAGTATAAATATAACGATTGAATACATAACGCCAGGGTATGGCCAGAATAGGCAGTATCACCAGTACAAAAGCAAATGTGGTTTCCTCAAGGCCGGAGCCAACTAACCTATCTGCCTGCCACAACGGATATGCGACCAGTACCAGCCATATCAATTTGTATACTATCTCCAGCAGCAGGACAGGGATCATGTGTACCGGACGAAAAATCCCCACCACAGCGAGCACAGAAAACGCCGCCCACACACTCCAGGCCATTGCTTCATTTTCCTCCCAGACTCCTTCATAAGTTAATATGTGTCCCCAGACATCCAGCCCAAGTACAAAGGCCATCAGGATATAAATTAGACGCATAAAGTAGATATTGAAAGGTCGGATCCCATCATAGTGTGGGCTTTTGGCAAATAGCGTTTTCCACATAGTATGCTTCCTTATATTATGATAATTGACGAGACAGAACCGCAAGCTCCATTACGCCATCAAAACAACGACTAATTTTTGAGCACACCATTTGTAATTACAAGTCTCAATTGTAAGATTTATTTGCCAAAAGCGGTTACACATTAATTAAAATGCGTAACCCACGTTGAATGTAAGCGCAGCCCCACTCTCAAATCTGTCTCCTGAAGACCAGGAGTTCTCTGTACGCTCATAGTAGCCTACACCTATGCCAAAGTCCCACCCCCGGCTTGCAAAACCATTGGCTCGATAATTAAGCGTCAGCCCCGCGATATCTGTATGTGAGCCAAAGATGCCAAAAAAGCGGCTAACGACGGCACCCACGGCGACCTTTTTATCGTCTGAAAACGCAGTGCTAAAGCCTAGCCCAGCGCCCAGTATCCCCGCGGACACATAGTATTTAGTATCACCCTCTATGGCATTTAACTGTGCTCCTAAAAAGCCATATTGAGTCCCAATTCCAGTTGCGACTTGAAATTCAACAGCCTGTGCGTTTAATGCACCGCACAGCAATAAAGGAGCAAAGAAGTGGTGTTTTGTTATTTTCATAGTTGTAGAATACTTAAGGTAAAACCTTATAATACAACAACTAAAAATTTCACCCCAGAGAAATCCCCCTTTTTGGGAACTCTTTGTTTT